>NZ_CAXOQQ010000025.1:0-291 GCF_964211575.1 Streptococcus sp. oral taxon 061 | reverse complement strand
AACTCTTATTAATACTACAGCGTTTTCGGTTTATTTTCTTGTTACTATTTGATATAGATATTCAATTTTCAATGTGCATTACTTGGTGATCTCTCACCAATGGAGCCTAGCGGGATCGAACCGCTGACCTCCTGCGTGCAAAGCAGGCGCTCTCCCAGCTGAGCTAAGGCCCCACAAGACCTCTCAAGACTAAACAAGACCAATGTGCATTCCTTATCCTTAGAAAGGAGGTGATCCAGCCGCACCTTCCGATACGGCTACCTTGTTACGACTTCACCCCAATCATCTATC
>NZ_CAXOQQ010000024.1:0-293 GCF_964211575.1 Streptococcus sp. oral taxon 061 | reverse complement strand
GTCCACATTGCAGTCCTACAACCCCGAAGAGTAAACTCTTCGGTTTGCCCTCCTGCCGTTTCGCTCGCCGCTACTAAGGCAATCGCTTTTGCTTTCTCTTCCTGCAGCTACTTAGATGTTTCAGTTCACTGCGTCTTCCTCCTCATATCCTTAACAGATATGGGTAACAGGTAGTACCTGTTGGGTTCCCCCATTCGGAAATCCCTGGATCATCGCTTACTTACAGCTACCCAAGGCATATCGTCGTTTGTCACGTCCTTCTTCGGCTCCTAGTGCCAAGGCATCCACCGTGC
>NZ_CAXOQQ010000023.1:0-595 GCF_964211575.1 Streptococcus sp. oral taxon 061 | reverse complement strand
GTCCCGTAGTGTAGCGGTTATCACGTCGCCCTGTCACGGCGAAGATCGCGGGTTCGATTCCCGTCGGGACCGTAATAACGAAAGTTATTTGACTCGTTAGCTCAGTTGGTAGAGCAATTGACTTTTAATCAATGGGTCACTGGTTCGAGCCCAGTACGGGTCATATTTGCGGGTTTGGCGGAATTGGCAGACGCACCAGATTTAGGATCTGGCGCTTAACGGCGTGGGGGTTCAAGTCCCTTAACCCGCATAATAGAAATCAGCCGGCTTAGCTCAGTTGGTAGAGCATCTGATTTGTAATCAGAGGGTCGCGTGTTCAAGTCATGTAGCCGGCATTTTTTTTAATATAAACCAGAGTCGATGCGAACGTAGTTCAGTGGTAGAACACCACCTTGCCAAGGTGGGGGTCGCGGGTTCGAATCCCGTCGTTCGCTTATAGAGGCCGGGGTGGCGGAACTGGCAGACGCACAGGACTTAAAATCCTGCGATTGGTAACGATCGTACCGGTTCGATTCCGGTCCTCGGCATATATTGAAGAGCACCCTTAGCTCAACTGGATAGAGTACCTGACTACGAATCAGGCGGTTAGAGGTTC
>NZ_CAXOQQ010000022.1:0-770 GCF_964211575.1 Streptococcus sp. oral taxon 061 | reverse complement strand
CAAGCTGTTTTGCGAGAGCATTTTGGTACTTCACAGCTTTGGAGTTGCTATGGATTGCTGTGTGAATCTCTGAAACTGAATTTTTAAACTGAGTTCGATTATAATAATTTCTCGATACACGGTCTCCATATGGAAGAGGGGCATAACCTGATAGTGTAGCGATTTCACTATTTTGCATATCGATAAGGTCAAAGGTATCTGTTTTTAGAAGAACACTATTAAAAGCCCCCATGTTCTTTATGGTATCATCTAAACTCTTGACTGCTTGATTATAGCTCGTATTCACACTATCCAAGCTAGGATTCGTTAACGTTAGGATATCACTTATCCCTGCATAGATATTTTGTGTCTTACTGGAACTACTCTTTAATCCCTCGATCGGGTCTTTCATCCGTTGCTTGATGCGTTCTAGGTATTCTGTCTTAATAATAGCATTGTTGTCAGTCTCTGACACCGTGTCTTGAAAGAGCTTCACAAGTCCATCATAGCGACTGACAATGCTATCTAGGGCATTGACATAGTTGTCAACCAGTGGTATCTGATAGTTGGTCACCTTCTGGTTAATGGCATCCTTCACTGCCCCTTTGAGGCTATCGGTTGAAACAACCTCTGATAGACGGCTTCTCGAAACAGATAGCTGCTCCTTGATACTATTTACCGAAATAACTAACAACTCTTTTTGAACTCGAACTTCGGATACATCAATCTTCATTCACTTCCTCCTCTGCGTAAACACTGGAAATCAACCCTGCGTCTAGATAGTCCTTACG
>NZ_CAXOQQ010000021.1:0-1156 GCF_964211575.1 Streptococcus sp. oral taxon 061 | reverse complement strand
AACTCAATTCACACCTCACTGCTTAGACAGACACTTCCAATCGTCTGCTTTAGTTAGCCTACTGCGTCCCTCCATCACTACATACTCTAGTACAGGAATATCAACCTGTTGTCCATCGGATACACCTTTCGGTCTCTCCTTAGGTCCCGACTAACCCAGGGCGGACGAGCCTTCCCCTGGAAACCTTAGTCTTACGGTGGACAGGATTCTCACCTGTCTTTCGCTACTCATACCGGCATTCTCACTTCTATGCGTTCCAGCGCTCCTCACGGTACACCTTCTCCACACATAGAACGCTCTCCTACCATACCTATAAAGGTATCCACAGCTTCGGTAAATTGTTTTAGCCCCGGTACATTTTCGGCGCAGGGTCACTCGACTAGTGAGCTATTACGCACTCTTTGAATGAATAGCTGCTTCTAAGCTAACATCCTAGTTGTCTGTGCAACCCCACATCCTTTTCCACTTAACAATTATTTTGGGACCTTAGCTGGTGGTCTGGGCTGTTTCCCTTTCGACTACGGATCTTAGCACTCGCAGTCTGACTGCCGACCATAATTCATTGGCATTCGGAGTTTATCTGAGATTGGTAATCCGGGATGGACCCCTCACCCAAACAGTGCTCTACCTCCAAGAATCTTGATGTCGACGCTAGCCCTAAAGCTATTTCGGAGAGAACCAGCTATCTCCAAGTTCGTTTGGAATTTCTCCGCTACCCACAAGTCATCCAAGCACTTTTCAACGTGCCCTGGTTCGGTCCTCCAGTGCGTCTTACCGCACCTTCAACCTGCTCATGGGTAGGTCACATGGTTTCGGGTCTACGACATGATACTAATGCGCCCTATTCAGACTCGGTTTCCCTACGGCTCCGTCTCTTCAACTTAACCTCGCATCATATCGTAACTCGCCGGTTCATTCTACAAAAGGCACGCTCTCACCCATTAACGGGCTCGAACTTGTTGTAGGCACACGGTTTCAGGTTCTATTTCACTCCCCTCCCGGGGTGCTTTTCACCTTTCCCTCACGGTACTGGTTCACTATCGGTCACTAGGGAGTATTTAGGGTTGGGAGATGGTCCTCCCAGATTCCGACGGGATTTCACGTGTCCCGCCGTACTCAGGATACTGCTAGGTACAAAGACTATTTTGAATACGAG
>NZ_CAXOQQ010000018.1:0-1728 GCF_964211575.1 Streptococcus sp. oral taxon 061 | reverse complement strand
CCTACTACTTCAGTAACCACTACTGAAGCACCTACTACTTCAGTAACCACTACTGAAGCACCTACTACTTCAGTAACCACTACTGAAGCACCTACTACTTCAGTAACCACTACTGAAGCGCCTACGCCTACTACAGTAACTACAACCGAAGAAAAACCTGGACTTCCTAAAACCGGAGAAGGTAAAGGGTCATTAGTTACTATCATTGGATTTGTAACTCTAATTTCATCTATCGCTGCCATTGCTTTTTTACGCAAAAATGAAAAGAAATAAGGTTAAAGGTCGATTAATTATTTAAAAGGGCTATTTCAAATAATAGCCCTTTTTCAGTTCTTCAATGAATGAATAATTTTTTTCTGTTGAACAAGTATAATTTTACACTTAAAACATTTAAATACTTGAAATTTTATTTATTTGTGATACAATTCACTTTATAGGATGTTTTTTTATTATTGACTAGTGGGAGGTGCATTTAAATTAGTGTTGTCTTGGAAAAGCAACCTATAATATTATTCATATATTTGTAGGTTTAGATTTTAATATACAAATAAGTGTAGAATTTGGAGACAAATAGGAGAAGAAAATGAGAAAAAATAATCTAAGTAGGCTTGCAAAAGTCTTCTTTCTTGTATTTTTACCATTATTAATCATAGTATTTTCGCGATCTGATGTGGTAAAAGCAGGAGACGTCAGTAACAATATTAGTTCACTGACTGTCTCATCAAATGAAATCACCGATGGCGGACAAACAACCGTTAAGTTTACATTTGACGAGCACGCACAAAAAATTCAACCAGGTGATACATTAAAAGTTAATTGGACTAGTTCTGGGACAGTCTTTGGGGTTGGTTTTAAAAAGACAATTCCACTAAGTATTGATGGAACTTACGTTGGAGACATGGTCATTACTGATGGATCTGCAACTGTTACTTTTAATGAAGCTATCAGAAACCTTCAAAACATCCGTGGTTGGGGGGAATTTGAGATTGAAGGTCATAACAATACAGCAACTGATAAAGAACATGTTGGTAAATTTACTATTATCAGTGGAGTTAAGACCGTAGATTTAAACGTTAAAAAAATGGCTACTGGTGTTAATAGCGCTCCATTCTATCTCAAAGCAGGTGATATGCACGCTGACGATCCTGAACACATTCTTTGGGTATTAACCATCAATGCAATGAACTTAGAAGTGGACGGCGACGTTCGTGTCGAAGACGAAGTTCAAGGCGGACACAAATTAGTGCCAGACAGCTTTAAAATTACAACAACAGGAAACAAACCTGGCTACTATTCTGGCGCTACAGCGATTGAAGATTTCAAAGCAGCGTTCCCTGGATCAACATTTACAGTGGATGCTTCAGGAAAATTTGTAGTTACGATTCCTAAAGACCTTATCAACAAGACCGGCGTTCTTATTTTCTATCGTACAAAAGTAGAAATCGATGCTCAGAAACACTTCAAGAACAACACGAAAGTTTGGTACCAAGTAAAAGGTGAAACTGCGGTTATAGCTAAAGAAGTAAACGCGTCTGTTGCGAACATCAATGCAAACGGTGGTGTAGATGGCGATAATACCTCAACACCAACAACTACAACAACAGAAGCTCCTACTACAACAGAAGCTCCTACTACAACAGAAGCGCCTACTACAACAGAAGCTCCTACAACGACAGAAGCTCCTACAACGACAGAAGCTCCTACAACGACAGAAGCTCCTACTACAAC
>NZ_CAXOQQ010000017.1:0-1777 GCF_964211575.1 Streptococcus sp. oral taxon 061 | reverse complement strand
CTTCCGTTGGATATCCTGGAATTGCTTTACCTTCTTTATCTACAAACGTAGTAACTGGTGTTACTGTTGGTGTGTATGTTGCAGAAGCTTTTGTTCCGTTCATATCTTCACGAACAACTGTAACTGATGGAGCTGTTCCTGTAAATTCAGGTTCTGGTTTGAAGGTTACTGTTCCGTCTGGTGCTACTGTGTAAGTACCAACACCTGGAATAGTCTTAGTTGTTGAACCATCGTCAAATGTTGCTGGAACGTCATCATTCATTGGAACACGGCTATCGCCTTCCTTGAATGTTGGTTTACCAGACTGTTCTTTACCTTTTGGTCCAATAGTTGTAGCTGGTTCTGCTGTTGGTGTTACTGGTGTAACAGTTGGTGTGTACTTAGCTGTTACTGGTGTACCATTCTTATCTACACGTTTAACAGTCACGCCTGTTCCTGTTCCTGTGAATGATTTTTCTGGTACGAATGTTACAGTTCCATCTGGTGCTACTGTGTATGTTCCTTCACCTGGGATAGTCTTAGTTGTTGAACCATCTTCGAAGGTTGCAGGTGTATCATCATCCATCGGTACGTCTGAGTTACCTGGTGTGAATGTTGGTTTGCCTGTTTGTGTTTGACCTTGAATATCTGTTGATGTTACTGGTTCTGCTGTTGGTGTGATAGGTGTAACAGTTGGTGTGTACTTAGCTGTTACTGGTGTACCATTCTTATCTACACGTTTAACAGTCACGCCTGTGCCTGTACCTGTGAATGATTTTTCTGGTACGAATGTAACAGTTCCGTCTGGTGCTACTGTGTATGTTCCTTCACCTGGGATAGTCTTAGTTGTTGAACCATCTTCAAATGTTGCTGGAACATCGTCATCCATTGGTACACTTGGATCACCTTCTGTAAACTTAGGTTTACCTGTTTGTGTCTTACCTTGGATATCTGTTGATGTAACATCTTCACCTGTTGGAACTACTGGAGTAATCTTAGGTGTGTAAGTTGTTTCTACAGCAGTACCGTTAGCATCTTTAGCTTGAACCTTGACTGGAACAACATCACCTGAGTATGACTTGTCAGTTGGTGTGAATGTTACAACACCTGTTTCTTTATCAACTGTGAAGGTACCGATTACTTTACCTTCTGGTGACTTAGCATCTACTGAAGCTGCTGGTTGACCATTTTCGTCAAGAAGAGTAATGGTATCCTTGTCGATTGGTGCAACTGGATCACCTTCTGTGAAGGTTACTGTACCAGTTTGAACCACACCTTGAGGTGCAACTGATTCAGCTGGTGTTGCTGTTGGTGTTACTGGTGTTACAGTTGGTGTGTACTTAGCTGTTACCGGTGTACCGTTCTTATCTACACGTTTAACAGTCACGCCTGTGCCTGTACCTGTGAATGATTTTTCTGGTACGAATGTTACAGTGCCATCTGGTGCTACTGTGTATGTTCCTTCACCTGGGATAGTCTTAGTTGTTGAACCATCTTCAAATGTTGCTGGAACAGCATCATCCATTGGTACGTTTGAGTTACCTGGTGTGAATGTTGGTTTACCAGATTGTGTTTGACCTTGCTTATCAGTTGAAGTAGCATCTTCAGCTGTTGGTGTTACTGGTGTTACTGTTGGTGTGTATGTTGAAGAAGCTTTCGTTCCGTTCATATCTTCACGAACAACTGTAACTGATGGAGCTTTACCAACAAATGATTTTTCAGGAACAAATGTTACTGTTCCGTCTGGTGCTACTGTGTAAGTACCAACACCTTCAACTGTCTTAGTTGTTGAACCATC
>NZ_CAXOQQ010000016.1:0-1808 GCF_964211575.1 Streptococcus sp. oral taxon 061 | reverse complement strand
CTTCAGTCGTTGTTGGAGCTTCTGTTGTTGTTGGAGCTTCTGTCGTTGTTGGAGCTTCTGTCGTTGTTGGAGCTTCTGTTGTTGTTGGAGCTTCTGTTGTTGTCGTTTGTTCTTTTGAATTCACAATAGTCTTTGTAACTGACTGGTCTTCTCCAAAGTCCGTAACATCTACTTCTGTATCTTCAGAATTAATAACATAGCCTTTTGGTGCTTCTGTTTCCGTCAGGATATATTTGTCTTTTAGAAGACCTTTTACAGTGATTATCCCGTCAGCATCAGTTACATATTCACCAATGACTTGATTATTTGCTGGGCGAACTACTTTAAATTTCGCACCTGGTAATGGTTGATTTGCTTCATCAACTTTTTTAATGTTAATTGTAAAGACATAACCAATACCAGAACCACCTGCTACTTGAACGACAGTGGATTGCTCAACATGTTTAACAGCCTTTCCTTTGCCTTTTAACACAGCATCATTATTTAATACCTCTCCATCTGCTGGTGAATAATTTGTTTGAACTTTATATTCAATTCGATATTGATCTGACTCTGTGATGTCACCAAGTTGTACGACAAATGATTGTCCATCTCCGCTGACGGTAACAGTATGTTGATCAGTTACATCAGTTGTATCTGTAAATTCCCAAAGACCTTTAACATAGTCAAATTTACCTTTGATAATACGAATACTATCTTTAATATAAGATGCATTCGAAAACTTCAATGTGTCTTCTACTGTAGCATCTTGAAGACTTTCTTTAGTACGATTGATTGAAATGGTGTAAGAGAGTGTCTTTTGATCTTCACTACTTACCCATCCTGTTTTAGAAAATAATTCAGGGTTTCCATCTCCAACACCAGTAAAGTTAACATTTCCAACTACTTGTGTTTTCCCATTAATCGTTACCTCGACAGGGATTTCTCCTTCTTCAGGGTGTTTTTGGAAATCTACTCGAGTATAGACAAAGAAAGAACCTTTAGTATCAGAGTGTTTTTCAACATAATCAGTATAGGTTAAGACGATATGTTTTTTTGTTTCATCAATCTGACCATTTGCGATAACTTCATTTGTTTTCTCATCACGAATTTCAAAGTTTTGGGATTCTATATATAGAAAATCTGATAAATCAACTGTAGTTGTATCGCCAGCTTTAACGTTTTTATTTTTTAAATCATAATTTGCATTAAGTCTAAACGTAACCCATTGCTTCAAATCACCATCAAGACTATCTCCTGATTTATTTGTAATACTTAGTGAGGTAATAGTATCAACAGTCTTACTATTAGACGTAGTAGCCGATGTTTCAGCAGCAGCATTTGTTAAGCTTAGTGAAACAAATACAGTTAATATACAAATAATGAAAAAGATAAACGATAGTTTTTTCTTATTCATTTTCATTTCTCCTTTAATTTATTAGTTTATTAAAACTAGTACAGTATACCAATATTTACATCCTATGTCTACTTTTATAACTCAAATAAACAAAAAAAATTTATCAAGATTACTTTTAGATATTAAATATGTTTTTTATGTCATATAATCGTATAAATTTATTTTTAAGAATAGTTTTTTTTAATTTCGATATCGAAAATATATATGCATTATTAGTATATAAAGAGTAAAAAAAGAGAGAGCAATGCTCTCTCCTCTCTAAAGAAACTTATCTAATATT
The DNA here is from genome assembly GCF_964211575.1 of Streptococcus sp. oral taxon 061. Classification (GTDB taxonomy): domain Bacteria; phylum Bacillota; class Bacilli; order Lactobacillales; family Streptococcaceae; genus Streptococcus. The sequence continues at coordinate 132 of NZ_CAXOQQ010000016.1, read as the reverse complement.
ATTTAGTAAATTTACGTTTCATAACAACTGTTCCTGACATAATTACCACACCAGCTAATACAAGTATTAGGCTTGTAGCCTCACCAGTATTTGGAAGTCCTGGTTTGTTTTCAGTTGTTGTTGGAGTCTCAG
>NZ_CAXOQQ010000015.1:0-2963 GCF_964211575.1 Streptococcus sp. oral taxon 061 | reverse complement strand
GGTGGACTTAAACAATCAAAACTATTCTGATGTAATTTTAAATGATTTAAAAAATAATTTCGCCAGTGAGTCAATCATGAATGGTATTGATGTGTTTGGAGATAAGGGCTGGGTTAAATTATTGGAAAAAACTCCAACTGTTTTAGGAGGAGTACTTAGTACCTTATATCAACTAAGTGATTCACTCGGAAACTTTATTAACCTAGGTACTAATGGGTTAATTTCGCCCAATGTACTTGATGGTATTAGTAATTCCTCTTCAGGAGTCATTAGAAGTTTGAGTGAAGGAATTGAAACTTTTGCCAAGTCTGGTCCTGAAATAGGTAGGGCTATGGCATTTATTGGTCCTGCAATTGATTTCACTACACAAGTTTCAGCTGGTGAAAATGTTCCGAACGCAGTTATTAAGAGCGGGGCCCATGCAGCAATATCTACCGGTGCTATGACCATTGGTATGAATACAGGAGCAGCAATTGGAGCTACTATTGGTAGTGTTATACCTATTGCAGGAACTGCTGCAGGTGGTATTGTTGGAGCTGCTGCAGGGTTTATAATAGGAGTAGGTTTATCAATTGCAGGTAATGCTGTATTTGATATGATTTATGATAACACTGTTGGAAAGGAAGTCACAAAAATAACAAATGATGTAGTGAAATCAGGTAAGGAAGTTATGGATGGTGTTGGTAATGCAGTATCTGACTTTTTCAGTGGTATTGGAACTGTATTTCAGTGATAGGAGATTCTCTTGGACAAAAATCAAATTATAAAGTTAAAGGACGTTGAATTTGTAGGAATTGGTAATTTTGAAGGGGAAACAGTTTTTTTTGATAAGAAAACAGGCAAGATGTTCTTAGGTCATTCTAAAACGAAGTTTAAAGTGTCTCCTGTCGCTTTCTCGACAGGAGCAGCACTTATTCTTTCTGTTCTTGTAAGAGAAATAACAAAAGTTCAGGTGTTCAGTGGGTTTTGGCCCTTGATTTTTGGTTTTTTTCTAATGATCATTGTCTCAAAACTCCTCTATAAACCAGCTTTGAATGAAGAATTAGTTATTAGTCCTTTTGTGCTTTCGAATATTGATATGATAACTTTTCTTAAAAATGAGAAGAAAAATATAGTTAAGAGCCATCTAATTATATTATTGGCATTTCTTTTTCCAGTGCTTTTTTCTATAGTTTATTTATTGACTTCTAATTTTTTGTTTTTGTTTTTAGCCATTTTATTTTTTATGTTCCCCCTATTGTTATTAAACACGAAACCAATACAGAGATTTAAAGTGGTTCATATGTTAGACAAAAAATATTCCACTAAGGAAAAGGATTCATGAAAAAATATTTAAAAAATATGGTTCCGATAGGAACAATTGATAAAAATCCAGTTTATTTTGATAAAAAAGATTCTAGTTTATACATAGTAAGAAAGAAGACTTCTTTTTTGGAAACTGCTGGCAGTAGCATGGTCATGATTATTTATGTCGTAATTGGAAAAGTTAATTCCAAATACTATTTAACCATTCTGGGAAGATATCAATTTTTAATGATAGGAATCCTGATTTCCTTTATAATAGCCTTTGTTGTTTGTTATGTTACGTACCATCGTGAGAGGAAAGTTGAAAAACTTCAATTAGAGGAAAAAGCAATGAGAGACTTCGTGTTAAGAGAGCGAAAGAATGTCTTTTTTACCTATTTATCTCTTATCATATTACCACTAATTATAATATTCTTTGCATACCTCTTTATCACATATGGCAATATTTCATGGGGAGTTGTTTCAGTTTTATTTATGACTATATATTTTATGTTTTTTTATAATAAGATATTCCAAAGAGGAAAAATCATAAATGAACTGTATAAAACTTATAATTTAGAAAGGAAATTTTGAAAAGTAAAACTAAGAGTTTCATTGTCCTAGGTATATATCAGGGAAAATCTGTCTACTATAGCAATGAAAATCATCAACTGTTATATTCAATAAAGGATAAAATCAATGGAGCAACTGCTATTACTGGTTACAGTTCAATTGCTCTTGTTTTATATATTGTTTTAAGAAGTATAAGTAAAAATGGGGAAGTACCAACAGATTTTCGGTTGCTGTCTTTGGTCCTTGCTTATATTATCATTAGTATTGGTAGTAGCTTATTACTTTATTATGTTTTAAATCGTGTCATTGAGTTAGAAGAATTTCAAATTGATTTAAGAAACTATCAAAACTTTTTAAAGCAAGAAAAAAGGAATGTTTTAATATTATATATAACGATAATCTGTTTTTTGCTCATAGGCATAGTGACTGCTGCAATTTTCATAAGTTCAGGTAATTATATTAGTCTTGTATTAACTTTATCATCATATTTTATTGTATACACTATTTTAAATACCAAATTGATTAAACGCAGCATGATATTGAGACAGTTATACAAAGAATTAAGTAATAAGGAGAGTTAATAATGAATGATAAAATATTGCCAATCGGAAGTGTGATTCAACTTCATAACGGAGAAGTGAAGTTAATGATTTTATCTCGTTTTCCACTCTATAATAATCAAGGGACAATTGGTTATTTCGATTATTCGGCATGTTTATATCCAAATGGAAATACGGATAATCAATGTTATTTTTTTAACAAAGAAGATATAAGTAAAGTTTGGTTTGAGGGGTATATTGATGACCAAGAAAAAAGCGCTCAACAGCTTTTTGAGAAGGAACAAAAAAATATTAAATATCCTCACTTAAAGTTAAATAACATATAGAAAAAGTAGATTTAGAGATAGGAACAAGGAGTACAAGCGAACAGATGGACTTTTTTGTAGTTCTTTCAGGTCGTCGAGTTGATTTGGCAAATGGTCATTATGTGGACTACATTGGTCATGGCTATCCATTTGGATTACGCTTTGACACCTCCCCCTTGTTTTTAAGCAATCTCTTGATCAAGAGAGTAGTATCAGAAGGGTATTCGGATACCGTGGATGA
>NZ_CAXOQQ010000014.1:0-8455 GCF_964211575.1 Streptococcus sp. oral taxon 061 | reverse complement strand
ATCCAGAACCAACTCCAGATCCGAAACCAACTCCAGATCCAAAACCAACCCCAGATCCAGAGCCAACTCCAGAACCTGAAGTACTAACAAGTAAGGGAGAACAGCAACCACCAGTAGTTGAAATTCCTGAATTTACAGGTGGCGTTAATGCTGCAGAAGCGGCTGTTTATGAAATCCCAGAATTCAAGGGTGGCGTTAATTGGGTTGAAGCGGACAAGAATGAGCTCCCAGAATTCAAGGGTGGCGTTAACGCAGTTGAAGCAGATAAGAATGAGCTCCCAGAGTTCAAGGGTGGCGTTAACGCAGTTGAAGCAGATAAGAATGAGCTCCCAGAGTTCAAGGGTGGAGTTAATTGGGTTGAAGCTGCTAAGAATGATGTTCCTGAGTATAAAGAAACATTAGCTGCAGGAGACAATCAGACAAGTCCAGTTGCAGAAAAACTTGATCAAAAACCAGCTCTTGCTGCGAAACCAGAGATGCAGGCAGCACAAAAAGAAGCGGCTGAGTCTAAACTCCCTGAAACTGGTGAAGGCACAGCTGAACACCTCTTCCTAGCTGGTCTTACATTAGCAATGTCTGCTCTATTTCTTCAAAAAAGAAAAGAAGATTAAAATATAATAGAGTTTTATACTATGAAAACTCAAACTCCTAACTTATTGTAATGGAGAAAACCAAACACCTAGAGAGGACCTCTTGGTCCTCCCTTTTTAAAAGGGAAATGATAACGCTTACCCAATTTAAGCGTGGGAAAGGAAATAAAGAAAATGGGAAAACATTTTTTTGAGAGACGGTGTCATTACAGTATACGTAAGTTTGCAATGGGCGCGGCTTCTGTCATGATTGGTGCAAGCATTTTTGGTGCTGGTATGGTTCAAGCAGCAGAAACAGAAGGGCCTGCAGAGACAGAAGGCACGGTAACACAGGTTCAGCCCCTAGATAAGTTACCAGCGGATATAGCAGCAGCTATTGAAAAAGCTGAATCAGCAAAACCAACTAATCCTGCTGAAACGAATCCGACTGATGCGGAAGCTCAGCCTGAAAATACTGGAGAAGTATCTCCAAAACCAGCAGAAACTCCAGTTCCTAAGGAAGAAGCAACACCAAAACCAGCAGAAACTCCAAAAGAAGAAGCAGCACCAGTAGCTAAACCAGCAGAAAAGCCAGTGACTAAAGATTTGGTTGAAACTCCAGATGTCAATCATTTGGAAAAGGCTACTGCGACAGCATCAAACCATGAAGCCAACACACCATTTACAGCTGAGAAGGCGATTGATGGAAATCCAGATACTCGTTGGGCAACTGACCGTGATGTTGTGAAACCAACAATCGAATTTAAGCTTGAAAAGACAACCTTAATCAAGCATGTGGAAATCGATTGGGATCGTCGTGTTCGTGGCGAGCAAAATGATCCAAACATCAAATCTTGGAATCTCTATTATGCAGGTCAAGACGAAGTCAATGGATCAGGTCCTGGAGAATGGAAGTTGGCTCATCAACGGACAGGAACTCCGGTTCTAGATGAAAAAGTTGACTTAAAAGAAGCCGTTCAAGCTAAGTATCTTAAACTTGAAATTACAGATTATCAAGCCGGTACGATGCAATGGAAAAATGTGGGTATTCAAGAAATTCGTGCCTACTCAAACATTCCAGACACCAGCAAACCAACAGATATTCGTCAAGTTACAGAAATAGCGGTTGCTGAAGACGGAAAATCACTTGTATTGCCTAAATTACCTGGTCAAGTTAGCTTGATCGGAAGCAACAAGCAAGGTGTTATCGACCTAAATAATAAAATCTACACGCCGCTGACAGAACAACATGTCAAAGTGATGATTCAACAAACGAATGATAACCATACCTTCACAAAAGAATTTGAAGTAGTTATTAAAGGTTTGCATGCAGATGAAGGTGTCGGAACCAAACCTGCAGTTGCTCCAGCTGTTCAACAATGGTACGGAACTGAGGGTAAAACTTCTATTACTTCTGAAACTGTCATTTCAGTTGGAAATTCAGGATTTGACAAGGAAGCTAAGTTCTACCAAACTGACCTTGAAAATCGTGGTTTGGAAGTCGCAACCGGTAGTCAAGAAGCGCAAAATCGTATTGAGTTTAAAAAGGTTGAAGACAAGGGTTATGGCAAAGAAGGCTATGGTATCACCATTAAAGATGGAGTTATTACTGTAGAAGCAGCGACTAATACAGGTGCTTTCTATGCAACTCGTACCCTCCTTCAGTTGGGAGAAAATGATTTGCAAAACGGAGAAATCCGTGATTACCCAAGCTTTAGTCACCGTGGCTTTATGCTAGATACAGGTCGTAAGTTTATTCCTTATGATACGCTTGTAGATATCATGCTCAACATGGCCTACTACAAGATGAACGATCTTCAATTGCACTTGAACGATAACTATATCTTCTTAAAAGATCACTTGGCTGGTAAAAATCTTTCTCAAGATGAAGAACTAGACTATGTCCTCAAAAAAGCTAAGACAGGCTTCCGTGTAGAGACTAATGTTGTCGGTGAAAATGGTGAAAAATTAACATCTGACGAGCATTACACTAAGGAAGAAATGCAAGAAATCATCAAGTTGGCAAAAGCTTTGCATATCAACCTTGTTCCTGAAATTGACACACCAGGTCACGCCCTTTCATTTGTAAAAGTTAGACCTGACCTTATGTATAAAGGACGACTAAGCACTAACAAGCATAATGTAGAGCGCGTGGCTATGCTAGATTTGGATAACAAGTACGAAGAGACACTTGCTTTTGTCAAATCAGTCTATGATAAACTGCTCGATGGTGAAGACGCACCTCTCCATGGCGTATCTACAGTTCATATCGGTACAGATGAATATTATGGAAATCCAGAAAGCTATCGTCGCTATGTCAATGATATGATTCAGTACATCAAAGGCAAAGGCCTAACACCGCGTATTTGGGGTTCACTCTCTGCCAAACAAGGAACTACACCTGTAGATTGGAAAGATGTAGAAGTGGATATCTGGAGTATCCACTGGCAACGTCCACAGGCAGCAATTGCTCAGGGTGCCAAGATTATCAATATCACAGATATTCCAACCTACAGTGTCCCAAGTGGAAGCAATAGTCAAGGTGGTTATGGGGATTATGCAAACTATGAAACTCAATACAACCGCTGGACACCAAATGACTTCTCAACAGGTGGAGGACCACGCCTAGAAGTCTCTAATCCAAATATCATCGGTGGTGGTCATGCGGTTTGGAATGACAACATTGACCTTCATGAAACAGGGCTTACCTCTTTTGATATCTTTAAACGCTTCTTCAAGAGCATGCAATCAACTGCAGAACGCACTTGGGGTTCAGATCGTGCAGCTAAGACCTATGCAGACCGTATCCAACCAACAAGCGTTTATGCACCACGTTCAAATCCAGAAAAAACAATAGAAGATAGCGACCTCTTCACCATTAAACCAGAGACTATCAAGAAATATCTTGCTAAGAATGTGAAGAAAACAGAAGCAGGATTGAATTTTGAAAAAGATTCTAGCATCGAAGGCTTAGTAGGTGATGTTGGTCCTAGTCATGTTTTGAAATTGGATGTAACTGTTACAGGTGATGGAGAGCAAGTCTTCTCTACAAGTGGGGACAACCAACTTTACCTTGCGGACAAGGATGGCTACTTAGCTTATAAATTTGAACAATTCCATATTCAATTTGACAAGAAGCTAGAGAAGAATAAACGTTATCAAATCTCTGTTGTTACGAAACCACAAAAAACAGAAGTTTATGTAGACGGTGAAAAAGTTGAGCGTATTGCAAATCCAGCTCACCCTCGCTTGGCTCACAATAGCTTGGTACTTCCACTTGAAACAATCGGTGGCTTCCAAGGAATCTTGCATAGTGCAGAGTTGTCAAATGAAGCATTTGTAAACCCACGTTTGATCCCAACAGATCACTTCACAGTTTCTGCAAGCAGTCAAGAAACTCCAGGAACAGAGACTGAAGGCCCAGTTGAAAAAGCTTTCGACAATGATCCAAATACCTTCTGGCATTCTAAATGGACTGGACATCAGGCTCCATATACCGTTGCTATGAATTTGAATGCTCCTGAAAAAGTCAATGGTTTGACTTATCTTCCACGTCCAGGTGGTGGTAACGGAGTCGTGACATCTTATGAAATCTATGCTCAAAAAGATGGTCAAATGGTTAAGGTTGCTTCAGGAACTTGGGAAAATAATACTAAAGAAAAAACTGTTAATTTTGCAGCAATTGAAACCAATAAGGTAGAATTTAAAGTTCTGTCAGGTGTCGCAGGATTTGGTAGTGCTGCAGAAATTCAACTGCTCAAGCCAATTTCTGATAGTGAATCAGAAGAGCCAGTTGCTCCAGAAAAACCAGTAACTCCTGAGAAACCAGTGACCCCAGAAAAACCAAAAGTTGAAGAAGTGAATGACGGTACAACTGAACTTGCGGATAGCTTTGTAGCTACAAAACCAGCCAGTGATGATGCGATTGCTGCTGCAGCACAAAGTCAAGACTATCTCAAGAAAGAATACAAGGTATTCCCAACACCACAAAAAGTCACTTATGGCGAAGGTGTCACTAAACTTCAAAAACAAGTGAATCTTGTCATGGGTAATCAGCTAGATATTTATACTCGCAACCGCTTGAAGAGTGTACTACAAGATCATCAAATCTCTTATACAAGCAGTCAAGCAGCAGTAGCAGGTGCTACAAATATCTATCTTGGTGTTCATGGTCAACATTCACAGGCAGAAAAAGAAATATCTGGTATTTCTCAAGGACTCTTTGATAAGATTGATGCTTATGCTTTGTCAATCAAGAACAATACAATCTCTATCGTCGGTAAAGATACAGATGCTGTCTTCTATGGATTGACGACTCTTAAACACATGCTTAATGAAAGTGAAGCTCCAGTTTTACGTAATGTAACTGTTGAAGACTACGCTGAAATTAAGAATCGTGGTTTTATCGAAGGTTACTATGGAAATCCATGGAGCAATGCTGATCGTGCTGAATTGATGCGTTTTGGTGGTGACTTGAAGTTGACTCAATACTTCTTTGCTCCAAAAGACGATCCATACCACAACAAGAAATGGCGTGAACTTTATCCAGAAGAAAAATTAGCTGAAATCCGTGAATTGGCGCGTGTCGGAAACCAAAACAAGACTCGTTATGTTTGGACCATCCACCCATTCATGAACAACCGTATCCGTTTTGGTAACGATGCTGATTACCAAAAAGACCTTGAAACCATTAAGGCTAAGTTCACTCAATTGATGGATGTCGGCGTTCGTGAGTTCGGTATTTTGGCCGATGATGCTCCAAGCCCAGTTGGTGGCTATAATAGCTACAACCGCTTGATGAAGGACATGACAGATTGGTTGACTGAAAAACAAGCAACTTATGTTGGCCTTCGTAAGGAAATGATTTTTGTCCCAGGTCAGTATTGGGGTAATGGTCGTGAAGATGAGTTGAAATCTCTAAATGAAAATCTTCCAACTTCAACTTCTATGACCCTTACTGGTGGTAAGATTTGGGGTGAAGTATCTGAAAGCTTCCTTTCAAACCTTAAGAATAATCTGTCTGCAGGAGGTAAGACCTACCGCCCAGTTTCTCTATGGATTAACTGGCCTGTTACAGATAACTCTAAACAACACTTGATTTTGGGTGGCGGTGAGAAATTCCTTCATCCAAATGTGGACCCAAGCCTCCTTTCAGGTATCATGTTGAATCCAATGCAACAATCTGAGCCTTCTAAGATTGCTCTCTTCTCTGCAGCTCAGTATGCATGGAAACAATGGAAGTCTGAAGAAGAAGCTAAGAAAGTAAATGACATCGCCTTCAACTTTGTTGAAACAGGTAAATTTACTGACAGTGAAACATCTGTTTCCTTCCGTGAACTTGGTAAACATATGATCAACCAAAACATGGATAGTCGTGTTGTGAAATTGGAAGAATCTGTTGAACTCGCACCAAAATTGGCGGCCTTCATGTCTAAGTTGAAAGCTGGTCAAGATGTCAGTGCAGAGCGTCAAGAATTGCGTGCAGAATTTGCTAAAATAAAAGCTGCAGCCCAACTTTATAAAGCATCTGGTGACGAAAAGATGCGTGCTCAAATCCACTATTGGTTGGATAATGCCATTGACCAAATGGATGCTTTGAGTGCTTTCCTAGATGGATCAGAAGCTATTGAAAACAATGATTCTGCTAGACTTTGGGATAGCTATTACAAGGGCTTGAAACTTTATGAACAATCACAAACTTATACTTTCCATTATGTAGACCATGATGAAAGAGCTGAGTTGGGTGTACAACATATCCGTCCATTCTTGCTTGGACTTCGTGAAGTATTGGCAACTGAAGTTCAAAAAGCCCTACACCCAGACCAAGTAATCAGCACCTTTATCACAAACCGTACAGGTGTAGAAGGTGGACTTGCTGAAGTCACTGACGGAGATTTAGGAACACATGCCCTTATCAAATCACCAAACAGCATCCAAACTGGTGACTATATTGGTTTGAAATTTAATAAAGCTGTTCCAATTCAAAACTTGACATTTGCAATGGGAACTCAAGCAAATCCACGCGATACCTTTAACAATGCTAAGGTTGAGTACCTCAATGAAAATGATGAGTGGGTAACACTTTCAGAACCAAGCTACACTGGTAATGAGCCTCTTCTTAAATTTGAAAATCTCAATATCAATGCTAAAGCTGTTCGAATGATTGCAACTTCTGATCGTGAGAACACTTGGTTTGCTGTACGAGAAATCGCTGTGAACCGTCCTGTAGAAGTAAGTCGTCCTAAACAGGCAGCTACAGTGACCATCAGTCCAAATCTTATGTACAAGTACAATACGACGGTTGCTCAGATTACAGATGGTCGTGACAATACGGAAGCCATGCTTGCAAATGCTGATCGAACAGATACAACTCCGGTCGGTGGTTGGGTTCAACTAGACTTGGGTGGAGTCAAACCTGTAACTAAGGTTCGCCTCGTTCAAGGATCAGGTGATAAATTGGCAGAAGGTGTTCTTGAGTATTCTACAGATGGAAATTCATGGCAAGAATTGGATCGTTTGACTGGTGAACAAACCAAAGAAATTGAAACTCCAATTTCAGCTCGCTACATCCGTGTTCGTAACACCAAGAATATCAATCTATGGTGGCGTATCGCTGACTTCTCAGTTGAAACACGTGCTGGCAATAGCGAGATGACAGATACTAATGTTGAAAGTTTGAAATCAACTCCAGTATATGACAGTCTCGGTCGTTATGACATGCAAATTCCAAGTGGAACTAAGCTTCCAGCTCATAGCTACTTGGGTATGAAGCTAGACCGTCTACACCAGGCTGAAAGTATTCAGGCTATCGGTATTGGAAATCCAGCCCTTGACTTGGAATTCTCTCCAAATGCACAAGAATGGTATCCAGCTAGCCAAGTAACTGATAAGTCCTTGGTACGTTATGCTCGTTTGGCTAATAAGACTGACCAAGAACAAGCAGTGACAGCAACATCTCTACTCGTTAAGACAAAAGAAGTGGAGCCAACTAAACTTGATTCTACATCAATGGGAATTGATGCCTACTATGGTGCAAATGATGTTCGTAAGATCAAGAATTTGGATCAGTTGTTTGATGGTGTTTACAATAACTTTGTAGAGTTCTCTGACTATGCACGTAAAGATGGTCATATTACCTTGAAACTTGGTAGTGAACGTGAAATCAAGAAGATTAGAGCCTATATCCAAGATGGTACGAAGAACTATCTTCGTGATGGTAAAATTCAGGTTAGTCAAGATGGTAAGACATGGACAGATGTTGTGACAGTAGGTGATGGTGTCGCTAATGAAATGCGTGATGATTCATTGACAGATGGATGGACACATGATTCTAAGATGCCTGGAAATCGCTACATCGAAGGTGAACTTGCAAGTCCAGTTAAAGCTAACTATCTCCGTGTTCTCTTCACTGCTAATTACGATGCTCGTTTTGTTGGATTTACTGAGTTGGTTATCAATGACGGCGAATTTGTGAAACCTATCAACGACCCAACTGTTCAAGGAAACGGTGGAGAAAGTCGAGGCAACCTATACACAAATCTTGTAGATGGCAAAGTCTTGACAAGCTATAAGGCTGAGAAAGACCAAGGTGAGTTGGTTTACCACTTGTCAGAACCAACAAACGCTAACCACATCCGACTTGTTTCTAGTCTGCCTCAAGGAGTAGCAGCTCGTTTACTCGCTCGTACTCTGAAAACAGACAGAGACGGTGCTTGGACAGATTTGGGAGCAATTACTTCAAGCTTCCAAACATTTGCAGTCAGAGATAAGGCTCCATTACTTGATGTTAAACTCATTTGGGAGGGTGGCAAACCAGAGTTCTATGAAATGACGACTTACTATCAAGAACTTTCAGAAGAACCTGAGCAACCAACTCCAGATCCAGA
>NZ_CAXOQQ010000013.1:0-11839 GCF_964211575.1 Streptococcus sp. oral taxon 061 | reverse complement strand
AGCTTTTTAACTCTTTCTATTATACCTGCTTTTAGAATCTTGTCAAGAACTTGAGATAAATTTTTCTTATTTTTTGTTTTTTACAAAGCAAAAAGCCCACTGTTGTAGGCTTTCTGTAAGATATTTCTTAAAATTAAAGCATTTTGTTGTAGAATTCAACGATAAGTGCTTCGTTGATTTCTGGGTTAATTTCATCACGTTCTGGCAAACGAGTCAATGAACCTTCCAATTTTTCAGCATCGAATGATACAAATGCTGGACGTCCAAGAGTAGCTTCAACCGCTTCAAGGATAGCTGGAACTTTTAATGATTTTTCGCGAACTGAGATTACTTGACCTGGAGTTACGCGGTACGATGGAATATCAACACGTTTTCCGTCAACAAGGATGTGACCGTGGTTTACGAATTGACGAGCTTGACGACGAGTAGTCGCAAGACCAAGACGGTAAACTACGTTATCCAAACGACGTTCCAAAAGAAGCATGAAGTTGAAACCTAGGATTCCGCCCTTGATTTTTGTAGCCTGTACGAACAAGTTACGGAATTGTTTTTCACCCACTCCGTAAGTGAAACGAAGTTTTTGTTTTTCAGCCAATTGCAAACCGTATTCTGACAATTTAGAACGGTTGTTTGGTCCGTGTTGTCCTGGTACGTAGTTACGACGTGCCAATTCTTTACCTGTACCTGTAAGTGAAAGGCCAAGGCGACGAGCTTGTTTCCAAGATGGTCCTGTATAACGTGACATATGTATGTCCTCCTAATATAAATATAATTTCGGCGGAAATAGTCACTTAGAAAGCCCTGATTCGTGCAGATGCCCTTCGCCTAAACAGCCATGGTTACTTGTTATAAGACACCTGTTGACGAGCTTCATGCTTTCCTGCTGCTATTTCACACAAAGGCTATTGTACCATGAAATACTATATTTGTAAAGAGAATTTTTTTAGTTTCATTTCAAATCAAGATGAAATGTAAACGTACTTCCTAATCCATGCTGGCTTTCTGCTGTTATTTCACCACCAAGTTGATGGGCTAGTTCTCGTGCAATCGCAAGTCCTAATCCATGACCACCTGTCTTCATATTACGCGACGTTTCTACACGATAAAGTCGGTTAAAAATTTTTTCCAAATCTTCAGGAAGAATACCTTGACCCTCGTCTTTCACACTTATTGTGAGCTCTTCTTCTGTTAATTGAGCAAGAACTTCAATCCTAGTTCCAGGTTCTGAATATTTAAATGCATTGTTTAACAAATTGACTAGAATACGAGAGAGTTTGTCATAATAACTCTTGATTTTTGCAGACTCAGGCTTTACTTGAATGTAGACATCTCGTTCCTCTTGCTCAATCTGAAGTTGAAATTCACTCATCGACTCAATCAACAGCTGATCTAAAAACACATCTTCGTCTTCTTCGTCAGCTATATCTTGAGGCTGAGCGTTAAGAGTTAAAACATCCAACTCCTCGACTAGCTTGTTTAAACGCTCGGTTTGGCGACCAATCGTGGTTAAGTAATGGATTCGTTCCTCTTCCTTGATTACTCCATCTAGAATTCCTTCCACAGTAACCTGAATGGAGGTAATGGGAGTTTTAATATCGTGAGAGAGCTGTGCAATCATCATTCTCTTTTCTTGCTCACTCTCATCAAGTGATTGAAAGGTATCTTGTAAATTGTGGGACATGTCATTAAAAGCCTGGCCTAACTCTTGAAATTCTATCGGCCCTTTGGTTTCAATTTCTGTGCTGAAATCTTTGCCAGCTATATTCTGAGCTTGTTTTTTCAAATGTTTCAGAGAAGAGAACACAGGCGACAAAAGAAAGATGCTCACTGCAGCGCCAATGAAACTTGCAATCAAGGTCATTCCAACCAGAAAGTAAATTTCACTTTTCTCAATCAACATTCGTTGGACTGCCCAGAAAACGACCAAAATCGTTAGTAAAGTCGAAACTAGATACCCCACTAAAATATAGCTTTTTAATTTCATTTTTTACCTCTCGGTCTTTCCATCTTATAGCCCAATCCCCAAACAGTTTTGATAGCAGGAGTGTTTAAATTCGTATACTTACTCAACTCTTGTCTCAAAGCATGGATATGAACATTGAGTGTATTGGTATCATCCACATAGTCCTCCTGCCATACCTTCTCGTAAAGTTCAGTCTTTGAAAAGACTCTCTCAGGATTGCTGGCTAATATCCATAGAAGTTCAAAAGATTTCACTGTCAATTCCAAAGGCTGTTCTCCAATGCGAACCTCATGAGTCACATGGTTGATCACTAAGTCACCAAACTCAATCTGCTCGGTCTCTCCGCCACGACTAAGACGGCGCAAGATATTATTCACTCTCAAAACCAATTCCCGTGGGCTAAACGGTTTAGCTATAAAATCATCCGCCCCCAAACTTAATCCATAAATCTTATCCTGTTCGCTTGTCTTAGCAGTTGTAAAGAGAAAGGGTTGATCAGGGGCAATATACTGAACTTCGCTGATGAAATCATAACCGTCCATATTAGGCATCATGATATCTGTGATAATGAGATCGATAGATTTTTTTCTAAAAAGTTCTAATCCTTCCTTACCGTCATGGGCAACTAAAACATCGTAACCTGCCTGTAAAAGATAGCGATTTTGAATATCTAGAATATCTATCTCATCATCAACCAACAAAATTGTCTTTTTCATCTGACACTCCTTTGACAAAAACAGTGTTATACTTGCTTTAGTATAACACTATTTTTCCTAATGTTTAAATGATTTGAACCTTAATCTTCTCTTTTGGTTTTCCAACCTAATAATCCAACAAAACCTGCCAAGGCTAGGCCAAGGATTCCAAGTCCAGCTGTAGCCGTTTGAGCTTCACCAGTATTTGGTAGCATCGCTTTATCATCTTTTTTCATCATATTAGCCATTGGGCTAGAAGCTGGTTGATCTACTTTCATATCTGACATATGGTGATTTGTACCCATCATACCCTCAGTCGTACCTGTAGAGCCTGTTTCAGAAGGCTTCGTATTCATCTGACCTTGTTGAGATGGTATTGTCGCCATTTCTTTTCCACGAAGCTGAATCGTTACTTGACGAGTAGCAATCAAATTGGTCAAATCAGGTTTGCCGTCTTTAGCGCCATAGACTTTAACAGTAGCTAGATATGTGTGGGTTCCGTTAGCTCGAAGTTGCTCCAGCAAGGCCTGACCATCTTTGCCAACCGTATTGCCATTCAAATCCACTTCGTAGAAATATTGGCCTTTAGCCAAGCCTTCAAGTGGCAATAAAGCAGGATTTTTATCCATTCCATTGTCTGACCAAGGGGCTTTGTCTGAGGCTTTTAACAAGAGGCGAGTCAACATACCATCTCCACCAAAAGCTTCGTATGGAATAACTTGGTTGACACCGGCCAAGAAAGGTCCAGGAACCTTAGCCTTATCAAGGTAGCTAGCTGGAACATCAATCATGTCTTTGACATTGTTAACAACAGACTCTTTAACCTGATTTGGTGTGGTCAAGCCATTCAAATTAACAGTCAAATCTTTAGTCGCTACTAGGTTAGTCAAATCGGCCTTGCCATCTTTCACACCGTACACTTTAATAGTAGCTTTATAACTTTGAGTTCCATTTTGTTTCAAGAAGTCAAGAAGCTCTTTATCTGATTTTCCTTGGGTGCCAGCCAAATCCACTTCATAGAAGTAAAGGCCTTTCCCCAATTTCTCTACTGGTGGGAGAGCAGGATTTTTAGCCGTTCCGTTGTCTGACCATGGAGCCTTATCGGATGCTTTCAAGATAAGGCGAGTCAACATCCCATCACCAGCAAAGAACTCATATGGAATGACTTGGTTGACACCAGCTGTAAATGGTCCTGGGAAATTAGCTCTATCCAAGTAAGAAGCTGGGACATCTACTGTATCTTTGGTGTTGTCGGCCACACCCTTTTGCACTTCAACTGGAGTGGTCAAGCCATTCAAATTAACATCCAAATCCTTAGTCGCCACAAGATTTGTTAAGTCAGCTTTGCCGTCTTTCGCACCGTACACTTTAATAGTAGCTTTATAACTTTGAGTGCCGTTTTGTTTTAAGAGGTCAAGTAGCTCTTTATCTGATTTGCCTTGAGTGCCAGCTAAATCCACTTCATAGAAGTAGAGACCTTTGCCCAATTTCTCTACTGGTGGGAGGGCGGGATTTTTAGCTGAGCCATTGTCTGACCATGGAGCCTTATCAGAGGATTTCAAGATAAGGCGGGTCAACATACCATCACCAGCGAAGAATTCGTATGGAATGACTTGATTGACGCCGGCTGTAAATGGTCCTGGGAAATTGGCTTTGTCAAGGTAGCTAGCTGGGACATCTACTGTATCTTTGGTGTTGTCGACCACACCCTTTTGCACTTCAGCTGGAGTGGTCGCTGGTTGCACTTCACTGGCTTCGCGGTCTTGTCCAGAAGCTGTAGACATAGGATCTTCCACAGGTTTAACTGCATCTTCTGTTGGTTTCTTAGAGTCAGGTTGTGCTTGCACTTCTTCTTTTGGTGCTACTACTGGCTCTTTAGCAGTTTCGTCCGCTTTTTCTGAAGAACTTGTCGTATCCACACTTGCTTGAGGTGTTGGAACAGACTGTTCTGAAGAAAGATCTACATCTACTGCTTTATCTAGAACCTCTGCTGATAGGTCGCCCTTTTCACTCACTGAGGCGTCGTTTGACACGACTTGGGCAGGAGTCGGATTGACGACATCAGCACGTGCAGAACTTGGTTGACCAACTAGGACAAAGAAGCCACTAGCCACAACAACTGAAGCAACACCGACACTGAGGCGGCGAATAGACCAACGAGTATATCTCTGATTTGGATTGAATTTCATAGGATTCTCCTTAGAGTTTTCTTTTTTTTGATGACTCTAGTATAATCTCCTAAAATTAAAAAGGATTAAGAAAAAGTTAAAATTTTTCTTAAATCCTTCTTATAAAATACTTATATTGACTCAATAGTCACTAGAAAAAAGAATGGTCATTTCTCTTTTAATCATTGAGGTGTGCTAGATTATCTAAATATTGGTTATTGATTACTGCCATCATATAGCCATCAGCTTTCAATAGATCATCCGGCCCAAACTGAACATCCAAGGGAGCATTTTCATAGTCACGAAAACCAAGAATATTGAGATTGTATTGTCCGCGAAGATCAAGTTCACTTAGACTCTTACCTGACCACGATTGTGGAATTTTCATCTCGACAATAGAGACATTTTTGTCCAACTGAAAGACATCTACGCTATTATTAAACAGAATAGTCTGCGCCAACGAGCGACCCATCTCATACTCTGGGGAAATAACTGAATCTGCACCAATTTTTTCAAGGACTTTTTTTGCTGTATGGCTTTTAACCTTAGCAATAACAGTTGGTACTCCTAGACTCTTGCAATGCATGACTGCAAGCACACTAGATTCTAAATTTTCCCCAGTTGCCACCACAACTGTATCGCAGGTATCAATTCCTGCTGAGAGCAAGAGCTCTTCATCTGTTATATCTCCAACAACTCCACGTACCAAGACTGGTTCGAACTGATTGATTCGATCCTCATGGTCGTCAATGGCGATAATATTTATATCATGCTGAGCGAGAGCGGTAAGTACACTACTCCCAAAAATACCCAAACCTAAAATCCCAATTGTCCGATCTGACATAGTTTATCCTTTCTTATCCTATGGTAATATCTGCTTTCATATAGTGGATCATATCTTTCTTATCTGGTTGATACTCAGCCAAACTAACCAATAGCGTCAGTGGTCCAATTCGTCCGATAAACATCAGTAGCATGATAATGCTAAGAGCTAATCTGCCTAACTCTGGTGTCAAATTTGCAGTCACTCCGACCGTGGCAAGAGCTGAAATTGTCTCGAACATGATGTAGATAAAGCGCGGATTCCCTTCTGCGGTTACCCCTAACAGGATCAAGCCCAGCAAGAAAGTTAGCAAGAAGATAATAAAGACACTGAATGATTTTTGGACTGTCCGAGGTAAAATTGTTCTCCGAGCTACATTGGCATGGGGTAATCCTAAAAGCTCACTGCGTGCAAATACTAATAATACAAAGAAGGTTGTGATTTTAAGCCCCCCGGCTGTTCCACCAGGCGCCCCACCGAGAAACATCTGCAAAATATAGATCATCAAGGTAACAGGTCGAGCCTGGGTGTAATCAATAGAAGCAAAACCCGCCGTTCTCATGCTAACTGTTTGGAAAAAACTGACTAGTAATTTATCAGGGATGCTGAGATTGCCAATCGTTCCCGGATTGTTCCACTCTATCAAGAGGGTTGAAACTGTTCCAGTAAATAAAATTCCAGCTGTCAAGAAGAGAACCAACTTGGTATGGAAGCGAAGCCGACGTTTTTTCTTGCTCAACTGCGTGGCCAGGTCAAACCAAACCATAAACCCTAGACCACCTGTGATGATCAAAGCAGCAAGCACTAGATTGATCAAAGGATCAGTTTGAAAAGCTACTAAACTTGTACTTCCAAAATTATCAAAACCAGCATTACAGAAAGCTGAAATAGCTACGAAGATAGAGGTAAAAATCCCTCGGCCCCAACCAAATTCCGGAACAAAACGAAAACTTAACAGGAAGGCTCCGAGTCCTTCAACGATAAAAGTCGTCAAGAAAATCGAACGTATGAAAACCATTAAAGACTGAGTTTCTCCATAACTAAAGCTCTCCAGAATTGTTTCACGGCTACGTAGGCTGAGCTTTTGCTTACTTTGGATATAAAAGACCCCTATAAAGGTCATGAGACCCAAACCACCAATCTGGATCAAAAACATACAGATTAACTGACCCCAGATGTTATATGTAGTGGCTACTGGTTGAGTAAAGAGTCCTGTCACACAGACCATGGATACTGCTGTAAAGAGATGGTCGAAATAGGTCGCTTGGGAGCTTGTTGCTTGCACAAATGGCAGACTCAAAAGGAGAGAGCCGGCGAAAATAACCAAAGCAAAACTTAAAAAAATTCGACGAGCAGGTGATAAACGCCCCAAGGTCGTGTTTATTTTTTCCGAAAATAATTTGAATAACATAGTTACATTGTACCATAAAACAGTTAAAGCAGTCACATATGACTAACGATTTCAAGACAGAGTTCTAAGGCCTTGTCAAAAGCTTCTGAACCCCAATCGCGGCTATCATAATTTTCTAAATCCGCTAGAGAGTCGGCTGTAATCAGAAGTTGTCCCCAAACGACTCCTCGAAGCTGGGCAACTGCTGCAAGAGCAGAGCACTCCATCTCCACAACAGCACAGCCTTCTTCCTTACGATAGGCAACTTTTTCAGCTGTTTCTCGGTAAAAACCATCTGTCGACCAAGTCATAACCTCTTCATAAGGAATGCCTAGTTGTTCCAAGACTTGCTCGATGGCAGAAATCGCTTCTACATGTACATCCATATAACGAGAAGGTGACGCATAATGGTAACTAGTTCCTTCATCACGCAGGGCTCGGACTGGAACCAAAAAGGCATTTTCTTCTATATTCGCCAACACGCCACAAGTGCCTGTAGAGATGATTTTCTCCACACCGTAGCTAATCAACCAATCCATAAACTGGGCCGCAGGGGCAGAACCTACAGGAGCTTGGGCTAGACACACTTTTTCACCTTTGTAGTCCATGACATAAACCGGGTAGGTCTTAGTGGCAGAAACAAACTCACCAACGCACTCTGCTTCTACTTCCTGAGCATAGCGGTCAATCTCTTCTTCCAAAAATGCATAGATGCACTTCTTTGGTAACTGTAAATCCAAGCCTTCATGATTGGGCATGATAACTGCCTGAGGATTATCATCAAACTCTAAAATAGGAATAGCGTGTTTTTGAATCATAGAACACCTCCTCTAAATTTGTACTATTATAACAAAAGCCAAACGAAAGTCAAGATGAGAGAAAAACTTATCTTAAATAGTAAACAACAATTAAATGCTTTTTCCCTACTAATAAAATTGCTATAGCTTAGGAATTAGTTTATAATAGATTGAATTTAAAAAAGGGAGAAATCTTATGAAATTCTATTCATATGACTATGTTCTCAGTCAGATTAGTCAACAGAATTGGACCATGATTATTGTGTCGACATTCTTAGTGATTGTGACTGGATTCTTTGCATTTAAGGCTTTCAAAGATAAAAGAGGGAGTAAGTTCCGTGAATTATCGCTCATTTCTATTTTGACGTTAATTGCTTTTGTATTGATTAGCATTACGAATCTTCAAAACAGCCAATCCAATGATAATCAATTTCGTAGTTCCTTACACTTCATCGAAATTGTATCAAAAGAGTTAGGTGTTGATAAGAAAAATGTTTATGTCAACACATCAGCAGTGACTGATGGGGCGATTATTAAAGTAGGTGACAATTTTTATCGTGCGATTAGCGGAACAGACCCAGATAGCTATTTACTTGAAAAAATGGACTTATATAAAACAGATGTAGAACTCGTGGAGGTTGAAAAATGATAAGCTTTTTTGCTACGATTGCAATTAAATTGGCCTTGGGGCTACTTTCTCTTGTTTTCGTTATTAACGTAACAGGTAAAGGAAATCTGGCACCAAGTTCTGCAGTAGATCAAATCCAGAACTTTGTTCTCGGGGGTATTATCGGTGGGGTTATCTACAATAGCTCGATTACCATCATCCAATACGTTGTTATCCTCATTATCTGGACTATTCTCATCCTGCTCCTTAAATGGCTGAATACCAATATTTCCTTTTTCAAACACTTAATTGACGGGAAACCAACTATTATCATTAAAAATGGTAAGTTAGATCCTGAAACCTGCCGCTCAAAAGGTCTTGCAGCTGCTGATGTTGCTCTTAAATTGCGCGCTCAAGGAATCTTCCAATTGAAGGATGTCAAGAGAGCTGTGATTGAGCAAAATGGACAGCTGATTGTCGTAAGAATGGGTGACGAAAATCCTAAGTACCCAGTGATTACAGATGGTGTTGTCCAAGTTGAAATCTTAGAAACAATTGGCAAATCCGAGGAGTGGCTAACTGAGAAATTGAAAGAAGAAGGTTTCGAAGAAGTCTCAAATATCTTTATCGCTGAATATGATAAAGGTCAATTGAATGTTGTAACCTATTAAAAAAATAAACTGATCCTTTTCGTATCAGTTTTTTGCTTTTTAGTATAAAAGGGTATATACTTAAATTAATATCTAATGTAATTTAGATAATACAAAAAATTAACGGAGGTATCCCCCATGTCAATCGAAGAAAAATTCAACCAAGCTAAAGGTTCTGTTAAAGAAGGTTTTGGTAAACTAACTGGCGATACAAAAACTCAAGCAGAAGGAGCTGCAGAAAAGGTAGCTTCAAAAGCTAAAGAAGTTGCTGAAGATGCAAAAGAAGCTGTCGAAGGTGCAGTAGCTGGCGTTAAAAACATCTTTAAAAAAGACGGAGAATAATTCTTTTTCGTCCTAATAACATAAGAAAATCTCCCTTCTCTTTCGAGAAAGGAGATTTTCTTTTATGGTCGTCCACCAGGGCCTCCATTTCCTTGAGGTCCACCTCCACCAGGTATCGAATTGACAATCTCAGTTTGTTTTTCACCATTGAAATAGATGTCTCCGCCTGTGTAAGTCGCTGTTCCATCAAAGTCAAAACCAGTTTGACCAGTCATTTTGATGGTTCCTCCCGTAACAGTAATGTTACCATTTGAGTCAATTGGATCCGTGTCCCCCTGACCAACTTCAACCGTCAAATTCCCACCATTCATAGCAAAGAAAATTTCACTTTGTTGGGCATTTTTGTTGGCCGCATTGACACCATCATCTGTTGAGTATATGGTGATGTCTCCACTGTTGATAGTGATTGACTTACCTTCAAGCCCTTCTGTAGAATTCTTAACGGTATAGGTACCACTATCAATAACCAAATCACCTGATGCGTGGATACCATCATCTCCAGCAGTAACAGTGATGGTATTGTCAGAGAGATACATGGTTCCTACAGATGTGTCCTCATCATTGTCGACCTTAACTCCGTCTTCCTTGGCATCGATAGTCATAGTTGTGCCGGTAATGTTGAGTTCATCATTGACATTAAAGGCATCCCCGACTGCTGTGATGTTGTAGGTTCCACCTGTGATGTGAAGTGTATCATTTGCCTTAATACCATTGTTTTTCTTACCATCTACATTGAGAGTTCCTTTACCGTTGATGGTCAAGTCCACTTTAGAGAAGAGGGCTGCATCAGCTTTTTCATCACTATTAGAAGCTGAATCTGAGAGGCTATTGGTTGTACCATCTGCTAGAGTTAGGTAAACATGGCCGGCTGATGTGGCAGAAATAGCTGCATTGGTATTGGTCATGGTCACACCCTTTAGAACAATATGTACATCATCAGTCTTTTCGGCTTCAATCTTGATTTGAATACCGTCAGATTGTCCAGAAATCACATAAGTTCCAGACTTAGAGATGGTAACGGTAGAGTCTGACACAGCAACTCCTTCACCAGAAACAGTTGCAGTAGATCCAGACAGCGTCACAGTTGATGCAGATTTTTCATCGTAGGAAGTATCGTAGTCCTTGTCTGTGAAATAGCTAGTTTTCTTAGCATCTGTAGTGGATGCCGTTGTTGTTGCGGTATTGCTAGCTGTTGTATTTGAAGTTGACTGGGTACAAGCTGTCACCAGTGTTAGAGTTGCTATACTCGTTAATAGGAATGTCCATTTTTTTGCTTTCATACTCATTTCCTCGTCTTTCATTTACATGATCCTAGTCTACGGGACTTTCCTAAAAGAAGCATAAATTTTTTCTGAAAGTTTTCTTAACCCCATCCGAACTTCATTAATAATCATTATTTATGGTACAAAAAAGAACAGCATTTTGCTGTTCTTTTATTTTTCTTCTTTGACTGGAATTTCTTTGATAACTCGTGCTGGGTTGCCTGCCAGAACTACATTATCGCCAAAAGATTTAGTAATGACAGCTCCTGCTCCTACAACAACATTATCACCTAGTGTAACGCCTGGAAGGACAATAACCCCACCACCTGCCCAGAAGTTCTTACCAATCGTAATGGGTTTCCCAAATTCTAAACCTGAATTTCGTTCTTCTGGGTCTAGAGGATGAAGAGGTGTCAAAAATTGGCAGTTAGGACCAATCATGGCATTGTCACCAATGGTAATAGGACAAACATCTAGCATGGTCAAATTCCAATTGGAATAAAAATTTTCTCCCAAATGAATATTGACACCATAATCCACCACCAAACGAGTATTGACATAGAGATTTTCACCAGTTGAGCCAAACCATCCTTTGATGATTTCCATACCTTTTACTGGATCGACTTCTTCATTAAATGAGGCTTGCTTTTGTCGTGCTGTTTGTGCTAGAGCACGAAGTTCTGGATCGAACGGGTGATAAGGTTCTCCCGCAATCATTTTTTGATATTCACTTTTCATGGTTTGACTTCCTTATTTGCTTTACAAGATTGTAGCATAGTTCTATCCTTAAGACAAGCAGCAAAGAGATTAAAAAAACTAGTACATCCAAGGATGTACTAGTTTTTAATTAGAAAGGTGACTTTCTCACTACTTTACAGAGTTGATTAGTCTTCTTTCTTTTTACGAGCGATAAGTCCAAATCCACTCAAGACACCTACTAAACCAAGGGCAGCAAGGCTAGCATGATCTTCAGTACCAGTATTTGGTAATTGAGGAGCATTTTCCTTAGCTGGAGCTGGTTTAACTGGAGCTTCTGGTTTTTCTGGAGTTACAACTTTTTCGTAGATGTGTACTGTATCACCATTTGGCAATTTCTTAGTCTCTACGAAGCGGTATCCTGGAATGTCTTTCTTAGGATTTTC
>NZ_CAXOQQ010000012.1:0-54026 GCF_964211575.1 Streptococcus sp. oral taxon 061 | reverse complement strand
TCAGGAGTTACAACAACAACTGAAAACAAACCAGGACTTCCAAATACTGGTGAACGTAACAGCCTAATTGTTTCTGTTGCTGGTGTTGCAATGCTTATCGTAGCTGTAGGAACAGTTTTACATTATCGTAAAAAATAATCAACCAATGTAGAAGGGATATGAATAGGGATTTTAAAGATAACTATCTTTGAAAACTTTATCCAATAACTTTACTTGTTAGATTCAAAAAGCGGACATGACTGTCCGCTTTTTGTTTACTCGTTTAATCATTTAAAGTCAGAAAAAAGCTTTGGATAATGATTTCCAAAACTTCCTTCCTTATAGCAATCTATAGAGGGTATACCTTACGAAATTCTTCTAAAACAACCTTGCTGTCAGGTGTAAAAGTCAGACCAGCTTCCTCCAGCCACTCTGTAAAAAACTCCTCATGAACCTGACGCCAGTAAGCCAGAGATTTGTCTCCTTCACCTTCCTTATAGGCATGGTCGGCTGACACTTGATGGAAAGGCTGAACAGAAACCTTTGTAACTTCGACAATGCAGACAGCCTGGTTTTGACTATCTAAAATGACATCGAAGGTCCCTTCTCGTGGAAGGGGTTCGTCCTCTAGTGCGTAGAGATCGTAGGCTGAGGCTGTTGCTGTTTTTTCGCCTTTAAAGACCAGATCCGCTAAAAGGTCTGGTTCCACTCCAAAAGCCCAAGCGTCGATTTCATCTCCGATCAAGGGATTGATTCTCTTGTATGCATTCCACATTTCTTGCGGTGTCATGGGTTGCTCCTTTGTAATTTTTTACTTTCTTCTTTTATATGTTTAAGATGGTCTGGATGGTCAATCTCTAAATCAAAAATCTCTGGAATAGAACTGTAGTGGATAATACACTTGATATCCATTTGATTCATTTTTTGTATGAAAGAAGCATTCAGATAGCCTGCTACAGCAAAATCAATTTTTTTCTTCCTTGCTTTATCCTGCATCTGTCTCAGCATTTCTAACATAATGGGGCTTTCCATATCATGCCATTGACTGTTTCTTACAGTCGCAAAAATAAATGAAGTCAAATCATTCATTCCAACTACAATCTTTGAAATACCCGTTTCCAGTATCCTGTCCAAGTCAAAATAAGCTGACGGCAATTCAATCATTGTGCCGACTTTCCCGGTAAAACCATACTGACGCAATACTGTAATAGCTTGTTTTAATTGTTCGGCATCATTGACAAAAGGAAAAATAACAGACAGATTGGGTTTGGTTTGAAAAACTTCTGTAACAACATTTGTCTCAGCCTGAAATTCATCTGGACACGCCAACAAACGCCTGATACCTCTGTATCCAAATAAGGGGTGGCGTTCGTCAAAATACTCTTTAGTCCCGTCTAGAATATTTGCTTCTGCATTTGTTAACTCTGAAAAGCGATACCAGACTTCTTCATCTGGGTACAAATGACAAATAGTGTCTAGATAATCTCTTACAAATTGCTGACAACTTGGTAACAGGATGTTTTGACTGATTTCCCTCACCAAATATTCGCCACGAATCAAGCCGACGTGGTGCAATAAATGGGGATAAACTTTTTCAACAATTTTTTCGCCACTAAGAGCTAGTTGATTTTGCATGTTTTACCTTCCAATTCATGTAAGAGGTCTTGTCCAATTCTGGAAATCCTCGTAACTCTGCCTTCACTTTTAATACTAAAGGCGAGGCATTTTTTTCGGTAATTTCTTCCAAATTCAGCCAAATGACATTTGCTGAATCATTACTTCCATCAAGAACTTCATGAGGAAGGGATTTTTGAGAGCTCTCGAAATCGAGCACGATATCATAAAAGGCCATGATATGATGTACGGCGAAGTATTGCCCTTCTTCATGAACCAGCACATCATAAATCCTAGGATTTGAATACTGGCTAAGCATATAACCCGTCTCTTCCAGAACTTCTCTCTTGAGGGTTTCAGTCAGCCCCTCACCTAGTTCTTGACTACCACCAGGTGGATCAAAACGATGTTGATAGGGGCCTCTTGTTTTTTAAATACAGAGCAATTTCCCATTCTCAAAGCAAATGCCATAGACACCAAAGTATTTTTTGATTTCCATCAGATTCTCCTATTTCAAGCTCCAACCACCATCAATAATGAGAATTTGCCCCTGCATGGCGCTTGCTTTTCCACTTGCTAAAAAGAGGCTGACTTCTGCCACTTCCTCTGGCTCAATCCAGCGTTTGATGGGTGTTTCACTGGCTACCCAGTTTGCCAGACCACCTGGCTCAAAGTCAGCTGCTGTCATACCAGTCTTAACCGCACCAGGAGCAATGCCAAAGACCTGGATACCTGCTTCTGCATAGTCCAGAGCTAATTGCTTGGTAAAACCAGCTAAGGCGTGTTTTGACGAGGTATAGGCGTGACCACCACCGCCAGCTAGGTTTGAAGCGATGGAGCACATATTGATGATGATTCCTTTTTTATTTTCCAGCATTTGAGTCAGATAATGTCGCGTCAACTCTACTGGAGTCACATAGTTGATTTCAAAAATCTCTTGGATTTCTTGGGCAGACTGTTCCAGTAAGGGTTTGTAGTCATCCAAAACTCCAGCTGTGTTACACAAAATATTCACCTGAGGGCACCAGTCAAAAATTGGTTCCAAATCAAGCGTTAAATCGCGTTGTAGAAAGTGAAAGTCACCTTGTAAGGCAGGCTTTTCATCCTGATCCACACCAAAAACTTGATAACCTTTTTCTAAAAAGAGTCGAGCCTGTGCTAGGCCAATCCCTGAGCTAACACCCGTAATGAGTACACGTTTAGTCATGGACTTCCACCCAATCTGTCGCTAAGACATCACAAGGAGTTGGACTCCACATAGAAAAGCCTTCCCCTTCACCATATACGTTGATGAGGAAATAGGGTGTCACTTCAAGGGCGACGCCATTTTGTTCAATGGTATCAAAGAGTTGGACATAGTTTTCAGCCCCTCCCCAACCAGTACGTACATATTTTTTCTTAGCCTTTAGTCCAGGCAAAATTTCTTCAAATGTCATGTTTTTCTCCTTTGTTATCTATGAATCTTAATTTAATTATAACAAAAAACCGTTTTCCAACGGTTTTTTGACTGTGATTTCTTAAAATGCATTTTTTCCTAAGGCAAATCATTCCCTGCTGCAAGGTAAATCTCATACCACTCTTTTCGAGTTAGGTTGACATTACTTGCTTGGCTAGCTTCTATCAAATGTTTAGGGTTAGTTGTTCCTACTACTGCCTGCATCTTAGCCGGATAGCGTAACACCCAAGCGATAGCAATAGCCGATGGGCTCACACTGTATTTTAAGGCTAGTCGATTTAGAACTTGGTTTAGTTGTTTGAACTTCTCATTGCCAACAAAATTCCCTTTGAAATATCCGAATTGCAAGACTGACCAAGCCTGAATGACCATATCGTTTAATTTGCAGTATTCAAAGACGCTACCATCACGTACAGCTGCCTTGTCACCTTCCATATTGACATGGAAACCTGATTCAAATCCTGGCGTGAAAGCTGCGCTTAGTTGTAATTGATTAATAGATAAAGGTTGTTTGACCTCTTTCTTCAGTAATTCCATCATCATAGGATTTTGATTGGACACACCGAAGTCTCGAACTTTACCTGATTTGTGTAGAATTTCAAAGGCTTGAGCCACTTGATCAGCTTCCATCAAAGCGTCTGGACGATGGAGAAGCAAGCTATCTAGATAATCAACCTGCAATCTCTCTAAAATCCCATCAACTGACTCTAAAATATAATCTTTTGAAAAATCAAAATAGGTAAATTCTTCTATGCGAATGCCACACTTGGACTGAATCCACATCTTTTCTCGAAGGTCAGGACGATTGTTTAACACTTGACCCAGTAATTCTTCGCAACGACCTCCACCATAGATATCTGCCAAGTCAAAGGCATTGATTCCTACAGATAGGGCTGTTTCAACCAACTCCTCAACCTCTTTAACCGACTTGTCACTGATTCGCATCATGCCTAGAATGATTTCGGACAATTCTCTTTTCTCTTGACCAAATGGAATGTATTTCATGGCAATTTCCTCCGTTTTTCTTCATTATAAAGTAGAATGCCTCTTTTATCAACTGATACCTTACAAAAGAAAAGAACCAGCTCAAACTGGTCCTTTTTTAATTATCCAATCACACTTCCATTTGGTACAGCTGGATCAACTGTTAGAAGGGTTAATTTGCCATCATGTTCAGCTGAGAGAATCATCCCTTGGCTGACATATTTTTTCATCATTTTACGTGGTTTGAGGTTGGCCACGATTTGAACTTTCTTGCCGACCAATTCTTGTTCGTTTGGATAGTATTTTGCAATACCAGAAAGGATTTGACGGTCTTCACCATCACCAGCATCTAGGCGGAATTGAAGCAATTTATCAGAACCTTCTACTTTAGAAACTTCTTTGACTTCAGCAACACGAATTTCAACCTTGTCAAAGTCTTCAAACTTGATTTCTTCCTTGTTGAGTTTGAGTTCGACTTCATCTGGATTCCATTCTTTCTCGACGGCTGGCTTGTTGCCTTCCATTTGTTCCTTGATATAGGCGATTTCTTCTTCCATTTCGAGACGTGGGAAGATTGGTGTTCCTTTGGCAACTACTGTTACACCTGCAGGGAAATCAGCTAGGCTCAAGTTTTCAAGGCTAGAAACTTCTGCTAGACCAAGTTGTGTCAAGACTGCACGACTGGTTTCCATCATAAATGGCTCAATCAAGTGAGCTACGACACGAAGGCTAGCTGCCAAGTGGCTCATCACACTTGCCAATTGGTCACGGTGCGCTTCGTCCTTAGCCAGTACCCATGGAGCTGTCTCATCGATATATTTGTTAGTGCGAGAGATGAGGGTCCAGACTGCTTCAAGTGCACGTGGATAGTCAACTGCTTCCATGTAGGTATTGTAGTCAGCGATTGATTGTTCTGCCACTTGAGCAAGTTCATTGTCAAAGTCTGTTACACCTTCTACATAGGCAGGGATTTGACCATCAAAATACTTGTTAATCATTGAAACCGTACGGTTGAGGAGGTTTCCGAGGTCATTTGCCAATTCATAGTTGATACGACCTACATAGTCCTCTGGAGTGAAGGTTCCGTCTGAACCAACTGGAAGGCTACGCATGAGGTAGTAACGAAGTGGATCGAGACCATAGCGCTCTACCAACATTTCAGGATAAACGACATTTCCTTTAGACTTGGACATCTTGCCATCTTTCATGACAAACCAACCGTGGGCAATCAAACGATCAGGCAATTTGATATCCAACATCATAAGAAGGATTGGCCAGTAGATGGAGTGGAAACGAAGGATGTCTTTCCCAACCATGTGGAAGACTGTTCCGTTCCAGAACTTGTCAAAGTTGCTATGTTCATCTTGACCGTAACCAAGAGCTGTCGCATAGTTAAGAAGGGCATCGATCCAAACGTAGACAACGTGTTTCGGATTTGATGGGACTGGTACACCCCAGGTAAAGGTTGTACGAGATACTGCTAAGTCTTCCAAGCCTGGCTCAATGAAGTTACGCAACATTTCATTAAGGCGACCATCTGGAGTGATGAAGTCAGGATGTGATTTGAAAAATTCGACCAAGCGGTCTTGGTATTTGCTGAGGCGAAGGAAATAAGACTCTTCTGAAACCCACTCCACTTCGTGACCTGATGGTGCGATACCGCCAGTTACATTTCCAGCTTCGTCACGGAAAACTTCCGCAAGCTGGCTTTCTGTAAAGAATTCCTCATCTGAAACTGAGTACCAGCCAGAGTATTCACCTAGGTAGATGTCATCTTGAGCTAGCAAGCGTTCAAAAACCTGTGCTACTACTTTTTCATGGTAGTCATCAGTTGTACGGATAAATTTATCATATGAGATATCGAGTAATTGCCAGAGTTCTTTAACACCAACTGCCATGCCATCAACATAAGCTTGAGGTGTGATGCCAGCTTCTTCAGCTTTTTGTTGAATCTTTTGGCCATGCTCATCAAGACCAGTCAGATAAAAGACATCGTAGCCCATCAGGCGTTTGTAACGAGCTAGGACATCACAGGCGATAGTTGTGTAAGCAGAACCGATATGAAGTTTACCAGATGGATAGTAAATCGGTGTTGTAATATAAAAATTCTTTTCAGACATAATTTTTCCTTTCCAGGCAAATGAAACCTGATTTTCTAACACTTCATTATATCATATTTTCGGTGATTTTCGATAGGAAAATCCATACAAAAACAAGACAGACAAATGTCCATCTTGTTTTTCTGCTCTATATCTTATTCATAACGAAGGGCTTCAATCGGATCAAGCTTAGACGCTTTATTGGCTGGCAAGACTCCAAATATCATACCAACACTTGCTGAAACAGCCAAGCTAAAGAGAGCGATTGGGAGGGAAACCCCAACTTCAATACCTGCAATCATGTTTTGAAGCAGTACTCCAGCTAACATGGTCATTCCAGCAGCAATCCCAAGACCGATGACACCACCTAACAAAGTCAGGATCATAGACTCAATCAAAAACTGTACCAAGATATTAGCCCGTGTAGCTCCGAGTGCCTTACGCAGACCAATCTCACGCGTGCGTTCTGTAACCGAAACTAGCATGATATTCATAACACCAGTTCCCCCGACAAAGAGAGAGATTCCTGCGATGGCACTGATAATGGTGGTCATAAAACCAAATAGTTGTTGTACCTCTTGGAAGGCGGCAGTCGCATCCGCAACTTGGTACTCTCCTTGTTGAAGACCTGCAATCTCTGTCAGTTTTCGAGCCAACTCTGGTCCCAAGGTCTGCGTTAGACTAGTATCATTGACACGAAAGACGATGTTCGAGATTTCATCAGTATTAAAATTGGCTGCGAGAGAGATATTGGTCGTAATTGGAAGACCACCAATCCCAAAGGCTTTAGCAGTTTTAGCTTCATTGCTAGTATAAACGCCAATCACACGGTAACTAAATTCATTGACAGAGATGACTTGATTAACCGCAGCTTCTGAACTATCAAACAAACTCTTGGCTAGTTCTTCGTCCAGCAAAATCACACTAGCAAATTCCTTGTAGTCTTGCGGTCTTAGACTTCTACCCGCAACGATTTCATTTTCAACTGCGTTCATGTAGGTGCTATTTCCGCCTGTCAGAGTCGCTCGTTCAACCTTCTTATCCTTATAAGATAGGGTGACGTTGGTCGAGTTAGTGACATAGTAACTGTCTACTCCTTTGAGTTTGGCAGCCTCCTTGACCCAGGATTCTAGTGGTTTTGGTGGTTCAACATGAACATCCTCTTCTTTCCCACTGACTGTCAAAGCGGATTGTTTCTGCGTAAAGGAGCCATCCTTGCTCTTGATAGGTGAGAAAAAGACATGGATATCCTTCTGTGATTTGGTCATGTTTTTATTGACCTGACGAGACATGGAGTCTCCCAGAGCCATGATGACGACGACAGACGAAACTCCGATGATAATCCCGATCATGGTGAGGAAGGAACGCATCTTGTGAGCCATAATGGATGAAAAGGCAAATTTCAGATTCTGCATCTAGTTTTCCTCCTTTTCTACCTGAGCACTGTCTGATGAGATGACCCCATCACGAATGACAATTTGGCGTTTGGCATAGGCGGCAATCTCAGGCTCATGCGTGACCATGATAATGGTCTTCCCTTCCTTGTTTAACTCCACCAACAGTTGCATGATTTGATTTCCTGTCTTGGTATCCAAGGCTCCTGTGGGTTCGTCTGCTAGGATAATAGAGGGATTATTTACCAAGGCACGCGCAATCGCTACACGTTGCTTTTGACCACCTGATAACTCGGAAGGCAAATGATGACTGCGCTCCGTTAGCTCAACCTTTTCCAGAAATTCCTCAGCCAATTTTCGACGTTTTGAAGCTGAAACTCCAGCGTAAATCAAGGGCAATTCGACGTTTTGAAGTGCATTGAGCTTGGACAAAAGAAAGAACTGCTGAAAGACAAAGCCAATTTGCTGGTTGCGGACTTTTGCCAGTTGTTTCTCTCCAAGACCTGCAACTTCTTGTCCTTCAAGATAGTACTCTCCACTGGTTGGTGTATCCAACATTCCGATGGTATTCATCAATGTAGACTTACCAGAACCGGACGGTCCCATAATGGCGACAAACTCACCTTCTTGAACTTCTAAGTTAATATTTTTTAGGACCTGCAGTTCTTGGTCACCATTTCGATAACTCCTGCAGATATTTTTGAGACTAATTAGTTTCTTCATCAGCCTTCACCTCTTTTCCTTCTTCCAAGGAAGATGTTGGATTACTGATGACCTTGGCACCGTCTGTCAAACCTGAAGTAATTTCTTGGTTGTCTGCGTCCGCATTCCCCAAAGTAACTTCTACCTTCTTCGCTTTTTTCTGGTCGTCAACGACCCAGACATAGTTTTTGTCATTTTCGGTAACAACACTTGTTAAAGGAACAAGGATGGCCTTACTCTTGTTTTTGACCTCCACACTGACTGAGAAGCCTTGTTTTAACTCACCGATATCGCTAGTCACATCAACAGTATAAGGGTACTTAGATCCAGTATTTCCTCCAAGGGCTGCATTTGCTGCTTCTCCGTTGTTTTTAGGATAATCAGAAATATAGCTAATTTTTCCTGTCCAGCTCTTATCTTGGTAAACCTTCGAAGTAAAGGTAACTTCTTGCCCAACAGAAAGGTTAGCAAGGTTGTATTCAGACAACTCCCCTTTGACCTGCAAGTTTTCATTACTTACGACATGTACTACCACTTGGCTATTACCTGTTGGCGATTTGGAAACATTACGATTGACTTCAACTACAGTCCCTTCTAGTGTACTGAGGACAGTTGCAGCATCTAGCTGAGCTTGAGCCTTGTTGAGCTGAGCCACAGCATCTGCACGGTTATCCTTGGCATCACTGATTTGAGAATCAATAGAAGATACTGAAGAAGTCGCTGCTTGCGCTTGTTCTGGGAGTCCAGCTTCTGTTGGAACCTGTGGAGAAGCTGGTGCAGCTGATGCATTTTCACGAGCTTTGTTTAACTCCTCGATATGACGGTCTGCCTTTGCAACTGCACGACTGGCAGCATCATAGGCAGCCTGGGCTTCTGTACTACTATACTTGACTAGTGCCTGGCCTTCACTTACCTTATCTCCTACAGAAACCAAAACCTCATCCAAGTCACCCTTACTTGCATCATAATAAACATATTGTTCATTCTGAGCCGTCACAGTACCGGATAAGAGAACTGATGAAGCTACTGAACCCTCTTTTGCAAGAGTAATCTTTGCAGTTTCATCTTTTGTTGCAGCTTGATTTGGTTGTCTTAATAGAAGAACGGCAGCCGCTCCCACTACAAGAACTGATGCAACACCGATAGCTGTAAATAAAGGCCATTTCTTGGCTTTTGACTTTCTTTTCATATCAATACTCCTTTTTAATTGCATATATTAAGATTATAGCACATATCTTAAAAATGAACAATTGCTTTCTGACCATCCAAAAATATTTGCTAAATCTTTTATTGTTGTGTTAGTTATATAATACAACTTCTTTTTTATTTTTGCAAGCATTTTCTTAAGAAATTTAAGCGTAGCAGATTTTTGCATTGATTTCCAAAAAAAGATAGAATATGACTAGAAAACAACTAAAGGAGCTTTCTATGAGAGAATTTGATATTATCGCCATCGGTGGAGGTAGCGGAGGTATTGCTACCATGAATCGTGCTGGCGAACATGGTGCTAAAGCCGCAGTTATTGAGGAAAAGAAATTAGGAGGAACTTGTGTCAATATTGGCTGCGTTCCTAAGAAAATCATGTGGTATGGAGCACAAATTGCCGAGAGTATCCACAAATATGGACCTGACTATGGTTTTACAAGCACTAATAACGAATTTAATTTTGCAACACTTCGTAAGAATCGTGAAGCTTATATTGACCGTGCTCGCTCGTCTTACGATGGAAGCTTCAAGCGCAACGGGGTTGATTTGATTGAAGGACGTGCTGAGTTCGTTGATGCTCATACTGTCAGTGTTAATGGCGAATTGATCCGTGCTAAGCATATTGTGATTGCGACTGGAGCTCATCCTCATATGCCAGCTATTCCTGGCGCTGAACTAGGTGGTAGTTCTGATGATGTCTTTGCCTGGGAAGAGTTACCTGAATCGGTAGCTATTCTAGGTGCTGGTTACATTGCTGTCGAATTGGCTGGCGTACTCCATACCCTTGGTGTACAGACTGATTTATTTGTCCGTCGTGAACGTCCACTTCGTGGATTTGATAGCTATATTGTTGAGAGCTTGGTTCAAGAAATGGAAAATACTGGACTAAACCTCCACACCCATAAGGTTCCGACAAAACTTGAAAAAACCGAAGAAGGCATTCAAATTCATTTTGAAGATGGTAGCACGCATACTGCTAGTCAAGTTATCTGGGCTACAGGTCGTCGTCCAAATGTTGAAGGACTAAATCTGGAAAAAGCAGGCGTTACCCTTAACGAACGTGGTTTCATCCAAGTTGATGAATACCAAAACACCGTCGTTGAAGGTATCTACGCACTTGGAGATGTTACAGGTGAAAAGGAACTAACGCCTGTCGCTATCAAGGCTGGTCGTACCCTATCCGAGAGACTTTTCAACGGTAAAACCAATGCCAAAATGGACTACACTACTATTCCAACTGTAGTTTTTTCACACCCAGCAATCGGAACAGTCGGTCTGACTGAGGAAGAAGCTATCAAAGAGTACGGCCAAGAAAACGTTAAAGTCTATACTTCAAAATTTGCATCCATGTATTCTGCCGTTACTAGTCACCGTCAAGAAGCTCGCTTCAAGCTCGTTACAGCTGGTGCAGACGAAAAGGTAGTTGGACTTCATGGTATCGGCTATGGCGTTGACGAAATGATTCAAGGTTTCGCAGTTGCTATCAAGATGGGAGCTACAAAAGCTGACTTTGATGCTACTGTCGCTATCCACCCAACCGGCTCAGAAGAATTTGTGACCATGCGTTAAAACAAAAGAGAGACCCCTTGGTCTCTTTTTTTTTATCTCAATCGGCCGTTACAAAAAGAGTTAACTATTTTAAAATTAACGGTTGACTTTATCTGACAAGATTATATAATAGTTACTATAAATAAAAAAAGAGGTTAACTATTTTGAAAAAAGCACATATCTATGCCATTCCTGCTATAGGAGCTGCTCTTATTGCAGTATTAGCCCAGATTAGTATTCCCATTGGTCCCGTTCCTTTCACTCTGCAGAATTTTGCTATTGGACTGATAGCAACTGTTTTTAGACCTAGAGAAGCTGTCCTCTCTGTTGGACTTTATCTATTGCTAGGTGCTATCGGTATTCCTGTTTTTGCTAGCGGAGGGGCTGGTTTTCATGTTTTGGTAGGACCAAGTGCTGGTTATCTTTGGTTCGACCTTGTCTATGCGGGACTTACTTCCTATCTCATTCATACAAATAGTGGCGTCTTACGTATTTTCTTTGCAAATCTCTTGGGAGATTCTCTTGTCTTTGTAGGTGGTATTCTCAGCCTCCACTTCTTAGCTGGTATGCCTTTTGATAAAGCAGTCGCAGTTGGTGTTATTCCCTTTATCATTCCTGATCTTGCAAAAATCGTTGCCATCAGTTTTATCGGCCGACCACTACTCCAACGTCTTCGTACACAAGCTTATTTTTCAAACAAATAAAAGAGGCCGGGATTTTCCCTAGCCTCTTTTTAATTCATCTGAGATGAATGTTTATTGATTCTTGAAAGCATCCACCATGACTTGAAACTCTTCGTTTGATAGGGTAATTCCCTTCCCCATCTTGGTGTGGTCGGGACTCCAGCTTCGAATGTCAAACTTTGCTGGTGCACCATTAAAGCTGACACGATTGATTTCTTTGGTCCATCCTTTTTCATTTTCAGATAGAGTAAGCAAGTGTTCTTCAATTTCAAATGTAAATTCTGCCATGTTTTTCTCCTTTTTGTTCTCAATTGATTATTCGAAAAATCTTGTAGATTTCATAAAATTTTTATATAATGATGTAAAGAAGGGAGGCCGGAATGAAAGATTTATTAAAACAGGCTTTGCAAAAGGTCCATGATTTTGTCAATGGACACGAAGATTCCATTCCTGAAAAAAGCGATTCCCTAATTGCTAGACTTGAAGAAGCCCTAGCCAAAAAAAAGGCTGTACATATCATCTTTGCGGAAACGAGTTTTACAGGCGATATTATCAAGTATGATACTGACCGCCAACAAATTATTGTTAAAAATTTCTCCAAAAACGTCAGCCGTATTATTCGAGTGTCGGATATTCGAAGGGTAACTTTCGTTCCCTCGACTATCCAAACGGCCCAAAAAAGAAGATTTAAGAAAGAGTGAGATGCTTTTATCATCTCACTCTTTTTCTATTAACGAATTTGTTCAAAATGAAGGTGAACAGCGATGTGGTCGCCGTAACCACTTCTCTCCAAATCACGTTGCAAACGGTAAGAGATATAGTGTTCTGCAATAGTGATATATCCTGCACCTAGTAAGCGGTGCTCAACCATTGATTGAATCATACTGATAGTCGCACGCTCTACTTTTGCTTCTTCCAAGTCCAAAACAACTTTTTTAGTAACTTGAGCTAGGTTTTGGCGCAAATCGTCCGTCAATACATAGACTGTTTGAGCCGCCTTAAGAATAGCTTGGTAGATTTTATCTGGATCAAAATCAGCGACTTGTCCATCACGTTTAATTACTTGCATAGGTTTCTCCTTTTAATTTAATTGTTATTTTCTTTTATTTCTGCTAACATTTTCTCTTCTTCTGCTGTCAATTCATACTCTTCCAGCAAAACAGGTCTACGTTGGTAAGTTTTCTTAAGGCTCTCATAGAGTCGCCATTGACGGATGTTTTCATGGTGTCCACTCATGAGCACATCCGGAACTAACATACCACGAAAATCGTAAGGCCGTGTGTATTGAGGATATTCCAAGAGACCTGATGAAAAGCTATCATCCTGGTGACTTGCTTCCTTTCCGATAACTTCTGGAATCAAGCGAACCGTCGCATCAATCATGGTCATTGCAGCTAGTTCTCCTCCGGTCAAGACATAATCTCCAAGAGATATCTCATCTGTTACCAAGGTCTTAATCCTCTCATCATAACCTTCGTAGTGACCACAGATAAAGATGAGTTCCTCTTCTTGAGCTAAATCTTCCGCATAAGCCTGGTCAAACTGCTTACCAGCTGGATCCAAGAGAATCACGCGCGGATTCTTTTTTTCAATAGCATCAAAGGCATCAAAAATCGGTTGTGCTCGAAGTAGCATACCTTGGCCACCACCATAAGGTTCGTCATCTACATGACGAGATTTTTCTGCGTAATCTCTAAAATTATGGTATTGGATATCTAAAAGTCCCTTTTCACGAGCTTTCCCAACAATCGAATGTTCTAGCGGTGAAAACATTTCAGGAAAGAGGGTTAAAATATCAATCTTCATCGTCTAACCCTTCTAAGAGTTCTACATCGACACGGTTATTAGGAATATCTACATTAAGGACAACAGGCGGAATATAAGGTAAGAGAAGGTCTCGTTTACCTTTTCGTTTGACTACCCAGACATCATTGGCGCCTGGCTGAAGGATTTCCTTGATAGTTCCAATCAAGTTATCTCCCTCATAGACTTCTAAACCAATTATCTCGTGGTAGTAAAACTCACCCTCATCGAGGTCATTGAGATTCTCCTCAGCAACCTTCAGACTGTAACCCTTGTATTTTTCGATATCATTGATATGGTACATATCTTTAAACTTGATGATATCGAAGTTTTTTTGTTTACGGTGGCTTGCAATGACCACTGTGCGCACAAATTGATCTTTTTCATCAAATAAGGCTAACTCTGCCCCTTTTTTAAAGCGTTCTTCAGCAAAATCTGTCACTGACAAGACTCGCATTTCACCCTGCAAACCTTGCGTATTGACGATTTTCCCAACGTTAAAGTAGTTCATCTTGTCTCCTGTATCTGTTTCTCCCTTTATTTTATCATGTTACAGGGATTTTCACAAGTTGGAGAAAGGGATAACGATTCTTTAATTATGAAGAACATTCATGGATTTTCTTGCAAAAAAAGCGAGACCATGTCCCGCTTTTCTTATTTTTCGTCAATAACGATTCTTACTTTTTTGTCTTCAGTTGGGACAGAGTAGACAATCGTTCTTATCGCAGAAATAGTGCGACCCTTACGACCGATTACACGACCCACATCGCTCTGGTCAAGATCCAAATGATATTCCAAAAATTCTGGTGTATCTTCAATCTTGATAGTTAAGGCATCTGGCTGTGAAATCAAAGGTTTCACAATTGCAATAATGAGATTTTCAATCGTATCCATCTGTCAACCTACTTTAAACTTATTTTGAGAATTTAGAATCGTGGAATTTCTTCAATACGCCTTCTTTTGAAAGGATGTTGCGAACTGTATCTGAAGGTTGAGCTCCATCAGCCAACCATGCCAAAATACGGTCTTCTTTCAAAGTTACTTGGTTTTCTTCAACAAGTGGGTTGTAAGTTCCAACTGTTTCGATGAAACGTCCGTCACGTGGTGAACGTGAATCTGCTACGTTAATACGGTAGAAAGGTTTTTTCTTAGAACCCATACGAGTCAAACGGATTTTTACTGCCATTTTTAATATCTCTTTTCTTTTATTTTTTAGTTCGGTGAAATAGCTAAGCTATTTAGCACATGTTCTATTATAACAGATTTCTGAGAGGTGTCAAGAAAAAAACTTGACAGACTTTGAAATTTTTAAATTTTTTAGACTAATAGGGATAAATTAGAAAGAAAAAATTTATGAATACTACTTTTGATACTGTCTATAAAGACTACCCTGTCAAGCCCTATATCTTTCCTAATCTTGATATGGAAGGCCCTAAACCTGTCCCAAAACGCAAAATGGAACTACTAGAAGACAATCTATTAGCAGATGATATCACCCTCCTATGGAGAGTCCAGTTTGGCACTTTTACAACCGAAACATGATTTTAAAAACTCCCATTCGAATATGTTTCAAAATTCGCTTAAAATCAATGTTTTCCCACTTTTTCAGCAAACAAATTTTCATCTAATTTAAATAGCTTTCAATTAAATGGTGTGAATTTTGCTTAAAATCATCAAAAACCCCCCATGGTGTGAACCATGAAGTGTTGTAAATGCTGTATTGTAGCTAGTTCTTAACGTTTAGAGAGCTACCTAGCTTTACGAGCTTTCTTAAGACCTGGTTTGACACAGTTGGATTTCAGGTACTTTCAGTTTAGCTTTATATCAACCATCATCAAAATCCAACTATTTTCTTATTTTAAAAAATATGAATAAGTTTGATTGAATGAGGGAATTTCTTTAAATTTTTTCTTAGCACCTATAAGTTAATAATACTATTCTTTAAATTATAGTTTATAATTATCTGATGTTTCAATGACCACAAAACAAAGTACAGCGAATCACTTCCTTTAGTCAAACATATAACTGAACAACATTGTTTATCTTCCTGCACTTTCATATTTTTTCAATCCTTTTCTAAAAATTGTACGACTGATAATAATCAAAAAAACTGTAAAAACTATTTGATAGAAAAATAGGTTCAATGTATCTTTCCCTAAAAATATTAATACTGCAGGATTGGCAATTAATAAATTGGGAACAAATAACATAGTGATCAATCTGTTAATACCTGTAAAAATATTATATGGATACTTAGAAATTCCAATATAATTCAAAAATACATCTACTTTTGAAAATTTAGTTGGGAACCAAAATGAACTAATCGTTATTAGAAACCAAATTGAATAATATATAATACAACCACACATTAAAGAAAGGATATAAAATAATATTTTTAATGAATTTAAATGTACATTTAAATTTCCATAACTTATAAAAATGATCGCAAGACCAAAAAAAGTATTCACGAATTGAACTAAATTAAATGATCTAAAAATATAGAACAACTGAGTATCAAACGGCCTCAATAAAATTTGATCCAAGTTACCACTCAAAATATCTGATTCTAAAATTCCCATACTTCTAATTAACAATCCCATCATAACTCCATCTACAATAGTGTAGGAACCTACCAAAAATAAAATTTGATAATAGTCCCAACCATTAAAAGAGTCTATGTTTAAGAAAATCAATCTAAAAAATACAATAGGTAAACCAATCCACAGTATCGACGAAAATAGACCACAAAAGAAGTCAAAATGAAAATTCATATCAGATTTAAAACCAAAATGAAGTAGCCTAAAAATTACTTTTATTCTAAACATTTTATCCTCCCACATTTGAGAAGTGCTCCACTCCTTTTCTCAATATGAATCTTGATATAATATAAAAAATGATGCACCAAATCAATTGAATACAAATAATTCTCAAATAGTCTATTAATTTATATGTATCATTACTAAACATCTGAAGCGGTTCATATACTAAGTATTTAAAAGGTAATACATCTAAAAACAGACGAAAATTATTTGAAAAAAAACTTAAAGGCAATAATATTCCTGATAAAAACTGAATTACTATTTCTTTAACAGTAAGGACAAAAAATATATTTTCTAACCAAAAAGAAAGCATACCTACACAACATGATATTAAAAACCATAGAACCATAGATAGAATAATTGCAATACTTCCTAAAATAAGAATTTCAATGGTTAATAACTCATTCTTGTAATAAACACTG
Source organism: Streptococcus sp. oral taxon 061 (assembly GCF_964211575.1). Taxonomy (GTDB): domain Bacteria; phylum Bacillota; class Bacilli; order Lactobacillales; family Streptococcaceae; genus Streptococcus. The sequence goes on along the minus strand of NZ_CAXOQQ010000012.1, from coordinate 37,317 downwards.
GAGAATAAAATGACAGGAATGATGATAAATAATAAATGAGCAAGCCTATCTCCAAGCATTTTACAAAAATAATACTTATAAAAAGTAACAGGTTTTATTAATATGCTAAAAAAATTTCCTGAATGAACATCGTCATTGATTTCCCAATCAACTGGATAAAAAACAAAATATGAAAAAATTATAGTCCCCAAATAGTATTGAACCATTGAGGTAAAATCATATCCTGCTATATTTATCTGGTTACTCTGATATATATACGTCCATAAAAATACTGATATCATAATTTGTATACTTGCCTGTAACATTAACAATAGTACACTTGATTTATAGTTCAAAATAGATCGAAATGATATCAGAATAATAGACATTTCTTTTTTCAATTGTGCTCCTTTTTTGTAAAATAGTTTTGTAAAATAATTTCTTCTAAAGAAAGATTTGATATTTCAAAATCTTCTATATCTACAAGCTTATTGATTGATTCTAATGTCTCAAAGACAAAATCTCTAGGTATTTTTAGTATACATTCCGATTTTGTTTGAGAAATGACTACTACTCCTTTAACAGAGCATAACTCTGGTACCAAATCTAATGTCATTTTTATCTTTAAATATTTAAAATCAGAAAATTTAGATAAAATAACATCCATTGACTCCTGCAAAATAATTTTTCCTTTGTCAATGACGATTAATTCGTCACAAACAGACGAAATATCATCCATATCATGACTCGTTAAAATAATAGTAGTATGACATTCTTCATTCATTTTCTTTAAAAATGTTCTGATATCTTTTTTAGACTGTATATCTAACCCTATAGTAGGCTCGTCTAAAAATAATATTTCCGGACTTGTTAAAGATGCCGCGATAAACTCCATTTTCATTTTTTGTCCAAGAGAGAGGGTCCGGACCTGCTGGTAAAGCTGATCTTTTACATTCAACAAATTGCTTAATTCCTGAATTCGTTCTTGTAAAATCGCCGGTTCTACCTCATATAAAGTACCAATCAATTGAAAATAATCCATAGCCGAAACATCTTGAAATAACTGTAATTTATTTCCTACTACTATTGAAATTTTTTTTCTAAAATTTATACTTCTTTTAAATGGAATTTCTCCATTCACTTCTAATTTTCCGGAACTAGGATAAAGAGTCCCAGTCAACATTTTAATCGTTGTGGATTTACCAGCTCCATTACTCCCAATAAAGCCAACTATACTCCCTCTCTTAATCGTAAAACTAATATCTTGAACAGCTCGAATCGTTATTTGATTACGTTTCAAAAATCTCTTGATAAATGGGAGTCTTGAATCAAAATTATAAAAATTTTTAGATAAATTCTGAGCATTAATAACTATTTCACTCATATATCTCTCCTTTCGATAAAATATATTTACTTGTACTTTTTCCATACTTTACCAAAATGCTAAAGATTGAGCTAAAATCTTCGGGATGGGGAAAATAATATTTGTCTTTAAAAAGTTTCTCAAAACCTTCAAGGCGATTATTGAAATCATTAAATTTTGTATTGTCTAGCTGGTTGAATGTCTCTTTAATATCCATAAACTTTCTCCGTGATTCTTTATTTCACTTTATAAATAGAAGAGTGTCTATATATTTATAGATCCTCAAGAACTTGCATTTTATCAAGTATAAGTAGAATAGCATGTAAAGGTTTACATATTCATATTATATGATTATTTAAGGAATCCGTCAATTTTCCACATTATTATATGACAAAATGTATTTTTTAAAAATGCAAAAATCTATGAGCAAGATGTTTGACTTCCTTTTTTAAAGTATATATATTTATATTAACCTTAGAAAAGAAAAATGTTTGAACAGATATTCAATAATAATTACTTTTTTTAAAATTAAACAAAGTATAAATTTCTAATTATCTTTTTATATTTTCTTAAATGCTCGTAAAGCCTTATTCTATGTGCTTTCGAGTATTTTTACTGTAGGAAGATACTTCACGTTTCTTTGCATATTTCCTCATGTCTTAGCTGTCAGAAGTGGTAAATAAGTAGTAAATTCATTTGTACTACTAAGCAACAAGACGCTCCTGTTGCTTCTCTTTATTCAAGCGTTTCATTTCTGCCATTGCAGAATCGAATGTTGCATGTGCGTAATAGTTCAGCGTCATGGCTATATTAGCATGTCCCATAATGTACTGTAATGCCTTTGGATTCATTCCTGCATTTGCATAGTTGGTACAGAATGTATGTCGCAAACTATGTGGAGTGATGTGTGGCAATTTATCCTCGTTATACTTATTGTATTTCTTAACAAGACCTTTCATCATGCCGTTGTAATCACTTGCCACTTTTGGATAGTTCTTTCTATTAAGAAAGAGGAAATCACTATATCCATCAATCTCAACACGCTTATCATTCTTTCGATTCGCTAACACTCGCTTAAATGCTTGATAGGCTTCTTCAACCATAGGAACTTGACGTTCGCCACTTTTGGTCTTTGGTGTTTCAATGTAGTACCCAATTTCAGTATCTCTCAATAGCTGATGGTCTATATTGACAAGACGATTCTCAAAATCTAAATCTGGAAGTGTCAAACCACCAAACTCTGAAATACGAAGACCTGTTTTTAAGAGTATCAGAATTTCATCATAATTTTTGCTGTAGGTTTTATCAGCTTTTGCAAAGGCTAACAGTTTTTCTTCCTGTTCTTCTGTTAGTACGGTCTTAGGGACAGTATCATCATCAAGAACTGCTTTCAGTTGAAAGTCAAATGGATTCTTCCGAACACAATCATCTTGTATAGCAATATAGAATGAAGCCTTTAAAGAACGTTTGTAGTTATTGATGGTTTGATAAGCATAACCATTTTCACTCATTCTAATAGCCCATTCTTTAGCGTCTGATGGCTTAATACTGTCAATACTTCTTACACCTAACTTGTCTTTCTTCAAAATATCCATAAGATATTTGCGTCCAGTTTCAGTGTTTTTTCTAACCTTTGGTCTTTGAGCGTTCTGTTTTGCGTAAAGCTGGCAGAGTGTCATTTTCTTTCCTACAACATCAATACCATCATGAATGTCTTTCTGTAACTCTGCGATTTTCTCTCTAAGTGAGATACAATCACGCTTTCCTGCTGGTACTCGGTCTGTAGCCACAAGTTTCCACGAGTAAACAAATTGCGGTTCTCCAAATGAATCTATATATTTGTATAAGTATCTTCCGTCTTTTCGTTGGCTCTCTCCAGTCTTTAAGATTCGACCTTTATTGTCACGTCTTTTTTCTGACATGGCATTTGCTCCTTTCCTTTATGGAAAGAGCCTTGATACGACTTAATACTATTTTATCATATACAAGACCCTTTGGCGACGCTAGATTGCGTCCAATGTATCTATAATTTTTTCAAATTGTTTTCGTTTAATCTGAATACGATTGCCATTCATAATCAGCCAATTTGCATTTTTATTTTCCTCTGCCAAGCGTCGTAGCTTGTTTTCGCCAATACGAAAATATTTTGACGCTTCTTCAATGGTTAGGGTATAACGTTCCCAAATAGGAATGTCAGTCTGCTTCATAAAATCCTCCTTTCCAAATCACTTATTTGGATTTCATAAAAGTTGTTTTACCAGCAATCGAACAGCTTTAGCAAAGCTCACGGGAGTTCCACCCCTGCATGGTTCTCATGTAGCCATACTCATTGCCTGCGACGGTTTTATCACGCTCGGACTATTGACTGTATGGGAGTATCATTATCACGATAAGAATGTCGTTGCAGGCAATCCTGCTAAAGATTGCTTCTCGGATCACTAACATGAATCGCTCGCTATCTTTATAAGATAGGTCATGGCGGTTAGTTCCGTTGGCTCTTTTCTTATCGAAACGTATTCGATTACTTTTATTCAGTTTTCAAAGAACAATGGCTCGTTAGCCTATCAAAACACATTGAAAGCTCAATATGCTTTGGTGGAATAACAAACCTCCCTGTTCGGGAAGCGTGGAATGGTTTAGCACGCTTCCACGAAAGGAGAGAGGATATTACTTAATTTCAAATGACAAAATCTTTGTAATCAGTCTGGTTTCCATTCTTCCACGTAAGACTTCATCAACGACCATACTTTGATTGCCATATTCATCTTTCATAAGTCGTAGGGAACGCTTCGTTATGTACCCTCTGTAATGATGTAGAATCTGGTTAATCGCTTCGGTATCGCCATCTGTTGCCTTTACAATGAGAGGAAAGGGAATCATAGGATATTGTGTTTTCATTCTTCAAATTCCTCCATAAACTTTTTAATTAAGGCTAGTCCACTGGTTCTATGCCGATAGACAGTAGAACGGTTCAATTTCAACAGGTCTGCAATTTCTGAATCGCTCATGTCCATAAAGTAAAACAGCAGTAGAATTTCACGTTTCTTGTCTGGCAACTCACGTAATGCTTCACTCAACAAATCATTTTCAACGCCTACTGATAACCCATTGAGTGTAAAAATCTGAAAGTCAGTTGAATAGTTATCTGTTGTCGCAAACTGGCTAACAAGATAATCGCCAACATCCGAAAAGGACACCTCACGCTTTGCAATCCTTGAAAGATAAAGCATATAATTCTTTCGCTCGTCTTCCATAGCACGTTTACAGATATAGTCAAACTGATTTTCTATTGTGGTCTGAAAAGAAGATGGTTTCATGTTTCTCACCCCCTTTCTGTCTAGGAAAGGAAGTGAGCCTTGCTCGTTTATCTCCTTTCACTCTTAGTCCCAATGTGAAAGGGGGATTTGTTGCATTACTGATAAATAAACTTTGTAAAAAAGTTCTGAATAGCCAAAAAAGCATATAAACAGATTTATTTCTCTGTTTACATGCTTCTGTTATTCTATCTATATGATTTATAAAACCACATTGGTGGACGTACTTATCTATTGCAGATAGACGACTTTTTTTGACAAGAACCCAATGTAAGGAAATTTATTGTATATGATGTACTTCATGGCGACGTTGACCTCCAACAAACCGCCATTTGGAAGTAATATACAATATTTTAACAGCGTAAATAGCACTACCATATAACGGTTTTTTTTATTGGCGTTTAGTAGTGCTTTTTATTAAATATAAACCTATAAACCATATAACACGTTTTTCTATACCTGTTTTTAATTCAGTAGGAACAATAAAATGTATAGAGGTGGTCTACTATGCGTAAAAAAGAAGATAAATATGATTTTAGAGCCTTTGGTTTAGCCATTAAAGAAGCTCGATTGAAACGAGGTTTAACTCGTGAACAAGTGGGAGCATTGATTGAAATTGACCCACGGTACTTAACTAATATTGAAAATAAAGGGCAACACCCCAGCATACAAGTTCTTTATGACCTTGTATCGTTACTTCATGTTTCCGTTGATGAATTTTTCTTACCTGCTAATAACTTGGTAAAAAGCACCCGACGATTACAGATAGAGAAATACATGGATAGCTTTACAGACAAAGAACTATCCTTAATGGAATCTTTAGCCAGCGGTATCAACGAAGCAAGAAACATCGAAGACTAATTAAAAGAATCCATACATAACGGAAAGAGCCGATAAAATGAGATTGTATTAATCTCATTTTATCGGCTCTGCGTCTTTGCGTCTGGCTCTGTAATCACAGTTACTTTGAACTGCTTTATTTCAATTAAATTTTCTTGTCTGCATTTCGGACAATAGAGGGGGAATTTTTTTAATTCAGTATCTTCCCTTATCTTTAATCGTGTTTTATTTCCACATACAGGACACAATATCCACTTGTAGTTTATAATAACTATCTCCTCCTTTACACTTTAATTCAAATCTTTATTAAAAAATATTTCATCTTATTTAACAAGAAACCATATTTATATAACAACATAAAATACACTAAGTTATTTTATTGAACATATATCGTACTTTATCTATCCGACTATTTGGACGACGGGGCTGGCAAACAGGTTCACCGGTAGTAACATGGTACCCTTTTAACTCTGTTAAACAAACACTACGTCCATTTGTAAAGAAAGTTAAATCACTACGATATTCTTGAATACACCGAGCAGGGATTTCTCCACTAAGAATGACCTCATTATTTTTCAATTGAGTGTCTACGATGTTCGCACAATATTTAGGAGCATCGTTGTATGCTCGTGAAAGATATTCCTGTGGCGCATAAATTTTAAAACTAAGATATGGCTCTAACAATTCTGTTCCAGCTTTTTTTAAGACTTGTTCCAATACAATAGGAGCAAGCATCCGAAAATCTGCTGGGGTACTAACAGGGCTATAGTATAAGCCATACTTAAAACAGATTTTACAGTCCGTCACATTCCAACCATACAATCCTTGTTCACAGCCATAGCGTATCCCCTCCATAACTGCATTTTGAAACGATTGATTTAAGTATCCAAGAGAAACCGAGCTCTCATACTGTACTCCGCTCCCTAATGGAAGCTGTGCTACAGATAGACCAATGGAAGCCCAGAAAGGATTCGGTGGAACTTCGATGTGAATGGTATACTCTGCTTTTTTTAACGGTCTTTCCATATAAATGACTGTAGGCTCTTTTATTTCTATCTCCACATGATACTTTTCTTGCAGCAGAGCACAAGTCACTTCCATTTGTACTTTCCCTAAGAAAGAAAGTATGATTTCATGTGTCGCAGAATCCACATAATATCGCAGAAGCGGGTCACTGTCGGAGATTTCTAAAAGTGCATCAAGTAACATTTCCCTTTGTTGAGGTTTGCTCGGTTCAACAGTCGTTTGCAGCAGAGGGAGGGGATTTTCAATTCTCTCTCTCTGTGGCAATAGCTTTGTATCTCCAAGAACACTATTTAACTTCAAAAACTCATTCTGCAAAATAACAATTTCCCCGGAATAAGCCTTATCGATTTTACATAATTCACCATTTATTGAAGTATACATTTCTGTAATTTTTATTTTTTCCTTTTCCGATATTCTAACCGAATCTCGCAAATGCAGTACGCCACTATAAAGACGTATATATGCAAGACGCTGTCTTTTTTCCGAATACTCAATTTTGAAAACTTTTCCGCAAAGTTCAGACTGACCTCGATGTGTTGATGAATAAAATTTATTCGTAATCACTTCTATAAGGTTATCAATCCCTATATTACTTTTTGCACTTCCATGATAAAGAGGGAACAGAGAACAATTCTGAAATCTTATGCTTTCCTCTTGTTCGAGTTCCAATGCTTCTAATGATTTACCGGACATATATTTCTCTAAAAGGTCATCGTTTCCCTCTATTACCGTATCCCATTGTTCAGATTCGGTAAAGTTCGTCACACACATATTAGGATACAGTTCTACCTTCTGTTTGATTACAATTTCGGCAGAAAGTTTCTCTTTAATATCCTGATAAACCGTTGATAAATCAATTCCATTTTGGTCAATCTTATTGATAAAAAAGATTGTGGGAATCCCCATTTTCCTAAGTGCATGAAATAATATACGAGTTTGTGCTTGTACGCCATCTTTTGCAGAAATCAGTAGAATTGCCCCATCTAAAACTGATAATGAACGATATACTTCTGCTAAGAAATCCATATGTCCTGGCGTGTCTATGATGTTCACCTTCGTATTTTCCCACTGAAAAGAGGTTATTCCTGTCTGAATTGTAATTCCTCTCTGACGTTCTAAAAGCGTATTATCCGTCCTCGTTGTACCTTTGTCCACGCTTCCTAATTCTGTAATCGCTCCACTGTTATATAATAAGCTTTCTGTTAAGGTAGTTTTTCCTGCATCAACATGAGCTAAAACTCCAATATTAATAATTTTCATGTGATTTTCCTCCATTCAAAAACCCAAAAGGGCATAAAAATCCCAGTGATAAATACTTTTATCACTGGGATTTTTATGCATAACCATAGGTATACAAAGCATACAGATATTCTCTGGATACTTTAGAATCACATGATAAAGGTATTCTTAAACTGGGTACAAAAAACTAAGCCCTCCTAAAAAAGGACATCTAATTATTTGTTCCCGCTATCAAATTGACAGTTTATTTAAGAATACCTTGCCGCATATTTATTAACTCCTTTTAAATAGTCACTTAAATAATAGCACGAAAGAGCATATTTGTAAAGGAATCTCCAATTTTTTATCAAAAAGAGTACATGATTACAAAGTATCTGTAATCATGTACCAATATTTGTTATTTTACAATCTTCCAATTACTCCCGTTCTTTTCAAGTACCAAATCAAATTGAGATACCTGCGTTGCTTTGGTCTGCTGGTCGATATACTCCACTGTCAGCGATACCGTGACTTGATTATCCTTACGATTGTGAATAGGATTTACCAGTTCTTGAAAGATGTACTCTTTTCCGATTGGTTTTAATATCCCGTCATTCACATAGTAGGAAAGTTCACTGGCTGTCGCTGTAGGATAGAGCTTGAAGAACGTCGTTAAAAACTCATTGATTTCATTGGTTGTAATGGAATCAACCGTCCCCTCACTTTCAATGGCTTTTGGTTTATAACTTGATTTCTTAGGTATGTTGGTAATGGTCGGATTCTTAACCAGTACCATATTTCCAGAACCATCTACATAGACACTCACTATATAAGCAGAGTGGACGGTCTTTGTATTTTCTCCCTCTGTAATGAGCTGGTCTACACTGTAGGTTACATTAAACTCATTGTCGCCAGTTGGCTCTACCGTCCATATCTGAAATCCTCTTACAGAAGACGATACAGGAATATCTTTGCGTACTGTATCAACATTGAGAGCTTGAAGTTCATCTGTCAGATAGCCTTTTAGACTTTCCATTCGATTATCAATGGACTTATCGGATTGCTCCCATGAATAGTAGACTTTCGCAAAGTTCTCTACAAAATTTTCTACATGATGAGTATCAACGTATTCCTTTTCTATGATAGTTGTTTCGTGAATAGTATGAGTATCTATAGCTGTAAAGTGCTTGAATATCGCAAAGCTGAAACTAAGCCCTAAAAGTACCCACAAGGCAATCACAACCTTTTTATGAGGATTGACCTTATAGTAGACACGAGGTTTCTTTTCCTTTGGTATCTGTTTTTCTTTATTCTGATTTTTTCTAAATTTCATCATTAAATCTTCCTTTCTCATTGTTTGATTCGTCCTGCTCCCACTAAATGCTGTTGCCAGTAGGGGCTTGTTAAGTCGGCATAACCGATTGGGTCGCCTGCATGAAACATACGGTTATTGCCAAGGTATATCCCAACATGAGTAATATAAGAGCCAGCGTTATAGGTAGAATGAAAGAAAACCAAATCGCCAGCTTGTGCTTCCGATAGTGGGATATGCTGGGTCACATCATATTGCTGTTGTGCGGTTCGTGGTAAGTTAATTCCAGCTTTTCCATACGTCCATTGTGTCAGTCCGCTACAATCAAAAGAAGTAGTCGGGGAAGCTCCACCGTAAACGTATCGCCAGCCCTCATATTTCAGTGCTTCGTCCATGATGGCTTGTACCGTATCATCATCAAACTCTGTTGTGACAAGATACTGCGTTACCAGTTGCACATAAAACATATTGCCATAGTTGTATCGCCAGCCCCCATTGATAGGTATGGCTATGGGATTGGGGTAAGACACTTTTTCGCCACCTGAATACTCTTTTGAGAAACTTTGAGCCAGTTCAAAGGTATATTTATTTCCACGATTAGCCACATACCCTAAGAAACCACCACCATAATTGTAGGACTGGATAACCGATTCTAAATCTACACTGAGCCTTTCGCTACTGGCTAATAATTCACTGAAATACTTCACACCTTGCTTAATGGATTCTTCTGTACTCAATGAATTAGGTGGAAGACCGAGGGATTCCGAGGACTGCATAACATCTTCCGCAGTACCGCCCGATTCCACCTGTATAATCGCAAGAAGTATGTTGACATATTCTTCAACGCCATATTCTTTGGCATATTTTTCTACCATAGGCTTATGAGCCAGCACTTCTGCGGAAACATTCACACCTCCATAATGAATATTGGAAATTCCGCTGTCCTGTTCATCTGAAAATAAAATGGCAACAAACAGAAGCAGTGAGAAGACCATCAAGAATAATCCAGAACCACCAATCACTAAAGTTTTCAACTTCATGGTTTCTTACCGACTTTCTTAATGGTGGCGGTTTTGATTGGTGGTCTACTTCTTGTATTTTGTAGTGGTACTCTTTGAACAGTAGACGGACGTTCTTTTGTGATTGGACGTTGTGAAGTTCTATCTGCTGTAGTGGTTGAAGTTGCTGGCTTTTGAACGGTTTTTTCTTGAACGGTATTGCCTTGGCGTTCCACTTTTGGACTTGAAAAATCGGACTTAACTGCTGGACGCTCTTGTTTGGCTTGTTGAGATTCCTTATATGAAGTCTGAATATTAGACTGTTTTGAGGTCTGTTCATCATGATATTGTTCTTGTCTTGTAGTCGGTCTTTCATGAACAGAAGAAGCAGGCTGTTTTTTCTGTTTGACCTGTTCCATTTCAGAGCGACGCTTCGCAATGGTTTTTCGCCTTTGTTCCTGCTGTTCCTTGCGTCCACTGGCTCTGTCCGCTTTGGTTTGAGAAATACTACTGGTTAAATCACGGACATTCTCTTTTACTTTGGATTTTCCTTGATATACTGCATATCTTGCATTGGTCGGCAAATCTTTAACCTGTTCTTTCAAACCACTAGCAGTGTCTACCATTCTGTCTTTGGTATCAGCTACTGTACCGATGGTTTGACCGATACGTTTTCCAAGTGTTGATTTTTCCTTTCCGTCTGGTCGGGAGTGATCTGCTTGTGTCCTTGCAGAACTCCCCGAACCCGACTGTCCTTTTTTACCTGTAACAATGGCAGACCCAGCCCCTAGAGTAGTCATGGAACGTCCAAGTTTCCGCTGTAGACGGTGCATGTGAGCGTGCATAAGCATACGAGGTTTTCTCATCACACGACTTCCCACACTTTGAGAATCGTTACTCTGTAGAGAAAACATACTCATTAAATCGCCCAGCTTGAAGTAGATTCCTGCAAAGGTCACAATCTGTAGAAAAGCAATCAAAAAGAACGGATAACCAGCCGATAAGGTATAGAGCATGGTTGAAATACTAAATGCTGTCGTAATAATCAATGTGATTCCAGCTCGTGTCAAAATGGTATTAAAGAGCTTTGTTATGGCTCGTTTTGACATACCATCAAATGATGGAATCATGCTTAAAATAAAGCTCACAGGCAGAAACATAGCATAGATGATAAAAAGTACCTGCGAGAAAATCATGATTCCTGTTAATAGGAATACAAATATGGAAATCCCAATATTGAAGACAAATAGGAAGAAGACTGTACCTAAACGGTTAATGGTCTTTGTAATGGTTAGATTGGTATTGCTTCTGTCTTCAATTTCTTCCGCAACAATTTTTTCTCTGTCTTCGCCATTGTTGGAATCTGGGCTGGTGGAGAGCAGGCTTTCCACACGGTCAATACCGATACTTTCAATGTCTGAACTGTTGTATTGAAGCAGTAGCCACGGTTGCTGAACCTGTATGGAAAACAGGCTATCTCTGATTAAGTCCACGCTGTCCTTGCCTTGACTATCGGAATGGGGCATGACAATCTTCGTGCCAAGTGATAAACTGGCATTACTGATGTCTGATGAAAAGTCATTGATTTTTTTAATGTAGTCGGGAGCGTAGGCAATAAAGGAAGCCGATAGGATAAACACCAGCACAAAATTCATAATGGCATGAATTGCCTTTGTGGTTTCTCTCTTTATCAGTCCCGTATAGGCAACATAAACCCCAAGAACCAAAATCAAGAGTAAGAGGAATCCAACATAGAAACCCTCTGTTGAAAATCCGTTTGCACTCACACCAGCTAAGGTCTGCATATTCTTACCAATGGAATCTGCTGTAGCGGAAATGAAGTCTAAGGAATAGGCTTCCTGTACTAAGTAACCTGTCGCATTGGAAACATACAAACTGATTGTCCAAATAAAATTGGTAATGGCATATAGTCCATACATGACCTGTTTTCCAATCCCGTCCGACCAGTTCCACGGAAGCCAGCCCCAGCTATTATCCACATAAAAATCCAGTTGATAGTTTTCAAGTGGGTATCGGCTGTATTCATTTGCCACATTGACCGTATCATCTACCAAGCCCGCAGCTTGAACCACCGTTCCCAGCATGGCTAAAAGAAAAATGGCAATCACAAGTGTGAAAGCCACTGTCATTGCCACTTTACCTAGACGTTTCAGCGTCCAGTTTGATTTTATTCTGTTTACTATTGATGGTTTCACATTTACACCTCTTTTCGCACAGGTGGTCTGGTATCAAAGGCATGGAGCAGTTCTTCAAATACAGGGTGGAACTGTATCACACCGACACGACCATATAAATCACTGATAAGGCATTGCCCGTTTTCCAAATCACGCAATCGCTTCTGATTGTTTTCGTCCTCTGGGTCTACACCAAAAAAGGCTAAGGTCTTTTTAATCTCGTTAAGGTCAGTGGAACGAAATGCAAATTTTAAGCCGAGGTTATTTTTCAGTTTTTCATCTAAGAGGTCGTCTGTATTTTGGGTCACGAAATATACCCCAGCGTTCATAGCACGACCAGCCCGAACCAGCTTCATAGATAGTGTTTTTCCTTGTGCTACCTGTAAAAAGCTCCATGCTTCGTCTAAATCTACAATCTTGAAAATGCTTCGGTCTGTATGGATAAAGTCTAAAGCAAAGGTACTAATGACAATCAGCATAGCAACGGATAAAAGCTCCATAGTGGTATATTCCTCAAAGGAAGTTTCCTTGTCGGGAAGTACCAAGTCCGCAACCTGTATAATGTTCAGTTGTTTTTCTAAGCTGATAGACTGCTCCACATAACCATTACTGAATAATAAATGTGCAAAGTCATAGTCTGTAAAACTTTCGATATGGTCGGCTATACTGGTACTTAGTGGCGTATTCTCAACCCGTAATTCCTCAATCACTTTCATCAACCCTCGTACTTCACTATTGGTTACTGCACGAATGGCTTTTCTAAGGATTGGGAAGCGTTCCCCATCACGAGAGGAAATCCCCGTAAGGAATGTCAGAATATCAATAGCCAGTGATTCAGAATCTTTGGGATTTTTCATAATCACATAAGGGTCAAGTAAGCCTTTGTTTTTCTCATCAGAAGTCAGAGTGACGATATTGATTTCATGGGAAATCTCTGGCAAGGTTTCTTTCCATCTGCCACGTTCTGCTTTTGGGTCTACAATCACTGCTTGTGCCCCATAAAGCACCGCATAATAGACGATAAGGTTATTCGCAAAGGATTTACCACCACCCAGCGAACCAACAAAAGCCGACGCTAACGCATTGGTTACTGAACCCTTAACCCCTTGACTGGCAAGAGCAGGTTTCAGATAGACATTGCGTCCAGTATCTAAGCTGTAGCCAACATAAATCCCCTCATTTTCCCCCAGCATTTGAGTAGCACCAAAACCTAAACCAGCGAGGAAATCAGAGGTCACGTATTGAATATAATCATTCATATAACGCTTGCTGGCAGGTAAAAATTCTTCATGTAAGCCGAGCATATCCCCAAATGGTCGTACCAGTTTTACGCTTAAATCGTCATAAAAATCTTTCACTTCATTACAACGACGTTTGAGTTCGTCAAGATCATTTGCTGATACCCTTACCACATAAGACAGCTTGTACATAGATTCCTTGCTTTGGTCTAAATTGGTTTCCAGCTCATTCACACTTTCCAGAGCTTCCGCCACATTGGAGCTGGTTTCATTATCACTTTGCCAAGCGTGGTTATCCAAGTCTTTCAGTTCTTTCTTTTTATTGCGGACAGTAGATATGGCTTTACGATTCGCTACAATTTCCACATTCATTGACGTATCAATCGGGAATGTAAATTGCTGTTGCTGGTAGTAGAAGATTTCAGAGGACGGGAAGTCCAGTTCTCCGACAATGCTGTTAATGGTAAAGTAAGCTACATAGACGGTTTCATCTTCCTGCTGGATTTTCAAATATCGCTGTTTTTCTTCCACCAAACAGCGAGTAGGCTTAATCAAGTCATAGTATTTAATCAGCGTTTCATTATCCAGCTTTTTCTTTGATAGATGGTACTCATACTCTTCATAGGCAGTGCCTGTCTGTCCGTAAAGGTGTTCAATCAGATAGCCGAAGTCGTCCTTATCTAACCTGCGGATTTTGAAACGACGAGAGATTTTATTTTCTAAGAGCTTTTCCATCTTCTGAAAACGCAGGATTTCATCATTACTCATACTAACAAAATCGCCCATCAGCTTATGGTTCACATCATAGACAAAATCAGACAAAGCATTTTTTGCTTCAACGGTAAGACTTTTCATAGAAAACTCCTGATCGTTGAGAAGCAACTTAAAGCCGATAAAGAAACGGTAGTTCACTTGATTTTCGCCAATCATGGATATTAAAGCGTCTGTCTGTTGGTCGATTTTGTCATAGGCAACCGCTTTGAGCTTGCCAGTGACTTCATTTTTGGAACGCTCTTGTGCAGAACGTATGCTGGATTCTGTACTGATTTGTAAAGCATGAATTTTGCCATCACGATTTTGTGCGATAAGCTGTCTGAAAGAATCATGCACTTGTATTTTCTGTTCTGGACTTAGAAATGAGTAATTGTAAGGAACAAGCTCATAGTAAGCATAACATTCCCCGTCTTTATTCCAGACGAGATTGTTTTCAATGTATTTAATTGGATATGCCATAAAATTCACTCCTAACTGCTGTAATGGCTTCTTGTGGCTGGTTTCTGCCAAGCGTTACTTTTTTTCCTGCATAGGTCAGCTTTGGTCGCAGTGCATAAGCAATGACAGACTTCAAAAATCCATAAGGCTTTTTACCATCAAAAGTTTTTGTAGACATAAACCATGTGAAAGCCACAGGAATCCCAAAGTATTTGAGAAATGCTCCCTCTATCATGGAAAGAGGGGGCAAGTTGCCAAGTATCATCACTGCAAAGAGTGACACGACAAACCATGTCATTTGCGTAAAGGTTATGGGAAACGGAAGTCTAAAATCATTGATAGAATACAGTACCTTTTCCACAGACCAGATACTGGTATAGCTTCGTATTTTCTTCATGTAATCAATCCTTTCATAAAAAATAGGGGTAGCTGATTGAGCCACCCCGTAAAATAGAAAATCTGCCAGTAGTAATGTACCGACAGATTTAATAGACGATTTCAAAAATCCCATGATTGGTTGAGATAAACGTTCCTGAAAGGTCTAAATCCCGACCATAGGCTTGATAATCAATATAGTTTTGAAGACTAGCTGGTACTTCGCCTAAAGCACCCGTTTCTTCAATGTAGTAGCGTGCCACGTCATACATATCATCACAATCGGAATGAATGATAATATCCTCTTGATGTTCGCTTAGTTCTTCAATGCTTGAAAAATGAGTGAGCAGAGCAGATAGCTCCGATTGTAATTCTTCGGGTAATTCCGATACCATTTCCCATAGTCGATTGAGTTCGCCAATGGAAGTGTATTCGTCAACCGTAAAGGGTAACTCGTAGTCATGAATGGCGTATTCCTCATATTCATCATTCAAGCCGATTTTCTCTTTGACTTCCTCAAAGTCAATGGGAAAGGTAAACCACGCACCGACCAATTCGCCCTCATTGTATTTGCCTAAATTCGCAATATAGACTTGCATATCGTCCATATATTCACGTCCTTTCTTTGTAGAGATTCAAAAATCCCTACCGCACTTCGTTTGGTGTACCATTCCTTTGCGGAACATAAGAAAACCACTTATATTCCACAAAAGAACGGTTTTATTTAAGCACCAATAATGCGATTGAATAGCTCTAGTAAAATGTCTTTTACTCCAGCAGCGTTGAAGACTAAGCCAACCGCAATAATCGCAATAATTAAAAAGCCAATCAGTTTGCTAAACTCACGCTTGAAGCCAAGATACAAGCCAATCACAACGATTGCTAAAAGCACCAGTGATTGAGCGTTTGATAGAAACCAGTTATAAAGGTTTTGTCCAAAATTCATAAAAATGTTCTCCTCTCTATATTCAATGAATTTGTATTTGAGTTATTTTTTTGTTGTTATCACGTCCTGTTCTTTTACTGACTGTTGCTTCAAAATCTGCTTGTGTCGGTCTGTCAGTTTCGCATGGTCGAGAATGTCTTTTACAACCTGCGTCTGGTTGATTTCATCAAGTTTAATCGCAACCTTTAAGGTCGGGGCAACTTGATGAGATAGCCAGTTCAGCGTCCTTTGGAAGGAGTAAGGCTCTGGTTTTGTGGTTAGTTTTAATCGTTCACGATTGTTCCCAATAAACCAAGCCCATTCTTCATTCAGTTTCCAATCAGAACGAGGTTTGGAATCGTCTTTATCTACAAAACGGATATACCGATTGATAATTTTAAAGGCGGTATGCTCTGGATTGTCATAGACGAGTAAATCACGGACTGCATAATAGGCACGCTCATTTTTCAATCGAATCTCAAAACGGTTTTTTACTTCTGCGTCTTCAATGGGAATATCATTTTTCTTGTACTGCTCGTAGTCCTTTTCATAGATACAGAAATAAACTTCACTTTGTAATGAACCGATATAGAGGGTGTTTCCCATACATTCCTTTTCCTCTTTGCGTACCAGTTCGCCACTGCGATAGCTTTTAAAACTGCGGAAGACGGAGATACATTCTTCCTGTTGGCACTTTTCAGTGAGTACAGGGATATTCAAAATCCCTGTCTTATCGTTAATGGCAAGGTCAAGGCGTTTCATCACACCGCCAGCCACCAAAACGTCCATAAAGAACTCATACCAGCTTCTTTGTTGTGCCAGAAGATAGCTTTCAAATTGTCTGCACCCACGACCTTTCAATTCCACCAGAACTCCTTTGTCCAGTTCATGGGAGCAAAGGACGAATATGTCGCCTAAAGCATAATGCTCTGAATAAGAATAGAAACCATAGTCCTCATGAAGAAAATAGGACAGTTTCAGTTGTAAGATGTTTTCGACCACCTGCTGTACGTCTGTTGTCGGAAAGCGAATCCTTACATAATCAAACAGCATTTCAAGGGGAGCGTCGGGATTGAAGCGTTCCAGAGCTTCCCAAAGGGACTGCTGTAAATCCTCTGATGGCTTGACTTTTCCTGTTTCAATATCGCTTAGATACTGCCTTGTAATACCAGTCGCAACAGCTAAACGGTTTTGAGATAGTCCATAAGCCAAGCGTTTTTCTTTTAAATGCTGTAACCAAGTTTGTTCATTCAGTAAAAATCCCTCCAATCAAAAAGGCGTATGTCAACTTTTAAAGCCCATTTGACATACGCTGAAATTTTGTAAATCCCTTGTAACCAAAGGATTTTCTAATGTTTTTTTGACTGTTTCCTGTCGATTTGTACCCCCCTGTTAGATACGGGGGGTTAAGTGCTGGCGTGGCTATTGCCACACCAGCCAGCAAGATCAGTCCACACCTGCGACTTCCGCTTCGCACGTCGCCTGCGTGGACTGTCTGCTGTTGGATAACTTTTTAATTTCCTCCAAGAAATCATATCCTTTTGGTACAAGGGGAGTATAAAACTCTGATATGACACTTGTTCCTACATCAACATAGCCACGACCTTTGATTCGCTTTAAGAAGAAATCCTTTTGTACGTCACTGCCAAACATCATGCCATAGCCCATTTCAGACATACGACCTAAAGCCACTCTGAAATTAAACTGATCACGGATTCCGTCGCCTAAATATTTTGCGTCTGGACGTTGACAAGCCAGTATTAGAAAGAAGCCAGCTTGACGACCTAACATGACAATCTGTTTCAGCTTATTCATAACTGCGGTGTTTTCTTTTGTTCCCAGCATTTCCATGAAAGCGACGTATTCATCAAAGATTAAGAAGTGTGCCGGGAGACCTAAGTAAGCATAATTTTTGCCAGTCTTATAGTTCTTCATCTGCTTCATTTCCTCACTACGTTTCATCATTTCTTCATAGAATGTTTCAATGCAAGAAAGCAAGTCTTCTTTTCTATAGTAGACATTTGCCATCACAGAACCTAAGTCCGCAAGGTCAGCATTTTTCGGGTCAAGAATATACAGTTTTGAATCTGTATGAAGCAAGGCTTCAATCAGTGTCAGTATAAAGTAAGTTTTACCGCCACCTGTACCACCAGCAATCAACATATGAGGGAGCTTATCATATTCCCACCATACGTTTTTCATTAAGCGAAGTTTACCATCTTTAGCTTCTACTTCATCAATAGAAATACGACTGGCTATGGTGTCATAGAGCAAAGTATATTCCACATAGGAATCCTTTAACTCTTTATCCGTCAGCTCACAGTACAAGCCACTCTCTAATTTCTTTTCCAAGTGTAAGAGTTGGTCTTGATATTTTCCCAGCGTGATTTCCACCCGTATCTGTATCAAGCCATTTTTAAGTCGATAATACATTTTAGGGAAGTAGGTTATCTTTTCCTTTGTACGACCAGCACTATCTTTAAAGAAACCCTCTGTTTTGACCTGTTCAGATTCATACCACTTGTTTTCAAGTATCATCTTTGCCAGTTTTTGACGGTGGTAAAGTTGTTTAACCGTATCATAGCGAACCCGTTTGAATACAAACGCTACCAGCAAGCAGATAAGAATTGCGACACTGAAACTGATAATTAAATAGGGAATGTCAATCTTATCTGCTTGTGATAGGTTAAAATCCTGCCAGTTGATCTGCTGGATTGTCTTCACATGAAACAGTCCGACAACCAGCAGGAAAACAGGCAGGAGTGACGCTATCGTAAAATGAAAGACTAAATCTTTACCAGATGGGCGAATCCTTTTACCACGCTGTTTCATGCGAAAAAGTCTCCTTTCTACCTAGCGACTATTTGTCTTGTGTCGGTTCTTTCTTTGCTTGTGGTTGAGCTTTGAATGAACTAGAATCCTTTGTCAGCACAATATCGTCTGCCTTGATATACCAGTCAACATCTGCTCCTTGATAGGTGGCAGTAGCAACGGTGTCCGCAATGGGATTGATAAGTTCCACCCGTGCGTTATAATCAAACTCTTTCAAAGGCACGCTGGCAGGAATACTTACTTGAATCATGCGTCCTTGTCCTTTGGATTTTAAGTCATAGGTACGTTCCTTGATTTCATCTGAAACCGACCCGTCTTCATTTTGGATTCTCACTTCACGACGTAGAGCAGAGAATTTCAATTCTCCAAAAGTCGTGTCTTTATCTAATACAATGCCATTTGCTAATCTCATCATTTTTCCTCTCTTTCTTTATTCTTTTATCATGTCGTCAGCATGTAAAAGGTAATTTGTAAAACCACGAGTGCCGATTTTGTAGCCCTCTGCGGTAATACGTGGATTGACTAACTTCACACGTTCCTCAAAGCCGAAATGTTTTTCGCCAGCTTCAGCAGGAAGCACCACCACAATATCATCTGCTCTTTGAACATCAGAATAGAGATTATAGCTTCTTGATAAGACAGTTAGCCGTCCGTTGATTCTTCGCTGAACGACTTTATCCTCGCCAGCAAATTCTAAATTGCCGAATGTTTTTTCCATGTTGGGAATCACAAATTTAAGTTCCATATTTTTACCTATCCTTTCTTTTTTATTGGCTGAATGAATGTTTGATGGTCTTAAAGAGTGGGGAACGACCTTTTGATTCTTGATTTTTTGTTTTCATAAGTTCACTTCCTTTCAAAATCGGGTAAAAAAATAGACACCTCATTTTTTGAAGTGTCTACCTATTAAATATTCAAATTTTATTGGAAGTATCTTTATATCTTCACTTTTCAAGGATAAATCGTCGTATCAAAGCTCATTCATAAGTAGTAAATTAGTAGTAAATTGAGTGGTTTTGACCTTGATAAAGTGTGATAAGTCCAGTTTTTATGCGGATAACTAGATTTTTATGCTATTTTTATATACAAAATTCGAACTTTAAATTTTTATCTTTTTTATATTATTGAGTAACCTAAATTGCCCAATTTGTAAAATTTAGCTAGACAAAAAAAGACATCCAAGAGAAATTTCTTAAATGTCTGTAAACGTTGATATAAGCGTGTTGATTAACGTTTTGATAATTGTGATGCTTTACGAGCTTTCTTAAGACCTGGTTTGAAAAGTATGGATTCCAGTTGGACTAAAAACAGCGTAATATCAAGGATTTTCAGAACGATATCTACTGATTAATTTCATAAAATATGAATCAATAGATTATAAATAGGGGAATAATTTAGGTCTGTGAGCATTAAAATAATACACCTAACTTTGATCACCGTTTTTTAGTTATTCACTCTTTTTTCGGATAGTGTTTTTTAAGTTATGATGTAAAATGCCGCAATTAAAGCACTATACATCATAATCGGAGGATAGAGAATTAGGGATAGAATCAATCCCACTCCTTTAATTATTAGGTCAGGTATCAATAACTTCCTATATTGTGCGGTAGCTTCAAGTAATTCTTTCTGATCTATATTGGGTTTATCAATTACTTTATGTAAAAACCAGTTTGCTACCGTTGAAACAATAACGATCAGTCCATAAAAGAGCTGTGCCGTATGATTCATGAAATGACTACTAACTATTCCAGTAGCATAGGGCATAATTGAAACAAAAAATAAAAGATACAAATTCTTTCAAATTTCTCCCTTTTCAACTTGGCTAACTTGACCTACATTACCTAGGTCGCTTTGCTTTAAATTATACTTTTTTCTTAAACATTTGATACGAGTAGGTATTTTTTGTGAGTAATTTTCATCAAAAAATTTCATAGATAAGTCCTATATATAATCATGGTAAAGTAGTAAAAATAGTTGTTATCCTAGTTGATTAAAAAAGTCTTTGATTTCCTCATCTTTTATAAAATAATATATAATTTTCCCCTCTCTTCTAGTATCCAAGATGTTTTGATTGGCTAGTTTACGAAGATGGTGGGAGGCAGATGCAATACTGAGATCTAGTAAACAGGCTATATCACAGACACAGAGTTCTTCAACAGCAAGGAGATAAAAGATGATATTTATCTGTTTATTATCGGTAAATTTTGATAAAATGCGAAGTGATTTTTGGACTTTTTCCTTTTCAAAGTAGTTCGTTGCGGTTGTAACATTTTGTTGATTAATAACATCCACTTGGCAGATACTATCTTTTTTCATAATTTTTTCTCCTAGCCGAACACAGTCCTTAGCATGTCAAAGCTGTTGTTTTCAATCAGGATATACATCCCCAATCCTAAATAAACAACGGCAATAAACCATCTGCTATATTTCTCCAAAGTTTCTCCAACAGAAGGGACTTGTGCCAATTTTTGGGCAGAAAAAACCAAGAGATAAATCATGACTAGAAAGGTAAGTAAAGCCACTATCAAATTCGCTAAATTTAAGGTAATAAAATATGGGACAAAAACACCAATATTGTCAGCACCACAACTTGCAAAAGTAATCATAGCGACTAGAAAAATCAGGTTTTTATCATCTTTGCGCAAACCATCTTTTGCAATAGCTTCTCCATCAGAATCTCCTAAAAGCAAAACTTTGAGGCCTAGGAAAATTGGAATCAAACCGAGTAAACCTAAAATCTCTTTACTAGGAATATAATTTAAGACAAATGCAAAAAGCAAACTTAGCAATATTAGACTAACAGAGCCTAGAAATTGTCCTAAATAGATGTTAATGATGTCTTTTCTGCTTTTTCTTTTGGCAAAAAATAACATTAGGATAATAAGTAAGTCTACGGCTGTCCCAGAATACAGGATTATTGAAGTAACAATATTTTGAATCATAAAACACCTCATTCAAATATATTTTTGAATGTATTCTAACATTAAACTTTGTAGATGTCAACTTCAGCTCCATCAAAGTATAGATAAGAAGGTAGAGATTGGACTGAAATATAGTGAAATGTATTAAAATTGAAAAAAGAAAAAACGCTTGAAATCAGATTTTTTCTTATGTATTGATTCGTATTGAATGCTTACTTCACTTCTGTAAAAATTAACTTCTACACCTACAAAGCTTATTCTGACAGACTTTATAATAGTCTAAGAAAAAAAGTAGAGATTGATACAGTATCTAGATTTTCCAAAAATTCTTTATCATCAATTATTATTAACGAAACTATTCAAATCAAATCCGATGCATTGCTTCAAAGAATTCTTTAGTTGTTTGACTAGTGAGGTCTTTAATTAAAAATTTTTTTCAAATAATTGCCACATTGACACATAAATTCTTGCTTTCTAAACTTAAGTGTGATATATTTATAACATAAATTTAAGTGTTATATATTTATAACACAAAAAGGAGTCTATCATGAAAAAAAGTCAAAAAATGCGTGGCCTCATTGCAGTGATTGCCGTAGCTCTCTTTATTGATTTTATTGTTTTATTTGGTTCTAATCTTAGTTGGGGACCCAAGTTAGTTATTACTGGTATTTCAGTGTCAGGTCAAATTATAGCTATTTGGAGCTGGCTACATATGAAACCATGTCCTCATAAGAGTCAGAAAGGTAAGGGGAAGACTATTTTTGACTTGTCTGCTAAGCTTTACACGGTACTTGTGTTTGCAGCAAGCATTTTTTATACAGTAGGGATTTGGGTTGCGACCCCAAGCGTAAGTTCTGGTATTAAAGAATGGATTTTGGGAATTGGCCTCGTTATTGAAGTGATTTTATTTGCTTTTTTCTGTTTGAAAAATGTCAAGGAAACTCCGGATGAACGCTTTTATGCTAATTTATCCAAGGCAGCCAGCTTGATGTTTGTTTTTATACTAGGCGCACTGATAATCCTAGCAGTTATCGTTGGGTATATGGGGTCTCTCACTCTTTACATGGGCCAGATCTTTATTAGCATAGCTGCCTTGATTTGCATCTTTGCGGTTGTCTATCTTATCTTGGAACGGAGAGGATAAGCATGGCCAAAGAAAGCAAGATTATTACTAATCTCAAATCTGTTCGTGAGTCCACAGGCATGACCCAGCAGGAGTTAGCCGACCTCATCGGTATGCGACGCGAGACAATTCTGCACTTGGAAAATAACCGTTACAATCCTTCACTGGAAATGGCTCTTAAAATTGCTCAAGTTTTTGATTTGAAAGTAGAAGACCTCTTTGAACTCAGACAGAAAGAGGAAGCATAATTCTTTTCGATTCGTGGCTACAAATTGACTCCAAAAGGAGAGCGGATACTGGAACAATACCAGGTCATTGTCGACCGTCATCCAAAGAAAAATCTCTAATTAAGCCACTTTTTGGTTGACTTCCTATTAAACTACCTTGTCACTAATATTTGAAATCCACTTCCTTTTAGGGTACAATGGTAGAAATGAATTTTGAAAGGACCAACATGAAAAAATTAGCTACACTACTACTCATTTCAACTTTTGCTCTTGGTGGATGTACAAGCATCCAACGTACACTTCGTGGGGATGATTACGTGGATTCTAAGATTGCTGCTGAGGAAAGTTCAAAAGCGACTGCCCAAGCAGAAAAAGATTTGAAAGACGCCTTAACAAACGAAAATGCTAACTTCCCTCAACTTTCTAAGGAAGTTGCTGAAGACGAGGCTGAAGCTATTCTCCACACAAGCCTAGGCGATATCCGCATCAAGCTCTTTCCAAAGTTAGCTCCACTTGCCGTTGAAAACTTCCTTACTCACGCTAAGGAAGGCTACTACAATGGTGTTACCTTCCATCGTGTGATTGACGGATTTATGGTACAAACCGGAGATCCAAAAGGAGATGGTACAGGCGGTGAATCTATCTGGCATGATAAGGATAAAACCAAGGACAAGGGGACCGGTTTTAAAAATGAAATCTCTCCATACCTCTATAATATCCGTGGTTCCCTATCCATGGCCAATACTGGTCAACCAAGCTCAAATGGTAGCCAGTTCTTCATCAACCAAAGTACAACAGATTATTCTGCTAAACTTCCAACAAGTAGCTATCCTAAGAAAATTATCGAAGCCTACAAAGAAGGCGGAAATCCAACTCTTGATGGAAAACACCCAGTCTTTGGTCAAGTAATCGATGGGATGGACGTTGTAGATAAAATTGCTAAAGCAGAAAAAAATGAAAAAGATAAACCAACTACTGCTATTACCATCGACAGTATCGAAATTGTTAAAGACTACGATTTCAGTAAACAATAACACCATTAACTATAACTATAAGGAGATGTTAAAATGATTCTATTTTGGGGGTCAAAAGGTTACCAAAAAGTGTTGGGACATACACAAACTGCTATCGAATGTGATCATTGTAACAATGTTGGTACTTGGGAAATTACGGAATACGGACGCAAGTTCACTCTTTACTGGATTCCACTCTTTCCTTACGGTAAAACCTATTTCGTTTCTTGCCCGATTTGTCACTATGGAAAAGAAATTCAAAAGTCTGAGGTTGAACAATATCTAAACTATTAATAAAAGATAGGTCATGTGCCTATCTTTTTTTATTTACACTTCCATGTAAACGCTCTATTTTCTTCTCCAGTTATGATATAATACAGTTAACAGTAACAATGGAGGCTCTCCTATGAAACCATATAAAATAAGCTTGATACGACTTTGCTTGGTCTTATTAGGATATTTACTCTATAATCTTGTTTTTTTTGCTCCCTTCTATTCATCAGGTTATGCTATTATCATTCTACCGCCTGTATTCTTTTTAGCAATAGCTTTCATTCTTTTTGGTAATTTTTTTGCCTTCAGAGATCCTCTGAAATTAAAATCAACCTTTAAAGATAATCAGCTAGTCCAAAAGACTAGTAATATACAATTAATTTTAGCGACTATAGGAGTCTGCTTACAATTATCAAATATAGTATATCTAAGTTTGTGGTCAATCAATTATATTTATAATTTCCTAATGTTGTTTACCGTTAGTCTCCTATACTCTGTTATCTTCTTTATTGGAAACTTTCAAAAAACGAAGCTCAATCAAGATAACATGTCTTCTAACATATCAAGTTTTGTTTTTGGAACTATAGTCATTTTGTTATGTAATTTATTGTTAATCATGAATAGCAAAGTTTCGTTATGGGGCTCAACTGTTCAATATGTACAAGACTTTAAAGACTTTGGCCTAAAAGGAAAAGTCGAAGTACGTGAGAAAGAACATTTAAATGAGCCTTATAACGGAACTCTTACTACTTTATTCTATAAAGAGACTTTATCGAACGGAGAAAATTTTATCGATTATATTTATGTTTCTGATGTTCATAATGGAACACACGTGACAACATTAGATGAAGCGGCCAAGGAAGAAATTCGTTCCTATCTTGAAAACGATGCGGAAAGGGAGTTATTTGATAAAGTTACACTTGAACAATTTGAATTTGTCTTAAATGTCTACGAAGAAAGAATAAGAGATCTAAAACTAAAAGAAGATATAGTGACTAAACTTAATGAGGCAGTTGGTTTCAAATTACTAGAGAATAATTCTGTCGAGATTACACCAGCTGACAAAAGAAAATTTGATAGTATTCTTATTAAAGAGGCTGTAAAAAATAGAGAAAATGGAGATACAGATATTGCAGGATTTTACAATATCGATATTAACAAACATATCAACAATAAATCTCTAATCATTTCTATCAAGTACTTAAATTTCAGTATAATCGATGATAGACAAAATTATAAAAATGATAATCGTGTAGACTACTTAAAAGATAAATTAACATCACTTCCAGTCGGAACTCTATCAGATGGTATCTATAAATTCACTTTTAGCACTTTATCTGACGGTAAATATACCGACGTCAACATCACTATGGTTGTTGAAAATGGTAAGAGTTACTTGGAATAAGATAGTCTTAAGCAACTAAATTAGTCAAAAATCCAAGTCTCGTCGACTTGGATTTTTTATAACTATTTATGTTAGCTCATTAAAGTCCCAGATTTGATCCATCCAGCCTTCATAGAAGTCTGGTTCGTGGCAAACCATAAGGATAGATCCTTTATATTCTTTCAGAGCTCGTTTGAGCTCATCCTTAGCATCCACATCCAAGTGGTTGGTAGGCTCGTCTAGAACAAGGACATTGTTCTCACGATTCATCAAGAGACAGAAACGAACCTTGGCTTGTTCCCCACCTGATAAGACTTGAATTTGGCTTTCGATGTGCTTAGTCGTCAAACCACAACGAGCAAGAGCTGCACGGACTTCTGCTTGATTAAGGGCTGGAAAGGCATTCCAAACTGCTTCTAGAGGTGTTTGGCGATTGCCACCTTCCACCTCTTGTTCAAAGTAACCCAGTTCTAGGTAATCACCACGTTCCACTTCCCCAGAAATGGGCGGGATAATGCCCAAAAGACTCTTCAAGAGAGTTGTTTTCCCGATACCATTGGCACCAATGATAGCAACCTTTTGATTGCGCTCAAAGGTAAGATTTAATGGTTTTGTAAGTGGGCGGTCGTAACCAATCTGCAAGTCCTTGGCTTGGAAAATAAATCGACCTGGTGTACGAGCTGGTTTAAAATCAAAGGACGGCTTTGGTCTCTCACTTTGAAGCTCGATAATGTCCATCTTATCCAATTTCTTCTGGCGAGACATGGCCATATTACGGGTAGCAACACGCGCCTTATTACGGGCTACGAAATCCTTGAGATCGGCAATTTCTTTCTGTTGACGCTCATAGGCAGCTTCCAGCTGCGATTTCTTCATGGCATAGACTTCTTGGAACTGGTAGTAATCGCCAGAGTAGCGTGTCAACTGTTGATTTTCAACGTGATATACGATATTGATCACATCATTGAGGAATGGAATATCGTGAGAGATAAGAACAAAGGCATTCTCATAGTTTTGAAGATAACGCTTGAGCCAGTCAATATGCTCCGCATCTAGATAGTTGGTTGGCTCATCCAAAAGCAAGATATCTGGCTTTTCAAGGAGGAGTTTAGCCAAAAGTACCTTGGTTCTTTGTCCACCAGATAAGGCTGTTACGTCCGTATCCATACCATAATCCATGACACCAAGAGCACGCGCGACTTCGTCAATCTTAGCATCCAAGGTATAGAAGTCACGACTTTCCAAACGGTCCTGAAGTTCGCCGACTTCTTCCATTAGGGCATCAATATCAGCGCCCTCTTCTGCCATTTCCATATAAAGGTCATTGATCCGAGCTTCGGCTTTGAATAATTCGTCAAAGGCTGTACGCAAAACATCACGCACAGTTTGACCTTCTTTGAGAACTGCATGCTGGTCCAGGTAACCTGCTGTCACATATTTGGACCATTCCACCTTACCTTCATCAGGTACCAACTTACCAGTCACGATGCTCATGAAGGTTGATTTCCCTTCACCGTTAGCACCAACTAGTCCGATGTGTTCACCTTTGAGGAGACGGAAAGACACGTCTTCAAAAATCGCACGGTCACCAAAACCGTGACTTAAATTTTTTACTTCTAAGATACTCATTTTAATTCCTTATCTTGTTTTTATGTAGTAGTTTATAAAGGACCCAAGCCAGGTAACCACCCAAAGTGTTGGTCCATAAATCATCAATCTCAAAGACCCGATTGAAATCAAAGAAAAAGTCTAAAACTAGCTGTGTGCACTCGATGCTTAAGCTCAATAAAAAGCTAAACAAAATCACTCTCTTCGTTTTTCTTAGACTAGGGATGAGATAGAGAAGCTGGAAAATTAAAGGGAAGAGCAAGAGGACATTTAAGGCGTTTTGCAAAAAAATCCAAAATAGTTGTATAGGGCTGGTTACTTCTCCCAGATTCCAAAGGGAGTTAAAAGGCGTCAAAAGAAAAACCAGGCGTCCAAAAGTTTGAATACCTGGAGTTTCCACTCCTGTAGGAAGTTGAGGCTGGGGAGTAAAACAAAAACAGACGATACAAAGACTGTATAATAGCACTCCCAAAATTAGTATTTTTTTTCGATTCATCTTATGGATTTACTTCAGCTACTGCTTTTTGGCGATCACGCTTCATGGTATTTGAACGCAATTGTCCGCATGCGGCATCAATATCTGTACCGTGTTCTTGACGAACAACACAGTTGACGCCTTTTTTCTTGAGCGTATCATAGAAGACCATTACACGCTCTTTCGGACTACGACTGTATTGGTCGTGCTCACTAACTGGGTTGTAAGGAATCAAGTTGACATATGACAATTTCTTGATATTTTTCAGCAATTCTGCCAACTCAAGCGCTTGTTCGACTCCATCATTAACTTCATTGAGCATGATGTACTCAAAAGTCACACGGCGGTTAGTTGTCTCGATGTAATACTCAATCGCTGCAAAGAGTTTTTCAATTGGGAAGGCACGGTTAATCTTCATGATGCTTGAACGCAGTTCATTGTTTGGCGCATGAAGTGAGACAGCAAGGTTAACCTGTACACCTTCATTAGCAAACTCACGGATTTTGTGAGCCAAACCTGAAGTTGATACAGTGATATGGCGAGCACCAATTGCCATTCCCTTATCGTCGTTGATGGTACGGATAAAGTTCAAGACGTTATTGTAGTTGTCAAATGGTTCTCCAATCCCCATAACAACAATATGGCTAACACGTTCATCTTGTCCACGTTCGTCAAAATATTTTTGAACCAACATAATCTGTGCAACAATTTCTCCGTTATTGAGGTCACGTTGCTTCTTAATCAATCCTGAAGCACAGAAGGTACAACCGATATTGCATCCTACTTGAGTTGTTACACAGACTGACAAACCATAGTGCTGACGCATCAGAACTGTCTCAATCAGCATCCCATCTGGTAACTCAAAGAGGTACTTCACAGTTCCATCGGCTGACTCTTGAACGATACGTTGTTTCAAGGGATTGACAACAAACTGCTCGTTGAGCTTGGCAATCAGATCCTTAGACAAGTTGGTCATTTCTTCAAATGTCTGAACACGTTTACGGTAAAGCCACTCCCAGATTTGATCCGCACGGAATTTTTTTTCTCCCTGTTCCAAGACCCATTCTTGCATTCCTTGACGAGTTAAACTGTAAATCGACGGTTTCATCTTTTCTCCTTATTCTCTAATCTTTCTGACGGATGACGAAATGACGTTGTCCCTTTTCTTCATTCTGTGATTTCTGCTCTTTACGACGTCGTCTATTTCTCTTGTCCGTATGATTTCTTTTCTTATTCTGAGAAGTTTTCTTGCCTTTTCGAGTATCTTTTTCTTCCTCTTTTTTACGCATTTTTTGGTCAAATGATGCTCGTTTAGGAGTTTCATTTTCTAGGACAAAATAAGCACAACCATAGCTACAATACTCGAGTAGGTAATCTTGTAAACGACTGATTTTCTCGAGAGATTCTTCAGCTCGCTCATTCTTGTAGAATCCTCGCAAGCGCAACTGCTCATTGCTCCAGTCTCCTACAATATAATCATACTTATTTAAAACTTCCGAAAAGCGTTGAGTAAAAGCTGTTGCATCAAAAGCGTCCTTACTATTTTCAACCAAATTAAAGGAAAAACCTTCAGCCTCGACTTTATCTCCAGATAGATGAAATTCAGGACCAGGGAATTTATTGTAATTGTATAATTCAGGTGCAATTTCTTTACGCATAATATTCCTTTTTAACGTTTACTTAATACTCTATTTTACCATATTTTTGCCATATTTACATCTTTTGATTTAAAATGAAAAAAGTCTGACGATTTAAGCATTGATTAGCTAAATCTTGTTCCAAGTTTATAGAAAAAGAAAAAACTGGGGGGGCCCAGTTTTTTTATGATTACATGTAAAGTAATTTGAAAAGTGCTACAGCGGCAATAGCAGCAGCAATCGGTGCAACTACTGGTACCCAAGCATACCACCATTTAGAATCACCCTTGTGCTCACCAAGGATTGATTTAGGAAGTACTGCGTGAAGAAGACGTGGTCCAAAGTCACGAGCTGGGTTCAAACCAGGTCCTGAAGGTCCTCCAAGTGAAGTAACCAAAGCCATTACCAAGAAACCAAGAGCCAAGTGTGCGATACCAAGACCTGGTGACAAGAATGGAGCTACTTGAGTTTTTGCTTGTTCAAGATATGCAGTGACTTGTTCTTGAGGAATTGTTTGACCTTGAGCAGTCGCTTGTGCCACTTGTTCGTTAACCAACGCTTGTGCTTTAGCAACCAATTCAGCACCAAAGTAGTTCTTTGTCAAACCAAGAGCTGCAAAGAAGAGAACGAATGAACCAACGAACTCGTTGATAAAACCGTTAACTGTTGCTGCATAACGTGATTCTTTTGTACCGTGGTCCAAACTTGAAATCGTTGAGAAAGATCCCAAGATATTATTTGGATTTTCCGTCTTCAAGTAGTATGGACGGTGAGTCGCAACAACCAAGGCTTGTCCGAAGATTGCTCCCAAAACTTGTGCGATGATGTAAAATGGTACTTGTGCCCAAGGGAAGAGACCGCTAACTGCAAGTCCAAGAGTGAAGGCTGGATTGATGTGGTTACCAGAAACGTTACCAAACATCAAAGCAGGGATCATAACCCCCATACCGTAACCAACAGCGATAACGAGCCAGCCACTTTGGTGACCTTTCGTACCTTTAAGTTCAACGTTGGCAACTGCACCATTTCCCAAGATAATCAAGATGGCTGTTCCCAAAAATTCAGTGGCATATTTGACTGCCCATGTGAAATCCATTGATAGATTCTCCTTAATATTTTTTAGACAATCCCTATTCTATCAATTTTTAAATCTTTTAGCAACAGATTTTCTAAAAGAATCCAAGTGGAAAACGCTTTTATTTTCACTCTTCAAAAAAGACCTAACAAAGTGAGTTTGTTAAGCCTTCATTTCAATTATTCTTGACGCTGACCAAAGTCCCTAATCATTTGTTCCATCTCCTCACGACTTGGTGTCGTAAGCATATAGAGATAGTCTCCTTGCAATTCAGCAAAGGCTGCCGGCATGATTTTCTTTACCTTGAACTGCTGACCATATTTAGCGAGCAAGTCTTCTTCTGAATAAACATAGTTAGCATTGGCGCGACGGGATGTTGCCAAGCAATACTGGGTTTCAAACGGAGACTCTGGGAATGCTTCACCTGCAACGATAGCTGCATAGCCCTTGTACAAATCCAAGGAATGCGCATAGTTATAGACATCAATAGTGAAGCCACCCGCTGGACGGTTATTGTACTCAATGGCAATGTAATCATCACCCTCACGGAAGAACTCGATATGGAAGAAACGTTCTTTCATACCAAATTCCTTGACGATAGCCTCACCATACTTGCGAAGTTTCGGATCCATATCTTTAAGAACATAATAAGAATTGTCCATCTTGTAAATCATGAGATCAAGTGGTGTATGTGCATAGTCAAAGGTAGTTGAAAAGACGATATTCCCGTCTCTATCCACCAAACCATCGAAGGTACAGATTTCACTAGAGGTAACAAATTTTTCAAAGAAATAAACGGTTGAATGGTCCC
Source organism: Streptococcus sp. oral taxon 061 (assembly GCF_964211575.1). Lineage (GTDB taxonomy): Bacteria > Bacillota > Bacilli > Lactobacillales > Streptococcaceae > Streptococcus. Next base: position 5,943 of record NZ_CAXOQQ010000012.1, on the reverse strand, counting down.
ATTCAGCCTTAAAGTGGTTTACATCATCTTCTGTTTCAAGTTTGAAGGTTGCTGCTGCCCCAACTCCATTGTCAGGTTTTGCAATCATGGGAAGACCGATTTCTTTCACAGCTTTGTCAACATCTGCTTCTGTTTCAATGACAGCACCTGGCACAACTGGTACCCCAGCTTTTTTGAAGAGTTTTTTCATCTCAGACTTAAACTTAGTCTTCTTGAGGTCTTCTGGTTTGGCACCAAAAACATTGAACTGTTCACGAAGAGCAGCATCCAACTCTAGCCAGTATTCATTGTGTGATTCAATGCGGTCAATTGGACCATGCTTATAGAAAAGAAAGGCAACTGCTCGTTTAACCTCATCGATACTTTCAAGATTATCAACTCGGAAGTACTCCGTCAAGCTATTGCGTAATGGTTCATCTAGTTGTTCGTAGGGTTCTTGCCCAATCCCTAGAACTGTGATTCCTTTATTGGCTAGCTCAATACTAAATTGCTGAAAAATTTGTGGGTAATAGGGTGAAATTACAAGATAATTCATAAGCAACTCCTTTTATAGACTCATATGACCGAGGAAATATGGCATTTGTTTACGCCACCATTCCCAGTCATGGGCAACATCGTGCCCCCATTCTGCAAACCAAGCAGGAATTTGTTTTTGGTCAAAGGCTTCTTTTAACTTGTAGTAAGAAGGAAGGCCATCCTGTTCCCAAGCACCTAGTCCAGTACAAATCACAATCTCATCCTGACGGTAACGATCAATAAACCAACCATCATTTTGATTCCAGATATAGTCTACTGGTGAATTTTGATAGATAGCATCATCGTTGTAGTAATCTCCAACAAAGAAACGAGCATCGTAGACACCACTGAGGGCAATTACCTTGGTAAAGACATCTGGATGCTGAAGGAAAAAGTTAAGTGCATGGTAAGCTCCCATAGAGCATCCTGTTGTCATCATACCGTCAAACCAGCCTGTCTTGTGCTTGATAAAAGGAATAGCTTCTTCAATCACATATCGTTCATAGGCACGGTGCATCTCAGCTTGATCATGACTATTTTTCCAAGTCGCAAGCCAGCTCTCACTATCTACACTTGAAAGGGTAAAGAACTGCACGCGACCTTCTTCAATAAAGGATGCACAAGCATCAATCATTCCAAAATCATAGTACTCATTGTGGCTACCACCTGAAGAAGCAAAGACAACAACTGGGATGCCTCCATGTCCGTATCGATTGACATACATTTCACGGTTAAGATGACCACTCCAGTGGCTAAGATGTTCAATATGCATATCCTGTCTCCTTTATACTAATTACCAATTTTCTGCAAAAAAGCGTAGGCAAGCTGGAAGATTTTCTGACCATGGCACTTCATGGTGAATGGCTCCAGCCTGAACCTTGAGAGAGATATTTCCCAACTCAACTCCTCCTGCTATCAAATCATGATAATAGCGAAGAGAAGAGTCAATATAGGCCTGCTTAATATTACCAGCCATAAGGGTCTTATCCGTGTCATCTGCTTCTTCCGTCCCGACATAGATAAAGACTCGTTGATTAGGTAATAGTTTTTTACGCTCCATATAGCGATCAAAGGCCTCTTGGTGAAGCCAGTTGGCTGATGAAAAGACACCCAAGCAGCCAATCTGATCCTGATACTCCAAGCCAATAAACTGGGTAATGTTGCCGCCTAGAGAAGACCCAACCATAGCAGTGTGCTTGCGGTCTGATTTTGTACGATAGTTTTCATCGATAAAGGGTTTGACCACTTCCATTACAAACTCAGCGTACTCGACTCCCTTACCACCAAACTGTTGACCGGGAATATTAGACTCTTGGAATTTCCATGCCGCATACTCATTCATTCGTCCTAGACCATCATTATCAATGGCCACTACAATCATACGGCTAATATCCGGATTCCGTTTAATGGTAGGAATGATCTTCCATGAATGACCGACATAGGATTCTTTACTGTAAAAGACATTTTGCCCATCATGGAAATAGACAACCGGATAAGTTCGATCCGTGTCTTTCTCGTAGTTTTTCGGTAGGAGAACACGTACACGGCGCTCCTTGCCTGTGTATGGAACCTTGAGTTTATGCTCTCGCATTTTCAGGTAAAAGTAGGATTGATTCATTGTCAGAAAACTCTCTATATTCAAAATTTTACCTAATTATATCATAAAAATAGAAAAAAAGTCAGTTCCCGTCCAAATTCAGGACAATAAACTAACTTTTTTTACTTATTTTATTTTTTCCTCTGGTTTTTCTGATTAAAGGAGGTCATCAATTAACTCATCAACCGCATCTTTCTCAGCTTGAGGGGTAATTTCCGTGATCATAATTCCTGCTACTGCTCGCTCAACCAATCCTTCAACATCCATACGTGTTTCATACTGTTCAGCATTCTTAATTTTAGGATTTGTTTTGGGACGATCAGGCGCAAAAATCGTACAGCAGTCTTCAAAAGGTTGGATAGAAATTTCAAAGGTATCAATTTCCTGAGCAATATCTATGATTTCCAACTTATCCATGGTCACAACTGGTCGGATAATCGGTGTATTGGTTACGGCGTTGATAGCCTGCATACTTTCTAGGGTTTGGCTTGCCACCTGACCAAGACTTTCACCATTGATGATGACCAAACCATTTCTCACTTCACGGATACGGTCTGTAATGCGCATCATAAAGCGGCGAGTCAGAGTCATGAGGTAAGCTTCTGGTGCCTTAGCCTTAATCTCTTCTTGAATCTCCGTGAATGGCACTTCGATAAACTGGATATTCCCACCGAACTTAGTCAATTTACGGGTCAAATCCTGAGCTTTCTTGAGGGCACCTGGACTAGTATACGGTGGGCTAGCAAAGTGAACAGCCTCGATATCTACACCACGTTTTAGTGCAAGATAACCTGCTACAGGAGAGTCAATCCCCCCTGACAACATGAGCATACCTTTCCCAGAAGTGCCAACTGGCAAACCACCAGCCCCACGAATGGTCTCATAGGAAAGATAAGCCGCCTCTTCACGAATCTCCACTTGCAGATTGATATCGGGATTTTTCATCTGGGCTTGTACATTTGGAATGGCATCAAAAACAGCACCACCAAGAACTTGGTTGAGTTCACGACTGTCTAACTCAAAGTTATGGTCGCTTCGCTTACTTGAGATTTTAAAGGTCATGCCTTCCTTATAGATGTCCTGCATAATCTCTTGGACAGCAGATTTAAGTACTTCTACAGATTTTTCAACCTTATATACTGGAGAAAAGTTTTGAATCCCGAAAACCTGTTTGAGAGACTCAGCTACTGCTGCATAGTCGGCTCCATTAAGATAAGCATGGGCACGGTCGCGATCAGCAGTTACCTTGACTTGAGGATAGATAGATAAAACATCTGAGATATTATTACGTAGTTTATTGATGAAACGCATCCGGTTTTTACCTTTGGTTGAAAGTTCACCGTAGCGAATCATAATTTCTGAATATTGCATGAATGCTCCTATCTTACTTTTCTAGTTTGATTGTAAATTAATTTTAGTTTGGTCAAAAATTGCTCAACTTGACTCATGTCATTTTCTAGGTCTAAGCTAAGGCGTACTGCTGACTGGGCCTTATCTTTTTCAACCCCCATGGCAATCAAGGTACCAGCAGGTTTTCCTGCCTTGGACGAGCAAGCAGAGGTTGTGGAAATGAAAATATCATAGTCTTCAAATGCATGAACGATGACTTCACCACGGACACCCTTAATCCCAAAAGTCAGAATATGAGGCGCAAAGTCTTCCTCACCTGAGAAAACAAAAATATCTGGATATTCAAGAAGGGCTTGCCGAATGACTGCCTTCATCTGACTTGTTTTGCTTGTAAACAAATCCAGTTTTTCCATGGCTAGACGCAGAGCCTTGGCTGTCGCAGCAATACCTGCTACATTCTCAGTTGTTGAACGATAGTCACGCTCTTGGCCACCACCAGTTAATAGGGGGGTGATTTTCTTGCCAGACTTGATATAGATAAATCCAACACCACGAACTCCGTGGAATTTATGACTAGAGAAGGTCGCAAAATCCACTCGGTCAGTTAGATAGGATTCTGTCGGAATCTTGGCTAAAGCCTGAACCGCATCAACATGGAAGGAAATCGTTGGTTTATCTGCTAATAGTTCTGAGATAGCTTGAATAGGCTGGATAGAGCCGATTTCATTGTTAACTGCCATGACGGAAACCAAGGTCGTATCAGGACGAAGTAGATTTTCTAAAGCAGTTACATCTACAAATCCCTTTTCATCAACTGGTGCAAAATCCACTTCAAAACCTTGAGTCTTCAGCCAGAGGGCTGACTCCTTGACTGCTGGGTGCTCAATAGCTGACACAATAATGTGTTTACCAAATTGCGCTTTTTCAAATGCAACCCCTTTGATAACCCAGTTGTCTCCTTCAGTACCACCAGATGTAAAGATGATTTCTTCACTATTTTTGCCAATCAAATCTGCAATCTGCTGACGAGATGCATCTAAAATTCTGGTAGACTGGTCTCCTAAACGATGAAGACTAGAAGGATTTCCAATAATTTTTGTAGACACCTGCATATAAGTCTCTAATGCTTCTGGATAAGGCTTGGTCGTAGCCGAGTTATCAAAGTAGATCATGGTTTCTCACGCTTTCTAAAATCACTCCTTCTATTGTAACACGAAACAGTTCAGGCTACAAGAAAGGCCGTTCAGGTTTATTTAAGTTTTTTTTAAAGATTTTAGGTATAATGAATCATAGTAAAGGAGAGCTATTATGTCTAACTATCGTAGAAGATCAAAACCTAAAACAGAACACATCAAAAAAGGGTTTACTGTCTTTCAAAAAACCATTGCAACGATTGCTAGTATTCTAGGTTTGATTACTGCTAGTATCACGATTATGAATGCCTTTGATAAAGATAAAGATAAAAAAGCTACAAATCCGCAAACAACTATTATCAAGGAAATCCAAAAGGAAAGCCCTGCTCAATCAAACGCTCCTGCACAGAGCCAACCAAGCAATCAAGAAACCACTCAAAAAGAAGAGGTTCAAACTCCTAGCAAGAAGGAGGATACAAAATCAGATAACAATTCTCAGAAAAATGAGCAATCTGATTCTTCTTCAAACACTCCAACTACTGAAGCAGGAGTTAGCGCAAATAACGGGGCATCTTAAGCATTTTTCAATACCAACGGTTACTTCGTTGGTATTTAATTTGCAGTTTTCTATACTTTCGAATCACAAAAAACCAGGAACTAGTGTCCCTGGTTTTTCTTTTTAAAACAAGCTATTCTGCATCGAATTAAGATTCGTACTTAGTCTTCTTTCCCTTTTTTGATAAAGGTTGCAGAAAGAACCAATCCAAGACTAGCTAGGAATGCTAAACCTACTGAATCTTGCTCACCAGTTGCTGGAAGTTGAGCTTTGGCTTCAGTTGCTGGAGCATGTGGTTGTTCTTGTTTTTGGTTTGTTGAAATTTGAGCTGGCTTGTGATCCGCAATTGGTGTAACTGGGTTTGCAACAGGCTCTTTATATTCTGGAACCTCATTCTTAGCAGCTTCAACTGCGTTAACGCCACCCTTGAACTCTGGAAGCTCATTCTTGTAAGCTTCAACTGCGTTAACACCACCCTTGAATTCTGGGAGCTCATTCTTGTCCGCTTCAACCCAATTAACGCCACCCTTGAACTCTGGAATGTCATAAACAGCCGCTTCTGCAGCATTAACGCCACCTATAAATTCAGGAATTTCAACTACTGGTGGTTCTTGATCGCCCTTACTTGAAAGGACTTCAGGTTCCGGAGTTGGTTTTGGATCTGGAGTTGGTTTTGGATCTGGAGTTGGTTCTGGATCCGGAGTTGGTTTCGGATCTGGAGTTGGCTCTGGATCCGGAGTTGGTTCTGGATCTGGAGTTGGCTCTGGATTTGGGGTTGGTTCTGGATCCGG
>NZ_CAXOQQ010000011.1:0-55635 GCF_964211575.1 Streptococcus sp. oral taxon 061 | reverse complement strand
TCAAAACCAGAAGAGTCTAAAGTTGACTACCATAAGGCGATTGCAGATTTGACTGAAGCTATCGAGAAAAAAGCAACAGAACTTGCCGATGATGTAGCTGCTCAGGAAAAACTAGTTGAACTTGGAGAACAAGCTCTTGCGGCTATCCAAGAAGCTAAGACTCAAGATGCTGTTGAAAAAGCCTTGCAAGATGCGTTGGTATCCATCAATAAGCTTCAAGCAACTCCAAAAGAGGAGCCAGCTCCAGAAGAACCAACACAACCAGAGGAACCAGCAAAACCAGAGGAACCAGCAAAACCAGAGGAACCAGCAAAACCAGAGGAGCCAAGCAAGCCAGAAGAACCAAGCAAACCAGTAGAGCCTAAGCTTGACTACGATAAAGCTATGGCAAGCTTGTCCGAAGCTATTAAAAGTAAAACAGCTGAGTTGGGTGATGACAAGGAAGCTAAGAAGAAACTAGTTGAACTAGCCGAAAAAGCCTTAGCTGCTATTGAAGAAGCAAAAACTCAGGATGCAGTAGATAAGGCCTTGCAAGACGCTTTGACATCTATCAACAATCTTCAGGCGACACCAAAAGAGGAACCAGCTCCAGAAGAGCCTGCAAGACCAGAGGAGCCAAGTAAGCCAGAAGAGCCTGCGAGACCAGAGGAGCCAAGTAAGCCAGAAGAGCCAAGCAAACCAGAAGAACCAAGTAAGCCAGAAGAGGAAGTGAAACATTCAAATCTTCCAACTGAAGGTGTTAAAGAATTGAGTGTAACTCAACCAAGCCTTGAAGTAACGACAGATCCGATTGCCTTCAACACTATTCGTCGTGAAAATTCTCTTCTACCTAAAGGTAAGGAACAAGTCGTTTCTGAAGGAAAAGATGGACAAGTAACGACCTATGTAGAAGTTGACGGCAGCGATCGTAAGGTTGTTAAGGTTGAACGTGAGGAAGCTCAAGACCGCATCGTTGAAGTAGGTACTCAAGAAGGAACTGCTATGCCGACAGAAGGCGTTATGAATCTGGACTTTAACCTGCCAAATCTAAAAGTAGAGAAAGAACCAATCGCCTTCAAGACTGTTCGCCGTGAGAATGCTGATTTAGCTAAAGGTAAGGAACAAGTTGTTTCTGAAGGAAAAGACGGACAAGTAACGACTTATGTAGAAGTCGATGGTGACAACCGTAAGGTTGTTAAGGTTGAACGTGAGGAAGCCCAAGATCGCATCATCGAAGTTGGAACTAAGGAAGAAAGTCCATCAACTGATAGCACATTGAAGGTCTTGAAAGATTCATCAACAAACTTGAAACTGATTGCTCGAGAAGGGGATCTCAATGGTGGTTCTGTTCTAGAGGTCGATAAGGTTGCTGACCAGGTCTTGGAAGGTCGCCGTTTCGATGCTTATCAAGTTCAATTGAAAAATGAGAAAGGCGAACTTGTTCAATTGAAAGGTGCAGCCCTTGTTCAAGTTGCTGTGGTGTCGGATGTAGCCAATGTCTATGCCATGAATGCAAATCGAGAATTGCAGGAAGTGAAGTTTGAACAGAAAGGTTCAGCACTTGAATTTGTAGCTCCACACCTAGGTGTCTATGCGGTAGTGTACAAGGATGTAGCTCAACCAAGTGCACCAGCAAATGTAGAAACTCCTGCAACACAATCTATGGGAGAAGATAAGCCTTTAGCAGAGGTCAAGGGAACTGTAGCAGATTCTACAAGCAAACAGTTGCCGGCAACAGGAGAAGAAGTAAGTTCAGCTCTCTTGCCTGCTCTCACTCTAGTTTCAGGAATGATGCTATTCTTCTTCAAAAAAGAGATGAAGGATTAGCAGAGACTAAATCAAAGAAAGTGTTTTAAACACTAAAAAAAGGGAGTCCTATAGTGGACTCCTTTTTGTGGGGAAAAATATTTTAAATAGAAAACCCTGAATGGTTTTCAATTTCAGGGTTTTCTATGTCTTGTGTTTCTACGATAACCATTCAGTCTATTATTCTCCCAATAGCTATTAAAGATTTTTTCTTTACTTTCGCGATCAATTTCTAGGAAATAAGCATAGAGTAAATCAATGATAATCAGCATTGGAAGCTGAGCAGAGATTCGTTGGATATATGAGGCTTGGCTTTGGCTTGCGACCAAAATAGTTTCTGTAAATGCTTGAGTATCCTTATTCGGTGCACTTGTAAATAGAACTGTCTTAGCTCCCATATCCTGGGCATCTAATAGGCTATCGATGATAGATGGTGTTGTTCCTGAGAGGGAAAAACCAAAGACCAAACATTTTTCATCAATGATACTAGTCGTCCAGGCAAAACCATCTGGATCTGTTAAGGCTTCACAGACGACACCCAGTCTCATAAAACGTAGCTTCATCTCACGTGCCACCAAACCAGAACTTCCTGTTCCGAAAAAGTATACACGTTCTGACTGGTCAATCATCTGAGCCACACGTTCCAGCTGCTCATCGTCAATCAATCCTTGAGAAATTTCTCGAAGGTTTGCATAACTTCTAAGGACTCTCTGAGTTAAAGGATTCATATCCTGTTGAGGAGCAGAAAGAGTGTCTTTTTGTTGTTGGTATTTGAAGATGAACTCTCGATAGCCCTTAAAACCACATTTTTTGGCAAAACGAGTGAGTGCTGCCTGGGAAATATGAAGTTTTTGCGTGACTTGTTGAGAGGATAAGTCATCATTTATGGTATCTGCCTGTAGAAAATAGCGGGCAATTTCTTGCTCTAAATCGGTCATCTCTTCAAAGTGAAGGTCGATAATCGTAGAGATATCTTGCTTATTCATGGAACTCCTTTTATAGCTATTTGTCAAAAATTACTTTGGCAAATCTAACAAATAAAATAGCACTTACCTCCATTATATCATAGAAAATACTTTTTGGACCAAAAAGGAAAAGTCTTTTCTTTTTCCATAATTTTCGGATTAAATTATGGTACAATGAAGAGTGTGATTTTGATTAGAAATGAGATTGATGTGTATGAGAAAATTCAATAGCCACTCGATACCGACACGGCTTAATTTGTTATTTGCAATCGTTATCTTGCTCTTTTTAGCAATTATTGGTCGTTTACTTTATATGCAAGTTCTTCACAAGGATTTTTATGAAAACAAACTCGCTTCTGCTAGCCAAACTCGAGTAACCATGGGTTCCGCTCGTGGAGAAATTTATGATGCAACAGGAAAACCTTTAGTCCAAAACACCGTTAAGCAAGTTGTTTCCTTTACACGAAACAACAAGATGACTGCGGCTGATTTGAAGGATATTTCTAAAAAATTGTTGACCTATGTCACAGTCACCTCTCCAGAGTTGACGGACCGTCAAATGGCTGATTATTACTTGGCTGATGCTGAAGTTTATAAGAAGACAGTTGAAGCTCTTCCAAAAGATAAACGATATGATTCAGATGGCAATCAACTTTCCGAATCTGAACTCTATAACAACGCTGCTGAGAGTATTACTTCCAGTCAATTAAACTACTCAGAGGATGAAAAGAAGGCAATCTATATCTTTAGTCAGCTCAATGCAGTAGAAAATTTTGCGACAGGAAATATTCAAACCGATCCTTTGAGCGATACACAGGTAGCTGTGATTGCTTCTGCATCTAAGGAATTGCCAGGTATTTCCATCTCTACTTCATGGGACCGAAAAGTCTTAGAAACTTCTCTTTCATCTATAGTTGGAAGTGTTTCGAGTGAAAAATCTGGTCTTCCAGCAGAAGAAGTGGACGCTTATTTGAAAAAAGGTTACTCACTCAATGACCGTGTTGGGACTTCCTATCTTGAAAAGCAATACGAAGAAGTCTTGCAAGGAAAACGTACCGTCAAGGAAATCCATTTGGACAAGCACGGAGATATGGAAAGTGTAGAGAATATCGAAGAGGGTAGCAAGGGGAAAAATATCAAATTGACCATTGATTTGGCCTTCCAAGATAGCGTAGACAGTCTCTTGAAGAGTTATTTCAACTCAGAACTTGCCAATGGTGGAGCTAGATATTCAGAGGGTGTCTATGCAGTAGCCCTCAATCCTAAGACAGGTGCTGTATTAGCCATGTCAGGAATGAAGCACAATGTAGAGACTGGAGAACTGACCACAGACTCACTCGGAACTGTCACCAATGTCTTTGTTCCAGGATCTGTCGTTAAGGCAGCTACCATCAGTTCAGGTTGGGAAAATGGGGTCTTGTCAGGAAATCAAACCTTAACAGATCAACCAATCGTCTTCCAAGGTTCTGCGCCGATCAATTCCTGGTATACCCCTTATTATTATGGTTCTTTCCCGATTACAGCCGTTGAGGCCTTGGAGTATTCATCCAATGCTTACATGGTCCAAACTGCTCTTGGAATCATGGGGCAAACTTATCAGCCTAATATGACAGTAGGAACCAACAATCTTGAATCTGCCATGGGAAAACTTCGTTCAACCTTCGGTGAGTATGGTTTAGGAGTTTCTACAGGAATCGACCTACCGGATGAGTCAACAGGCTTTATTCCTAAAGACTACGATTTGGCTAACTATCTAAATAATGCTTTTGGACAGTTCGATAACTACACACCGATGCAGTTAGCTCAGTATGTAGCAACGATTGCCAATAATGGTGTCCGCTTAGCTCCTCATATCGTGGAAGGAGTCTACGACAACAACGAACAAGGTGGTCTAGGAGAACTCATTAAGCAAACGGACAGCACAGAAATGAATAAGATTAATATTTCTGAGTCTGACATGTCTATCTTGCAACAAGGTTTTTACCAAGTATCGCACGGGACAAGTGCTCTCACGACAGGTCGCGCCTTTTCAAATGGGGCAGCAGTCTCTATCAGTGGGAAAACCGGTACAGCCGAAAGTTACGTCAATGGTGGTCAAAAAGCCAACAATACCAACGCCGTAGCCTATGCGCCAACCGATAATCCGCAGATTGCAGTCGCAGTTGTTTTCCCACATAATACGAATCTAACTAATGGTGTCGGACCTTCGATTGCTCGCGACATTATCAATCTCTACAACCAACACCATCCAATGAACTAGAAAGGAAGCCATGCTTTACCCAACACCTATAGCCAAGCTGATTGACAGTTATTCTAAACTTCCAGGTATCGGGATTAAGACAGCAACCCGACTGGCCTTTTATACTATTGGGATGTCGGATGATGACGTCAATGAATTTGCAAAAAATCTTCTTGCAGCCAAGCGAGAATTGACCTATTGCTCTATTTGTGGACGCTTGACAGATGATGATCCTTGTTCTATCTGTACCGATCCTAGCCGTGACCAGTCTACGATTCTGGTTCTGGAGGATAGCCGAGATGTTGCTGCTATGGAAAACATCCAGGAATACCACGGACTTTACCATGTTTTACACGGTTTGATTTCCCCTATGAATGGGATTAGTCCCGATGATATCAATCTCAAAAGTCTCATGACTCGCCTCATGGATAGCGAAGTTTCAGAGGTTATCGTGGCCACTAATGCGACTGCTGATGGTGAAGCGACTTCCATGTATATCTCTCGACTACTTAAACCTGCAGGGATTAAGGTTACTCGTCTAGCAAGAGGTCTAGCAGTAGGAGCAGATATCGAATATGCGGACGAAGTAACGCTCCTAAGAGCCATCGAAAATCGTACAGAACTTTAGTCTGTAAGGATATAGAACAGGCAATTAGCTAGTAGATACGATATATAAGAAATCAAGAGACTGGATTTATTTTTAATCCAGTCTCTTTTGTGCTATTCAAGTTTAAAAAAATAAACAAATGTGATATACTAAAAAGCGAGTATTCTAGTAGAAATAGGACAATCATATGAAACAAACAATTATTCTATTATATGGTGGACGCAGTGCAGAGCGTGAAGTGTCTGTATTGTCAGCTGAGAGTGTCATGCGTGCGGTTAACTATGACCGTTTTGAAGTCAAAACTTTCTTTATCAGCCAGTCTGGTGATTTTATCAAAACCCAAGAATTTACCCAAACTCCTGGCCAAGATGAACGTCTCATGACCAATGAAACGATTGATTGGGACAAGAAAATTGCTCCAAGTGCCATCTACGAAGAAGGTGCAGTTGTTTTTCCAGTTCTTCATGGACCTATGGGAGAAGACGGTTCCGTTCAAGGTTTCCTAGAAGTCTTGAAAATGCCTTATGTCGGTTGCAACATCTTGTCTTCAAGCCTTGCTATGGACAAAATCACGACTAAACGTGTCTTGGAATCTGCTGGGATTGCCCAAGTCCCTTACGTAGCCATTGTTGAAGGGGATGACTTAGCTTCTAAGATCGCAGAAGTTGAAGAAAAATTAAGGTATCCAGTCTTTACCAAACCATCTAATATGGGTTCTAGTGTTGGTATTTCTAAGTCTGAAAATAAAGAGGAACTCCATCAAGCTCTTGAACTCGCCTTTAAATATGATAGCCGTGTCTTGGTAGAGCAAGGCGTCAATGCGCGTGAAATCGAAGTTGGACTTTTAGGAAACTATGATGTCAAGAGCACTTTACCTGGTGAAGTTGTCAAGGACGTAGCCTTCTATGACTACGAAGCAAAATACATCGATAACAAGATTACTATGGATATTCCAGCCAAGATTAGTGATGATGTAGTAGCAGTCATGCGTAAAAATGCAGAAGCTGCCTTCCGTGCTATTGGCGGGCTTGGTCTCTCACGTTGTGATTTCTTCTATACAGATAAGGGAGAAGTTTTCCTAAATGAGCTCAATACCATGCCAGGATTTACCCAGTGGTCTATGTATCCATTGCTCTGGGACAATATGGGGATTAGCTATCCAGAACTAATCGAGCGTTTGGTTGAGCTTGCTAAAGAAAGCTTTAACAAGCGTGAAGCGCACCTATTGTAAAGATAGCTATAAGGGCGGGGCAAGACTCCCTGCCCCTTTTTAAAGGAGTAAACATGAAACTTACGATTCACGAAGTTGCGCGTGTTGTCGGTGCAAAAAATGATGTGACAAGCTATGCGGACAGTCCACTAGTTAAGGCAGAGTTTGATAGTCGTTTGATTGGACCTGGTGATCTATTTGTGCCACTCAAGGGGGCGCGTGATGGTCATGACTTTATCGAGACGGCTTTTGAAAACGGCGCTGTTGTAGCCCTGTCAGAGAAGGAAGTAGCAGATCATCCTTACATTTTAGTAGAGGATGTTTTGACAGCCTTTCAAGCTCTTGCGGCTTATTACCTTCAAAAGACAGGAGTAGATGTCTTTGCTGTTACAGGTTCAAATGGGAAGACAACGACCAAGGATATGTTGGCTCATTTACTTTCTACAAGCTACAAAACCTACAAAACGCAAGGAAATTACAATAACGAGATTGGACTGCCTTATACAGTTCTCCATATGCCAGATGACACTGAGAAATTGGTCTTGGAAATGGGACAGGATCACTTGGGAGATATTCATCTTTTGTCTGAACTGGCTCATCCGAAAACAGCTATTGTGACTCTGGTCGGAGAGGCACATTTGGCCTTCTTCAAGGACCGTTCTGAGATTGCCAAAGGTAAATTACAGATTGCTGATGGAATGGAGAAAGGTAGCTTGCTCTTGGCGCCAGCTGATCCCATTGTAGAGGATTATCTACCTGCTGACCAAAAGGTAGTTCGTTTTGGTCCGGGTGCAGAACTCGAAATTACAGACTTAATTGAGCGCAAGGATAGCTTGAGTTTTAAGGCTAATTTCTTGGAGAAATCCCTTGATTTACCAGTAACAGGTAAGTACAATGCGACTAATGCTATGATTGCTTCTTATGTTGCCCTGCAAGAAGGAGTGACTGAGGAGCAGATTGCTCAAGCCTTCCAGGATCTAGAATTGACCCGCAATCGTACCGAGTGGAAAAAAGCTGCCAATGGTGCGGATATCTTATCAGATGTTTACAATGCCAATCCAACTGCTATGAAGTTGATTTTAGAAACTTTCTCTGCTATCCCAGCTAATGAAGGTGGCAAGAAAATTGCAGTTCTGGCGGACATGAAAGAACTTGGAGACCAGTCTGTTCAACTCCACAATCAAATGATTTTGAGCATTACACCCGATGCCCTTGCTACCGTTATTTTCTACGGTGAAGATATCGCTGACTTGGCTCAATTAGCCAGTCAAATGTTCCCAATTGGTCATGTTTACTACTTCAAGAAAACAGCTGAGGAAGACCAGTTTGAAGCTATGGTTAAGCAGGTCAAGGAAAGTCTTGGTGCACATGACCAGATTTTGCTTAAAGGTTCGAACTCTATGAATCTAGCCAAGCTAGTAGAAAGTTTAGAAAATGAGTGCAACTGATTTCGCTAAAGCTATTCAGAGAATGTTGGCCATTACTGACACTGGACTGACCTATACCAAGGATCCTTTTGAGCGTGAACGTTATGAGGATTTACGGCAGATTTTATCAAGTATCTTGCAGGATCAAACAGAGCTCGATCAAGAGGAATTGACTGCAATTTTAAAACCAACAGGTAGCTATGCAACTCCCTTGATGGATGTGCGGGCATGGATTGTTCAAAATCAGAAGATTTGCCTGGTTAGAGGACAAGGAGAGGATACTTGGGCATTACCTGGTGGCTTTGGCGAGGTAGGATATTCTCCCAAGGAAAATATCCGAAAAGAAGTTCAGGAAGAAACAGGATTTTCGGCAGAAGTAGGTTCTTTATTGGCGGTTTTTGATACCAACCGCTTTCAACTTCAGAACAAACAGTATGCCAAGTTCGTTTTTGACTGTCAGTTATTGGATGGACAATTTCAAGAAAATCAAGAAATTGCAGAACTTGAATTTTTTGATATCAAGAATCTCCCACCCCTATCTGAAAAACGGATAACCCAAGAACAAATGGAAATTCTATGGCAGGTTTATCAGGGTGAGCGGGAACAATATGTCGATTAGAAGCTTTGCTTTATATTAAGATCGACAGTTTCTTTTACATAAAATTATAAGAAATAAATGTAAGCTAGGCTCTATAGAGATGAGTAAGAGGCCTGCTTATATGAAAATGAGGAAAGTTACATGAATGTTTGGGATGCTTTATTTAGCACGCAGCCGACGGAGCCACCCCGATTTGATCTTCTTTGGTATGGAAGTCTATTTAGTTTATTGGCATTGACTGTATTTCTTGCCTATCGCTATGGTGATAAAAAAGTTTGCCAACGATTTTTCCAGATTTTACAGGCTCTGCAGTTAATCCTGCTCTACGGTTGGTATTTGGTCAACCAGATGCCTCTAACAGAAAGTCTGCCCTTTTATCATTGCCGTTTAGCAATGTTTGTAGTGCTTTTGACCCCGGGTGTCTCTAGAGTCAAACAGTATTTTGCTGTTCTCGGAACCTTTGGGACTTTGGCGGCCTTTGTTTATCCAGTGCCAGATCCCTATCCCTTCCCCCACATCGCTATCCTGTCCTTTATTTTCGGGCACTTAGCCCTCTTTGGAAATTCCTTGATTTATCTTTTGAAGGACTATGATGCTAGCTTATTGGACTTCAAACGAATCCTAATCATCACATCTTCGCTTAATGCGCTGATCTTTGTGGTTAATCTAATGACGGGTGGAGATTATGGCTTTTTGACAAAACCACCATTGGTTGGAGACCACGGTCCTTTGATCAATTATTTAGTCGTTACCCTATTCTTGACTTTCGCCATTTACATAGTCTCTAAAGCTTTTCAGACCATGCTTGAGGAGAAGGGTGAAAGAAGATTACGAATCTGGCAGAAATAAAAAAATATTTTCCCAACCGCTTGACTTTTATCTGAGAATTTTGATACAATAGTAGGCGGTATTGTTTACCCCATTTGTAAGGCCCCGGAACCTTTCAAATAACTTGCGGACCGGAACATCCGCCCTGTAAACAAAAACGACATTCATATAGGAGAAATCATGAACAAAACTACATTCATGGCTAAACCAGGCCAAGTAGAACGCAAATGGTACGTTGTTGACGCAACTGATGTACCTCTTGGACGCCTTTCAGCAGTTGTTGCTAGCGTGCTTCGCGGAAAAAACAAACCAACATTCACACCTCACACTGATACAGGTGACTTCGTAATCGTTATCAATGCTGAAAAAGTTAAATTGACTGGTAAAAAAGCAACTGATAAGATCTACTACACTCACTCAAACCACCCAGGTGGATTGAAATCAATCTCTGCTGGTGAACTTCGTTCTAAAAATGCAGTACGTTTGATCGAGAAATCAGTTAAAGGTATGCTTCCACACAATACTCTTGGCCGCGCTCAAGGTATGAAATTGAAAGTATTCGTTGGAGCTGAGCACACTCACGCTGCACAACAACCAGAAGTTCTTGATATTTCAGGACTTATCTAAGGAAAGGAACAATAAAGTATGTCACAAGCACAATATGCAGGTACTGGACGTCGTAAAAACGCTGTTGCACGCGTTCGCCTTGTTCCAGGAACTGGTAAAATCACTGTTAACAAAAAAGATGTTGAAGAGTACATCCCACACGCTGACCTTCGTCTTGTAATCAACCAACCATTCGCAGTTACTTCAACTGCAGGTTCATACGACGTTTTCGTTAACGTTGTAGGTGGTGGTTACGCTGGTCAAGCAGGAGCTATCCGTCACGGTATCGCTCGTGCCCTTCTTCAAGTAGACCCAGACTTCCGCGATTCATTGAAACGCGCAGGACTTCTTACACGTGACTCACGTAAAGTTGAGCGTAAGAAACCAGGTCTTAAGAAAGCTCGTAAAGCATCACAATTCTCAAAACGTTAATCAATACGATTATATCAACGTTTACAGACATTCAAGAATTATTTCTTGGATGTCTTTTTTGTTTCAAAAAATCAAAGTTCACCCCAAAATTCACCCCATATTCACCCCATCAATTTTTTAAACTACGAAAAGCAATATCACCTACAGTCTGATTGACTTTATCTTTGATATTAACGTAAGTTTTTGTAATCTCTTTATCACTATGAGTAAGAGCTTCTGAGAAGGCTTCAAGAGAAACCCCAGCTTGTTTTGCGAGTGTCGCACCAGTATGTCTTAGTTTGTGTGGGGAAGCTGGTGCTAGTTCAGGGTGCCTGCGTCTGACTGATTTCATCTTGATAAAACTTAAAATCTTTCTAATTATAACAAAGCATAGTCAAAAAGCTATGACCTCTATATTCACAAAAAAATCCAGACCAATACTAGTCCAGATTTCTTGTCTATTAAACATTCTTTTCAAAGAATGGAAGAACGGCTGTAACGGATTTGTCAACGCAATTATTTAACTGTGAGAATCCGACGCACATAAATTTTAAATGGTGTCTCAGTCACATTTAAATTTATGAGACGCTTAGACGTTAGGCTTTCAATTTATCAAATTTTGATTTGATGTTTGCCTTGAACTCTTCAAGTTTGGCCTTGCGATCTGCTTTACGTTCAGCCTTCATTTGCGCACGCGCTTGGTTGTAGAGGTCTTCTTGGACTTGCAGGGCTGCTTCAACTTCAGCTACGACGGTTGCCACATCCCAACGCACGATTTGGGTGTCGTACTTGGTGAAGTAAGCATCGATGACTGCTTCGTTGTTTTCTTGCACCAAGGCGACAACGGCTGTTTCGCCGTCGATCAATTTTTGAGACACAACGTCAATCAAGCCAGCTTCTGTCGTGTCAACGGCGTCACCAACAGCCAGACCATAGAGGCTACCAAAACCATAGCCAAACAAGACACCGATGGGACCACCTAAAAGGCCGACAACAGCACCGACCAAGCCACCCTCTAAGGCTACATTCGTCGATGAGTCTTCAAAATCATAGCGCTCTTTTTCAACGATATGACCGTTTTCATTCTTGACCAGAGCGATTTGAGCAACCTTGGTTGTCGGAGTTTGGCGGAAAGCCTTCAAATCCGCAAAGGACTGATAAGCTTCGCTTTCAGTGTTAAAGATTGAAATTACCAAGTTTTCCATGGTTAGTACCTCTTTTCTAAATATACACGCACATTATAACACGGTTTCAATTACTTTTCAATCATTTTAGTGCGACATTTTATTTGATATGTCGCGTTTATCAGCGTTAAAGAACAGTTTCAGGCAGCGGTATATCTTTGCCATATCCCAGCCCAGACACTCTGGAGACTCTGAGTGACTATCAAGAAAGATGTCCATCAGATTCTTAAAGCCTCCCGTGCAAAAAGTAAATAAATAGTGTTTTTCCTGTATGCCTGTCACACGGCTAAAAGACCGCTTGACCAAATCTTCCAGAAAATTATAGCAGATATTATGTACCAGCTCTGTGTAGCGAGTCTGATGAGCGTGCCGAATCACATCGACGCTTTTATAGAATCTGCCAACTGTTTCCTTATGGTCGAATCCTTGAAAGAAGTCGCTTTATTTGTCGGTCAAGACAATTAATTTGGCTGGTGCAACTGATTCGCCAAGCTATGAATAAGCAATTATTACCTTTTGAAAGCGAAAATGGCAATTATGAAGGTGAAGCTACTCAGGTCTTAGTTCTTCTATCTAATTACTATGCAGACAAAAAACTATTTGATGAAAATACAGATGAATATGGAAATATCTTGATTTTAAAGGATTCATCCATCATTTCTAAATTATCGGCTATCCCAGATTTATTAAAAAGGGGATCTAGTAGGTAACAATAATATCGAATATATCAAAGTACGCAATATTAGGATTTCTTCAGAGGTTGAGTTAGAGTCAGATGTTGATGGGGATAAGTCGGATAATCTGCCAGTAGATATAAAAATACTAGAAAACAGGCTTGAAAAAGGCTCGTAAAGCTAGCCAGTTCTCTAAACGTTAATTCGTTGCTGGACAGCAGAATACAAACGAAAACACTTTGCATCTTGCAAGGTGTTTTTTTCTATGAGAACTGGCGGTGCGCAATTAGGATAGCTCTAGCGACTTTAGTCGCATAGAGATATGCTATGCACAGTTGCCCCAAGAAAACAAGCGAAGCGATGTTTGATTGGATGGCAACCACTGCACTCAAAACGTTCTTCGAAAGAATTACTGTACTTACAAAGAGCACCTTTCGGGGTGTTCTTTTTTAATCCTCAATAGAGAGTTCACCCCAAAATTCTCACCACTAGTCTTTGTCTTATACAATTTCTTCCTAGTATCAGTTTAGTATGATATAATTAAATACGAATAATTTAAAGGAGTTATAAATGAAAATAGGAAAAGGCATCAATTGGATTTTGATTCTGTTAAGTTCCTTAATTGCTATAGTACTGATAAGTTTTATGTTCTTCTTTAATCATAAGAAGCAAGATGCAGAAGCAGTAAATGCTACAACAGAACAGGTTTCTACTACTAGTACGACAGCGACTAGTATAACAACCACTAGTTCAACGACTACTCAAGATAGTGTTACGACTACTGAGGAAAAACTCTCGACACAAGAAGAGCAAACGAATGCTAGATCACAAAAACTAGATGAGCAAGCCATTCTAAATGGAGATTTCTCGACTCTAGTTGGAACATGGAGAAATGGACTTGGGCAAGAGTTTACATTCGATAAAAATGGACTAGTAAACAGTGGAAACATTGAAAAAAAGAGCATGGGTAGCCATGGAACGATTGAATTCAGCATTAGAGATGGTATCTCAGGCTATGGAATGAGTATTTATCCTGCTGGACTTATTATGGATGGGTTAGATACTGATTTAACTCAAAATAGGCTGATTGCTGGTCAAGCTGCTCCAACCAGATCAGAACAAGTTTTTTATAAAGTAGACTAAATGATAAGAGGTTGGGACAAAAGATCCCGACCTCACTTTTTATTAGCAATCAAACTTTGACGCGGTAGCTGATTGAACTTTTTGTTCGTCTTTTAGACTCCAAAAAGCTCCTAATCATCCTCGTGGGGCTGGGACTACGAAATCGAGACTTTGTCTATCGATTTCTGTCCCACCGCCTTTCTTCTTTATTTGTGAGTCATGATCATTTTATGAAGGTGAAGTAAACAGGGTTTAAAGTTGGATTTTTCCACTAGACATTCGTCTACTTTTTTTATATAATAAGACTAAACCAAAATGGTTGAATTTAAAAAATATAGTCAACTTACGATGAAAACATCATGCTAGGAGGTAAATCATGTACCAACCAGAAAAACTCAAGGCTCGGAGAAAAGAGTTAAAGCTAACACAGAAAGAGATTGCAGAGCAGCTTGGGATTAGTTTTCAGGCTTATTCAGCTTGGGAGCGTGGAGTCAAGGAGCCTTCTGAAGAAAAAGTTAAACAGCTAGAAGAGATTTTAAAAGTACCAAAAGGCTATTTTACTCAAATCGAAATTGTTCGTCTTTATAACAGCCTTTCCAATCAAGGGAAAGAGAAGGTGGTGGTCTATGCTCGAGATCTGGCTCAAGAAGAACAAGCCAAGAAGGTGACTGCTATTTCAGAAAAACTCTACGAGTATCATGTCTATGAACGCATGTCGGCTGGGATTGGAGCTTCAGTTTATGATGATCGAAACTTTGATACGGTTTACTTTAATGAAGAACTAGCTCACGATTTTGCTTCATGGGTGTCTGGAGATTCCATGGAACCCAAATATCAAAATGGATCAGTAGCTCTGATTAGAGAGACCGGATTTGATTATGATGGCGCTGTCTATGCAGTGGTTTGCAACAATCAGACCTATATCAAACGGGTCTATCGAGAAGAAGATGGTCTGCGTTTGGTCTCCATCAATCCTAAATATAAGGATATTCACATTTCTTACGAAGAAGATCCGCGGATTGTGGGTATTATCGTAGGCAATTTCGTACCCATGGAGGGATAGTCTATGGGCTACTTTGATTATTCCAGAGAGCCCAAAAGTGATATTGCCTTTGTCGATATGAAGTCCTTTTATGCTAGCGTTGAGTGTGTAGAAAGAGGACTCCATCCCCTCAAAACCTCCCTTTGTGTCATGAGCCGGGCGGATAATTCTGTTGGGCTGATTCTTGCCTCCTCGCCTATGTTTAAAAAGGTTTTTGGGAAAGCAAATGTCGGTCGTGCCTATGACCTCCCCTTTGATATTAAGACGCGTAAATTTTCCTACTATAATGCCAAAAAACAAGGCTTACGGACAGATCCAGACTATGTGAAATTTATCGAAGATTGGGCTCGGGTGACCGTCATTGTCCCTCCTCGGATGGATAAGTATATCGCGGTCAACATGGAAATTCAGCGCATTTTCCAGAATTATGGCAGTCCAGATGATATTTATCCTTATTCAATTGATGAAGGCTTTATTGACCTAACAAGTTCGCTCAATTATTTTGTCCCGGACCAGCAGATTTCTCGCAAAGATAAGCTGGACATGCTTTCGGCTCGTATCCAGAGAGATATCTGGCGGCAGACCGGGATTTACTCAACAGTCGGTATGTCGAATGCCAATCCTCTGCTTGCTAAGTTGGCCTTGGATAATGAAGCCAAGCACACACCGACCATGCGAGCCAATTGGTCTTACCAGGATGTGGAAGACAAGGTCTGGTCCATTTCAAAGATGACCGACTTTTGGGGGATTGGGCATCGGATGGAGAAACGCTTGAATAGCCTGGAAATCTATTCGATTAAGGAATTAGCTAATAGCAATCCGGATTTCCTGAAGAAAGAACTTGGCCAAGCTGGACTTCGCTTGTGGTTTCATGCCAATGGGATTGATGAGAGTAATGTTCACAAGCCCTATAAAGCCAAATCTCACGGCTTGGGCAATTCACAAATTTTACCGAGAGACTATGTCAAGCAGCGAGATATCGAAATTATCCTTCGAGAGATGGCTGAACAGGTGGCTGTCAGGCTTCGACGGGCCAGAAAGAAGACGACAGTGGTGTCTATTCATCTTGGATTTTCTAAGCAGGAACAAAAACGCTCCATCCATACCCAGATGAAGGTGGAGCCGACCAATAATACCAGTCTTTTAGTCAGTTATGTACTGAAATTATTCCATAGCAAATATACTTCTGGAGCCATCAGGAGTGTTGCTGTTAGTTATTCAGGATTTGTAGATGAATCCTTTGCTATGATTTCCCTTTTTGATGATGTTGACAAGCTAGAAAAAGAAGAAAGGATCCAGACTGCCATTGATTCCATTCGAGAACAATTCGGCTTTACTTCTCTTTTGAAGGCGACTGCCTTAGAGGATGCATCGAGAAGTATTGCCAGAAGTAAGCTCATCGGAGGGCACTCTGCTGGAGGATTAGATGGACTAAAATGATTGATCGCTCTTATTTGCCCTTTCAATCCGCGAGGGACTATCAAGATCCAGGCATGCAGAAGTGGATGGGCTTTTTTCTATCGGAGCATACCAGTTCACTCAGTGCAGAAAAAAATCGTGTCGATTTATCAACAGACTTGAATCCAGTCGAGAAGTTGTTGCTACTTTCCCAGCTCTACGTCGGACGACTAAAAGGCTCTTTTATGGTCAAGGAGAAAAATCATAAAAGCTCGATATTGGGTGAAGTAATAGAATTATCTCCTCAAGAAATCTCTGTTAGAACGGATGAAGGCTATCGATTAATAAGGGTAGATGATATTCTCGCCATCCAACTGTATCAGGAGGAAGTTTATGACTAGAAAAGAGTTATATGAAAACAAACTGCAGATGGATTATTTCTCAGATGATCCTCAACCCTATGGGAGTTATGGGAATGGCTCTGCTATGAGAATTAGCCCTGTTGGCTTTGTGGCAGATAGCATAGAGCAGGCAAAGGCTTTGTCCCAAGCAGTGACAGAAGTGAGTCATGACCATCCTGAGGGACTAAAAGGTGCAGAAGCAGTTGCAGTAGCTATCTTCTTGGCTAGAACTGGTTCTAGCCGCCATGAAATCAGAGACTACATCGATAAAAACTACTATTCCATGGACTTTACCCTGGACCAAATTCGTGAGGACTATAGCTTTGATGTGACTTGTCAAGGTTCGGTTCCTCAGGCTTTCCAAGCCTTTTTCAAGTCACAAGATTTTGAAGATGCTATCAGAAATGCTATTTCCATCGGAGGAGATAGCGACACCATCGCTGCTATCTGTGGAGGTCTTGCGCAAGCCTACTATGGAATTCCTGCTCCAATCAGAAATCAAGCTATGGCCTATTTGGATGATCATTTAGTAGAGATAGTGGATACTTTTGAAAGCACCTATCCCATCCACCCTAATAAATAATTGGCTGCGAGGAGTGAGAAAAGATAAACTATGATATCTAGTGTTAGACAGGGTATGGATATCAATTGATTAGCTATATTTCTAAGCCGTTCAAGAGCTATTTCTTGAATGGTTTTTTGTTTGCTGTTTAAAAACAATTGAGCTATACCAATTTTTATTCTTGACAAGTGAAAGAAACAAGTATATACTGTTTTCACTGATTCTAAAAACAGAAAATCAGACTATACCAATTTCGATAAGGAGAAAGCACAGCTTGCCTGTGTCGTATATACTATGTGTGGAATTGTTGGTGTTGTTGGAAACACAAATGCAACTGATATTTTGATTCAAGGGCTTGAAAAGCTCGAATACCGTGGTTATGATTCTGCGGGAATTTTTGTTCTAGGTGGTCCTGAAAGCCATTTGGTCAAGGCTGTTGGTCGTATCGCAGAATTGTCTGCCAAGACAGCTGGGGTTGAGGGAACAACTGGTATCGGACATACTCGTTGGGCCACTCACGGAAAACCAACAGAAGATAACGCTCACCCACATCGCTCTGAGACAGGACGTTTTGTCTTGGTCCACAACGGGGTGATTGAAAACTACCTCGAAATCAAAGAAGAATACCTTGCAGGTCACCACTTCAAGGGACAAACAGATACAGAAATCGCTGTACACTTGATTGGAAAATTTGTTGAAGAAGACGGCATGTCAGTACTTGAAGCCTTTAAAAAAGCCCTTCATATCATCCGTGGTTCTTATGCCTTTGCCTTGATCGACTCTGAAAATCCAGATGTCATCTATGTAGCCAAGAACAAATCACCACTCTTGATTGGTCTTGGTGATGGCTACAACATGGTCTGCTCAGATGCTATGGCTATGATTCGTGAGACCAACCAATATATGGAAATCCATGACCAAGAGTTGGTAATTGTGAAAGCTGATAGCGTCCAAGTTCAAGACTATGATGGCAATCGTCGTGAGCGTGCTAGCTACACTGCTGAACTTGACTTGTCTGATATCGGTAAGGGAACTTACCCTTACTACATGCTCAAGGAAATCGATGAGCAACCAACGGTGATGCGTAAGTTGATCCAAGCCTATACTGATGAGGCTGGTCAAGTAGTCGTAGACCCAGCTATCATCAAGGCTGTTCAAGATGCAGACCGTATTTACATTCTTGCAGCTGGAACATCTTACCATGCAGGATTTGCTTCTAAGAAGATGCTAGAAGAATTGACAGATACGCCAGTTGAACTTGGAATCTCTTCTGAGTGGGGTTACGGTATGCCACTTCTCAGCAAGAAACCAATCTTCATCTTTATCAGTCAATCTGGTGAAACAGCGGATAGTCGTCAGGTTTTGGTCAAGGCCAATGAAATGGGAATCCCAAGCTTGACAGTGACAAATGTTCCAGGATCCACTCTTTCTCGTGAAGCCAACCATACTATGCTTCTTCATGCAGGTCCTGAAATTGCCGTAGCATCAACTAAGGCTTATACAGCGCAAATCGCTGCTCTTGCCTTCCTTGCAAAAGCGGTTGGTGAAGCAAATGGCAATGAAAATGCCAAAGCTTTTGATCTGGTTCACGAATTGTCAATCGTAGCTCAGTCTATCGAATCAACCCTTTCAGAAAAAGAATTAATTGATAGTAAGGTTCGTGAACTTCTTGAAACAACACGCAACGCCTTTTACATCGGACGTGGCCAAGATTACTATGTAGCCATGGAAGCCAGTCTCAAACTCAAAGAGATTTCTTACATCCAATGTGAAGGTTTTGCGGCAGGAGAACTCAAACATGGAACCATTGCCTTGATTGAGGATGGAACACCTGTTTTGGCCCTCTTGTCAGACCCAGTTCTTGCTAACCACACTCGTGGAAATATCCAAGAAGTGGCAGCGCGTGGCGCTAAGGTCCTCACAATTGCAGAAGAAAATGTTGCCAAAGATACAGACGATATCGTTCTTACGACCGTACACCCTTACCTTTCACCAATCTCAATGGTCGTACCAACGCAACTAGTCGCTTACTTTGCAACCCTACATCGTGGACTTGATGTGGACAAACCACGTAACCTTGCTAAGTCAGTAACAGTAGAATAAAAAAAGTCTAGTTAAACTAGACTTTTTTTATTATAAATCTTGCATAGAAATCTTATTGAGTTCATTAACAACTTGCAGAATAGATAGTCGACTGATATTGATGACAAGCATGTCTTCGAGACCTTTGATGTCGAAATTAGTGATGATAGCATCATAGTCGCTATCTAAGATTTCTTCAATATTAAGAGTTTCCTTATCCCAAGTTTCATACTGGATGTTGTTAGAAGTATGGAATTCGTAGAGAGATATCAAAAACTGTGGATGGGCAAAGTCATACTCACTTAGGACTAAGACTTTGACTTTCTTCTTATGTTCAAATAATTGATCTGTAAGACCCTCGGCGTGAGTAAAGAGGGTGTAGATCAGGTGAGAAAGGGCAGGTGTCTTCTCCTTTTGTCCCATAATGCTCTTGTAACGCATCATTTCAAAGACGGTTGCTTCATAAAATTTAGGGAAGAATTTCTTAATTTTTCCAAGCGTATAATCCTTATTTTGTGAAATGATCGATTCGGAGTTGATTTCTCTTCTCTCAAGCAAGGCAGTATTGTGTAAGTTCCAAATCAAGGTATCCGTATTTGAAAATTGAACACCAAATCTTCGAGTCAAGTTGTCTAGAATGTCTCGTGCAGCATGATAGGAACGATCGACTTGTTCGTAAGATTGACGGGCAGCTAGGAAATCTTCAACTGTAAAGAAGAGAGCAGGTTCTGCAAAAGGGCTAAAAATCTGATTGAGGTTCTCTGGTGTAATTTCAACATTGAGGCCTTGGGCCAATTCTTGCAGTTGCTGTTGGAAATCATCAAGCTGGTCGTAGATTGGGCTCAACCAAGAAGTACTTTGTTTTGGCAAACGAACAAAATAGCCTCTCTTCATTCGGTGCAAATCGACTGTAGCCTGCGTTCTGATTTGGTAAAGATTTTGATATTTTGCAGGGAATTTCGCCAAATTGATAAAGAAAGAAACAAAATTATCAATGTCTGCTTCTTTGATTTCTGTGAAGGGCCATTCTAAAAAGCTATAGGCCTCGTGGAAATATTGGGAGAAGAAAAATCGAATATCTTTTTCATCGCCAATGATAGAGATAGGGGTTACCTTGAGCTTAAAGCGATAGGTTCCATCAAGAATCTTATTGATATCCGCAACCTTCTTACGCAAAGAAGGAAGAGAAATATCCAAAGATTCGGCAAGATGTTCATAGGTAAAAGGTCTGTCCAAGAGGAAGAAAGCTTTTAAAATTTGGAAATAATCAGATGTCTGTAAAAAATATTGATAGATTCGCTCGATACCATTATTTTGTACATTCACCATCATAATCCCTGCAGTTGAATGTCTGATATCAAAGTCAGGGAAGACTTCGCGTAAATCCTTGATATCACTCTTGATGATACGAGCGTTGTAGCCAATAATCTTAGATAAATCATCTAGGTAAATCCATTCAGGATTTTCAAACAAATATTCTAAAATCTTTAATTGTCTCTGCTCTTTTTGGCTGAGTAGTTCTCTCATTATAAATAAACTCCCGAAGTAATGTTAGAATAATTAGAAAAGAAGATAACCGGAGATTGTCAGAATTCTTGCATAAAAGAAAGTCACCCCTTAAGAGAGAGTCGAAATCTATCGAAGAGGGGTGATACTTGATAAGAAGTTCTACGAGTCTTCAATCTATTTACGATATAAACGATCGTATTGGTAGTATGGATCAAAGGTTACGTTAATTCCCAATTTACGGAGAACATTCTTATCTTCTTCCGTTAAGATGACAGTAGAATGAGCTTCGCTTCCTTTGAGATTTCCGAGTTCTTTCATAGCACGGTCTGCATCAGGATTCTGCATAGCTGTGATTGCAAGAGCGATAAGAATCTCATTAGAATGAAGACGTGGATTGCGACTGCCTAAGTGATTGATTTTCAAACCTTGGATTGGTTTCACCACTTCTGGTTCAATTAACTTGGTTTCAGCATCGATATTCGCTGACTTCTTGATAGCATTGATCACGGCAGCAGCTGTCGGACCAAAGAGTTCTGAATTCTTACCGGTGACGATTTCACCAGAAGGTAACTCAAGTGCTAGAGCAGGTCCATCTGTTTCTTCAGCTTTTTGTCGAGCAGCAACAGCAACCTTACGGTCAGCTGGCGTGATGCCGAGATCATTCATGAGAAGTTCGATTTTCTTGACAGCAGACTCAGCAACTTTTTCAGCCTTGAAGTCGAGAACTGTTTGGTAGTAGCGACGGATAATCTCTTGTTTCGATGCTTCGATTGCAGCATCGTTATCAGTGATTGCAAAACCAACCATATTTACACCCATGTCAGTTGGAGATGCATAAGGAGATTCACCCAAGATACGTTCGAGCATACGCTTGAGAACAGGGAAAATTTCGATATCACGATTATAGTTGACTGTAGTTTCACCGTAAGTTTGGAGATGGAATGGGTCAATCATATTGACATCATCAAGGTCTGCCGTAGCAGCCTCATAAGCCAGGTTAACTGGATGATGGAGAGGTAGATTCCAAACTGGGAAGGTTTCAAACTTAGCATAACCAGATTTGATACCATTCAGTTGGTCGTGGTACATGTTGGACATACAAGTTGCCAACTTACCTGAACCAGGTCCAGGAGCAGTCACGACAATTAAATTGCGACTCGTTTTGATATAGTCATTTTTCCCCATACCTTCAGGAGAGATGATATGGTCCATATCTGTCGGATAACCCTTGATTGGGTAGTGGAGATAAGAGTCAATCCCATTTTTTGCTAATTGATTACGGAAGGTATCTGCAGCAGGTTGACCGGCGTATTGTGTGATAACAACAGAACCAACAAAGATACCAAGTTCGTTAAATTTATCAATCAAGCGAAGCACTTCTTGGTCGTAAGAAATACCCAAGTCACCACGAGCTTTTGAGTGCTCGATATTGCTAGCGTTAATGGCAATAACAACTTCGACTTGTTCTTTCAACTCTTGCAAGAGTTTGATTTTGTTATCTGGCTCATATCCAGGAAGTACACGGGCAGCGTGGAAGTCCTCCAACATCTTGCCTCCAAACTCCAAGTAGAGTTTGCCGTCAAACTGGTTAATACGCTCCAAAATATGGTCGCGTTGTAAATTTAGATATTTTTCAGAACTAAAAGCTTGTTTTTTCATTTTTTTACCTCTATTTTCTATTATATAAAAAAAATAGAAGATAAGAAACTACAGAGTAATAAAAGTAAGAAAAAAGATAACGCAAACGCTTGCATAAATGATAAAAAAAGTCTATGATGGAGTAAAGTGAATTTAAAAGAGGTGAAAATATGCAAGAAAAATGGTGGCATAATGCAGTTGTTTATCAAGTTTATCCAAAAAGTTTCAAGGATAGTAATGGAGATGGGATTGGTGATTTGCCTGGAATTACTAGCAAGTTAGACTATCTAGCTAAGCTTGGGATCACAGCGATTTGGCTTTCTCCAGTTTATGACAGTCCAATGGATGATAATGGCTATGATATTGCCAACTACCAAGATATCGCTTCTATCTTTGGAACCATGGAAGATATGGATGAGCTGATTGCTGAAGCCAAAAAACGAGATATTCGAATCATCATGGACTTGGTTGTCAATCATACATCCGATGAGCATGCTTGGTTTATTGAAGCGCGTGAAAATCCTCAAAGCCCCGAACGTGACTACTACATTTGGCGAGATAAACCCAATGATTTAACCTCTACTTTTAGTGGTTCTGCATGGGAATACGATGAAAAGTCTGGTCAATACTATCTACACTTTTTCAGTAAGAAACAACCAGACCTCAATTGGGAAAACGAAGAGCTCCGTCATAAAATCTATGAGATGATGAATTTCTGGATTGATAAAGGGATTGGTGGATTCCGTATGGACGTTATTGACATGATTGGGAAAATTCCTGATCAGAAGATTGTCAACAATGGTCCCATGCTTCATCCCTACCTCAAGGAAATGAATCAGGCTACTTTCGGCGACAAAGAGCTCTTGACAGTAGGGGAGACATGGGGAGCAAATCCAGAAGAGGCCAAGAAATATTCGAATCCAGAAGGTCAAGAGTTGTCTATGGTCTTCCAGTTTGAACATATCTGTCTTCAGTATCAGGAAGGACAACCTAAGTGGCACTACCAAAAAGAGCTAAATGTAGGAAAATTAAAAGAGATTTTCAACAAATGGCAGACAGAATTAGGAGTTGAGGATGGCTGGAATTCCCTTTTCTGGAATAACCATGACCTCCCGCGAATCGTATCTATCTGGGGAAATGACCGAGAATACCGCGAAAAATCTGCTAAAGCGTATGCAATCTTGCTTCATCTTATGAGAGGAACACCTTATATTTATCAAGGCGAAGAAATCGGCATGACCAATTTCCCATTTGAAACACTGGAACAAGTAGAAGATATTGAATCTATCAACTATGCCAAAGAAGCGCTAGAACAAGGTGTACTGCTAGAGCAAATTATGGATAGCATTCGTGTGATTGGACGTGACAATGCTCGTACCCCAATGCAGTGGGATACTACAGACTACGCTGGCTTTTCAAGCGCGAAACCATGGTTAGGAGTCAATCCAAACTATGCGAAAATTAATGTAGAAGAGGCTTTAGCAAACCCAGATTCCATCTTCTATACTTATCAAAAATTAGTTCAGATTCGAAAAGAAAACAGCTGGCTGGTTCAAGCTGACTTTGAATTATTAGAAACGGCTGAAAAAGTCTTTGCTTACATCCGTAAAGATGGCGACCGTCGATTCCTAGTTGTGGCTAACCTCTCAAATCAAGAACAAGAATTTCACTTTAATGGGGTTCTCAAATCAATCTTAGTTGCTAACACCGAGATTCAAGTAAATCTCGAGCAACTAGCACTGGCTTCTTGGGATGCATTCTGTGTCGAATTGACCAATTAAACCTAAAAAACTCAAGTATCCAAGATGCTTGAGTTTTTTCTAAAATAAGTGTAGAAATTTCTTAAAAAAATATTATTTTGAATTTTCTAAAAAATACCCTTAAAACCCTTGCTTTTATAAAAAAATAGGGTATAATGGTGAAAAATAGTATTTTAAAGGAGAATACCGATGAAATCGAAAAAGTTGCTCGCAGTAGCAGGGATAACGATGAGTGCAGCTCTTCTTTTAGCGGCTTGTGGAAAGACAGAGAAAAAAGCAGACGCTCCAACAACATTTTCATACGTATATGCCATCGATCCATCAACATTGGATTATAGCGTTACAAGTAAAAGTTCAACATCAGACGTCATCGCTAACTTGGTCGACGGACTCTTGGAAAATGACAAATACGGAAACTTGATTCCATCTCTTGCTGAAGACTGGTCGGTTTCGCAAGACGGTTTGACCTACACTTACAAGCTACGTAAAGGTGTCAAATGGTATACTTCTGAAGGTGAAGAGTACGCTGAGGTCAAGGCTCAAGACTTTGTGACTGGTTTGAAGCATGCTGCTGATGGTAAGTCAGATGGTCTAACTCTTATCCAAGATTCTATCAAAGGCTTGGCAGAATACGTTAGTGGTGAAAGCAATGACTTCTCAACAGTTGCAGTTAAAGCAATTGACGACTACACTGTTCAATACACCTTGAACAAACCAGAAAGCTTCTGGAATTCCAAGGTAACAACAGCGACTATGCTCCCAGTTAATGAAGAATTCCTGAATTCTCAAGGTAAAGATTATGGTGCAGCAACACCTTCAGGTATTCTCTATAATGGACCATATATTTTGAAGAACTTCACTTCAAAATCAGTGATCGAGTACGAAAAGAACCCTAATTATTGGGATAAAGACAATGTTAAGATTGACCACGTCAAACTTACTTTCTACGATGGTTCTGACCAAGAATCATTGATTCGTAGTTTCTCATCAGGAGCTTATACAACAGCTCGTCTCTTCCCAACAAGTTCAAACTTTGATTCAACTAAGCAAGAATACGGGGATAAGATTGTCTATAGTCCACAAGAAGCGACTAGCTATTACTTTACTTTCAACGTGAATCGTCAGTCTTACAATAAAACTGCAAAGACGGATGAAGCACAAAAAACTTCTACAAAAGAAGCGCTTCTCAATAAAAACTTCCGCCAGGCAATCAACTTTGCTCTTGACCGTCATTCTTACTCTGCACAGATGAATGGTGAAGAAGGTGCAGACAAGATTATTCGTACCAGCCTTGTACCTTACGACTATGTTCAGGTTGGTGAAAAGACCTTCGGTGAATTGGCTCAAGAACAATTAGTAACATACGGAGACCAGTGGAAAGATGTGGCTTTGACAGATGGTAAAGACACTATTTACAATCCAACAAAAGCAAAAGCTGCCTTTGAAAAAGCAAAATCAGAATTGCAAGCCAAAGGTGTAACCTTCCCAATCCATTTGGATATTCCAGTTGAACAAACAGATGTCATTGCTGTTCAACAAACCAACTCCCTCAAACAATCTGTCGAAGCAGCACTTGGAACTGAAAATGTTGTCATCGATGTGCTTCAAATGACAGATAATGAGAAAATGAGTATTACTTCTCAAGCTAAGGTTCCTTCTCAAAAAGACTATGACTTGAACGGAACTGGTTGGGGACCAGACTATCAAGATCCAGCTACCTATCTAAATATCTTGGATGCTAAGAAGGGTTCTGCCCTTAAACACTTGGGTATCACAAAAGGTAAAGATCCAGAAGTCATGGCTCAAGTTGGACTTGATGAGTACAAGAAACTCTTGGATGATGCAGCATCAGAAACAACCGACCTTAACAAACGCTATGAAAAATATGCTAAAGCACAGGCTTGGGTATCTGATAGTTCACTTCTCATTCCTGTAGCATCTTCAGGAGGTTCTCCTACAGTTAGTCGTACAGTACCATTCTCGAAAGCCTACTCTCAAGTTGGTATCAAGGGAGATCCGTTTGTATTTAAAGGTTTAGAGTTGCAAAATGATATTGTAACCACTAAAGAATACGAAGAAGCTCTCAAGAAATGGCAAAAAGAGAAACTTGAAACAAATGCTAAATATCAAAAAGAGTTAGCGAACCACGTTAAATAATTTTAAACAACGGTGAAAGAAATCCTGATTTTATGCGGGGTTTCTTTCTTTTTTCATATACTGACGAGAGGGCAAATAATTAAATAACTTTACTTTTGGGGCGAAATTTGGTAGAATAGCTATATGTCATAAAACCTAACATACAAGGAGAAAATGAATCATGAAACTCAAAAAACGACTGATTGGAGCGGGGTTGACGCTTGCCGCGGCGGTCTTATTGACAGCGTGTGGGAAGTCAGCATCAGATGTTAAAACCTACTCGTCAACATTTGGTGCCGACCCGACAACCTTCAACTACCTGTTGGACTACTCTGGTGATAATACTGCTGTTGTAACCAACTTGGTAGATGGTTTGCTTGAAAATGACAATTATGGAAATCTCATTCCTGCTCTTGCAGAAGATTGGAGTGTTTCAAAGGATGGTTTGACTTACACTTATAAGCTTCGTCAGGATGCTAAATGGTTCACTGCTGATGGGGAAGAATACGCTTCAATTAAAGCGCAGGATTTCGTCACAGGTATCAAGTATGCAGCTGATAACAAGAGTCAAGCTCTCGATTTGATTCAGAACTCAATCAAGGGATTAGATGATTATGTGACAGGCGCAAATACTGACTTTTCAAATGTTGGTGTCAAAGCCTTGGATGACTATACTGTCCAATATACCTTGACACGACCAGAACCATTCTGGAACTCTAAGACAACTAACAGTATCTTGTTCCCTGTAAACGAAGAATTCCTTGCTTCTAAAGGTAAAGACTTCGGAACCCTGAAACCAGATAGCATTCTTTATAGCGGACCATATTTGTTAAAAGATTTTACATCTAAGTCTTCTATCGAATATGTGAAAAACCCACATTACTATGACCAAGAAAAAGTAACGATTGAAAAGGTAAAATTGGCCTACTTTGATGGTTCAGACCAAGACTTGACAATTCGTAACTTTGAAAGTGGTGCTTACTCATCTGCAGGTGTTTATCCAAATAGCTCAAACTTCGCTAAGACAAAGGAAAAATACAAGGACAACATCGTCTATAGCTTGCAGGATGCGACTTCTTGGTACTATAATTTTAACGTTAATCGCCAAACATATAATCATACAGCTAAGACTAGCGATGAGCAAAAACAAGCTACCCAAGCTGCGATTTTAAATAAAAATTTCCGTCAAGCGATCAACTTTGCCATTGACCGTACAGCTTATTCGGCTCAGTCTAATGGAGAAGAAGCAGCTAAAAACACTCTTCGTAACTCGCTTGTACCACCAACTTTCGTGCAAGTAGGTGACAAGACTTTTGGTGAGACAGTTTCATCTAAGTTGGTAAACTATGGTACACAATGGTCAAATATGAATCTTGAAGATGCTCAAGACGGTTATTTCAATAAAGAAAAAGCACAAGCGAAGTTTGCAGAAGCTAAAAAAGAATTGGAAGCACAAGGTGTGAGCTTCCCAATTCATTTGGACTTGCCTGTAGACCAGGTTAACAAGACCTTGCTTTCTGGAACAAACTCAATCAAACAATCAATCGAATCAACGCTCGGTTCTGAAAATGTAGTGGTTGATGTTATCCAATTGTCAACAGATGATTATACAAATGCAACAGTTCAAGCACCAACTCCTGCAGATCATGACTATGATTTGAACTTGGATGGATGGTCAGCTGACTACCAAGATCCTTCAACTTACCTCAATCCTTTCAATGCTGAGGATGGATTCTATCTCAAGATTTTAGGACTTGATCCAAGTAAGGACACAGCTAAGATTACTAGTCTAGGATTGGACCAATATACTCAAAAATTGAAAGCAGCAGATGCAGAAAACACAGACGTAGCTAAACGCTATGAAAACTACGCAGAGGCACAAGCTTGGTTGATTGATAGTTCTCTTCTAATCCCAGTTGTGTCAAACGGTGGTGGAGCTTCAGTAACACGTGTGACACCATTTACACGAGCTTACTCACTTGTCGGAATCAAAGGTACTGGAAGTAACTATAAGTACATGAAATTGCAAACCGAAGTCGTAACAACTGCTCAATTTGACGAAGCTAAAGCCAAATGGGAACAAGAACGTAAAAACTCAGTTGAAAAGAGTCAAAAAGAATTCGAAAGTCACGTTAAATAATAAAAAAATAGAGCTTTTTAAGAGCTCTATTTTTTTTATTTTAGCTGTTTTTTGAAAACATAAAATGTAGTAAAAGCGTTAATAAATATACACTAACTAAATACATTTTCAAAATAAAACGTTTCCTTGACTAATGTAGATAGCCTTTAGAGGTACTTTGTGATATAATTGAATTAAAATGTTTTGAAGAGGTGTTCCATGAAAAGTAGACGCATAAAAAAAAGTAAATCTAGCAAGTTTCAGCAGAGTTTAAACATTGGTTTGTTGCTAATCTATGCTGTTCTAGCTTCTTTTTTATTGTTTTTGATTTTTAAATATCAAATTTTAGCAGTCAGCTATTTCAATATTATCTTGGCAGTAGTTTTAGTGCTCATAGCATTATTATCCCTCTTGTTGATAGTTAAACGCAAAGCCAAGGTGTTCACCTTGATAGTCCTATTGCTCTCGATTTTATTTAGCTCTGTAGCTTTAGTAGCTGTAAATCGATTTGTAGGACTTGCCAATCAATTTAACGCAACTTCAAATTATTCAAGCTACTCTATAAGTGTGGCGGTGTTAGCAGACAGTGAGATTAATAACGTTTCTCAACTTTCTAGTGTAGCTGCTCCAACAGGATCAGATGCTGAGAATATTCAAAAATTGATAGATGACATTAAAACAACTCAAAACAAGGAATTGACAGTAGAAGAAGCGTCTTCTTACCTAGCGGCCTATAAGAGCTTGTTAGATGGAGAAACCAAAGCAATCGTCTTAAACAGTGTTTTTGAAAATCTGATTGAGCAGGAATATCCTGACCACGCTAAGAAGATCAAGAAAATCTACACCAAGGATTTGACCAAGAAAGTGGAAGCGCCTAAGGTGGCTACAGGAAATTCTTTCAATGTCTACATCAGTGGGATTGACACCTATGGTCCTATTAGTTCAGTTTCGCGCTCAGATGTCAATATCATCATGACAGTGAATCAAGATACTAAGAAGATTCTTTTGACGACAACTCCTCGAGATGCCTATGTCCCTATTGCAGATGGTGGAAACAACCAAAACGATAAATTGACGCATGCGGGGATTTACGGTGTAGATGCTTCTATCCATACCTTAGAAAATCTTTATGGTATCGACTTGAACTACTATGCCCGCCTTAATTTTACTTCGTTCTTGAAATTGATTGACCTTCTTGGAGGCGTTGACGTCTATAATGACCAAGAATTTACATCGCGTCATGGGCAATACCACTTCCCGGTCGGCAATGTCCATCTGGATTCTGAACAAGCTTTAGGATTTGTACGTGAGCGTTATTCGCTTGCGGATGGTGATGGGGATCGCGGTCGTAACCAACAAAAAGTCATTGCGGCCATTATCCAGAAATTAACCTCGGCAGAATCCCTAAAAAACTATGATAGTATTATTCAGAGCTTGCAGGATTCAATTCAGACCAATATGCCACCAGAAACAATGGTCAGTCTTGTCAATACTCAGTTGGCAAGCGGAGGAAAATATACCGTTACCAATCAAGATTTGAAAGGGACTGGTCATATGGGTCTTCCTTCTTACGCCATGCCTGATAGCAATCTTTACATGTTAGAAATCGACCCAACAAGCTTGGAAACTGTTAAAGCAGCCATTAAAGATACCATGGAAGGAAAATAAGATGATTGATATTCATTCACATATTGTTTTCGATGTCGACGATGGACCTAAAAATAGAGCTGAGAGTAAGGCTCTCCTAGAGGAAGCTTACGCACAAGGTGTTCGAACCATTGTTTCAACCTCTCATCGAAGAAAAGGGATGTTTGAAACACCAGAGGATAAAATTGCAGCTAATTTTAGCGAAGTCAAACAGTTGGCTCGAGAGGTTGCTCCAGACTTGAATGTAGTATACGGAGCTGAGATTTATTTTTCAAGTGACGTTATAGAAAAACTTGAACAAAATATCATCCCAAAACTCAATGGTACTCGTTATGCCTTGATCGAGTTTAGCATGAATACACCCTACAGAGATATTCATAGCGCCTTGACAAAAGTTCTCATGTTGGGGATTACACCTGTGGTTGCTCATATTGAGCGCTATCACACCTTAGAAAATGATGAGAAAAAAGTAAGGGAGCTCATCAATATGGGTTGCTATATGCAGATTAATAGTTCGAGTGTATTAAAACCACGACTATTTGGTGACACCTACAAATTTATGAAAAAGCGTGCTAGGTACTTCTTGGACAAGGGCTTAGTACATGTAGTGGCTAGCGATATGCACAATTTGGATAATCGACCGCCTTATATGAGTGAAGCTTATGAGCTCATTGCTAAAAAATACGGAGCAGAGAAAGCTCGTGAACTTTTTGAAACAAACCCATCAAAAATAATAAATGACCAACTAATTTAGGAGAAATGATGAAAGAACAAGATAAATTTGAAATTGATGTATTTCAATTGGTAAAAGTGCTATGGAAACGAAAATTCCTCATCGTCTTAGCTGCGCTAGTAGCGGGTCTAGGAGCTTTCGCTTATAGCTCGTTTGTGATTAAACCTCAGTACGCTAGTACCACCCGTATCTATGTTGTTAATCGTAACCAAGCAGATAAGCCAGGTTTGACGAACCAAGACTTACAGGCAGGGGCTTACTTGGTAAAAGACTACCGTGAAATCATCCTCTCTCAGGATGTTCTTGAAAAAGTAGTGGCCGACCAAAAATTAACTATGGATGCAAAAACTCTTGGAAGAAAAGTTTCAGTAGCAGTTCCGGCAGAAACTCGTATTGTATCTATCTCGGTTCGAGATGGAAATCCTGAGGAAGCAAGTCGTATTGCCAATGCACTCAGAGAAGTAGCCGCTCAGAAAATTATTTCTGTAACACGGGTGTCAGATGTAACGACACTTGAAGAAGCAAGGCCTGCAACATCACCATCTTCTCCAAATATTCGTCGAAACACAATGATGGCTACTATAGCAGGTGTAGGATTTATTGTAGTTATTGTACTTTTGGTTGAATTGTTAGATGATCGAGTGAAGCGTCCAGAAGATATCGAAGAAGTTATGCACCTCTCGCTTCTAGGTGTTATTCCAAATCTTGAGAAATTAAAGTAAAGAGGGAAATATGGCAAAGTTAGAATTATCAGAACAACGATTACACTCTGTAAAAAAAGCTGAAGAGTATTATAACGCACTACGGACCAATATCCAGTTGAGTGGAGATGGTCTCAAAGTGATTGCCCTTTCTTCAGTTCGACCTGGAGAAGGGAAATCTACAACTTCAACCAATATTGCCTGGGCCTTCGCGCGTGCGGGCTATAAAACTCTCCTTATCGATGCCGATATTCGTAATTCGGTCATGTCAGGTGTCTTTAAATCTAGAGAAAAAATTACCGGTTTAACAGATTACTTATCAGGGACTAAAGACTTATCGCATGGTTTGTGTGAAACAAACGTAGAAAACTTGTTTGTCATTCAATCAGGAGCTGTTTCGCCAAACCCAACTGCCCTTCTTCAAAGTGAAAAATTTGAAGCAATGATTGAGACCTTGCGCAAATATTTTGACTATATCATTGTGGATACTGCTCCTATCGGGGTTGTAATTGATGCGGCCATTATCGTACAAAAATGTGACGCCTCAATATTGGTGGCTGAAGCTTCTGCAACAAAACGGAGAGAAGTTCAAAAAGCTAAAGATCAGCTAGAGCAAACAGGAACACCATTCTTAGGAGTTATTCTGAATAAATTTAATATTCAGTTTGAAAAATATGGTTCATATGGTTCATACGGGAACTACGGTTCATACGGGAAGAAATAAGTAAGAAAAAAAGGGAGTAAAAAATGGAAGGAAGGGGTTTCTACAACGTAACTCTAGCGTTTTTGCAGAGTATACTGGTCAGTATATTGGCTTATATACTAATCTCTGTATCTGAAACAGAAATTGTTGCAAAAACGGTTTTTGTTCTGTATTTTCTTCATTTTGCAGCC
Source organism: Streptococcus sp. oral taxon 061 (assembly GCF_964211575.1). Taxonomy (GTDB): domain Bacteria; phylum Bacillota; class Bacilli; order Lactobacillales; family Streptococcaceae; genus Streptococcus. The sequence continues at coordinate 23,357 of NZ_CAXOQQ010000011.1, read as the reverse complement.
TTCTATATCAGTGGCTACGGAAAGAATTTTTTCAAACGCAGTCAATCCGTCGAATTGATAGAGATAGTAAAATATATCATCTTTTTTGCATTGCTGATTAGTTTTTCTAGTTTTTTTCTGAAAGATCAATTTGTAATTTCTAGACGGGGTATGATTTACTTCCTATCTTTGTACGGAGTGTTTAATTATTTCCTGAGTTTTGCTATCAAAAAATATTGGGTCCATTTTAACCATAATTTAAAGGGGAGCCGTAAAATCATTTTGATCACTGCGACATCCCGAATTGAGAAGGTTATCGACCGTTTGTTAAATGCAACTGATGTCGGTGGGAAACTTGTCGCTGTGAGTGTACTAGATAAACCAGATTTTAAACACAATAAAGTAACGGTTATTCCTCGAGAGAACCTCATTAATTATGCAACTCATGAGGTTGTGGACGAAGTTTTTGTGAACCTGCCTAGTGAGGATTATGATATCGGTAGCATTATTTCACAATTTGAAACAATGGGAATTGATGTTACTGTAAATTTAAATGCCTTTGATAAGAATTTAGGTAGAAATAAACAGATCCATGAGATGGCTGGATTAAATGTAGTAACTTTTTCTACAAACTTATATAAACCAAGCCACATAGTTGCCAAACGAATTATTGATATTTTAGGGGCAATTGTTGGGTTAATCATCTGTGGACTAGTAAGCATAGTCCTTGTTCCAATGATTCGAAAAGATGGTGGACCAGCAATTTTTTCTCAAACCCGAATAGGAAAAAATGGTCGTCATTTCACTTTTTATAAATTCCGTTCTATGCGAGTAGATGCGGAAGAAATCAAGCAGCAATTGATGGACCAAAATACCATGCAGGGTGGTATGTTTAAGATGGACAATGACCCTCGCGTTACCAAAATTGGACACTTTATTCGAAAGACAAGTTTGGATGAACTGCCCCAATTTTGGAATGTGTTGATTGGTGATATGAGCCTAGTAGGAACTCGACCTCCAACAGTGGACGAATACGAAAAATACACACCTGAACAAAAACGTCGTTTGAGTTTCAAACCAGGAATTACTGGCTTGTGGCAAATTAGTGGTCGTAGTGAAATTACCAACTTTGATGATGTTGTCAAACTAGATGTGGCTTATATCGATGATTGGACAATTTGGAAAGATTTTGAAATTTTATTAAAAACAATAAAAGTAGTGCTGATGAGAGATGGAGCAAAATGATTCTATGAATAAAGTGAGAGAAATTCAATTAGGAGAGTTAACACTTTTAGAAAGTTATATCGATCTTTGTAAAAGACATAATTTGCGTTATTATGCATTGGGTGGGACTTTACTCGGTGCCATTCGTCATAAAGGATTTATCCCATGGGATGACGATATGGATTTAGGAATGCCTAGAAAAGATTATGAAAAATTCTTGTCAATCTGTGAGAAAGAGCTTCCTGAAAGTGTTATTTTAAGACTTCACGATGATAATCTAGGTAATACTTCGATTATGGATACTTCAATCCAAATTCAATTTGGTAATGAATGGTGTAGTCCTTTTATTGATATCTTTCCTTTAGATGGTTATCCAGAAGATGGGATCCAGTACTGGTTGCATACGAATAAAATAAAATTGTATCGTGCCTTGTCTAAAATTTCTGTCATCGATCGTTTGCATGAAAGAGATAGAGGCTTGTTCGAAAATGCAATTGTGAAAGTTTCCAAAGCCTTAAAATTAAATAAGCTCTTAAACACTTCAAAAATTAATAAAAAATTACAAAATATCATTAAACAATATGATTACGAGACTAGTACCATGGTTGGAAATGTCTTAGGTTCTTACCGCGAGCGAGAACTCGCAAGAAAAGAAGTGTTCGGGGAACCGCAATTACTAGAGTTTGAAAACTTACAAATTAGTTGTCATGCAAATCCTGATGAATATTTGACAAAAATATATGGTGATTACATGCAACTACCAAAAGAAGCTGAACGGAAGGGTCATTTTGAGTCTACGTGGGGAGATTAAATTGAATAGTTTTAATTTAATGGGGGTCAGAATTGACCCCTTAACAATGGACGAAACTGTCCAAGCTGTTGAAAAATTTGTTCTTGAGCAACGGCCACTCCATCTAATGGGGGTGAACGCAGACAAAATTAATCAATGTCAAACAGATGAATCTATTAAAAAGATAGTGAACGCTTCTGAGATTATTAATGCAGATGGAGCTTCAGTTGTTCTTGCTTCCCGCTTTTTGGGTTATCAAGTTCCTGAGAGAGTTGCTGGGATTGATTTGATGCAAAGATTGCTCTTGTTGGCCAATGAAAAGTCTTATTCGGTTTATTTTTTTGGTGCCAAGGAAGAAGTTTTAATAGACATGCTAGAAATCTTTAAGAAAGACTATCCAAATTTACGAGTCCTTGGATATCGTAATGGTTATTTTTCTGAAGAAGATGAATACGGTATTCAAGAAGATATCCGAGAGAAAAATCCTGATTTTGTTTTTGTTGGGATTACCTCTCCCAAGAAAGAATACATCATTCAAAAATTTATGGATCAAGGTGTTAATTCTGTCTTTATGGGAGTTGGAGGTAGCTTTGACGTTTTATCTGGCCATATTAAACGAGCTCCTCTCTGGATGCAAAATGTGCATCTTGAATGGCTGTTCCGAGTGGCAAATGAACCTAAACGTCTCTTTAAACGTTATTTTGTAGGGAATGCCACTTTTATTAAGCGAGTTTTAGATGAAAAACGAAAATCAAAAAAATAATATTTTACATATTTCACGTACCATGGATATCGGTGGTGCAGAGCGTATTGTTTACCAGTTGAGCTCAGATTTGAAAGATGAGTTTGACAGTGTTCATGTCGCATCTACAGGTGGAATTTGGGAGAGCAATCTTGCTGCTAAAGGTATTCAACATCATAAAATTATAGATATTGATAGTAAAAATCCACTGACAGTATTAAAGCTTCTATATTCTATTCACCAGATTATCAAAAACAATGAGATTACTATAGTCCACACTCATCACCGGATGGCTGCTTTTTATATCCGATTATTAAAGCTTTTTAATTCAAAATTAAAACACATTTATACAGCTCACAATGTCTTTAAGGATAAATTACCTCTATATAGATTTGCTTTAAAAAATGCTAAAAGTGTAGCAGTAGGAGAGGCGGTAAATAAAAACCTAAAAGAAGACGTAGGAATTACTGATAGTAGGGTTATTTATAATGGAGTCGTTTTAAAAGAAACGAATGACCAGGTCGATGAGATTATCAGTTATAGTGGGATTAAACTTGGCTGTATTGCTAGGTTATCTGAACAAAAAGGTTTGACTTATCTTATTGATGCTATGTCTTTACTGACTATTAAGGATATTCGATTATTTATCGTTGGTGAAGGTGAGCTTCGAGAAGAATTGGAAAACAAGGTTAAAGAGCTAGACCTTCAAGATTCGGTAATTTTTTTAGGATATCGCAAGGATATTGTGGAATGTATTAATAGTTTTGATTTTTGTGTTTTACCTTCAGTATTTGAAGGATTTGGCCTAGTTGCTATTGAGGCATTTATGAATAGCAAAACCTTAGTTGCGACGGATATACCGGGATTAAACGAAGTAGTAACAAATAAAAATGGGGTTCTAGTTCCGGCAAAAGACTCTGCTGCTCTGGCATCTGCTATTGATAAATTAGCTACAGATGCAACACTAAGACAGGAACTTGCTAGTCAAGCAAAGAAAGACTATGAAAATAAATTTAGTTATCCTTTATTCTTGGAGAACTATAGGGAACTGTATAGAGAACTAAAGGGAGAATCAAAATGAAAAAAGTCATGTTGGTTTTTGGGACGCGCCCAGAAGCAATCAAAATGTGTCCCTTAGTAAATGAGTTGAAGAAAAATGACTCAATTAAGACTCTTGTCTGCGTGACTGGACAGCATAAGGAAATGCTTGAACAGGTTTTGGACGTTTTTAAAGTAGTACCAGACTATGATTTAGGGATTATGAAGGCAAACCAAACCTTATTTTCAATCACGACCAGTATTCTAGATAAAATCCAACCGGTGCTTGAACAAGAAAAACCAGATATTGTACTTGTTCACGGAGATACGACGACAACTTTCGCAACGGCCTTGGCAGCCTTTTACATGGGAATAAAAGTTGGACACGTGGAAGCAGGTTTAAGAACCTACAATCTTCAAAGTCCATTCCCTGAGGAGTTCAACCGTCAGACTGCTTCTATTATTGCAGATTATAATTTTGCTCCGACAGAAGTTGCAAAGGAAAATCTTCTAAAAGAGGGAAGAGGGAATATTTTTGTAACAGGGAATACCGTTATTGACGCTTTGAAGACAACTGTTCAGGATGATTACAATCACCCAATTTTAGAGTGGGCTAAGGATAGTAAGTTGATTATGTTGACAGCTCACAGACGTGAAAATCTTGGGGAACCAATGGAAAATATGTTTAATGCTGTTAATCGTATTTTAAATGAATTTGAAGATGTAAAAGTTGTTTACCCAATTCATAAAAACCCTAAAGTTCGTGAATTGGCCAGTAAAGTCTTTGGCGATAATGAACGCATGAAAATCATTGAACCTTTAGAAGTTATTGATTTCCATAATTTCATGAATCAAAGCTACATGATTTTAACAGATTCTGGTGGAGTTCAAGAAGAAGCTCCATCGTTAGGGAAGCCTGTTTTAGTCATGCGTGATACAACAGAGCGTCCAGAGGGGATTGCGGCTGGAACATTAAAATTAGTGGGTACGGAAGAAGAAAATATTTACTCTAATTTTAAGCTTCTTTTAGAAAACCAAATAGAATATAACAAGATGAGTAAGGCTAGCAACCCTTATGGAGATGGAAAAGCTTGTGAAAGAATCGTCAATATCATTTTGGAAGGATAGGGATAATGGATAAGGTTTCTATTATTGTACCAGTATACAATGTCGAAGATTGCTTAAGCTATTGTGTAGACAGTCTAAGACAACAGACCTATAAAAATATAGAAATTATACTGGTAGACGATGGTTCTACAGATTCTTCAGGAGAAATTTGTGACCAATATGCTCAAGAAGATGACAGAATAAAAGTTCTGCATATTGAAAATGGGGGATTATCCAATGCCCGCAATACTGGGGTAAAAGAATCTTCAACAGATTGGATTGTTTTCATTGATTCAGATGATTATTATGACCATAGAGCCATTGAATATTTAGTAGAACTTAGAGATAAGTATAGAGTTGATCTTGTAGCAACTCCAGTGATTGAAGTTAGAAACTATGAAAATAGCGATTTCCTAGGAGATTTCAGAGAGAAATATTCTGGAAAATTAGATCGTCGAACAGCTTTAGAACAAATGTTTTATGGAAATTATGTTGGGACACATTCAGGTGGTAAACTATATAAGAAAGAAATTTTATTAAGGTTTCCATATCCTAATGGGATGTTGTATGAAGATTTAGCTCTTGCTTATGAGCATATTGCTTCCTGTGAAAATATTGCTGTTAGTGATCTAAATCTTTATAAATACTATCGAAGACCAGGAAGTATTGTAAATTCTAAGTATAGTGATCGTCTCTTAGATTTTTACAAGGCAATGGAATGGAATATAAGTTATGTTGAACGAGACTATTCAGGTGATAGGGATATGAGAAGAGCCTTGAATGTTCGCTATGTTTTTAATGGTCTGCATATTGTACATGCTATGCTTAGTTCAGATATGTATGCTGAAGTTAATAAAATTAGAAAAGAATACATTCAATATTTCAAAGATGTTATTCTGAATTCAAATGTTACAAGGAAAAATAAAGTGAAATACTTGATGCTTTTGGTTTCTCCAAAACTGTATGAAAAAATTAGAGAGAAGATGAGTTAGGTAAGAATGAAGATTTTAAAAAATTATGCATATAATCTCTCTTACCAGCTACTAGTGATAATTCTTCCTATTATAACAACACCTTATGTAACTAGGGTATTTAGTTCAACTGATTTAGGTACTTATGGTTATTTCAATTCAATTGTAACCTACTTTATTTTATTGGCGACATTGGGCGTGGCCAATTATGGTACAAAAGAAATTTCAGGCCATCGTAAAGATATCCGAAAAAACTTTTGGGGCATATACACCTTGCAGTTTGGTGCGACCATTCTGTCAATATGCTTATACATTCTCTTATGTTTGTCCTTGTCATTTATGCGAAATCCCGTTGCATATATTTTGGGCTTGAGTCTGGTATCTAAAGGGATGGATATCTCCTGGTTATTTCAAGGGTTAGAGGATTTTCGCAAGATAACAGTTAGAAATATTACTGTTAAACTGGTCGGTGTCATTTCAATCTTCTTATTTGTAAAATCAGCAAATGATTTATATCTTTATGTGTTTTTGCTAACAATATTTGAATTATTGGGGCAGTTTAGTATGTGGTTGCCAGCTAGAGAATTTATCGGGAAACCACATTTTGATTGGTCCTATGCTAAACAACACTTGAAACCAGTTGTTCTCTTGTTTTTGCCGCAAATAGCTATTTCGCTATATGTTACTTTGGATCGTACTATGCTAGGGGCATTAGCCTCAACTAAAGACGTCGGAATTTATGACCAAGCCTTAAAATTGGTCAATATTTTGCTTACACTAGTGACTTCGTTAGGAAGCGTAATGCTTCCTCGTGTTGCCAATCTCCTATCAACTGGAGATCACAAGGCTGTAAACAAAATGCATCAGATGTCTTTCTTAATATACAATTTAGTCATTTTTCCTATAATAGCAGGAATGTTAATTGTTAATGATGATTTCGTGCAATTTTTCTTAGGACAGGATTTCCAAGATGCTAAATATGCGATAGCAATTATGATTTTTAGAATGTTCTTTATTGGCTGGACAAATATTATGGGTATTCAAATTTTGATTCCACATAATAAAAATAAAGAATTTATGATTTCGACAACTATTCCAGCTATTGTGAGTGTCGGTTTAAATTTATTATTACTACCTAAATTAGGTTATATCGGAGCAGCCATTGTTTCTGTATTAACAGAAGCCTTAGTATGGGCTATTCAACTGTATTTTACCAGAAACTATTTAAAGGAAGTGCCTCTTCTAGCTTCGACAGTTAAAATTATAGGAGCATCAGCTCTCATGTACGGTGTACTATTCGTTGTAAAAACTACAGTGAATTTTACGCCTGTTATAAATGTTATGGTATTTGCTACAATAGGAGCGATACTTTACATTTTTCAAATACTATTCTTAAAGGTAATTAGTCCAAAAGAGTTGAAACAGCAGTTATTGAATAAGTGAAATTGAATGGAATAAATAGAAATTTCAGTAGCTTATAGTCTTATTGTAAAATGAACTCTTGTATAGATTAAATTCGCTTTGGTTGATTAAATAGTTAGGAAAGGGAGGATAGAAGAGTATAAGTGAACTAGAAGATTAAAGAAATATTATTTTTTCTCATTCAATTCCATATTTCTTTTTCTTATAAATCACTCTGTATGATTCTTTTTCAAAAAATATGATAAAAATTAAATTTGAAAACCTACTAGTCAGCATTGTTGTATCTGTAGTGGTATTTTTTAATACCATATCAACTACGATGCTGGATAGGACTTTTTTTCAAGTCAAAGTAAATTTCCTATTTTTGGTTGTATTGCTTTTAGGGCTTCGTTTTTTGTATAAAATGCGGGTCTCATACAAATATCTAATACTTTCTATTCTATTGTTGCTTTCGGGGGTTTTAGTGTATTTTCAAACGAATAGACTTAATTTTCTAGTCTATTCGATGCTACTAGTCCTCTTGGTTAATGTAGATATGAAAGTAGTTTTGAGGAACTATGTAGTTGTAGCTGGTATTCTCGTAGTTGGAGTTTTTCTTTTATCACTTGCTGGCATAGTTCCTAATCTACAATATAATCGTGCGGGAGTTATTCGAAATTCGTTTGGGTTTATTTATCCTACGGACTTTGCATCACATTGCTTCTATCTATTTTTAGCAATTTCCTATCTTCTAAAAGATAAATTTATATGGACCAGATCTCTGTTTGGTGTCTTGCTATCAGCTTTCATTATAAAATACTGTGATGCACGTTTAAATGCTTTGTCAATCTTGTTAGCGACAGTTATTTTCATTTATTTTTATTACAGCAAAGAGAAAAAACTAAAGATATTTGCCTTGTTCCCATATTCGGCTGTTATATTCGCATCAATTGTTACCTATTTGTCATACAAGTTTTCTTGGTCTAATCCATTTTTAGTATCGATAAACAAATTAATTACGGGAAGGCTGGCTCTAGGCAGGAATGCATTTACTACATTTGAAGTGCATCTATTTGGGACTAGAAACGTTCAATTTATCGGATCAGGTGGAAAAACAGAATCTGTAATTGGGTATAACTATGTAGATTCTTCTTATGTGCAGATGTTATTTACATATGGAATAGTTCCTGTAGTCCTATTGATCGTAATTTATGTTGTCGCCTCGAGAAAACAGTATAAGGATGGTCAATATTTATTCGTTGCGATTTTATCATTGATTGCTTTTAACTGTATGATTGAAGCCTTTTGGTTTGTTCCTACATATAATATATTCATGTTTTTACTATTTACAACAAATACTTTTAGTAAAAAAGAATCGAATGATATTACTAAATTAAATGCGACCTAGTTCTAGTACTAGACTTTAGGAGGCTTTAATAGATGCTAAGAGTCCTTTCTAAGAAAGAAAAAATAACGTTTGCTGGCCCGGAGTCAGCATTAATAAGAAATTGTAGAGTTCATTAACGGAGTTTTAATATGTATGACTATTTAATTGTTGGTGCAGGTTTGTCTGGAGCAATCTTCGCACACGAAGCTACAAAACGTGGTAAAAAAGTAAAAGTGATTGACAAACGTGATCACATCGGTGGAAATATCTACTGTGAAAATGTTGAAGACATCAATATCCACAAGTATGGTGCCCACATTTTCCATACCTCAAACAAAAAGGTTTGGGATTATGTCAACCAATTCGCTGAATTCAATAACTATATCAACTCACCAGTGGCTAACTACAAGGGCAGCCTCTACAATCTTCCTTTCAACATGAATACCTTCTACGCTATGTGGGGAACTAAGACACCACAAGAAGTCAAGGATAAGATTGCCGAGCAAACGGCTGACATGAAGGATGTTGAGCCTAAGAACTTGGAAGAACAAGCTATCAAGTTGATTGGCCCAGATATCTATGAAAAGTTGATTAAGGGCTATACCGAAAAACAATGGGGCCGTTCTGCTACAGATCTTCCACCATTTATCATCAAACGTCTACCAGTTCGTTTGACCTTTGATAACAACTACTTTAATGACCGTTACCAAGGAATTCCAATCGGTGGATACAACGTCATCATTGAAAATATGCTTGGTGATGTGGAAGTAGAGCTTGGCGTTGATTTCTTTGCTAATCGTGAAGAGCTTGAAGCATCAGCTGATAAAGTTGTCTTTACAGGGATGATTGACCAGTACTTTGACTACAAACACGGTGAGTTGGAGTATCGCAGTCTTCGTTTTGAACACGAAGTCTTGGATGAGGAAAATCATCAAGGAAATGCCGTGGTCAACTACACCGAGCGTGAGATTCCTTATACTCGTATCATTGAGCATAAGCACTTCGAATATGGTACACAACCTAAGACAGTTATCACACGTGAATACCCAGCTGATTGGAAACGTGGAGATGAACCATATTACCCAATCAACGATGAAAAGAACAACGCTATGTTTGCTAAGTACCAAGAAGAAGCAACCAAAAATGATAAGGTTATCTTCTGTGGACGTTTGGCAGACTATAAATACTACGACATGCACGTGGTTATTGAGCGTGCTTTGGAAGTCGTAGCAAATGAATTTGATTGAAAGAAATAGTGATTCATGAAGTATTTTCTAAAAGAAGAGTTTTTAAAAGATTCTGGTGCTCGAAACGCTGGAAATAAGGCCAGAAATGATGTCGAGGAAATTGTCAAACGAGAAGGCTATCAACCCTTGTTGTTAACAGTTGAGGATTGGTATCAAATGGGAACCGTTAAAGCCCAACGACACAAGGCAAAAGCTCTAGCTCAAGCTTTTTCTCAGTTGAAATCAGGGGATCAATTATTGATTCAATTCCCCATGCTCCATCATAGTTTTTTCACCACTCGCTTGGTAAGAAAAATCCAGCGAAGAGGGGTACAAGTCTATTTTATTATCCATGATTTGGAAGCTTTGCGCTATGCCAATCTGGATACAGTACCTTTGAAGCATAAGATTCGAGTCCATCTTCAAGAATCGAGTCTATTGAAGGTGGCTGATGGAGTGATTGCTCATAATCCGATTATGAAATCAGTATTGGTGGAGAAGGGGCTCCCAGAGCACAAACTAGTTAGTTTAGAAATTTTTGACTACCTCATTCCGAATTACCAAGAGAAAGATGGTCTATCAAAGGATCAACCAATCATTGTAGCAGGGAATTTAGCCCAAGAAAAAGCAGGTTACCTTTATCAATTGCCTGCTAGACCGGCCTACAATCTCTATGGTGTCGGTTTTGATGAGAGTAGAGCTTTAGAGAATGAGGCTTACTTTGGTTCTTTCTTGCCAGACGAACTTCCTGCAGCCCTTGAGGGTGGTTTTGGGCTTGTATGGGATGGTGATAGTGCTGAAACATGTAGTGGTGTTTTCGGAGAGTACCTCCGTTATAACAATTCTCACAAGGCATCCCTTTATTTGGCATCTGGATTCCCGCTTGTAGTGTGGAAACAGTCTGCCTTGTCTCACTTTGTGCTTGAGAAGAACTGTGGTGTTGCAGTGGAGTCTCTTCATGATTTAAAAAACACGATTGAAAATCTATCAGATGCCGATTATCAAGAATTGGTTGCAAATGCAAAAAATATTGGTAAAAAAATACGAGATGGTTTTTATCTAACCAGTGCTCTTAAAAAATTAACAAAATAAGAAGTCTTTTTGGACTTCTTATTTTTGTTACAAAGTTAATCTTCTAGTATATAAGTTAGAGAAGAAGCGATTAGTTTTTAGGGACAATTTAAGTATTTCATCTTAACGCAAAATTGAAATGAAGTTGGCATGAAATTACTTGAAAAATACAATAAATTACACAGCATTTTTCAGCTTTTCTGACATTTTTACACTGTTTTTCATAGAAAAAATAAAAAAGAGGGACTTGTAATGGAATATTAAAATAAATTTAATGAAAAACCTTCGATAAAATCACAAAAAATTAGGCACGAATCGGATTTTTGTGATATAATATTCTGTGAATAGCTATGCCTTCTTGTAGCTGTTAAAAAATCAAAGTGTGAAACTTGGAAGATAGAGAGGACGCAATGTAATGACTAGAAATGGTTTCTTTACAGGCTTAGATATTGGAACAAGCTCAATTAAAGTGTTAGTTGCTGAGCTTGTAGATGGTGAAGTAAATGTAATCGGTGTTAGCAACGCCAAAAGTAAAGGTGTCAAGGATGGGATTATCGTTGACATCGAAGCCGCAGCAACGGCTATCAAATCTGCTATTTCTCAAGCAGAAGAAAAAGCAGGGATTTCAATTAAATCCGTAAATGTTGGACTTCCAGCAAACTTGTTGCAAGTGGAACCAACTCAAGGAATGATTCCTGTAACATCAGATACAAAAGAAATTACAGATCAAGATGTTGAGAATGTTGTCAAATCGGCTTTGACTAAGAGTATGACACCTGATCGTGAAGTGATTACGTTTGTGCCAGAAGAATTTGTAGTAGACGGTTTCCAAGGTATTCGTGACCCACGTGGTATGATGGGTGTTCGTTTGGAAATGCGTGGGCTTCTCTATACAGGTCCAAGAACCATTCTTCACAACCTTCGTAAAACTGTAGAACGTGTTGGAGTTCAAGTTGATAACGTGATTATTTCACCGCTTGCAATTGTAAACTCTGTTCTTAACGAAGGCGAACGTGAGTTTGGAGCGACTGTTATTGATATGGGTGGTGGCCAAACAAGTGTTGCTACTATCCGTAATCAAGAACTACAATACACAAATGTTTACCAAGAAGGTGGCGATTACGTCACTAAGGACATTTCAAAAGTTCTTAAAACTTCTAAGAAAATTGCAGAAGGTTTGAAGCTTAACTACGGTGAAGCTTATCCGCAACTTGCAAGCAAAGAAACTTTCCAAGTTGAAGTGATTGGTGAAGTAGAACCTGTTGAAGTTACAGAAGAATACTTGGCTCAAATTATTTCAGCTAGATTGAAACACATCTTTGAACAAATCAAACAAGATTTGGAAAGAAGACATTTGTTGGACTTGCCGGGTGGTATTGCTCTGATTGGTGGGAATGCTATTCTACCAGGTATCGTTGAGCTTGCCCAAGAAGTACTTGGAGTTCGTGTGAAACTTTATGTTCCAAACCAAGTAGGTATCCGCAATCCTGCATTTGCTCATGTGATTAGTTTGTCAGAATTTGCTGGAAGTCTTACAGAAGTGAATGTTTTGGCTCAAAGAGCTATCAGAGGAGATCAAGTTCTACGTCAACAACCAATTGATTTCAGAACTTCAAGTCAGGAAAAACCTGCAGCTTCTCAACGCTCAGTGTTTGGTACAACTTCAACTGAATCAGCAGAACCAACTTATACTGCTGAATCAGCAACTCCAAATCAATCAGAAGAGAAACCAAAATTAACTGAGCGATTCCGTAGCTTAATCGGAAGCATGTTTGATGAATAGGATAGAGGGATAAAATATGACATTTTCATTTGATACAGCAGCAGCACAAGGTGCAGTAATTAAAGTAATTGGTGTCGGTGGTGGCGGTGGAAACGCCATTAACCGCATGGTTGACGAAGGCGTTTCAGGTGTTGAGTTCATCGCAGCCAACACAGATGTACAAGCCTTGAGCAGTACAAAAGCTGAAACAGTTATCCAACTTGGTCCAAAATTAACTCGCGGACTTGGTGCTGGAGGACAGCCTGAAGTTGGTCGTAAGGCTGCTGAAGAAAGCGAAGAAGTAATTACTGAAGCTATCAGTGGTGCAGATATGGTCTTCATCACTGCTGGTATGGGTGGTGGTTCTGGTACAGGTGCTGCACCAGTTATCGCTCGTATCGCTAAAGGTTTAGGTGCTTTGACTGTCGGTGTTGTGACACGTCCATTTGGTTTCGAAGGAAGCAAACGTGGTCAATTCGCAGTTGAAGGTATTAACGAACTTCGCGAACATGTTGATACTCTTTTGATTATCTCAAACAACAACTTATTAGAAATTGTTGACAAGAAAACTCCACTTCTTGAAGCTTTGTCTGAAGCAGATAACGTTCTTCGTCAAGGTGTTCAAGGGATTACAGATTTGATTACAAATCCTGGTTTGATCAACTTGGACTTCGCAGACGTGAAGACAGTAATGGCAAACAAAGGAAATGCCCTCATGGGTATCGGTATCGGTAGCGGAGAAGAACGCGTTATTGAAGCGGCTCGTAAAGCTATTTACTCACCACTTCTTGAAACAACTATTGATGGAGCAGAAGATGTTATCGTTAACGTAACTGGTGGTTTGGATATGACTTTGATTGAAGCAGAAGAAGCTTCTGAAATCGTCAATCAAGCTGCTGGACATGGCGTAAATATCTGGCTCGGTACTTCTATTGATGAATCAATGAAAGATGAAATCCGTGTAACTGTTGTTGCAACTGGAGTTCGTCAAGATGCAGTCGAAAAAGTTGTAGCGCCACAACCAAGACAAGCGTCATTCCGTGAACCAGTAAAATCTGGACATACACACACTTATGACCGTCATTTTGATTTGGCAGAAACAGCTGAACTTCCAACTCCTTCACAACGTCACACTGAAGCGCCTAAAGCATCAGCTTTTGGTGACTGGGACTTGAGACGTGATTCAATTGTTCGTCAAGGTGAATCAGTCGTATCACCAGTTGAACGTTTCGAAGCACCAGCTTCTGACGAAGATGAGTTGGAAACACCGCCATTCTTTAAAAACCGTTAATAGAGATGGATTTAAAAGAAAATACAAATCAGGTATTTCAACAGGTTACAAAAGCAATTACAGAAACCGGCCGTGAAGACGGTTCGGTTTCTGTAATTGCCGTAACAAAATATGTTGATATTGCAACTGCAGCAAATTTGATTGACCAAGGAGTCAAACACATCGGTGAAAACCGTGTTGATAAATTTCTTGAAAAGTATCATGCTTTAAGTGATAAAGATGTTACTTGGCACTTGATTGGTAGCTTGCAAAGAAGAAAAGTCAAGGATATCATTCCTTATGTTGATTATTTTCACGCTTTAGATTCTTTGAAATTAGCCCAAGAGATTCAAAAACGTGCCGATAGAACAGTTAAATGTTTTTTGCAGGTCAATATTTCTGGAGAGGAAAGCAAGCATGGTTTTTCAAAAGAAGAACTATTGACAGTCTTGCCAGACTTGTCTAGCTTGGATCAAATCGAGTATGTTGGTCTCATGACCATGGCTCCCTTTGAGGCCCAAACAGAAGAGTTGCAAAAAATCTTTAAAGAAACGCAAGAGTTGCAACAATACATTCGTGAACAACAATTCCCCAATATGCCAATGACAGAACTAAGTATGGGAATGAGTCGTGACTACAAAGAAGCGATTCAATGTGGCTCGACTTTTGTTCGAATTGGTACAGCATTTTTTAAATAGGAAATAATCATGTCATTAAAAGATAAATTTGATAAATTTATAGATTACTTTACAGAAGATGGAGATGAAGTTGCTTCAGAAGTTGTAGCTGCACAACCTGAACGTTCACTAGTTTCGGTGCCTCAAAAAAGAGAATTGCCACAGCAAGCTGCTGCTCAAGAATCTTCTTCAGTTGAAACAAAAGAGAAAAACATTACAAAACTTCATGCACGTCAGCAACAACTAGCGATGGAAAGTCATCGTTCTACTGAAAAAGTAACCATCGATGTTCGTTACCCACGCCGTTACGAAGATGCAACAGATATTGTTGATTTGTTGGCTGGAAATGAGAGTATCTTGATTGACTTCCAATATATGACAGAAGTTCAAGCTCGTCGTTGTTTGGATTACTTGGATGGAGCACGTCATGTCCTTGCTGGTGAGTTAAGAAAAGTAGCGAACACAATGTATCTTTTGACACCTGTTGGTGTTGTGGTAAACATTGAAGATATTCGTTTACCTGAAGAAGCTCAAAGCGAAGAGTACGACTTTGACATGAAGAGAAATAGAGTACGTTAATGTTTCTAATAATTCGTTTTATCCAAAATGCTACAGATATCTATTCACTGATACTTGTAGCTTTTGCTCTATTATCATGGTTTCCAAATGCCTATAACACACAGTTGGGGAAATTTTTAGAGACTTTGTGTAAACCAATTCTTGAGCCTCTAAAACGTCTACCTCTTCAAATCGCAGGTTTGGATTTCTCTGTTTGGATTGCCCTAATTCTCTTGCGGATGATTAGTCGCTATCTCATCAATTTACTGGTCGTATTATGAGCAAGGAACTTTACCAACATTTCGCAACGGAGGATATTCCATTCATCGATAAGGGGTTGGAATGGTTGAGTCAAGTCGAGGAGCACTATGCACCGATTTTATCTCCTTTTATAAATCCTCACCAAGTATTTATCTTGGAAACTTTGGGAAATAATAGAGGGATAAAAGTCTTCTCTAGTACGAGTTATATCTCTTCGGAGTACGCTAGGGTTATTTTAGCGCCCGATTACTTCACGCCAAGTTTGGAAGATTTTGAAATGACCTTGCTTGAGATCGTGTATCCTAGCAAGTTTCAGCAACTGACCCATTCAAAGATATTGGGTACAGTTCTCAATCGACTAGGTATTGACCGTAAGTTATTCGGAGACATTCTGGTGACAGAAGAGAAAGCCCAAATTATTGTCGATCGAAGATTTACCACTCTTTTCCAAGATGGAATTCAAAAGATTTCCAAGTTGCCTGTAAGTTTAGTAGAACGTCCTTTTTCAGATATGATAGAATCCAAAGATGACTATCAAGAAAAAGAAGTCTTGGTTTCAAGTCTTCGACTGGATGCCTTCTTATCTAGCATATTGAAATTATCTCGTTCCCAAACTTCGGCTCTGGTTGAAAAAAAGTTGGTTCAAGTCAACTATCATATAGTTGAAAAATCGGACTATCCGGTAAAATTTGGTGATTTAATCAGCGTCAGACGCTTTGGTCGAATTATCTTACTCAAAGAAAATGGTCAAACCAAAAAGGATAAGAAAAAATTAACAGTCCAGATACTATTAAGCAAGTGAGAAAAATATGTCAATTACACCACAAGAAATTAGTGATAAAGCTTTCTCAAGATCATTCAGAGGCTACAATCAGGAAGAAGTTGATTTATTTCTAGATAAGATTTATTTTGAATTAGAGGAATTAATCCGAAACAAAGAGGAAACTGAACTCTACATCAAAAAACTAGAAGAACGTCTTTCCGACTATACGAATGATATTCCTAAGAGAACAGTAACAAACGAGCAAGAACCAGAAGCAATTAATGATTCTATTTTTTATTAAATAAGTGAGGAAAAATATGCCAATTACATCGTTAGAAATTAAGGATAAAACCTTTGGTGTTCAGTTTAGAGGTTTTAACCGTGAAGAAGTTGATGAATTTTTAGATATTGTTGTTCGTGACTATGAAGCACTTGTACGAAGCAATCATGAAAAAGAACAACACATTAAAAACTTAGAAGAACGTTTGTCGTATTTTGATGAGATTAAGGATTCATTGAGTCAATCAGTTTTGATTGCCCAAGACACAGCTGAACGTGTGAAACAAGCTGCGAATGACCGTTCTAATAACATCATTAAGCAGGCTGAGCAAGATGCCCAACGCTTACTTGATGAAGCTAAGTATAAAGCCAATGAAATTTTGCGTCAAGCTACAGATAATGCTAAAAAAGTTGCTGTAGAAACTGAAGAGTTGAAGAATAAGAGCCGCGTCTTCCACCAACGTTTGAAATCAACAATCGAAAGTCAGTTGGCTATTGTTGATTCATCAGATTGGGAAGAAATTTTGCGTCCGACTGCAACTTATCTTCAAACTAGCGACGAAGCATTTAAGGAAGTCGTCCAAGAAGTTCTAGGTGAAGATGTATCCTCATATCATGATGAAGAACCAATTGACATGACTCGTCAATTTTCTCCAGAAGAAGTTGCAGAACTACAAGCGCGTATTGAAGCAGCTAACAAAGAATTGTTAGAGGCTGAACAAGCTGCTGAAGAGTCAACTGAAACTGAAGTTGAACTTCAGCCAGTTGCTGAAACTCCTGTTGAACCAGCACATGAGGAAGGACCTCAAGATGATGCTGACACTCAACAAGAATCAGTTCTAATTTTATAAGAATCTCATTAGAGAACAAGAATTTATCAAACACATTTCTAGCGAGTAGGAGATGGTGAAAGTCCTACAATCCCTGTTGGTAAATTCATCCTCTCTTAGTATCAAATCTGAAAATAGTAAGATTTGACGTTGCCCACGTTACGGGAAAAGAGGGAAAGAGACTAGGTCTTTTTCCGAACAAAGGTGGTACCACGATTTTCGTCCTTTTTGCGAGTCGTGGTTTTTATATTGTCAATTTACATTAAAGGAGTACTAATGAAACTTAAAGAAACCCTCAATCTTGGGAAAACAGAATTTCCAATGCGTGCCGGTCTTCCGACCAAAGAGCCAGTTTGGCAAAAGGAATGGGATGAAGCTAAACTTTATCAACGTCGTCAAGAATTAAATGAAGGAAAACCGCATTTCACCCTTCATGATGGCCCTCCGTATGCCAACGGAAACATCCACGTTGGACATGCCATGAACAAGATTTCAAAGGATATCATTGTTCGTTCAAAATCGATGTCAGGATTTTACGCACCATATATTCCAGGTTGGGATACTCATGGTTTGCCAATCGAGCAAGTTTTAGCAAAACAAGGTGTTAAACGCAAAGAAATGGACTTGGTTGAATACTTGAAACTTTGTCGCGAATACGCTCTTTCTCAAGTAGATAAACAACGCGAAGACTTCAAACGTTTGGGTGTTTCTGGTGACTGGGAAAATCCATATGTAACCTTGACGCCAGACTATGAAGCAGCGCAAATCCGTGTCTTCGGTGAAATGGCTAACAAAGGCTATATCTACCGTGGAGCTAAGCCAGTTTACTGGTCTTGGTCATCTGAGTCAGCTCTTGCTGAAGCAGAGATTGAATACCATGACTTGGTTTCAACTTCACTTTACTATGCTAACAAGGTCAAAGATGGCAAAGGTGTTCTTGATACAGATACTTACATCGTTGTCTGGACAACAACTCCATTTACTATCACAGCCTCTCGTGGTTTGACTGTTGGAGCAGATATTGACTATGTAGTCGTACAACCTGCTGGTGAAACTCGTAAGTTTGTAGTTGCTTCAGAGTTGTTGAATAGCTTGTCTGAGAAATTTGGATGGGCGGATGTTCAAGTGTTGGCGACCTACCGTGGTTCAGAATTGAACCACATCGTGACAGAACACCCATGGGATACAGCAGTAGATGAACTCGTTATCCTTGGTGACCACGTTACAACAGACTCCGGTACTGGTATCGTCCATACAGCGCCAGGTTTTGGTGAGGATGATTACAATGTTGGTGTTGCCAATGGTCTCGAAGTTGCTGTAACTGTCAACGAACGCGGAATCATGATGGCCAATGCAGGTGCAGAGTTCGAAGGTCAATTTTATGACAAGGTTGTGCCAACGGTTATTGAAAAACTTGGTGATTTACTTCTTGCTAAAGAAGAAATCTCTCACTCCTACCCATTTGACTGGCGTACTAAAAAACCAATCATCTGGCGTGCAGTGCCTCAATGGTTTGCTTCTGTATCTAAATTCCGCCAAGAAATCTTGGACGAAATTGAAAAAGTGAAGTTCCACTCAGAATGGGGTAAGGTCCGTCTTTACAACATGATCCGTGACCGTGGTGACTGGGTTATCTCTCGTCAACGTGTTTGGGGAGTTCCTCTTCCAATCTTCTACGCAGAAGACGGAACACCAATCATGACAGCTGAAACCATCGAACATGTAGCGCAACTCTTTGAAGAACATGGTTCCATCATCTGGTGGGAACGTGATGCCAAAGACCTCTTGCCAGAAGGGTTTACCCATCCAGGTTCACCAAATGGCGAGTTCAAGAAAGAAACAGACATCATGGATGTTTGGTTTGACTCAGGTTCATCATGGAATGGTGTCGTGGTTAACCGTCCAGAACTCAAATATCCAGCAGATCTATACCTTGAAGGTTCAGACCAATACCGTGGTTGGTTCAACTCATCACTCATCACCTCTGTGGCTAACTATGGTGTAGCACCATACAAACAAATCTTGTCACAAGGTTTTGCCCTTGACGGTAAAGGTGAGAAGATGTCTAAATCTCTTGGAAATACCATTGCTCCAAGCGATGTTGAAAAACAATTTGGTGCGGAAATTTTGCGTCTCTGGGTAACAAGTGTTGATTCAAGCAACGACGTACGTATCTCTATGGATATCTTGAGTCAAGTTTCTGAAACTTACCGTAAGATCCGTAACACCCTTCGTTTCTTGATTGCTAACACATCTGACTTTAACCCAGCTGAGGATGCAGTCGCTTACGAAGAACTTCGTTCTGTTGATAAGTACATGACTATCCGCTTTAACCAACTTGTTAAGACTATTCGTGACGCTTATGCAAACTTTGAATTCTTGACAATCTATAAAGCACTAGTGAACTTTATCAACGTTGATTTGTCTGCTTTCTACCTTGACTTTGCCAAAGATGTTGTTTACATTGAAGGGGCTAAGTCACTTGAACGCCGTCAGATGCAAACAGTCTTCTATGACATCCTTGTGAAAATCACGAAACTCTTGACACCAATTCTTCCACACACTGCTGAAGAAATCTGGTCATATCTCGAGTTTGAAACAGAAGACTTTGTTCAATTGTCAGAATTGCCAGAAGCACAAACATTTGCGAATCAAGAGGAAATCTTGGATGCCTGGTCAGCCTTTATGGACTTCCGTGGACAAGCTCAAAAGGCTTTGGAAGAAGCTCGTAATGAAAAAGTGATTGGTAAATCACTTGAAGCTCACTTGACAGTTTATCCAAATGAAGTGGTGAAAACTCTTCTTGGAGCTGTTGATAGCAATGTAGCCCAACTCTTGATCGTCTCTAAATTGACAATCGCTGAAGGTCCAGCTCCGGAAGGTGCAGTTAACTTTGAAGATGTGGCCTTCACAGTTGAGCGTGCAACTGGTGAAGTTTGTGATCGTTGCCGTCGTATCGATCCAAGTACAGTAGAACGTAGCTATAATGCAACCATCTGTGATCACTGTGCAAGCATCGTTGAAGAAAACTTTGCGGATGCAGTAGCAGAAGGATTTGAAGCTAAATAATCTAACAAAAATACAGGATCTTCCTGTATTTTTTTTAAAAAATAAAAACTTTAATAAAAATATGGTATAATATACCTTATTAAAATAAAAGGAGATATTTATGAAGACAAAAACACTAGCACAAGTAGATGGCTTTATTGGTATTATTGCAGGGGCAATTTTAGCTTTCTTACCAATTTTTATGGTATTTCTTGCAGCCATTTCTGAAGACGAAGATGCTGCAGGGCTAATTTTGGGCATTATTTTCATTGTTTTCTCTTTAGTGAAAATTGCAACCCTCATTCTTGGAATCCTCTCACTTGTCTACTATAAGGATGACAATCGTATTTCACTAGCACCATCGATTCTATTTATCGTAGGATCTGTAGTTGCCTTGATTCCTTTCCTTGGATGGATTGGTGGAATTGTCCTTGTGATTGGTGGGGCTCTGTACCTAGCAAGCTTGAAACAATTTAGAATTGAAGAATAAATTTTTTTAGGGAAGAGTCCATGAGCTCTTCTCTTTTTCGTTGATTTTAACTAGCTTTTTTGTGAAAAATTGTGTAAAATAGAATAGATAAACGAGGGCAACCTCGAAAAATAAAAGGAGAATCCAACTAATGGTAAAATTGGTTTTCGCTCGCCACGGTGAGTCTGAATGGAACAAAGCTAACCTTTTCACAGGATGGGCTGACGTAGATCTTTCTGAAAAAGGTACTCAACAAGCTATCGATGCTGGTAAATTGATCAAAGAAGCTGGTATTGAATTTGACCAAGCTTACACTTCAGTATTGAAACGTGCAATCAAAACAACTAACCTTGCACTTGAAGCATCTGACCAACTTTGGGTTCCAGTTGAAAAATCATGGCGCTTGAACGAACGTCACTACGGTGGTTTGACTGGTAAAAACAAAGCAGAAGCTGCTGAGCAATTTGGTGATGAGCAAGTTCACATCTGGCGTCGTTCATACGATGTATTGCCTCCAGCAATGGATCGTGATGATGAGCACTCAGCTCACACTGACCGTCGTTACGCTTCACTTGATGACTCAGTAATTCCAGATGCTGAAAACTTGAAAGTGACTTTGGAACGCGCTCTTCCATTCTGGGAAGATAAAATCGCTCCAGCACTTAAAGATGGTAAAAACGTATTCGTAGGTGCACATGGTAACTCAATCCGCGCCCTTGTAAAACACATCAAACAATTGTCAGACGACGAAATCATGGATGTGGAAATCCCTAACTTCCCACCATTGGTATTCGAATTTGACGAAAAATTGAACGTAGTTTCTGAATACTACCTTGGTAAATAATGTAAAATAGAGTCTAGGATTACTCCTAGGCTTTTTTATTTTGAAAATAGAAAATTGCAGAGTGCAATTTAACTTGTCAAAGACAGGGATTCTTGTTATAATAGATAAGATGGAGGCGCTATGGCACTTAAAAAAGCAAGTTTAGCCTGTGCGGTTTGTGGTTCAAGAAACTACTCAATTAAAATTAGTGGGAATCCAAAACCGACTCGCTTAGAAGTAAATAAATTTTGTAAACATTGTGGTAAATACACAACACATCGAGAAACGAGATAGGAGATAAGAATGGGTTTTATTAAGGATATCTTTACACTTCTTAAAGATACAACTTGGCCAACTCGAAAACAAAGTTGGGTAGATTTCAAATCTATCATGGAATACACTGCCTTCTTTGTTGTCATCATTTATATTTTTGACCAGTTAATCGTTAGCGGATTAATCCGATTCATTAACATTTTTTAAGATAGTATAAATAGGCTGAAAGAAGTTTACCATTAAGAAAGGAAAAAAGATGGATAGTTTTGATAAAGGATGGTTTGTCCTACAAACATATTCTGGTTATGAAAATAAAGTAAAAGAAAATCTCTTGCAACGTGCACAAACATACAATATGTTGGATAATATCCTACGTGTGGAAATTCCAACTCAAACTGTGCAAGTTGAAAAAAATGGGAAGAAAAAAGAAGTTGAAGAAAATCGCTTCCCAGGATATGTCCTTGTAGAAATGGTTATGACCGATGAAGCTTGGTTTGTAGTTCGTAATACACCAAACGTTACGGGATTTGTCGGCTCACACGGAAACAGATCTAAACCAACTCCGCTTTTGGAACAAGAAATCAGAGATATCTTGGTATCAATGGGACAAACGGTTCAAGAATTCGACATCAATGTTGAAGTTGGTCAAACAGTTCGAATCATTGATGGTGCCTTTGCTGATTATACAGGAAAAATTACTGAAATTGATAACAACAAAGTGAAAATGATTATTTCAATGTTTGGTAATGATACAGTAGCAGAAGTAAACTTGAATCAAATTGCTGAATTGTAATCTCAGTTACTCATCTACTTGTGAATCTAGAATTCTGTCAACTATTTTTAAAAAAACTAGTTGACAAGATTCTAAAAGTAGGTATAATAGAAAGAGTTAAAAAGCTCAAGGTCCGTTGGTCAAGGGGTTAAGACACCGCCTTTTCACGGCGGTAACACGGGTTCGAATCCCGTACGGACTATGAGTGTATCTCGGTTGATGGAAATAGGATTTAAAAAAAGTTAAAAAAACCTGTTGACAGAGAAAAGTGACTGTGATATACTAATATAGTTGTCGTAAGCGCGACAAAGACCTTTGAAAACTGAACAAGACGAACCAATGTGCAGGGCACTACAACTGATGTTGTAGTACTGAACAATGAAAAAACAATAAATCTGTCAGTGACAGAAATGAGTGAGAACTCAAACTTTTAATGAGAGTTTGATCCTGGCTCAGGACGAACGCTGGCGGCGTGCCTAATACATGCAAGTAGAACGCTGAAGGAAGGAGCTTGCTCTTTCCGGATGAGTTGCGAACGGGTGAGTAACGCGTAGGTAACCTGCCTGGTAGCGGGGGATAACTATTGGAAACGATAGCTAATACCGCATAACAGTAGATATCGCATGATAGCTGCTT
>NZ_CAXOQQ010000010.1:0-56157 GCF_964211575.1 Streptococcus sp. oral taxon 061 | reverse complement strand
CATTTAATTCGGGAAGTAGCTCAGCTTGGTAGAGTACTTGGTTTGGGACCAAGGTGTCGCAGGTTCGAATCCTGTCTTCCCGATTGGTCAATACTTAAATTGAGGCAATTGCCTTTTTTTTATTTTTATATTTGATTTTGATTATGATTATTACTATCTGAAATTTCACATTGCATTTTCTTAAATGTTTTGTTACCTTTTTATGTCAAAACTAATAAATGTGTAAAGAATTATCTTATCGATAGTTCTTTTTTTTAAAATTTGATATCCTAGACATATGAAAAGAATCAAAATTGATGTTGTAGTTGTTCCTTTAAGTGGTCATTTGTACCCAACAATGAATTTATTAATACCCTTACTTAATAACCCTCGATATGATATTCGCTTATTCACTGGTCCTCAAAGAAAAGCCGTTGCTGAGTCTGTAGGTTTTCATGTAGTTCCAATACTAGAAAATCACATTGAGGATTTTGAACGGGCTGCTAATAATGATCAGCAATTAGGGATATTGTCAGCTTATCAACAACTTTCTTCTAGTATTGATTTAATTAATCTAGTTTCAGATCAATTATTGGAAGAGTGGCAAAAGGATCGCCCTGATATCGTCATTGCTGATTTTATAACCTTGTCTGGAGGTTTAGTAGCTAATCAACTTGGAATTCCTTGGATAACCACCATGGCTACACAATTTGTTTTAGAGACTACTGACGGCCCGCCTTGTCTAATTGGTGGAATGGGAAGTCCCAAGAATGGCTGGCAAGTTTCAGTACAATTTTTAGGTAGAACAGCAACTCGTTTAGTAAAACGAATTGTATCTTTTCTGCTTCGTGATCGCTTAAAAAGATATCATTTTAAATTGTATAATCAAACTGGTCATGAGACCATTTATTCTCCATATTCAATTCTCGGTATTGGTATGAAAGAAGTGGAGTTGAAAAAAGGATTTCCAAAACACTACAAGTGGGTTGGTCCTTCTGGTGCTTCAGTAGAGGCTGGAAAGGATTATCCGTTAGATTTATCAACATTTTCTAATCAAAAGAAAGTCTTAGTGACTTGTGGTACGCAACTTTCTTGGGCTAAAGAAAACCTTATCTATCAAGCTAAGCAACTTGCAAAAGCTCATCCAGACTGTCATTTTTTTGTGACACGTGGTGTGGGTGGAGAAGCCTTCCAATGTGAAAATCTCATGGAGAACCTTTCCGTAGTTTCTTATCTACCTTATAAGGAGTACATTCCCCAGATGGATTATGTGATTCATCATGGGGGAGCTGGGATTTTTTATCAATGCATTATTTATGGTAAACCAGCTTTGATATTACCTCATGATTATGATCAATTTGATTATGCCGTTCGGGGCGTAGAAGCAGGAGTTGCACTGTCTGCTAACAAAGAGGATACGAGAGCGATTGGACAAGCTTTTGATAATCTATTGGCTAAAGAAGATTGGTCCGAATTAGAGACTTTATGCCAAGCTGCGCAGTCTTATCATCCGACTGAAATATTAGAAAGTGAAATCCATCGTCTGCTGGCAAATAAGGAGAAGGAAAAATGAAAACAGTTTTAGTAACTGGAGCGACAGGTTTCTTGGGTAAATATGTCATAGAAGAATTAGTCGAGCATGGCTATCAGATTCGAGCTTTTGGTAGAAACAGTAAGGTTGGTCGCTCTTTAGAGAATTCTTCGGTTAGTTTTTTTCAGGGTAATTTGACCAAAGCTGATGATGTGCTAGAGGCTTGCAAGGGGATGGATCTGGTCGTTCATGCAGGAGCCCTGTCAACAGTTTGGGGTCCTTGGGAAGATTTTTATCAGGCTAATGTTTTAGGAACCAAATATGTTCTCGAGGCATGTCGCCAAACAGGTATTCAACGCTTAGTTTATGTATCCTCACCAAGCATCTATGCTGCTCCTAAGGATCAGTTGGCTATCAAAGAAAGTGATGCTCCAGAGGAAAATAATCTCAATAACTATATCTGTAGTAAATTGGCTTCGGAGAAACTCTTTAAAGATTATCCAGATGTTCCGAGTATCATCTTGAGACCTCGGGGCCTGTTTGGGATTGGGGACACTAGCATCTTGCCACGGGTTATCAATCTGAGTCAAAAAATAGGAATTCCTTTGATTGGAGATGGGCGTCAGCTCATGGACATGACTTGTGTGGAAAATGTTGCTCTGGCAATTCGTTTAGCTTTGGAAGCTCCAGAAGCTAAAGGTGAGGTTTATAACATTACTAATGGTGAACCGAGGGCTTTTAGGGATTTGCTGGAGGAAAGTTTGACAGGTTTGGGTTATCCAATCAAATATAGAAAGCTTCCAGCAGCTCTATTATCGGGAATTGCCAGTAGTTTAGAATTTCTTTACAAGACTCTGAATCTTAAAGGCGAACCAGCCCTGACTCTCTATACCTATTATCTGCTTCGCTATAGTCAGACTCTTGATATTAGTAAGGCTGAGAAGGACTTAGGTTATCATCCGAAAATTAGTATTTCAGAAGGGATTGAACAATATGTCCAAGATTATCGAAAGCATTGAGTATTTCCCAGCGGGATATTGTACGAGTTATGCTGGTTTGCTTTTTAAGGGTGTCAAGAATAGAAAGATGACTTTCCCTGCAGGAGTGTTCCTTATCAAGCACAGGGATAAGGGCTATCTGCTCTATGATACTGGCTATCACTATGATATTAAGACGAAACTTCGCTATGCTTTTTACCGTTTGGGGACGCCAGTTCAAATGACGGAGAAAGATCAGATTGTGCACTTGCTGAAAGCTAAAGGGATCAAGCCAGAAGAAATTAACTATGTCTTGTTGTCTCATCTACATCCAGATCATTTGGGAGGGGCTAGCTTCTTTCCGAATGCAAACTTTATCCTGACCCAGGAAGTCTATGATGTTTACAAGAAACCAAAACTAAAAGATTTTATTTTTAAAGAATTTTTGCCGAGTGACTTCGAGGAAAGATTGACAGTTATCAAGGCAAATCAGCAAAATGCTAACTTTAAGTATCGCCCTACCATCGATCTTTTTGGAGACGGAAGTATCCTTGTAGCTTCGATAGATGGGCATGCTAAGGGGCAAGCTTGTCTCTTTATTCCAGATTATCATCTCTTTATCGCAGCAGATCTTTGTTGGGGAATAGACCTCTTACCTTACACCAAACAGATGCATCTGATTCCTTCCTTGGTGCAAGATAGTAAGGATGACTATATCAAAGGAACGGAGCTCTTGGAAGAGGTTTTAAAGGATGGCATAGAAGTGCTAGTTAGCCATGACCCTGTAGAAAGGATTGAGCGGATTTTGTATGAAAAAAATAACCTTTCTTAAAACTTTTATCCAAACTCGCTGGCTTCATAACTTTAGATCTCGAGAAGCATTAGAAAACTATCAGAAAAAGCAACTGGCTGCCTATATGGACTTTCTCAAGCGTGAGTCACCTTATTTTAAAAATGGTGTACCTAACGACTTTGATCATATGGATAAAGCGTTCATGATGACGCATTTCAATGAGCTCAACACCCAAGGAGTGGATCGAGACGAGGCCTTGGCTTTGGCTATCGAAAGTGAAAAGACCAGGAATTTTACAGAGCTCAAGGGAGAAATAGCTGTTGGGTTGTCTTCTGGAACATCTGGACACCGGGGACTCTTTATCACAACTGAAAAAGAGAGAAGTATGTGGGCAGCAGCTATCTTGGCAAAGATGTTGCCCAAAGGCCAACTTTTTGGGCACCGCATAGCCTTTTTCCTCAGAGCGGATAATGAACTCTATCAGACCATCAATACGGCACTTATTCGTTTAGAGTACTTTGATATTTTCAAGAATACAGATGATCATATCGAGCGTCTCAACAATTATCAACCGACTATTGTAGTGGCACCTGCTTCTATGTTGATTGAATTGAGCAAGCGTCTAAAAGCAGGAGAGCTTAAGATTCAGCCGCAAAAAATCGTCTCAGTGGCAGAAATATTAGAAGATAGTGATAAAGAGCGAATTTTGAGCGCTTTTGAGTTGCCAATTATTGACCAAGTATATCAAGCAACAGAAGGTTTCTTAGCTTGTACTTGCTCTGCTGGGAATCTTCATCTCAATGAAGACATCATTTTTGTGGAAAAACACTACTTGGATGACCGACGTTTTTATCCAGTCATTACTGATTTTAAGCGGAGCAGTCAGCCTGTTTATCGCTACCAGCTCAACGATATCTTGGTTGAGAATCCTGAACCTTGTCCATGCGGGTCTCATTACACAAGGATTGACAAGGTCGAAGGGCGTTCTGACGACATCTTCTATTTTGATGGACAAGATGGAGGTCAGGTAAGGATTTATCCTGACTTTATCAGACGTTGCATCCTCTTTGTGGAGAATGTTGGAGATTATCAAGTCAAGCAACACTCTGAGAAGCTAGTGGAAGTTTGTTTGAGTCGAAGAGATGAGCAAGTAGAAATAGCGATTACAGAGCAGTTTCGACTTTTGGCGCAACAAAAAGAGTTTAAAGCACCTGAAATACAATTTTCAGATTATCACTGGGATACAAGTTGTAAGCTCAAACGTATCCAACGTTTATGAAAGGACAAAAAATTATGACAGAAGTAAAAAGACATGTAGAAATTGCAGGTTATGGAGTCTGCCTTCCAAAAAATACGGTGCAATTTAAAGACCAAACCCGTCATCGTGTGGTTGAAAATGAAGAGACGCAACTAGATTTGGCAGAAGCAGCTATCCAAGCTGCACTTGAAAATGCAAATTTAAAAATCGAAGATATCGATTGCCTTGTATCAGCTAGTGCGGTTGGTGTTCAGCCGATTCCTTGTACGGCAGCTTTGATTCATGAACGTGTGGCAAAAGGGCTCTCTATCCCAGCTATGGATATCAATACGACTTGTACAAGTTTTATTTCAGCTCTTTCGACTATGTCGTACTTGATTGAAGCTGGGGAATACCGTCGTGTTTTGATTGTATCTAGTGAAGTTGGTAGCTTGGGTCTCAATCCAAAGCAAAAAGAAAGTTATGAACTCTTTAGTGATGGAGCGGCTGCCTTTATTTTCCAATCAAGTGATAAGGATAAGGGAGTGATAGCAAGCCTTCAACGTACTTGGTCAGAGGGATCTCACGATACAGAGATTCGTGGAGGCTTGACTTCTTATCAACCAAAAGAATACTCTGAAGAGACCAAGACAAATTTTATGTTTGATATGAAAGGCAAGAAAATTCTCTTGCTTTCTGCTCGTGTCATCCCAGAAATGTTCCAAGAATTCCAAGAGAAATCTGGTATTTCTAAAGATGCTGTAGACTATATTATTCCCCACCAAGCTAGTCGCGCTCTTCCTTTGGTCATGGGAAAACTGGGTGTAGATGAAGACAAGTACCTTAACCTTGTTACTGATTATGGAAATATGGTCTCCGTTGCTGTACCTTTTGGTTTGGCCTATGCACTCGATCACGGATATGTGAAGGAAGGAGACACCATCTTCTTAATGGGAACTGCAGCTGGTATGACGGTCAATATGTTGGCTTTGAAATTGTAAAATAATAGCAGGCACATATAAGTGGCCTGCTTTTTAAATTAATTTTAAACGTAGAACTATCGGCCTATACAGAAAAAGCTTGATAAGTTTTATGAAATTAAGTATACTAGAAGGTAACAAGCGTTTTCAGATGTTGAATCAGGGAGTAGACTTAGAAATTGAGAGGGAGATATGGGAATAAGAAAATTTCGCTTATTAATGTCCAAGTATGGCTTTAGTATTGCGATTATCCTGATAGAATTATTTCTTGTTTTCGGAATTATTCTTTACATGAGCCAGATTGCTCCGATTATTTGGGTGACTCTTGTATTTTTGATTAGCGTAGCAACCGTTATAGCGATTGTCAATCGTTCGATGTCACCTGAAAGCAAAGTGACTTGGTTGATTGTGACTTTTGTACCGGTGTTTGGTCCACTGCTTTATCTCATGTTCGGTGAGAGAAGACTATCAAAAAAAGAACTGAAACAACTCCAGGAATTGAATTCTATTGCATTTCATGAGAATAATGGGCGCCAACTCCATTTGCAACTACAGGAGACAGACAAACCAGCTTACGGAATTATCAATGCCTTGCTACATATGGAAAGTAATGCAGAAGTCTATGACCAGACAGATTCACAATTTTTCGCAAGTGGTGAGGAAATGTGGCAACAGATGCTGGAGGATCTTAAAAGAGCAGAAAAGTTTATTTTTCTTGAATACTATATTGTCGACGAAGGTTTGATGTGGGATAGCATACTCGAAATTCTGGAAGAAAAGGCAGCTCAGGGAGTCGATGTCAAGATGCTCTATGACGATATCGGTTGTATGGTGACTTTGCCTGGGGATTATACTGTTTATTTGCGTTCTAAAGGGATTGATGCTCATAAATTTAATAAGGTGATTCCTCGTATGACAGTGGCCTATAATAACCGTGACCACCGGAAAATATTAGTGATTGATGGACAAATTTCCTATACTGGAGGAATCAATCTTGCAGATGAATATATCAATCATATTGAACGTTTTGGACACTGGAAAGATAGTGGGATTCGGATTGATGGTCCGGCGACTCAAGCATTTACCAGACTATTTCTCATGAACTGGTACATCAACCGTGGGGAAATTAGTGACTTTGATCAGTATCATTTGGAAAATCAGACACGATTTGGTAGCGGTCTTTGTATCCCATATGGCAGTGGACCTAAGCCAATCTATAAAACTAAGGTAGGGAAGATTGTTTATCAAAATCTGATTAACCAAGCAGAAGATTTTGTCTATATTACAACGCCTTATCTCATTATCGATTATGATTTAACAGAGGATATAAAAAATGCGGCGATGCGAGGCGTAGATGTGAGAATAGTCACGCCCCATATACCGGATAAAAAACTCATTCAACTTGTAACACGGGGAGCTTATCCAGATCTTTTATCTGCGGGTGTTCGCATTTTTGAATACACACCTGGTTTTATCCATAGTAAGCAAATGATTGTTGATGATCGATTCGCGGCTGTCGGTACTATTAACTTGGATTATCGTAGCTTGGTTTATCACTATGAAAATGCAGTACTACTCTACAAAACAGAGTCAATAGCGGATATTGGCAAAGATTTTGAAGGGATTTTTGAACAATCTCAAGAAATCTTCTCGGATACCATAAACCCTACATGGTATCAAATGATGATTAAAGAAGTAACACAGTTATTTGCACCTATGCTTTAATTGAAAGAATTAACTGAGAATAGATGATTAGAGGAGAGGTTGGAACAAAAGTCCTAGCCTCTCAATTTTCTTTGGATTGTCGAGCAAGACGCAGTGGTTGAGTGGGCTTTACTACGCTGATTTCATCAGCTTTTACAGCCCTACTCAACTGTGCGGAGGTGGGACGACGAAATCGAATTCTAACGAATTACCGATTTCTGTCCCACTCTCTTTTCTGTAAGCAGTTTCCTTGACATCTTATTTATTTTTCGTTATCATATGTCCATATAATATATGGGAGTCTGTGTACAGTCTGAGAGGAAGTGTTAAACTTCGACCGCACCTGATCTGGGTAATGCCAGCGTAGGGAACGAAACTTAGCCTAATTTTGCACCTTTTTCATATATGGAAGAGGTTTTTCTTTTTTTATAAAGAAAAACTGTAACTTAGAAGGAGGTTTTAATGAAAGCAAGCATTGCTTTACAAGTCCTGCCCCTGTCACAGGGGATTGACCGCATAGCTGTAATTGATAAGGTCATTGCTTATCTGCAATCTCAAGAAGTGACCATGGTGGTGGCACCCTTTGAAACGGTTTTGGAAGGAGAGTTTGATGAGCTCATGCGCATTCTCAAAGAAGCGTTGGAGGTAGCTGGTCAAGGGGCAGACAATGTTTTTGCCAATGTGAAAATAAATGTAGGAGAGATTTTAAGCATCGATGAGAAACTTGAAAAATATAATGAGACGGCACATTAGTTTGCTAGGATTTTTGGGTGTCTTATCTCTTTGGCAGTCAGCGGGTTTGTTAAAACTCTTACCAAAGTTTATCTTGCCGACACCACTTGAAATCCTCCAGTCTTTTGTTCGTGACAGAGAATTTCTTTGGTACCATAGTTGGGCAACCTTGAGAGTAGCTTTGCTAGGTTTGGTATTGGGTGTTTTAATAGCCTGTATCATGGCCGTTCTTATGGATAGTTTGGGGTGGCTCAATGACTTGATTTACCCTATGATGGTAGTTGTTCAGACCATTCCGACAATTGCTATAGCCCCCATTCTAGTTTTATGGCTAGGTTATGGAATCTTGCCCAAGATTGTCTTGATTATCTTGACGACAACTTTTCCTATCATCGTCAGTATTTTGGATGGATTTAGGCATTGTGACAAGGACATGCTGACCTTGTTTAGTTTGATGCGAGCAAATCCTTGGCAAATCCTTTGGCATTTTAAAATCCCTGTCAGCCTGCCCTACTTTTATGCAGGATTGAGGGTCAGTGTCTCCTACGCCTTTATCACAACAGTTGTATCCGAGTGGTTGGGAGGCTTTGAAGGACTTGGTGTCTACATGATTCAGTCTAAAAAACTTTTTCAGTATGATACCATGTTTGCGATTATTATTCTGGTGTCGATTATCAGCCTTTTGGGTATGAAGTTGGTCGATATTAGTGAAAAATATGTGATTAAATGGAAACGTGCTTAAAATAGAGCGTTTTAGAAAAAGAAAAGAGGAAATAAAAATGAAGAAAACATGGAAAGTGTTTTTAACGATTGTAACAGCACTTGTGGCTGTCGTGCTTGTGGCTTGTGGCCAAGGAACTGCTTCTAAGGATAACAAAGAAGCAGAACTCAAAAAAATTGACTTTATCCTAGACTGGACACCCAATACCAACCATACAGGGCTTTATGTAGCCAAGGAAAAAGGCTATTTCAAGGAAGCTGGAGTGGATGTTGATTTGAAATTGCCACCTGAAGAAAGCTCGTCAGACTTAGTTATCAACGGTAAGGCACCGTTTGCTATCTACTTCCAAGATTACATGGCTAAGAAATTGGAAAAAGGGGCAGGCATTACTGCCGTTGCAACGATTGTAGAGCACAACACATCAGGGATTATCTCTCGTAAGTCTGACAATGTTAGCAGTCCAAAAGACTTAGTTGGTAAGAAATACGGAACCTGGAATGACCCGACTGAGCTTGCTATGTTGAAAACCTTGGTAGAATCTCAAGGTGGAGACTTCGAGAAGGTTGAAAAAGTACCAAATAACGACTCAAATTCGATCACACCGATTGCTAACGGCGTTTTTGATGCTGCTTGGATTTACTACGGTTGGGATGGAATTCTAGCCAAATCTCAAGGTGTGGATGCAAACTTTATGTATTTGAAAGACTATGTAAAAGAGTTTGACTACTACTCACCAGTTATCATCGCTAACAACGATTATCTGAAAGACAATAAAGAAGAAGCTCGTAAAGTCATCCAAGCTATTAAAAAAGGTTACCAATACGCTATGGATCACCCAGAAGAAGCGGCTGATATCTTGATCAAGAATGCCCCTGAGTTAAAGGATAAACGTGACTTTGTCATCGAATCTCAGAAATACTTGTCAAAAGAATACGCAAGTGATAAGGAAAAATGGGGACAATTTGATGCTGATCGATGGAATGCCTTCTACAAATGGGATAAGGAAAATGGAATCCTCAAGGAAGACTTGACTGATAAAGGATTTACTAACGAATTTGTAAAATAATGACAGAAATTAGACTAGAACACGTAAGCTATGCCTACGACAATGAAAAGATTTTAGAGGATATTAACCTGCAAGTGACTTCAGGTGAAGTTGTCTCTATCCTAGGCCCCAGTGGTGTAGGAAAGACTACCCTCTTTAACCTGATTGCAGGTATTTTAGAAGTCCAGTCAGGGCGAATCATTCTTGATGGAGAGGAAAATCCTAAGGGGCGCGTGAGCTATATGCTACAAAAGGATCTCCTCTTGGAACATAAGACGGTGCTAGGAAATATCATCCTGCCTCTCCTGATTCAAAAGGTGGATAAGGCAGAAGCTATTGCCAAAGCGGATGAAATCCTTGCTACCTTTCAGTTGACGGCCGTACGGGACAAGTATCCTCATGAACTCAGCGGTGGGATGCGCCAGCGTGTAGCCTTACTTCGGACCTATCTTTTCGGGCACAAGCTCTTTCTTTTAGACGAGGCCTTTAGTGCCTTGGATGAGATGACTAAGATGGAGCTTCATGCCTGGTATCTTGATATTCATAAACAGCTAGGCCTGACGACACTCATCATTACGCACAGTATCGAGGAGGCTCTTAACCTTAGCGACCGTATCTATATCTTGAAAAATCGCCCTGGGCAGATTGTTTCTGAAGTCAAACTCGACTGGTCTGAAACTGAAGACAAGGAAGTTCAAAAAATTGCCTATAAACGGCAAATTTTAGCGGAGTTGGGCTTAAATAATTAGAAAGATAGGGAGTTGGTGAGGTTGCTACTTTGCCAGCTCTTTTTTGTCTATAAATGGAAATTCTGATAGATAAAAAGTGATATAATTGAGGTATGGTGTTGTGATGAAAAAAGATGAAATTAAAAAATATTTAGATACAGATCTTGAATTTAATGTTAATGGCCGAGGTGCTTGTTTCTTATCGAGCATATGTGTCGTTGGTTATGATTATGAAGGTCGGCAGTTTGATACAATTGATGAAGCAATGGAAGCTAAAGTTTTTGACGGGAAAAGTTTAGTGGATATATGGGATGAAATTTTTCCACAAGTATCATAAAATCAAAATATGGTCACATTTTATTTCAATAGATGATGGAAAGGCCCTAAATGATGTTAAATAATGAACTAAATGACTACAGCAAACAAGACCCATTCGATGAAATAGATGAACCTATTTTTTCGGAGTCTAATCTTGAAGGGTACAGTGATTTTTACAAAGATAGTGAAGATTCAAAAGTTTGGTGGATTTATAGAATAGGTGTTATAGGAGAGTTTCTGTTCAGCTTTGATAAGAAAAAAATTTATAACCTTTTTCTTGACTATCCTCACAATATGACGGAAGAAGAGGTTAAAATTTTTGATAGCGAAAATCCTTTCTGGAGAGATTTTTTCTCGGATAGAAAGTCATAAATTCTGCATTTATTTATAAGCATTGAATAATATGACTGATAAAGATTATATACAATAGTAAACATGCTTAAATACAAATAGACTATTTTTGATGTTCAGTCGCCTCTCTCATAATTAATTTTTGATGGATACTGTGAAATAATTAAGATACGAAGGATAGAGGTTGAAAATCTGTCACCAACGCGCTACTTAGTTAGTGGGTCGAGAAATGCAGGAGCCTCGACAGTCCTGCCTATCCTTGCAAATAAATCAGCCCTTGGAAAAAATCTAAGGGCTTTTAGGTTAGTTAATTTTTTTAATAATTTTAACGTTTAAAATATCATTTTCAAACAATCTCATCCATCGTAAACCTGTTTTAACAGATAAAGCATCATACTCTTCATCAAAAGTATCCTTATCTTCAAAAAGACAAATTCCCTCAAAGGTCTGGTTATCAACGTCTGTAATCGTTACAACTTTATTGTTAAACTATCTAAGTTCCATTTTTCTGTTCCTGATTTTGTAGTACTATAGTTTGTTATATTATTGGAATTCCCTTAAGGTAAGCTTCCTTAGCTTTTGCTAGTGTCATCTTATTGGGACCTCCATCAATATTGGTCTCCCCTGTGTTTTGCCAATTGCAATGTTCACAAATATCATAAACAGCAGTTAAAGTTCCGCAAACTGGACAATGTACATATTCTTCATCATTAATCATTACTACGTTTTCTCTACCAGTCTTATTCATAATTATCTACTCCTAATTATCGTTTTAAAATAGTGAAACCAGAAATATTAATTGGCTAGAACTAAATGCTTTTAAATTAAATTCTCTTATCTTTCTAAACTTTCCTGAGATAGGCTTTCTTAGCTTCTGCAAGAGTTATAGTATCATTATACTTTAATCTAGTTAATATTACTAATGAATGATAGAGTCTTTTAGATATGATATAATAAAAAAAGGAAGGTATACCATGACAATTAATAGAGTTGTCGGTCAAAATAGACTTGGGAACTATTTAATTCTGTACTTAGATCCAGAATTAGATAAGGGACTTAATGGAACTATTATCTGTCGGAAAATAAGGCTAAAAGGTTTTGAATACGAAACTGTTCCTTCCTTCGATTCTAAGTATATGATCGCTTTTGAAAGTGCTTCTGATGAGAATTATATCGGTGAAATAATTGAATATGAATAAGCACCTAGAGAAAGCCAGTTACGTTTTTAAAAGAAAAGAAGCATGACTCTCCCACAGCTATAAAGCTTTTTGGGCGGGAAAGCCATACTTCTTTCTTATCTAAATTATAACTCAAAGAGGCATCTTTTACAATAATTAGCTGAAGATAATAAGCATAAAAAATAGAGAGCACACACCCCCCACAGCCGAAGCCTTTAATGTAGGAGGTAGTAACTCTCATTACTTAAATTATAGCATAAAATAGGTTATTGATTGTCAAACCAGTTCCTTTATTTGCTTGAGTATATAATATTTTTTAAGAAAAGAAAAATAGCAGGTTAGTTTATCAGGGGACTTGTTATTTTTAAGTAAGATATACTATATTTCTTTTATCAGTAGGAGCGGGCGATGAAATACAGTCAACAAATATTAGATATGCTAAAAAGAGGAGTAGATGGCTATGTTGTTGATTACTATGATTTTTTTCTTGAGCTGACAGCTAAATTTGGGGAAGACGAAGAGTTTGCTGATGGTTTGATAGTAGGTAGTATTAAGGAGATTAGAATCCTTACATAAAATGGCTCAAGTAAAACTAGCAATTGGGCTAGAAAGGATGTAGAAAATGAGTAAAAGGCTATGGACTTATCTCCGATCAAGAGTTCAGGTAGTCACTAATAATGGTAAAATTATCAAGGGGCTTGTCATTGATTTTGTTGATGAAATGGACAATGATGAACAGGATGAAATTACGATTCTCATTGCTAATCCAAGGTCTAATGAACCTTCAGAGCTCTCTCCCTGAAAGTGATATTATCTCAATTAAAGTAATTTCGTAGTGCTAAGGGCAATCGGAGTGCCTTTGCCTGCCTTATTTGGTAGAAAACAATATGAAAAAGGATATATATGGCCATAATAGATGACTTAATGGAATTATATAGTAACGGTTGGGAAGCTTCTTTTGATTATAATGGTCAACAATGTTGGGTTTTCCCAAAATCTGTTAATGACATTATAGTAGTGATTGGGGAAAAGGAATATCAGGCAACGTCATTTGATGAGCTAATTTCTTACTTGCTGAACTCGTCAAAATACGCCCTTTTTAGGGCTCTTTTTGAGGATTTTTTAGGAACTTTCAAGAAAAACTAAGGCGATTTAATGCCTAAGTGTTTTTAAATAAACTCAGTATTTTCAAGGCTTGAGCTCTAAAAATTTGACTTATGGATTCTTAAATGTTAGTATAGTCAAAGATAGTCAAAGTTTAAGAAGGAGGTAGCAAGCTATGAAATTTAAAAATACATCAGACCATATTGAAGCCTATATCAAGGCGATTTTAGAACAATCTGGTATCGTAGAATTGCAACGAAGCCAGCTAGCGGATACCTTTCAAGTCGTACCTAGCCAGATTAACTATGTGATTAAAACTCGTTTTACAGAGAGTAGAGGGTATCTAGTTGAGAGTAAGCGAGGAGGTGGAGGCTATATTCGGATTGGTCGAATTGAATTCTCTAACCATCATGATATGCTCCGTGATTTGTTGTATTCAGTGGGTGATGAGGTTAACCAAGTCATTTTTGAAGATGTTTTAAAACTTTTATTTGAACAAGAACTCTTGACTCGTCAGGAGATGAATCTGTTAGTTGCAACGGCCTCAGATCGTGTTTTGGGCGAGGAAGCTGATTATATTCGTGCGAATATGCTTCGTCAGATATTGCATGAAGTAGATAGAAAAGGAAAATAAAATTTAATGGAATATTCAAAAGCATTGAGAGAATGTATAGACAGTGCCTTTCTAGTGGCGAGTCGCTTTGGAGCAGACTACCTGGAGTCTTGGCACCTACTGATTGCTATGGCTAATCATAGCTACAGTGTTGCTGGAGCAACTTTGAACGAGTTTCCATATGAAATTGATCGTTTAGAGGAGGTCGCTGTTGAATTAACAGAGGCCAACTATAGCCACAAGGAAGATTATCAAGAACTCCCTTTTTCTTATCGTTTAAACGTCTTGATGTTGGAGGCGGAACATGTTGCCTCCGTTGTACATGCAAAAGCATTGGGAACTGAGCACCTTCTCTACGCAATCTTGCATGACGGGAATGCTTTAGCTACTCGCATTTTGGAAAAAGCTGGCTTTTCTTATGAAGACCAGAAGGACCAAGTCAAGATTGCTGGACTTCGTCGTAGTCTTGAAGCGCGTGCTGGTTGGACAAAGGAAGATTTGAAAGCTCTGCGTCAGCGCCATCGCTCAGTAGCAGATAAGCAAAACTCCATGGCTAATATGATGGGCATGCCTCAAACTCCAAGTGGTGGTTTGGAAGATTACACTCATGATCTCACAGAGCAAGCTCGTTCAGGTAAGTTGGAGCCAGTTATCGGACGTAATCTAGAAATCTCTCGTATGATTCAAATCTTGAGCCGTAAGACCAAAAATAATCCCGTTCTAGTTGGAGATGCAGGTGTTGGTAAAACAGCACTGGCACTTGGCCTTGCACAACGTATTGCCAATGGAGATGTGCCAGATGAAATGGCTAAGATGCGTGTCCTAGAACTCGATTTGATGAATGTGGTTGCAGGAACTCGCTTCCGTGGGGATTTTGAAGAACGTATGAACAATATCATCAAAGATATCGAGGAAGATGGTAAGGTTATCCTCTTTATCGATGAGCTTCATACTATTATGGGTTCAGGAAGTGGGATTGACTCGACCTTGGATGCGGCCAATATCCTAAAACCTGCCTTGGCACGTGGAACTCTGAGAACTGTCGGAGCAACCACTCAGGAAGAATACCAAAAACATATCGAAAAAGACGCAGCCCTTTCTCGTCGCTTTGCTAAAGTGATGATTGAGGAGCCGAGCGTGGTTGATAGTATGGCTATCTTACAAGGATTAAAGGCAACTTATGAGAAGCACCACCATGTCCAAATTACAGACGATGCTGTCGAAACAGCTGTTAAAATGGCGCATCGCTATTTGACAAGCCGTCACTTGCCAGACTCAGCGATTGACCTTTTGGATGAGGCCGCAGCGACAGTCCAAAACAAATCGAAACATGTGAAATCAGATGAGTCGGGTTTAACGGCAGCTGATAAGGCCTTGATGGATGGCAAATGGAAGCAAGCAGCGCAACTCATTTCAAAAGAGCAGGAAGCACCTGTTTACAAAGATGTCGTAAAAGAATCTGATATTTTGACAACTTTGAGTCGCTTGTCAGGTATTCCAGTTCAAAAATTGACACAAACGGATGCCAAGAAGTATCTAAACCTTGAAGCTGAACTGCATAAACGTGTGATTGGACAGGAACAAGCTGTCTCTAGTATCAGTCGTGCCATCCGCCGAAATCAATCAGGTATTCGCAATAACAAACGTCCAATTGGATCCTTTATGTTCCTAGGACCAACAGGTGTTGGTAAAACTGAATTGGCTAAGGCTTTGGCAGAAGTCCTCTTTGATGACGAATCTGCCCTTATCCGCTTTGACATGAGTGAATACATGGAGAAATTTGCAGCCAGCCGTCTCAACGGAGCTCCTCCAGGTTATGTAGGCTATGAAGAAGGTGGAGAGCTGACCGAGAAGGTTCGCAACAAACCATATTCAGTCTTGCTTTTTGACGAGGTAGAAAAGGCTCACCCAGACATCTTTAATGTGCTCTTGCAGGTCTTGGATGATGGTGTCTTGACGGACAGTAAGGGTCGCAAGGTTGACTTTTCAAACACCATTATTATCATGACGTCAAACCTTGGTGCGACAGCCCTTCGTGATGATAAGACAGTCGGTTTTGGAGCTCGAGATATTCGTTTTGATCAAGAGAGTATGGAAAAACGTATGTTTGAAGAGTTGAAAAAAGCTTATCGTCCAGAGTTTATCAACCGTATTGATGAGAAGGTAGTCTTCCATAGCTTGTCAAGTCAAGATATGCAGGAAGTGGTTAAGATTATGGTCAAACCATTGATTGCAAGCCTGGCAGAAAAAGGGATAGACTTGAAACTTCAAGCATCTGCCCTTAAACTTCTAGCTCAGAAGGGCTATGATCCAGAGATGGGAGCTCGCCCACTGCGCAGAACTCTGCAAACAGAAGTAGAAGACAAACTAGCAGAACTCCTTCTTACAGGTGAACTGAAAGAAGGTAAGACACTTAAGATTGGTGTCAAAGCTGGTCAATTGAAATTTGATATTGTATAAAAAAGTGAGGTTGGAACAAGTTGTTTCAGCCTCTTTTTTGAAAAGTTGTTACTTAAATAAGGACTTGGATTTTGCATTTAGTTTAAGGATTTCAAAACAGAATTCTCCTGCTCAAGTTTTGTATATCAAGTATAAAATTAATATCAGGTGGCAACGTTTTTATAAAAAATAATAAAAAAGTGTTGACAAACACAGGGAGATGAATTATAATATAAAATATAAAAAGTTATAAAAAGGTTGAACAGATATGAAAAAGAGTATAGCGGTGGTTTTTGGCACCTTTGCTCCCTTACATCAGGGGCATATTGATTTAATCCAAAGAGCAAAACGTCAATGTGATGCTGTATGGGTGGTAGTTTCAGGTTATAAGGGAGATCGTGGTGAACAGGTAGGGCTTACACTACAAAAGAGATTTCGCTATATTCGTGAAGCTTTTCGAGATGATGAGTTGACCTCTGTTTGTAAACTTGACGAAACCAATATTCCACGCTATCCAATGGGCTGGCAGGAGTGGTTGGATCAGATGTTGCAGGCCATTTCCTATGACCAGACTGGTCAGGAGCTTATCTTTTTTGTAGGAGAGCCTGAATATCAGGCAGAACTTGACAAACGTGGTTTCGAGACTGTTCTACAGGAAAGAAAATTTGGAATTTCAGCTAGCATGATTCGTGAAAATCCAAGCAAATATTGGAAATATATCGCTCAACCTTTCCGCCGTCAATTTACGAAAAAAGTGTTGATTATGGGAAGTGCTAGTAATGGTAAAACAACTCTAGCCAAGGATTTAGCTCGCTTTTATGACGCGCCAGTCAGTCTGGAGTATGCTCGTGAGTATCAGATAAAAAATAATGTCCGAGATGATGAGCTTACCCCCAAAGATTATTATTACCTTCTTTTGGGCCAATATGATCAAACTTCCAAGTTAATCGATAGCAATGCCAATCGAGGCCTAGTCATTGCAGATACCAACTCACTAGTAACCAAGGGCTACTACGATTACTACATGGAAAGCGAAGAGCAGGAGGACTTGTCCGTAGAGACCTTTGATAATCTCTTTGTTTCCATCGTAGCCAAGGAAAAGTGGGATTTAATCCTCTTTGTGCAACCTATTGGCTCTTATGTCAATGATGGTTTTCGCGACATGACCATGGCAGAAGAGCATATCCGTCACAGTTTTTCTCAGCATTTGGATATGATGAGGGAGCAATATCTAGGCAATATCCCTCATGTTTATCTAGCTGATGACTATCTAGGAAATTATGAAGCAGCAAAAGTAGCTATTGATGCCATTTACCAAGCAGATTAGGAGAAGAAAATGAAAAAAATAACTGAAAAAATCACACGATTTATTGAAAACTTTAAAAATGTTCACGCAGAAGCTCGTAAAATTGGTTTTGCAGGAGTTATGCGTTTGATTTGGAAAGACCTCTTTGTGGGCCGTAGTCTTTTCCAGTGGCTCTATTTGATTGCTTTATCAAGTGTTCCTCTTATTCTGGAGTTTACACAAAATACAGAAAGTCATGACTGGATTGGTCTCTTGGCCTCTTGGACAGGGATTGTCTGCGTTATCTTAGTAGCTGAAGGTCGAGCTAGTAACTACCTTTTTGGAGCTATTAACTCTGCAATCTATTTGGTCCTAGCTATGAATGCGACTTTCTACGGTGAAGTTTTGACAACAGTTTATTTCTTTGTCATGCAACCTATTGGTCTCTATACTTGGTTGTCTAATCGGATCAATGAGCAAGGAAGACCAGAGGAGTCTCACTTTGAAGCTAAGAAACTCGGTCTGATTGATTGGCTCAAGTACTTGGCCTTGACTGCTATCATCTGGATTGGCATGGGATTAGCCTACCAAAGTATCAGCAGTGCTCGTCCTTTCCGTGACAGTGTTACCGATGCGACCAATGGTGTTGGTCAGCTCTTGATGACACGTCTTTACCGTGAGCAATGGATTTTCTGGATTGCAACCAATCTCTTTAGTATCTACCTCTGGTGGGGTGAAAACATTCATATCCAAGGAATGTACTGGGTCTACACCATCAATAGTCTAGTCGGTTGGTACCAATGGACTAAGGCTGTCAAGGAGGGATAAGATGACTGAAACGATAATCCCGGATGGAATGACAGAGAGAGAATATTTTGAGATTCATGCGACTGAGAAGGAATTTTTAGACTGGTACTACAAACAGGAACTTCCTCAGTATGAAAAACCGAGCGTGACGGTGGATATGGTAGCTTATTGCTTTGTGGAAGGGAAAATCAAACTCTTACTAATCCGCCGTAAGGCCCATCCTTATCAGAACTGTTTGGCCTTGGTCGGTGGTTTTATGGATAAAGGGGAAGATGCTGCCCATGCTTGTCAGCGTGAAGTGAGAGAGGAGGTTAACCTTGACCTTCCTTTGGAAAAAATCGAACAGTTGATGACAGTATCTACTCCAGGTCGTGATCCGCGGGGCTGGACGGTTACTATCGCCCACTTGGTGTATCTACCTAGCCGCGTACTTGATCTCGTTCAAGCTGGTGATGATGCCAAGGATGTGGTTTTTGTCGATGTTGATTTTCAGACGGGTAAGTGCTTCCTAGAGGGACTAGAGCTGGGGGAGCAAGCCTTCGCCTTTGACCATTATGCCATTATCCAAGAGTCTATTAAACGAATCCAAGGGCGTCTAGACTGGAATCCGACCTTTCTCTATCTGCTAGAGGAGGAATTCACTGTCTATGAAGGAACCGAATTAGTCAATCTCATCAACCCAGGACGACCAATCGTCAGCAATAACTTTCTAATTAAATACGGTGAATATGTAGAAGAAGTTGGGCTCAAACGAGTGCCTAAAAAGAAACCAAGAAAAACCTATCGATTGAAATAAAAAGCTTGAGAGCAGAAATCGATAGCCCAAGTCTTGGTTTCCTAGTTTCAGTCCTGAGAAGTTTCAACAAGTCCGATGACTGGTTGAGCTTGAGAATGGAGAAAATAAAGTTTGTATCAAAAGTCAATTCAGCCATCGTGTCAAAGACTTATTAGTCATAAAAAAGTGAGGTCGGGATTTTCCCGACCTCTTTTTGTTTAAGGATGTTTAT
This sequence comes from Streptococcus sp. oral taxon 061, assembly GCF_964211575.1. Lineage (GTDB taxonomy): Bacteria > Bacillota > Bacilli > Lactobacillales > Streptococcaceae > Streptococcus. The sequence continues at coordinate 36,628 of NZ_CAXOQQ010000010.1, read as the reverse complement.
CTTTATTAGAATTGCTCATGATTCGAATGAATAAATCTTTGTATTTATATTTTAAATAATGTTCGTGTAAGTACATTAGAGCCACATAAACAATCATGAAAATAGTGGTTAAGTAGAACAAATCAAATGTTGTTTGAGCGTAATGAGTAGCAACCCCATAAGAAGAGAAAGCACCAATAATCAACCAGGGAAGATATTTGTAATATTTCTTTGACATAAACCTACACCTCCAATATCCTATTTCAATTTTATTATAGTCCTTCAAGAAAAAAATGCAAGCGATTACACTTGTAAAATATAGTATTTTTAGTAGGAAAAATTTCCTGTTTTTTAAATTTTTAACGAATAATAGAGATAGGAGGATTAAAAAGAATAAATATAAATAAAAACCAAAAGCATATATAAATAGTTGACAAACCCTAAAACAAATATTACAATAACATTACAGAAGTATTTCATAATATTTCGAAAAGATTACACAGGAGGCACATCATGAAAACAAAACATTCCATTCGTTTACTAGCAGTTGCCGTATTGGCTTCAACTTTGCTTTTAGGAGCATGTGGTAATAAAAAAGAAGAAGCTAAAAATGACAATGCTAATAAAACAACACAAACCACGTCAAGTTCAAAGGCAAGTTCTTCTAACAAAGATAGTAAATCTCAAGCTTCAACAAGCACCACTACTTCAGAAAAAGCTAAAGCTTCCTCTGAACAAACTTCAAGTCCTACAACTCAGGGTCAAGAATCTAACCAAGCTGCACCAACTCCCCAAGCGCCTCAGCAACAGGAAACCCCAGCCCAATCATCTTCTAATCAGCAAGCTTCACAAAATCAATCTAATCAAGCAAGCCAGTCAACTTATGATCCAACAACTGACCGCAAATTACAGGATCAGCAGGCAGAACACAATAAACGTTACAAAGGCGTTTTAACGATGGTTGATGGTGATTTTTCAGCAGCAGCAGGAAGTTGGAAGGGAGCAAATGGCGAAACCATTACAGTTTCACCAAGTGGCCAGTTCACAGTAGAAACAGCTGATGGAAAGAAAGAAAACTATTCTATCCGAGGTTATGCTTACACTCTTGACGATGGTAAGTATAATGCTAAGATTGGTGGCGGAAAAGTCATCCAAATTACAACAGGTGCGGATGGTACAGTTTCTAGTGTTGTCTTGGTTCAACCATAAAAGCTAGTGTTAAGACTTTGCTCAAATTAATAAAAACCCGTAACTCAGTGGAGGTTACGGGTTTTTATTAACTTTTAAGCTTTATCTAATTGCAAGAGGGCTTCAATCTCAGCCAGAGTGCTAGCTTGTGAAATAGCTCCACGGAGTTTAGCAGCTCCGGATGTACCACGGAGATAGTGAGGAGCTAGGCCACGGAATTCACGGACAGCGATATTCTCACCTTTAAGGTCAATCAAGCGTTTTAAGTGCTCGTAGGCGATTTTCATCTTGTCTTCAAAGGTCAAATCAGGCAGGATTTCTCCTGTTTCAAAGTAATGATTGATTTGATTGAAGAGGTAAGGATTCCCCATAGCTGCGCGTCCAATCATAACAGCGTCAGCACCAACTTCTTCGATACGTTGTTTGGCTTCTTGGACAGTACGGATGTCACCGTTAGCGATGAATGGAATCTTTGTCAGAGCTTGGGCAACCTTGTGAAGAGTCTCAAGGTCCGCATGGCCAGTGTACATCTGTTCACGTGTACGACCGTGCATAGCAAGGGCAGAAACACCAGCAGCTTCAGCAGCGAGGGCATTCTCCACGGCTAGGGATGGGTCCGACCAACCTGTCCGCATTTTAACAGTGAGGGGGATATCAAGGACAGCTTGGACCTTGTTGATGATAGAGTAAATCTTATCTGGGTCCTTGAGCCACATAGCCCCAGCTTCATTTTTCACGATTTTGTTAACTGGGCAGCCCATGTTGATATCGACGATATCGGTCTTAGTGTTTTCTTGGATGAATTCTGCTGCGCGTGCGAGGCTGTCTTCATCACTACCAAAAAGTTGGATAGAAACCGGGTTTTCCCCTTCATCGATATGAAGCATGTGAAGAGTCTTTTCATTATTGTATTGGATACCTTTGTCAGAGACCATTTCCATCACAACGAGCCCCGCTCCGAGCTCTTTTGCGATGGTACGAAAGGCTGAGTTTGTCACGCCAGCCATGGGTGCGAGGACCGTCCGGTTTGGGATCTCGACGTTCCCAATCATAAAAGGTGTATTAAGATTTGTCACGAATGAGTTCCTCCAGGTCGTTTTCATCAAAGTTATAAGTTGTTTGGCAGAATTGACAAGTGATTTCTGCCCCATGGTCTTCCTCTTTCATTTCCTCAAGGTCTGAACTTGGAAGGCTGGCAAGAGCATCCATAAAGCGTTCTTTGCTACAGTCACATTGGAAACGAATTTCTTCTTCGGACAGACGTTTGTAGGGCTCGTCACCATAGATTGCTTTGAGAAGGGCTTCAATATGGTCATCGCTTTCCAGAAGTGTAGAGATAGCAGGCATTTCTTGGATTCGTTTTTCAAAACGTGCGATTTCTTCCTCTTTGGCATTTGGCAATACTTGGAGCAAGAAACCACCTGCAACTTCGACCTTGTCTTCTTCATCAAGTAGGACATTGAGTCCCACTGCAGATGGAGTTTGTTGGCTTTCAGTCAAGTAATAAGCCAGGTCTTCACCGATTTCTCCAGAGATAAGAGGCGTCATGGAATTATAGGGATTTCCAGTACCGTAGTCTGTGATAACGAGAAATTGACCGTTTCCGACAAAAGGCCCAACTAGGACTTCACCAGTTGCAGTCTTTTTGATGTCAACACCAGGGTTTTGAACGTAGCCTTTGACGTTACCCTTGGTATCTGCAACTGTGATAATGGCACCGAGGGAGCTAGTCCCAAGAACCTTGACAGTTAGCTTGGTATTTCCTTTTTCATTGGCTGCGAGAATTTGGCTAGCGATAAGGGTACGGCCAAGTGCTACGGTTGAACTAGCTTGAGTTTGATGTTTTTCTTGAGCAGTGCGGACCGTTTCAGTGCTGTCTAGTACATAAGCACGAAAAGATCCACTTTCTGATATAGTTTTAATAATTTTATCCATAGCTACTATTTTAGCATAAAAATGCCCAAAGAGGGAGTGGTGTGTTTGCTGTTTCTATGGAATAATGACGAGGAAATCAGCTTTAAAATAAAATGAGAAACAGATTATTTCAGCATTTGAAAGATTTATGCTATGCTTGTAGGAGAAAATGAAAGGGGTAACAAATGTATTTAGGTGATTTGATGGAAAAAGCCGAATCTGGTCAATTTTTAGTCCTTTCCTTTTTATTACAAGATTCGCAGACAACAGTCAAGGAAGCCATGGAAGAAACAGGTTTTTCAAAGGCGACCTTAACCAAGTATATCTCTCTAATTAACGAAAATGCTTTAGAAAGAGGGTTAGAGCTGACCATCCACTTGGATGATGAAAGCCTGCGTCTGTCTGTCGGTACTGCCACAAAGGGGAGAGAGATTCGGAGCTTATTTCTAGACAATGCCATTAAGTACCAAATTTTGGTTTACCTTCTCTATCACCAACAGTTCCTAGCCCATCAATTGGCTCAAGAATTAATGATTAGCGAGGCCACGCTTGGTCGCCATTTGTCTAGCTTGAATCATATTTTGTCAGAGTTTGACTTATCCATCCAAAATGGTCGTTGGCGAGGTCCAGAGCATCAGATTCGTTACTTTTATTTCTGCCTTTTCCGCAAGGTCTGGTCCAGTCAGGAGTGGGAAAGTCATATGCAGAAAGCGGAGAGAAAGCAGGATATTGCTACTCTAGAAGAAATCTGCGGTGCCAGCTTGTCTTCGGGTCAGAAATTAGACTTGGTTCTCTGGACTCATATCAGTCAACAGCGCCTTCGGGTTAACGCCTGTCAATTTCATGTTATAGAAGAAAAAATGCGGGGCTATTTTGACAATATTTTCTACTTTCGTCTACTTGGCAAGGCTTCTTCTTTTTTTGGTGGGCAGCACATTCCTCTAGGAACTGAGGATGGGGAGATGATGATTTTCTTCTCTTTCCTCTTGTCTCATCGCATTTTGCCCCTTCATACCATGGAGTACATACTCGGATTTGGGGGAGAACTTGCGGCTTTACTGACACAAATGATCCAGGAAATGAAGAAGGAGAAGCTATTAGGGGACTATACAGAGGACCATATCACTTATGAACTGAGTCAACTTTGTGGTCAAGTTTATCTATACAAGGGCTATATCTTGCAAGATCGATACAAGTATCAGATAGAGCATCGCCACCCTTATTTGCTGATGGAGCATGACTTTCGAGATATTGCTCAGAAAATTTTCGCCTCCTTGCCAGCCTTTCATCAGGGGACGGATCTGGATAAAAAAATCATTTGGGAATGGCTTCAGTTGATGGAGTATATGGCAGAAAATATAGGCAAGCATCTGAGAATAGGGCTAGATCTAACAGCAGGCTTCCTTGTTTTTTCGAGAATGTCAGCCCTTTTAAAACGATATTTGGAGTACAATCGTTTCATTAGCATTGAAGCCTATGACCGTACTCGTCATTATGATTTGCTGGTTACCAATAACCCCATTCATAAGAAAGAACAAACACCCGTCTACTATTTGAAAAATGATTTGGACATCGAAGATTTAGCTACGATCCGTCAGATGCTATTTGCCTAAAAGACCTGAATTTTCAGGTCTTTTTTGTGAAATTCGCACAATCTCCTCACTTTTTTTTAAAATTTTAAAAAAATTGATAAACAGGAAAGCGCTTTATTTTGTATACTAGTTACTGTAAAGAGGAACCCCCTCAAGATTTTATCAGGAGGACAGCACATGTCACAAGAAAAATACATTATGGCTATTGACCAAGGAACTACCAGTTCTCGTGCCATCATTTTTAACAAAAAAGGCGAGAAGGTCAGCTCTAGCCAAAAAGAATTCACTCAGATTTTCCCTCAAGCAGGTTGGGTAGAGCACAATGCCAATGAAATTTGGAACTCTGTTCAGTCAGTTATTGCGGGTGCTTTCATCGAAAGTGGTGTGAAACCAAGTCAAATCGAAGCCATCGGGATTACCAACCAGCGTGAAACAACTGTCGTCTGGGATAAGAAAACAGGGCTCCCTATCTACAATGCTATCGTTTGGCAATCACGCCAAACTGCTCCTCTGGCTGAACAACTAAAAAGCCAAGGTTATGTGGAAAAATTCCATGAGAAGACTGGTTTGATCATCGATGCTTACTTCTCAGCGACTAAGGTTCGTTGGATTTTGGACCATGTAGAAGGTGCTCAAGAGCGAGCAGAAAAGGGTGAATTGCTCTTTGGTACCATTGATACTTGGCTGGTTTGGAAATTGACTGACGGCGCAGCTCACGTAACTGACTACTCAAACGCAGCTCGTACCATGCTCTATAACATCAAGGATCTTAAATGGGATGATGAGATTTTGGAAATCCTCAATATTCCTAAGGTTATGCTTCCAGAAGTTCGTTCTAACTCTGAAATCTATGGCAAGACAGCTCCATTCCATTTCTACGGTGGAGAAGTGCCAATCTCTGGTATGGCAGGTGACCAACAAGCAGCCCTCTTTGGTCAGTTGGCTTTTGATCCTGGTATGGTTAAAAATACCTACGGAACTGGTTCCTTCATCATCATGAACACTGGTGAAGAAATGCAGTTGTCTGAAAACAACCTTTTGACAACGATTGGTTATGGTATTAACGGCAAGGTTTACTATGCTTTGGAAGGTTCTATCTTCATCGCAGGAAGTGCCATTCAATGGCTTCGTGACGGTCTTCGCATGGTGGAAAACTCACCAGAGTCTGAAAAATATGCTCTTAATTCTTACAATAATGACGAAGTCTATGTCGTACCTGCCTTTACAGGTCTAGGGGCACCATACTGGAACCAAAACGCTCGAGGATCTGTCTTTGGCTTGACTCGTGGAACAACTAAAGAAGACTTTATCAAGGCGACTTTGCAATCTATCGCTTATCAAGTACGTGACATCATTGACACCATGCAAGTGGATGCTCAGACAGCTATCCAAGTCTTGAAGGTAGATGGTGGTGCAGCCATGAACAACTTCCTCATGCAGTTCCAAGCTGACATCTTGGGAATTGATATCGCACGCGCTAAAAACTTGGAAACAACTGCCCTAGGGGCAGCCTTCCTGGCAGGATTGTCAGTAGGCTACTGGAAGGACTTGGATGAGTTGAAACTCTTGAACGAGACAGGAGAACTTTTCGAACCATCGATGAACGAATCTCGTAAGGAACAACTCTATAAGGGCTGGAAGAAGGCTGTGAAAGCAACTCAAGTCTTTGCGGAAGTAGATGACTAATATTGGAAGAATAAAGTGACTCAGATAGAAAGTGTGTAAATATGGAATTTTCAAAGAAAACACGTGAATTATCAATTAAAAAAATGCAGGAACGCACCTTGGATCTCTTGGTTATTGGTGGCGGGATTACAGGAGCTGGTGTAGCTTTGCAGGCAGCAGCCAGTGGTCTTGACACTGGTTTGATTGAAATGCAGGACTTCGCAGAAGGAACATCTAGCCGTTCAACAAAATTGGTCCACGGAGGTCTACGTTATCTCAAACAATTCGACGTGGAAGTGGTATCAGATACAGTTTCTGAGCGTGCGGTGGTTCAACAAGTCGCTCCACATATTCCAAAACCAGATCCAATGCTCTTGCCAGTTTACGACGAGGATGGAGCAACATTTAGCCTTTTCCGTCTCAAAGTAGCCATGGACTTGTACGACCTATTGGCAGGGGTTAACAATACGCCTGCTGCAAACAAGGTTTTGAGCAAAGAAGAAGTCTTGGAACGCCAGCCAAACTTGAAGAAAGAAGGTTTGGTAGGAGGTGGAGTTTATCTTGACTTCCGTAACAACGATGCGCGTCTCGTGATCGAAAACATCAAACGTGCCAACCAAGATGGTGCCCTCATTGCCAACCACGTGAAGGCAGAAGGCTTCCTCTTTGACGAAAGTGGTAAGATTACAGGTGTCGTGGCTCGTGATTTGTTGACAGACCAAGTCTTTGATATCAAGGCTCGTCTGGTTATCAACACGACAGGTCCTTGGAGCGACAAGGTACGCAATCTGTCTAATAAGGGAACGCAATTCTCACAAATGCGTCCAACTAAGGGAGTTCACTTGGTGGTGGACTCAAGCAAGATCAAGGTTTCACAGCCAGTTTACTTTGACACAGGTTTGGGAGATGGTCGTATGGTCTTTGTTCTCCCACGTGAAAACAAGACTTACTTTGGTACAACCGATACAGACTACACAGGTGATTTGGAACATCCAAAAGTGACGCAGGAAGATGTAGATTATCTACTTGGCATTGTCAACAACCGCTTCCCAGAAGCAAACATTACCGTTGCTGATATTGAAAGCAGCTGGGCTGGTCTTCGTCCATTGATCGCAGGCAATAGCGCTTCTGACTACAATGGTGGAAATAACGGAACCATTAGCGATGAAAGCTTCAATAACTTGATTGCGACTGTCGAGGCTTATCTATCGAAAGAAAAATCGCGTGAAGATGTTGAGTCTGCTGTCAGCAAGCTTGAAAGTAGCACATCTGAGAAACATTTGGACCCATCTGCAGTTTCACGTGGTTCGAGCTTGGACCGTGATGACAATGGCCTGTTGACCCTTGCTGGTGGTAAAATCACAGACTACCGTAAGATGGCTGAAGGGGCTATGGAGCGCGTGGTTGACATTCTCAAAGCAGAATTTGACCGTAGCTTTAAACTCATCAACTCTAAGACTTACCCTGTTTCAGGTGGAGAATTGAACCCAGCAAATGTGGACTCAGAAATTGAAGCCTTTGCTCAACTTGGAGTGTCACGTGGCTTGGATAGCAAGGAAGCTCATTACCTAGCAAATCTCTACGGTTCAAATGCACCGAAAGTCTTTGCTCTTGCTCACAGCTTGGAACAAGCGCCCGGACTCAGCTTGGCAGATACCTTGTCCCTTCACTATGCAATGCGCAATGAGTTGGCTCTGAGCCCAGTTGACTTTCTCCTTCGCCGTACCAACCACATGCTCTTTATGCGTGATAGTTTGGATAGCATTGTGGAGCCAGTTCTGGATGAAATGGGACGATTCTATGACTGGTCTGATGAAGAAAAAGCAGCTTACCGTGCGGATGTTGAAGCAGCCCTTGCTAACAACGATCTAGCGGAATTGAAAAATTAAGAAAAACTAGAAGAGAGGGAGACAAGCCTTCCTTGCCTTCCCTCTCCTTCTTTAAAATGGAGACAACGATATGATGAAAGAATTATTTGGAGAATTTTTGGGGACTTTAATCCTGATTCTTCTAGGAAATGGTGTTGTTGCAGGTGTGGTTCTTCCTAAAACCAAGAGCAACAATGCAGGTTGGATTGTGATTACTATGGGTTGGGGAATTGCTGTAGCCGTTGCGGCTTTTGTATCTGGCACGCTCAGCCCAGCCCACCTAAATCCAGCTGTAACGTTTGCGATGGCCTTAAAAGGAACGCTCTCTTGGGCTTCCGTTTTCCCATACATCCTAGCTCAGTTCGCAGGGGCTATGCTGGGTCAGATTTTGGTTTGGTTGCAATTCAAACCGCATTATGAGGCAGAAGAAAATGCAGGCAATATCCTGGCAACCTTCAGTACTGGACCGGCCATCAAGGATACAGTTTCTAACTTAATCAGTGAAATCCTTGGCACCTTTGTTTTGGTATTGACAATCTTTGCTTTGGGGCTTTATGATTTTCAGGCAGGTATCGGCACCTTTGCAGTGGGGACTTTGATTGTCGGTATTGGTCTATCACTAGGTGGGACAACAGGTTGTGCCTTGAACCCTGCGCGTGACCTTGGACCTCGTATCATGCACAGTATCTTGCCAATTCCAAACAAAGGCGATGGAGACTGGTCTTATGCTTGGATTCCAGTTGTGGGACCTGTTATCGGTGCAGCCCTAGCAGTTCTCGTATTTTCACTTTTCTAAGATAATAAAACCCAAATATTTATATCTCAATAAACATAACTTACCAAAAATGACCAAAATAAGGAGCGCTGCCTCACTTCATTTTGGTCGTTTTGATTTTTTTAAGTTTATATACTGGTGTTAATTATTATTTCAGCTAAAAAACAGAGTACTTCACTAGTTCATTCATCAATCTTTTAGGTCTTGAATTATATTTGTTGTTTAAATAATTTTGTCTCGTTATTGGGGTTTAGTGGTAAGAGTCATTTGTTTTTTTATTTTAGGAAATTGGATAATAGAGATATATAGTTTTTAAATTATGATATAATTAATAAAGTTAATTATCCTTGATAATATGATAGGGACTAATCCTAAAATGACAAATCAGGAGATGAGAAAAAGAGAAAAGGAGTCCATCTGGTATGAATTATTTTGAGGGGAATGAGTTTTTCCTTCTATTATTTGTGGTTTTACTGATTGGCTTTGTTTTAAACTATTTTGGCAAGCGTAAGGATTATTATATTTTAAGTCTGTCAATTTTATTTGCAGGAGCCATCTATGGTAAGAGTAAATCCATGGTTGTTTATCTATTGGCTTTCATCATCTACCAATATGTCCTAGTTTTCATAGCACAAAGAATGGATTCAAAACGGTTAAAACCTCTAGTTATGTTATCCATTTTACCTTTAGTGGTCAATAAAGTCTTTGCAATAACCCAGCTACATTTATTGGCTTTTATTGGGATTTCCTACATGTCCTTTAAGACCATTCAGATCATGCTAGAAATATCGGATGGTTTAATCAAAGAAAAAATCAGTGTAAAAGATTATCTGCAGTTTCTACTCTTTTTCCCTACAGTTAGTTCTGGTCCAATCGATCGTAGCAGAAGATTTCTAAAAGAGATCAATGAAGTCATGCCTAGAAAAGACTACCTAGAGTTAGCAGGTGATGGTATTTATCGCATCGTTTTAGGCCTTCTCTACAAGGTTGTTTTATCAACCTATGTTTACCAGATACTACTTGCTCTAAGCAATACTGGTACAGTTGTCTACTCAATCAAATATATGTACCTGTATACTCTCTATCTGTTCTTTGACTTTGCGGGGTATAGTTTGATGGCTGTTGGAAGCAGTAACGTTTTGGGTATTCAGACACCGATGAATTTCAATAAACCTTTCTTGAGTATTGATATCAAGGATTTCTGGACTAGATGGCACATCACCTTGTCAACATGGTTGAGAGATTTCGTATTTTCAAGAGTTTTAATGCAGGTTATCAGAAAGAAATGTTTTAAGAATAGATTACACAATGCAGCCTATGCCTATATGGTCAATATGTTGGTTATGGGATTTTGGCATGGAATTAGTGTCAACTACATCGCTTATGGTTTTTACCATGGAATCTTGATGTCTGGATTTGAAATTTATCAAAAGAAAAGCACTTTTTATAAGAAACATAAAAATAAAACTTGGTACAAGCTAATAAGTTGGTTTGTGACCATGAATTTAGTTATGGTTGGCTTCTTTATCTTTTCAGGTGAACCTTATAAGATAATTATAGCAATTCTAAGTAGATAAAGAGATCTGCTAAGACAAGGAGATTGGACAAAACAAGATGATTAAGTTAAAAGCATTTTTACTATCGCTTGTGCTCGTAATTGCGACTCTTGCTCTTTTAAATGTGACATATGTCAAGAAGATTGACGACTATTATAAAGTCAAGGACAATAGTATTCGCTACAGCACTTCTTATGAAAAGTATAAAAGTAGAGATATTCTAACAAATAATATCACTCCCAATACACTAGTTCTAATGGGTTCCTCAGAGTTAGTTGCGACGATAAATGAAGATTACCATCCCAATAAAATTTTTAACTACAATGATTTTAACATTATGCAGATAGGAACCAGTTACTCTCAAAATATCATTCAAGCTACAACCTTGAGCTCGATTGAGGGGGCTATGAGCAAGCGAAAAGTAGCCATAGTCGAGTCTGTTCAATGGTTCGAAAAGGATGGGACTCATCAAGACGCCTTCTTAAACAAGGCCTCTCAGGAACATATTTTTCACATGTTAGGTAACGAGAAAATCAGTAAGGAAACGAAAGAAAAACTGATTAATCGCATTATTGAGATTACCAAAGGAAACAAACAACAAAATGATATCTATAAAAAGTATAAAAGCTATTTCATAGAAGGAAAAGGAACAATCATTGATAAAAAACTGTTGGAGCTTGACAATGACGTTTATTCCTTTAAACTTAAACGAAAATTCTATGAAAATCATGCCAAATCAGACTATCCTGCACTAGGAGATGAAACTCCGGATTATAATTGGGAGGAGATGACGAAGAAGTTTGTAGAAGAAGTTAAAAAGAAAACAGATAACAATGATTATGCTGTGGATAATAACTACTACAATACCTACTTGAGAGACCGCTATGCTTCTTTGAAAGATTCTAACAAAGACTTGAGCTACATAGAGTCACCAGAGTATTCAGATATGGAACTCTTCTTGACAGTTGCTAAGGAATTGGGAATTGAAGTTGAAGTCATTATCTTTCCTGTAAATGGTAAATGGAATGATTACACAGGTGTTTCACGAGAAATGCGTGAAGAAACTTACAAAAAAATAGAAAGTATTGCCAAAAGCCACGGTGCTACGGTGTTAAACTATGGAAATAAAGAGTATGAAGATTACTTTTTATTTGACGTGATGCACGTTGGGGTGAAAGGATGGATGGAAGTTGAAAAAGAACTTTACAAATTTGCAAATGAAACTAACTGACACACATCGTTTACTATTGTGGACCTTGTTTTTCTACACAGTTATTTTAAGCATCGTAATCTACTGTTTTGTAACTGATTTTTCGAACATTCAAGATTTCATCTATAGTGAATTTTAAGATTACATATTATAAAAATCTCTAGATAAAGGGGATTCTATCGATAAAGTGAGACATAAGATAAGGCTCTATAATATTTATAGTGGGGAGTCCTCTATAGGTAGTATAGAGCCTACTTTGTTGTAGCTCCCAATATAATCTATACTGGAAAGCATTAAAGCTATCATTAGAAGGTATCATATGGAACAATTTAATGATGTTGAAATGTAGTGGAAATGGACGGAAAACAATTGAAAAAATAGTTTATAAAGTGGTATAATAGCAGAAAATAAGTTAGTAAGAAATTGATTTTATTTTAGTTGAAAATTACAGGAATGAAAGGTTTTTCTTGATGAAACAGAGAAAAGAACTCTACCTCTTTCTTGGTCGGACAGCCTTGTATTTTATCATTTTCTTGGGCCTGCTTTACTTTTTTAGTTATCTCGGTCAGGTTCAAGGTAGCTTTATCTATAATGAATTTTAACTTAAAGGAGAACCCCTATTGTGTCAAATAAACCAATAGTAGATATGATTGAAACCATTGAGCATTATGCTCAAAAGCAGCCTAATTTTCCAGTCTACAATGTCCTTGGAGAAGAGCATACCTATGGCCAATTGAAGGCTGATTCAGATAGCTTAGCAGCTCATCTTGACCAAATGGGACTTCCTGAAAAGTCACCTGTTGTGGTCTTTGGTGGCCAAGAATATGAAATGTTAGCAACCTTTGTGGCCTTGACCAAATCTGGCCATGCCTATATCCCAATTGATAGCCACTCTGCCTTGGAGCGCGTGTCTGCGATTGTTGAAGTAGCAGAGCCAAGCTTAATCATCGCCATCAATGAGTTTCCAATTGAAAACCCAGCTGCTCCAATCATGTCCTTGGAGCAAGTGCGTCAAGCTTATGCGGCTCAGCATGCCTATGATTTGCAACATCCGGTCAAAGGGGATGATAACTACTACATCATCTTTACTTCGGGGACGACAGGGAAACCAAAAGGGGTGCAGATTTCACATGATAACCTGCTCAGCTTCACCAACTGGATGATTACAGACAAGGAATTTGCGACGCCAGAGCGTCCGCAAATGTTGGCGCAACCGCCCTATTCCTTTGACTTGTCTGTCATGTATTGGGCACCAACCTTGGCTCTTGGAGGCACGCTTTTTGCCCTCCCATCAGCCATTACTCAAGACTTCAAACAACTTTTTGCAACCATCTTTTCTCTCCCGATTGCTATCTGGACTTCGACACCATCTTTTGCAGATATGGCTATGTTATCTGAAGATTTCAATGCTGAAAAGATGCCAGGCATTACCCATTTCTACTTTGATGGGGAAGAGTTAACGGTTAAAACGGCTCAAAAACTGCGTGAGCGTTTCCCAAATGCACGCATCATCAATGCCTACGGCCCAACGGAAGCAACGGTTGCTTTGTCGGCGGTTGCTATCACAGATGAGATGCTAGCGACACTTAAACGCTTGCCAATTGGTTATACCAAAGAAGATTCTCCAACCTTCATCATTGATGAGGAAGGAAACAAATTGCCAAATGGTGAGCAAGGTGAGATCATCGTATCTGGACCGGCTGTTTCAAAAGGTTATATGAATAATCCTGAGAAAACAGCAGAAGCTTTCTTCGAATTTGAAGGTCTGCCAGCCTACCATACGGGAGATGTCGGAACTATGACGAATGAAGGCCTTCTTCTCTACGGTGGACGGATGGATTTCCAAATCAAGTTTAACGGCTACCGTATTGAGCTAGAAGATGTTTCTCAAAATTTGAACAAATCTCAGTACATTGACTCGGCTGTTGCGGTACCGCGCTATAATAAAGATCACAAGGTTCAAAATCTCTTGGCCTATGTTATCTTAAAAGATGGGGTCAAAGAACAATTTGAGCGCGAGATTGATATTACCAAAGCGATCAAGGAAGACTTGGAAGATATTATGATGTCTTATATGATGCCTTCGAAATTTCTCTACCGTGACAGCTTGCCGCTAACTCCAAATGGGAAAATCGACATCAAAGGGTTGATTAGTGAGGTAAACAATAGATGATGGAGCTTCTTAAACAGCTTCCTCATATTGAGCCTTATGGGAATCCGCAGTACTTTTTGTATGTGATTACTGCTATTTTGCCAATCTTTATCGGTCTTTTTTTCAAAAAACGTTTTGGCTGGTATGAAATATTGGTTAGTCTGTTCTTTATAGTCACTATGCTGACGGGAGGCAAGACCAATCAATTAGCTGCCTTGGGTATTTATCTGTGCTGGGAAATATTGCTCCTGCTTTTCTACAGGCACTATCGAAAAAGTAAGGATGGCAAGTGGGTATTCTACCTCGTTAGTTTTCTGTCCCTCCTTCCGATTATCTTTGTCAAGGTGCAGCCAGCTATCAATGGAACGCAGTCTTTGCTTGGGTTCTTGGGAATTTCTTATTTGACCTTTCGTTCGGTGGGGATTATCATCGAACTCAGAGATGGAGTCATTAAGGATTTGAAAATATGGGAGTATTTGCGTTTTCTTCTCTTTATGCCGACATTTTCAAGTGGTCCTATTGATCGTTTCAAACGTTTTAATGAAAATTATCAGACGATACCAGAGCGCGATGAGTTGCTAGATATGCTAGCCGAGTCCGTTCGATATATCATGTGGGGATTTCTGTATAAATTTATCCTAGCTCATATTTTAGGCGAGATTTTATTACCACCGCTAAAGAATTTAGCTTTACAAACAGGTGGCGTCTTTAACTATTATGTAGTGGCCATCATGTACACATTTGGTTTGGAACTCTTCTTTGATTTTGCAGGTTACTCTATGTTTGCTATAGCTATTTCAAATCTGATGGGAATTCGTAGTCCGATTAACTTCAACAAACCTTTCCTGTCAAGAGATTTGAAAGAGTTTTGGAATCGTTGGCACATGAGTTTATCCTTCTGGTTCCGTGATTTTGTCTTTATGCGCATGGTCATGGTGATAACGAGAAAGAAGCTTTTTAAGAATCGAAATGTGACTTCAAGTGTTGCCTATGTCCTGAACATGCTACTTATGGGGTTCTGGCATGGGATAACATGGTTTTATATCGCTTACGGACTCTTTCATGGGATAGGCTTAGTGATGAATGATGCCTGGGTCAGAAAGAAAAAAATGCTCAATAAAGAACGGAAAAAAGCAGGGCAACCACCTTTTCCTGAGAACCGTTGGATTCAGTTGCTTGGCATGGTTATAACTTTCCATGTCGTAATGGTTTCATTCTTAATCTTTTCGGGATTTTTGAATGATTTATGGTTTAAAAAATAAATGGAATTAAAAAATAGAAGGAAATTTAAAAATGGATATCAAATCAGAAGTTATTGAAATTATCGATGAATTATTTATGGAAGATGTTTCTGACATGATGGATGAAGATCTTTTCGATGCAGGTGTCTTAGACAGTATGGGAACGGTTGAATTGATTGTGGAAATCGAAAACCGCTTTGATATTCGTGTCCCGGTTACAGAATTTGGTCGTGACGATTGGAATACGGCTAATAAAATCGTAGCAGGGATTACGGAGTTAAAGAATGCTTAAACGCTTGTGGCTGATCTTTGGGCCTATCTTCATTGCTGGATTTTTGGTTCTTCTACTCATCTTTTTTTATCCAGGTACAACAAGCCATAATCTCATGGAGGAAAAATACTCTGCGGCTTCTGTTAGTACGGAGAGCTTTAAGGAGAGAAGCCAAAAAGTGAGAGCTCTCACGGATTCTAATATGCGTTTTGTCCCTTTCTTTGGGTCGAGTGAATGGATTCGTTTTGATAGTATGCATCCAGGAGTGTTGGCTGAAAAGTATAACCGCTCCTACCGTCCTTATTTTATGGGGCAGGCAGGAGCCGCTTCTCTTAGTCAGTATTTTGGGATGCAACAAATCACATCTGAACTTGAAAATAAACAAGCGGTATTTGTAATCTCTCCACAGTGGTTTACAAAGGAAGATCAAGATCCGGTTACTTTTCAAACCTATTTTAACAATGATCAGTTGACTGCTTTTTTAGAGAATCAATCTGGGGATGTAGCCTCTCAATATGCGGCTAATAGACTCTTAAAACAAAATCGAAGAGTTCCGATGAAGAGGATTGTTGAGAAGCTGGCTAAGAATGAACAATTGTCAGATTTTGATCAAACGGTGGTTAATCTCTCTGCCGAGTTCAATGAAAGACAAGCTGCCCTTTTTGGTCAATTTTCGATTCGAGGTCGATTAAAGTACAAAGATCATATTGAAAAATATTTGAGCAGTCTCCCAGGTCAGTTTTCGTATGAAGAATTGGAAAATATTGCACGTAAGGATGCAGAAGAAAACACGACCAATAATGATTTGGGAATGGAGAACCACTTTTACAATACTCAACTAAAGAAAGATATAAAAAAGTGGGAAGGGTATCAAAAAAATTACAACTTCCTCCAGTCAAGGGAATACAATGATTTGCAGTTAGTGCTCGATCAATTTGCCAAATCTAAGGTGAATGTACTCTTTGTCTTTCAACCTGTCAATAAAAAATGGATGGACTACACAGGCTTGAGTGAAGAAATGTATCAACACTCTGTCGAAAAAATTCGTTACCAGTTGGAAAGTCAAGGTTTTACCAATATTGCTGATTTTTCAAAAAACGGTGATGAACCTTATTTTGTCAAGGATACGATTCATATCGGTTGGTTAGGCTGGCTGGCGTTTGATAAGGTTGTAAATCCTTTTTTGAGCAATCCAACAACAGCACCTAGTTACCAAATGAATGACCGCTTCTTTAGCCAAGATTGGGCGGATTACGATGGTAACATCAAAGATTTTCAATAAAATGAGCTAAAAGTTTGGGATTTTAATCCAAGCTTTTTTGTTTAAATGGTGAATATTTAAGATGCAAATAGGTCAAAAGTTTCAAAATTTTTAGAAATAGCGTATAATATAAAAGAGAAAAAGAAAAGAAAAGGATTTCAAAATGAAGAAACAGTTCTTATTACCCATCCTATCTACAGCTTTATTAGCTCCAGCCTTCTTAGCTGGACAAGTATTCGCTGAAGAAGCAACAACTCCTGCAGAAAGTTCAGCTGTCGCAGCAACTCCAGCTCCGTCGACGACTCCAGCTCCGTCGACGACTCCAGCTCCGTCGACGACTCCAGCTCCGTCGGCGACTCCGGCTCCTGTTGAGAGCCCTGCGGTACCGGAAACTTCGGTAACTTCAGAAGCGATTGCACCTGCAGAAGCCCCGTCAGCTCCTGCTGAATCTCCTAAAAGCGAAGAAAAGGACACTGTTATCTTACACACCAATGATGTCCATGGTCGTATTGTAGAGGAAAAGGGAGTCATTGGAGACGCTAAGTTGGCTACAGTCATTGAACAAGAGCGTGCAAAAACCAACCAGACCACCTTGGTAGTGGATGCTGGTGATGCTTTCCAGGGTCTTCCTATCTCAAACTCATCAAAAGGTGAGGCACGTGCTAAGATTCTTAACGAGATGCAGTATGATGCCATGGCTGTAGGAAATCACGAGTTTGATTTCGGACTTGATGAAGCTAAAAAATACAAAGAAATTTTGAAATTCCCCTTGTTAAGCTCAAATACATATGTAGACGGAGCTCGTCTCTTCCAAGCTTCTACTATTGTTGACAAGAATAAGGATGTTGAAGGCGATGAGTTTGTAGTGATAGGTGTGACAACGCCGGAAACAGCAACGAAAACTCACCCTAAAAATGTTAAAGGGGTAACCTTTACTGAGCCAATCGAAGAGGTTAATAAGGTCGTTGAAGAAGTTCAAGCCAAGGCTAAGTCGGAAGGTAAGGATTATAAGCATTATGTAGTCTTAGCCCACTTGGGTGTTGATACAACAACGCCAGTAGCTTGGCGTGGCTCAACACTAGCAGAAACCCTGTCTAAGAACCCTCTTTTGAAAGGGAAACGCGTAACAGTAATCGATGGTCACTCTCATACAGTAGAATCAACGACCTATGGGGATAATGTTACCTATAACCAAACAGGAAGCTACCTTCATAATGTAGGGAAAATTACCTACAAATCTCGTCAGCTATTGGGCAATCCAACTCAGATTGCGGCTGCAGATGCTAAAAAATTACCAGCCAATCCAACAGTTGAAAAACTAGTCAAAGACATTAAACAAAAATACGATGCTGAAAATGCTGTTGAAGTCGTTTCAAACAGTCCTGTTGAACTAAATGGAGACCGTGAAAATGTTCGTGTTCGTGAAACGAATCTCGGAAATGTCGTCGCAGATTCTCTCTACCAGTATGGTCAAACAGGATTTAGTCATCCAACAGATATCGCTGTGACAAATGGTGGTGGCTTGCGTGAGACAATTGCTAAAGACAAACCAATTACAAAAGGAAATGTCATTGCAGTCTTGCCATTTGGAAACACAATCTCACAAATCCAAGTAACTGGTCAGCAAGTTCTGGATATGTTTGAAAAATCACTCGGATCTATTTTGCAGGTGGATAAAGCAGGAAAAACTGTCTTAGACGAAAATGGTCAACCATTGCTCGAACCAAGCGGTGGATTCTTACAGATTTCAGGAGCCAAGGTCTACTACGATACAAACCTAGTCGCAGGTAAACGCGTCTTGGCTATTCAAGTGAAGAATCGTGCAACTGGTCTTTATGAAAAACTAGATTTGGCGAAAATCTACTACCTAGCAACCAATGACTTCCTTGCAGCAGGTGGTGACGGTTATACCATGCTTGGTGGTGCTAGAGAAGAAGGTCCTTCAATGGATGCTGCCTTTGAAGACTATCTTAAAACAGCTGATTTGACTCAGTATGAAAAAGTAAATCCAAATTCACGCACGATTTCTGTGGACTCAAAAACATTTAAACTTCCTGAAGAAGGTAAAGAGCAAGATCCAGCTAAACCAGTAGAAGACCAAGCAACAAAACCGACTCAACCTTCTACTGTAAAAGTTGATTATAAGGTTGCAGATGAGTTTGCTAAGAAACCAGTAGTCTCAGAGAAAGTACTTCCAAATACAGGTAGTGAGCAATCTATTTTCATGATGCTACTTGGTATGATTCTTGGAGCGACAGCCCTCTGGACTAGCCGTAAACAAGAAAAATAATTCTAAAGAATGAAAACATCTCAGGTGTTTTCATCTTTTTTCTTGATTCTTTTTTGGTTTATGATATAATTAACCAGTAAACAATCTGTGGTAATCTATATTGTTTTAGGAAAAAGATGACTAGGAAAGGAGAAGTTCATGAGACAATTAGCAAAAGACATTGATCATTTTTTAAATGAAGTAATCCTGAAAGCTGAAAATCAGCATGAAATTTTGATTGGTCATTGCACGAGTGAAGTGGCTTTGACAAACACTCAGGAGCATATTCTTATGCTCTTATCAGAGGAGTCCTTAACGAATTCGGAGTTGGCTCGCCGTCTCAATGTCAGTCAAGCAGCCGTCACCAAGGCCATTAAGTCCTTGATTAAAGAGGGGATGCTGGAAACTTCTAAGGATCCAAAGGATGCTCGAGTGATTTTCTATCAATTGACAGATCTAGCTCGACCGATTGCTGAGGAGCATCACCATCATCATGAGCACACCCTCTCGACTTATGAACAAGTTGCCAGTCAATTCTCAGATGAAGAGCAACAAATTATTCAGCGGTTTTTAACTGCTTTAGTAGGAGAAATCAAGTAATGAGATACATCACAGTAGAGGATTTGTCCTTCTATTATGACAAGGAACCTGTGCTTGAGCATATCAATTACAGTGTTGATAGTGGGGAATTTGTCACCCTTACTGGAGAAAATGGAGCTGCCAAGACGACTCTTATCAAGGCCAGTCTTGGTATTCTACAACCAAGATTTGGCAAAGTTACCATTTCAAAGACCAACACTCGTGGGACAAAATTAAGAATTGCCTACCTTCCTCAACAGATTGCAAGTTTTAATGCAGGCTTTCCAAGTACCGTTTATGAATTTGTCAAATCAGGTCGTTATCCAAGAAAAGGTTGGTTCCGTCGTCTAAATGATCACGATGAGGAACATATCAAGGCTAGTTTAAACTCTGTTGGTATGTGGGAACATCGGGATAAACGCATTGGCTCCCTCTCTGGTGGGCAAAAGCAAAGAGCGGTCATTGCACGTATGTTTGCTTCAGATCCAGATATCTTTATCTTGGATGAGCCGACGACAGGGATGGATGCAGGTACCAAGAATGAGTTTTATGAACTCATGCACCACAGTGCCCACCATCATGGCAAGGCTGTTTTGATGATTACTCACGATCCTGAAGAAGTTAAGGACTACGCAGATCGTAATATTCACCTGGTCCGAGACCAAGATTCCCCATGGCGTTGCTTCAATGTCCATGAAAGTGACCAGGAGGTGGAGCATGCTTAATCTATTGTCTTATGATTTTATGCAGCGAGCCTTTTTGGCTGTTATTGCCATGAGTCTCTTTTCACCAGTTCTGGGGACCTTCCTTATCTTGCGTCGTCAGAGTCTTATGAGTGATACTCTGAGTCACGTCTCGCTTTCGGGGGTTGCCTTTGGCTTGGTTTTAGGAATTTCTCCGACCATTTCAACCATTGCCATTGTCTTGATTGCGGCGGTCTTCCTTGAATACCTACGTACGGTTTATAAAAGCTTTATGGAGATTGGGACAGCCATTCTCATGTCTACAGGACTTGCAGTTTCACTTATTGTGATGAGCAAGGGTAAGAGCTCTAGTTCTATGAGTCTGGATCAGTATCTTTTTGGTTCTATCGTGACTATTAGTCAAGAGCAGGTCATTGGTCTCTTTGTTATTGCAACGGTTGTTTTAATCCTGACCTTCCTCTTTTTAAGACCCATGTATATCCTGACCTTTGACGAGGACACAGCTTTTGTCGATGGACTTCCAGTGCGTACCATGTCTATTCTCTTTAACATGGTGACGGGTGTGGCTATTGCTCTTATGATTCCAGCTGCAGGGGCACTTTTGGTATCGACTATCATGGTCCTACCAGCAAGTATTGCTTTGCGTCTAGGGAAGAACTTTAGTTCAGTGATGATACTTGCTAGCGCCATTGGTTTTCTTGGCATGGTTGCGGGGCTTTATATTTCCTATTATGCAGAGACACCACCAAGTGCAAGTATCACCATTATCTTTGTAGTTGTCTTCTTGTTAGTCAGCTTACTCAAACGTTTTATCAAATAGGAGAAGTAAATGAAAAAAATAAGCCTACTTTTGGCAAGTCTTGTGACAGTTTTCTTGGTAGCTTGTTCCAATCAAAAACAGGCAGACGGGAAATTACACATCGTCACAACTTTCTACCCAGTGTACGAATTCACTAAGCAAGTAGCAGGGGACACAGCCGATGTCGAACTCTTGATTGGGGCTGGAACAGAACCACATGACTATGAACCATCGCCTAAGGCAGTCGCTAAAATTCAAGACGCTGATGCCTTTGTTTATGAAAATGAGAACATGGAAACTTGGGTTCCCAAGCTGTTAGAATCTCTAGATGCGAAAAAAGTAAAAACCATTAAAGCTACTGGAGATATGTTGCTTCTTCCTGGAAGTGAAGAAGAGGAAGACCATGACCACGGTGAAGAAGATCATCATCACGAGTATGACCCTCATGTATGGTTGTCTCCTGCGCGTGCAATCAAACTTGTAGAACTTATCCGTGATAGTCTTTCAGCTGACTATCCAGATAAGAAGGCGACTTTTGAACAAAATGCAGCAGCCTATATCGAAAAACTGCAAGCCTTGGATAAGGCTTATACTGAAGGACTTTCTAATGCTAAACAAAAGAGTTTTGTGACTCAACACGCTGCCTTTCGTTACCTAGCCTTGGACTACGGACTCAATCAAGTCTCTATCTCAGGTCTCTCACCAGATGCGGAGCCTTCAGCAAGCCGTTTGGCAGAATTGACCGAGTACATCAAGAAAAACAAGATTTCTTATATCTACTTTGAAGAAAATGCTTCTCAAGCTCTAGCCAATACCCTCTCAAAAGAAACAGGAGTGAAGTTAGATGTTCTAAATCCTCTTGAAAGCTTGACCGAAGAGGACATGAAGGCGGGAGAGAATTATATCTCTGTCATGGAGAAAAATCTCAAAGCTCTCAAGCAAACAACTGACCAGGCAGGGGCAGAAATTGAACCAGAAAAGGCAGAGGAAACTAAAACCGTTCATAATGGCTACTTTGAGGATGCCGATGTTAAGGACCGTACCCTGAGTGATTATGCTGGTAACTGGCAGTCTGTCTATCCTTTCCTTGAAAATGGTACTCTAGACCAAGTCTTTGACTACAAGGCTAAATTGACTGGCAAAATGACCAAGGATGAATACAAAGCTTACTATCAAAAAGGTTATCAAACTGATGTATCTAAGATTAACATCACGGATAACACTATGGAATTCATCCAAGGTGGCCAAAGTAAAAAATATACTTACAAGTATGTCGGCAAGAAAATCTTGACTTATAAGAAAGGCAATCGTGGAGTACGCTTCCTCTTTGAAGCGACTGATGTGGATGCTGGACAATTTAAGTATGTTCAGTTTAGCGACCACAATATCGCTCCGGTCAAGGCAGAACATTTCCATATCTTCTTTGGAGGCGCTAGCCAAGAAGCCCTCTTTGAAGAGATGGACAACTGGCCAACCTACTATCCAGATGGCTTATCAGGTCAAGAGATTGCTCAAGAAATGTTGGCTCATTAAATCCAAACAATCCTTCCTACATGGGGAGGATTTTTCTTGTTTTATCAACGTTGAGCATCTGGATTGACATTGTCAGATAAAGACGGTATTGTTACGAGAGTCAGAGTGGAGAACTAGGAGGTTTTATCTTTAAGATAAGTGCTCTTTTTGACAAAGGTCTGTATTAGAGATATAATGTAGAAAAATCGTTTAAGGATAAAGATATGACAAAATCAAAGTACATTACACGTCTCAAACGCTCAGAGGGTCAATTGCGAGGTATTCAAAAAATGATGGAGGAAGAGCGTGATTGTGTCGATATCATTACTCAATTAACAGCAGTGCGATCCAGTGTTGATCGTATTATTGAATTGATGATAACGGAGAATTTAACAGCTTGTATTAACGACCCTTTAGGCGACCCTCAAGCGCAGAAGGAAAGATTGGAAAAGGCAGTTAAATACTTGATTAAACGGAAGTAACAGAATAAAGGCTTACTTGAAAAGTTGATAGAATAGTAAAAGAGCAGTTGGTTTTCTTTAGAGTAAACCAACTGCTCTTTTTGTATTTGATTTATTCTACATCACCGGGCCAGGCATTCATGCCACCTTCTACATTGGTAACGGTGAGACCTTGGGCGCTGAGAAATTGACAGGCAGAGGCAGAACGCACTCCACCTTGACAGATGACATGGTATTCATGGTCAGGTTTGAGTTCTTTGTAGCCTTGCTCCAAGGTACTTAACGGAAGATTTTTGGCACCTGGTGCATGTCCTGCTTGGAATTCATGTACTTCACGGACATCGATAAGATCTAGATTTTCATTTTGATATTTTTCATAAAAGTCAGCCATGCTGATATTAGTTAGCATATTCTACTCCTTCTGGATTAGCCATTTTGTATAGTGAATAAGCGCCGTCAAGGTTTTGGATGGTAAATCCTGCTTGCTTGAGGATACGCTCTGCGATATAGCTACGTAAACCACTGTGGCAGCTGACGATGTAGTTTTGATTTTTGTCTAGTTCATCCAAGCGTTCCCGTAGTTCGTTTAGGGGAATATGAATGGTATCGACTTTGAGTCGACCACTCTGGAATTCGCTACTGGTCCGTACATCCAGGAATTTCTTGCCAGTAGCTATTTCATCTTCTAGCTGGTACCACTGTATATTGTCGCTGAGACCTTCGATAAGGTTCAAGGCTGCGTAACCCAGCATATTGAGGGGATCCTTGGCAGATCCAAATGGCGATGCATAAGTAAACTCTAATTCTGGTAAATCAAAGACAGCGAGATTTGCCTTTATAGCTGTTGCGAGGATATCGATTCGCTTGTCAACACCTTTCTTCCCAACTCCTTGGGCACCATAGATTTTGCCACTGGTTGGGTCAAAGAGGAGCTTTAAGGTGATATCAGTAGCACCTGGATAATAACCAGCGTGGTCTTTCCTGCTGACATGAATTGCCTTGTATGGGAGTTGATTGTCATTAAGAGTGCGCTCGCTAAGACCTGTCGAAGCAGCGGAATACCAAAAGCACGAACGATAGCAGTACCGATACTACCCTTGTTTTTGCGCTCCATTCCAGCAATTATGTCTGCCACTTGACGTCCTTGACGGTTTAGAGGAGAAGCTAGTGAGATGATAGTATCTTCCATGAGATGTCTGAGACGAGTCGCCACTGACATACCACCTGCAACTCATCCAACAATGATAATCTTCATTGAGTTTCTTCCTTTTAGTTCTATATAGTTTCGCCTGTCCAAGCGATCATACCGCCTCGGACGTTGATAACATCATAGCCTTTTTTCTTGAGCTTTTTAGCAGCCATCTTACTTCGGACACCAGAATGACAGATGACATAGAGAGTTTCTTTTGTCGCAGGTGTGTAAGATCCGATTTCGGTTAGAGGAATATTCTTTGCGTTTTTGATATGACCTCTACGGAATTCCGTAGGCGTCCGAACGTCCAATAGCTGAATCGGTTCCTTAAGTTTAGCTTCTAATTCGCTGGTAGAAATACTATCAATTTTTGTAAATAAGTAAAACATAGGCGCCTCCAAATATACCTCTATAGGGTATATTAAACCACTAAGAAGTGCTTTTGTCAAGTAAGTTGAATTGATCAGCATTCTTTCTTACTTAGAAAATTTTTTGTGCTTTTCCAGTATGTTAGATGATACCCTACAAACAAGGGAGAAGCGTTTTTTCAGTTGGTTGGCAAGATATATCATACAAGTGATTCTAATTATTCAAGAACGAACCTCTGAAAACATTCTTTTCAGAAAACGAAGACCATCTATACTAAAGCAAGAAAAATCCTTCAAAGGACTTGAAAAATTAGAGAAAATCGGGTATAATATGAGTAATCATTTGTCGTAGGTTTTGTCTGAAATATTGTCCGGACAAGGCTCACAGCAGTTAAATCTCCTGAAAAAAGTCAGATTTAACTGCTCTTTTTGTGCTTTTTTTCGGTATTTTTTGCATCTGTAACAGAGATTTAAAGATTCTGAAAAATTAGTCAAGGGGGATAAGTTGATAGGGGTTTTAGAACCATTAAACGATAATTATTAGCTTAGGTGACTAAGCTTGGAACTTTATTTACAAAGGAGAATCATCTTGGCAGGACATGACGTTCAATACGGGAAACATCGTACCCGTCGTAGTTTTTCAAGAATCAAAGAAGTTCTTGACTTACCAAATTTGATTGAAATTCAAACTGATTCATTTAAAGATTTCCTAGACCATGGTCTGAAGGAAGTGTTTGAAGATGTATTGCCGATTTCGAACTTCACAGAAACAATGGAGTTGGAATTTGTTGGCTACGAAATCAAAGAACCTAAATATACGCTTGAAGAAGCTCGCATCCATGATGCTAGTTATTCAGCACCAATTTTTGTAACTTTCCGCTTGATTAACAAAGAAACTGGCGAAATCAAAACTCAAGAAGTCTTCTTTGGAGATTTCCCAATCATGACTGAGATGGGTACTTTCATCATCAATGGTGGTGAACGTATTATCGTATCACAGTTGGTGCGTTCTCCAGGTGTTTACTTTAATGATAAAGTAGACAAAAACGGTAAAGTGGGCTACGGTTCAACTGTAATCCCTAACCGTGGAGCTTGGTTGGAACTGGAAAGTGACTCAAAAGACATCGCCTACACTCGTATCGACCGTACACGTAAAATTCCGTTTACGACCTTGGTTCGTGCGCTCGGTTTCTCAGGTGATGATGAAATTTTCGATATCTTTGGTGATAGCGAGTTAGTTCGCAATACAGTAGAAAAAGATATCCATAAAAACCCAATGGACTCTCGTACAGACGAAGCTTTGAAAGAAATTTATGAGCGTCTTCGTCCAGGTGAACCAAAAACTGCTGAGAGTTCACGTACCTTGCTTGTGGCTCGTTTCTTCGACCCACGTCGTTATGACTTGGCAGCTGTTGGACGCTACAAGATTAACAAGAAATTAAATATTAAAACTCGTTTGCTCAACCAAACAATCGCTGAACCATTGGTGGACCCTGAAACTGGTGAAATCTTGGTTGAAAAAGGTACTGTAATGACTCGCGATGTCATCGAAAGTATCGAAAGTCACTTGGATGGCGATTTGAACAAGATTGTCTACACTCCAAATGACTCAGCTGTTTTGACAGAACCAGTTGTTCTTCAAAAATTCAAGGTTGTGGCACCAACTGATCCAGATCGTGTTGTAACAATCATCGGAAATGCAAATCCAGATGATAAAGTTCGCACTATCACTCCGGCAGATATCCTTGCTGAAATGAGCTACTTCCTTAACTTGGCTGAAGGTATCGGTCGTATCGATGATATCGACCACCTCGGAAACCGTCGTATTCGTGCTGTTGGTGAATTGCTTGCCAACCAAGTACGTCTTGGACTTTCACGTATGGAACGTAATGTTCGTGAACGTATGTCTGTTCAAGATAACGAAGTATTGACACCTCAACAAATCATTAACATCCGTCCAGTGACTGCAGCGATCAAAGAATTCTTTGGTTCTTCACAATTGTCACAGTTCATGGACCAACACAACCCACTTTCTGAGTTGTCTCACAAACGTCGTTTGTCTGCCTTAGGGCCTGGTGGTTTGACACGTGACCGCGCTGGATATGAAGTGCGTGACGTGCACTACACTCACTATGGTCGTATGTGTCCAATCGAAACACCTGAAGGACCAAACATCGGTTTGATCAACAACTTGTCTTCATACGGGCACCTCAACAAGTATGGTTTCATTCAAACACCATACCGTAAAGTTGACCGTGCAACTGGTAAAGTTACCAACGAAATTGTTTGGTTGACTGCCGATGAAGAAGATGAATACACAGTAGCTCAGGCTAACTCTAAATTGAACGCAGATGGAACTTTTGCTGAAAAAGTTGTCATGGGACGTCACCAAGGGGTTAACCAAGAATATCCAGCATCTAGTGTAGATTACATGGACGTTTCTCCTAAACAGGTAGTTGCCGTTGCGACAGCATGTATTCCTTTCTTGGAAAACGATGACTCCAACCGTGCCCTCATGGGTGCCAACATGCAACGTCAGGCTGTTCCTTTGATCGATCCTAAAGCGCCTTTCGTTGGTACTGGTATGGAATACCAAGCAGCCCATGACTCAGGAGCTGCAGTTATTGCACAACATGGTGGTAAGGTTACCTATGCGGATGCGGACAAAGTAGAAGTTCGTCGTGAAGATGGTTCCCTTGATGTTTACCACATCCAAAAATTCCGTCGTTCAAACTCAGGTACTGCTTATAACCAACGTACCCTTGTTCGAGTTGGCGATGTCATCGAAAAAGGTGACTTTATCGCAGATGGACCTTCTATGGAAAAAGGTGAAATGGCGCTTGGACAAAACCCAATCGTTGCCTACATGACATGGGAAGGTTACAACTTCGAGGATGCCGTTATCATGAGCGAACGCTTGGTGAAAGACGATGTTTACACATCTGTTCACCTCGAAGAATACGAATCAGAAACACGCGATACAAAGCTTGGACCTGAAGAAATTACTCGTGAAATTCCAAACGTTGGTGAAGATGCCCTTAAAGACCTTGACGAGATGGGTATTATCCGTATCGGTGCTGAGGTTAAAGAAGGGGATATCCTTGTAGGTAAAGTAACACCTAAGGGGGAAAAAGACCTTTCTGCTGAAGAACGTCTCTTGCACGCTATCTTCGGTGACAAATCTCGTGAAGTTCGTGATACTTCCCTTCGTGTACCACACGGTGCCGATGGTGTCGTTCGTGATGTTAAAATCTTTACACGTGCAAACGGTGATGAATTGCAATCTGGTGTCAACATGCTGGTTCGCGTATACATCGCACAAAAACGTAAGATTAAGGTCGGAGATAAGATGGCCGGACGTCACGGGAACAAAGGGGTTGTCTCTCGTATCGTTCCTGTAGAAGACATGCCTTACCTTCCGGATGGAACTCCAGTCGACATCATGTTGAACCCACTTGGGGTGCCATCACGTATGAATATCGGTCAGGTTATGGAGCTTCACCTTGGTATGGCGGCTCGTACTCTTGGTATTCACATCGCAACACCAGTCTTTGACGGAGCAAGTTCTGAAGATCTTTGGGACACTGTCAAAGAAGCAGGTATGGATAGCGACGCTAAGACTATCCTATACGATGGTCGTACTGGTGAACCATTTGATAACCGTGTGTCAGTTGGTGTCATGTACATGATCAAACTTCACCATATGGTTGATGATAAATTGCACGCTCGTTCAGTCGGACCATACTCAACCGTTACACAACAACCACTCGGAGGTAAAGCTCAGTTTGGTGGACAACGTTTCGGTGAGATGGAGGTTTGGGCGCTTGAAGCCTATGGTGCATCAAATGTTCTTCAAGAAATCTTGACTTACAAGTCTGACGATATCAACGGACGTTTGAAAGCTTATGAAGCTATTACAAAAGGAAAACCAATTCCAAAACCAGGTGTTCCAGAATCATTCCGAGTTCTTGTAAAAGAATTGCAATCTCTTGGTCTTGACATGCGTGTCCTTGACGAAGATGATCAAGAAGTGGAACTTCGTGACCTTGATGAAGGAATGGACGAAGATGTCATCCACGTAGATGACCTTGAAAAAGCCCGCGAAAGAGCAGCTCAAGAGGCTAAAGCAGCCTTTGAAGCAGAAGAAAATGCAAAGGCGGAAGCAACAGAAGAAGCTGCTGAACAAGAATAAGTAGTTCACTTATAATAGAAAGGGAAGAAATAGTGGTTGATGTAAATCGTTTTAAAAGTATGCAAATCACACTAGCTTCTCCAAGCAAAGTCCGTTCATGGTCTTATGGAGAAGTCAAAAAACCTGAAACAATCAATTACCGTACGTTGAAACCAGAACGTGAAGGACTCTTTGACGAAGTGATCTTTGGTCCTACAAAAGACTGGGAATGTGCTTGTGGTAAATACAAACGCATTCGTTACAGAGGGATTGTTTGTGACCGTTGTGGTGTTGAAGTAACGCGTACAAAAGTTCGTCGTGAACGTATGGGACACATCGAGTTAAAAGCTCCTGTATCTCATATCTGGTATTTCAAGGGGATTCCAAGCCGTATGGGCTTGACCCTTGACATGAGTCCTCGTGCCCTCGAGGAAGTTATCTACTTTGCTGCTTATGTGGTGATTGATCCGAAGGATACTCCACTTGAGCACAAGTCTATCATGACAGAGCGCGAATACCGTGAGCGCTTGCGTGAGTATGGATACGGATCATTCGTTGCCAAGATGGGTGCCGAAGCTATCCAGGACCTCTTGAAACAAGTAGATCTTGAAAAAGAAATTGCTGAACTCAAAGAAGAGTTAAAAACAGCTACTGGACAAAAACGTGTCAAAGCTATCCGTCGTTTGGATGTTTTAGACGCTTTTCACAAGTCTGGGAACAAGCCTGAATGGATGATTCTCAACATCCTTCCAGTTATTCCACCAGATCTTCGTCCAATGTTGCAGTTGGATGGTGGCCGTTTTGCCTCATCTGACTTGAACGACCTTTACCGTCGTGTTATTAACCGTAACAATCGTTTGGCTCGTTTGCTTGAGTTGAACGCACCAGGTATCATCGTTCAAAATGAGAAGCGTATGCTTCAAGAGGCGGTTGACGCTTTGATTGACAATGGTCGTC
Source organism: Streptococcus sp. oral taxon 061 (assembly GCF_964211575.1). Taxonomy (GTDB): domain Bacteria; phylum Bacillota; class Bacilli; order Lactobacillales; family Streptococcaceae; genus Streptococcus. The sequence continues at coordinate 6,944 of NZ_CAXOQQ010000010.1, read as the reverse complement.
GTGGTCGTCCGATTACAGGACCAGGTAGCCGTCCACTTAAATCATTGAGCCACATGCTCAAAGGTAAACAAGGACGCTTCCGTCAAAACTTGCTCGGTAAACGTGTTGACTTCTCAGGACGTTCGGTTATCGCCGTTGGTCCAACTTTGAAGATGTACCAATGTGGTGTGCCACGTGAAATGGCAATCGAGCTCTTTAAACCATTCGTGATGCGTGAAATCGTTGCCCGCGATATCGTTCAAAACGTGAAAGCGGCTAAACGCTTGGTAGAACGTGGAGATGAACGTATCTGGGATATCCTCGAAGAAGTGATTAAAGAACACCCAGTGCTTTTGAACCGCGCGCCTACCCTTCACCGTTTGGGTATCCAAGCCTTTGAACCTGTCTTGATTGACGGTAAAGCCCTTCGCTTGCACCCACTTGTCTGTGAAGCCTACAATGCCGACTTTGACGGTGACCAAATGGCCATCCACGTACCGCTCTCAGAAGAAGCCCAAGCAGAAGCTCGTATCTTGATGCTTGCTGCTGAGCATATCTTGAACCCTAAAGATGGTAAACCAGTTGTTACTCCATCTCAGGACATGGTTTTGGGTAACTACTACTTGACCATGGAAGAAGCTGGTCGTGAAGGCGAAGGCATGGTCTTCAAGGACCGTGACGAAGCTGTCATGGCTTACCGTAATGGTTATGTTCACCTTCACTCACGTGTTGGTATCGCAACAGATAGCCTTAACAAACCATGGACAGAAGAGCAAAAACACAAAATCTTGCTTACAACTGTTGGTAAAATCCTCTTCAACGATATCATGCCAGAAGGACTACCTTACTTGCAAGAGCCAACTAACGCGAACTTGACAGAAGGTGTTCCGGCTAAGTACTTCTTGCCATTAGGTGGAAATATCAAGGAAGCTATCGATGGACTTGAACTCAACCCGCCATTCAAGAAGAAAAACCTTGGAAATATCATCGCTGAAATCTTCAAACGTTTCCGTACGACAGAAACATCTGCCCTACTTGACCGTATGAAGAACCTCGGCTACCACCATTCAACCCTTGCAGGTTTGACAGTGGGTATTGCTGATATTCCAGTCGTTGAAGACAAGGCTGAAATCATCGAAGAATCACACAAACGTGTAGAACAAATCACAAAACAATTCCGTCGTGGTATGATCACAGATGATGAACGCTACAATGCTGTTACAGCTGAATGGCGTGCTGCCCGTGAAAAACTCGAGAAACGTTTGGTTGCTAACCAAGACCCTAAGAACCCTATCGTTATGATGATGGACTCTGGAGCCCGTGGTAACATCTCAAACTTCTCACAGCTTGCCGGTATGCGTGGTCTGATGGCTGCTCCGAACGGACGTATCATGGAATTGCCAATCCTTTCAAACTTCCGCGAAGGTTTGTCAGTACTCGAAATGTTCTTCTCAACTCACGGTGCCCGTAAAGGGATGACTGATACGGCCCTTAAGACAGCCGACTCAGGTTACTTGACTCGTCGTTTGGTTGACGTTGCCCAAGACGTTATCATTCGTGAGGATGACTGTGGAACTGACCGTGGTCTCTTGATCCGCTCTATCACAGAAGGTAAAGAGATGATTGAGTCTCTCGAAGAACGTCTCAATGGTCGTTACACTAAGAAAACTGTTAAACACCCAGAAACTGGTGCAATTATCATCGGTCCAAATGAATTGATCACAGAAGACAAGGCTCGTGAAATTGTTAATGCTGGTGTCGAAGAAGTAACCATCCGTTCAGTATTTACATGTAACACTCGTCATGGTGTCTGCCGTCACTGTTATGGTATCAACTTGGCGACTGGAGATGCGGTTGAAGTCGGTGAAGCAGTTGGTACAATCGCTGCCCAATCTATCGGGGAACCTGGTACACAGCTTACAATGCGTACCTTCCACACGGGTGGAGTTGCCTCAAATACCGATATCACTCAGGGTCTTCCTCGTGTCCAAGAAATCTTTGAAGCCCGCAATCCTAAAGGGGAAGCGGTCATCACAGAAGTCAAAGGGGAAGTTACAGCAATCGAAGAAGATGCTTCAACTCGTACTAAGAAAGTCTTCGTTAAAGGTGAAACTGGCGAAGGCGAATACGTGGTACCATTCACAGCCCGTATGCGTGTTGAAGTCGGCGATCAAGTATCTCGCGGTGCAGCCCTTACAGAAGGTTCTATCCAACCAAAACGTCTCCTTGCTGTACGTGATGTCTTGTCAGTTGAAACTTACCTCCTCGGTGAAGTACAAAAAGTTTACCGTAGCCAAGGGGTAGAAATCGGTGACAAACACATCGAGGTAATGGTTCGTCAAATGATCCGCAAAGTTCGTGTCATGGATCCAGGGGATACAGACCTTCTCATGGGTACTCTCATGGATATCAACGACTTTACAGATGCCAACAAAGATGTTCTTATCGCAGGTGGTGTTCCAGCAACTGGTCGCCCAGTCCTTATGGGAATTACCAAAGCCTCACTTGAAACAAATAGTTTCTTGTCAGCTGCTTCCTTCCAGGAAACAACTCGTGTCCTTACAGACGCAGCTATTCGTGGTAAGAAAGACCATCTCCTTGGTCTCAAGGAAAATGTTATCATCGGTAAGATCATCCCAGCTGGTACTGGTATGGCTCGCTACCGTAACCTTGAACCACAAGCAGTCAACGAAGAGTCACTCCTTGCAGATTCACAAGAAGAAGCTCCAGTAGATACTTCTACGGAAACGGTTGAAGTTGGAGAGTAAGCACATAAGTCTGCACAAAAAGAGGGTCATCCCTCTTTTTGTACGTATAGATACTGAAAATTCTATGCATGTTTTCTAGAAAAAATGATAGTAAATTGAAATAAAAAAACATTACTTTTAATTTTCAAAATAGTGAGCAAAAAGCTTTAAAAATAAGTATAATAGTGCTAAAATAAGACGTTGCTTGTTTAGAGAATTGTTAAAAACAACGCATAAAAATATAACAATATATACACTCCCGAAAGGGTAATGGAGGTAAATCATGAAAAATGATCTGTTTAACGACCGAATTAGTCGATTCTCGATCCGTAAGCTTCATGTAGGAGTTTGCTCGGTCTTACTCGGAACGTTGGTAATGCTCGGAACAGCTGCAAACGTTAGTGCGGATGAAGCTGTAGAGGACAAAAAAGTTGACGGAGTTGCAGCTACAACAGAAGTAGACAAAGCTGAAGCTCCTGTAACTACAGAAGCAGCACCTGCTAAAGAAGTAACTTATAAAGCAGAAGCAGCACCTGCAGTTTCTACTGAAGTAAAACCTGAGCTAAATAGCGAAAAATTGGCAGCTTACGTTGCTGAAATTGAAGCAAACGTGGCAAATGGTAAATACAGCAACAAGACAGACGAGAGCGTTGAAATTCTTAAGGTAGGTCTTGCCAATGCTAAAAATGCACTTACTTCTGCTACAAGCCAAGCTGAACTTGACGCATCTTACCAATCACTTGTAACGATTGTAAATGATAAACTTAAGGAAAAAGAAGTACCTACAAAACCTGCAACCGCAGAAGAAAAAATTGCAGCAGGTCAAGAAGCTCCAGCGTCTGAAAACGCTCCTAAACGCCGTTCTCGTCGTGCTGTTGGTGACGCAAATGATCCAAGCTTGATCGCGGATGACGTTGAGGACGCAACTTCAACTCCAAAAGTTGAAAAACCAGGCTTTACAACAGATATTGATCCCAAATCTATGACTAGTCAGATTACTTGGTTGGACTTTGGAGATGTAGCCAACTGGACAGGAGCAAAAACAATCCAGGTCGCTAAAAATGAATTTAAACCAAATGACCTAACAGAGAGCTTAGCACTTCAAGTTGGGGCTACTTATACCAAGGAAATCATGCCTGGCTATGTAGTCACTGTAAAAGTTAAATCTTTGAAACCATTCCAAGCAACTGAAATCTATAAAAAACGGATGGAAGAGCAAGGGGCTACAGAAGCCGAAAAAGCAACTTATGACCCAAATGCTAAAAATGGCTATGTAAGTAAAGTTACTTCACCAATTGCTAAGCAATATTATAATGAAGGAAAAGAAGCCGACGTTATCGCTGATGCCCAAACTAGTTGGAGTGAAATCAAACTAGAAAAGGTTGATACCAAAAACAAGAAGACGACCATGGGTTCTGCATATAATGGTGGGAATATTGGGGTTCAATTTGAAATCTCTGCAACCTTCCGTGGTAAGAAAGTTAAGCCAGCTGTTGTTATGGCTGATGGAGAGTCTGCTAACCCTGGTGAATTTGTTATGTTCACTACCAACGGACAAGGTTGGCAGCACATTGGGGAATGGAAGAAGTTTAACAGACCAGCCACCTCTGTACCTTATCAACCACAAGATGCAGAAAACCTTTTGGGACCTACACCTAAATATAATAACATTAACCTAAGACAACTTCGTGATTCTACTGAAGTTGGACCAGAAAAGAAACCAGTAGCATGGAAGTACTTTGGAAATCCTGACCAAGTTACAGGTGGTCTAGGAACTGGTATCTTTGGACCAAATATTTCTGCAGGTAATAACACAGTTCCACTCGTGATGACACGTGGAGCATCTGAAGTGGGGCTTTATATCGCTTCAGGTGGTAAACAGTCAGCAATGCTAGGATTCTTCCCACTTGATGAAGGGGATGCTCCTGAGTCATATGGTAAGGCAGTCCATACCATTGCAACTGTTGACGGTGTTACTGGAGCTAAAGTAAATCAACCGTATCTTGGTAGCGTTAGCCCAGATATGGATGAAAACACTACTCAAGACTGGTTCGGTGATGATAAGACAACTACGGCCGATGAAGGAATTAACCAATTGCTTCCAGATGAACTCAAAGGTACAACTAATGAGATGATCAAAATGGACCGTACCAAACCAGGCAACTACAAGATGTCAGTTCAAGCTCATACGGATGGAGCTTCAGAAGCACATATCTATGGTTGGGTAGACTTTAACCAAAATGGTAAATTCGATGAAGATGAACGCTCAAATCTCGCTACAATCACACAAGATGGCACTGTTGAGTTGACCTTTGCAAACAGCAAGACTTACGTCGACCCAAGCGTTAAAGAGTTAGGTGCTCGTGTTCGTATCGCTAAGAAAGCGAACGAGATCGAAAGCCCAACTGGCATGGCCTTCTCAGGGGAAGTAGAAGACTTCAAGACTCAAATCACCCACCCGCCAAAAGGGGAATTTAAGGAAACTTCTGGCCCTCAAGGTACGAAACAATCAGCAACTGTTGCCTTTACAGCTCGTGGTGAACACAAGTATGAACGTGATTCTAAGGCAGTTATCGACGAGACAGTAGAACCATACATCGTTGACAAAGATGGCAACCGTGCAACACTTGATGCAGACGGTTACTACGTCGTTCAAGGACAAGGTAAGTACAAGATTACTGCTAAAGGTAAAGATGTAGATGTTGAGTTTATTCCTGAGGACAACTTCCTAGGAACTGCTGATGGTATCTCTATCCGTCGTTCAGATAATAATGGCTATGATACAGGCTGGTCAACAAAATTCCCAGACCAAGAAGCTAACGTAGACACAATATTGAACACAATGGATGGTCTTTACATTCCAACTGTAACACCGATTGACATTGAAGGGGTTGACAAGACTTCTAAAGATATTCAAGGTGCGACTCAAAAAGAAACACCAACCTTTAACACAACTGCGTCTAACGCAAAAGGTGACAAGATTTCCATCACCCCAAGTGCAGAATATCCTGCTAAGTTGGTAGACCCAGCAACTGGTCGTACTATTGATGCGACATCTGTAACAGTAGCAGGAGAAGGAACTTACACTATCAATCCTACAACTGGTGAAGTAACCTTCACTCCAGAACCAAGCTTTACTGGTACAGCCAAAGGTGTGGAAGTTACATTGTCAGCGCCAGTTGGACGCAATAAAGATGGTAAGATTCAAGAAGAGTACATTAAGACTGCTACGGCTAAGTACACTCCAACTGTAACTCCAATTACCATTACTCCAACAAACAAGGTTTCTGAGGACATCCAAAATGTTCCACAAACTCAAACACCTACATTTGATTTGAGCAATGACAAGACTGCGAAAATCACAAGTAAGAAATTGGTAGACCCAGCAACAGGTCAACCTACTGATGAAAAAACTGTCACCGTGCCTGGCGAAGGAACTTACACAATCGATCCTTCTACAGGAGCTGTTACATTTACTCCTGAAAAAGACTTTGTCGGACCAGCTAAAGGCGTTAAGGTTCAAGCAACTGCAACTATTACAAACGGAAAAGGTGAAACTTCAACAATCACTGCTGAAGCAAGCTACACGCCAACTGTAAAATCAGCTGCTCCAACAGCTAAACCAGCTACATCTAAAGATATCCAAGGTGCGACTCAAACAGGTACACCAAAATTTGCAGGTACAACTGTTTCTGTTAACGGTGAAGATAAAGAAATCACTATTAAAGATAACAGCTACACACTTTTGGATAAAGATGGTAATGAAGTTACAACTACAACGGCTTATGCTGAAGATGGAACAACACCAATCGGTACATTCACAATCGACCCAGCAACTGGTACTGTAACATTCACACCAACTGATAAATCTTACACAGGTAAAGTAACTCCTGTTAAGGTTCAAGCTGAAAGCTCAAATGGTATTAAAGTTGATACAACTTACACACCTGAGATTGTTCCGGTAACACCAACTGCAACACCAGCTGAAACAACAGACATCCAAGGTGCAACTCAAAAAGGTAAACCTGAATTCAAGGGTGGAACTGTTACAGTTGATGGAGTAGAAAAAACTGTTCCAATGAATGATGACGTTCCAGCAACATTTGACGATGGTTCAACAACTAAGACAGTTGAAGGTGTTGGTACTTACACAGTAGCACCAGACGGAACAGTAACATTTGTTCCTGAAAAATCATTTGTTGGTAAAGCTCCATCAGT
>NZ_CAXOQQ010000009.1:0-65670 GCF_964211575.1 Streptococcus sp. oral taxon 061 | reverse complement strand
GAGCTTCAGTTGTTGTTGGAGCTTCAGTTGTTGTAGTGGTTGTCGTTGTTGTAGTGGTTGTCGTTGTAGTCTTATCACCGCTACCTTCACCTGAACCAGTCTCTAAACGAGTAAGTTTAGTGATTGAACGTTCTTCAGGGAAGTTAGTTGCTTTCCACTTCAATGTGTTAGCTACTTTAGTACCTTTTGGAAGGTCGTTAGTAAGTTCAGTTGTGTACTCAATCCACATTGGCCAGTTCCAGTTATCACCAAAATTAAATGTGAATCCTGTGATTTGACCTGCTTCATTTCTTGTGAATACAGCTGTCTTAGTGAAGTTGTCAGTTGGGTTCAACTTGAACAATTCGTTTTCACTTTGGATTTTGTTTGGTTGAGTTGCGTAACGAACAGCACGCAATGAACCCTCTACAAGAACTTGACCGTTATCGCTGAAGTCATCAGTAATAACCAAGTTATTCAATTTATCTTGAACAGCGTTCAAAAGGATACGCCATTTGATACGTTTAGGGTTTTGTTGGTCTTGGTAACCATATTTGTATTCGTAGTCATCTGGAACACCTACATATTTCTCATAGGTTACATTGTAAGTTTCTTCACCAAACTTAAATGTGTACTTACCAGAATCAGTCCAAGTTTTTGCATTCGGACGAACTGAGTATTTCAAAGACATGACTTTGTCTTTGTAGTTTTTAGAGAAGTAGTCCGTGAAAGTAATGGTTACTTTACCTGTACTTGGATCAGTTACTGCATCACCAACCTTTTGACCGTCGGCGTGAAGGATTGGGAATTCAAGTTTAGTAACAAGTTCCAATTCTTTTGGAAGGTCCAAAGTCAAGGTATCCCCAGCATTGATCTGTTGTGAGTCTGGGAAAGTAAGGCTATTTGTTGCCTCCAAGACACGACCAGTCGTAATCTTTTTGTCCGCAGTTATAGGTTGACCATCAACCTTAACTTCTGTGTTCATAGTATATTGAGTTACTTCAGTAGCGAAAACTGTCGTCAGTGTTGCCAATGAAAGAACCAAGATACTTAACATCGCTAAAATGCGCGTAGCGCTAAGCTGTGAATTCTTCATCACAATAAACTCCTTTAATTTAATCTGATATATCATAGCATTTTTTAGTTTCTTTTACAAGTCTTTTAAAGGGTTTTTTAAAAGATTTTTATTTTTCTGCTAGAAATATTATTATTTTTGTTTTATATTGTCTCTTTTCGACAAATTTCATCTTCTATGGTCATCTTTTTTCTCGCGAATACCGACCAAAGTTAAGAACATCATCAACATTCCAAGTAGGCTGATCCACCAGTGTGATTGCTCTCCAGTCTCTGGTAAGAGCTGGTCTTGGACAACTGGTGCTTCAACTGTTTGAGGTTTTTGAGCTGAAACTGCCAATGGCTTCATCTCCTCCAGTTTAGGAGATGGAACTGGTGCTGATGGTTCTTGTTTTGATTGTTCAACCAGGGTCCCTATTTCAATAATCTCTGCTTGTGGTTCTTCTAGGATTTCTGAGCGAATCAATTCTTTCTTAATCACAACTCCATTCTGCAAAGTCAAACGATACATATATTGACGTTTTCCTGGTTTTCCTTTTTGTAGAAGAATTTGTGTACCTTTAGCAAACTTAGGATTTTCAACTATTTGTTTTTCAAAGTCAATCTCTTCTACTTGGATGTTTTCTTCTATAATTATAGAAGAAACTTGCTTGGTTCCGATCTCAGTGATCTCTGCTTGTGGTTCTTCTAGGATTTCTGAGCGAATCAATTCTTTCTTGATCACAACTCCGTTCTCAAGAGTCAAGCGATACACATCTTGTCGTCTACCTGCCTTGCCTTCTTGTAAAGTATTCACAGTTCCTTTTGCTAGCTCTGCATTTTCAACTGTTTGTTTCTCAAAGGCTACTTCTTCTACTTGGATGAGTTCCTCTGTTGTAATAGTAGGAATTCGTTTTGTTCCAACTAAGATTACACGAGCCACTGCTTTTCTGATAACCGTGGTATCTACCAATGTAGAAGAACGCTCTTCATCATTGAAGTAGTATTTCTCAAACGTTCTGTGAATTAGTCCATCTTGACCTTCTTGGAAGACTCTAGTTTCACCTTCTGGTAAGCTATCATCATTGCGATATTCTGTTTGATGACTAATGACTTCATCCTCAGTCACCAAGACAGTACGCTCAACTCCAGCACCCACCACAAGAACTTGGTTGATAGGTTGAGTCGTGATAACAGTTCTTAGATACTCACGTTGAGTTTCTTTACCATTGACATAGGTTACTTTATAGTAGTCTGTTTGAGTTCCTTCTTGGCCTTCTACTTCGACCAGACGATAGCTAACAGGCTTAGTCTTGTCCTCACGAACGATGGTGTTGTAAGGAATCGCACTGGTTAAGTTGATCTCTTTGGTTTCAGTAACTTGAGAACCGATATGGATAATCTGCTCAAGGGCTGGACGCAACTCTTTGACGCTAATCAAGTCCGTCTTGACTAAGATGCCATCTTTATAAGTAAGCTGATAAATTTTTTCTACTAAACCAGCACGACCTTCTTGAACAAGCTTACGTTCACCCTTTGGAATATTTTCATCAATAACGGTAACTGTTCTAAAGTTAGTCTCTTCAGTTCGCGTTTCCTGCTTCACTTTAACATTTGGAACATGTTTTGTCCCAACTAAAATGATGGTTGGAATTGCTTCTCTGACAACTTTACTTTCGATTAGTTTTGAAGAACGTTCTTCATCATTGAAGTACTGTTTCTCGATTGTCTTATGGATGAGGCCATCTTGACCTTCTTGAAGAACCTTTGTTTCACCTTCTGGTAGAGTATCGTCGTTACGATATTCAGTTGAACTTGTGATTCTTTCTTCTTGAATTTCGAAGATTGTACGCTCAATTCCAGAACCTTCAACTAGGACTTTATTGACAGGTTTAGTTGTAATGACAGTTCTGATGTGCTCACGCTTGGTTTCCTTACCATTGACGTAAGTTACTTGATAGTAGTCTGTTTGAGTTCCCTCTTGGCCCTCTACTTCAACAAGGCTGTAACCAACTGGCTTGGTCTTATCCTTGCGAATAATAACATTGTACGGAATTGGACTTGTTGTGTTGATTTCCTTGGTCTCAGTGACTTGAGTACCGATATGGATGATCTCATCTTGGACTTTCTGAACTTCCTTGCTACTGATCAAATCTGTCTTAATCAAGACTCCGTCTTTGTAGGTTAGTTGGTAAACTTTCTCAATGAGACCATTTCGTCCTACTTGAACTACCTTAGTTTCACCTTTTGGTAGGTTTGGATCTTCAATTTTTTGAGACTTGTAGGCAATCTTCTCAGTTTGAGTATCCTGTTCTACCTTGATAGTTGGTACATGTTTTGTTCCTACTAAGATGATCGTTGGAGTTGCTTCTTTAATCAGTTTGCTGTCTACTAATTTCGTAGAACGCAATTCGTCATTGAAGTATCGTTTTTCGATCGTCTTACGAAGGAGGCCTTCTTCTCCAACTTGAGAAATCTTAGTTTCACCTTCTGGAAGAGTGTCATCATTTCGATACTCAGTTGAGCTTGTAATCTTATCTTCTTGAATTTCAAAGAGAGCACGTTCTACTCCAGCACCTTCGACAATCACCTTGTTAATAGCTTCTCTAACGACTGTTGTCTTCAAATGTTCCCGTTTGGTTTCGGTACCACTGATGTAAGTTACTTTATAGAGGTCTGACTTCTCACCGTCTTGGCCTTCTACCTCAGTCACTCGGTAGCCGATTGGCTTCGTGGTGTCTTTACGAACCTTAATAGTAAATGGAATTGGACTTGTCTCGGTTGCTTCTCTAATTTCTTTGATACGAGTTCCAACTTGGATGATCTCATCTACTGGATCTGTAGTGATGTTAGATTCTACAAATGTACGAGATGTCTCTTCTCCATTCACTTTCGTTACAGAGTAACGATTTGTTTTCTGGCCTTTCTTACCTGCCTGGATAACCTTAGTTGTCCCTGCAGGAAGCTGATCTGAAAATTCTTTGAGAGTATTGTAATCGATTGACTCTGTCTCATCTACAAGTTCAGTGGTTTCAACAATAGGTGTCGCATTTCCGACACGAACGACACGGTTGACTGCATCTGTAATCTTATGTTCAGAAACGATGGTACGACCGATTTCTTTACCATTTCGATAGCTTACCAAGAAAGTACGGATAATTTGTCCTGGAGTTCCTTCTTCATCGACAACACTTTCTCCTGCTGGAAGTGTATTGTCTGAGACGTAAATCGTCTTGAATGGAACGTCAACCTGTTCATCCAATGTACGTTCTGTCATCTTAGAAGTACCGATTACTGTGATTTCGTCTACAGCTTTTGGATCCTCAACTTTTGAGATTTCTTTACGAGCAACTTCTACATCGTCCTCATAGGTCACTTCATAAGTTGTTGTGATGGTACCAGGAGATCCGACTTGAGTAATCTTGCTGTATCCTTCTGGTTGGGTTTCATCTTTTTCGATAACCTTGTTGAAGTCTTTTTCTTCGACAACAACTACGGATCTGATTGATACAACCACACCTAGACCTTTAACAACAATCTTGTTCTTCTTCTCTTTAAGGACATTTTCATTGACCAAGGTACGGTCAACGAGTTCATCATTGAGGTAGGTAAGTTTATATTGACTTTCAATACGACCTTTCTCACCTTCTTGACGGACTTCTTCGTAGCCTTTTGGTTTCGTGTAGTCGTATTCAACTACAGTTTCAAAGTCAACATCCTTAACCTCAGTAGTGTATTCAACTTTTTCTACTGCACTACCAACTGTAATAATGCGTTTGACTGGTTGGTCAATCACTGTTTCAGACGTCAAAGTCTTACCGGCTTCCTTACCATTCAGTTTTCTGATTTGATAAGTCTTTTCAACAGAACCATTCTTACCAGCTTGATTTTCAAATTGATAAGTCTTTGGTTTTGTTGGGTCAGTTCTGATTTCTGTTTCGTATGCAACCGTTTCTTTCTCAGTAACAGTCTCAAATGTTTCTGTCGCTGTACCAATCAAGACGATTTCTCTCGTAGGCTCTTGAATTACTTCCTCAGATTCAATCTGACGACCTACAATTGTATCACCAACTTTGGTAATCTTATAAACATTAACTTTCTTACCAGGTACACCTTTTTGTACAGTTTCTTTAAATCCGATAGGAAGTTCATCTGTCTCACGAGTTTCGATGATGTACTCTGTCGTTGTTGTTGTACGAAGTGTTTCAACCGTTTTATCACCAACGATATCTACTGGAGCTAGTGGCTTCCCATCTAGAGTATTACGTCCAAGGAAGACATTATTACTCTTAGCATTTAAGTTCACCCAATCACCATTGTATAGTCTAAAGAAACCATTCTTGTTTGGTGTGTCGGCGATGAATTTATTGTCTGTAGCTGTTACTTTAACAGTGTCGTTTAGACGGTTGATACCAAAGAAAGCTTGCATTATGTCTTTGATAACTCTACCGTCCGTTTTACGGGTAACATCATAACGTTGCCACGGCTCATTGTCTTTATACTTAAAGGTATTGCTATTGACATCAATAGAAGCTGCGTTTGTACTTTCAATCGCAACCGCATTTTTCCATCTAGACTTAATCTTAGAAACGGTCAACTCATTGTTGTCAATATTGATACTTCCTCTAGTCTTAGTAAATGGTACTTTTGTAACCTTGTTGACATGTTTTCCAGTAGTACGGTCAATAACACTTGCTACATAAGTTGTATCATCATTGATATAAATAGGTAACTGCTTGATGTCATCTACTTCAATCTTGTTTCTTGAAATAGTGATGTCACCTGAACCGCCACCTTCAACACCTCTAGATGCTTGAGCAGTATTGTTGTTAACAGAAATGATATAGTCTGTCGAATCACCAGTGATAGTGTTCCCTTCGATATTTAGGCTATAATCATTTGAACTTTCGTTATTTCTAAAGAGGATCCCAAAAGTTCCTAGTTGTCCATTTTCAAATGGTTTTGTCAAACCTTCAATGGTGTTATTTGAAATAACGTAACGACCTTTATCAAGAGGTTTGGTCCATTTATGGTTTTTCTCATTTGTCAGGATAGAGATGGCTGTGTAACCACGGTAACGCGCTGGATCATCATCATCGTTTTCCAACTTAGAGTTTGGATCTTGAGTTACCTTGTTGTTACGAATAATGACATCTGTCATCGGATTGGCACGGTTATAGACCTCAATACCATTCAAACGGTCCCCGAGTGAGACGTTATTTTCGATGAGAATCTTATTCCCGTCGTGAATATCCAAGCCTTTACGGTAGTTGTAGTTTGTATAGTTTCCAGTATAGGTAATACCATCATTGTAAGAACCAGCCATTGAGGCTGCACCATATCCAGTACCACCGTCCAACACATGACCGTTGTATGACAAGATATTATTGTCTACCACAAAATTACGTTGGTAACCGAACATAACACCAGCAACACGGTTGTTATGAAGGAAAGAGTTGGTTACCTTGTTACCGTCCATGATAGGAACATCTGGATCTCCGATAGACTTGACTTCATTTGAAACCTTCTCAGAGATACTGCTGTAACGGATTGGTCTACCGCTAGCATCATACTCTTGAGCTGTCGCCTTACTTGAACTAAAGAAGACACCGGCTCTGTTGAATTTCATAGCACGAACGTCATTGATCGTAACATTTGAAGAATCGTTTACGTAGATACCGTTTGAACGTCCAAAGTAAGATTTTCCTTTACGGTAAAACTCATTATCCTTAGTGTAGTCGGATGAATCATAGGCATGCTCAACAGTTAAGCGGCCTACAGTAAAGTCCTTCTGATTTTGAATGAGGATCGCAGACTCGTAACGGTTATCCGTCAAGTTTGTTTCAGGATCGTGCTCTCCATCTTGCTTTTTGTTAAACACGATTTTTGTATTGTTACGACTTGGATCACTACCAATCAAACCTTTTACATTGGCATAGTTCTCATCGATAACCAAGGTTTTCTTCAAGAGGACATTCCCTGAAACCATTACGGCAGCTCCACCCTCAACCTCATTGGCTGCTTTCAGAGCTTTTTGAAGAGCATCACTTGCTTCAACCTTACCAGTTGTATCTAATCCGAAATCTGTAGCTTTTACATACTTACCGTATGTTGCATCTTCATATACTTTTGTATTACTAGCTGCTGCTCTTCTACGACGAGCTCTAGGAGCTGCTGATTCATCTTTAGGAGCTTTCGGTTCCTCTTTAGGAGTCGTTACCCCCTCTTGAGGTGTCTCTGACAACTTTTTCAGTTCTTCTTCAGGTGTTGTTTCAGCTGCTGGTTTTTCTACCTTAGGCTGCTCAGTTGTTGGTTGCTCTTGGACAGGTTGTTCCGCTTTTGGTTGTTCTGCTACTGGTTTTTCTTCAGCAACTTCCTTCTCAGCAGGAGACCTGTCTGCTTCCTTTTCTGCCACTTCCGTTGTAAAAGTAGTGTTTTCCGGCGTTAAAGCTGTAGTCTTTCCCTCATTAGCAACCGGCTCTTTCTTATCATTAGCAGTGGCTTCACTCTTTTGATTTGTGATCTTATTTAATGAAGTTGCTTTTTCATCCTGATTTTGCACAACTGTGTTATTTGAGAAATCAGTTGTATCAGCTTTAACATGCACTTGACCTAATTGGAAAGTGGTTAAAATCCCAATTGTCAATAGTGAATATTTTGTTGATTTCCTAATATTCATTTTCTTTTTCTCCAAACTCTCATCTAGCCATCATCTCTTTATAAGATTTGAATTATGCATAAATATCCTTAGACTCCCTGTTTTAGGGCGCAAAATATTTATTCTATACTATTCAATAATACAGTGATAGAGAGCGAAAGTCAATAAATTTTAACCGAAATTTTTATTTATCCAACTAATACTTTTCGTTTATGATTTTTTTCTAAAATTTGTGTCTTTTTAGTACTTTTTATCCAAAAAAGCTAGGAGTTTTTCCTAGCTTTTTTGGTTCTTTTATACCAATTTTTCAAATACTTCTGAGAAGCTTTTGCTAATAGTTTCAAGCAAAACTTCTACTTCTTCTCGAGTTTGGTTGTTCTTGACCGTAACTTGTCCGCTTTCGACCTCGCTCTCTCCAAGAGTGATAAGAGTCTTAGCAGCAAAAACATCGGCTGACTTAAACTGAGCTTTGAGCTTGCGATTGAGGTAATCACGCTCGGCTTTGAAGCCTTGCTGACGGAGAGCTTGTACCAACTCCAAGGCTTTCAGATTAGCCTCTTCACCAAGGACAGCAATATAGACATCTAGGGCATTTTCGATAGGAAGTGCCACGCCTTGTTTTTCAAGGACTAGAAGAAGACGCTCTACACCAAGTCCAAAACCAAAGCCAGCAGTCTCAGGACCCCCGAAGTAAGCAACCAAGCCATCGTAGCGACCACCTGCACAGACTGTCAAGTCATTGCCATCAATCTCTGTGATAAACTCAAAGATGGTGTGGTTGTAGTAGTCCAGACCACGCACCATGTTGGTATCGATGATATAGTCTACTCCGAGATTTTCCAACATCTGACGAACAGTATCAAAGTGGGCTTGGCTTTCTGCATCCAGGTAATCCAAGATAGAAGGTGCATTCTCCACTGCTACCTTATCTTCCTTTTCCTTAGAGTCCAAGACACGAAGAGGATTTTCTTCCAAACGACGTTGACTATCCTTAGACAAGGTCTCCTTGAGCGGTGTCAAGTAGTCAATCAAGGCCTGACGGTAAGCCGCACGACTCTCAGGATTTCCAAGAGTATTTAGATGCAGTTTGACACCTTGAACACCGATTGCTTTCAAGAAGTGGGCTGCCATAGCGATCGTTTCTACATCGGTAGCTGGATTGCTAGAGCCAAAGCACTCCACACCAATCTGGTGGAATTGACGCAAACGGCCTGCTTGTGGACGCTCATAGCGGAACATAGGGCCCATGTAGTAGAACTTACTTGGCTTTTGAACTTCTGGTGCGAAGAGTTTGTTTTCCACATAGGAACGAACAACAGGCGCAGTTCCTTCTGGACGGAGGGTAATATGGCGGTCACCCTTGTCATAGAAATCATACATTTCCTTGGTTACGATATCGGTTGTGTCTCCAACAGAACGACTGATGACTTCGTAGTGCTCGAAAATAGGGGTACGTACTTCTGCGTAGTTGTAGCGTTTGAAAATTTCACGCGCAAAGCCTTCAACGTACTGCCACTTGGCAGACTCAGCAGGTAAAATATCCTGCGTTCCTTTTGGTTTTTGTAATTTCATAGGGAATCCTCTTTAAACTTAATAGTCCTATTTTACCATAAATAAAGGGATTGGGACAGTCGGAGGAGTAAAGAAATAGCTTTGGTCTATTCCTTTTTCATCTAGTTCCCGGACAAATAGCAAATGTAGGCCAGCATTTACAATCTGCCACAAGCATGGTACAATGAAAACCATCAGATATACGAAGGAGAATTTATGAAAAAGAATATCTTGACAACTCTTGTGGCTGCCCTTGTCTACTTTCTCTGTATCGGAGTGGGGGTTCTACTAGGAAACCTTGTCGACCACACTGGAAATATGTTTTACGCCCCTGCCTTTTCTGCTCTTGTTGGTGGTAGCGTCTATATGATCCTTTTAGCAAAAGTGCCTCGTTTTGGAGCGATTACTACGATTGGACTTGTGATTTCTCTATTTTTCCTCGGGAGCAAGCATGGTGCTGGAGCCTTTCTGCCAGGAATTATCTGCGGTCTTGCAGCAGATGGCATCGCTCACCTAGGCCACTACAAAGATAAGGTCAAGAACCTTCTTTCCTTCCTAGTTTTTGCCTTTGGTACTACTGGTCCCATCCTACTCATGTGGTTGACCCCTCAAGCCTATATCGCAACTCTAGTCGCTCGTGGAAAATCTCAGGACTATATCGATCGCATTATGGTTGCACCGAATCCTGCTAATATCCTCCTCTTTATCACAAGTGTTCTCATCGGCGCTTTACTTGGTGCCCTGATTGGACAAGCACTTAGTAAGAAATTAGCACATAAAACATCATAAAAAAGAGCCAGATGGCTCTTTTTTATTTATGACTTAATTTCTTGGTCAAGAAATCTCCCAAAAATTGGATAGAAAAGATAATCAAGATAATGATGAGGGTTGCAAGAATAGTCACATCGTGATTGTAACGGTTAAAACCATAAGCGATAGCTACGTTACCGATACCTCCAGCCCCAACTGCTCCCGCCATAGCTGTTTCACCGACTAGTGAAATCAAGGTTACAGTCGTCACGCGGATCAAATCTGGAAGTCCTTCTGATAGGTAAACACCCACAATGTCCCAGAATGTTGCTCCGCTAGCTTGAGCCGCTTCAATGACACCACCATCAAGCTCTGATAAAACTACTTGAACCTGACGAGCAAAGAAGGCAAAAACTGCAAAAGATAGAGGTACGATAGCTGCATTTGGCCCAATACTTGTCTTCACAATCAAGTGAGAAAGTGGTGACAAGATAGCCAAAAGGATGATAAATGGAACTGCACGGAAAATTGACGTGATCTTGTCTAAAATCCAGAAAACAACTTTATTTTCCAAGACACCACCTGGAGCTGTCAAGACAAGGAAAAGCCCTGCAACCAGTCCTAAGAAACCTCCGATGATAAAGGAAAGAACCGTCATATAAAGGGTCAAGTAGATAGCTGTCCCCCAGCCAGCTTGACCAGACCAACCCATCTTGTAGACGTTTGGTAAGTATGCTTTAATCAATTCTGCCATCTTACTGTCCTCCCTTCAATACTTTTAGTTGCACACCAGCCTGACGAATGGCCTCTTGAGCGCTTGCCAAGGCTTCTTTTTCCCCTGACAAGACAACAACAAGCTCACCCACAGGAGTACCATCCAAAATTTCAATGTTCCCATAGAGAATATTGGCTGTTACTTGGTAGTGTTTGTATAATTCATTCAAAAGTGGCTCATCTGTAGAAGCGCCTGCATACTTGAGTTGTACCAAAATGCTATTTTCAGATAAGTGCTCCACGATTTCTTGCTTTTCAATCTTGACCATAGCTTCATCGATACCAGTAGCCGTTGAGATAAAATCCTGGGTCAATGGCTGCTTAGGATCTGAGAAGATTTCAAGAACGCTACCTTCTTCAATCAAGCGGCCATCCTGCATAACTGCCACACGATTAGCAATGTCTTTGACAATCTGCATCTCATGCGTAATCAAGACAATAGTCAAGCCTAGTTTACGATTCAATTCTTGCAAGAGTGACAAGATTTGTTTTGTCGTCTTTGGATCAAGAGCTGAAGTTGACTCGTCCGAAATCAAGATTTTTGGATCATTAGCTAAGGCACGCGCAATGGCTACACGCTGTTTTTGACCTCCAGATAATTGTGAGGGATAGTTTTCGGCACGGTCTGCAAGACCAACCAAGTCCAACAACTTAGCCACTTTAGCCTTCTTATCTTTCTCACTGAGTCCAGAGTGTTTGAGGGCAAAGGCTACGTTTTCCTCTGCTGTCTTCTGACTCATAAGGTTAAAGTGTTGGAAAATCATCCCAATATCCTGACGTTTGCGACGTAATTGCCCGGCAGTTAAGGTTTCTTTACCATCGAAAATCACATCATCATCTACAGTAATTCGACCTGCAGATGGTTTTTGTAATAGGTTAATAACACGAACCAGGGTTGACTTTCCTGCTCCAGAATATCCAACGATTCCGTAGATATCTCCTTCTTGGATGTGAATGGTCACATCCTTAACCGCTGTGACAGTTCTTTTCTTTTGATGAAAAGTCACATCGATTTGATCTAACTTGATAATATCTCTACTCATAGCTCCTAATCAGCTCCTCTACTAATTCAATATGGGTATAATAATCTGCGATTCGCACATTTTCATCTCCACCATGGTCTCGGCTATTGGCATTTCCCAAACCGAAAGCGACCATGGGGACTTCTAAGGCATCAAAGACTGTATGCATGGGACCTGTCCCAGCCGTTGTCGGCAATACAGAAACTCCCTGTGGATAGAATTTCTTGGCCAGCTCAATCACGTTGAGAATGGACGGCGCACTCATATCACTTCGATAGCTCATCTCACCCAAAGTATAGTACAATTCTACCTTATCAAAGCCGTTTTTGTCTAGTTGTTTCCGAATTTTCTCTAAAACATCATGTGGGTCTAAGCCAGGAACCAAGCGGACTTCTAGCTTAGCGCTAGCTTCTGCTGGTAGAATCGTTTTAACTCCTTGACCTTGATAGCCTGACTGGATCCCTTCGATATTAAGCGCTGGCTCAAAAAAGAAACGTTTTAGAAAGGCTGTGCGTTCCTCTTGTAACAGTGGTAATTCCAAACCATAAATCTGGCTGATCTCCTCTGGGTTTCGTTGGGCATAGGTTTCAACCAAGGCTAACTCACGTCCGTTCGGCTCCTGCACATCATCGTACAAGCCCTCAACTAAAATACGCCCATCTGCAGCTCGCAAACTGGTCAATGCTTGAATGAGATACCATGGAGCAGACTCCACAATACCACCATAGCTGGAGTGGATATCCACGTCTGCACTCTTAACCTTGGCATCAAAGGTCACAATCCCCTTATTTCCGCCTGAGATTTCTAGCTGCTCTAAGGCATTTTTTGTCCCTTGTTCCCAGACCAATAAATCTGCACCACGAAGTTTGTCAGCATGCTTTTCTAGATATTTATCCAAATCCATAGAGGCCGATTCCTCAGCCCCTTCCATGATGAAGCTAATATTGACAGGAAGATCATCATGGTGCTGCATATACTTTCTCAGTGCACTCAGTCTAGCTGTGATATGTCCTTTATCATCATCAACGCCACGTCCATACATAATCCCATCACGGACAGAAAGAGTAAACGGTTCCTCCGTCCACACTTGATCACCATCTGCCGGTACCGTATCGTAGTGGTTGTAGAAAATGATAGTCTTGGCATCTGGGCGTGAACTTTTAAAATGGGCCATAACAAAAGGTGCTGTATAACTTTCATCAATCTCAACCTCTGCACCTACACGCTTAAAAATCTCACCTAGATAACGGGCAACTTCTTTAAGACCAACTTGCTGAGCAAAAACTGATTTTTTGGAAATCAAAGTACGCAAAACCTCAAAATAATGTTGTGCTACATGATCCTTTTCAAATTTATCAATTTGTTCTTGTGGGCTAGAAAAAACCATTTTCTCTCTACCTTTCTACTAGGGCTTGTACCTTTGAGTAAGTACAAGTGAATGTTCATTTTGCTTAAATCTCAATATAAAAGCAAGAGGTGGAAAATCTCTCTCCCACCTCTTTATGTTTTATTACCAAACTGGTTGATCCAAGCCGTCTGAAGTTTCTTCGATGACTTTTTTCACTTCATCTGTATGGTAAGCTGCGATAACTTTCTTGATTGCATCAGCTTTAGGTGATGTTTCCCAATCTTTTTTCGCAACGATGATGTTATACCATTGTTTTGAGTTTTCGTCAGCTTGCTCTTTAAAGAGTGCTTTCTTGTAGTCCAATTTTGCTTCTGTAACGAACGTGTTGTTTACAACAGCTGCATCAACTGATGACAATGAACGAGCTGTTTGGCTAGCGTCCAATTCAGTGATTTTCAAGTTCTTTGGATTTTCTGTGATGTTTGCGATTGTCGCAAGTGCAGTTCCTGAAACATCCAACTTAATCAAACCAGCTGATTGAAGCAAGTAAAGAGCACGGCTTTCGTTTGTAGCATCGTTAGGTACTGCGATTTCACCGTTTGCTGGGATGTCTTCGACTTTAGTGTACTTGTTTTCACTTCCGTTTAAACCTGAGTAAAGACGGATTGGTGAGATGTAAGTATCTGCAATCGCAACAAGGTCTTTACCGTTTTCTTTGTTCCAGTTATTCAAAAAGTTGTAGTGTTGGAAAGCGTTCAAGTCAACTTCCCCATCAGCAGTTGCTTTATTTGGTTGTGAGTAGTCTGTAAACTCTGTGAATTCCAATTTAATTCCGTCTTTTTCAACCAATTCTTGGATTTTATCCCAACGCGCTTCTTCTGAACCGCTACGGTTTACAGTTGCGATTTTAATTGTTGTTCCCTCAGCTGCTTTTTGACCTGAAGATGCACAAGCTGCAAGTGTAAAACCTGCTACTGTAGCGACTGTCGCTACGCCTAACCATTTTTTAATGTTCATTGTTTTTTTCTCCTTATAAATAATTCTGTAATAGTATCTCATACTTTATTTGAATAAGCAAATTGTTATTAGATAGGCAGACATATAGCTTGAAACTATATGTCGAAAGAGTGCAAAATCATCCATTTACTAAAGAATGGATGATTGCTAAACACTATTTAATATCAGCTTCTGCTGGCAGGTAAGAGCCACCAAAGAACTGTTGAGATAGTTTTTCAAGAGTTCCGTCTTTATATAGTTCTTGGATACGTTTGTCAACAAATGATTTCAACTCATCTTGACCTTTTGCAAGAAGTGGATAAACGTAAGGTTGTTGGTCGCTTGGAAGTTCGATGACTTTCAAGTTATCCAAACCTTGGTTTTTGATAACTGTTTCTACACCGATTTTGTCAAAAATCTTGTAGTCAAATTGTCCATCGCTCAAGCGAGACATGATTTGTTGGAAATCTGCCTTAGTATAATTAAGGATAGTTGGATTGTCCGCATGTTCTTTGTTGTATGCTTCCAATTGTTTAGCTGAGGTTGTTCCTTGAACGACTTCAGTAGATTTTCCACCGATATCATCAAGAGACTTGATGCTAGTGTCGTCCTTCTTCACAACAAGAACGTTAGGGTTTTTAGCAGTTGGCGCTGCGTATAGGTATTTCTCTGCACGTTCTTTGGTATAACTGAGGTTGTTAACGGCCATTTGGTAACGATCGCTATCAAGGCCTGGGAAAATCCCTGACCACTCTGTCTTTTCAAACTTGACAGTATACTTGTCTGAGTCTTTAAAGATAGCACGAATAAGCTCAATCTCGTAACCTGTCAATTCACCATTTTCCTCATAGATAAATGGTTTTGGTGATCCATTAGTTGCTACAACGATTTCTTTCTTACCAGATGTTGCTTCACCAGATGCAGCATCTTTCTTCTCACCACCTGAGCAAGCTGCTAATACACCTGCAGCAACAAGCCCTAGGGCAGCAAGTGATGAATATTTAACGATTTTTTTCATGTCATTTCCTCCAAAATAGAATACTGTATTATCTTAACAGAAAAAAGGAATTTACGCCATTATATGATATCTATCTCTGTGATAAGTTTTCTTTATGACTGATTTAAAAGACCAAACGGAGGACTGCTATCAAGGCTACTCCAAAGATAACCGTCCCCACCAGATTGCGGTAACGAAAGGCTACAAAGGCTGTTGGAAAAACTGCTAAAAAGTCTAACCACTTTATCTGTGGGAAACTTCCAACTTTTCCTGTTACTACACTTGAAAGAATCAAGGCGAAGATAATAGATACAGGTAAAAATTTCAAAAAACGCTCTACGATTGCTGGCAATCCTTTGTACTTAGCAAGGATGAAAGGAATCATTCTCGGAATCCAAGTCACCAAGCCAGACAAGATAATTGCCATTAAAATATACTTACTGACCATCCAAAATCACCCCCATCGTACAACCTAGCAAGGTCGCAAACAGTACAGCTAGTGACTGGGACACCACTGTCAAAAGCATAAAGAAGGAAAGGGCAACAACTCCTAAAATGATGAAGAGGTTGCGCAAGGGAATCCGTTTTTGCATAATTTGAAACTGAGATACAAAAATTCCAATAAACATTCCGACCAAGGCAAAGTCAAGACCGAAAATCTCCGGATTTGGCAAAAGTCCACCTAGAGCAGTCCCGACAACAGTTCCGATAAACCAAGCTAGATAGCTGTTAAGGTTGTTTCCATGCATCCACATAGGATTAACCTTGTCCGTATGGACCAGCTCGCCCATCAAAACACCATAGGTCTCATCGGTCAAGATACTAGACATACCGATATTGTGACCTAGGCTAGTATGGCGAAAATAGGTCGACGCAGCAAGCTCAATAAAAAGAGACGGAGATTGATCAAAAAAACCGTCATAGCAATGGCTGCCACAGGTGCTTGAACTGCTATCAAGGCTATCATGGCAAACTGGGCACTCCCAGCATAGACAAAGAGGCTCATCAAGCCCATTTCCACAGGTGTTACATAGGGAGATCCGATAATACCGCAAGCAAGGCCGATGCTGATATAACCTAAAGCCGTCGGCACAGCAGCCTGTACACCTTCCCAAAATCCTTTTTCTTTCATAAACCTCCTCACTATTCATTCCTTCATCAACTGCTTTCTAAACAGTCATAGCAAAAATTATTATAACACATTCATAAAATAGAAAAAAGTTTAGAATTTGAAGTTAATAAAACACTGTTTGTTTTTGTCATCAAATAGCTGCTATCTTAATAAGCTCTCTCATTTGTCCAAACAAAAAAGCCAGCCTCAAGCTGACTCTTTATTTTATGGTATCAAAAGCGAGGCTGGGTTTGGCATTTAGCTCCAAGCCTGCAAAGTTTTCTTTGTTCCACTCGCTGACGCTAGCATAGGCAATCATACCCGCATTGTCTCCGCAAAGACGTAGAGGTGGAATGATAACCTTGACATCGGTGATTTCAGCTGCTAGGCGTTCTCTGAGACCTTTGTTAGCTGCCACACCACCAGCCACAACTAGAGTTTTAACAGGATATTTCTCCAAGGCTTTCTTGGTTTTTGCCATGAGAATATCCATAACTGCTGCTTGGAAGGAAGCGCACAAATCCTCTGTGGACAAGTTTTCTCCCTTTTGCTCGGCATTGTGGTGCAAATTGATAAAGGCAGACTTCAATCCAGAGAATGAAAACTCCAGATTGTCCTCCTTGATCATGGCACGAGGGAAGTCATATATATCCTGACCTTTATGAGCCAACTCATCAATCTCACGACCTGCTGGATAGGTCAAGCCCATGACACGACCGACCTTATCATAGGCCTCACCAACTGCATCATCACGTGTTTCGCCAACAATCTTGTAATCACCAGCCTCAGACACATAGACTAACTCTGTGTGGCCACCACTAACCAAGAGGGCTAGCAAGGGAAACTCCAAAGTCTCGACACTTTGAGCTGCCATGAGATGACCAGCCATGTGATTCACAGGAATCAGAGGAAGTCCATGAGCCCAAGCAAAGGCCTTGGCAGCTGACAAACCAACAAGCAAGGCTCCGACCAAGCCTGGTCCGTAAGTAACCGCCACAGCTGTCACATCGTTTTCAGTAATTCCTGCTTCTGCTAACGCCTCCTCGATACAAGCTGTAATGACCTCGACGTGGTGACGACTAGCCACTTCTGGCACTACGCCACCAAAACGTTTATGACTCTCAATTTGACTAGCAATGACATTGGACAAGAGCTCGTCATCATTTTTCAAAACGGCGACACTGGTCTCATCACAGGATGTCTCAAATGCTAAAATATATCTATCCTTCATCTATTTCTCTCTTCATGATAATGGCGTCCTCGACTGGATCATGGTAATAGGCCTTTCTCTCAGCGATGACAGCCATTTTTTCTTTCTTGTAAAATGCTTGCGCTCGGTGGTTGGACTTTCTAACTTCGAGGAAAATCTCCTTATCTGTCGGCAATGTTGCAAACAAGGCTGAGGCTATCCCCTGACCTTGATAGGCTTTTTTGACAGCAATTTGCAAGACTTCTGCTTCAAAAAGATTATCCTGAATTGCTAGAAAACCTATCACTTCTTCCCCATCATAAGCTAGAGCATACCAAGCCTGGTCTTGAGACAGGTCTGCTCGGATTTGTTCCAACGTCCAAGGACTAACGGGATAAACATCCGTCATCACTTCGTAGATAGCTTGTGCTACGTTAGGCTGCTGTTGGATTCGTTTAATCTCTATCATAGGCGTTTAATGTAGGAGTCGCCAGACTCGGCGTGGTTCTTGAGCCAATTTTCCTCAGCTTCGACACGTTTGAGATAATTCGGCACAAAATCGTGTAAGGAGTCTGCTTCCTTGTCCCAAGCCCAAAGAGCTAGATTCGCTACGTTTGGTAAGGTTTCTTGGTAGCTAGCCTGCGACAATTGTTCTTGAATCTGCTCCACAAAGGCTCCAACTTCTCCGACAAAGGTTACCTGATCAGCATCCTTAACTTTCTCTAAAACTTCTGCAAAAGACAAATGAGCTTCAGGAAAAACGGGATGGGTATTTTCATAAAATCCTGCATAAACATTGTTGCGACGCGCATCCATCAAAGGAACAACCAAACCTTGCTGCTGGCTCGGTACCAGAGCTAAAAGGCTAGACATCCCAACTAACTCAATGTTCAGGGTATGAGCCAAGGTCTTGGCAGTTGCTACTGCGATTCGCAAGCCAGTATAACTACCAGGCCCCTCTGCTACTACGATTCGATCCAAATCCTTTGGCGTCAAATCTAGACTGGCCATCAAAAAATCGATGGCAGGCATGAGGGTAATACTGTGATTTTTCTTGATATTAATCGTCGTCTCGGCAAGAAGCTGCTTATCCTCTAAAATAGCGAGAGAAAGAGCCTTGCTGGACGTATCAAAAGCTAATACTTTCATAACACATTCCTATCTTTTTGTCTGTTTACTATTATACTACAAAAGCTGACACATGGGAATTTTCTTTGTTTTAAAACAAAATTGTCCTGCCAAACAGACAGGACAAGCACTCAAGAATTCAAACCAAAGTAAAATACGAACCAGACCACATAGGTCACCATGAGAAGGAAAAACGAATACAGAGTCACGAAGCCAATCTTCCAAATGAGTTTGGCTTTCCTATACTCTAGCCGAGTATACAAAACATTTCCTCCGTAAACACAGGCAACGAATACCGCAAAGGCCAGAAGACGAATGATAATAGCTAGTTGAAACATATCCTGCCCTCCTTCATAAGGAAAAACCTCTTTTCTAACTTTATTATAGCACTTGATTCCAAAGTCTTCAAATACTTGTATCGGGCACAATGAAACACATTTCAAGCTCCTTACTTTCATGTTTCCTGCTTTTACTAATTCCCCTTTTTATGTTATAATTGAAATAATTGTAACGAATCAAGGTCAATACAGGCAGAAAATGAAATAGAAACAAACAGCTTCAAGCTGGTAATTTTTTGAATACAGCTGACCTGAAAACAGAAAGGAAACACATGATTTACAAAGTTTTTTATCAAGAAACAAAAGACCGTAGCCCACGTCGTGAAACAACACGCTCACTTTACTTAGACATTGATGCTAACTCAGAACTTGAGGGACGTATCATTGCCCGTGAACTTGTTGAAAAAAACCGTCCAGAATTCAACGTTGAATATATCGAGCTCTTGTCAGACAAATTGCTAGACTACGAAAAAGAAACTGGCGCATTCGAAATTACGGAGTTCTAATATGGCCTATACTCTTAAACCAGAAGAAGTGGGCGTTTTTGCCATTGGTGGTCTAGGAGAAATCGGTAAAAATACATACGGAATCGAATACCAAGACGAAATTATCATCGTTGATGCAGGGATTAAATTCCCCGAGGATGATCTTCTTGGTATCGACTACGTTATCCCTGATTACTCTTACATTGTCGAAAATATCGACCGCGTCAAGGCTCTCTTGATTACCCACGGACACGAGGACCATATCGGTGGGATTCCGTTCTTGCTCAAGCAAGCAAATATCCCTATCTATGCAGGTCCGCTAGCCCTTGCTTTGATCCGTGGAAAACTCGAAGAACACGGACTTTTGCGCAATGCTACACTTCACGAAATCAACCACAACACTGAGTTGACCTTTAAAAATCTTAAAGCAACTTTCTTTAGAACAACTCACTCGATCCCAGAACCTTTGGGAATTGTTATCCACACACCTCAAGGAAAAATCGTCTGTACCGGTGACTTTAAGTTTGACTTTACACCAGTTGGTGAACCTGCAGACTTGCACCGTATGGCAGCCCTAGGTGAAGACGGAGTGCTTTGCTTACTCTCTGACTCGACAAATGCTGAAGTGCCAACCTTTACAAACTCTGAGAAGGTTGTCGGCCAATCTATCATGAAGATTATCCAAGGTATCGAGGGACGTATCATCTTTGCATCCTTTGCCTCAAATATCTTCCGTCTCCAGCAAGCGACTGATGCTGCTGTTAAAACAGGTCGTAAGATTGCTGTCTTCGGACGCTCTATGGAGAAAGCCATTGTCAATGGGATTGAACTTGGTTACATCAAGGCCCCTAAGGGAACCTTTATCGAGCCAAATGAAATCAAAGACTACCCTGCGGGTGAAATTCTTATCCTCTGTACGGGTAGCCAGGGTGAACCTATGGCCGCTCTCTCTCGTATTGCTAACGGAACTCACCGTCAGGTGCAACTCCAACCTGGTGATACGGTTATCTTCTCATCTAGTCCAATCCCAGGAAACACCACTAGCGTTAACAAGCTGATTAACATCATTTCTGAAGCTGGTGTTGAAGTTATCCATGGTAAGATTAACAACATCCATACATCTGGACACGGTGGTCAGCAGGAACAAAAACTCATGCTCCGCCTCATCAAACCAAAATACTTCATGCCTGTCCACGGTGAATATCGTATGCAGAAAGTTCACGCTGGACTTGCCGTAGATACTGGAGTTGAGAAGGACAATATCTTTATCATGAGCAATGGTGATGTCCTTGCCCTTACTGCAAACTCTGCTCGTATCGCTGGTCATTTCAATGCTCAAGATATCTACGTCGATGGAAATCGTATCGGTGAAATCGGTGCGGCAGTCCTAAAAGACCGCCGAGACCTATCCGAAGATGGTGTCGTACTTGCTGTTGCAACGGTAGACTTTGAGTCTCAGATGATTATTTCTGGACCAGATATCCTTAGTCGTGGTTTCGTCTACATGCGCGAATCTGGCGACTTGATCCGTCAGAGTCAACGCATCCTTTTCAATGCTATTCGTATCGCTTTGAAAAACAAAGATGCCAGCGTCCAATCAGTCAATGGTGCTATCGTAAACGCCATTCGACCATTCCTTTACGAAAATACTGAACGTGAACCAATCATCATTCCGATGATTCTCACGCCAGATGAAGAATAATAAAATAAAACTCTCTGAAGCTTAAAAGCTTCAGAGAGTTTTTCTTATTTAACAATAAGCTCGTAACGAGTTTTGCTGGTGAAAGTTTCACCTGCTTTGAGAATCACCTGATCTTTAAGGTCGCTGTGAATGGCATCTGGTAGAGCCTGTGCTTCAAGAGCAACCCCATTATGCTGAATCATTGGTTGACCAGCGATGATGACACTCTCATCCACAAAGTTTGCTGTATAAACCACAAAGCATGGAGCTTCAGTCTTAAAGAGCAAGAATCGACCTGAATTTTGGTCATACAAGAAACCAGCATTGTCATGTCCTTTAGGAAGAGCAAATGGGTGATCCAAGCCAGATACGATTTGGATTTGCTCATCTTCTTCTGCAAATATATCTTTCAACAAGGCACCATTGTAGATATGTTTGACCACATCACGATTAGCATCTGGAGTTTTAGTTGGTACTCCATCAGGAGCGATTGGATAGATACCCTCAGTGTTCAATTGGAAAACATGGCGGTCAACCGTCTGAGTGAAATCGCCAGACAAGTTAAAGTAGCTATGGTTGGTCGGATTGACCAAGGTATCCTGGTCCGTCGTCACCTTGTAGCTAACTTCGTAAGCACCAGTTTCTTCCAAGTGGTAGCTAATCCAAATTTTAAGGTTTCCAGGGAAACCTCCTGTACCGTCTGTTCTTTCTGTGTAAAGAGTCAAACCATGGTCGCTCACCTCGACTAGCTCAAACAAACTAGAATCCCAACCTGTTGAACCGCTGTGGTTACAGTTGCTTGCGTTATTGACTTCGAGTTCATAGGTTTTCCCATTCAATTCGAATGTCGCACCTGCGATACGACCTGCAACTGGACCTACACTCGCTCCATGTTTAGGACTGTTACCTACATAGCTGTCAAGATCATCAAAGCCTAGGATAACATTGGCAAAATTACCAGCCTTATCAGGAGTTACATAGCGTAGAATCGTTGCACCATAGGTCATGATTTCTAGTTGATAGCCTGCTTCTGTTTCAAAGCGATAAGCGACAACATCCTTGCCATCAACTTTCCCAAATACACGTTCTGTGTATGCTTTCATCCTTTTCTCCTTATTATTTGAATTCGTGAATAATAACACCTTGAACGACGCGGTTTACTGTACCTGTAGGTGATGGTGTATCTGGTCTATTTCCAACCTTAAGCGAAGTCAAGAGAGCAAATAATTGACCATAAACAATATAAGGGAATACACGGTAAACGTCATTCAAGACACCGCCACAGCCAAGTGCTACTTCCTTAACGTTCTCAAGACCAAAGGCTTGATCGCTCAAGAGAACAACACGACGAGCAATTTGGTCACCTGCAACTTCACGAACCAAGTCTAAGTCATACTTACGAGTATAGTCTGTTGTAGTACCAAAGACTAGAACTACAGTATCTTCATTGATAAGAGATTTTGGACCATGACGGAAGCCAACTGGGCTTTCATACATAGTTGCAACCTGACCAGCAGTCAATTCCAAAATTTTCAGTTGTGCTTCATGAGCAAGTCCGAAGAATGGACCTGCACCTAAGTAAATCACTCGGTTAAAGTCTAGGTCAACTAACTCTTTCACATCTGCCACATTGTCAAGAACTTTACGAGCAAGACTAGAAAGCACTTCAAAACGTTCAGCTTTAACAGCAAATTCAGTTGGATCGAAAACCAAAAGCGCTGTCAACATCATTGAAGTAAAGCTTGATGTCATAGCAAAGCCAGCATCGTTAGAAGCTGCCGGTTGCAAGAGCAAGAGGTTGCGATCGTCACCGTGGGCTTGAAGTGCTAATTTCCCTTCAGCCGCACATGTGATTGTTACTTGATAAAGCTCATCAACTAAGGCTTTTGCCAAGTCAACTGTTGCTACACTCTCAGGTGAGTTTCCACTACGTGCGAATGATACCAAAACAGTTGCCACGTTTTTTTTCAAATAAGTTTGTGGGTTTGCAACGATATCAGTTGTCGCAATAGCATTGAAATTCCATTTACGTTCGTCATAGACTTCCTTGAAGTATGGAACCAAGGTATCACCTACATAAGCTGAAGTTCCAGCACCAGTCAGGATAACCTTGATGTAGTCATGTTTATCTGCAATTCCTTGCAAGAAGGCTGCAATTTCATCACGGCGGGCTTGATAGGATTCAAAAGCTTCCTTCCAAACATCTGGTTGTTGGTAAATTTCGCGTGTGGTGATCTCTGATCCCAACTCAAGCAAATCTTCTTTTGTATAATCTAGCATTGAAAACCTCTAATCTAATATTGTTTCATGATTAAAAACATGGGAATGGGAGTCGCTCCCATTCCCATGTATATTCTCTATAAGATAGTTTGTTACATCTTATTCATCTTCATCGTCGTCGAAGCTAGCCAATAAATCATTAACTTTCACAATGCTTTCTGAAGCACGACTCTTATAGTCCGCATCCATGCCAGTTAGGCTTGCATTGATAAATTCAATGACCATCGGAAGGTTCATTCCTGCATAAAGTTCAATGTCACGACCTTCCATAATCAAACGGCTCACCACGTTACATGGAGTTCCACCAAGAAGATCCGCAAAGACTAGGAAATCATCCAATCCTTCAACAGCAGCTTCAAATTTAGCAGTAAATTCTTCTGGTCCATCTTCTGGAAGAAGAGCAACCGCATGAATGTTGTCTTGTGGTCCCATAATCATTTCTGTGCTACCTTTAAGTTCTTCACAGAAACGACCGTGGCTCACTAAAATCAATGATTTAGTCATAAATTATGCGCCCATTCCAAGTGCAAATTTACCAAAGGCAGAAAGAGCCAAGGCAAGCACGATAATGATACCGATAGCTTTTGTAGAGTTCATACCTTTCTTACCAAGCAACCAGAAGATAAATGCAGTGAAGATTGCTGGAAGCAAACGTGGGAAGATTGAGTTCAAGATGTCTTGGAAGTCAATCATCTTTTCACCGATTGGTAATTTGTATGAAATTTCAAAGTTGATCATTGTTGCTACAAGAGCACCCATCATGAATACACCAAGTACAGATGCAGCTTCAATCAAAGCTGTCAAAGTACTTTGCATGTTGTTGATAAGGTTAACCCCTTCTTTGTATGCAAATTCCAACTGTTTCCAACGGAAGATGTCATACGCTACTGCAACTGCAATCCAAAGGAAGATACCCCAAGGTTGACCAGCAATAGCCATTGTTGCAGCGATAGATCCCATGATAGCAGGTACAAGTGAACCAAAGATAGTATCTCCAAGAGGAGCGAATGGTCCCATCAAACCTGTCTTGATACCGTTAACCGCATCTTTTGAACCAACGCCATCTTTTTCTTCCATAGCAAGGTCAAAACCAGCGATAATTGTGTGGAAGAATGGTGAAGTGTTGAAGAATTGAGTATGAACTTTCATCATTTCTTTCAACTCAGGAGTTCCATCTCCATACATTTTACGCAATTGTGGCAAGATCATGTAAAGGTAACCTGATGCTTGCATACGTTCGTAGTTCCATCCCAATTGGAAAGTGAACAAGCTACGTTTGTTAATTTGATTAAAATCTTCTTTTGTTAATTTGTAATTAGAATTCGTCATCTTCAATTTCCCCACTTTCTGATGGTGTAGAAGGTGCTGCTACAGCAACTTTTTGGCTGTTCTTGAAGTGAACAACCGCAAGGAAGATACCTACGATAGAGATACCGATCATAGACAATCCTTTGAAGTTGTTAACAAAGCCAATTTTTTCAGCAACTTCAGCAGGAAGAGTGCCAATGATTCCAGCAACTGCTCCACCAAGACTTGTTACGTTTGAGTAAAGAACAGTCAACATAGCTGTCAAACCGAATCCCATAGCAAGGTAGTGAAGGTTACGTTTAACTGGAAGGTAACGAAGCAAGATAGCGAATCCAAGACCTGGAAGCATACGACCTGCAAGAGTCAAACCGTCTGCAACCCATTGGTATTCTTTAACAAGGTTTACAACACCTTGTACGAATTCTCCACCGAAAGCAAGGGCGAAGAATACTGGAAGGGCACGAGATAGAGCCCAAGGAAGCGCACCAAGAAGATAGTTACGTTCGATTCCTTTGTAGTCAAAGCGTTCAATCGCAGCGTCAATACGGTGTGCGAAGAATGTAGTAGTCATACGACCAAGTACGTCGAAGTAAGTCAAAAGTGCTGCTACTGGTACAGCGATTGTAGTGATCGCAAGGTCTGTTTCTATACCTTGTGAAACTGAGAAAGCTGTCGCAAGAACCGCACCAGAAGTTGCGTCGATACGAGAAGCACCACCGAAGGTACCTACCCCAAGTACGAACAACTGCAAGCTACCACCGATAAACAAACCAGTTGTCAAATCTCCCATAACTAAACCAGTAATGAAACCAGCGAATACAGGGGAACCTGCAGAAGAAACGATCGTCAACTCATCACAGATTTGATAAGCTGAGTACAAAGTGAGAAGTAAAATTTGCCACCATTGTATCATAACAATGACCTCCTAAAAATTTTTTCCTATTTTAATAAGCTCAAAAAGTCTGAAACTGGATCATTTGGAACCATTTGAGCAGTAAGTTTTACACCTTTTTCCGCCAATTTGTGGAAATCTTCTACGTCTTTATCTACAACGTTGATTGAACGTGTGATCGCACGTGTTTCTGGTGTTTGAGACATATTGCCGACATTGACAGTTTCAAGTGGCACACCTGCTTCTACCAAACCGAGGAAACGGTCAGGTTTGCGTGCTACAATCAAAAGACGTTGGCTATCGTATTTACCAGCAAGGATATTCGCTGCTGCTTTATCAACTGGCAAAATACTAAGTTTTACACCTGGTGGTGTTGCAAGTTTCAAGCCGCTTTTTTCAACGTCGTTGTTCACAACATCATTGTCAACGACCATGATACGTGAAACATTAAGTTTAGCAGACCAAAGGTTTGCTACTTGTCCGTGAATTAAGCGCCCATCTATACGGCATCCTACAATTGTCATAAGTTTTCCCCCTTTATAAGTTTTAGTGTAGGTTTACAAGTTAAATGTATGTGTTCCTTATACTCCCCTTCTGTTTCAAAGATAATGATGCGGTTGGCACCTTCTTTGAGATAGCTATGTGGAATATAAAGAGATAAGGTTGGACCGACATTCCAGAAACGACCTAGATGATGTCCGTTGATATAAGCAATCCCTTTACCAAACTCAGATAAGTCTAAGTAGGTATCCTTTGGCGCCTCAATTTCAAAGTCATAAGCGTAAAAGGCAGGTTGCCCTTCTGTCCATCCCTTAGAGAAATCAATATTCTCTGGGTTATCAAGAGGAAGTGGATATTGCTTCCAGTTGAGCAAGAAATGCAAATCTTTACAAACACCTGTGCGAATTCCTTTTCGCTGTGTATCTGCTAAGAATTTGTGTCCATAGTTGACACGCCCCATATTTTCAATGAGGATGTCAAATCTAGAGAGCGCTTTCTTTTTACCTTGATAAAAAATATCTTCACCGATTTCTGTTTGGTACTGTGTTGCCACTCGTTTACCATCGATAAAGAGTTGAGCTCTATCACGTCCGTCAATAATTCGAATGCGTTCTTCATCCGCATCCCAACTTGCTTCCGTACGATAGAGTAGGTAGCCGTAACCTTGTCCTAGCTCTTCCATTTTCTTAGGGTAGAGACTTTCAATCGGACTGGATAGGCTATCCAAGGTTTCGAAAAGAGAAACTTTCTCGACCAGTGGAATGTTTTCTACTTCCATACTCTCTTTGTAAAGCGGTTCAGATTGCGGATACTCAGGATAGTAAGTCGCCATCATTTCTTTCACTGCGAAATATTTAGCAGTTGGGTTTCCAGCTTCATCAAGAAGAGCGTCGTAATCATAAGATGTTACTTGTGGTAAATCAATGGTTCCTCGAGCTGAACAACCATTCATAAAACCAAAGTTGGTTCCGCCGTGGAACATGTAAAGGTTAATAGAGCCTTGCTCTAAAACCTCGTGGACAGCTTCTGCTAATTCCTCAGGTTCACGCTTGATGATTGGTTCTTTCCATCGATTGAACCAGCCATCCCAGAATTCCATACACATGAGTGGCCATTTCTTGCCGTGCTCATCAAAGAATTCTTGCATCTGTGAGAAATTATAATCAGCCTTGGAACCAAAGTTCCCTGTCACAAAGAGATCATCCTCAATTAAGGTTCCAGCCTTAAGAGTTGCTCGCCATGGTCCATCTGATGTGAAAAGCGGACATGTAACTGCTCGTTCTTCCATCAAACGTCGAATTTCCCTCAAGTAGGTCTTGTCCTCGCCATAGGATCCGTACTCATTTTCGACTTGCATCATGAGAATGTTTCCACCGTTTTCCAATAATCTCGGAACTAGACGTGGAAGCAACTGATCATAGTAGCGACCAACCGTGTCAATGAAAGCTGGGTCAGATGACCGTATTCTCATATCCTTGGTCAAGAGCCATGCTGGTAAACCACCGAATTCCCATTCTGCACAGATAAATGGAGAAGGACGTACTATTGCATATAAGCCCAAATCTTGTGCAGTTTGAAGAAATCTCTCTAAATCAAGATTGCCTTCAAAGTTAAAGTTATCTTCAGAAGGTTCATGCATGTTCCAAGCAACATAAGTCTCAACCGTATTGAAACCTAGTGCCTTGAGGTTATACAATGAATGATGCCAATCTTCCGCAGGAACTCTAAAATAGTGAATGGCGCCAGACAAAATCTTGAATGGTTTCCCATCCAGATAGAAATCATCTTTAATTTCAAATCTTGCCATTCTTCCTCCCCTAAAAGCGAAAAGTTTGCGCTTTCATGTATTGTTATATCAACTATAAACTAATCGGGGATTAATGTCAATACTTTTTGAAATTTTCTTTAAAATTTTTCTATTTTTTTACTGAATCTTTTCTAAAACTCTTCTCAAATCCTATAAAATCAACATTCTGAAAAACTAATGAAATTAAGGAGGAAAACACGAATTATTTATATCTATCCTAAATTCTTATTCCGATATTTTAATTTTTTTAAGTGCTTTTCAGCTATTTTTAAGAATTTATGTTAAAATGATAAGTGGAGAAGGAAAAAAATGAGGTGAAAATATGGCAATTCCAAAGTATCAATACATTAAAGACGAATTGAAAAATAAGATCATTTCTGGTCAATTTGCTAGTGGAGATAAGTTCTACACTGAAGCAGAATTGATTTCCATGTATGATGTTAGTTCAATCACAGTAGTTCGCGCCTTGAACGACCTTGCCAAAGATGGATATATTGTCCGCCAACAAGGGAAAGGAACTTTCGTAGCTCGTGCACGTAAACACAAACTCGTTGAATTTTCTGATGTGGAAATCTTCGAAACCAAAGATGATAAAGTAACTGTTCTTTCTATCGAACGTGGGAACGATCTTAAATATTTAGAAAAACTTGGCCTACGCGGCGATCAATTCTATTATAAGATTGAACGTGTTCGTGAAACAAATGGTGTTACCTATATCTATCACAATTCATACATTCCTGAACAATACATCAATGCCAACTATCCAAATCTTGAATACTATAGTTCTATCTATACTCGTTTCAAATTGGACTACCACATTCACATGAATGACGAGCATTTTGAAGAAATTAACGAAATTGTATTTCCAACTCCAAAACATGCCGCTTCTATTTTAGGAATCGACACTAAATTCCCAACTGTTTTCCAAACTAAGACAACTCAGCTTGAAGCAACCGGTCAAGTTTTGGAATACATCGAAACTTATAAACGTTCTGATTTCTACAAAATTAAATTCATTTCTTGTGACCGTGGTCACTAATTTATAAAAATCCTGAGGCAACTGTCTCAGGGTTTTTATATACCCATTATAGCATCAGCTCCCTTCCCTGAGAATAGCATTTCAAGCAATTCTATAATTAGTAACCTTTTTACTAAAAAATAGTCAAAATTAGAAAAATATATCTTAATTTATAAATTATTCTATTTTTTATAGTAATTTCCTCAAAAACTTGACTTTATTTTAGTTAGAACATAAAATAGAGTTAGTATGTGAAAACGCTATCAAAAATATTAAAGGGGAGGTTTTTTAATGAAACCAGAAAATAAACAGCGCTTCTCTATTCGTAAATATGCAATCGGAGCAGCTTCTGTATTGATCGGCTTTGCCTTTCAGGCTCAAGCCGTTGCTGCCGACGGAGTCGTACCTGCTCCAACAGAAAATCAGCCTGCTATCCAAACTACTGGAGAAGTCACTCCACCAACGAGTGAAGAAAAACTCGAAACTGCTCCAACAACAGAAAATGCTACTCCAGCTGCTCCAGTAGCAACTACTGAAGCTCCAAAAGTTGAAGGTGCTCCTGCACCTGCCGTAGCAGAACCAGTCACAGCAGAAGAAACTCCAGCTAAACCAGAAATTACTGAAGAAGTTAAGAAGACAGAATCTGAAAAAGAAAAAGAAAAAGAAGAAAACAAAGAAGTTGCTAAGGTCGAAGCACCTGCAGTCGCTACAGAACGAGCAGCTCAAGTGAATGAAAAACTGGCTAAAAAGAAAATTGTTTCTATCGATGCTGGACGTAAATACTTTTCTCCAGACCAACTGAAAGAAATCATCGACAAAGCCAAACACTATGGCTATACTGATCTTCACCTTTTAGTCGGAAATGATGGCTTGCGCTTCATGCTTGATGATATGTCTCTAACTGTAGGTGACAAAACTTACGCAAGCGATGATGTCAAACGTGCTGTTGAAAATGGAACCAATGCCTACTACAATGATCCAAATGGTAATCATCTAACTGAAAGTGAAATGACCGACTTGATTGGTTATGCTAAGGATAAAGGAATTGGACTTATCCCAACAGTCAATAGCCCAGGTCATATGGATGCTATCCTCAATGCCATGAAAGAACTTGGCATTGAAAAACCTAACTTCAACTACTTTGGTAAAGAATCAGAACGTACTGTTGACCTTGACAACGAAAAGGCTGTTGCCTTTACAAAAGCTTTGATTGATAAATACGCTGCTTACTTTGCTGGCAAGTCTGAAATCTTTAACATCGGTTTGGATGAGTATGCTAATGATGCTACTAATGCCAAAGGATGGAGTGTTCTTCAAGCCTATAAATGGTATCCAGAAGATGGTTTCCCAGACAAGGGTTATGATAAATTCATCGCCTATGCTAATGACCTAGCTCGTATCGTCAAATCTCACGGTCTGAAACCAATGGCCTTCAATGACGGTATCTACTATAATAGCGATACTACTTTTGGTACCTTTGATAAAGACATCATCGTGTCTATGTGGACTGGTGGCTGGGGCGGTTACGATGTCGCTTCTTCTAAACTACTTGTTGAAAAAGGGCACGAAATCCTCAATACTAACGATGCTTGGTACTACGTTCTCGGCCGTAATGCTGATGGACAGGGTTGGTACAACCTTGATCAAGGTTTGAACGGTATTAAGAACACACCGATTACTTCTGTTCCAAAAACTGAAGGTGCCGATATCCCTATCATCGGTGGTATGGTAGCTGCTTGGGCCGACACTCCATCTGCCCGCTACTCTCCATCTCGCCTCTTCAAACTCATGCGTCAATTTGCAAATTCAAATGCTGAATATTTCGCTGCTGACTACGAGTCTGCTGAACAAGCTCTTAAAGAAGTGCCAACTGACCTTAGTCGCTATACTGCAGAAAGTATTGCTGCCGTTAAAGAAGCTGAAAAGGCTATTCGTTCTCTTGATAGCAACCTTAGCCGTGCTGAACAAGATAGCATTGACCAAGCGATTGCAAAACTCCAAGAAGCTGTTAGCAACTTAACCTTCACACCAGAAGCTCAAAAAGAAGAAGATGCCAAACGTGAAGTTGAAAAACTTGCCAAAAACAAGGTTATCTCAATCGATGCTGGACGTAAATACTTCACTCTAGACCAACTCAAACGTATCGTAGATAAAGCCAGCGAACTTGGTTACTCTGACCTTCATCTCCTCCTTGGAAATGATGGACTTCGCTTCCTCTTGGATGACATGACAATCACTGCAAACGGCAAGACCTATGCAAGTGACGATGTAAAAAATGCCATCATTGAAGGAACAAAATCTTACTACGACGATCCAAATGGAACAACTTTGAACCAGGCTGAAATCACTGAGCTTATCCAATATGCTAAGGATAGAGGCATTGGAATTATCCCTGCTATCAACAGTCCTGGCCACATGGATGCTATGCTTGTCGCTATGGAAAAATTGGGCATTGCAAACCCTCAAGCTAACTTTGACAAGGTTTCAAAAACAACCATGGACCTTGAAAACGAAGAAGCAATGAACTTTACAAAAGCCCTTATCGGCAAATACATGGACTTCTTTGCAGGCAAGACTAAGATCTTTAACTATGGTACAGATGAGTATGCCAACGACGCTACTAACGCTCAAGGTTGGTACTACCTCAAGTGGTATGGACTCTATGGTAAGTTTGCAGATTATGCTAATGGTCTAGCTGCCATGGCTAAAGAAAAAGGTCTGCAACCAATGGCCTTTAACGATGGTTTCTACTATGAAGATAAGGACGATGTTGAGTTTGATAAAGATGTTATCATCTCTTACTGGTCTAAAGGTTGGTGGGGTTATAACCTTGCGTCTCCTCAATATCTAGCAAGCAAGGGCTATAAGTTCCTTAACACTAACGGAGACTGGTACTATATCCTCGGTCAAAAACCTGAAGATGGTGGAGGCTTCCTCAAGAAAGCTATCGAAAACACTGAAAAAACTCCATTCAACCAGCTAGCTTCAACTAAATATCCTGAGGTTGATCTACCTACTGTTGGTAGTATGGTAGCTATCTGGGCGGATAGACCAAGCGCTGAGTACAAAGAAGAAGAAATCTTTGAGCTCATGACTGCATTTGCAGATCACAACAAGGACTACTTCCGTGCTGACTACAAAGCGCTACGCGAAGAACTTGCTCAAGTCCCTGAAAACTTAGAAGGATATAGCACAGAAAGTCTAGATGCTCTCAAGTCTGCTAAAGATGCTCTTAACTACAACCTCAATCGTAATAAACAAGCTGAATTGAACACACTTGTAGCTAATCTCAAAGCTGCTAGACTCGGTCTCAAACCAGCTGCAACTCACTCAGGAAGTCTTGATGAGAGTGAAACTTCTGCTGCAGTTGAAAACCGACCAGAACTTATCACAAGAACGGAAGAAATCCTGTTTGAAACTGTCAAGAAGGAAAATCCTAACCTTCCAGCAGGACAAGAAAAAGTTGTAACTGAAGGTGCCAAAGGCGAACGTACAATCTACGTCTCAGTTACTACTGAAAATGGTAAGGAAACTGAAACAGTTCTTGAAGAAAAAGTCACAAAAGAAGCTGTTAACCAAGTGGTTGAAGTTGGAACTCCTGTCACTCACGTAGGAGACGAAAAAGGAGTTGCTCCTGTTGCAGATGCCAAACCACGTGTTGTCATCGAGGACGAAGAAATTCCATTTACAACAATCACTCGTGAAACGGATGCCTTACCTAAGGGAGAAACTCGTGTCGTAACTGAAGGCGTCAAGGGTCGTCGTAGTCATTTCTACTCTGTGTCTACTGCTACTGACGGAAGCGAAGTGAAAACACTGGTTACTAGTGTTGTCGCTCAAGAACCAGTTACTCAAATCATCGAAGTTGGGACTCCTGTAACACATGTAGGAGACGAAGAAGGAGTTGCTCCTGTTGCAGATGCCAAACCACGTGTTGTCATCGAGGACGAAGAAATTCCGTTTACAACTATCACTCGTGAAACGGATGCATTACCTAAGGGAGAAACTCGTGTCGTAACTGAAGGTGTTAAGGGACGTCGTAGTCATTTCTATTCTGTGTCTACTGCTGCTGACGGAAGCGAAGTGAAAACATTGGTTACTAGTGTTGTCGCTCAAGAACCAGTTACTCAAATCATCGAAATTGGTACTCCTGTAACACATGTGGGAGATGAAAAAGGTCTAGCTCCTGTTGCGGAAGAAAAACCAGCACTAGAGATTCCAAATATACCGGCTCCTGTTGCAGAAGAAAAACCTAAATTAGAAATTCCAAGTAAACCAGCTCCAGCAACTGTTCCTGCCGAGGAAAACAAAGCTCTTCCTCAAGCCCCAACTCCTGTGGCAAAAGAAAATAAACTTCCTGAGACAGGAAGCCAAGGTTCAGAATGGTTGATTGCTACAGGTCTCATGGCTGCACTCACAGCTTATGGACTTAGCAAGAAAAAAGATTAAGCATAAATAAAAAGCGAGATACAATCTCGCTTTTTTGTTTTATGATTAGTCACCCAAACCAATACGTTCGAAGATTTCATCCACTCGTTTGGTGTAGTAAGTTGGGTTGAAGATTTCGTCGATTTCTTCTTGAGTGAGACGTGAAGTCACTTCTGGATCTGCTTCAAGAAGTGGTTTGAAGTCGACTTGGTTATCCCATGATTGGGCTGTCTTCGGTTGAACAAGGTCGTAAGCTTGTTCACGCGTCATACCTTTTTCAATCAAAGCCAACATAGCACGTTGGCTAAAGATAAGACCGAACGTTGAGTTCATGTTGCGAATCATGTTTTCTGGGAAGACCGTCAAGTTCTTGACGATATTTCCAAAACGGTTGAGCATGTAGTCAATCAAGATGG
The DNA here is from genome assembly GCF_964211575.1 of Streptococcus sp. oral taxon 061. Classification (GTDB taxonomy): domain Bacteria; phylum Bacillota; class Bacilli; order Lactobacillales; family Streptococcaceae; genus Streptococcus. Next base: position 31,960 of record NZ_CAXOQQ010000009.1, on the reverse strand, counting down.
TCGTATCTGGTGTGATGATACGCTCAGCAGACGAGTGAGAGATATCACGCTCGTGCCAGAGAGCCACGTTCTCATAAGCTGTAATCATGTGCCCACGGATAACACGCGCAAGACCTGTCATGTTTTCAGAACCGATAGGGTTGCGTTTGTGAGGCATTGCTGATGAACCTTTTTGCCCCTTAGCAAAGAACTCTTCCACTTCACGTTGTTCAGATTTTTGCAGACCACGGATTTCAGTAGCCATACGCTCGATAGAAGTTGCGATGCTAGCAAGAACTGCAAAGTACTCAGCGTGAAGGTCACGAGGAAGCACCTGTGTAGAGATTTCTTGAGCACGGATACCAAGCTTGTCGCAGACGTATTGCTCCACAAATGGTGGGATGTTGGCAAAGTTACCAACCGCACCAGAAATCTTACCAGCTTCGACTCCAGCAGCCGCATGCTCGAAACGCTCGATGTTCCGTTTCATTTCGCTGTACCAAGTAGCCAATTTAAGACCAAAAGTTGTAGGCTCAGCGTGCACACCGTGAGTACGACCCATCATGATGGTGAACTTGTGCTCCTTAGCCTTATCAGCGATGATGTTGGTGAAGTTTTCAAGGTCACGACGGATGATGTCGTTGGCTTGCTTGTAAAGGTAACCGTAGGCAGTATCGACTACGTCAGTAGAAGTCAAACCATAGTGGACCCACTTGCGCTCTTCACCAAGAGTCTCAGAAACCGCACGTGTGAAGGCAACCACATCGTGACGAGTCTCTTGCTCGATTTCCAAAATACGGTCGATGTCAAAGTCCGCCTTTTCACGAATCAAAGCCACATCTTCCTTAGGGATTTCTCCCAACTCAGCCCATGCCTCATCAGCCAAGATTTCCACCTCAAGCCAAGCACGGTATTTATTTTCTTCACTCCAAATATTCGCCATCTCAGGGCGAGAGTAACGTTCAATCATGGTTAAGATATTAAGGCAACAAGAAGCAACTAAGTTTTAGGAAACCAACAACGTATATCTGCGTCTGAGACGGATTATATAAATTCCGGGTTTTCCTCTCGAATTCAGTTGTACTTGCTTGTGCCAATCCTTTCTATAAAAATTTTTAATTATTTTTTCCTAGTAGTAATCATAACGGTCTTCTTCATAAAAGGCATCTTCCCATGAACTTTCGTAGAAATCTCGACGATCTTCAATAATTTCCAAATATAGTTCTTCTTCATCCTCAATATCAGGATAAAAGTCTTCACCAAATTCAACTCTAATTTCTCGCTTAATTTTTACTAACAGTTCACCTGAAGCACCAATATTACTTCCTGGAGATGTTACTGCTTCCTTAGTATCATCATCTCGCCCCCAGTATTCAAAGTAATCATATTCAATATTACAGTCAAATATAGCCAAGTATTCAACTCGATATGAACCTCCACCTAGATCATTCAAACTAATTTCATCAATAGAAAAGAGATTAGCAACATTATATATTTCATAAAATTCATATGCATCTTCTGGCTTTATTCCATTACCCTGTGTGCTTTCAACCTCTTTCTCTAATGCTCTAACAAAATTGAATGCTTCATCTTCAATGGCTTCTTTCAAAGATTTATATTTAATTTCCGAAATAGTTGAGCTACCAAACTTAGTTTCTAGCTGTCCATTTAATTCATATAAAAAGTCAGATAATTTTAGCTTTTTTATCTTTTCCCCTACTATATCTTTAAATTCCAACAAAATCTCATACCTTGGTCTTTTGGAATCTGTACGCTTCTGTTTCTTATTTGCTTCTTCCCCCTCTATAATTTCATTCCAATCCTCTTTAGTATCGTCTGAAACAAATATAACTGGTTTAGACTGAGATTGAGCATGTTTTAATATTTGTTTCCAAATTATTAAATCCCCGTATACCTGGATACTTTGTTTTTCTTCTGTATCCATATAACCTGGTGGAATAGAGGCCGAATATCTTAATTCCCCCTCACGAATTATGTCCATAAGTTCGGGAAATGAATAACCATCGCCGATTGTAAAATTATTCTCAATAAATTCTTTCAGAGTATCTTGTTCAATTTGATTGGTTATTTCAGTAATACGGGCTTCTTTCTCATCCTTAAGCTTATCTTCAAAATCACTAAAAATTTTAGAATTTTCTATATCAGTAAGTTTCAAAGTAAAATTGTTAACCTCTGTTTTAAATTCTTCAATAAACGTGGACGAAAAGTACGGATGGGTTTGTCTGTTCCCAAATTGTTGTTCAAAGTTCTTAATCGCATTGTTAGTATCTGTTATCGTCTTTTTTATCATTTCTTTTTGATAAATTATCTTTGCAAAGAATCCAATACTTTCATTCTTATTAAAAACATTTTGATAACCTAATGTTTGTTTTTTTATTATGATTTCACGATTTTTATCATATTCAAACTTAACATGATTGGGTAAAAATATCCTGTCCTTAAAATGATAATTACATTTTTCAAGAATTTCAACAGCTGAATCTGTGCTGTAAAAATATAATTTTAAAAGTGACGATGTGTCAAAAACAAGAATTGCATTCTCATACATGAAATCTTCATCTGTTTCATATAGCTCACTTATTTCATTCCAGTTCATATCCTTCCTCCTAAAACTCCTCTACCTTATCCGGTACATCACTAAACAATGTCACATGTCCCATCTTGCGGTTGTGCTTTGCTTCTAGTTTACCATATAAGTGGAGGTGAGCGCTTGGATTTTCTGTGACATATTTTTCAGCAGCCTCGACATGCTGGCCGAGGACATTGAGCATGACGGCAGGCGCATGTAGTTGGATAGCAGGCAACGGTGCTCCGAGAACACCCAAAATATGCGTGTCAAACTGGGAGAAATCACAAGCTTCAATCGAATAGTGCCCTGAGTTGTGGGGGCGTGGGGCAATCTCATTAACGATAATATCATCAGCTGTCGCAAACATTTCCACACAAAGAGTTCCAGATAGGTTGAGCTGTTCTGCGATTCGCACTGCCATAGCTTTGGCTTTGTCTGCTAGACTCTCAGAAATGCGAGCTGGAACAATGGTTTTAGACAGGATATTATTGCGGTGGATATTTTCCTGAACCGGGAAAACTGTCACGTCCTTGCCATTTCCTGATACAATGACAGAAATTTCAAGGTCAAAGTTGACAAATTCCTCTAAAACACAGTCTGCTGAGTCTGCTAACGCATATGCTTCTACCAAGTCTGCTTCTGAGCGAATGACCTTTTGTCCATGCCCATCATAGCCACCAGTCGCAGTCTTGAGAACATAGTTTTTCGATAGGTCAATATCTGCCAAATCTTGGCTTGAAGTCACGACCTTGTATGGGGCCACAGTGACTTTGGCCTTGTTTGAGAGAAAGTCCTTTTCGAAAATACGATTTTGAGAAATACGGAGCAAGTCCGTTCCTTGAGGGAGTTGTCCATCCTTGATGACAGCATCTAAACCATCTGCATCAACATTTTCGAATTCATAAGTGAGAACATCACAGCGCTCTGCCAATTGACGAAGTGCGTCAACATCATTATAAGGCGCTACGATGATTTCCGCCACGCGAGAGGCCGGGCAATCAGCCGCAGGATCCAGCGCGATAACCTTGTGCCCCATGTAGATAGCAGAAATGGCCATCATCTGACCCAGCTGACCACCACCGATAATTCCGATTGTTTTAGATGAGCTCATTCGTCGACTCCTCTGCGATTTTTCCTTGTTCTTCTGCGAAATCTGCCAATGCTGTCGCAATAGCCTGATCCTCTACTGAAAGGAGACGGAGGGCAAAGAGGGCCGCATTGGTCGCACCTGCTTCACCAATAGCCATTGTCGCAACAGGCACGCCACCCGGCATCTGAACAATCGAGTAAAGAGAATCCACGCCACTAAGAGCACGTGATTTGACGGGTACACCGATGACAGGAAGGGTTGTTTTGGCAGCTACCATACCTGGCAAATGGGCTGCGCCACCCGCACCTGCGATGATAACCTTGATGCCACGGCTACGGGCTCCCTCCGCATGTCTAAACATGAGGTCTGGTGTACGGTGAGCGGAAACAACTTTCTTTTCGTAGACTACACCGAAGCGGTCTAGGACTTCTGCTGTTTTTTGCATGGTTGCCCAGTCGGATTTTGAACCCATGATGATGGAAATAATTGGTTTAGTCATAATTTTTCCTTTTTCTTCTTTTTTGATAATGGTCTTAGGTGGTGGGAACGGAAGCAAACCTTCGGTTTCATTCCTAAAATTTGAGCCTAAGGTCTCAAATTTTCCCTAGACCAGAACAGATACTGTTCTGGTATTTTCACCATGGCGACCATTGTCGTGTTTGGCGACTGCGTCGCCTTTTCTTATATCTTTATCTTATTGCCTTGCTTCCGATATCCGTACGATAGAAAAGGCCTTCTGTGTTTTGTTTGTTGAGTTGGTTGTAGATAATGTTTTGCCCGTCTTTGACAGTATCTGCTGTGGTGACTAACATATAGACACGTCCACCGTTTGAGAGGAGGTCTTCCTCATTTTCAGCAAATTTAGCTCCGGCATAGTAAGTGATGATGTCGCCTTCTGTCTTGGTAGGAAGCTTGACACCTTTCTCATAAGCGAGTGGGTAGCCGTTTGATGCTACAACCACGCCCAGTGTCACACCCTTGTTCGTCCAAGTAATAGCTGGCTCTTTGCCATCCAAAATGTCAGTGATATTTTGTGCAAAATCGGATGTTAAACGAGGAAGGATAATTTGCGTTTCAGGATCTCCAAAACGAGCGTTAAACTCGATAACTTTGGGTCCATCAGCTGTTAAAATAAGCCCTGCGTAAAGGACACCAAGGTAAGGACGCCCTTCGTGGATCATCCCCTCAAGGACTGGCTTAACAATAGTCTCCACTGCCGTGTCAACCACACTCTGTGGTAAGTGTGGAACTGGCGCATAGGCACCCATCCCACCAGTGTTAGGCCCCTTGTCGCCATCATAGGCACGTTTGTGGTCCTGAGCCGTTGGCATGATGTAGAACTTGTCACCATTGACAAAGGCAAAAAGTGAAAATTCCTCTCCTGCAAGAAACTCCTCGATAACCACACGCGCACCTGAGTCGCCGAATTTATTGTCCAAAAGCATCTCGTGAGCAGCTTCGACTGCTTGCTCAACTGTCTCAGCAACGACGACACCTTTCCCAAGGGCCAAACCGTCTGCCTTGACGACGATTGGAGCACCTTTTTCTTCGATGTAGGCCTTGGCTTCCTCAAAGTCTGAGAATGTGCCATAGGCTGCTGTCGGAACATCGTATTTGACCATGATTTCCTTAGCAAAATCCTTAGACCACTCCAGCTCAGCCGCAGCTTTAGTCGGACCAAAGGCTTTGAGACCAGCTGCATTGAAATCATCCACGATTCCAGCAGCAAGAGCGTCATCTGGACCAATGAAGGACCAATCAATATCGTTGGCTTTTGCAAACTCAATCAATTTAGAATGTTCGGAAATAGAGATATTTACCAATTCCAGACCATCCAGAGTCATCCCGTCATTCCCAGGAGCTACAAAGACTTTTTCAACATCTTTTGACTCAAGCAACTTCTTAGCAATGGCATGTTCACGACCACCCGAGCCGACAACTAACAGCTTCATCTTTCAACCTCTTTTGCGAATTATTTACTAATATTATACCATAAACGTTCGTTTTAATCTTGTTTCGTTTCGCTTTTAAAGCAAAAAAAGGAAAGAAACTGTTTTCTTCCCTTTTATTTTCTTAATGTCTAAAATGTCTCACGCCTGTGAAGACCATAGTCAAGCCGTATTTATCAGCCGCTTCGATTGACTCTTGGTCACGGACAGAGCCCCCTGGCTGGATGATAGCCTTGATACCTGCTTTAGCGATTTCTTCCACGTTATCCGCAAATGGGAAGAAGGCATCCGAAGCAAGGACAGCACCGTCAAGGTGATCTTTAGCTTGATCAATGGCGATACGGACTGAAGCCACACGGTTGGTTTGACCAGGACCGACACCCAATGTCATGTGGTCATTAGTCACGATGATTCCGTTTGATTTGACATACTTGATAGCTTTCCAAGCAAACTCAAGGGCAGTCGCTTCTGTCTCAGTTGGTTGGCGTTTGGTTACCACTTGCCAGTCAGCTGGGCTTTCTTTGATCACGTCTTGGTTTTGAATGAGGAGTCCACCGACAACACCTGTGTATTCTGCTTCCACTTCACTAGCATCTTGTGCGTCAAATGGCAAGGCAAGAATGCGCAAATTTTTCTTTTTGTTGGTCAAAATAGCTAGTGCTTCATCCGTATAGCTTGGTGCGATGATGATTTCAAGGAAAACACCGTGCATCTTCTCAGCTGTCGCAGCATCTACCTCGCGGTTAAGAACAACGATTCCACCGAAAATCGATACTGGGTCAGACTCATAAGCGTAATCCCAAGCTGTTTCGATGTCATCAGCCTGACCGATACCGCACGGGTTCATGTGTTTCAAAGCAACAACGGTTGGACGATCTTTGAAATCGCGAATGATACGGATCGCTGCATCAGCGTCACGGATATTGTTGAAGGACAATTCCTTACCGTTGAGTTGTTTAGCTGAAGCAATGGAGTAATCCGTTGGCAAGGCTTTTTGGTAGAAGTCTGCGTCTTGTTGAGGGTTTTCACCGTAACGCATTGGTTGCTTGAGGTCATAGGTCAAAGTGAGTTTTTCAGGTTTTGCTTCACCCACTTGAGCTGTGAAGTATTCTGCAATCAAAGCATCGTAAGCTGCTGTGTGACGGAAAACCTTAGCTGCCAAACGTTGACGAGTTTCGTAAGTGGTTTCGCCTTTCGCTGCCAATTCGTCAAGCACAACAGCATAGTCAGCAGGGTCTACAACAACTGTTACGCTAGCGTGGTTCTTCGCTGCTGAACGAAGCATTGATGGACCACCGATATCGATGTTTTCAACGGCATCCGCATAAGTCACGTCTGGTTTAAGAATGGTTTCCTTGAATGGGTAAAGATTGACCACAACAAGGTCAATCAATTCGATTTTGTTATCCTTGGCTGCTTCTAAGTGACTATCCAGGTCGCGACGAGCGAGGAGACCGCCATGGATATTGGGGTGGAGGGTCTTGACACGACCGTCCATCATTTCCGGGAAACCAGTCACATCATCGATAGCAATGGTATCAACACCGGCATTATCAAGGGCAACTTTGGTACCACCTGTTGAGATGATATCCCAACCAAGTTTTTTAAGTTCTTGGGCAAATTCAACAATGCCCGCTTTATCTGAGACTGAAATAAGTGCTCGTTTTGTCATGTTCTTTCTTTTCCTTTTTAAAAAAGTTCTTTCTTTGCTACAGTAGAAAATTTTTTTCAGCTCGTGGGCTTTCTTATTTTCGTGCAGCCCCCAAACTATCCAAGACTTCTGGATAGAGCTTGTACTCTGTTTCGTGGATGCGAGTTTCGAAAGTATCAAGGGTATCCCCTTCAAGGCGTGGCACACGGACTTGTTTAATTACCTTACCGGTATCCACACCAGAGTCCACCCAGTGAATGGTCACACCAGACTGGTCAACGCCTGCATTCCAAGCATCCTCAATGCCATGAGCACCTGGAAATTCTGGCAGGTAAGCCGGGTGAATATTGATGATACGGCCTTCATAAGCTGCTAGTAAAGTTGGACCGACGATTTTCATATAACCCGCCAAACAGACTAGGTCAATCTCGTGCTCATCCAAGAGCTCGACAATAGCTCCTTCGTAGTCTGCCTTGCTCTCAAACTCCTTGAGTTCGAAGGCATAGGATAAAACTCCAAGATTTTCGGCACGTTCTAAAACGTAGGCATCCCGGTGATCTGAAAAGACAAATTCTACTGGAAATTGTTCCGCAATGACCTGAAAGTTTGAACCATTCCCAGAAGCAAAAACAGCAATCTTTTTAGCCATTATTTAATCACCACACTTGCATCTGTCTTCTTGACAATCCGACCGATTTCATAAACAGGTTCGTCGAGAAGTTCTTTGACACGTTCCACATTTTCTGGTTTTACTGCAAGCATGAGACCAATACCCATGTTGAAGATTTCAAACATTTCTTCGTGTTTGATTTGGCCATATTTTTCAAGGGCTTTGAAAATTGGAAGGACTGGTACTTTACTTTCGTCAATTTCAGCAGCCAAATCATCTGAGAACATACGTGGCACATTTTCGATGAAACCACCACCTGTGATGTGGGCAATTCCATTCACCAATTCTTCTTTGATGAGTGGCAAAGCCGCTTTGACGTAGATGCGAGTTGGCTCAAGAAGAACGTCCTTAAGTTTTTTGCCTTCCAATTCTGGGAGGACTTCTTCACCTGTGTAGTCAGCAAAGACACGACGGACGAGCGAGTAACCATTTGAGTGGATTCCGCTTGAGGCAAGTCCAAGAAGCACATCACCTTCAGCCACTTTTGAACCGTCGATGATTTGAGATTTTTCAGCCACACCGACCGCAAAACCTGCCAAGTCATAGTCGTCTTCGCCATACATACCAGGCATTTCAGCCGTTTCACCACCGATGAGGGCCGCACCTGCTTGTACACAACCTTCAGCCACACCAGCAACCACTTGTTCTAGCTTAGCTGGTTCATTTTTCCCAGTCGCCACATAGTCTAGGAAGTAAAGGGGCTCTGCACCTGCAGCGATGATATCGTTGACACACATAGCCACACAGTCTTGTCCGATAGTATCGTGTTTGTCGTACTTGATAGCAAGCATAAGTTTAGTACCAACACCATCTGTTCCTGAGATCAAGACGGGCTCTTTGACACCAGTTTTTGAAAGGTCGAACATACCACCGAAGCCACCGAGAGCTCCCATAACACCTGCACGCTCCGTACGTGCCACGTGTTTTTTGATCCGTTCAACAACTTCATAACCCGCTTCAACGTCCACACCAGACTGCGCATAAGCATTTTTATTCGTCATTTGTTTATTCCTTTTCCTTTCCTTCAATGGGGAATTTTATTTGTAAAAACTCGTTTTTTCTTCCAAACTTCTACGATATTCTTCTTCATAATCATAGAGAGGAGTTGGATAGTTCCCATCAAAGTAAGCCACACATAGACCGCCATTTGGCGCGTCTGTTTCAATTCCAATAGAGTTAATCAAGCCATCAATCGAAAGATAAGTCAGGCTATCCGCACCAATGATTTGGCAAGTTTCCTCAACGGTATGATTAGCCGCAATCAACTCCTGACGTGTCTGGATATCAATCCCGTAGAAACATGGATAGGCAAGAGCAGGACTACCAATGGCAACATGCACTTCTGACGCTCCCGCTTCTTTCAAGAGTTGGACAATGCGACGAGATGTTGTTCCACGTACAATTGAGTCATCAATCATGACCACACGTTTGCCTTTCACGACACCAGAAACGGCAGAGAGTTTCATACGAACTCCTTGCTCGCGCAATTCTTGAGTCGGTTGGATAAATGTCCTTTGCGTGTATTGGTTCTTGATGAGCCCCATTTCATTTGGCAAACCTGATTCTTCCGCAAATCCCATAGCTGCGCTGAGTGAGGAATTTGGTACCCCAACTACGATATCAGCTTCATGCTTGAACTCACGCGCCAATTGCGCTCCCATTCTCTTACGAGCCGTATGGACATTGACACCATGGATATTGGAGTCAGGACGGGCAAAATAGATATACTCCATAGAGCAAATCGCCAACTGAGTATCGTTTGTATAACTGTCATACTGGATACCACTGTCATCAACAATGACAATCTCGCCTGGTTTTACATCGCGAATCCACTCAGCACCGATTACTTCGAAGGCACAGGTTTCAGATGAAACCACTACTGCTCCATTGGCCAATTTCCCTATAGAAAGTGGACGGAAACCGTTTGGATCTAAAGCTGCAATCAGCTTGTCTTCAAACATTAAGAGATAGGCAAATCCACCTTTGACAAGGCTGAGCGCTTCTTTGACTTTCCCCAGCAGGCTAGGATTGTGGCTTCGGCGAATAAGGTGAGCCAAGATTTCAGAGTCAGAGGTTGAGCTAAAAATTGCTCCTCTTTGTTCTAGTTCTGTCTTAAGAGATGTAGCATTGGTCAAATTCCCATTGTGGGCAAGACCAAACTGCATATCATGAAAGCGAAAGAAGAAGGGTTGAATATTGTCAACAGACGCTTCCCCAGCAGTCGCATAGCGCACATGTCCAATAGCTCCTGCTCCTGTCAGTTTATCCAATTTCGCTGGATTTCTAAAAACTTCTGATAGAAGCCCCATATCACGATGACGCTTCAATTTCCCTTGGTCATTGGAGAGGATTCCTGCCCCCTCCTGACCACGGTGCTGAAGACTATGGAGTCCAAAATAGGTTAATTTGGCAGCGTCTGGGTGGCCCCAGATACCAAAAACACCACATTCTTCATTAAGAGATTTTACTTCGTATGTCATTTTTTATACCTAATTTTTATTTGTGTATCATTCCTTAACGATACTAGAGCGGAATGATACGGCAGAAGCTCGTTTCACTCGCAACAATAAATCATTTGCAATTGTCGTAAGTTAGATCTACTTGATTTTACATTTACTGATGGTTATCTATTAGAAAATCTGCAAAGCCTATTTTCCAGTAAAGTATTTAACCGCTGATGCAAAGAGATATTGGTCTTTATTCCCTGGAATATTTTGGAAAAGACCGTCTTCGAAACGTTCTGAGTGACCCATCTTACCAATAATTTGACCGTTCTTGCTTGTGATACCTTCAATCGCATTGACAGAACCATTTGGATTGTATTTAGAGTCCATGCTTGGTTTGCCTTCGAAGTCAACATATTGGGTAAAGATTTGACCATTGTCACGAAGTTCTGCAAATTCCTCAGCTGTCACGACAAACTTACCTTCACCGTGTGATACTGGGATGGCATGGATGTCACCAACTTTCACGCCAGCAAGCCATGGTGAGTTCGTGTTAGCAATCCGTGTTTCAACCATCTTAGCCACGTGTTGGTTGGCATCATTGTAGAAGAGAGTTGGACTAGTACTGTTTGCATCTTCAAAGTTACCATATGGAAGAAGACCAGATTTGACAAGAGCTTGGAATCCGTTACAGATACCGATAATCAAACCACCACCTTCGATGAAGCTATCGATAACTGCACGTACTTTTTCGTTAAGCAAGATATTAACGATGAATTTAGCTGATCCATCAGGTTCGTCAGCGGCTGAGAAGCCACCTGCAAAGAAGATAATGTTGGCTTTTCCGATATTGTCAACCATTGTGTCAACAGACTTGACAATAGCCTCTTCGTTGAGTGTGACAAATGGTACTAAGTTGACTTTTGCACCTTCTTTTTCAAAGGCCTTAGCTGAATCGTACTCAGAGTTAGTACCTGGGAACACTGGGATGTAAACCACTGGTGTCTCAACTGTTTCTTTAGCTTTGATGACAGCATCTGATGTCACCGCAGGTACTTCTTCCAACTCAGTTGCTTGTGCAAATTCCGTTGGGTAGACCTCTTCCAATTTACCTTGGAAGGCACTGTCAAGTTTATGTCCATCAAGCGTTACACCATTGACAGTAAGTGTAAAGTCAGCTGCTGTTTGTCCAATCTTCTTAACTCCCGCAATTTCTTCAGGAGATGTGAAGATGAATCCACCCAATTGAGCTGTCAGGACAGTCTCAAGATTTTCAAGGGTTACAGTGGCACCGATATGGTTACCAAATGTTGCAAGGGCAAGAGCTTCAAGGATACCACCATATTTGACCGCTGATGCAGCTGTCACTTTGTGGTCAGCTTGGATGGCTTCAAACTTAGCAAAGTTAGACTTGATAAGATCAAAGTCAATTTCTTGTGCCAAAGCTTGACCTGGGATGTAATAGATATTTTCACCAGCAGCTTTAAATTCTGGAGAAAGGACCTTACGACTATCTGCAGTTGTGACACCAAAAGCAACCAAGGTTGGTGGTACTGTCAATTCTTCAAAGGTACCAGACATGGAGTCCTTACCACCGATAGATGGCAAACCAAGTTGAATCTGAGCTTCAATGGACCCAAGAAGAGCTGCTACTGGTTGACCAAAACGCTCTGCTTGTTTATCCATACGCTCGAAGTACTCTTGATAAGAGAAACGAGCCTTAGACCAGTTTGCACCAGCAGCAACCAAACGAGCGGTTGCTTCGATGACCGCATAAGCAGCACCATGATATGGAGACCATTCTGCTACATAAGGATTGAACCCTTGCGCCATAACAGAAGCAGTTGTTGTCACACCATGTTGGACTGGCAATTTCTGTACAGAAGCTTCAGTTGGTGTGATTTGGTAGCGACCACCGAGTGGGTGATTAACAGTTGAACGACCAACTGAGCTATCAAAGATGGTTTGCAAGCCTTTTTGACTAGCATGGTTAAGATCAGCCAAGACTGCAAGAGTATCCGCTTCAAGGGTTTCGGCAGATGTTTGGCGTTCTTCTGGAAGATTAACATCTTTGTCAACTACCTTAGCATCCACAACTACACGCACACCGTTTGTATCAAGGAAACGACGTTCCAAATCAACAATCGTTTCACCATTCCAGTGCATGACAAGATTTGGTTTTTCCGTCACTGTCGCGACGACAACCGCGTCAATATTTTCTTTATTACATGCTGCAATGAAGGCAGCTACATCTTCTGGACGAACTACCACAGCCATACGCTCTTGAGATTCAGAGATGGCAATTTCGGTACCATTCAAACCTTGGTATTTCAATGGCACTTTGTCTAGATCAATTTCAAGACCATCTGCCAATTCACCGATAGCCACACAGACACCACCAGCACCAAAGTCATTTGATTTCTTGATCAGACGTGTCACTTCCCCATTACGGAAAAGACGTTGAATCTTCCGTTCTTCGATGGCATTCCCTTTTTGAACCTCAGCACCAGCCGTTTCAACAGATTCAACCGTTTGAACTTTAGATGAACCTGTCGCACCACCGACACCATCACGTCCAGTCTTACCTCCGAGCAAGATAATCACATCACCTGCTTCAGGTTTTTCACGGACAACATTTTCCTTAGGAGCCGCACCGACAACGGCACCTAGCTCCATACGTTTCGCAACGAAACCAGGGTGGAAGTATTCACGAACATAAGTTGTTGCAAGACCAATTTGGTTCCCATATGAAGAATAACCGTGAGCCGCTGTTTTAGAAATTACTTGTTGTGGCAATTTACCAGCACGAGTCGCTGAAATTGGAGCTGTAATATCGCCAGCACCTGAAATACGCATGGCTTGGTAAACGTAAGAACGCCCTGACAATGGGTCACGAATGGCCCCACCGATACAAGTAGCCGCTCCACCAAATGGTTCGATTTCCGTTGGGTGGTTATGGGTTTCGTTCTTGAACATGAGAAGCCATGGTTCTTTGACACCATTGACATCCACTTCAATTTCAACAGAGCAGGCATTGATTTCATCAGATACTTCCATGTCATCCAAACGGCCATTGGCACGCTCATAACGGCCAAAAATAGTGGCCATATCCATCAAGGTTTGAGGTTTTTCTGTACGTCCCAACTCATCACGCATGGCAATATACTTGTCATAAGTCGCTTGCAATTGTTTTTGGAATTTAGAAGCTGAGAAGTCGATGTTTTTCAACTCAGTCTCGAATGTTGTATGACGGCAGTGGTCAGACCAATAAGTATCCAAAACCTTCAACTCAGTCTCAGTTGGCACACGTCCAATTGACTTGAAATAGTCTTGAATGAAGAGGAGGTCATCCACTTCCATGGCCAATCCTTGCTCTGCCTTATACTGTGCAAAATCTTCTGCCGTATAGCTTTCAAAGAAATCCAAGCTTGGAATGGTCTTGTCAGACTCAGAGAAATCCTGTTTCGCAATGCCAAGAGTGATATCTTTGAAACGAGAATCCACTGGGTTCAAGAGGTAGTTTTTGACAGCTTCCAATTCATTCGCATCAATATCCTTATTGACCAAGTATAATTGTGCTGTATTCACCGTTACATCATTTGAACTACCAAGTAAAAGCAAAGCTTCCTGTGAAGATGCTGCACGTTGGTCAAATTGACCAGGCAAACTTTCAATAGCAAAGAAAGCATAATTCTCAAGATCAGCCTTAACCGCAGCTTCATCCAAAACAGTATCGGTCACTTGCTCAGAGAAGATGTGTTTTTCCGCACGCGCAAACAAGTTCTCTGCCAAATTAAAGACATCGTAAACCTGAACAATACGAAGATCATTCAACGTTTTCAACTGAAGATTATGCTGTAATTCTTTTACTAAAGACTGAGATTTTACACGAAAATCAGCTTTTTTCTCAACGAAAATACGTTTATCCATTTTATTTCCTTTATTTCTATTCAAATAGGTTATCGAAGACGAAGGTTTTGCCTTTCAAACAAGTTACTTCAAGCCCTGCAATTTCTCCAACACAATCTTATATACATCCGTTAAACTGCCTAAATCTCTACGGAACACATCCTTATCCATATGGTGCCCTTCCGCATCCCAAAGGCGGCAGTTGTCTGGTGAGAATTCGTCTGCCAAGATAATCTTGCCATCCTTATCAAAACCAAATTCCAATTTGAAGTCAATCAATCGAAGACCAATTTGTGCAAACCAATCTTTCAGCAATTCATTGATACGACGCGTTTCTTCCTTGATATAAGCAATTTGTTCATCATTGGCAATATCCAAGAACTTCACATGCTCATCATTGATAAATGGATCATCCAACTCATCATTTTTGTAGTAAAATTCAACGATTGGAGTTTTCAAGTCCAAACCTTCTTCAACACCGAACCGTTTTGAGAAAGAACCTGCCGTCACGTTACGAAGCACAACCTCCAAAGGAATGATGGTAACCTTCTTGTTCAATTGTTCGGTATCAGAGATACGTTCGATAAAGTGAGTAGCCACACCCGCAACATTCAATTTTTCAAAAATAAGAGACGAAATCTGATTATTGAGCACACCTTTGCCTTCGATGGTCTCTTTACGAGCACCATTCAGCATGGTAGCCTGGTCCTTATAAACGGACCTAATCACATGTTCGTCTTCTGTAGTATAGATGTCTTTAGCTTTTCCCGTATAAATAAGTTTACTGGACATTTTCTTGTTCGCCTTTCGTATTACTTGAGCTCATTTTATCACAACGATAAGTAAAAATCAAATATTTCACGAACGAAAACGCATTCCATCCTGAGTTTTATAAAAACTGTAAATCGTTTTAGGATTACAGTTTTTAAATATTATTTAAGAAAAAGTGATCATTATTCCCAATTCAAGAAATCATCCAAATAATAGCGTAAATAACTTTTCTTGCCTGTAATTATCTGTAAACGGCCTTCTAAACCATACCTAAGCTTTTCAGCTTGTTCTTGAGTTATTTTTGTTTCCGCTTCTATTTTAAAGAAATTTCCTTGGTCAGTTCTCGTTGCAATTGTATCAATACTAGTGATAGTAGAAATAAGTCTCACTTGACCATTAGCGTCATTAGTCGTGGTAAAGCGTACAGAATCTCCAATCTTGATTCTCACAATATCTTTTGAACTAAGATAGGCCGTCAATTTTGTTTTCCCTTCTCTATCTAATAGTGGATATAATTTAGCCAGTAATGTTCCTTCTGTGACTACCGCAGATTGATTCCTTTCAGGATTGAGATAAAGAACTCCGTCTTCCTGGGCTCTTATTGTTCCTGTTTCGAGTAAGCTAGTTTGATTTTTTTTGCCTATTTCTCCTTCTAAATCATCTTGCTCTAAAGCTATCTGCTCTTGTACAGTCGAAGAATTCTGAGAAAAGAGACCTATATTGGGTTGTGTAGTACTGTTCTTAAGGTTACTTGTTTTACTTTGATGATTTCTAAAACTCTCCAACTGATTAACATTAGCTTCATCCTGAATCACATCTCCAACCTCCTGATACTGAACAAGTAAATCTCCTCGTTGCACTTGTTTGTTCTCTTCCAGATAATTAACTACCATCCGCCTATTACTAGTTGATTGGATATTAGCAATGATACGACTAGGTTCAACTGTAGCTTTCGAAGATAAACTAATTTCCTTTTCTGCAAACATTGCAAATCCAAACGTAAACACAACCAAAAGTGACATAGGAAAAATCACTCGGCTGGAAAAATTATGATAACGTCGATTATAAAATTCCGCACTTTCTAAAAATTCAAGATGCATTCTTTCTCCTTTCTAACAGTTAACTAAATGATTATAAAAACTATTTCGAGCAAGCAAGTCAGCATGATTCCCCTCCTCTACAATCTTACCCCGATCCAAAACGATAACCTTCTCCACCCGTTCAGCAATAGTTAAACGGTGAGCGATGAAAATCAAGGTCTTATCTAGATTCATGAGGTTGTCTACTATCCGTTTCTCTGTTAAGATATCTAGACTGCTCGTCGCCTCATCCAAAATCAAGATAGGAGCATCTGTCAAGAGAGCACGCGCCAAAGCAATCCTCTGGCGTTGACCACCAGAAATTCCTGTACCATCAGAAGTCAATTCTGTCTGGTAATTCAAGGGCATACGCTCAATATCTTCACGAATTTCTGCTAATTCCACCGCACGCACTATATCCTCCTGAGTAGTTCCCTCTTTAGCTCCAAGCAGGAGATTTTCTAAAATTGTTCCATTGAATACATAGGGTTGTTGAGGTAAATAGTTGATATGTTGGCGCAGAGACTTTTTATCAATATGATTTAAATTCATATCCCCAAGTCTGATTTCTCCCTGACTTGGGTTGTAAAAATTAACCATCATCTTAGCTAGAGTCGACTTCCCTGATCCTGAAATCCCTACAAGAGCTATTTTAGAACCCTGTTTGATTGTCAAATTGATATCTGATAAGATATCTTGACCATAATCATACTTGTAGTGAATTCCCTTAAAAGTCATATCTCCTTGAACCATACTCAAATCCTCTACCATTTTCTGTTCTTCAAACTCGGATTTGACCAGATAGACCTCGTTGAGACGACTATTAGCAACTTGAGCTGTTTGAATCTTACTCTGAAGGTTGATGATATTTTCTAGAGAATTCGTAAAATAATAAAGAAGTGTATTATAGGTAATTAACTGTCCTAAGCTCATTTTCCCATCCATAACAAGATTGGCCCCCATCCATAAAATACAGACATTTAGAAAAAGTTGAGCAAGTTTTTTAAGAGCTTTTTGCTGACTTTCTGCTCTACTATAAGTAAAGGATCTTTTCAGATAATCCACAAATTCCCTATCAATCTTTTGGTAGCGTGTTTTTTCGCTAGCCAAGGATTTAATCGTTTCAATACCATTGATATCCTCTATAACGGATGATGATAGGGTTGCATTTGCTTCCATAGTATCCCGGTTCATCTTTTCAAAAGGTTTCATAAAAGCAAAAATAATTGCAGCATAAATGGGAAGACCCAATAAGCTTATGAAAAAGAGACTACTATTTTGCAAAAATAAGATTATGGAAATAATCAATACCGTAGATATATCTAAAAAAATTGAAATAATGGTTGAAGCTAAGGCATCTATGATACTATTGGCATCTGTAAATCGAGACACGATTTCCCCCGTCCGTCGAGTCGCAAAAAAAGACACAGGTAGATGAAAAACATGTTTGATATAAGATAAAATAACATCAATCGATAGACGTTGCCCAAGGACAATTAATAGGTAATCTTGAGCAAAAGACAAAATCTGCTGAAGGGCATACACGATAACAAGACATATAGAAACAACACTTAGGGTCGAAGAGGTCTGATTTGGTACATAGGTATCAATAATAGATTGTAGATAGTATGAACCAACAATATTAATCAAGGTTACTAGAACTGTCGCTAAAATGATATTGATGATCAAACCTTTCTGATTTATCAAAATAGGCAGAAAAGAAGTAAGACCCTGATTCTTGTCCTTATGTGGCTGATAATTTGGGGAAGGAGCCACAAAGATAGTTGTTCCTGTCCATTCTTCTTCAAATCTTTCGCGCGATAGTTTTGTCAATCTAATCCCTGGATCTGGGTCAGCTATATGAATATTCTCCTTATCCCGTCCGGTTACTACATAGTAATGAAGTAATTCTCCTTCCTTAAGTACGTGTACGATAAAAGGAAATGTCAAATCAGGCAAATCGAACAGGCTCATATCCGCTTGAATAGCCTGTGTTTCAAACCCAAGTTCCTCCGCAACTTTCACTAGCCCCAAAGCTGTCGTCCCATTTATAGTCGTTTTGGCTAACTCTCGTAGACGTGCTAATGAATAATAGCTTCCAAAATAGCCAAACACCATGGCCAACGAAGCCACTCCGCAGTCCTTCTGATCCATCTGTGAGCGGTAGTGTTTTTTCCTAAATTTCATATTCTTATCCTTTTTCTTAACAATCTAATTAAAAGTTCTGTAAGATTATTTTAGCCAAACAAAGTAAGAAATAGGTAACTCTTTCTAAAAAAACAATATCTGTACTCAAACTGTACTGATATAAGTTTAAGTGTTCATATGAATAAACAAATTTGTCAAGATAAATGCTTTACCTATCACAAAAAAACCATATCAGCACAGTCTACATAAAAAAGCAACATGCCAGGCATGTTGCTTTTTCTTATGTTCTATTTTTAATGATTGCTAATACGTCTGCGACACTTTGGAGATTGTCAATTTCTTCATCACTGATCTCAATTCCAAATTCATCCTCAATGGTTAGGACAAATTCCATCAAATCTACTGAATCAGCATCCAAATCATCCTTTAAGCTCAAGTTTTCGGTTACGACAAAGTCTTCTCCTTGACGCTCTTGAATGATGGTTACGATACGGTCAAAAATTTGTTGATCTGTCATATTATTCTCCTTATTCCTCTGAAAATTCACGCGCAGTTTGGGCAACTACATCTGTCTCAAGCATGGTACGAATCTGGCGTATTGTGCTATAGACAGCCTTGGCATCACTTGAGCCATGAGTCTTAACTACTGGCGCCTTAACACCAAACAGAACCGCGCCTCCAACATCTGAATAGTTGAGCTGTTTTTTCAAACCTCTGAGGTTATCCTTAAGAAGGAAAGCACCTAGCTTGGCTCTAAGACCGCCACCTACAATAGCATTTTTGAGCAAGCCCATGATACCCATAGCAGTCCCTTCAATAGCTTTGAGCACAGCGTTTCCCGTGAAACCATCTGTTACGACTACATCAGCAACACCATCCATCAAATCACGTGCTTCCACATTCCCGACGAAATTCAAACTCTCGTCAGCCACTAATAGGTCATAGGCTTCCTTGCGGAGTGGATCTCCCTTGCTACTCTCTGTCCCGTTATTAAGCAAACCTACACGAGGTTTTTCAATACCACGAACATTCTTAGCGTAGAAAGAACCTAGAATTGCGTATTGATGGAGGTGATGAGCTGTATTTTCGGCATTAGCTCCGAGATCCAGCATATCAAAACCCTTACCATCAATCGTTGGCAATGTTGACATAAGCCCAGGTCGGTCGATATTTTTGATACGACCAACAATGAAAAATCCTGCAGCTAGCAAAGCACCTGTATTCCCTGCAGAAAGAACAGCATCTGCCTCTCCATCTTTGACAGCCTTGGCCGCCAAAATCATACTGGCATTTTTCTTCTTACGGATAGCTTTTGTTGGCTCGTCGTCTGAGTCAATCTTCTCATCTGTATGGATAATGCTGACGCGCTCTGTAGCTGTTAGATATTGCTTGATTTTGCTTTCATCTCCGTAAAGTTGAATCTCAATATCTGAAAAGTCAGCAAGGGCTTGATTAACTCCCTCTACAATAGCTTGCGGTGCGTAATCGCCACCCATTGCATCAACTGCGATTTTTTTCATTTGTCTTCCTCTTTCAGTAGTTGTCCCCAGTCGGCTAGGGAATCAATAAATTTCTTTGATTTCAGATGAATGCCGACATATTCCTCGTAGATTTGGTCCATAAACTTACGCAAGTCCTGCTTGATTTCGGCCTTAAGTGAGATAGTCTCCAAGGTCTCAAAATCAATGGCTTGAAATTGATTGAGCAGATAAGGAATATTGGGATTTAAATGACATCGTTTCTCATCTTCATGGTAATGATCGGGACAAAGACAACCCCCGTATTTGAAGGAGAAGTCAAAGGCTTGCCCCACACGATGACAAAAGGTACACTCATTAAAGTTGAGACTGATTCCAAAACGTGTCAATATTTGAATTTCAAAAATATTTGTCAAAACTTGATAATCCAGACCCTCTTCCATCAGCTCTAAAGTCTTTTGCAAAAAAGCAAATAAGGGAGCATCTTCTTGGTTATCCTGCAAACTCGCATCTGCCAAGGCCGCAACATAAGTCGCATAAGCCATAACAAAGAGATCGCTATTGATTTTCGGAAAAGTCTTCACCTCATGATAATCTTCTATATAACTAAGTCCATCGTCATTGACTTTTAGGAGAAAATGGGCTAAGACTAAAGGTTGAATGACAGGAGCTAGTTTGGATTGGCCGGCGTGTTTGACAAAAAACATGCGCTTCCCTGCCTGTTCTGTAAAGATTTTAACAAGCTTATCATCCTCTCGAAAATTTCGATTGTAAAGTACTAAACCCTGACTCGTAATCGATTGAATCATGCTTCTCTCATGTACTCCTCAAGTCGTTTCATAGCTTCTCTGATGGTTCCCATGCTAGCTGCATAAGATAGGCGAACATAGCCTTCTCCATACTGACCAAAGGCAGCACCAGGAATAAAAGCAACAGCCTTCTTCTGGGCAAAATCCTTCAGAAAAGCAAAGGAATCTTGATTATAGCCTGCTGGAATCTTAGCAAAGATATAAAAAGCCCCATCTGGTTTAATAATCTCAAAACCAAGGTCAGTCATCTTGTCGATAATATAGTCCCGACGCTGGATATATTCCTTCTTCATCGGTTCTGCATCATCTTTACCAGCTGTCAATGCTTCTACTGCAGCATGTTGCGCCATGGTGTTTGCAGCAGTTACCAAATACTGATGACTCTTGATGAGTTGAGCTGTGAAGTTTGCTGGTGCAAAGATAAAACCTAAACGCCAACCTGTCATGGCATGGGATTTAGAAAGACCGTTAATAATAATTGTCTGATCTCTCAACATAGTCCCCAAAGATACATGATTTTCCCCTGTATAAGTCAACTCTGAGTAGACTTCATCACAGACTACGAAAATCTCATACTTACGTAAAACAGCTGCCAAGGCTTCTAATTGCTCGCGACTATAAGTAATTCCTGTAGGGTTGGCTGGATAGTTGAGAATAACTGCCTTGAGCTTGTCACCTTGCTCTAAAATCGCTTTTTCTAGCATTTCTGGAGTTAAGACAAAACCATTCTCAGTCGTATCAATCTCGACAATCTCTGCACCAACTAGATTAACTATTGGCTCATAGCCAGGATAGGCAGGAGCTGGCAAG
This sequence comes from Streptococcus sp. oral taxon 061, assembly GCF_964211575.1. Taxonomy (GTDB): domain Bacteria; phylum Bacillota; class Bacilli; order Lactobacillales; family Streptococcaceae; genus Streptococcus. The sequence goes on along the minus strand of NZ_CAXOQQ010000009.1, from coordinate 10,583 downwards.
AGAACCTTGTCTCCTTCCTCCAAAATAGCTGTCAGAGTAGCTGATAGAGCCTCTGTCGCACCAATTGTGACCAGGATTTCATTCTCTGGATTGTAGTCTAGCTGATATTTCTCTTTTACAAAATCACTCGCCGCCTGACGCAAGGTCAACAAACCACTCATCCCTGTATAGTAGGATTGATCTTGGTCAATGGCTCGCTTTGCAGCTTCCTTGACATGATCTGGTGTTGTAAAATCTGGTTCTCCCAAGGTCAATCGCAGTACTCCAGGAATCTCTGAAATAGCCTGGTCAAATTGACGAATCAAGGAAACTTGTATCTTATCTAATTGTTTATTAAAGCGTTTGGTTAAGTCCATATATATCCTCCTTGATCAAAGAACATATATCTATTATACTACAAAAGCTCTCTGACCGCAAAATTCCATTTATTTTCAACCTTATTCCTACTTTCTATTTTACTTTTCTGATAGACAAGATTATAATAAGAAGTGCTTATTTTCGGAGGTTTTTATGTCATTTCTATCAAAGAATTGGGCAGGACTGTTAGCCTGTCTGATTATCTCAATCATCTCTTGGGTTTTAGGAGGCTTTCTGCCTGTTGTGGGAGCACCAGTTTTTGCCATTTTTATCGGTATGTTGCTCCATCCCTTTCTCTCTAACTACAAACAACTGGATGCAGGCTTGACTTATAGCTCTAAAAAATTACTCCAGTATGCTGTTATCTTGCTTGGATTTGGCCTCAATATATCTCAAATTTTCGCAGTTGGAAAATCTTCCCTCCCTGTTATCCTTTCAACCATTTCTATCGCCTTAATTGTAGCTTTCTTTTTCCAACGCTTGTTTAACCTTGATACCAAGCTAGCTACCTTGGTTGGTGTAGGCTCTTCTATCTGTGGCGGTTCTGCCATTGCTGCGACAGCTCCTGTTATTCACGCAAAGGAAAAAGAAGTGGCCCAAGCAATCTCAGTTATCTTTTTCTTCAATGTCTTGGCAGCTCTTATCTTTCCAACTCTAGGTTCTTGGCTCCATCTTTCCAACGAAGGTTTTGCTCTCTTTGCGGGTACTGCGGTCAACGATACGTCCTCTGTGACAGCTACTGCTAGCGCCTGGGATAGTCTTTACCAAAGCAATACTCTCGAGTCTGCCACTATTGTCAAACTGACACGCACCCTGGCTATTATCCCTATTACTCTCTTCCTCTCCTACTGGCAGAGCCGTCAACAAGGTAACAACCAAGGAGTGAAGCTTAAAAAAATCTTCCCCGTTTTCATTCTCTACTTTATCCTAGCTTCTCTGCTAACTACTCTTCTCACATCATTCGGTGTCAGCAATAGTTTCTTTTCACCTCTCAAGCAACTCTCCAAATTCCTCATCATCATGGCGATGAGTGCTATCGGTCTCAAAACCAACCTCATTGCTATGATCAAATCCAGTGGAAAATCCATTCTTCTTGGAGCCCTTTGCTGGATTGCTATCATCCTGACTAGTCTTGGTATGCAAACACTCATCGGCATTTTCTAATACTCTTCGAAAATCTCTTCAAACCACGTCAACGTCGTCTTGCCGTACTCAAGTACAGCCTGCGGCTAGTTTCCTAGTTTGCTCTTTGATTTTCATTGAGTACAACACAAAAGGTAGCCTTTAGGCTACCTTTTTATTGTTCAAGAATTAAACGTGTATGTTCTCTCTTAATACAACGGTTCATCACGATATCATCGCATCCTCCAGCACGCAAGATTTCTTCTGCTTCCAAACTTTCAAGTCCTAGTTGTGCCCAGAAAATCTTGGCATCCGCCTTGAGAAAGTCTCGTGCTACATCAGGTAAAAATTCACTGCGACGATATACATTGACGATATCTACAGGGAAAGGAATTTCAGCTAGACTGGCATAAGCCTTTTCTCCCAAAATCTCGCTACCTGCAGCTTTAGGGTTAACTGGAATAATTTTATAGCCACGAGCCTGCATTTCTTTAGTCACTCGATTGCTAGTTGTTTCCTCACGATCGGATAAGCCTACTACAGCTAGAGTTTTACTGGTTGCTAGATACTGACGGATCACGCCATCGCTTGGATTGATAAATTCTTGAGTCATAGAAACCCTCCTTTTTCATCAGTATAGCATATTTTGAAAAGGCTTGCAGTTATTGGCTACAAAAAATTTCCTAGCAAGAGAAAAGTCTGCTAGGAAATTCGTTTATTCAAGTGAAAGTTTAGATTTTTTTCTCGATACTAAATAATGGAGAAAGAGGACGTTTTTCATGGATACGTACAATAGCATCACCTAGGAGATGAGCGATAGAAATTTGTTCAATCTTATCAATCAAACGTTCTTCTGGAAGATAGATAGTATCCAAAACAACCAATTTTTTAATGGCTGATTTTTGGATGTTATCCATAGCTGGTCCTGAAAGAACTGGGTGCGTACAACTTGCGTAAATTTCAACAGCTCCTGCTTCTGCTAGAGCATCAGCCGCATGACAAATGGTTCCAGCTGTATCAATCATATCGTCAATCAAGATACAAGTCTTACCTTCTACCTTACCAATGATATTCATCACTTCACTGGTATTCATCTTGTCTACACTGCGACGTTTATCAATAATCGCAATCGGAGTTTTCAAGAATTCTGCTAATTTACGAGCACGAGTGACACCACCATGGTCTGGACTGACAACAACATAGTCAGAACCAACCATACCACGACGCTCAAAGTAATCCGCAATCAAAGGAGCACCCATCAAGTGATCCACCGGAATATCAAAGAAACCTTGAATCTGCGCAGCGTGCAAATCAATCGTCAATAAACGATCAACTCCAGCTACTTCAAGCATATTTGCCACGAGTTTTGCAGTGATTGGTTCACGCGCTCTAGCCTTTCTATCCTGACGCGCATAGCCATAGTAAGGCATAACAACGTTGACAGATTCTGCACTGGCACGTTTCAAAGCATCAACCATAATCAAAATCTCTAGTAGATTGTCATTTACAGGTGAGCTAGTTGATTGTAAGATAAAGACATGTTTCCCACGAATAGATTCTTCGATGTTAACTTGAATTTCTCCATCTGAAAATTGACGAACAGTCGATTTCCCCAACTCTATCCCAATCTCTTGCGCCACACGCTCTGCCAATTCTCTATTTGAAGAAAGGGCAAACAGCTTTAAATCAGAAAAAGACATGTTTTCCTCCGGTATTTATGTATCACTTGTGTTTTTCACAACATTTTTCCATCTACCATTGTAGCGCTTTTTTCTCGATTTTTCAATAAAAAATAAGACAAGAGTAGACTTTTATACTCTTATCTTATGCTATTTTATATTAGTGATATCAAAGGTAAAAACTTGTCAACCTTCTCATCCTACTTCATGCTACTCTAGAAACTTTTAAATAGAAAGTTAGTATATCTCCCTCATACTACCTGTATCTACATCATAAACAGCTCCTGAAATAATGACATCATCTGGAATTAAGGGACATTCTCGCAACAACTTCATATCCTCTCGAACACTCTCATCGATGTCTTGAAACGGTAAAAAATCCTGCCCAGATACATCAACTCCCAATTCACATTTCAAGTGCTCTTGAAAATCCTCGTTATTGAAGGTTTGAGCCCCGCAGTCTGTATGATGAAGAACTACAATCTCTCTTGTACCCATCTGTTGTTGAGAAATCACAAGCGAGCGAATCATATCGTCCGTCACTCGACCACCCGCATTCCGTAAAATATGGGCATCTCCCAGAGCTAACCCCAGAGCTGGCGCAACGTGTAGACGCGAATCCATACAAGTCACGATTGCAACCTTGGTCTTGGGTTTAATGGATAGATGCAAATCTCCATGTAGTTCTACATAAGCTTGATTGGCTTTTAAAAAATTTTCAAAATAGGACATGACAACTCACTTTCTAGTCTGCCAGATAATTTGAACACCAAATTATTTATCTCCTATCTTACCATCTTTTCTTTGTCTTGTCAGCTGTCAACTTTCATATAAAAAAACTGGGACAGAGACATCCAGCAACTAGCTTGGGGTTCTGTCCTAGTTTTTTTAATATTATGAGCCTTTTTGGATATACTTGTTAAGAGAGCCTGCAAAGCTCTGAAGATTGAGACTTTGTACATAGACTTCACCGGTACCTCGGAAGGTATTCACCACTCCTTCGCCTGTACCAATAGACTGCCAGAAGCCATTTTCTAAGTGGATATCATAGTCCAGAGATTGACTCCAAGCCACCACATGGGCATTGTCAATCGTTATTTCTTGGTTTTGCAACTCAATTTTCTTAATAGATCCAAAGGCATTGGCCAAAAGAGTTCCCTGACCTTGGGTTGTCATCACAAAGAGGCCGCCTTGCCCTCCGAACAGAGCTTTCCCAATAGACTGGCGCTCCATTGTATAGAAAGCTGTACCATCAAGAGCTAAAAAGGCCCCATCATTCAATCGATATTGCTTTTCGCCTAGCTCAAGAGCAATCACTTGACCAGGAGTATCTGGTGCTAAAGCAAGGTTGCCGTTGTCAGACTCTGCAACAGCTTGAGTGATAAAGGTACTTTCACCAGAAACCATTGAACGCCCTACAGCTTTGACAAAACGTCCCAAACCAGAACCGCTTGCATTGAGCTGGGTATTGAGACTTACATTAGGTGTGTGGTAGACCATGCTACCGCGCTGAATAAAGACCGTTTCCCCCTGATTGAGCGACAACTCTACCAAAGGAAACTGCATTTGACTATCCATAGAAAATTTCATCAGAAATTCCTCCTTATTTTTAATAAATGTTAGCAATAAAATAATTAGTCATCTAAAACTGACCATAACGATTAGGAGAATACTTTTTTCAAGACTTCCTGAATAGTCGTCACCCCAATCACCTGAATTTCCTTAGGTGGCTTTATACCTGTTAGGGAGTTTTTTGGTACATAGATTTTTGTAAATCCAAGCTTAGCAGCTTCATTGATCCGTTGTTCGATACGATTTACGCGCCGAATCTCTCCCGTCAAGCCCAACTCTCCTACAAAACATTCCTGGGGATTGGTTGGCTTATCCTTGTAGCTAGAAGCAATAGCAACTGCAACAGCCAGGTCAATAGCAGGCTCATCTAATTTGACACCACCAGCTGATTTGAGATAGGCATCCTGATTTTGAAGCAAGAGACCAGCCCGTTTTTCCAAAACAGCCATAATCAAGCTAGCACGATTGAAATCAAGCCCTGTCGTCGTACGCTTAGCATTTCCAAACATGGTCGGCGTCACCAAGGCCTGCACTTCCGCAAGAATTGGACGTGTTCCTTCCATTGTCACAACGATGGACGAACCAGTCGCTCCATCCAAGCGTTCTTCCAGAAACACTTCACTTGGATTGAAAACCTCAACCAAGCCACCTGACTGCATCTCAAAGATTCCAATCTCATTGGTCGATCCAAAACGATTTTTGACTGCTCTCAAGATACGGAAGGTATGGTGGCGTTCCCCTTCAAAGTAAAGCACCGTATCCACCATATGTTCCAACATTCGAGGTCCCGCCAAGGTTCCTTCCTTGGTCACATGGCCGACGATAAAGATGGCGATGTTATTGGTCTTGGCCAGCTGCATGAGTTCAGCTGTCACCTCGCGTACTTGAGAAACCGATCCTTGCACTCCAGAAATCTCAGGAGACATAATGGTCTGTATAGAGTCGATGATGAGAAAATCAGGCTGGATTCTCTCTACCTCAGCTCTCACGCTCTGCATATTGGTCTCAGCATAGAGATAAAACTCGCTATCAATATCCCCCAAGCGCTCTGCACGGAGTTTAATCTGCTGTGCAGACTCCTCACCACTGACATAGAGGACTGTTCCTACTTGAGACAGCTGGGTTGATACTTGTAAGAGAAGGGTTGATTTCCCAATCCCTGGATCCCCACCGATAAGGACAAGACTTCCTGGTACCACTCCGCCTCCAAGCACACGATTGAACTCCTCCATCTCTGTCTTGGTTCGATTGACATTAATAGATGTTACTTCAGCCAGTTTCATGGGCTTAGTTTTCTCACCCGTCAAGGACACACGCGCATTCTTAACCTCTGCAACCTCAACCTCCTCAACAAAAGAAGACCAAGCTCCACAGTTTGGACAGCGTCCTAAATACTTTGGTGAATTATATTCACAATTTTGACACACAAATGTCGCTTTTTTCTTAGCTATAATTCTAATCCTCTCATTATAAAATCTCTTATTCTTTTCACGTCAGCAACTATCTTGTTTCAGAACAGTAAGGCCACCATCATCCGCATGGACATAATACCGACCATCAGGACTGAATCCAAAAATATAGGGTAAATAACCTTTATAAATTTGACTTTTAGCTTCCTCATCTTTCCCCCAATAAATAGTTAAAATGGGATACTCTTCAGATTGGTCTTTATCCATTGTCACTCTGATGTCTTTGCCATTATCCAGAGGGAGATTTCCACCGTATTGACCAGAGATAGGGATAGGTGAATCATATCCCTCACACATGGCTACTAACTCTACCTCATCGTAATCCCCGTCTATCGGAGTTACTTGCCCATTTTCACTGTCAATGATTGACATGTAGTCTGAAGAAATGCAAAGAATTTTATGATAGGCATCAGGGAGAAATGCTAGGTAAAGAAATCCTCCAATACTGATCTCATAAATCTTCTTATACCCTAGACAATTCTCGGCAGTAAAAGCTTGAAAATCCTTATAGCTCATTCATTGTGCTTCTTTCTATATCTCTATCTCACATTCAATCACTTGGCAAAAATCAATCTTCTCGTCTGGTACAAATTGGCGCATGAGCATTCGATGAGTGACAACAACGACTGTCTGATAGTCTCGATACTTGCGCATAGATTTTAGAAACCGAGATCTCATTTCCTCAGCTGTCTCATATTGAAAGGGACTATTAGGAGGTAAGGATCCATTATTTTCTAGAAACAGAGTGCGAGCTTTTTCAAAATTCTCTACGCCACTTTCATAGACTTGCCATTCATGCAATAATGGCTCCACTCTCAAAGGAAGTCCAGTAGCACAAGCCACATAGCTAGCAGTTTCTAAAGCTCTTGTGACTGCAGAAGAAACTAGTAGATCAGCTGAGTGTAGCAAAGAATTTTTGCTCAGTTCCTGAGCTTGCTGCCATCCCTTCTCAGATAAGGGCGCCAAATCCATCCCGAATCCAGTATAGGAACGCTCCTCTAACACACGATAATCTGGCTCTCCATGACGTACAAAGATAATCTTCATCTTAGTGCCCAGTTGATCCAAACCCACCAGTACGAACTCCGTCTGCCTCATCTCCATCTGCGATTAAAAATGGTGCAAAGACAGCCTGAACCACACGTTCCCCAACTTCAAGAACAACCTCTTGGTCTGTAATATTCTTCATCTGTGCAAAGATATGTCCCTCATTACCTGGATTGCCATAATAGTCTCCGTCAATGACACCCACAGAGTTAATCAAGACCAGACCCTTCTTGCGAGGATTAGAGGAACGGTCGTAAAGATAAAGCACCTCTCCAGCTTGCATATAGGCCTTGACCCCAGTTGGTACGAGGACGATCTCACCTGGTGCAATCACCGTGCGTTCTGCAACCTTTAAGTCGTACCCAGCTGCATGCGCTGTCTCACGCTTTGGGAGCAAATTTTCATCTGTAAAACTAGAAACTAATTCAAAACCACGAATTTTCATATTATTCCTCTTTTTAATCATTTATTCTAGGCTATTTTATCTTATTTATTCGAAAAAAGCACGAAAAAAGAGCACACAATTCACACTCGCTTAGGGCTGCTGGATTCCTCCCCTGACCCGCTTCACGCAGAACTGTTGCTCCACTGTTTATTATACCACATTCTCCTCTATTTTTAAAGAGAAATTATTTTTTACGTCTATTACGGAAAAAGTCCTGCATAATCCCTGCGCAATCATCCTCTAAAATCCCCGTTTCAACCTCTACACGATGATTGAGACGTTCATCCGTCAAGATATCGTACAGACTCCCAGCAGCACCAAATTTTTGGTTTTTAGCCCCGTAAATAACCTTTGGAATACGAGCAAGACCAATTGCCCCACTACACATGACGCAAGGCTCAATGGTCACAAAAAGGGTACAATCGAGCAAGCGCCAGCTCTCTTCACTCAGATTAGCATTCTCTATGGCCATAATTTCCGCATGCATGACTGCCCGTTGCAACTCCTCACGAGCATTATGCCCACGACCAATAATTTGTCCGTCCTTAACAATGACACAACCAATGGGGATTTCATCATGCTCTAAAGCAATCTCCGCTTCCTTTAAGGCCTCTCTCATAAAAACTTCTTTTTCTTCAAGCGTGTAATCCATTTCTTCTCTCTTTCCTAGCTATCAACTCTACAATTATACCATGTTTCTTAGGACAAAAAAAGCCACCGAATGCGGTGACTTTATAGGGAGATTATTATGAAAAAGAAAAGTTTAGGAAATTTGTTACAACAAGTTAGGAGGTCTTCTTGTAACTGTCTTTAGTATATCCGACCTGTCTTAAACAAATCTTAAAAAATCTCCTATGACCAAACACTTTCTAAAATATTTGTCTGTTCACGACCAGGACCTACTGAGAATGTTGAAATACGAACACCCACCAATTCGCTAACACGGCGAACATAGTTGCGTGCATTTTCAGGAAGGTCTTCCAAATTACGTACTCCAGTGATATCTTCAGACCAACCAGGCAATTCTTCGTAGATTGGTTTACAACGTTTCAATTGTTCGAGACTAGCTGGGTAGTAATCAATACGTTGACCATCAAGATCATAAGCCACACAGATTTTTACTGTATCCAAGCCACTCAAAACATCGATAGAGTTCAATGATAGGTTTGTGATACCAGAAACGCGACGGCTGTGACGCATAACAACTGAGTCGAACCAACCTACACGACGTGGGCGGCCTGTAGTTGTTCCATATTCATGACCAATTTCACGGATACGATCGCCAACTTCATCAAAAAGCTCAGTTGGGAAAGGACCATCACCTACACGACTTGTATAAGCCTTACATACACCGACAACTTTGTCAATCTTGCTTGGACCTACTCCAGAACCAATTGTCACACCACCAGCCACAGGGTTTGATGAAGTAACAAATGGATAGGTACCTTGGTCGATATCTAACATAACACCTTGTGCCCCCTCAAAGAGAACCCGTTTACCATTATCAAGCGCGTCGTTCAAGATGACAGAAGTATCAGTCACATATTGCTTGATTTGTTGGCCATACTCATAGTATTCTTCAAAAATATCATCAATTGAAATAGGTTCACTATCATACAATTTTACAAATTGACGATTTTTCTCAGCAAGATTACGTTCTAAACGTTCACGGAAGATTTCTTTATCCAAAAGATCCGCAATACGAATTCCAACACGAGCTGCCTTGTCCATATAGGCTGGACCAATTCCTTTAATTGTCGTCCCAATCTTGTTATCACCCTTAGCTTCTTCTTGAAGACGGTCTAACTCAATGTGATAAGGCAAAATAACATGCGCACGATCAGAAATTCTAAGATTATCTGTTGTAACACCTTCTTCATGCAAATAAGACAATTCTTTTACAAGAGATTTAGGGTTGACAACCATCCCATTACCAATAACAGAGATTTTCTCTGGGAAGAAGATACCTGAAGGAATCAAGTGCAATTTAAATTTCTTTCCATCAATAACAATTGTGTGACCTGCATTATCTCCGCCTTGGTAACGAGCAATCACTTCCGCATTAGCTGAAAGAAAATCTGTAATTTTTCCTTTACCTTCATCACCCCATTGGGTACCTACAACAACAACTGAAGTCATAATAAATTTTCGTCTGAGCCAAAAGGCTCGTCCTTTCTCATATACATGGTGGGACTCTCACCCACAATTATATCTTACAATTTATTATAAGAAAAAAACACCATTTTATCAAGGATAAACACTAGAAAAGATTAGGGTTTTCCTTTGATTTTAAAATAAATAAAGTAAAAATTTAAGATTATACTATATATTTTTTATTATATATAAATTAACGTTCGTAATAAATGAAAATAACTGTATCTACTAACAATAATTGAATGTTTGTCCAAGTAAATGATTAAGATAGATCCGGTATGCTGCTCTAAAATGACATAGAAGAAAATCCTTCTCATTCTTTATCCTAAAACGAATTAAATAATAAAGTAAAAATTTAAGATGGAGTAATTCCCATTCATCAGTACTTTGAAATAAAAATGAATATTCATTTTCGACTTGCTTTAGAAAAATCAAAGATCGATCATAATATTTTTGAAGCATATAAAAAACCTTTCTTATTGATAAAACAAGTCTATCAGAAAGACTAAATAAATAGATAAATATTTCTATAAAGTAAAAATTTTAAGCTGAACAAACTTAAAACAAAGAAAAGAAGTAAAAATAGATGGAAAAAAGCTCTAAAAAATCCAGAAAAATAAACCCAAGAAAACAAAAAAACGTTCCTTAGAACGTTTAACTACTCCGCCAGTAGGACTCGAACCTACGACATCATGATTAACAGTCATGCGCTACTACCAACTGAGCTATGGCGGATAA
>NZ_CAXOQQ010000008.1:0-105821 GCF_964211575.1 Streptococcus sp. oral taxon 061 | reverse complement strand
GGTGGCCGAAAATGAGAACTTAATAGATTCATTATTTAATGTTTATAAAAACGTCACAACGAATGATTTATATAAAAATAGTAAGGGCTATAAAAAACATTTAAAATCTATTTTACCTGCTTTATATGCCGCTTATCGTTTTAGCAAAAATACAAGAGGTGACACTATTGTCCTAAAAGAAACGACAAAATTTGGTCAATTACTAGATGACTTTTTTGAAGTTAGCAAGAAGTTAAGTGGCAATCGTACTTATAAGGTTGTTCAATATAAAAATGGTAGTGTTACACAGACCTTCAAATCCATAATGAAAAAACTAGGCTATACTAAATATAATGAAGAATTGAGTAAGGTTTTCAAATCTTTTACAGATACAACTCGATTTAGTACCAAAGCGGCAAGTGTCGGAAAATCAATTGTGTCTACCACTGGAAGCCTATTGAAAGAAGAATTTATTAAAGAGATAACTTTCAAAGGCGCTGGTAAAGGTCTATGGAATTTAGGAAAGGCAGGTGCATCTGGAGGATTTAAAGGTTTAGTTAAGTCTGCAACGGGTAGCCTGAAAAACTATAAAGAAGGTTTTAAATCAGCTTCGAAGTTTGGTAAGTTTTTAAAAGGAGCAGCAGTTGTTGGTGTTGCTTTAGATGTGGTTGATACTTTCTCAAAAATCCATGACAATGAACAAGAGGCCAAACGTCAAGGACTAAGAGGAAATGAAGTTAAGGCCAGTGTGGCAACAGGTTTTGTAATAGATGCGGCCAAGGCAGCAGGAACAACTGTTGCGGCAACTGCCGCAGCGAGTGCTGGGGCTGCTTTAGCAGGTGTTGGGTTAGGTCTATTAGGTGTTGCAACAGCCCCTGCTTGGGTAACTGGAGCAGTAGCAATCGGAGCATCTGCTGCAGCGGTAGCTGGGCTGAACTGGCTTGATAAAAAGTTTAATGTCACTGATAACCTGAAAAAAGGTGTCAATAGCCTAATTAAAGGCATGAGAGGATGGTTTAAATGATACTGGAACGAATCAAAAAAACTTTTGAATTTCAACGAAGCAAAATAAAAGGCCCCGTTCCTCTGTGGGGTGTATTAAATGGGATTTTTATTTTATATCCTATAGCCTTTTTTATGTTTATGGCAGGAGGGTTAGAGGTTCTAAAAAATGAGGACTTATATCAAGGACTGCTTATTACAGGGATTGTTGTTTGGATTTTAAATCTTGTTTTTCTTCTGGATCTTAAGCGAGGAATTTTAACTAGTTTTGGAACCTATCTCATGTATTTGACTGGTCATGTTTATACCATCATTGGATTTAGTAGTTTGAGTGGGGACCATAACTTTATTGTTCTAAAGTTATCTCTCCCCCTTATCTATGCCATTATAATTATTATCGTCATGAGCTGTTTGGTTGACTTGGACTCTGAAGAAATTATTTCGGAGAAGGCTGGGAAAATTATGCTTAACTATGTGATGGGGCCACCTTTAATTTTAAGCACTTGCTTTATTTTAGTGGGAGTGTTTGGTTATGATTTTTTAATAGGCTGGGGAGTATCTTTACTCTTAATGGTTTTTGGACAATTTCTGTATGCATCTTGGTTTGTGATTATCTATGCCTACCAACATCGTCATGATATTGAGGAAACAAGACCAATCAAGCATATAGAAGTGTCTTCGGATTTGATTCAAAATAAAGAATTTGATAAAAATAGATTTAAAAAGGAAAAGAAACATGATTAAAGAAATCCAGATTCATATGGAACATTTGATGACAGACCAGGTCCAGATTCAAGCGGACGAACTATTGGAGTTGTTTGTCCACACAGAACTCTTACCCTATACCAATGGCATCTATAAAGATGGTCCGACCATTTTTGAAATGACTCCAACTCAGTTTGATGAAGAAGAACAGGACGTTACCCTTTATATACCTGTCATTTCAGAAACAAACTCAACGAGCCAACTAAGTTACCAAGCTAGTTTAAGTATTGAGGGTATCAGCAAACGTGTACCTTTTGAGGATGGCTTGGACCAGTCCATCTACGAGATGAAGGATTACATCAGAGACCACGGTTGGGAGTTGCAAGACAAGTTATATCTGGTCTTGATTCCAGTTTATGATGATTTGTTTGTAGATTTGATTATCCCAGTGGAGAAGTAAAATGGCAGAAATTACATATGGTATGAATCAATCATTAATGATGAGTAATGTCTTAAGTGTCGATTACAATATTACTGGTGATGAAATAGCAGTAGCCTTTCAAGATATGGTTCAAACAGCCGTAGCAGCTGGATATACACCTAAAAGTAATCCATTTTACTCATGCCCTCATATCGGAGAGTTGGATGATGGAACATACAACATCACAGTCTATCTTCCCGTTCATGAGGATTACCTAGGAGAGAATGAATTACTTGAAGGGACAGCCTATAACAGTTATTTTTTAGTTCCTAGAATGGTAGGAGCTAGAGTTACTGGGGAGGAAGCAGTCAACTTTGATAAGGCTATATACGGTTTAACCAATTTATTGATTGATAATGACTTAGAAGAATCTACACCGGTATTTTATATTTCTAGCAAGATAAATGATGTTTTATATACAGATATCATGGTAGGGGTTCGAGATAAAATGAATTGAGGATAATAGAAAACTTAAGGAAATAAAGAGACTTAAAACTACTCATGTTCGTTTCTTTGTAGAACTTATAAAATGATATACAAATCCTAGGATTTCATTCTAGGATTTTCTATATGGCGAGAAAATGAAACGACTAGAAATTTAGTATACAAATCAGTACATAAGCAAGTTACGAATTGCTAAGTGTTATTCATAGAGTAAAGATTATAAGTATTCCTTGCTGAACTCTAGTATTCGTGGTATAATAAAGAGATAAATGAGAGAGGTTAGTTATGAAAAAAATAATCATAGGTAGTAGTGTTTTTGTAACTTTGTTGGTTGGTTCAGGAGCAACATTTATTTATTTAAAGAATCAAGAAATTTCTGTAACAAATAAGGTTAATGATCGTAAATTGAATATTGCTCTGGTAAATGAAGATGCTGGAGGGGCATTAAATGGTAATGCCTATAACTTAGGAAACGATTTCACAACCTTATTATCCAAAGATAGTACAAATCAATGGACTGTCATGACTCGTAATGTTGCTGAAAATCGATTTGAAAATGGATCGGTTGATGTAATTGTTTATATCGAACAACAGTTTTCAGAAAAAATAGCTCAACTGGAAAGTTTTAATCCTGATAGAGCAAAGATAACTTATAAAACTAAATCAAATTTAGATCCAGTTAAATCTAAGAATGTTGAGCTACGAGTAGGTGAGCACCTTAATACTATTAACCAAAATGTTATAAAAATGTATTTTTCAAGTGTTATCAACAATTTAGATGATGCTAAAAGAAATGTTGATAATATTGTAAATGAACAATCTGGCACGCATACAAAAATTTCTCAATATATCTATGGCCCGTCAAACGAAGCAAGTCAGTCTATGTTAAGCACTTTGGACTTGGCTTCAAATCTACAGAAAATGAATTCGTCTTATGAAGATTCTCAAAAGGCTTTTTCTGATTCTGTTGTTAGTCTTTTAAATAATACAGGGATAGGCTTAGACAAACAACTTAAGGAAGTTAAAACTTATTTTGATGATCAGAAGGGTATATTTGAGAAGAATGTCTTAACAACCAATAACACATTGAAAGAACAGCATGAAGAAAATTCTAAAATTATAGATGGTTTAAATGATTCGATGCTTAAATCATTGTATCGATTTGGAAATAGTACAGCTGAGGAAAAATCTGAACAAGCTAAACTAGAAGATTTAGTAGCTGATTATCATAAGGTTATTGTTGATTATCAAGATAAAACAAAAGATAGAAAATCCGAATTTGGACATCTCAAGACAGAATTAGAAGAAGAGAAAAAGAAAATATCACTCTTTTACTTTGGTAAAGAAGATGTTGATTTAAAATCGGACCTTACTTCGGATGCTAAAGCAACACTTGTAGATCAGATTAATAAAAGTTTGATTACTGAAAATCATTTGCCTGAAACTTATCAAACTTTAATTCGTTCAAATCTAACAGACATTAGTATTGAACCAACTGATTACCAAACTTTATTTAGTAAATTGGAGAAACTCAATGTTCTAACAGCTGATCAAGTTAAAGAATATAATGAAAAAATAGATTTACTTAAGAATTATACTAAATTTGATAAGAAGGCCACCTCTATAAGTGGATTACCTATTTTTGAATTTTTATCGATTGAAAATGATAAGCTCGATAAAGTAACAGAAACGATGGAATTGACAGTTAAATTACCCCAAGCTGAGTCTAAAACTGTCGAGGCATCTGTGACAAAACCATCAAGTAGTTCGTCTGAATCATCAACGGTAGTTGAGGCTAGCGGAGTTTCTACCAGTTCTGAAGGGACAAAATATTTATCTCCTAAAGCTAAAGTTTATGTTACAGGAGATGCTACCTTAGTTGGAGGAGAGCAAACTATAACAGATGATAAGCCTTATACTATGACGGTTGAATATACTTTAGAACCACATTATGGGAAAAATGAAATTTCATTTGAAGTACACATTGGTGAAACTACAATTCCTATCAAGAAAACTATTTATCGTAGTGATAAAGAAGAGTCAGATGTTTTAGTGAAAAAAGATTTAAAACATATTTTTGATAAATTAAGTAAAATCGATCGTACAACTGGTATGATTCAAGCAATTTATGGAAGTCCAAGTAGTTCCTCTATTAATTTTTCTGCCTTATCACCAGATTCTGTTTACAATATGTATGGTAATATCAGTCGTGATGATATAGCGACTCAGTTGTCAGAAGATCAAGTTGCTAAGTTTAAAGAGTCAGGTATAGCTTTGTTGGAACAAATTCAAAACTCTTTGGAGTCATTAGAAAAATCAAGCAACGCATTGCCTGAATTGGCTGAATCTGAGTTACCAAATGATTATTTCAAAAATCAAATTACAAACTTAGCTGATTGGTATAACAATTCGATTAAGACCTTATCAACCGAGTATGATAAGTGGAAAGAAACGAAAGCGAAACAATTGGAAGTGACGGGTACAGCTTCAGATGCTAATAGCGGAACATTAATAAATGATAGTGAGTCATCAAATCGCTTATATAGTTCAATTGAATCATTAGTGTCTACAACTTCTAATGGATCAAAAGAAACTAGTCAAAATCATGAGGCGGTTGGAACTATGAAGGATCAGTTTACTCAATTTGTTGACCAAGTTCAGACTATTAAAGGTAATGTTGATAAGACTATTTCAACTACGAATGATTTGATATCTAATGAAGCAGAAGTTATTCAAGGGAATAGAGACTACGCAGAGTCCTTTAAAACTGTTATGAAGAATATTCGTGATGGTGGAACGACCAATCAAAATGTGATGAATTTTTTATCTAATCCAATTGAAACTAAAAAAGAAACATATGAAGCGCCAATTTCAGTGGATAATAACAGAGTATGGGTTATTTTAGCGATTATTTTGTCAGCAATTTCATCAGCAGGAATCACATATTGGTTGACAAAAGAAAAAGGCAAATAATGTAGATAATAACTCTCAAAATGTACTGCCCCCAAAAAGATAGACAATTAATTTATCCAAAGGATTTAGTTCTGTATTGCACAGGGCTAAGTCCTTTTAGTTTTACCTTAATTCGTTTGTTGTTGTAGTAATTAATAAAGTCTACAACAGCTTGTTCTAATTGATTAAGTGATTTAAACGACTTCTCATAACCATAAGAAATCTCAGACTTAAGAATACCAAGGAAGGACTCCATCATATCATTGTCTGGACTATTCCCCTTACGTGACATGGACGGCTGGATTCCCTTACTCTCTAAAAATCTGTGATAAAAATCGTGTTGATATTGCCATCCCTGATCACTATGGAGAATTGTATTTTCGT
This sequence comes from Streptococcus sp. oral taxon 061, assembly GCF_964211575.1. Lineage (GTDB taxonomy): Bacteria > Bacillota > Bacilli > Lactobacillales > Streptococcaceae > Streptococcus. The sequence goes on along the minus strand of NZ_CAXOQQ010000008.1, from coordinate 99,874 downwards.
AATGTTCCTCTGTAAAGGTTTGTTCTAGCATATCTTTCACTTGTATCAAATTCGGTGACGTAGAAAGATTATAGGCGATAATTTCGCTATTAAAGCCATCTAAAACTGGTTATAAGTAGAGTTTTTGACTGTTTGATGGAATTGAAACTCTGTCACATCCGTATAACACTTTTCCATTGGTTTAGAGCTTTCAAATTGACGTTGAATGAGATTTTCTGCTTTCTTGCCAACTTCTCCTTGGTATGAAGAATACTTCTGTTTACGATGAATTCGAGCACTTAAACCAAGAGCTTTCCTCAAACGTCGGACCTTTTTTGGTTCACTACAAAACCACAATTCCTTAATTAATATATTTGAACTTTATCTTCATAAGTTAATTTCATTATAAAACACTCCAAAAGTTAAATTTTTTCTGTCTAACTTTTGGGGTGTAGTTAAATAGCGGGTGTTTTTTAACTCGCACCTAACGGAGCGAGACGAACTGAAAGTCGCATAATAAGAAAAACGCTCTAGTCATATTGTCTAGAGCGTTTTCTATATTATAAAATTTATTCAATCTATTATTTAGATAATTTCTTATAAAAAAATGCTAGAAATTTTGTTTAAATGTTAAAACCAACCTATATTTTGTCAGTTTTATTGGCAATTTCTTCTGCTATCTGTGATAACTCTTTACTATCAACTCCAGTTCCATAAATTGTAGCTTTATTAATGTTTAATGAATTTAGATATTTTCTTATTTCTACAGCTTTTTGGGGATTGATTTTAAGTGCTATACCAAAATCCGGAATTCTAGCAAACCAATCGGGAGATTTTAAGTGTCTAGCTTCATGAAGCGTAAATACACCAGATTGTCTAGAAATTCTTTGACACTGCAAATCCAGATTACTTTTGACCGCAAGTGGGCTAAGATTGAAGGGGGTATTATTTAAATCCTCAAACCACTCTGTAAAACACTCATCATTTAGTTCATCAACAATTAGAGGTTCTGTAATATGAATCTCATTCGAAACCACCCTTGAATATTCATTTAACTTATTAGGATGTAAAACATAAATGACTGGAAATGGGCCATCTTCAATATATTTATAGTTATCCAAAGCAAAATATAAAGCTACAAGAGGATCTGTAGACCAGTCTAGTGCAGGTGTTTGTAAACCATGATGTTGACCAATGAATGTATAATGGAATAAATTGAAATCAGAGTTATAATTTTTTTTATGTTTAAATTGATTTCTAAATTCTATAATCTCATCTTTAAAATTTATAAAATTTTTATACTTAATTGGGTGAACCTTATTATCAGCAGGCATATCTAAAATTTGATTCCTAAAAATATTAGGTCTTAAGGACCAAGAGTCATCTCGATGCCCTCTATACCAGAGTTCCGTATTAGATTCTAAACTATATTCTATAATAAAATCTATGTAATCTTTTAAACTATCTATTTCCTTTGTATATTTCATTGTTTAATTCCTCTCAATTATCAAAATAGTATTAGCTTTTTAATATATCCAAACACAAAGTTGTAAAATTTCTTTTTTTATTGATATGTTTAATAATAACATCTATTTACGGCATTCTGGAATAAAAACATGAGTAAAATCAGGATTTTCAGAAGGCCATTTTATGAATATTCTCCGACCGAATATGTTTTGATTAAACTTGATTTCTTCTATTTCATAGTATATTTCATCATCCATATTAGTACTTTTGTTTAAGAAATTTAAGATTTTTTGTTCAAATTTCAATTGTCCAGTAAATGCTTTAGAATTTCTATTTGCTCTATAATCTTGAGGTGAGACGTTTCTTTTATTCCCTAGACCAAAAAATTGTTGAACTTTGAATCTATTTTCCTTAAGTTCATTCTCTGTAAGTAGGAATTTATCAAATGAATCGGCAATAAAATGCCCTTTGTCCTTAATGCTCTCTTCTGAAGTAGAATTTATTTCAGCATTATTACTTCCAGTAATATTATGATTTACAATATTTAGGCTAGAAACGAAATAGTTAGCGTTTGGTTTTTTTCTAAGTATAACCTTCCACATTATTGGGTTTTCCCGATATATAGGTTCATGGGTCACTCTACAATCTATTTCTACTTTCTTCAAAAAATTATAATATTTACCATCTTTAATTGGTAGCATTTTCCAATTTTTAAACTCACAATTCCAATCATCAATGTTCAACTCATCACCATATTGGTTATGAGCAATCGATATCAATGTGATATCTGAGTTAATACTATTTGTTGTCATAATTCATTTCCCCCCAATTATTTATTTTTTATCTTCGTAATTATTGATAGTTTAATATAGTTCACATTAATTCAAAAATATCTTTTTGTTTATTATCAAAAACTTTTTTTGAATCAATGATTTTTTGGTAAAAATCATATTCAATCTCTGTAAAGTGACAGAATACTTCAGCACACTCAATTAAAATAGGATTTAGTTTTTCTCTTGGGGGTAATCCAACTGAAAATTTAATTTTGTCTTCTTTTTCAAAACGTTCGGTCCAAAAGGCTTCATGAAATGCGACTTCAGACAAATGAACATAACCAGATGATTTATTGTAAATTTCTTCAATTTCAGGATAATACTTCGACATCCTTTTCTTAAGATTGGCATCAGTCATCTTTTCATTTTGATTATCTTTCATATTCCTAATAGGTGTACCACTTAATGTCTCTTTAATAAATGATCTTCTGTCCTCTGATATAAAAGCTGCAAAGACTCTCATAAGGTTATCAAGTTGTGTTCGTACTATAATTCCTGTACAAGTCAGATTTCTCGTTCTTAATAAGTTCATTATTCCATCAATAAATTGAACTCGTCTGTTAAGTGCAGAAATAAAAAATAAATCATCTTCAGTAAGATTTTCACCAATAATACCAGCAGCTATTGACTTTGATTTCTCGCGATATTCTCTTAATTTAATGAAATATGTCTCTATTTCATTAAAATATTCATCGTTTGTCATTACATCTCCTCCTAATCTATCTTTCTAATATGGATTCAATCATTGGTTCAATCCCATTTTCAATCAAGTTATCTATCTTACGCTGAGCAGAAAAGCGCCCAACTTCATAGGCTACATAGTGTAAAATCTGAGCAGCCACTTCTTTAACATTGAATGAAAATTGTTCCTTTAGAACTCTATAAGAAAGGGTAGCAAAAGAGTCTGCATCTTCAAATCGTTTCAAATATTGCTCGTAGTTAGAATGAATCGTCTGAATGATATAAATCGCATGTGTATCATCTAACTTCATAAAGATCATTAAGCTTTCAATAAAAACATTACTTTTTTTTATACATGCTTGACATAAATCTCTTGCTGGCATTTCATAGATATAGTTTTCTATGTCGTCATCAAAAACACCGTTGCTAATTTTTTCCCATATTGCCTTCTTAAAAGCATCGTCACTTCTAATTCTCAACCATGCATTTAATGCACTCAACATTTCAGTAGCATCTTGATACCTATAATCAGGTTCTAAATTCGTAGCTTTTTCACTAACAGAACGAAGTGAATGAGAAGAAATATTAGGATACTTAGTCATAACAAAATTAATAATACGTCCCAGCGAATACACATCGCTTCGTTTATCGGCATCTTTTAAAAGCGTTAATTGCTCTGGTGCGCAATAAAAGAGTTGACCAAAGGAAGTTGTGTCCATTGTTTGATGAGATGTCAGAGTATTTAGGTTTTTTCCTAAACCAAAATCAGCAATTTTGATTACACCATTCACAAAAAAGATGTTAGTTGGGCTTAAGTCTCTATGCAAAACTCCTTTTTGATGGACAAGAGACATAGTGTGAAGTATCTGGCGTAGTATATTGATTTTGGAATCCCCTGTTAATTCACTTTCTTCAATATAATTAGCCAATGTATAATCAGCTTTTTCCATTGTGTAGGAGTAACTACCACTATCAAAATCATACACTCTGATAACATTTTCAATATCAGAACAAGATTTGGTTATTTCATACTCTCTCTTAAATCTACTTCTCAAAGCCTCACGTCTAACAGATTCCTCATTTAATTTTTTTAACACCAATCCTGTAGATTTTTGGAAATAAATATCAGCGAAGCCCCCTTTCCCAATCTCAACTAAATCTGCATCAATTTCCACTAAATAAAACTCATTCCCCTTTTTTGAGATTTTTAAAGAATAAACAGAACAAATTTTATCTAATTCATTTATTATTTTCTGCTGATGCTCTATAGTATCCACTTCACTTATCTGACGCTCTGTTAAAAGATATTGTTTGCTGAGTATAATGTTGAAAAATGAATTGATAATGCCTCTAGATGAAAAGTCCAACAGCTTGTCATTCACATATACCCATCTTGTAGGAAAACCCTGACCATAACTATCTTGAGTATGGAAATGGGTATTGAAAAAAGAAACTAGCTGAGGCCCTGATTTATAAGTAAACAGCTCTATTTCATCTCCACAGAATATCTTTGCTAGTCTTTTGTAAAAATCTGGATTGATCAATAACTCGTCCTCCTTATAGATGGTAATTCTTTAATTTAATAAATGTAGGCAGTGACATACAATCTACTTTCTCAATTAAACAGAGGGTATCGTCAAGAATAGAAAAAATATAAAATCTATCTTGAAATATAGTTACAAAATAGGTATCAAATCCCTTCGCTTTTAAACTTCTGTATTCAAATAGTGAGTGGAAATCATAATTTAACGCGCTTACAATAATATCATCCGAATTATCTGTCTCTAGTATATCAATCAGCTCAAACGAATATGGAAAAAATAATAAAAGGTTTTTCTGTTTTTCAAGCATTTTCAACACTTTTATGATATCTCTTTTAATACCATAATTTCTAATATTTAAAAAGTTTTCCCTTAATCGAGTGAGCTCTGATATATCTCTTGTTCGGAATGCAACATGAATCTGAGTAGCTTTTACTTCACCGAATTTCTTTTTACTTTCATGAATACCAATTATACCATCGCCATAATTGCTAATGCCCGGAGAAAACAAATGACTAGCTTGTAATCTAATGCTAGATGATAATAATTTAAAGTCTATTTCATAACTTTTCGAGATTGCATCACATTGACCATTATTTTCATTGAACGGTTTAGAGAAAAGAGATTGTCCCCTTTTTTTAAAATGAGATGATTTATTAAGTAGCTCTAACAAATAGTTCTCATAATTACAATCAGACTCTCCATCAACAAAATTTTTAATAATAGTAGCTGGTGGTAACAATTTGAATTTTATACGTGGGTCAATATTAGGGTTTAAATTATCTTCCATAAAAATTCCTCCAGTTTATTATAACATTAACATCTTAAAATTATTACACTTAATACACTTACAACAAATAACTTCTTTGTTCACTAGCTTATGCTACCACCTACCCTTTAGTAACAACTATGGATACCTTATGTATTAGAGTATTTTGTACTATTATGGTATAATAAAATACAAACATCTTTACCTTTTATTTATATAATTAAGAAGGAATAATTATGCCTGAAACAAATAAATATCAGTACTGTATAAGCAACAATGAAATACTTGAACTTCACGTACTAGAAGAGGAATTCTATAGAAACAAACAAGCAACAAGAGACAGATACAGAGATCAACTACTATGTCCTGGGTGTAAACAAGTACGATTATCTATAAAAGAGAATAGTAATGGAATTTACCTTGCTGCTTACCCCAACTCTGTTCATACAGAAAATTGTGAGTACTTACTTAAACCTGCTGCTAGAAGAGAATTAAGAGTATTCTATGATCAAATCGTTCCTGACAGAGCTGAACAAATGTTAGAACGTATTTTAGAAGATAGAATAATTGTGGTAAATCTACCTCAAAATCAAAATCCTAATGATGATGTTGATGAAGGTGATGATGAAAATTACGAATTAACAAATGAAAATGGTATTAGAAAATACTTGCCTCGAAGATCATTACAGTTAAGAAAAATGGAAGAATCTGACCATCTTGTAATGTATTATGGAGAATGCAGATTGTTTCTAGTGCAAGATAAGTGGAACAACTTCTACCTAAGAATTTTTCGAAATGATGAAACTAGGTATTATCTATGTAGTTTAAAAATTCCAAAAGTTGTTTTCAATCATTTATCGCATGAATTAAACTTTATTCCTTGCGAGCAAGATTTCGATGTAAATAATTCTAAGGGAAAATCTGTTCCTGCTAGAATAGCTTTTATCTCTGAAATCGAAAAAAAATTATCGTATTTTAATGGGAAAATAATTCATTCTAAGCTATTAAAAGTAATCCAACTATAAATTAAACTCCTTCATAAAATCCTGTAGCAACTATTCTTATAGTTGCTATTTTACTGATTATAAATAGCAATAATATGAATTATCTAAGTATGGTATAATAGTAACAAAAACGGTATTGTAAGCTTTTGGTCTGCTACCAATTAAATAATAGTTTATCTTTCAAAACGGAGAAATAAAATGACTTTTGATAATTTAGTACATCAGATTAATGAACTTGCTGAAACACAGCGAGATCGAGGAACATATTTTGAATATCTAGCACGTGCATACTTACAAAATGAGCCTACATATCAATATGTCGAAGTTGGTCAGAAGTTAATGAACTTGCATCTCAATTATGAAGCAGTTCCTGTTTATGATAGAGTAGAGATTACACCATTCGTTAATCCAAGTTACAAAGTAACCAAAATGAGATTCGCCAAGAAGCGTGATGAAAAAGGAAAATCAGTAAATGATTTATCTACAATCATTTTTAACAGCGACATCACCATTAGTAATATTCCTGAAAAAGCGTATGAATATGTTGTGAATGGGCGCTCTGCTATTGAATGGATAATGGATCAGTATCAAGTTAAAACCGATAAAAAATCAGGAATTACGGATGATCCAAATGACTATAGTGATGATGAAAAGTACATCTTCAATTTGCTTTTGAGAATCATCAATGTATCTGTACAAACAGTTGATTTAATCAATAGTTTACCTAAATTTGAGGTGGAGGAGTAAAATCATGGATTTCTTTTACGACGAAGAAAAAGATAAAGATTATGAAAAAATTGAATTACACTATTTATCTAATACAATTTCATATGGACTGGAGAAAAAGAAAAATGGAGAGATTGTTTTCTACGATTCAAACGGGGAACTAGAATCTCCTGCCTCTCAAGAGGAATCCAAAAAAGATTTTACAAAAATTGACTTCGAGCGTGTAATTAGTGAAAAAATTCGTAAAATAGTTTACGGTGAAAAATATTCAAATATTGTTTTTCTAGCAGGTGCTGGAGCGTCAGTGACACATGATTTAAATCCAAATTATGGAAAGACAGTAAAAATGATTGCTGATGATGTGTTTTTAAAACTTCATGAAGCGAATGAATTATATACGCTAGAAGAGTTGGCTAGACAATGTATGTACAAAAATGGAAATATATTAGATGAAGAAGAACTTGGAGAATCCGATACGCCTAGATTATACAGTGGATTTAATCTCGAAGATTTCTTATCAACGCTATTCCATTATCGACCATTTGTACCTGATACAGATAAAGAAAAATTTAATAATAGTATCAAAAAGATTTTACAACTGATTAAAGAAAATACAAATTATTCATATGACAGTAAGGAATTGAAACATGGTAAATTATTAAACTTTTTGTCAAGCCTATCAGGTAAGGATGGAAATAAGTTTTCGGTTATTACGACAAACTATGATGTTTTAATCGAAGAAGCTGCTGCAACAAATAATTTTGTTATTTTTGATGGATTTAATTTCACTCCAATACCGAAGTTTGATAGCAGTATGTTTGAATGGAATCTTGTAAAGGAGGTTCAGAATATCAACACCAGAGAGGTTGAATATAAGGATAAGACATTCAATCTTTTAAAAATACATGGCTCACTTACCTGGGAAAAACAAGATGATGGAACTATTCTGAGAAAAGCTAAAGATAGCATCACAGATACAGATAAAATGGTGATGGTTTTTCCAAGTTCTGATAAATATGCCCAAAGTTACCAAGAACCATATTTTGAACTCTTTACAAAATTTCAAGATCTTATAAAGCGTCCAAACACTTTGTTGATTTCATCTGGATTCAGTTTCGCAGATGTTCACATTTCCAAAATGGTAACTCAAGCTTTGAAAAATAACACAAGTTTAAAACTTTTGGTTACCGATTTTAATATTGATCCGAATAGAGAGTACAGCAAGGATGAGGGGAAATTCAAGTTAATCGATAAGACTGATTCGAGATACAATCAAAATTGGGCAGAACTTATAGATTTAATGGATGAAGGGTATCCAATTACATTTTTAAAGGCGACCATGAACAGTGATTTAGTTGATTTCTTGAAAGGGAAGTACTTAAATGACAAAGATTGATATTTTTTTTAAAGTAGCTGATAAGAGTAATTATTATCTTGGAATGATTTCACAAGTAAATCGTTCATATGCAACAATTCAAATTGAGAACTTATCTTTATTCTCATATAGGAAGTTAAAGAAAGATATACTTTCACCTAATACGATTAATTACTATGTTTTAATTGATTCAAGCAATGGTTTATTCTTCGGAGAAATATTTCAATCTAAGGTCCCGAATTCAGATAGTGTTCATGAGATGTTAACAAACGGTCAGCAGGAAAAAATATTTCCGGAAATAAGTATTGACATACTGGGATATATACCACTTGGTGAAAAATATTTTAAATTAAATGGAACAAAGACAGTTGGTATCACTGATAAGGTATATATCGCAAATGAAAATGCTGTGGAGCTTTTTATTCAATCAATAGAGGTCGATCCTGGTATTGAAAAACAGTTGTCACCTTTTGCTAATCTTGCTTTTGGTCCACAGGATTATTCTGTTAAATTACAGTCTAAAACATTATTTGATAGACACTTAATGACAGTTGGTACTACAAATAGTGGAAAATCTACCTCAGCTTTGAGTATATTGGATAAACTAATCAATGATGGTATAAGGACTTTAATAATAGATCCAACAGGGGAGTATTCAGACTCATTTGAAGACGAAGAAGTAGATAAATATATACTTGGAGAAGATACCTTTGTTTCAGTTTCAGCTTTAACCATGCAACAATGGTCAATATTATTTGAAACAAACGGCGGGACACAACCAGCAGTTTTAGCATCTGCTATCAGTTCATTAAGGTATCAAAAAAAGAATAGTTTACCTGGTATATATAAAATTTGAAAAAAAAGTAAATGAAGTAATTCAAAACATAAATTCATTATCTCCAAGTGATAAAGAATTTGATATCAGCCTCTTATCTGAACAGGTTGCGAATGAAGCTATAAAAAGAGAAAAACGGGGAAGAGATTTGTATTTTATCTATGATGATTTTAACTTTAATTCCAATCAATATTTAGTTCAAAAAATAGACTATAAACTATCTAATACAAGTTTCTTAAGCTTCTTTAGCTCAAGTGGCCAAGGCTTGTTAGATATTATTGATAATTGGGTAAAAAGTGATACAAAAAAGTCGTTGTATATCGATGTTTCGAAAATTGGTACGACTGATGAAATAGGTGGGATGATTATAGATTTAATAACAAACTATATCATTAATATTGACAAAGATAGTATAAATCCTTTTGTAATATTTGTAGATGAAATTCATCGATATACAAGAGGAGTGACTAATGATGGAATATCCTACCATACGGGCTTGAATAGTATTGCAAGAGAAGGGCGAAAGAAAGGTATTTTTCTTTTTTTGACAACGCAGAATCCAAATGATGTAGATAAAATATTACTGGGACAAATTGGAACATTGGTAATTCATAGACTTACAGCGCCTGATGAATTAAAGGCAATTCAAAATCATTTGTCTGAAAACCAAATAAATCAACTTAAAAAATTAAATACCGGAGAAGCAGTCCTGACCAGTATAAATTTGCTTAAAGATTTGTATATAACAGTTGAAAAGTGCAATCGCCCTCATTATAATGATACGCCTGGCCTAGTTAAGAAGATTAAATCCACTAAATAACTACATATCTTTTATATGGAAATCTAATACAAAATAATCCATGTAATGAGAGTCTTGATTGAATCAGACTAATTTCTAAAACTTTGATACAAACAAATACCTACTGAAGCGTTTATTTCAGTAGGTATTTGTTTGTACATAAAACATTAATTATATTTAAAATCTAACATAGGGACTAAAGTGTTCCAAGTTAAATTTTTTAAATTGTTTTTTGTGGCATACTACTATTACAAATTAAAAAATCAAAGAGCCATCGGTCGAATGGCTCTTTTTTTTGCCTAAAAAAGGAGAGTAGTATAATGCATAATAAAGAAATTATTGTTCAAATATATAGAAAAAAATTAGGAAAGTATTTGAAAGAACAAATGAAAGAGAAGAGTTTGAAACAAGATGAAGTAGGCCGAACATGTGGTCAAGATGATATTGAAATGTTGAGTAGTACTGCGGTTAGAGAAATTTTGAAAGGGAAGCGAAATATGACAAATAAAGCTGCAGACGCATTTCAAGAAAGCTTGGGAATTAATACACCTAAAGATCTTTTTTTCCCCAATGAGAAGTTTTCTACAGGCCTTATTTCAGAAATTTTAGAAGCTGTAAAAACAGATTCACATTTTGAAGAATCATTGCTCCGACCACAACTTTTTCTTTTTTTAAACAGAAGATATGGAAAAAATGATATTAAATTTGAAAATTTTGAAAAAAATATTATTGACAAATTTATCGCAAGTTTGTTAAATCTTTTTCCAACGTTTCCAGTTGAAGAAACATCCAATGAAATTTCGGAGAAAATTTGCGACTGGCTTATTGAATTAGCTTGTTTATTATCACAATAATAGTTTTTTAACCGTCAAAAATTTTGACGGTCTATCAGTAATCTCTTTGGTAAACTGTAGTTATCTTAGCTAAGAAAAAGTAAAGGAGGTACGTTATGCGTACAAATAATCGTAAAAATGGCTACTCAGCTAACACAGCTAAACAATATGTTGATCAGAAACAACCAATTCATTGTCTAAGTACTGAATTTGAACCGCAAATCAAGTTTGAAGATAGTCAGCCAACTGGTGAGATTATCGGACACAAGGCCTGGTTCTCTCAGAAAGGGTTGCCACCATTCCAAGTCAAATTCGAAACGGAAGTTGCCCTTCCACCATATTTAGCGATGATTGATTTTGATAATCTAGAGGCTTGCGAAGTTGGCTACAATGTCTATTTTCGTGCGAATGGAATCAAAGAGGTCAAATAATAATGACTACTAAGGAACTTGCTCAATACTTGCTCCAAGCCCTGAATATGGGGCTTGGAGCTATCATGCAAGGGGAAACTAGCTACAGTAATAGTTTTCACACGACAATCATGCAAGATGGCTTTCTATTTATACCAAGACTACCAGCAGGTTTCATTATTGATGATGAACTCTATCAGAAGATTTTTCTGATTGCTAACGCTGCTCTTTATCCACGATATACAGTACTTAAACAAAATTCTGCTTACTTTGTTGCTCTTGAAACCGATGATATCCACGTTCAAAGAGGATTATTTTTCCCTTGGAAAGTAGGAATTTCAGAAAGACTTGTAATTTCAGATTTAGATCAGTTTGTTTTGAAGCAAGAAATTAACACAGTACCAATAATGAAAAATCTAACTCTGGATTTTAATAAAGTAACTTCTATAGCTATCGCAGGAAATAGTGGTTCAGGGAAATCATATGCTTTGACTTATTTTCTAAGTTTACTGAAAAATTTTTCCGATTTAATCATTGTGGATCCTAAGTTTGATACACCTAGTCGTTGGGTCCGGGAAAATGGATTTCCTGTTCTCCATCCTCAAAGAAATCGATCTAAATCAGATTTTGTATCAGAGATAAATGAAAATCTAAGTTCATGTTTGAATCTTATTCAAGAACGACAAGAACTTCTCTATGAAAATCCTGACCAACAGTTTAAACATTTAACTATTGTCATAGACGAGGTACTAGCTCTTTCTGAAGGTGTTAACAAAACGATAAAGGAGTCTTTCTTTTCACTTTTATCACAAGTTGCTCTTCTTGGACGAGCTACTAGAGTACATCTTCTACTTGTTAGTCAGCGTTTCGATCATAATACAATTCCAGTTTCAGTTCGTGAACAGCTGAATGTACTCATGCAGATTGGAAATATCAATAAAAAGACAACACAATTTTTGTTTCCAGACTTAGATCCAGAAGGTATTGTGATTCCAATTGGTAAGGGTACAGGTTTAATTCAAATTATTGATAACGAACATCCTTATCAAGTTCTTCCGCTGCTTTGTCCGACTTATTACACAAAGAAAGGAATTTTGTAATGGAGAAGACATTTTTTCAGAAGACATTCAATCTATCTAGATATCTATTGGCTTTTGTAATTATTAATACTATCTTGAGTATAACTTCTCGTCTTTTAATAATTTTGTTTAATAATGAAGTTTTTTCAAGAAAAATTGTTGTAATCCAAAATAAATTGTATTTGGTTTCTATGATATTTTTATTAGTTGCTATTGTGCTATTTCTCCTTCTGTTAACTTTATTAATAATTGAGCTGATAGAAAGATATAAAACAGACAAAGTATCAAATTATTTTGAATCGGTGAGACAAACTATGAGACTACGTTATTTTTTAATACAACATGAGACTATCTCAACTTCTGCAAATAGTTTTCAAAGAAATCAAATTTTACGAGATTTCAATAAATCACTCTCAAATTGTATTGTTGATGTACGAAATGAGAGTGTGCTAGTTGTTTTAAAATATCCTGTAGCTCAACAATCACAGCACATTTTAAAAAATATAGTATCACATGTAAAAGAAGAAATCTCGAATTACAATCCAAACTTTTATTTTTCATCTCCGGTGAGAATTGGAAATAAATTGTTTTATAAAGGTTCAAAAAGGTAGTGAAAATAGAGTGTTTGACACACGTAGTGAATGTCAAATACACTCTATTTTCCAAAAATATTTATTCCTATTGGGGCTACTACGACCCATTGGTTCAATAATCAATAACCAGACTAATTGCAGACAAATTGAAAATGCTAATTGAAGGGAGATATTCATGGTCAAAGATAAACGTTCGAATAAATGGGCATTTCTGATTTATCAAGAAAGTACACCGGAAAATTATATTGATATTCTAGAGGAAATGCATATTCCATTTGTATTGAGTCCTTGGCACGATAAGGATGTAAATAAAGCAACAGGAGAATTTAAAAAAGCGCATAAGCACGGAGTCCTATTTTTCGAATCACTTAAAAGCTATACGCAGGTCTCAGAGTTACTAACTGAAAAACTGCATGCACCTTCTCATGTAGAAGTGGTCATGTCACCAAAAGGTATGTATGATTATTTCATACACGCAGAGAATCCTGATAAAACACTCTACAATATCGATGAAATTGAATCAGGTTGTGGTTTTGAATTGGAGAAATTTCTAATCACTAACAATAACGAACAATTTCTTTCAACTGTGATTGATATTATCGAAGAACACAACTTTACTGAGTTTAACAACCTTGTTAGATATGCACGAGTTGAGAATCCGTCGCTGTTAAATCTCATCATTGATAAGACATACTTTTTCGCAAAGTATCTCGATTCACGTAGACACTCAAGTCATAAAAAGGAGAGTGAAGAATGACGAATAATGAACTTATAAAGCTGAATCAAATCGAACAAATTTTGAATTGTTTGCTAGCTTTGATGCAGAAACAAGAAGCTACTCAAAAGCATGTAAGTATTCTTACTCAGAAAGAGCTGCTTTCGATACTTAAGATTTCACCAAACACGTTGAAGTCTTGGGAGAAGACCGGACTAAGGCGTCTTGAACCACCAATCGAGGGGACTCGCACAGTCTATTACAGAATGGAGGATGTGTTGAACTATTTAACTCCTTAATTCTAAGAAATGTGCTAAAATAGTAATATCACATGGAATAGTGTGAGGTTGTTATTTTAGCCTTTTATATATCCGAACGTGAAAGGCTACTATGCAGAAAGAAACTATCATTCACAACAATCGAAAAGTCATTAAAACTACCAAGAGTAATGGAACTGTTAGTTATACGCAACGTGGTGTGTATATTGGTGTAGATATTAAGACTGGTAAAAAAGTTACATCATCTATAACTGCCAAAACTTTAAAAAGTCTTGATAGAAAAATCATTCAAGCTCGGATTGAATTTGAAGCGAAGGGATCAACTTTAAAAGAAACCTTGCTGATTAATAATTTTGAGGAGTTAGCTGAAGCCTGGTTTGTCAGTTTTGTAACTTGGGTGACTTCTCAGAATACGATTAACCGAGTTCGAAGCTATCTTGATACCTATATCATCCCTAAGTTTGGAGAATATAGGCCTGAAGAAATAAAATCTGCAGACATTCAGATTTGGGTTAATAAATTAGCCCAACAATCTAAAAAATCTGTTGAATCAGGTGTTAAAAAATCCAAAAAGGGACACGCAAAAGATTTCGGCGCAGTTATCTATAAGCTTAGTGATATTTTCGATTATGGAATCACGAATTTCGAACTTTCTCATAATCCAGCTCGGACAGTAAAAATTCCTCCAAAACCAAAGGTGGTTAAGGAGAGAATTATGGTATTGCACGGAGAGGATTTGGGTACTTGGCTGAACTATCTTGATACTCTTCCTGACACACGAGCTAATCGAAGATTTAAAGTTATTTGCGACACGCTGTTAGCTTCTGCGCTTCGAATCAATGAACTTCTTGCTTTATCGATTCATGATCTCGATTTTGATTCCAATGAAATCATCGTTAATAAGACGCTGATGTGGAAAGTTGGAAGTAAGAAACTTGGGATTAAGGGTGAGATTGTTTGTAAGAACAGTGCCAAAACTGATTCTGGTAACAGAAGAGTTGCAGTCCCGAGACAAGTCCTAGATGACTTGAAAGCTTTTCATGCTGAGATGAGTGATTACTTTGAGAGTCATGATTTACCAACTGTGGATCTAATTTTTCCGACAATTTACGGGAACTATATGTGTGATAGAAATGAACGTGCAACGCTTAAAAAGCGTTTGACTGAGTTGGGACTACCAAACTATGGTTTTCACCTTTTCCGTCATACACATGCTTCTTTGATGCTGAATGCTGGTGCGAACTGGAAAGAACTCCAGATAAGAATGGGACATAAGTCGATTAAAACGACTATGGACACTTATGCTGAATTGGCACCGAAAAAGAAAGCAGAAGCAGTTGAAATCTACCTCAAAGAAATTGCAAAATTGACGGCTTAGCAAAATGACTACATTTATGACTACATTTTCTATAGAACAATCTAAAAACGTTGATATAACGGTGTTTAAAGAGTGCTAAAATAACATTCACAACCTTTACAGAAGTAAAGTAAGCATTCAATACGAATCAATACATAAGAAAAACGCTTGTTTTAAGCGTTTTTTATTTTTTCCAATTTCAATGTATTGCAATAAAAATCAACCGAATGACTACATTTTTTGTGAAATAAATTAGATGTTCGGATATATAGAAAACGCTCTAGTCACAATGACTAGAGCGTTTTTATATTGTTTTAAAATTTATTAAAGCATATATTCGTGAGCATATAATTTGAGTGCGCTCTCATATTTTGATATACTATATTTAACCCAGATATATTGGGATTGTGAAAGGAGGCGCATATTATGTTGTGGTCCATTATTGTCGGAGGCTTTATCGGCCTTGCAGCAGGGGCAATCACTAAAAAAGGTGGCTCAATGGGAGTAATTGCTAATATATTTGCCGGTTTAATCGGTTCATCAGTAGGTCAATCACTCCTTGGTACTTGGGGACCATCACTAGGTGGTATGGCTATCATTCCATCTATTGTTGGTGCAGTGATTGTAGTTTCTGTGGTATCATTCTTTTTGGGTAAAAAAGGTTAATGTTTTACTCGAAAGCAGTCTATAGCTTTTAATTTATAATGACGGGTAAAGCTATGGTTTGTTGCACTAATTGAAAGGATTTTATATGTCAAAATCAAAGAAAATATTATTACTTATTTTCTGTATTTTAATCTTGACAATTTTCCTTCCTATTTTGATAGATTACCACCAGGTTAGTGATTTAGGGATTCAATTGACTAGCTGGAGACAGACATCATTTGAATATTATCTCGCTAGATATGTATTTTGGGGGCTTTTAGGGCTGTCTATCTTAGTTTTATTATGGATGTTAGTAATCCTGTTTTATCCTAAACAATATCTGGAAATAAAACTTGGAACTAAAGATGATAATTTAAAACTAAAGAATTCAGCTATTGAAGGGTTTGTTCGATGTTTATTGGATGAACACAAGATGGTCAAAAATCCCAAAATTCAGGTACATACTCGGAAAAAGAAATGTTTCGTTTATGTAGAAGGTACAGCTGTTCTTTCAGATAACATTGCTAACAAATTTGAAGTAGTTCAAAACGAAATCACTCAAGGATTGAAAGAATTCTTTGGTATTGATCGAGAGGTTAAACTGGAAGTTTCAGTGAAAGAATATGACCCTCAAAAAGCAGCTAAGAAAATTGTTAGTCGTGTAAAGTAAGGAAGTAAAAAATGGAATGGTTTAAAAAATATCAATACCCAATTCTATGTGGTGTAGTAGGTATTATTCTAGCCTGCTTCATCCTATCCTTCGGTTTCTTTAAAACATTATTCGTTTTAATCTGTGGAGCCCTAGGAATTTGGTTGGGATACTATGTACAGAAGAATTATTTAAATAAATAAAGGAGTTTCATATGTCAAACGTAGAAAAAAATGTAAATGTAAATAATGAAAAAAAAGATGTTGTTGTTTCTAAAGATGTTCGCGGAGAATTAACTTACGAAGATAAAGTTATTCAAAAAATCATCGGTCTTTCACTAGATAGAGTCCCAGGACTATTACATGTTGACGGTGGATTCTTCTCAAATCTTACAGAAAAACTTGTTAACACTAACGATGTAACACACGGTGTTAACGTTGAAGTTGGTAAAGAACAAGTAGCAGTTGACTTGAACGTTATCGTAGAGTACAGAAAAAACGTTCCAACTCTATACAAGGAAATCAAAGACGTTATCGTATCAGAAGTTGCGAAAATGACTGATCTAGAAGTAGTTGAAGTTAACGTTAATGTTGTTGATATCAAAACTAAAGAACAACATGAAGCAGACTCAGTTAGCCTTCAAGATCGTGTAACTGACGTAGCAGAATCAACAGGCGAATTTGCGTCAGAACAATTGTCTAGAGTGAAATCTGGTATCGGTTCAGGTGTCGCAGCAGCACAAGAAAAACTTGGCGAAGGCGCTGAATTCGTTCAAGAAAAAGTTGGCCAAGGCGTTGAAACTGTTAAAGACGCTGCAGCCAAAGCAGAACCACGTGTTCACTAATTACTAATTTAGAAAAAATAAAAGGAGGACATACTTATGTCTACAGAAGAAAAATTAAACCAAGCAGCAGGATCTGTTAAAGAAGGCGTTGGCAAATTAATAGGCGATAAAGGACTTGAAAGCGAAGGAGCTGCTGAAAAAGTTGCTTCTAAAGTGAAAGAAGTCGCTGAAGATGCAAAAGACGCAATTGAAGGCGCTGTTGAAGGTGTTAAAAACATCTTTAAAAAAGACGACGCTAAATAGTAAAATTTAGGTAATCTTGCTATTTCCCTTGAAAACACTCCCTAACTGGGGGTGTTTTTGTTATTCGTTTTTATCAATGCACGTTTTATAGAGAAAAAAAGAATACAGGACAAACAAATTCCTGTATTCTTAAAATAACTTAGAGCAGCATTAACAAAACAGCGACTAATATGATTATAGTGCAAATTATTTTTCCGATTTTTCATGTTGCTTGAACAATTTTTCAGAGAAAAGAGTCAATATAAGCGCAACACACATCAACACAGTGCTTAAAGTTTGAGTAGTCATGGTACATACTCCTTTCGTTATTTTGTTAATCCAGTAAATAAGTTGAATAGTAATTATCTAATTTTCAAACATATCCATCTGCCTTGGGAAAGCCTTTGTTCTTTGATTATTAATCGGTATCTCTATCTATCTTTATTATAGCACAAATATCCTTATTAAACCGATAAATGTATTTATTTTTAGTGCTCCTATTTTTGAGAGCGCTTGAAATATGTTATAATAAAACTAGATTAATGTATAGGAGGCAAACCGTGGGAAATTTCATTGAGCTAGTCTTTCATCGTTTCTTTTTGGGGATGATTGCGACGGCTTATTTTTGGTTATTGACACTAGCAGGAGGAGTGGTTTTTGGTATAGCACCCGCTAGTGCAACTCTCATGAGTTTATTTGCTGAAAATGGCTATTCTTACCGTGCTTATCGTTTCAAGGAAGCATGGGCTTTATTTAAGAGCAATTTTGTCAAAAGTAATCTCAGTTTCTACACCTTTATAGGGATTGACTTGATCTTGATTTATGGCTTGTATCTGATGATTCAGTTGCCAAACCAGACCATTATCCACTTGGCAGCAACATTTCTAAATATCTTTTTAGTAGCCTTGGTATTTTTGGCCTACACGGTATCTTTAAAGTTACAGGTTTACTTTGAATTGTCCTATAAAAACACCTTAAAACTTGCCTTTATCGGAATTTTTATGAGTTTATCAGCAGTGGCCAAGGTTCTCCTTGGTAGCATCTTGTTAGCCATTATTGGCTTCTATATGCCAGCCCTCATTGCTTTTGTAGGTATTGGGATGTGGCACTTCTTTATTAGTGATTTATTGGAGCCTGTTTATGAAAGTATTCATGAAAAATTGGCAACCAAATAAGACCAAACAATTCCGCCTTCACTCACTCCTAAGAATCTATAGTCTGGTGATGATTATCATCATTTCCTGCTTTGCTCTCTTGATTTCTTATGCAGACTGGGATATGCGTGAAAGGGAAGCCAATCGTGTCGGTCAGCGTGTTCTCGCTCGAACAGTTGATGAGGTTGAATACTATTATCGAGAGTCAACCCGTCTAGCCCAGAGTTTAGTGGATAATCAAGCTCGGATTGAAGGTATTTACAAGTATTTTAGCCTTAGTACGCCGGATTATTTTTACTGGCAGTTAGAGCGCAAGGCATCACCCTATATTTCCGTTTCCATTTATGAAAATATCGATGATATTTACGTGCGAAACGATTTTGTGACAGGTATTTCGATTGTTCTACAGGATTCAACAGATGTATTTGTTTCCAAAAGAGGAAACAGAGGTGGACAGAAAATTCCAGCTGAGAGCTTTAAACCGGATGCTAATAGTTTTGCGGTTCCAGTGTCTGATCCCATCTCGGACCAGGCTCTTGGAGTCATTTATATTTCCGTAGAGCCAGAAGTCCTCTATAAAGCGATTGACAACACTAGGGGAACAATTCCTGTAGCAGTAACTGTCATTGCACCATATGAAACAGATATGTTCTATATTGGAACGAAGGGAACGAATGAGTCTTGGTTGGTAGGAACAACTGCCCATGGTTATCAAGTTCGAGTAGCTGTACCAAAGGATTATGTTTGGAGTGGGACTTTAGCGAGTTCGGCACTTATTTTAGGTTTGAGCGCCCTCTTTATCATCATTTTATATATGACCTTAAGAAGGACTTTTTCTGACTATCAAAGTCAGGTTGTGGACTTGGTGGACTCTATCCAAGCCATTACTAAGGGAGAGCAGACCAAGAGAATCGACACAGATAAAAAGGACCAGGAATTGCTACTAATTGCTGAGTCGACAAATGATATGTTGGATCGACTGGAAAGTAATATTCACGATATTTATCAACTGGAACTCAATCAAAAAGATGCCAACATGCGAGCCTTACAAGCTCAAATTAATCCGCATTTCATGTACAATACTTTGGAATTTTTGCGAATGTACGCAGTAATGGAGAACCAAAATGAACTAGCAGATATCATCTATGAGTTCAGTAGTCTTCTGCGCAATAATATCTCTGACGAGCGAGAAACGACCCTCAAACAAGAAGTGGAGTTTTGTCGGAAATACAGTTATCTCTGTATGGTTCGCTATCCAAAATCCATTGCCTATGGATTTAAGATTGACCCTGAATTGGAAGAAATGCGTATTCCAAAGTTCACCCTCCAACCGTTAGTGGAAAATTATTTTGCCCATGGAGTTGATCACAGAAGAACAGATAATGTTATCAGTATCAAGGCTTTGAAAAAAGATGGCTATGTCGAAATCTTAGTAACCGATAATGGTCGTGGGATGTCTGCTGAAAAACTAGCAGAAATTCAAGCTAAACTGGCTCAAAGAACCTTTGAACACACAGTAGATTATAAGGGGCAACAACAGTCTATTGGGATTGTTAATATCCACGAACGCTTTGTGCTCTACTTTGGAGACCGCTATAACATCAATGTAGAATCAGCTGAACAAAAAGGTGTTCAATATAGAATCACCATTCAGGATGAAGAGAAAGGATAAACATGTATAAAGTACTATTAGTTGACGATGAGTACATGATTACAGAAGGACTTAAGCGTTTGATCCCTTTTGAAAAATGGGATATGGAAGTCGTTGCAACAGCCAATCATGCTGACGACGCTTTGGACTATGTCCGAGAACATCCCGTAGATATCGTCATTTCTGATGTCAACATGCCTGGCAAGACAGGACTTGAAATGATTGGGGAAATGAAGGAACTCTTGCCAGAGGCTTACTATATTCTTCTTTCCGGCTATCAAGAATTTGACTATGTTAAGAAAGCCATGAACCTCAATGTTGTAGATTATCTTGTCAAACCAGTTGATAAGGTTGAACTGGAGCATTTACTTGAGAAAATCCTTGGTCAACTTCGTGAGAAAGTGCATGAGCCAGAAATGTTAAGTCAAAAGTTAGACGACGAAGCATTTAAAGCACACCTGTCTCAAAAAGAAAACTGGTGGATTGGACTCTCCCAAGAGAAACAAGGGGATTTTGTCATTCCTTACTATGTTTTAGGTCAGGACTGGCAGATTGTGATTGCAGCTCAGAAATTCGACGGTTTACTCGTTATGCCTTTTGAGTTACCTTATCAGGCCAACTTTGAAAAATGGAAATTTGACGTTGAAAAAGCCCTCTTCTATGGAACTGTAAACCTCGATCAATCTGAAAGTCTCTTCTCTTATTATGAACCCATCTATCGGGTGATTATCCAAGGAAATCTTCAGCAGATTATCGAAGAGTTGAATTTGCTTGAGAAGATTGTGTTAGAAAATACACCGAGGGTGTCCATTACCAAGCAACTCTTTACTCAGTTTGTGATGGATGTCTTCCACCTCTTTGAACATCTGAAAGCAGATGATATGACAGATATTGTCAAAAGAATTCATGCCATCACAAACTTTGAAGATTTAGTGGCTTATACCAAGGAAACTTTGACGTCCTTCTTTGGCCAATACCGCATGAATGAGAATGTTGTCAGTGTACTCGAAGTCATTGGTAGAGACTATAAAAAAGAACTTTCTCTCAAGGATATCAGCAAGGATCTTTTTATCAATCCTGTGTATTTAGGTCAGTTAATCAAGAAGGAAACCAATTCAACCTTTGCTGAGCTTCTCAATAAGCAACGGATTAAGGCGGCCCAGCAACTTTTACTATCAACCAATGATAGTATTGAGGATATTTGCTATACGGTTGGTTATAGTAATGTAGGGTATTTCTACAAGGTCTTTCGAAAACTATGTGGAAAGTCTCCGAAGGCCTACCGCAAGCAGATTGAAGTCACCCTCTAACTTTTGTTATCCATCTTAAAATATGCTATAATAAATTCAAAATTATGAGGAGGTTGCTTTTATGAAAAAGAAACCAATCTATCTATGGGTTTTATTAGTCTTATCAGCGATTAATTCAGCCTTGGCAGTAGTTGGAATATTTACTCCAGTACCTAGTAAGGACGCCCTTCGTGCTAGCCAAGAAAATGTTGGGACACTTAGTGCTCAACAAATAGAAGATGCTGTCAACTATGCCCACCAAGTGTCAGAGTCATCTCACTCTATTTTTAACACGATACTCATTATTCTATCTGCTATCCTAGTTGTAGTAGCCTTTGTTTTCTTAATTCGTAAGAACTTGCAGTTGGCAAACTACACTTATGTTGGATATGCCTTGCTAGCTATTGTTGGACTAGTCCATGACAATATGAATTTACAAGATGCTATGCAATTGATTAAAGATGACACCCTACGTTTAGGAATGGAAGTCATGTCAAAAGTAACCACTATCATATTCATCGTCATCAATGTTATCTTTTTGGGAATCGTCTTCTATAAAATATGGCGTCAGCAAAAAGAATTAACAGAATCTCAAGAGGAAGAACTCGCATAAGAGTTGACAAAGGATAACTATCAAGATACAATCTTGGTAGTTATTTTTTTGGATTCGAGAAAGAGGGAGGAAAAGATGAAAAAAATTTCCTTAGTTTATATCAGTCTAAGCGGCAACACGGAGAGTTTTGTAACACGTTTGAAAGCTTATTTGTTGGAGCAGTATGCGAACATTGAAGTAGAAAAAATTCATATTAAAGACTTGGTCAAGGAAGGAGAAGACTTCTTTGAGATGACCAACCCATATGTGGCTTTTCTACCGACTTACCTCGAAGGTGGCAATGGGGTTGACAATGGAGATGTGGAAATCTTGACCACTCCAGTAGGTGACTTTATCGCATATGGTGATAATGCTAGCAAGTGTTTTGGTGTCGTAGGATCGGGTAATCGCAATTTTAACAACCAATACTGTTTGACCGCCAAACAATATAGCCAGCGCTTTGGTTTTCCAGTCCTAGCTGACTTTGAAATGCGCGGAATGTTGGGAGACATCAAGAAGGTTGCTGGGATTATTGCTGAACTTTATGAACTTGAATCCTTGTAATAGGATAGAGTTGTGAGGCTAGATTTTTATCCCCTGGTTCATAGAATTATTTCAAAAGAGAGCAGTTCAAATGAGTAAATTACAGAGATCATTTTTAAAGTATATAAAACGCAAACCAAGCTTCAAGGATATTATGCTATGCAGTGCCTTGCTACTATTAGCGATTGCTCTGCTACTGTTCTCTGAGAAAATTTTTGATGAAAATGTAGCACCAGTTGGAACCATGGTATCCTTAGGGATTGTTATCTTGGTAGGAATCTTAGCTGTCAGAAATAAATAAAAAGACTCGAGAAATGTCATCTCGAGTCTTTTTGTTAGTTGCGAATTTCGTCAACGATTTCTTTTGAAATGGGAATCCCTAAACGGTAGCCTTTGTTGATGTAGTCAATGACATCATTGATATTTTCTATCGTTTGGATTTTCTCTTTGATAGTTGCACGAAAAGCTGGATCTTTTAATAGTTGGTCCTGAAGCAGTCTTTGAAGTTTCTCTTTTTCATATTTATTGACAAGAAAGAGAAAAAGAAGACTGATAACAACTAAGATATAAGCGTATTGGCTCATAAAAATTCTCCCTAGGTGATAAAGAAGTAAGTGGTTAGAGAAAAACGAATATCCTTCGCCTTTCGAGTGATGATACTGTAAGCGCCTAGCTACTTGTTATTAATTAGTAAGGCGTTTAGGCAAATCGCCTCATTTACGACGTCGTGGCCCCTAAATCGATTATATTTAGGGGGCATGACTAGTGAAGCAGTTAGCTAGTCTGCATAAAAGCGGCTAGCGTCTAACAATTATGAATTTTAGTTACAGTAACTTGAAGATTACGACGTCTTTCGGTAGAAATCGATAATATTTCTATCGAAAGACTAGTGAGGCGCCTAGCCAAAGTCCGAATAGGATTTGACGTTAGTTACTGAGATTGCTTAGTAATAAATTAATTTAATAGATCACGACATGCATCCAAATAAGTCGATATTATTTATTTGGATGCATTAGTAAGGCGTTTAGGCAAATCGCCCGATAGCGATTGCCGTCAAGAGACTAGGAACTTTAGTTCCAGTCTCTTGTAACGAGTTACATCTTCTCTGGCGCCTCTACACCCAGCAGACGAAGGGCTTCTTTGAGGACGACTGCAGTTGCATAGCTAAGGACTAGACGGCTGTCACGTTCTGGACTTTCATCTAAGATACGAGTGTGGGCATAGTATTTGTTAAAGGCTTGAGCTAAGCTGATTGCAAATTTAGCGATGATAGAAGGTTCGTAATTATCAGCTGCACGTTTAATAATACGTGGGAAGTCTTGGATTAGCTTGATGATTTCCCAGCTTTCAGCATCGTTCAAGCTATAGTTGGCACCTGCTTCAGGTTTGAAATCGGCTTTACGCAAGATTGATTGGATACGAGCGTAAGCGTATTGAACATAAGGACCTGTCTCACCTTCAAAGGATACCATAGCTTCAAGGTCGAAGTCGTATCCATTTGTACGGTCAGTTTTAAGGTCATAGAATTTAATGGCTCCAACTCCAACAGCATGAGCGACCTGGTCTTTGTTTTCAAGTTCTGGATTTTTGGCTTCAATCTGCGCTTTAGCACGGCTGATGGCTTCTGCAACAGTTGGTTCTAGTAAGATAACATTCCCTTTACGAGTAGAAAGTTTTTTCCCTTCTTTTGTAACCAAACCAAACGGAACATGGACAATGTCTTGGCTCCAATCGTAACCCATTTCTTGCAAGACAGCCTTGAGTTGTTTGAAGTGAGCAGATTGTTCTTGACCAACGACATAGATAGATTTGGCAAATTGGTATTCGTTTTTACGGTAGAGGGCCGCAGCCAAGTCACGTGTGATGTATAGAGTTGCGCCGTCAGATTTCTTGATAAGAGCTGGGTATTCAATTCCATATTTTTCAAGATTAACAACTTGAGCACCTTCTGATTCGACTAATAGTCCTTTTTCAGAAAGGATGTCTACAACTGCATCCATTTTGTCATTGTAGAAGGCTTCTCCGTTGTAGCTGTCAAATTCAACTTGTAGCTCATTGTAGAGACGGTTAAATTCTACCAAGCTTTCATCGCGGAACCATTGCCAAAGAGCGAGAGCTTCCTCATCACCGTTTTCAAGCTTGCGGAACCATTCGCGTGCTTCTTCATCCAAGCTTGAATCGTTCTCAGCTTCAGCATTAATGCGGACATAGAGTTTGAGAAGTTCATCAATTGGATGTGCTTTGACAGCTTCTTCATTGCCCCATTTCTTGTAGGCAACAATCAACATCCCAAACTGTTTACCCCAGTCTCCCAAATGGTTGACCTTGACAGTTTTATAGCCGATTTTTTGGAAGATATGTGACAAGCTATCTCCGATAACTGTTGAACGAAGGTGACCGATTGAAAATGGTTTAGCGATATTAGGGCTAGACATGTCAATGACAACATTTTCTTGATTGCCAATCTCTTGGTCAGCGTAGTGCTCTTTTTCAGTGATAACGTTTTGTAGAACTTGATCAGAAATGGCAGCCTTATCAAGGAAGAAGTTGACGTAAGGACCTGTTGCTACAACCTTTTCAAAGGCTTGACTATTGATCTTTTCAGCGATGTCAGCAGCAATCATTTGAGGAGCTTTACGTTCAACCTTTGCCAATGAGAAGGCAGGGAAGGCGATATCTCCCATATCTGAGTTTTTAGGTGTTTCTAGTAAATTTAAAATAGCCTCTTGGTCCAGGCTATCAATGACGCTAGCCAACTCGCTAGCAATCAATTCTTTTGTATTCATTTAAGGCTCCTTTAGGGCTTTTTTACTATTTTATCACAATTTACTACATTTTTTTTGAAAGAAGAGATATTTTTTGAAATATCCAGTTTTTTTGATATAATGTTCTTACTAAAAAAATGTAAAATGTAATAAATATGCAATCGAAAGGATCTTATGAGAAAAAGAGAACGTCATCAGCTCATCAAGCGAATGATTACAGAAGAAAAATTAGGAACTCAAAAGGAAATTCAAGATCGATTGGAAGCCTGTGATGTCTTTGTGACACAAACAACCTTATCTCGTGATTTGCGAGAGCTTGGCTTAACCAAAGTTAAGAAAAACGATGTTGTTTACTATGTGTTAGCAAATGAGACAGAGAAGATTGATCTGGTCGAATTCCTTTCACATCACTTAGAGGGTGTTGCAAGAGCCGAATTCACCTTGGTTCTCCACACTAAACTTGGAGAAGCATCCGTTTTAGCCAATGTAGTAGATTCAAATAAAGATGGGTGGATCTTAGGTACTGTTGCCGGAGCGAATACCTTGTTGGTTATCTGTAAAGATCAACATGCAGCTAAAGTCATGGAAGAACGCTTGCTAGAGTTAATGGAAGATAGATAAGGTCTTGAGAGCTTCTCTCAGGACTGTTTTTACAAGGAGAGAGTAAATGACTACTGAAAAATTATCACCTGGTATGCAACAGTATGTGGATATCAAAAAACAATATCCAGATGCTTTTTTGCTTTTTCGTATGGGTGATTTTTATGAGTTGTTTTATGAAGACGCAGTCAATGCTGCACAGATACTAGAAATCTCACTAACCAGTCGCAATAAAAATGCTGAAAATCCGATTCCCATGGCTGGTGTTCCCTATCACTCTGCCCAACAGTACATCGATGTCCTCGTTGAACGTGGCTACAAGGTTGCCATCGCCGAGCAGATGGAAGATCCTAAGCAGGCTGTTGGTGTTGTTAAGCGCGAGGTTGTTCAGGTCATTACACCAGGAACAGTGGTTGATAGTAGTAAGCCAGATAGTCACAATAACTTTTTAGTGGCTATTGATCGTGAAGGTTCCCAGTATGGACTAGCCTATATGGACCTAGTGACAGGTGATTTCTATGTAACGGGATTATCAGATTTCTCTCTAGTCTGTGGTGAAATCCGTAACCTCAAGGCCAGAGAAGTGGTGATTGGTTACGACTTGTCTGAAGCGGAAGAACAGATTCTCAGTTGTCAAATGAATCTGGTACTTTCCTATGAGCAGGAACCGTATGAAGATGTTCATCTGTTGGATTCAAGATTGGCAACTGTTGAAGGAGCAGCTAGTGGTAAACTTCTCAAGTATGTCCATCGGACGCAGATGCGAGAGCTCAGCCACTTGAAGCCTGTTATCCGTTATGAAATCAAAGATTTCTTGCAGATGGATTTTGCGACCAAGGCTAGTCTTGATTTGGTTGAAAATGCTCGCTCAGGTAGGAAACAAGGGAGTCTGTTCTGGTTGCTAGATGAGACCAAGACCGCAATGGGTATGCGTCTCTTACGTTCCTGGATTCAACGCCCTTTGATTGATAAGGACCGTATCCTTGAACGTCAGGAGGTTGTGCAAGTCTTTCTGGATTATTTCTTTGAGCGTAGTGATTTAACGGAAAGTCTCAAGGGAGTCTACGATATCGAGCGTCTGGCCAGTCGAGTGTCTTTTGGGAAAAGTAATCCTAAAGATCTTTTGCAATTAGCGACTACCTTGGGAAGTGTTCCACGAATTCGCGCTATTTTAGAAGGAATGGAGCAACCAGCTCTAGCTTATCTGATTGAACAACTGGATGCTATCCCTGAGTTGGAAAGCCTGATAAGTGCTGCCATTGCCCCAGAGGCTCCCCACGTGATTACCGAAGGTGGTATTATCCGAACGGGCTTTGATGAGACCTTGGATAAATACCGTCGTGTGCTGAGAGAAGGGACCAGCTGGATTGCTGAGATTGAGGCCAAGGAAAGAGAAAACTCTGGCATCAATACTCTCAAAATTGACTACAATAAAAAGGACGGATACTATTTCCATGTAACAAACTCGCAGCTAGGTAACGTACCAGCCCACTTTTTCCGTAAGGCTACGCTGAAAAACTCTGAACGATTTGGGACAGAGGAATTGGCGCGTATCGAGGGAGAAATGTTAGAGGCGCGTGAGAAATCAGCAAATCTAGAATACGAAATCTTTATGCGTATTCGTGAGGAGGTTGGCAAGTATATCCAACGTCTACAGGCTCTGGCTCAAGGAATCGCTACTATCGATGTCTTGCAAGGCTTGGCAGTAGTTGCAGAAAAACAGCACCTGATTCGACCAGAGTTTGGGAAAGAGTCGCGGATTGCTATCCAGAATGGTCGTCACGCAGTTGTTGAAAAGGTCATGGGAGCTCAGACCTATATTCCCAATAGTATCCAGATGGATGAAGATACTAGCATTCAACTAATTACAGGTCCGAACATGAGCGGGAAGTCAACCTACATGCGTCAACTAGCCATTACAGCGGTTATGGCTCAGATGGGTTCCTATGTCCCTGCAGAAAGTGCTCGTTTGCCAATTTTTGATGCGATTTTTACACGTATCGGTGCGGCAGATGACTTGGTTTCAGGTCAATCTACCTTTATGGTAGAGATGATGGAAGCTAATAATGCCATTAGTCATGCGACAAAGGATTCATTGATTCTTTTTGATGAGCTTGGTCGAGGAACCGCAACTTATGATGGTATGGCTCTAGCCCAGTCTATTATCGAGTATATCCATGAGCATATTGGTGCCAAGACTCTCTTTGCCACGCACTACCATGAATTAACCAGTCTGGAAGCTAGTCTTGAACATCTAGTAAATGTACACGTGGCTACGCTTGAGCAAAATGGCCAGGTTACTTTCCTTCATAAGATTGAACCAGGTCCAGCTGATAAATCATACGGTATTCACGTTGCTAAGATTGCAGGATTGCCAGCAGACTTGCTAAAAAGAGCGGATGCGATTCTAACTCAACTAGAGAGCCAAGGCCAGGAAAATCCAATTTCTATCAATCAAAGGAATGTTGTCAATGAGCAAATGTCTCTCTTTGATGAAAAAGAAGAAAATCCTATCCTAGCAGAGTTGGCCCAAGTAGATGTGTACAATATGACACCGATGCAAGCCATGAATCTCTTATTAGAGCTAAAACAAAAATTATAAGCAAAAACCCACTCCGTTTTGTGAGTGGGTTTTTAGGTCTTATTTTTTCTGAGCTAATAGTTGGTTGATGTGGGCAACCTTCTTTGATTCTCTCTTATAGAGAACAACCCAGATGATGAGGTAGACGATTGCAAACTCTGGGATGAGTTGAAGGATGAAAGTCCAGTGAAGAGGGAACCAGCCTGCTAGGATTGCTAGAGGTACAAAACCTAGCAACATAAGGAAGAAGTGAGTGACAGTCGCACGAAGAAGGCTCCAATCTTGAGCGAATAGACGGCTACCAAAACTAAAGAGGACTCCAATAGCTGACCAGATAAGCAGACAGTAAAGTAAGACGAGTGATCCATGCACCTGATGTTGGGTCATGAATTGCCCAATTAAAGAGTTGGGGCTGAGAGGTGCGTAGTTACTTGGTGAGTGGATAAAAGAAAAGATAATAGATAGGATGAGGCCGATGAGGATACCAGTTGTGGCATCGTGAAATACTTGTTTTTTCATAGTTCTAATTTCTCCTTAATAGTTTTGAGGTAACGGCGAGATGAGTAGGTGAAACTTTCGTTTTTAAGATAAATTTCAATCAAGCCGTTAGAGGTTAGTTTTAGATGACTAATTGCATCAATGTTGACAATTTCCGATTGGGAAATTTGGATAAAGGAAGCAGGTAGAATTTCACTTGCTTGGTAGAGACGAATGTCAAGTGCATAGGTTTGGCTATCCGTCTCGGCCAGAACCTTACGATTTTCAATGTATACACGCTGAATCTTGCTAATCTGAATCAAGTAGACCTGGTCTTGGAATTTTCCTTTGATAGTTTCTTTTTGATCCAGGGATTGTACAAAGTCCTGAACCTTTTGAACTCTAGGGGACAAGGTCGGTGCCTCTATGATGATTTGCTCTTCGGTGTATTGCTGATCAATATCAAGTCTGAGTTTCATAATTTCTCCTTTATAAAGTTGTAATAGAGATCTCTTACTTACAAATCTATTAAACACCATTTTGTCGACAAATACAAGAAGCTCTGTCTATGTGGTCGGTTGAAGAGTCTATCTGGTAGGTGACCGTTTTCAAAGAGATTTTAGAGCAAATAAGTCAAAAAATAAGAAGAAATATATTGACAAAAATAGAAAAAACGTGGTACAATGTTAGACGGTACTTTTTACTTTTGGTCTCTCAAGAGTGTACAGGGACGTGCTGACAAATGTTGCAAAAGTACACACAGATGATAGCTGTCACCAAGTGTATCATCACCAAAAATAAAAAAAACACAGGAGAATGTAGATGCCTACAATTAACCAATTGGTTCGCAAACCGCGTAAATCAAAAGTAGAAAAATCTAAATCACCAGCTTTGAACGTTGGTTACAACAGTCATAAAAAAGTTCAAACAAACGTTTCTTCACCACAAAAACGTGGTGTAGCAACTCGTGTTGGAACTATGACACCTAAAAAACCTAACTCTGCCCTTCGTAAATTTGCTCGTGTACGTTTGAGCAACCTTATCGAAGTTACTGCTTACATCCCAGGTATCGGACACAACTTGCAAGAGCACAGCGTGGTGCTTCTTCGTGGTGGACGTGTAAAAGACCTTCCAGGGGTACGTTACCATATCGTCCGTGGTGCACTTGATACTGCAGGTGTTAACGATCGTAAACAAGGCCGTTCTAAATACGGTACTAAACGTCCAAAAGCATAAGGAAAGGGGATAAAGAGAAATGAGTCGTAAAAATAGAGCTCCAAAACGTGAAGTATTGCCAGATCCGCTTTACAATTCACAATTAGTTACTCGTCTTATCAACCGCGTTATGCTTGACGGTAAACGTGGTACAGCTGCTTCAATCGTTTACGGTGCTTTTGAGCAAATCAAAGAAGCTACTGGTAACGATGCACTTGAAGTATTTGAAACAGCTATGGAAAACATCATGCCTGTACTTGAAGTACGTGCACGTCGTGTTGGTGGATCAAACTACCAAGTCCCAGTTGAAGTTCGTCCAGAACGTCGTACAACACTTGGACTTCGTTGGTTGGTAACAATTGCTCGCCTTCGTGGTGAACACACAATGCAAGACCGTCTTGCAAAAGAAATCTTGGATGCTGCTAACAACACTGGTGCAGCAGTTAAGAAACGTGAAGACACTCACCGTATGGCTGAAGCTAACCGTGCCTTCGCACACTTCCGTTGGTAATAAAATGATGCTAGGAACGGTAAGGATGCAAGGTGAAAATAGGAAACTGACGCAGTATTCGACGAATACAAGGAAGTTTATCTTTTTCACACAGCATCCCGTTCCGGCTCAAATCGGCTAACTAACTATAGCCCGAGTACAATTCAACTTCCCATCTCACGAGTTGAAACCAACTAAACAAGATAAACATTGAGAACGGGTGGGTCCTGCCTATCCGTTTTTATTGAAATCGTGTTATAATAGAATAGAAATAAAAAATATAGGAGAAACAAACCTCATGGCACGCGAATTTTCACTTGAAAAAACTCGTAATATCGGTATCATGGCCCACGTCGATGCTGGTAAAACAACTACAACTGAGCGTATTCTTTACTACACTGGTAAAATCCACAAAATCGGTGAAACTCACGAAGGTGCGTCTCAAATGGACTGGATGGAGCAAGAGCAAGAACGTGGTATCACTATCACATCTGCTGCGACAACAGCTCAATGGAACAACCACCGCGTAAACATCATCGACACACCAGGACACGTGGACTTCACAATCGAAGTACAACGTTCTCTTCGTGTATTGGACGGTGCGGTTACAGTTCTTGACTCACAATCAGGTGTTGAGCCTCAAACTGAAACAGTTTGGCGTCAAGCAACTGAGTACGGAGTTCCACGTATCGTATTTGCCAACAAAATGGACAAAATCGGTGCTGACTTCCTTTACTCAGTAAGCACACTTCACGATCGTCTTCAAGCAAATGCACACCCAATTCAATTGCCAATCGGTGCTGAAGATGACTTCCGCGGAATCATCGACTTGATCAAGATGAAAGCTGAAATCTATACTAACGACCTTGGTACAGATATCCTTGAAGAAGATATTCCAGCTGAATACCTTGAACAAGCTCAAGAATACCGTGAAAAATTGGTTGAAGCAGTTGCTGAAACTGACGAAGAATTGATGATGAAATACCTCGAAGGTGAAGAAATCACTAACGAGGAATTGAAAGCTGGTATCCGTAAAGCGACTATCAACGTTGAATTCTACCCAGTACTTTGTGGTTCTGCCTTCAAGAACAAGGGTGTTCAATTGATGCTTGATGCGGTTATCGACTACCTTCCAAGCCCACTTGATATCCCTGCGATCAAAGGTATCAACCCAGATACAGATGAAGAAGAAACTCGTCCAGCATCTGATGAAGAGCCATTTGCAGCTCTTGCCTTCAAGATCATGACTGACCCATTCGTAGGTCGTTTGACATTCTTCCGTGTTTACTCAGGTGTTCTTCAATCAGGTTCTTACGTATTGAATACTTCTAAAGGTAAACGTGAACGTATCGGACGTATCCTTCAAATGCACGCTAACAGCCGTCAAGAAATCGACACTGTTTATTCAGGTGATATCGCTGCTGCCGTTGGTTTGAAAGACACTACAACTGGTGACTCATTGACAGATGAAAAAGCTAAAATCATCCTTGAGTCAATCAACGTTCCAGAACCAGTTATCCAATTGATGGTTGAGCCTAAATCCAAAGCAGACCAAGATAAGATGGGTATCGCCCTTCAAAAATTGGCTGAAGAAGATCCAACATTC
Source organism: Streptococcus sp. oral taxon 061 (assembly GCF_964211575.1). Classification (GTDB taxonomy): domain Bacteria; phylum Bacillota; class Bacilli; order Lactobacillales; family Streptococcaceae; genus Streptococcus. The sequence goes on along the minus strand of NZ_CAXOQQ010000008.1, from coordinate 67,277 downwards.
CGCGTTGAAACTAACGTTGAAACTGGTGAAACAGTTATCTCTGGTATGGGTGAGCTTCACCTTGACGTCCTTGTTGACCGTATGCGTCGTGAGTTCAAAGTTGAAGCGAACGTAGGTGCTCCTCAAGTATCTTACCGTGAAACATTCCGCGCTTCTACTCAAGCACGTGGATTCTTCAAACGTCAGTCTGGTGGTAAAGGTCAATTCGGTGATGTATGGATTGAATTTACTCCAAACGAAGAAGGTAAAGGATTCGAATTCGAAAACGCAATCGTCGGTGGTGTGGTTCCTCGTGAATTTATCCCAGCGGTTGAAAAAGGTTTGGTAGAATCTATGGCTAACGGTGTTCTTGCTGGTTACCCAATGGTTGACGTTAAAGCTAAGCTTTACGATGGTTCATACCACGATGTCGACTCATCTGAAACTGCCTTCAAGATCGCTGCATCTCTTGCACTTAAAGAAGCTGCTAAGACTGCACAACCAGCTATCCTTGAGCCAATGATGCTTGTAACAATCACTGTTCCAGAAGAAAACCTTGGTGATGTTATGGGTCACGTAACTGCTCGTCGTGGACGTGTAGATGGTATGGAAGCACACGGTAACAGCCAAATCGTTCGTGCTTACGTTCCACTTGCTGAAATGTTCGGTTATGCAACAGTTCTTCGTTCTGCATCACAAGGACGTGGTACATTCATGATGGTATTCGACCACTACGAAGATGTACCTAAGTCAGTACAAGAAGAAATCATTAAGAAAAACAAAGGTGAAGAATAATTCACCGTCACTTTAAAAGAAGTCACTTTGTGGCTTCTTTTTCTGTTTGGTAGAAATAGCTAAAATTGCCTCAAATATGATAAAATAGAAGGAGTATATTGTGAGGAAAATGGATGTCAACCACTTTTGAAATTTTAATGAATCAGTTGGGTATCCCCGCTGAGATCAGAAATCATGAGGCCTTCTCCCAGGCTGAAATTGAACAAGTTATTGTACACAAGCAAAGTAACATTTGGGAGTTTCGTTTTGTCTTTGAGAATATTCTGCCCTTTGAACTCTTTTTAGCATTGAAGAAGGGATTGAAAGAAGAATTTTCAAAAACAGGAAATCAAGCGACTTTCGAGATTAAAACGAAAGATCAAGATTTTTCAAGAGAGCTTTTACAGGCATACTATCGGGAGGCTTTTTCAGCTGGCCCTTGTTCTAGTCAAGGCTTTCGAACCATGTATCAGGATTTTCAGGTTCGATTTGAAGATGATCAATTGATTATTGAGGCTTCTGAAGCAGCAGATACAGAGCATTTCAGGAAAAATCACCTGCCTAATCTTGTCAAACAGTTGGAAGAATTTGGTTTTCCTAAACTAACCTTCCGATTGGAAAAAAATGAGGACCTGACCAAGGAAGAACAAGAAATCTTCCATACAGAGAATCAAATGATTGTTCAGGCTGCCAATGATGAGACCCTTCGAGCTATGGAACAGTTAGAACAGATGGCACCGCCTCCTCCAGTTGAGGATAAACCTGTCTTTGATTTCCAAGCCAAGAAGGCAGCTGCTAAGCCTAAACTCGACAAGGCAGAGGTAACTCCAATGATTGAGGTCAATACCGAAGAAAATCGACTGGTTTTTGAAGGGGTTGTCTTTGATGTGGAGCATAAAGTGACTAGAACGGGTCGTGTCTTGATTAATTTTAAGATGACGGACTATACGTCTAGTTTCTCCATGCAAAAATGGGTCCGAAACGAAGAAGAAGCTCAGAAGTTTGACATCATTAAGAAAAATTCATGGCTCCGTGTTCGTGGAAATGTCGAGGTCAATAATTTCACACGAGATTTGACCATGAATGTGCAAGATGTGCAGGAAGTTGTTCACTATGAGCGTAAGGACTTGATGCCAGAAGGCGAGCGTCGTGTTGAGTTTCATGCCCATACCAATATGTCGACTATGGATGCTCTTCCTGAGGTCGAAGAAATCGTTGGAACAGCAGCCAAATGGGGTCATAAAGCAGTAGCAATCACAGACCACGGCAATGTTCAGTCTTTCCCTCACGGTTATAAGGCAGCCAAGAAAGCTGGTATTCAGCTCATTTATGGAATGGAAGCCAATATCGTAGAAGACCGTGTTCCTATCGTCTACAACGAAGTGGAGATGGATCTTTCTGAAGCTACCTATGTAGTCTTTGACGTGGAAACGACTGGTCTATCAGCTATCTATAATGATTTGATTCAGGTGGCGGCTTCCAAGATGTATAAGGGCAATATCATTGCTGAGTTTGATGAATTTATCAATCCTGGGCACCCCTTATCAGCCTTTACAACCGAATTGACAGGGATTACCGATGACCATGTGAAAAATGCTAAACCCTTGGTTCAAGTTTTAAAAGAGTTTCAGGAATTTTGTAAGGATACCGTTCTTGTAGCCCATAATGCAAGCTTTGACGTTGGTTTTATGAATGCCAACTATGAGCGTCATGGTCTTCCAAAAATTACTCAACCTGTCATCGATACGCTAGAGTTCGCTAGAAATCTCTATCCAGAGTACAAGCGACATGGTTTGGGAGCCTTGACCAAACGTTTTGGTGTAGCTCTAGAACACCACCATATGGCCAACTATGATGCGGAAGCAACTGGCCGTCTGCTCTTTATCTTTATCAAAGAAGTAGCAGAAAAACACGGTGTTACTAACTTGGCACGATTAAATCTTGATTTAATCAGTCCAGATTCTTATAAGAAAGCTCGAGTCAAGCATGCGACTATCTATGTGAAAAATCAAGTAGGCTTGAAAAATATCTTTAAGCTGGTTTCCCTCTCAAATACCCAGTATTTTGAAGGAGTTCCACGGATTCCACGTACGGTGCTGGATGCCCATCGAGAAGGTTTGATCTTAGGTTCAGCCTGTACGGAAGGGGAAGTCTTTGATGCAGTCGTATCACAAGGTGTAGATGCAGCTGTCGAAGTTGCTAAATACTATGATTTTATCGAGGTGATGCCTCCGGCTATCTATGCACCTCTGATTGCCAAAGAGCAGGTCAAGGATATGGAGGAACTTCAGACCATTATCAAGAGCTTGATAGAGGTCGGAGACCGTCTCGGTAAGCCAGTTCTTGCGACAGGAAACGTCCACTATATCGAACCTGAGGATGAGATTTATCGAGAAATCATCGTCCGCAGTCTAGGTCAGGGGGCTATGATTAACCGAACGATCGGTCATGGAGAAGCTGCCCAACCAGCTCCACTACCCAAGGCACACTTTAGAACAACTAATGAAATGTTGGATGAATTTGCCTTTCTAGGGGAAGACTTGGCTCGTAAGATTGTCATTGAAAATACCAACGCCTTAGCAGAAATTTTTGAGCCTGTTGAGGTCGTTAAAGGCGACTTGTATACACCTTTCATTGACAAGGCTGAAGAAACGGTCGCTGAATTGACCTACAAGAAAGCTTTTGAGATTTATGGAAATCCGCTGCCAGATATTGTCGATTTGCGGATTGAAAAAGAACTAACCTCTATTCTGGGGAATGGATTTGCTGTGATTTATCTAGCTTCACAGATGCTAGTGCACCGTTCAAACGAACGAGGCTACTTGGTTGGTTCACGTGGGTCTGTTGGATCCAGTTTCGTTGCGACCATGATTGGAATTACCGAGGTTAATCCGCTTTCTCCTCACTATGTCTGTGGTCAGTGTCAGTACAGTGAGTTTATTACAGATGGTTCCTACGGTTCAGGATTTGATATGCCAAATAAAGACTGTCCAAACTGTGGCCACAAGCTTAGCAAGAATGGCCAGGACATTCCTTTCGAGACCTTCCTTGGTTTTGATGGGGATAAGGTACCTGATATCGATTTGAACTTCTCAGGTGAAGACCAACCGAGCGCCCACTTGGATGTTCGTGATATCTTTGGGGAAGAATATGCCTTCCGTGCAGGAACGGTTGGTACGGTGGCTGCTAAAACAGCCTATGGATTTGTCAAGGGTTACGAGCGTGACTATGGCAAATTCTACCGAGAAGCTGAAGTAGAGCGCCTAGCCCAAGGAGCTGCTGGTGTTAAACGGACGACCGGTCAGCACCCAGGAGGAATCGTTGTTATCCCTAACTATATGGATGTCTATGACTTTACTCCAGTACAGTATCCTGCAGATGATGTCACTGCTGAATGGCAGACCACTCACTTTAACTTCCACGATATCGATGAGAACGTCCTTAAGCTCGATGTCCTTGGTCATGATGATCCGACCATGATTCGCAAGCTCCAGGACTTGTCAGGCATTGATCCAAATGATATTCCTATGGATGATCCTGGTGTCATGGACCTTTTCTCAGGTACAGATATCCTTGGAGTGACACCTGAACAAATCGGGACTTCAACTGGTATGCTTGGAATTCCAGAGTTTGGAACTAACTTTGTTCGAGGCATGGTGGATGAAACCCATCCGACGACCTTTGCAGAGTTGCTTCAGCTTTCTGGTTTGTCTCACGGGACAGACGTATGGTTGGGAAATGCCCAGGATTTAATTAAGACTGGAATTGCAGACCTATCAACCGTTATCGGATGTCGGGATGACATCATGGTTTACCTCATGCACGCAGGTCTAGATCCAAAGATGGCCTTTACCATCATGGAGCGAGTGCGTAAGGGATTGTGGCTTAAAATCTCAGAAGAAGAGCGCAATGGTTATATCGAAGCCATGAAGGCTAATAATGTGCCTGAGTGGTATATCGAATCTTGTGGAAAAATCAAGTACATGTTCCCTAAAGCCCATGCGGCAGCCTACGTTATGATGGCCCTTCGCGTGGCCTACTTCAAGGTTCACCATCCAATTTATTATTACTGTGCATACTTCTCCATCCGTGCCAAGGCCTTTGATATCAAGACCATGGGTGCAGGCTTGGATGCTATCAAACGTAAGATGCAAGAAATTGCTGAAAAGCGTAAGAACAATGAAGCTTCCAACGTAGAAATTGACCTCTATACAACACTTGAAATCGTCAATGAGATGTGGGAACGTGGCTTTAAATTCGGCAAATTGGACCTCTATCGCAGTGATGCGACTGAATTCATCATCGATGGAGATACCCTTATCCCACCGTTTGTTGCTATGGATGGTCTGGGAGAGAACGTTGCCAAGCAACTGGTTCGTGCCCGTCAAGAGGGAGAATTCCTCTCTAAAACTGAATTGCGCAAGCGTGGAGGACTTTCCTCAACCTTGGTTGAAAAAATGGATGAAATGGGCATTCTCGGCAATATGCCAGAGGACAATCAGTTGAGCTTGTTTGATGATTTGTTTTAAGGGTTAGTAACGGAGGGCATTTCATGAAACTAAGAATTTTTGCGGAAGACAAGCCGGCTGAGAAGGTGTTTGAGTATCAATTAGACATTGCTGATCAAACAATTCTTCTATCGACAGCACTCTTGTCAGGTACTATTGCACTAGCAGGGCTACTTTCTGCTTTGAAAGAAAAATAAAAATAGAAAAGAGAAACAAGATGGTTTTACCAAATTTTAAAGAAAATCTAGAAAAATACGCCAAGTTATTGGTGGCAAACGGAGTTAACGTGCAACCTGGTCATACTTTGGCACTCTCAATCGATGTGGAGCAACGCGAGTTGGCTCACTTAATCGTCAAAGAAGCCTATGCACTTGGAGCGCACGAAGTTATCGTTCAATGGGCAGATGATTTTGTAAACCGTGAGAAATTCCTTCACGCGCCGATGGAGCGTTTGGACAATGTGCCAGAATACAAGATTGCTGAGATGAACTACCTTCTTGAAAACAAAGCAAGTCGTCTCGGTGTTCGTTCTTCTGACCCAGGTGCCTTGAACGGAGTAGATGCAGAAAAACTTTCAGCTTCTGCTAAAGCTATGGGAATTGCTATGAAGCCAATGCGTATTGCAACTCAATCTAACAAGGTTAGCTGGACTGTAGCAGCAGCTGCTGGACTCGAGTGGGCTAAGAAAGTCTTTCCAAATGCTGCAAGTGACGAAGAAGCAGTAGACCTCCTTTGGGACCAAATCTTCAAGACTTGCCGTGTCTACGAAGAAGATCCAGTTAAAGCTTGGGAAGAACATGCAGCTATCTTGAAGAGCAAGGCAGAAATGCTCAACAAAGAACAATTCTCAGCTCTTCACTACACTGCTCCTGGAACAGACTTGACACTTGGCTTGCCTAAGAACCACGTTTGGGAATCTGCCGGAGCAATCAATGCTCAAGGCGAAGGTTTCTTGCCAAATATGCCAACAGAAGAAGTCTTTACAGCCCCTGATTTCCGTCGCGCAGATGGTTATGTCACTTCTACAAAACCTCTTAGCTACAATGGAAATATTATCGAAGGCATCAAGGTGACCTTTGAAAATGGTCAAATCGTTGATATCACAGCTGAAAAGGGTGATCAGGTTATGAAGGACCTCGTCTTTAAGAATGCTGGTGCGCGTGCCTTGGGTGAATGTGCCTTGGTACCAGATCCAAGCCCAATTTCACAATCAGGAATTACTTTCTTTAACACCCTTTTTGACGAAAATGCTTCAAATCACTTGGCTATCGGTGCAGCCTATGCAACGAGCGTTGTTGGTGGAGCTGAGATGAGCGAAGAAGAGCTGGAAGCTGCAGGACTTAACCGTTCAGATGTTCACGTTGACTTTATGATTGGTTCTAACCAAATGGATATCGATGGTATCCGTGAGGATGGGACACGCGTACCACTCTTCCGCAATGGAGATTGGGCAATTTAAGGAGAAACTATGATTGGAAGTATGTTTGTCGGTCTTTTGATCGGACTATTAGCAGGAGCTATCACCAATCGTGGAGAACGTATGGGATGCTTCGGGAAAATGTTTCTCGGCTGGATTGGTGCCTTTTTAGGACAATTACTCTTTGGTGCTTGGGGGCCAAGCCTAAACGGTACAGCCATTATCCCATCAGTTTTAGGAGCCATGATTTTATTAGCCATCTTTTGGAAAAAAGACAGCTAGTTTTAACTTGCTAGAACAGATAAAGAGGTTGGAAATCTTCCAACCTCTTTTTTATGAGTTGCAAAAAGACTGATATGCGACTAGCTTGGCTTTCAGTGACTGGTCCTTTTTATATTGCGTCAAGTATGGTACAATAAAAGCATGAGAATTCAACAATTACACTATATTATCAAAATTGTAGAGACTGGTTCCATGAATGAGGCTGCCAAGCAACTCTTCATTACGCAGCCCAGTCTATCAAATGCAGTTCGTGACTTAGAAAATGAGATGGGGATTGAGATTTTTATCCGAAATCCTAAGGGAATCACCCTCACACGTGATGGGATGGAATTTTTGTCCTATGCCCGTCAGGTTGTCGAACAAACGCAACTTTTAGAAGAACGCTATAAGAACCCAATCGCTCATCGCGAGCTTTTTAGTGTGTCTTCGCAGCACTATGCCTTCGTGGTCAACGCCTTTGTTTCCTTGCTTAAGAAAAGCGATATGGAAAAGTATGAGCTTTTTTTGCGTGAAACCAGAACCTGGGAAATCATTGACGACGTCAAGAACTTCCGAAGTGAAGTCGGAGTCCTCTTTTTAAATAGCTATAACCGGGACGTTCTTTCGAAGATGTTGGACGACAACCATCTAGTTGCCCACCATCTCTTTACAGCCCAACCCCATATCTTTGTCAGCAAGACCAACCCTCTTGCTAAAAGAGACAAGGTGCAGTTGGCAGACCTAGAAGACTTCCCATATTTGAGCTATGACCAAGGTACCCATAATTCCTTCTATTTCTCAGAGGAGATTTTGTCTCAGGAACACCACAAGAAATCCATCGTTGTTAGTGACCGTGCGACCTTGTTCAATCTCTTGATTGGTTTGGACGGCTATACCATCGCGACGGGTATCCTCAATAGTAATCTTAATGGAGACAATATCGTTTCGATTCCGCTTGATATTGATGATCCCATTGAACTGGTTTATATCCAGCATGAGAAAACTAGCTTGTCTAAGATGGGTGAACGCTTCATCGAGTACCTACTTGAAGAAGTTCGCTTTGATAAGTAATTTGAATAAATGAGAAGAGAAAAGAAGAATGACGACATTAAATACAAATGATTTTGATTTTCACTTGCCTGAGGAGTTGATTGCACAAACACCTCTTGAAAAGCGCGATGCCTCTAAACTCTTGATGGTCAATCGCCAGACTGGAGAATTTCAAGATCGCCACTTTCACTCCATTATCGAAATGCTAGAGCCAGGTGATGCCCTGGTTATGAATGACACCCGCGTACTACCAGCGCGGCTTCATGGCCAAAAGGAAGAAACAGGGGGCCATGTTGAACTCTTGCTTTTGAAAAATACAGCAGGAGACGAATGGGAAGTCTTGGCAAAACCTGCCAAACGTCTCAAGGTCGGCACCCGTGTTATTTTTGGTGATGGTCGACTTAGCGCAGTCGTGGCTGAGGAATTAACCCATGGCGGTCGTATTGTCCGTTTTGAGTATGAAGGAATTTTCCTAGAAGTGCTTGAAAGTCTTGGAGAAATGCCTTTGCCTCCTTATATTCATGAAAAATTGGATGACCGTGAACGTTACCAGACAGTCTATGCCAAGGAGAGTGGATCAGCAGCAGCCCCAACTGCAGGGCTACATTTTACCAAAGAATTACTAGAAGAAATCCAGCAAAAAGGCGTTCATCTAGTCTACCTGACCTTGCACGTTGGACTTGGGACCTTTAGACCTGTTTCAGTAGATAATCTGGATGAGCACGAGATGCACTCAGAGTTTTACCAATTGTCTGAGGAAGCTGCAGCGACCTTGCGTCAGGTTAAAGAAAATGGTGGCCGTGTCATTGCGGTAGGGACAACCTCTATCCGTACGCTAGAAACCATCGGAAGCAAGTTTGATGGGAAAATCCAGGCCGACTCTGGCTGGACCAATATCTTTATCAAACCAGGCTATGACTGGAAGGTGGTGGATGCTTTTTCTACTAATTTCCACTTGCCGAAGTCTACCTTGGTCATGCTTGTCTCAGCCTTTGCAGGCCGTGAATTGGTCCTCGAAGCCTACCAGCATGCTATCGAGCAAAAATACCGTTTCTTTAGCTTTGGCGATGCCATGTTTATCTACTAAAAAACGAGCAAATCAAAACTAGAAATAAAAGGGCTAATTCCTACTTGGATTAGCCTTTTTTCGATATATGATAGCTATTGAATTAAAAGCAAATAAATGATACACTGAAGACTATGATACAGCCGTCAAATATATGCAAAATCTGACGAGCTACTTTTATCTGTATCTATTTCAAAGGAGATTTTTATGAAAAACAAAACATTGCGCTATACGAGCCTATCAGTCCTGACCTTGTTAGCTGCCTTGACCTTGGCTGCCTGTGGTGGAAAGACTGACAAGAATACGTCATCTTCAAACCAAAAGGAGACAACAAGCAAGGTGACTACAGAGTCCGCAAGTAAAACTGAAGCAGGCCAAAAAGAGGAGCAGAAGTCAGAAACAAATAGTGCGACAGAAGCTACAACCACTCAAGCAGAACAAAAGGAAGATAAGCAAAAATCACAAGAGGCTTACGCTAAGTTTGTAGGGACTTGGGAAAACTACGCGGGAACAACTGCAACAGTCACAGCAGATGGAATTGTAACGATCCAAAGTTCAAATGGAACCTTTAAATACGAGATGGGTCAAGTAGAGGAAAAAGACGGCTACTACTCAACAGGTATTCATCTTGTCGGTGGTGGACAAGGGGCACGACTGATCTTTACCCCAGCTGGAGTCCAAAACGAAGTGACAGGTACAGACGGTAGTCAAGATGTCTTGTCTATCGGTCAATCTGTAAGCGACAAAGATAACCAGTTTTACCGTAACTAAGAAGATCAATCAGAAGTAAGGGTGGTGAAATGTCCTTGCTTTTCTATGTTCTCAAAGCATAAATTTTTTATCATTCAACTATACATGACGTTTAAGTTGGATAATGAACAAGTCCACTTTAAAGTGAAAGATAATAAGGATAATATCAAAAAAGCCCTGTTTTTAGGGCTTTTTTATTACTTGCTAATATAAGAAATCAATTCCGTAGTTTTCTTTTAGATAGGTCGCCAACTCGGCTTTTTCTTCCTCTCTAAATCGACAGAGGCTAAGGGCGAGTCGCAATATCAGAACACTTGTATCGATGATGACGTTTGACTTAGAGATATCTTCTAGCTGGGTCACCTCTCTCAGGTCAAAATCTAAATAGCAAGCCTTGCTGTTGACATGGTCGGGGTCACTGACATCCACTTCAACATATGATGCTCGCAACAATTCTTCTTTTGGGATGAAGATTTCTTTTGAGAAGAATAACCCGGGATAGACATAAATACCTTCAAAGGTGAATTCAAAGGAGAGCCTACGACTAGAAAGTCTTTTGATACCTGCAATCGTTGAATAGATAGCAGCGAAAAAGAGGATGGTTGGAACCACAGTGAGAAGACTAAGCTGGGAAAAGTCGATCAATCCATGCGCGAGGAAAAAGAAAAATTGAAAGAATACACCCGCCGCAAAGACTAGATAGCCGACACCGACAAATTTTGAATAATAGATTTTCATAGAAACCTCCAGATATAGAATTGAACTCACCAACGCTTTTTCAGTAGAAGGAGTAAAGATCATGGAGAGATAAAATTCTAGGTATTCCCATCATATCCTATGGAGCGAAGTTCTGTCAACCTTTTAGCAAGATGTGGCTCTTAGCTATCCTATGACCTAGTAAGTTGGTTTGTGGTATACTAGTATTAAAATGTTATTCAGAACAGATAAGAAGGTATATTGATGTCAAAATCTTCAAAGAAAAAGAAAGTAGTGATCGAAGAACGCTACCACGGTCCTTTGATTACAAATGGGGTTAGTCTAGGTTATATCAAGCTTCTATCTTGGATTAGCTTAGTAGTCTCTTTTATGGCGTATTTTGGGACGACCTATATCGATCATATTGGTATTTATAAACTCTTGTTCATTATTTGCATGTTTATTAGTGGTGTGGCAATCCCACTCTCTTTCTTCAATCGTTTTATTGTGAGATTTAAGAGTTTTATCTATCTTTATGTTTCTATACTTGTTTTGATTTTAAACGTTGTCATGACTTTTACAGGCTTGATTATGCTAGTTGGTAATGACGGAATCTATTCAGTCTGGGCACTTATTTACAATCTCGTAGCTCTATGTATCCTGCTTTTTTCTACAGGTCTCTATTCCTGGTATTATCTTCCTAAAAATCAGGGGAAAATCTGGGCTTTCAACCGATGGGAGACTTATGGTGGTAAAGACAATAACAAGAAGCAAGAGCGATTGTTTAATTTTGGAGTTGCTTTTGTAGCTGTCATATTAGCCCCAGCTATTCTCACTGGCTACATTGAGAATGTCTTTGGTATTTTCTTGGGCATCTTGATGAACCTCTTTTTACCAGCTCTCATAGTGGATGGAGTTCAGGCGGCACGCTATGTACGCAAACACCCAGAATATGAAGAGTAGATTTTTCATTTTGAAACTTGTTCCTAATGGTTAGGAGATTTTGAGAATTTGTTTTCATAAATAGAAAGAGGTCAATATGTTTTTTCTCGGACGCCGTCGTGTCTTTATCGGCGAATGCAATGGTCAGGCTGTTTATTATGACCAAAAGACAGGAGAGGCTTTAGCTGCTCCAAAGAGTAAGTTGCTCAATACTGAAAAAGCTGGTGAAACGAATTCTTTTATTCCTGAATTGGTAATTCTCTTACTAGTAGGTGGACCTGCAATTTCGGGCTTCTTTTCCCTCAAGTTTATTGGTGTCTATAACTGGTTCAGTCTAGCCTGTATTCTTCTATTTTGGTTGATGCAGTTTTCCTTGTTGGTTGCTATACTTGAACGAGCACTTTATAAAAATGTTCGAAAGGCCCAGCCAACGACAGAGAAAGTCTTTTTCTTTGCAGCATCTCATAATTTGTTTGTAAAAAACCAGTTTGATCCTAGACAACTGTCTGCTTTACCTTATCGATTTGCCCGCTTTGTAGTAAATATAGTGTCTATCTATTACTTTTTGTATTTCTTGATTCTTCCTCTAAAATTTGGCCAACCGATTGGTGATGAAGGCTATGGTTTGTGGTTTGCTGGCTTGTTATTCTTTTCAGTATTTCTTTTGTATAACCAAAACAATCCAGTTCGCTTTGTGAAGATTATGAGATTATACAGCCAAGGAAAAGTACGATTTAAGGAAGAAGTGGAACATTGAGAAACTATCTTGGGATTCTGCTAAATATCTAGAGAAAATCTTTTAGAAAAACAAAAAAGCCTTGTAAATCAAGGCTTTTTCCTGTTGTTTAGATGCCCCCTGCAGGCTCTTTGAAAGAAACTTAGAAAAATCTAAAATGAAATTATTTCAAAATGGGGTAAAAGCAAAATTTCCCTCCCTACTTTCTCAATTATTCCTAATTTTAGTTCCAAAAAGCTTCAATTCATAATCTAATTATAATATGGGTAATGGGTACTATCTTATTACATTCAGATTTTTGTTCTCTTCAAAGAGTTATGTAGGCTTTATGGTTTTAAATAGGTAAAAAGTTGAACTATAGTGAGTATTGTGTCATAATAGATAGTATATAAATCATTAATAGAATAGAAATAATATTTTCTTACCTTTACAAGTAGTATTGGTTAGACATTTTTTCGTCTCAATTGTACTTATCTCTCAAGTTTAGCTAGTTTTTATAAGCTCTGATTTCGACTCAATAAAACAAATTTCAGAAGTGCAAAAGACAAGATGGTGACATTGCTACAGTCAGTCGCCATGTCTTGCTGGCACAGGCTGTTTGTGCCGTCAGCTATTTACCAGTCAATTTGATCAAAGGGCTTAATTATTATTTTTGAAAGGTCTTTTATGGAAAAAATTCTTTCTTTAGGTCTGACAGGTAAGAAATTACTTGTTCAGGGTTTCTTGTTTGTTCTGCTAGGTCTTATCTTGATGGTCACGGGAACTTGGTTGCCAGTGACGGTTATTCGACTGGTTCTGTTTTTAGCTTGGATAGCAACGGTCTTAGATTTAGTATTACGTATTTTCAAAAAAAGTCAGTCAACGGACACCTTGGGAGTTGCACTGGTTAAATTGTTAGTGATGGGATATTTGCTAGGCTCGAATCTTGCTACTGATGTGCCAATTTATATTTTGGCTCTTGTGATTGGAATTTCTCAGATTTTTCATGCTAGTATCAACCTTGTCACCTATGTTCTCTACCGCAAAAACAAAATTCGACCTCGTTTTCGTTTCTTACTAGATGGTCTCGTACTAGTTTTTCTTGGTGGGACTAGTCTTTTGTCCTCTACGGGAAATTCTGTCTTTCAACTCTTTGTTTTAGGGGCTTATTTTTGCCTTTATGGTGTGTCCAATATCCGTGACGGTTTCTTATTTGAAAAGGAAATTGGGAAAAACCATCTCAAACGTCGTGTCAGAATGAGCTTACCTATTGCCCTAGCCGCTCTCATCCCTGCAAGTACTTTAGCAAAAATCAATAAATTCATGCAGGAAAATGCTGATGAGGAAGAGGAAATCTATCTTGGAATGGTGAAGTTTGGTAAGACAGCAGATCTTGAAATTTTCGTTCATACAGCGGAGACTTCTCTATTTTCAGCTATTGGTCATGTGGACCTTTGTTATCAAGGACGTGTGATTTCTTATGGAAACTATGATCCGTCATCTGAGACCTTATTTGGTATGGTTGGAGATGGTGTTTTATATTTTTGCGACCGTGATAAGTACATTGACTTATGTAAACGGGAGAGTCAAAAAACGCTATTTGGTTACGGAATAGATTTGACACCGGAAATGGAAGAAGCGGTTCAGGAAAAATTAGCTGAATTAAAACAACTAACGATTCCTTGGGAGCCAAGCGCAGATAAAATTAAAACGGAAGATGGTAAGGAAGACTACACCTACGCTTATAAAATCAGACATGAGACGGATGGGGAACTTTATAAATTTATCAAATCTAAGTTTAAATCCTACTTTGTCTTATCTACAAACTGTGTGCTCTTGGCTGATACCATAGTCGGTCAGGCTGGCACCGATATCCTCTCACCCAAAGGATTTATCGCTCCAGGAACTTACCAAGCCTACCTTAATCGAGAGTTTGAAAAACCAAATAGTATAGTCGTATCTAAACATGTTTATTAAGGAGAATTTATGAACTTAGTAAAAAAATACACCCCGTTAATCCTTTTTATAGGGCTGGTTGCTCTTGTGATTCTGAATGCGTCGAGCTTTATATCAGGAGCAATCTCTTTCTTTGACGTGACTTCAACCTTGATTTATGGCGCTGTTATTGCTTTTGTGCTTAATGTTCCTATGAAAAAAATTGAACAGTACTTAGTTAAATTGAAGGTAAAGGCAGAGTTGCGTCGTCCGATTGCCATGGTACTTGTTTTCCTAGCTCTTATCTTAATCGTGATTGCTCTTTTGGTTTTGGTGCTGCCAACCCTAGCCCAGACTATTAGTCAGCTGGGAACAGTCCTTTCAACAGTCCTTACTCAACTTGGGAAATTGCTAGGCAGCTCGGAATTTGTAACCAAAGACATGTTGTCAACTATCGTATCAGGCATACAGGGACAATCTAGTTCTATTAGCCAAGCTTTGATAGGTTTTTTATCAGGTCTGACTAGTAATATCGGCAATATTTTTTCAAGTTTGATGAATGCCTTTTTGATTATAGTCTTCACCTTTTTATTTTTATCCAGTAAGGAACATTTGGCAGCGATGACGAGTCGACTTCTAAAAGTTTTTCTTCCAGAGAAGGTGGTGATAAAGTTGACTTACATTGGACAAGTAGCACTAGAGACTTATGACCAATTTTTGATGAGTCAGCTGATTGAAGCAGTTATCATAGGAGTTATGATAGCGGTTGGTTACAGCGTGTTTGGGATACCCTATGGAGTAATGACAGGTATCTTTGCAGGAGTGCTATCGTTCATTCCTTATGTAGGGCCTATGATTGCTTGTGTTGTGGGAGCGATTTTTATCTTCACAGTGAGTCCTACTCAAGCCTTACTTTCTCTTCTTCTATATCAAGTTATACAGCTGATTGAAGGAAACCTTATTTATCCTAGAGTTGTAGGTCAGTCTATTGGTTTGCCAGCTATTTTCACGCTTGCGGCTGCTAGTATTGGAGGCAATCTCTTTGGCTTACTTGGGATGATATTCTTTACACCGATATCTGCTGTTATCTATCGATTGGTTAAAGAATTTGTCGTTGCAAAGGAAAATCAGGTAGATTGAGAAAGACTGAATTTAATAAGATATACTAAGAAGAGAGTGAAAGATTCTCTTCTCTTTTATTTCTAAATGACTTGCTCTTGTTCTGTTGCGAAAATTTATGAATTCATAATAGCCCATTTTAATCTCTATGCGGATTGGCCATGTAATATGGGCACAAATTAGTATAGTTTAGTTAATTATAGACTAGCTCTGTACTGTAAAAAACAGTTGGTCTTATCAAATATTGCTAGCAATTGATTGAGAATAAATGATAAGTTTGATAAGGTTGGAAAACCTTTATAATGATTTGCTACAAAAAGTTATTTGACATCAAAAAAGCCTTGAAATCAAGGCTTTTTCCTGTTGATTTAGATGCCCCCTACATGGATTTGTAAGAACTTTTCATATTGAAAATAAACAAAAATGTTGAAATATAGCTGATTTTAGGGAAATACTTTTAGGTGTTTTCACTGTCAGGCTTTAAAAACGTGGCAAAAGTGGGGCAAAAACGAATGACTCACATTTGGTTTGAAAATCTATAATACCTAATGATTATGCCATACTAGATATATAGTGTTGTTATAAATAAATGTCAGTGCGAGTTCAAATCGGAGGATAAAATGGAAAAACAAATTTCTACGCAGAATGGAATGCGAAAAAGTGATAATTAAAGAGACAAAAAAGCTGAGAATATGATTTCCCAGCTTTTTTGAATGCGATAGAAATAGCAACTAGACTATTTACGAAAGGCCTCAATAATGTAGGTGAAGCCAGTAACTAAAACTGAAAAGGCAATGACATAAACGACAAAGACACCTGTAGCCACTGGATTGAACAGAATCACTAGACCTAGTAAAAATTCAAGCAAGGCTACCCACGTGATATTGCTACCAATAATAGGGAAAATCAATCTTAGACGATTGCCTTTAAAGAAAGCAATAATGGCTTCTACAATTAACCAAATTCCTACAATGGTCGGAATGACGACCGGCAGGGTCACAAAGCCATAAGCAACGAGGTAAAGAGCTAAGAGAAGACTAACAAATCCTTGGAAAAGATAAACAGGTGAGCGAAGCTCTTTTGGTGCAGAGAAATAGCCTAAAATAGCTGCTATAGAAGAAACCAGTAAACCAAATGAAATCCACCAGCTGTAAGCAACAAGATTAGCTACTGGGTTTGTAAATAGGAAAAGTCCTAAAAGGACAAAAACAACTCCTGCAAGGAATAGCAGTAAACGATTAGAAAATTTCATTTCAATACCCCCTATATAGTATAGTTTGCTAATAAAACTATTATACTTATTTTTATAGAAAATGTCAATAAAATAAATAAACAATTTGGAAGTTTCAGTCTGACTTACAAAAAGAAAAGGAGTTTTCACTCCTTTTCACAGATTGAAGACAAAGTCCTTATAAAAGTGTCTTCTAAAGATTTTAACTTCAATCTGAAGCGAGGTTATCCTCGCTTTTTCTATTTATCAAACAATTCCTTATTTTCAATTAAGAGTTCTAGTGGAGATTTATCCCTTGCTTCAATAAAACCAGGTTCATATTGGGTATGAAGTGTTCTTTTCTGAGAAGTTGGATCAATATACAACTCTTTTCCATCTTCTGTGTATAGTTGGTTGCCTCTTGTTAGGTAAAGTAAATCCTCTAAGTACTGTCCATCAGTATGTAGGAAATGCTCGATGTATTTGACAGCTTTTAAGATTTCACTTACTTTATCAGAGTATTCATTAGATTCAAGAACACTCTTTTCTAACTCAATCTCTTTACTCGTTCCAAAGAGTTGGGTTGGAGTTGCATTAAAATATTCCGCTATCTTATCCAAATTTGCAAAGGTAGGATAGCTTTTTTGTTTTTCATAATCAGAGATGTCTGGAAAGATTGCTCATAAAAAAAATGTGGGGCAAATGATGGGGCAAATCAGTTATAGACAAGCAAAAAAGCCTTATAAATCAAGGCTTTTTCCTGTTGATTTAGATGCCCCCTACAGGGCTCGAACCTGTGACCCATAGATTAAGAGTCTACTGCTCTACCAACTGAGCTAAGGAGGCAAATAAAAAGCTGTATTGGTGCCGAAACTTCACGGTTTGTATTGAACCCGCGCAATTAAGCAGGTGGGCAACTCGCTCTAACTGAAGCTGTTTCCGTGTGAGACGGCCTACATGCTGTTAGAAGACTTTTGTTTCCCTAATAATACAAAAAATAGTCGGTCAACACTTAAATGTGAAGTCGTACACCACAGCGTTTCTATGATTATATGATACCACTTTTTCAAAAAAAATCAAGGGAAAATTAAAAATTTTGAAAAGGATTTCATAAGTTTCGTAATTTATCAATGGTTTCCTTGCGTTGAGCCAGGGCACGTTCGTATTTTCCACTATCTTCTGGTGAGAAGTAGCTATGGTTGCGAATTTTTTCTGGCAAGTACTCTTGTTTGACCCAGTGACCTGGGTAGTTATGTGGATAGAGGTAGTTTTGGGCATTGCCTAATTCCTTGCTACCACTATAGTGGCCATCTCGCAGGTGACGTGGGATTGGCAGATGCCCCGATGTTTTAAGGTCAGCCAAGGCCTTATCTATAGCCACATAGGCTGAGTTAGACTTAGGTGAAAGTGCCAGATCAATGACGACATTGGCGATGAGGATGCGGGCTTCTGGGAAACCGATCCTTTGGGCAGCATCCAAAGCAGTTACGGTATGAATCTGAGCTTCGGGATTGGCTAAGCCGATATCTTCATAAGCAATAACAGTCAAACGACGAGCTAGGCTAGGAAGGTCACCGGCCTCTATCAAGCGAGCAGCATAGTGGAGACTAGCGTCCACATCTGATCCGCGAATAGACTTTTGAAGGGCAGATAGAACATCATAGTGTCCGTCTCCATCCTTGTCCATAGTAATGTAACTCCGTTGCAGACTATTTTCCATGATGTCAAGCGTGATATGACGTATACCTTTGTCATTAGCTGGAGTGGAGAGAACTGCCAAATCCAGCGAGTTAAAGGCAGAACGGAGATCACCGTTGGTAGATGTTGCGATAAAATCAAGGGCATCATCATCTAACTCAACAGGGAAATCAAAGCCTCGTTCAGGGTCAGTCAGGGCGATTTGAATGGCCTCTTTGACATCTTGGTTAGACAAGGGTTCCAACTCAAAAATCTGAACACGGCTACGAATGGCTGGCGTGACAGAAAAGAAAGGATTTTCAGTCGTCGCTCCAATCATAATGACCAGTCCACTTTCCAAGAGAGGCAAGAGGAAGTCTTGTTTAGTCTTGTCAAGACGATGAATCTCGTCTAGTAGCAGTACAAGGCCACCTGAGAATTTAGCTTCCTCAGCGATTTCTTGGAGGTGTTTTTTACTATCAACTGTCGCATTGAAGGTCCGAAAAGCATACTTGGTCGTTCCAGCGATGGCTGAAGCGATACTGGTTTTTCCGATGCCTGGAGGTCCGTAGAGGATCATAGAGGATAGGCGATTGGCTTCCACCATACGGCGGATAATCTTGCCAGGTCCAACTAGATGCTCCTGACCGATGACCTGGTCGATGGTTTTGGGGCGCATACGAAGCGCGAGATTGTCTGGCATAGCAGTCCTTTCTAACATGGATTTTCTGATACGAATGTGGTAAGATGGTAGTATCTATTTTAGCATATTTCCGAGTATTCGGGGCGATTTAAGAGTCGTATAGAAAGAGGACAAAATGGCAACATATGGATTTTTAGATGTTTTACAAGAAGAGTTGGACAAGAACTTTCCTTTTGATTATGAGATTAACTGGGACAAGCGCAATCATGCGGTTGAAGTGAGTTTTCTATTAGAGGCACAAAATGCTGCAGGGGTGGAGATGTTAGATGAAGACGGAGAGGTTTCGTCAGATGATATCCTTTTCGAAGAAGCGGTACTTTTTTACAACCCTGCCAAGTCAACAGTTAATGCAGAAGACTATCTCACAGTCATCCCTTACCTACCGAAGAAAGGTTTTTCTCGTGAATTTTTAGCTTATTTTGCGCTATTCCTTAAAGATACTGCAGAGGTTGGACTAGATGCCCTCATGGACTTTTTGGAAGACCCAGAAGCAGAAGAATTCGTCATGGAATGGAACCAAGAAGTCTTTGAAGAAGGGAAAGTCGGTTTGGAAGAAGGAGAATTTTACCCTTATCCGAGATATTAGGAGTTGGTTGGAGATTTTATGAAGAAAATTGGGACGTATTTGGTTAATGTGCTAGCTTTTGTCTTTATTATGCTAGCTTTTGCTTGTGGAACTATCGCATTTGCAGAGTTGGGGTATTCAGCAGTTTTAGCATTCACTTTTGGTTATTCCTTCGCTCTTTTAAGCATGTATTTAATTTTTATTCTTCATGAGTTGGGTCATGCTTTTTGCGGCTACTTGACAGGCTATCGGCTGGTGGCTTTTGGATTAGGACATTTTCTTTTGACCAAAAAGTCAGACAGATTTCATCTTAGTCGAACAGCGGTTTTGAAAAATGTTGGTGCTCAGTATATTGGATTGAAAGAAGATGAAAGCGATCAAAGAATCATCCTGATGCTTTCAGGAGGCTTGCTAGTTCATATCAGCTTGATGTTATTGGCGATATTGTTTGGATTTTTGACAAGAAGTTGGTATTTTGCTGGTACTTGGATTTTTTTGAATTTGTCTTTCTTCCTAAACAATGCTTTGCCAGTCGGCATCACCGATGGAGCGAAAATTTGGGAATTGAGACAACACCCTGAAAATACCAAATACGCCTACTTGGTATTGAGACATTCTGCTCAAACTTTGCTGGCTCCTCAAGAATATGATTTAAAAGACTTTATCATGCCTGTTGCTGAGGATGCGAGAGGGAGTTTTGCAGAAAGTGTTCAGACTCTTCAGGGATTGGTATTCATATTGGATGATAATATAGAGCTTGCAAAGCAACAGCTTCAGTCTGTGTTAGAGAAAACAGATAATCCAATGTCTAAAACTATTTCTCAATTATACCTTCTTCAAATTGCTCTGATAGAAGGAGATAATAAGAAAGCGGAAGAATATGCAAGTATTCGAGGGGTCAAATCCTTTTTATCTCTAAAAACAGCAGATATGCAGGTCATTCAAGCTTGGTATCAATTTAAGGTAAAGAAAGATGTAGTTAAAACTCACAAGGCTATGAAGATTGCTAGACAGAAAATGAATAGCAGCCGGATGTTACGAGATGAGAAAAGATATTATGAAAACTGGTTAGCCGAGCTGGAAAGGGAATTAGCCGAAGGAGTCTAATATGGAAATAGAAATTTCTGATTTCACAGGCTGTAAGATTGCTTTTCTATATTAAACTGTATGTTTTAGAAGTAAATACTATGTTTTTAAAACTGTGTCAATTGATATACTAGAATTTATCCTTAATTTATGCTACAATTGAAGCGAAGTGTAGTATAGTATTACTATGCAAAGAGAATATATGTAAGAAATTATTTAGTTTTTGTTGGTGAGTGAGGAGATATATGTCAGATTTACTAAAAGATTCAATTGAACTATATTCAAAAAGTGATTTAAAAACTATTGAACGTATGTTAAAAAATGCAGAAGTGATTGTACATGAGGAGGATAATAAGTTGTCACCAGATTCTCGTGAAATTATTTCTAAAATGCTAGAAACTGAACGTGAAAAAGTTGAAAAGGTTATTGAAAAATTTGAATTTGAAAAGCTTTATAAATACAGCTCAATTTTTGAAGTATCTAGTCCAAGTGATGACTTACAAGAGAAGTTAGATTCCTTGATTCATAATGAAGAAAAGATTACAACTGAGGATGTTCCTACGGTTATTAAAACTGAAAAATTGTATATTATAAAATTTTTAAAACGTTGTGTGGGTGTAAAACTAATTGAAGGTATCCCTAGAACATACTCTGTGAGATATCCTATGTTGGCAGTCTATTATCCAGAATATAATGTTATTGAAACAAGAGTGCATACAATTTCAAGATTTTTACGAAACGATGAAAGCGATTTTTATAATGAAAGAATTTCTGAGATTAGAAGGGATATTGAATCTAAGTTTGCTGTAAATCTTGACGCTATGCCTTTAGATCAAACAGTTAATTTTATCGCTGAAAATGATGGCAATGTAAAAGTTAGCTCTCAAAAAATGCAACTAGCAAATGGTGGAGATGCAACTCTTAATAGTTCTCAAAGTTCGGATGAAACGGTTTTGCCGATACTTGGAGAGTTAGATGCAATTATTAAAGACAATTCGGATTTGTTTGAAGCGAATGAGGAATGCCAACAAATTAAACAATTACTTGAGGATTTCATAAAAGATACAGAAGAAACTTCTGAGCTACCTTGGCGATCTCTTAGATGGCCTAATGAGATTAAACGTAGAGTGATTCAAGTGAAATTTAATTTCGTTAATTTGTTAAGTGATAATTCTAATGATTTTACTCTAATGGAGTATTATACAAATGGAAGAGGCATTGAGGGGATGAACTATGTTACCAAATATATTATTGAAAAATATAGAGAAAGTGGTAGATGAATCTAGTACATATAATGAATTACAGATGATTGGATTATTGGAGCCTTATTTTCGAGATGAAAATAAAATTTATATGTATCCTGGTGCAGTAGCTAGAAAACTAGATATAAGTATTGATCAAGCGTTTATTTTATTAAATAGACTTGAAAAGAAAGGGATTCTTGATAGATTATTTGAATTTAGATGTCCAGATGATAACAATTATAAGGAAGTTTTTAAGGGTATAAGTTATATTAACCTTCCTAACGAGATTACATGTAAAGAATGTAGCGAGGAATTTCCACTAAAAGATAATCTGTATGTTATATACGAGGTTAAAAAAGATTATGGAAGTTGAAGTTAAAGAAGCATTAAGCTATCTACTTTCTCTAGAACCTGAGGATATTTTCAAAGAATTAACTTTAAGAGACAAGAAACTGGAAGAGTATATAAAGAAACTTAATAAATTTAAAGGTGAAAACAGAAGTAATAGTAAATCATTCATAAAAGGTGGAGCGCTGGAGGAACTGGTCGTATTTTTAGCAGAGAGTACTGATTTTTTTGAAGTGTTCCCAAATTTAAGGACACATACAAATGAAATTGATCTATTGCTGAGAACCAAGATAGGGGCTAAAAAATTATTCTGTCAATTCTTAAGTATTGATACAGATATTATATTTGAGTGTAAGAATTATAACAAGAAAGTATCCGTCACTTGGATAGGAAAGTTTCACTCTTTGTTG
The DNA here is from genome assembly GCF_964211575.1 of Streptococcus sp. oral taxon 061. GTDB lineage: Bacteria > Bacillota > Bacilli > Lactobacillales > Streptococcaceae > Streptococcus. The sequence goes on along the minus strand of NZ_CAXOQQ010000008.1, from coordinate 44,822 downwards.
AGAAATCAGGGATGTAAGTTTGGAGTTATTTTTTCTTATGAAGGATTTACCGGAAGTGGTTGGAAAGATGCAACAGGCTTAGTAAAGAAGATTTTTTTAAAGGATAACATTTTAATATTGGATTTTAATATTAATGACTTCGAAAAATTAAGTTCGGGAGATAATTTTTTTAAGCTTTTATATGATAAAATTGACTCTATTAAACATGATGCGATTCATGATATAGATCATTACTGTAAGAAGCATGAAGTTGAAGATTTGCTAAGTTGAAAGGAATTGTGTAAAATAGGGGCTTGCTTTTTAGTGAGCCTCCTTAAATTTATGTAAGTAATAATATATAGATTTTATTTTTAGAAAGTGATTCATATATATATTTATTCTGAAAGGGGTTATATAGTGATGACCGTTTTTGAATTTTGATATAACATTTTTAAAATTTTCTGGCTGCAAGATTGCCTTATTTTGTGGTGATAGGATTTAAACCATACTACGCGATGAAAAAACGACTATCCCTTGGCCCAACATGTGGGAGTTGCCGGGTGGTGGCTGTGAGGAGGACGAAAGCCCATTTGAATGCGCGGCGCGTGAAGTTTATGAGGAACTAGGCATTCACTTGACCGAAGATTGCCTGCTTTGGAGTAAGGTCTATCCCAGCATGCTCTATGAAGGCAGACAGTCAGTATTTATGGTCGGTCAGTTAAATCAGGATCAGTTTGACAGTATCACCTTTGGAGATGAAGGTCAGGATTACAAACTGATGAGCATTGAGGAATTTCTCAATGCTAAACAAGCAGTGCCTCAGCTACAGGGGAGATTGAGGGATTATTTGGAGGAAGTAAAATGATTTTTGCAATTGCAACAACGACGTTAAACAAGGAAGTTAAACGCAAACTAAAAACTGGACAATACTCTAGGGAAGAAGCTGCATTTATTTATATGGAATATTTAAAGCTAAAGAAGCAGAGAGAAAGTGGTACGAAAGTAGCTGGGATCTCTATGGCTGTTATTTGGGGATTAATGCTTGTTTTACCCTTACTGAGTGGTAGAGGTCTCGTACTGCCTCTTTCAGTACATTTTTTATTTTTGCTACTGCTTGCAGGAATTGTTCTATTTGTTTATTATCTTATGTTTGGTATTTTTAAACAGCAGATTCATAGCGCAATGAAAGAACACTATACAGATGTGATTGAAGAATTTAAGAAGAATAAGGAAAATACAAAATGGAAACATGGCAAGAGTTAAAAGTAACGGTTAAGCGTGAGGGAGAGGAGTTAGTCTCTAATCTCTTGATTGAGCTGGGTGCCCAGGGTGTTGCGATTGAAGACAGTATGGACTATGTGGGCAACGTCAATCGTTTCGGTGAAATTTTCCCTGAGGTCGAGCAACAAGAAGAAATCGTGGTCACGGCCTACTACCCTGAAACGGTTGATGTAGCAGTAGTAGAAGCGGACTTGCAGGCTCGCTTAGCAGAATTGACCGACTTTATGGATTTGGGAGAGGTCAAGATTGGGACGACTGCCTTGGCTGAGGAAGACTGGGCAGACAACTGGAAGAAATACTATGAACCTGCTCGTATCACTCATGACTTGACCATTGTGCCATCATGGACGGACTATGAAGCAACAGCGGGAGAAAAGATTATCAAGCTGGATCCTGGTATGGCCTTTGGGACTGGAACACACCCGACGACTAAGATGAGTCTTTTTGCCTTAGAGCAGGTCCTTCGTGGTGGCGAAACAGTGCTAGATGTAGGGACTGGTTCAGGGGTTCTTTCTATTGCTAGCTCTCTCCTAGGTGCCAAGGAAATTTTCGCCTATGACCTAGATGATGTAGCGGTTCGAGTCGCTCAGGAAAATATTGAGCTCAATCCTGGCATGGAAAATATCCATGTGGCCCCAGGCGATTTGCTTAAAGGCGTGGAGATTGAGGCAGACGTCATCGTGGCTAATATCTTGGCAGATATCCTCATTCAAATGACGGATGATGCTCATCGCTTGGTCAAGGATGAAGGCTACCTGATCATGAGTGGCATTATTAAGGACAAGTGGAACATGGTGCGTGAGTCAGCAGAAGCAGCTGGATTTTTCCTTGAAACCCACATGATCCAAGGGGAGTGGAATGCCTGTGTCTTCAAGAAAACCAAGGATATTTCTGGTGTGATTGGAGGCTAGCATGCAACAGTATTTTGTAAAAGGTTTGGCTAGCTCACCTGTCACTATCGAGGATAAGGAGACCAGCAAGCACATGTTTCAGGTCATGCGTTTGAAAGAAGAGGACCAGGTTACCTTAGTTTTTGATGATGGGATTAAGCGCTTGGCGCGCGTGGTCAATGTGGAAGCACGTCGATTGGAGCTGGTTGAGGAATTGGCTGACAATGTGGAACTGCCAGTCCAAGCGACCATCGCATCAGGCTTCCCTAAGGGAGACAAGCTCGAGTTTATCACTCAAAAAGTGACGGAACTGGGTGCAAGCCAAATCTGGGCCTTTCCTGCAGACTGGTCAGTCGCCAAATGGGACGGCAAGAAATTGGGCAAAAAGGTTGAGAAGCTAGAAAAAATCGCCCTTGGAGCAGCAGAACAAAGCAAGCGGAATCTAGTCCCAAGTATTACCCTTTTTGAGAAAAAGGCAGACTTTCTAGCCCAACTGGATCAGTTTGATTCTATTGTGGTGGCTTATGAAGAGTCAGCTAAAGAAGGAGAATCAGCTGCACTTATACAAGCAGTTGCTGAGCTTGAAAAGGGAGCCAAACTGCTCTTTATCTTTGGTCCAGAAGGAGGTCTCTCACCTGCAGAAATTGAATCTTTTGAAGCTAAAGGAGCAGTTCTAGCAGGACTTGGTCCTCGAATTTTGCGAGCAGAAACAGCACCGCTTTATGCCCTATCAGCTATTAGTGTTTTGCTAGAATTGGAAAAATAAGAGACTATGAAAAAATCACCTAGAAAAGGTGATTTTTTATGCTCTTGAAATGGCGCGCGAAAGAGTAAATAAGCGAATCCATAATGGCAATGGGAATTTTTAATTTTTTGATGATTTCGCAGAAAAAATGGATATCCAAACTGTTCCTAATCTTGTGCTCTATTAAAACAGGGCAAATCACACTATTTAGAGCAGAGAGTATTCCTAGTCTTGATGAAAGATTAGTTTAACTAACACAAAATGACTCTGGAAATTGGAATCATAGAGATGATAAAAGAGGTTGGATTATTTTCCAACCTCTTTTTTTTTTTATCTTAATGGAATTGCATACCACCATCGACGATAATGGTTTGACCTGTAATGTAGTTTGAATCTGGTCCAGCAAGGAAGCTAACAGCTGCAGCGACATCTTCTGGCTCAGATAGGCGTTTCAATGTAATATCTTTTGCGAATGTTTGCATACCCCATTCGTCGTCTTTTCCTGCATTTTTCCCAACTTCGTGAGCGATATCATACATCATTGGTGTTTTAACGATACCTGGAGCATACGCATTAACAGTGATGCCTGAGTCAGCTAAATCACGCGCCAATGTTTGAGTAATACCACGAACAGCGAATTTTGTACCACCATAAACAGTCAAGTTTGGATTTCCAACAACACCTGCTTGAGAAGTAGCGTTGATGATTTTACCACCGTGACCAAGTGCTTTGAATTGAGCTTGAGCAGCTTGTGCTCCCCAGATTACCCCACCGACGTTAATAGCAAAGGTACGATTGAACTGTTCTTCTGTAATCGTATCTAGAGGTGTAGTCGGAGCGACTCCAGCGTTGTTTACCACAACGTTCAAGTCTCCGAAATGGTCTACAACTTTTTGGAAAGCTGCAGCAACCTCTGCTTGTTTAGACACATCAGCCACAACAGCTAAAGCATTCTCTGCTGACAATTCAGCAACTGCTTTTTCAGCTGTTTCAGCATTGTAGTCTAATACCCCAACCTTAAAACCATCTTGGACCAAGCGTTTTGCGATTGCAAAACCGATTCCTTGACCTGCACCTGTAACAATAGCTACTTTAGACATATGATTCCTCCTTTGGTATCCGTGATACCATTTCAACGTTCATAAAAGAACAGCAAAGGGTTATAAGTGAGTTGTGATAGACTTCTAAAAGAAGTCCTATCGCTTTTTAGTATATACCTTTGTGAAATTAGTGTCAAACAAAGACTGGTTTTTGGAAAAATGAATATTTTTCAAGATCAAAATAATCGAAAACTTTCCTGTGTGAGATTTAGAGTTAGAAAAATAAAACTATCGCGTAAAGGGGAAAGCGCACGATATTTTCCAAGCACTTTTCTTGAAACCCTTTCCTTCTTCTGATAGACTAATACATAGTTTGAAAAAAGGAGACTTAATATGAAAAAATTTGTTGCTGAATTAATCGGTACTTTTATGCTTGTGTTCATCGGAACAGGAGCTGTTGTTTTTGGAAATGGTGTTGAAGGTCTTGGACACCTTGGAATTGCTCTTGCCTTTGGTTTGGCAATCGTAGTCGCAGCTTTCTCAATCGGAACTGTTTCAGGTGCTCACTTGAACCCAGCTGTTTCTATCGCTATGTTTGTGAACAAACGTTTGTCATCTTCAGAGCTTGTAAACTACATCCTTGGTCAAGTAGTCGGTGCTTTCCTTGCATCAGGATCTGTATTCTTCCTCTTGGCAAATTCAGGTATGTCAACTGCAAGTCTTGGTGAAAATGCCTTGGCAAATGGTGTAACTGTCTTTGGTGGTTTCTTGTTTGAAACAATCGCAACCTTCTTGTTTGTTTTGGTCATCATGACTGTAACTTCAGCAAGCAAAGGGAATGGCGCAATCGCTGGTTTGGTAATCGGTTTGTCCTTGATGGCAATGATCCTTGTGGGATTGAACATTACTGGACTTTCAGTTAATCCAGCTCGTAGCTTGGCACCAGCTGTCTTTGTAGGTGGCGCAGCCCTTCAACAAGTATGGATTTTCATCCTTGCCCCAATCGTTGGTGGTGTTCTTGCAGCTCTTGTTGCGAAAAACTTTCTTGGAACAGAAGAATAATTGAAATTCAAAAAGCCTTGCTCCTCATCTTGAGGAACAGGGCTTTTTCGTATGATACTCTTCGAAAATCTCTTCAAACCACGTCAGCTCTATCTGCAACCTCAAAACAGTGTTTTGAGCTGACTTCGTCAGTCTTATCCACAACCTCAAAGCAGTGCTTTGAGCAACCTGCGGCTAGCTTCCTAGTATGCTTTTTGATTTTCATTGAGTATGAGTTTAACGGTTGTCAATTTTCTCTGGATAGAGGTCATGTTGGAAGAGGCGTTGTTCTGCCAATCCTTCATACTTGGTTCCAGGTCTACCGTAGTTGTAGTAGGGGTCGATTGAAATGCCACCGCGAGGTGTAAATTTTCCCCAGACTTCTAAATAGCGAGGGTCTAGCAAGTTGACCAAATCTTTCCCGATAGTGTTGATACAGTTTTCATGAAAATCTCCATGGTTTCGGTAGCTAAAGAGGTAGAGTTTGAGGGACTTTGACTCGACACAGAGCTTGTCAGGAATGTAGGAAATATAAATAGTTGCAAAGTCTGGCTGAGCAGTGATGGGACAAAGTGAGGTAAATTCAGGGCAGTTGAACTTGATGAAATAGTCATTTTCCACATGACGATTGTCAAAGGATTCGAGGACTTGGGGTTGATATTCGAAAATGTAGTTGGTTTCTTTGTTGCCGAGGAGGCTGAGGTTTTTCATTTCTTCTTGTTGTGACATGATTTTTTCTTTCTAATCTTAAACACCACGTTGGTTGTCGTAGAGGAGGGTATGGAGTTGAGGAAGGACGCGGACATTGCCCCAGCTATCGTCGGCAGCGACACGTTCCCAGAGTTCTTTGAGGCGGTCCAGTTGGTCTTGGACAATATTGCCTGTAGCCTTGGGCTCAGGATTTCCCGCCGATAAGAAGAGGACATCTGGTTGGTAGCGTTCTTGAATACCTTTGGCAAAGGCTAAATCTGCATCATCAAAGACAGGGATTTTAAAGGTGACTTTGTCTGGGTCTAGTTGGGAAACGATAAAGTCCAAGGTCTCAAAGTTGACTTCCATCTTGGAGGAAGGAGGCTTAGGACTCAGAGTGACTTGGTCGATATCTTTTAACCAATTTTGCCAGCGGGAGCCTTGGGTCTCAACAGCCAGAGTGATACCACGTTCCTTGAGCTTGGTTACTAGCTCAGCCATGTTGGCTGCTAGGATAGCAGGATTTCCTCCAGATAGGGTGACATAGTCGTAGCTTCCTAGTTTGTCTAACTCAGCGATTACTTCATCAGCTGTCATACGAGTTGGTTTTTCAGAACCGTCCCAAGTAAAGGCAGAGTCGCACCAGTCGCAGTGGTAGTCGCAACCAGCAGTGCGGACAAACATGGTTTTCTGGCCAATAGCACGACCTTCACCTTGAAAGGTAGGCCCAAAAATTTCTAGAACTGGTAGTTTGAGGACACGTTCCTTAGTCATCTAACCACTCCCGTCTAAACTCTGCAAAGGCAGTCGGAGTTTCATAGAGGCGAACATATTCCAAACGGAGACCGCGCTCGTCTGGCAACTTCTGACTCATGGTTTGGAAAATCCAGTAAACCATATTTTCAGCAGTCGTATTCATGTAGGGCAGGGTTTCATTGAGATAGCGATGATCCAAGTGGGGCTCTAAGTAGTCCTTGTAGATAGCTTTGATGTCTCCGAAATCGTAGGTCATACCTCTATCATCTAAAAATCCACTGACAGCGATTTGCAGATGATAGGTGTGACCGTGTAGGGATTTGCATTTTCCTTCATAGTGAAAGAGGTGGTGGGCAGCATCGAAGGTAAATTCTTTTGAAACTAAGGTTCTGTGAGGATTGTAGACAAGAGATTCCCCAGTTTCTTGTTTGATTTCTTTGGGGGCAAAAAACATCAGGCCTCTCCTTTCTGAGAGAGATAAACCTCTAAACCATGTTGGCGTAGATGGCAGGCAGGACAAGCTCCACAACCAGTACCAATGATCCCATTGTAGCAGGTCAAGGTCTTCTCACGAACGTAGTCAAAGGCACCAAGTTGGTCATCTAATTCCCAAGTTTCAGCCTTGTCTAGCCACATGAGAGGCGTTTGGATCACAAAGTCGTAATCCATAGCAAGGTTGAGCGTGACATTGAGTGATTTGACAAAGACATCCCGACAGTCAGGATAACCTGAGAAGTCTGTTTCGCACACTCCTGTCACGATATCCGTAATTCCACGCTGCTTGGCAAGGACTGCCGCAAAGGACAGAAAGAGATGATTGCGACCGTCAACGAAGGTATTAGGAACCTCTCCTTCTTTTTGCTCAATTTCTAAATCTGAAGTCAAGGCATTTTCAGTAATTTGTCCTAGCAGAGACATATCTAGGATATGATGACGAATTCCTTGTTCCTCAGCGATTTCTTTGGCCACTTGAATTTCTAAATGGTGACGTTGACCGTAGGCAAAGGTAACGGCTTCGACCTTTTCATAGTGTTGCTTGGCCCAGAAAAGGCAGGTTGTTGAATCTTGACCGCCACTAAAGACGACCAAGGCTGATTGACGTTTCATAGTACTCCTTCCAAAATGGGAAATGTTCAGAGCACGCAAAAAGCTCCCCAGAGGGAGCTAAAAAATACCAAGTAGAGGTTTTTTTTAGCGATGGCATGTCCCAAACATCGTAATATTCTAGTTACAGTCTAGCATATTTTTTGAAAAATGGCAAAGGGCAAGAAAAAAGAGACCAAATGAATGCACTTGGTCTCTCCTTTGATTAGCTTAATTCAGCAACGATGGCTTTGATTTGTTCTGCGGTGTGAACACCAGCCACTTGTTTAACAACTTGTCCATCTTTCTTGAAGAGAAGAGTAGGGATAGACATGATACCAAATGCACGAGCTGTGTTTGGATTTTCATCAACGTCCATTTTAACGATCTTCAAGACATCTTCTGAAAGTTCTTCAGACAATTTGTCCAAGATTGGACCTTGCATACGACATGGACCACACCAAGTAGCCCAGAAGTCTACCAAGACCAATCCGTCTTTAGTTTCTTGTTCGAATGTTGCATCTGTAATTGCTTTTGCCATAGTATTTCTCCTTTTTAATTATATTGGCTTAAATCTTGTTTCATGAGATAGAAGAAAACATCTCCATAAGTCCCATGGTAGTCCAAATCATGTCCCTTGTAGGTTACTTTTTGGACAGGGTAGTAGTCTGCGACACCAATCAGGCAGGCATGTTGAGAACGTTCAAATTCTTCGTATGACTCGAAGGTCATGGTTCTCTCTTGCTTGCTGGCATCAAGATAAGTGATTTCAATCATAGGATTCTCCTTTGCTAAATCATATCTTCATTTTACTCCTTGGAAAAAGGAATGTCAAGAAAATTGATTGCGCACGCAAGTTTTTTGTAAAAATTTTAGGAAAGCCAACTTGCTTTTGTTTCAAGGCTTTCTTCTACAGCTTTTTGTAGATAGGCAAGAGTTGTCTGACCCTCCTTAGTGAGGCAGATAAAACTAGCTCGCTTATCCTGGTCACAACATCTCCGACTAAGTAAAGCACAATTTTTGGCTTCTAGGCGTGCCACCATTCGTGATACAGCACTTGGACTCAGATGGAGTTTGTCAGGCAGGTCAATCTGTCTCAAAGATTTTTCTTGAGCCTGATTTAAAAAGTGCAAGAGATAGAATTCTTTGAGCGTTAGGCTTTGGTCACTCTGCTCAGCAATCGTTTGCTCTAAAAGAGCTTCTAGCTCTACTTGTCGGCGGTTGAAGTCAAACCATTTTTCTAAGTAAGTCATATCAATCTCCTTTCTATATGGTAGTTATAAACAGATTTACCTATCTGAGATGCTTGCGCACGCAATTAGTATACAACTTTTTGGAATAGATAGCAAGAAGGATGTTTCTTGTGTATTTCCTTGAAATTTTCTGAAAAAAGAGTAAACTGGTATGCAGAAAGTCTATTTGTGGAGTAAACGATGAAATTATATGTTCAGTTAATGATTCTCTTTGTCATTTCACTGATTGGTGAGGGAATCTCTAGCTTTTTCCATTTGCCTATTCCTGGAAGTATTATCGGTTTAATTATTTTATTTTTAGCCTTGCAGTTCAAGTGGTTGCGGGTACGTCATGTCAACATGGTTGGGAATTTTCTCCTAGCTAATATGACTATTCTATTTTTGCCTCCTGCAGTTGGGATTATGGAGAAATTTGATGTGATTGCTCCTTATTTATTGCCCATTGTCTTGATTGTCTTTTTTGCAGCAGTTATCAATATTATCTTGATTGCGCTTGTAGTTCAGTTTATCAAAAAGCGTTATGAAGGAGATTACGAAGAAAGAGGTGCCAAATGAGCGAATTTGTATCCAATCCACTTTTTGGGATAGCCTTGTCCATTTTGGCTTATCTTGGAGGCATGATTATCTTTAGACGGTACCCTCATCCTCTGACCACTCCCTTGCTGCTAGCAACTTTATTTATCATTGTTTTTCTAAAACTGACTGGTATTTCTTATGTTGCCTATTATCAAGGTGGGGTCTACCTCAATAACTTGATTGTTCCCTCAACAGTGGCTCTAGGAATTCCTCTTTATAAGAGTTTTCACCTCATGAAACACCATGTTAGAAGTATTCTACTCAGTAGTTTCCTTGCTGTTGTTGTAAATACAGTTTTTACAGCTTTAGTTGCAAAATTTTTCGGTATGGATTTCTTCTTGGCGATTTCGCTTTTTCCAAAGTCTGTAACGACGGCCATGGCAGTTGGAATTACGGATAAGCTACAAGGGATAGCGACGATCACCTTGGTAGTTGTGGTAGCAACTGGCATTTTGACTAGCGTTATTGGACCAACACTTTTAAAATGGCTCAAGATTGACGACCCAGTAGCTGTTGGTCTTGCTCTTGGAGGAACTGGTCACGCAGTTGGGACTGGAACAGCTTTTAGCTATGGACCAGTTGCAGGTGCTATGGGAGGACTAGCCATCGGTGTTACCGGTATTCTCTATGTATTTGTAAGTCCGATCGTAGCAGGTTTGATATTGAGTTAAAAAATAAGAATGTTATATTTCTTTGTGTAAAAAGAAGCCCCTAGCTTTATTTGCTAGGGGCTTCATTCATTATTGTAAGTTTACTTTGTTCTTTAAAATATAGTAGGTTCCGAGATAGAAGCCGACGCTAAGGATTAAGTCTTTGAAAATTTCAAAGGATAATACCCAATTATAGTCGAAATCGATGCGAAGATTTAGGGTGATAAATCCAAGAACAACTTGGATGGCTATGTAGGCGACGACTGCAAGAGCTGTACGGTATTCATTAAAGAGTTGGCCGATAGAGATAGACAAGTAGATACAAAGAATACCTGCAAGAGTGTTAAAAATATAGGAAATCAAGGCTAACCAGAAATTATCTGTATAATTTTTTAGCATATACTCGGCAAAACTAGATAGGAAGGCGTCTGGTTGAATCATGGAAATGATAATATAAAGGCTAAAAAGGAAGACCACTGTACTTGCCAAAGACCAAACAAAGGCACCAAGAAGTTTAGCGGAGAGGATCTGGTGTTCAGATACTGGCAGGGTGAGTGTTAGATAGCCACGACGATCATAAACACTTCCCTTAAATCGTTGAATAATCAAAATCAAGGTTGAGATACTCAAAGTAATAACCAGACCCCCAAAAACCAGAGATAGAAACACTAACATGACAACGCCCTTATCTTGATAATAGGTGCTTGAGAGGCTACTGCCCTGAATACCGATGATGACAGATAAGGATAGTACAGCTGCATAGAGGGCTAAAAACCATTTGTTGACATTTTTAAATTCATAACGAACTAAATTCCAAAACATAATAATCTCCTTTAACTAGGCTTTGAATTCGTGACGGAAGAGCTGGTCAATTGATTCACCCGACTCGTAACGAATATCATCCACATTCCCTTGACGGACAACTTTTCCATCCTTGAGGAAGACAATCTCATCCAAGATTGGTTCGATATCTGAAATCAAGTGAGTTGAAATCAAGACAGTCGAAGTTGGAGAGTAGTTGTTGATGATGGTGTTCAAGATATAGTCACGAGCCGCAGGATCGACACCACCGATTGGTTCATCAAGGACGTATAGACGAGCATCACGACTCATGACCAGAATCAACTGAACTTTTTCTTTGTTCCCTTTTGAGAGTTTCTTGAAACGGCTATTCTCATCGATACCAAGGTCACGAAGAAGACCTTGAGCACGCTCCAGATTGAAATCTTTATAGAAGGTCTTGAAAAAGGTAAGAGCTTCTTTGACCTTCATCTGTTCGTTGAGATAGGTCGTATCAGGTAGATAAGAAACGATAGCCTTAGTTGCTGGGCTTGGTTCCATGCCATTGATGAGGATACGCCCTTGCTCTGGTTGGAGTAAACCGTTGATTAGTTTAATCAGGGTTGTTTTTCCGGAACCATTTGGACCAAGGAGTCCAACAATCTTTCCTGCTGGGATTTCAAGGGAAACATTTGCAAGAGCAGGGCTTGCTCCATAGAATTTTGAAACATTTTCAAACGTTAACAAGGTCATAGTCTAAACTCCTTCAATATAATCTCTCAAAACAGTTGGTAGTTCTTCTTTTTCATAGCCAAATTCTACCATGCCTGTTACAAATTGCTGCATTTGTTCTTCTGATAGTTGCTTCCGGGATTGGAGGATTAGGTCCAAGTCCTCGGTGACAAAACGACCTGCAGTCCGCTTGGTGTATACAAAGCCTTCTCTTTCTAGATCTGATAGGGCACGTTGGATGGTATTAGGATTGACGCCAGCCTCGTTAGCCAGTTCTCTGACAGTTGGCAGTTGTTGGTTGGGTTCTAGTTTATGGGAAACGATTTGCAGTTTGATCTTATCCATTATCTGCAAATAAATGGGTTTGTTGTTATCAAATGTCCAGGACATCACGGTCTCCTTTCTACAACTTCTTTTTGTGTCACTTAAATAATACAACTAAACAAAAAACTTGTCAAGCTAAAAGGAGAATTATTTTGGGAATTGCTTAAAAAATGGTATAATGAAAAGAAAACGACAAGGAGGGGAAGGCATGCGTTGTCCAAAATGTGGCGCTACTAAATCAAGTGTTATCGATAGCCGTCAGGCTGAAGAAGGAAATACGATTAGAAGAAGACGTGAGTGTGAAGAATGCCAACATCGTTTTACAACCTATGAACGTGTAGAAGAGAGAACGCTGGTTGTGGTCAAGAAGGATGGCACACGGGAGCAGTTCTCCAGAGATAAAATCTTTAACGGGATTATTCGTTCGGCTCAAAAACGTCCGGTGTCTAGTGATGAGATTGGCATGGTAGTCAATCGTATTGAACAAAAACTCCTCAGTCGCAATGATAATGAAATTCAAAGTGAAGATATTGGTTCTCTCGTCATGGAAGAACTGGCTGAACTAGACGAAATTACTTATGTTCGTTTCGCTAGTGTCTATCGTAGTTTTAAAGACGTGAGTGAGCTCGAGAATCTTCTCAAACAAATTACGCAATCTTCAAAGAAGAAAAAGGAAAAATAAATGAAGCCTAATGATCGTTTTTCTTTTCTAAAGAATAATCGGGTGTCGCAAGATCCCACAACTTTGGTGCAGTGCTACCTCCCGATTATCGGTCAGGATGCGCTGAGTCTTTACCTTTACACCCTAGCCTTTTGGGATAATGGGCAAAAGGAACATCTTTTTGCAGCTATCCTCAATCATCTCAATTTTGGGATGGACAGGCTTTTAAAAGCCTTTAAAATCTTATCAGCCTTCAATTTGGTTACCCTCTATCAAAAGGGTGACGGCTATGAACTTGCTATTCATCCAACGCTTTCTAGCTCAGATTTCTTGCGTCATACGGTTTATCGTACCTTATTGGAGAAAAAAATCGGTGAGCCAGTAGTTTCTGATTTGCGCCAAGAGCAGGCAGATGGAGAGCCTTTGACCGTTCCTTTGAGTCAGGCCTTTCCAGAGATAGAAGAATTGGCTAGTCATGACGAGATGTCAGTAAAAGCTGATTTTAAAAATGATTTTGATTTGGAGCATTTTCGTCAGCTCATGGCGAGAGATAATCTCCGTTTCCAAGATGAACAGTCAGATGTTTTAGAGTTATTTAAAATTGCTGATGAGAAAAAATGGACCTGGTTTGAAACCTATCAATTGGCTAAGGTGACAGCAGTTTCACAAGTTATTTCTGTCAAGCGTATGCGTGAAAAATTAGCACAAGAGTCTGTTGCATCGGACTTTAGTCCCCAAGAAGCGACCATTATCCGAGAAGCTAAAAGTAAAACGGCCCTGCAATTTTTAGCGGGTATCAAACAAACCCGAAATGCTGGAATTATCCAAGCCGAACGCGATTTGCTAAAACAGATGGCGGATTTGGGACTGCTTGATGAAGTCATCAATGTCGTTATACTCTTGACCTTCAATAAGGTTGATTCGGCCAATCTCAATGAAAAATATGCCATGAAAGTGGCTAATGATTACTCTTATAACAAGATTCGTTCTGCTGAAGAAGCTGTGCTTCGAATCAGAGAGAAGAATCAAAAGGGGCAAGAACAAAAATCAGCCAAGCCAAGCCAAGCCAAAAGCAATGTCCCAAAATGGAGTAATCCAGAATATAAAAATGAAACCAGCAAAGAAACTCGCTTGGAGTTAGAACGTAAGAAAAAAGAAATGTTAGACCGATTAGGAAAAGGAGGAGACTAGATGGAAAGTGTAGGAGATGTGCTTAAAGATCATCCCAGCCGTTTTCAATACCAGGACCTGGTCCAGCAGATTGTAAAAGATCCGGATGTTGCGGCTTTTATCCAGAAGGAATCTCTCAGTCAAGAGGAATTGAATCGTAGTATCTCTAAGTTTAACCAATACATCACCGAGCGAGATAAGTTCCTTCGTGGAGATACCGACTATATCGCGCGTGGCTATAAGCCAATTCTAGTTATGAATCATGGTTACGCAGATGTATCCTATGAGGAAACTCCGGAACTGATTGCGGCTGAGAAAGAAGCAGCTATCAAGAACCGTCTCAAACTGATTAATCTTCCAGCCAGTCTTAAAAAAGCTAGTTTGGCTCAAGTTGATTTGGATGATTTGGGACGTTTGCCAGTTTTTGAAAAGCTCTTTACCTTTGTTGAGCAATATCCAGAAGTCCGTAAAGGTCTCTATCTCTATGGAGACTTTGGAGTTGGAAAGAGCTTTATGGTGGCTGCCCTAGCCCATGATTTGTCAGAAAAACGTGGGGTTTCATCAACTCTTCTTCACTATCCTAGCTTTGTCATTGATGTCAAAAATGCTATCGGTGATGGGAATGTTAAGAATTTGGTGGATGAAATCAAGCAAGCTGAAGTCTTGATTTTGGATGATATTGGTGCAGAGCAATCAACGCCTTGGGTGCGTGATGAAGTCTTGCAAGTCATTCTCCAATATCGTATGCAGGAAGATTTGCCAACCTTCTTTACCTCAAATTTCAATTTTGAAGATTTGGAAAAACATTTTGCTAAAGGCAAGAACGGAAACGATGAAACATGGGAAGCTAGACGCGTTATGGAGCGTATCCGTTATTTAGCAGAAGAAACACGACTAGAAGGAGAGAATCGCCGATGAGTGAAACAATCACCTTAATGAAATCTCATACCTCGGTTCGCAGATTTAAAGAAGAAGCGATCCCTCAAGAGGACTTGAATGAGATTTTATCAGCTGCCCAAATGGCTTCTTCTTGGAAAAATTTCCAATCTTATTCTGTGATTCTAGTCAGAAGTCAAGAAAAGAAAGATGCTCTTTTTGAGCTGGTTCCTCAGGAAGCGATTCGTCAGTCTGCCGCCTTCCTCCTCTTTGTAGGAGATTTAAACCGTGCAGAAAAAGGGGCTCGTCTCCATACCGATACTTTCCAACCTCAAGGGGTGGAAGGACTCCTCATTACTTCTGTAGACGCAGCCTTGGCTGGACAGAATACCTTGCTTGTGGCAGAAAGCCTTGGCTATGGTGGAGTAATCATCGGTTTGGTGCGTTACAAATCTGTTGAATTAGCAGAATTGTTCAAGCTTCCTGACTATACCTACTCAGTTTTTGGGATTGCACTTGGTGTGCCGAACCAAAAACATGATGTAAAACCAAGATTGCCACTAGAGAATGTTGTTTTTGAGGAAGAATATCAAGAACAAACAACTGAGGCTATTGAAGCCTATGACCGTGTGCAGACTGAATATGCCGGAGCTCGTGCGACTACCACTTGGAGTCAACGTCTTGCAGAGCAATTCGGTCAGCCTGAACCAAGCTCAACTAGAGAAAATCTTGAACAAAAGAACTTATTATAGAAAGTGAGAAAACATGGCCTTACCAACTGTCGCCATCGTAGGACGTCCCAATGTTGGGAAATCAACCCTGTTTAATCGTATTGCAGGGGAACGCATCTCAATCGTAGAAGATGTCGAAGGAGTGACACGGGACCGTATCTATGCTACTGGTGAATGGCTTAACCGTTCTTTCAGTATGATTGATACTGGAGGGATTGATGATGTTGATGCTCCATTTATGGAACAAATCAAGCACCAGGCAGAGATTGCTATGGAAGAAGCTGATGTCATCGTTTTTGTGGTTTCCGGTAAAGAAGGAATTACGGATGCAGATGAATACGTAGCCCGTAAACTCTATAAAACTCATAAACCTGTTATCCTCGCGGTCAACAAGGTTGATAATCCAGAGATGCGAAATGATATCTATGATTTCTATGCTCTTGGATTGGGAGAACCATTGCCAATTTCATCTGTGCACGGGATTGGTACAGGGGATGTACTAGATGCCATCGTCGAAAATCTTCCACATGAAGTCGAAGATGAAAATCCAGATGTCATTAAATTCAGCTTGATTGGTCGCCCGAATGTCGGAAAATCTAGCTTGATCAATGCCATTTTGGGAGAAGACCGCGTGATTGCCAGTCCTGTTGCTGGTACAACTCGTGATGCCATTGATACACATTTTACAGATGCGGATGGCCAAGAGTTTACCATGATTGATACGGCTGGTATGCGTAAGTCTGGTAAAGTCTATGAAAACACAGAGAAATACTCAGTCATGCGTGCCATGCGTGCTATTGACCGTTCAGATGTAGTCTTGATGGTCCTCAATGCTGAAGAAGGTATCCGTGAGTACGACAAGCGTATCGCAGGATTTGCCCACGAAGCTGGTAAAGGGATGATTATCGTGGTCAATAAGTGGGATACCCTTGAAAAAGACAACCACACTATGAAAAACTGGGAAGAAGATATCCGTGAGCAGTTCCAATACTTGCCTTACGCACCGATTATCTTTGTTTCGGCCTTGACCAAGCAACGTCTCCACAAATTGCCTGAGATGATTAAACAAATCAGCGAAAGTCAAAATACCCGTATCCCATCAGCAGTCTTGAATGATGTCATTATGGATGCTATCGCCATCAACCCAACACCGACAGACAAAGGGAAACGTCTCAAGATCTTCTATGCGACTCAAGTGGCAACCAAACCACCGACCTTTGTGATTTTTGTCAACGAAGAAGAGCTTATGCACTTCTCTTACTTGCGTTTCTTAGAAAATCAAATCCGCAAGGCCTTCGTCTTTGAAGGAACGCCAATCCATCTGATCGCAAGAAAACGGAAATAAAATGATAAAAAGAAGAAGGTTAACAGACCTTCTTTTTTGTAGATGATACCAAGAGCGTAGATCTAAATCTGTCATCAAATTAACATCATTTTCCTAGTCCTTGTCACGGTTTTGTAATGGAAACGTACTTTCTTTGTAAGATTCAAAATGCTATAATGCTCTAAACAATTTTCCTTGCATAAGGAGGTTATTATGAAAAAAGATAGATTGTTAAAGAATCCTTTCTTGGTGCGTCTACTTGGATTGCTAATGGCATTTTTCTTCCTATCAGCATTCACTGCACCTGAAAAACCAGACTATGGTATCTATGACCCAAATCATTATTTGACAGAGGAAGTAGTTACTCAGATTCGTGATTTGAATGAAACTAATAGTCAAAAGGCAGAAAAGCTTCAAATAGGTGTCTATATCGTAGATAGTCTGGAAGGAGAAAGCATTGAAACAGTGGCTAATGAAACTGCCAGGGCTTGGAAGATTGGCTATTCAGGAGATAATTTTGGAAGTCTCATTGTAGTAGCCGTTCAAGACCGTAAATCAAGAATTGAAACCAGTAATAACACCGCCATTAGAATAACGGACTATCAAACCAAGCAGATCTTGGCAGCCAGCCGTACAGATTTTAAAACTGGTGACTATGGTAAAGGAATTCTAGCGATTGCCAAAGGCTTGGACAATCAGTTTTATAGAGGAAGTGGAACATTTCCATCTGATGACTCCTCTGATATCAAACATTATTCTGATAGCATCAGTGGTAAAAAATCGAGTCGCAATAGTAGCTCGTCTAGTCATCGTAAGAACAGTGACCCTATGGACAATGTGTTCGGAGTCGGGATAATCATTTATTTCATTATCGTATTTATAGCCATTATTAGAGGAGGTGGCGGTGGCCGAGGAGGAGATTCCTCTGACGGAGGATGGTGGTTTAGTGACTCATCTGACTCAGGTTCATCTTGGTCCGACTCAGGATCTGACTCCTCTAGTAGCTGGGACGGTGGTGGCTTCGATGGCGGTGGATCATCCGATGATTGGTAATGTTCGTGTGAAAATTAAGAAAATAAGTAGGTTTAGATATGAAAAATAAAGGAATTATTTATGTGTTGGGCATTTTGCTGGCTATTATCTTGCTTGGCGGTTGCTCTGTAGTAGGCACTTATAATGGTCTTGTCTCTGAACAAACCAAGGTCGAACAAGCGCAAGCTGATGTAGCGACAGCTCTTCAACGTCGTTCTGACTTGATTGGAAATTTGGTAGAGTCTGTAAAAGGCCAGATGAACCATGAGACAGAGGTTTTTACCAAGATTGCGGAAGCTCGTGCTAAAATTGGGAATGGCTCCGTAACTTCAAAAGAAAATCAAGAGGCTCAAGGAGAGTTGAGTTCAGCTATTTCACGTTTGATATCGCTAACAGAAAATTATCCAGAACTCAAGAGCAATCAAAATGTGGAACAACTGATGACGGAATTGGCTGGAAGTGAAAATCGAATCTTTGTAGCCCGCAAGGATTACAACAAAGTGGCAACAGAATACAATCAAAAATTAAGAAGTTTCCCAACAGTTCTTTTCGCTAATATGCTGAACTTTAAAGAGGCAGAAACCTTTAAAGAAAGCGAAGAAGCTAAGACAGCTCCAAAGGTTGACTTTGGTAATTCTACAACCAAAGAATAGGCTTGAAATTTCTAAAAGAAAATCAATGATTAGCAATAGTTTGAACATTTACAAAAAAAGGCTCTAAATGAGCCTTTTTTAGCTTGTATAAACACGGATTCTTTCTTGAAAAAATTTAGCGAATATGCTACAATAAAAAGAACATTCTAAAATATTCAGAATTTAAAGTAAGGAAAAAAATGGCAAATTTATTAAAAACAATCATCGAAAATGATAAAGGGGAACTTCGTCGCTTAGAAAAGATGGCTGATAAAGTCCTCAAATACGAAGATGAAATGGCTGCTTTGACAGACGAGCAGTTGCAAGCTAAGACAGAAGAATTTAAGCAACGTTATCAAAATGGTGAAACCCTTGATCAACTCTTGTACGAAGCCTTTGCGGTTGTACGTGAGGGAGCTAAGCGTGTTCTTGGACTTTTCCCATACAAGGTTCAGGTTATGGGTGGTATCGTTCTTCACCATGGTGACGTTCCAGAAATGCGTACTGGTGAAGGTAAAACCTTAACAGCGACTATGCCGGTATATCTTAATGCCCTTGCAGGAAAAGGTGTCCACGTAGTTACCGTCAACGAATACCTTACAGAACGTGACGCCACTGAAATGGGTGAGTTGTACTCATGGCTTGGTTTGTCAGTAGGGATCAACTTGGCTGCAAAATCTCCAATGGAGAAAAAAGAAGCTTATCTCTGTGATATTACTTACTCAACGAACTCAGAAATTGGTTTCGACTATCTTCGTGATAACATGGTTGTTCGTGCGGAGAACATGGTTCAACGCCCACTTAACTATGCCTTGGTCGATGAGGTTGACTCTATCTTGATTGACGAAGCTCGTACACCATTGATCGTTTCAGGAGCTAATGCAGTTGAAACAAGCCAACTTTACCATATGGCTGACCACTTTGTGAAGTCTTTGGATAAAGATGACTATATCATTGATATTCAGTCTAAGACAATCGGTTTGTCTGATTCAGGTATTGACAAGGCTGAAAGTTTCTTCAAACTAGAAAATCTTTATGATATCGAAAATGTGGCTTTGACTCACTTTATCGACAACGCCCTTCGTGCCAACTACATCATGATTCTTGATATTGACTATGTGGTCAGCGAAGAACAAGAAATCTTGATTGTCGACCAATTTACAGGTCGTACAATGGAAGGTCGTCGTTACTCTGATGGTTTGCACCAAGCGATTGAAGCTAAAGAAGGTGTGCCAATCCAAGATGAAACCAAGACATCAGCATCGATTACCTACCAAAACCTTTTCCGTATGTATAAAAAATTGGCAGGTATGACTGGTACTGGTAAAACAGAAGAAGAGGAATTCCGCGAAATCTATAACATTCGTGTTATTCCAATTCCCACCAACCGTCCGATCCAACGTATCGACCATTCAGACCTTCTCTACGCTAGCCTCGATGCAAAATTCAAGGCTGTAGTAGAAGATGTTAAGGCGCGTTACCAAAAAGGTCAGCCAGTCTTGGTAGGTACTGTTGCCGTTGAAACCAGTGATTTTCTTTCTAAGAAATTGGTTGAAGCAGGCGTGCCTCACGAAGTATTGAATGCTAAAAACCACTACAGAGAAGCGCAAATCATCATGAATGCTGGTCAACGTGGTGCGATCACTATCGCAACCAACATGGCCGGTCGTGGTACCGATATTAAGCTTGGTGAAGGGGTTCGTGAACTTGGCGGTCTTTGTGTCATCGGTACAGAACGTCATGAGAGCCGTCGTATCGATAACCAGCTTCGTGGACGTTCAGGTCGTCAAGGTGACCCAGGTGAGTCACAGTTCTACTTGTCACTCGAAGATGATTTGATGAAACGTTTTGGTTCAGAACGTTTGAAAGGTGTCTTTGAACGTCTCAATATGTCTGACGAAGCCATCGAATCTCGTATGTTGACACGTCAGGTCGAAGCAGCGCAAAAACGTGTTGAAGGAAATAACTACGATACTCGTAAACAAGTCCTCCAATATGATGACGTTATGCGTGAACAACGTGAGATCATCTACGCACAACGTTATGATGTTATCACTGCAGAACGTGACTTGGCTCCTGAAATTCACGCCATGATTCGCCGTACGATTGGACGAATTGTCGATGGACATGCTCGTTCTAAACAAGATGAAAAACTTGAAGCAATCTTGAACTTTGCCAAGTACAACTTGCTTCCAGAAGATTCAATTTCACTTTCAGACCTAGAAGGTTTGTCAGACCAAGCTATCAAGGATGAACTATACCAACGTGCGTTGAAAGTCTACGATAGCCAAGTTGCTAAACTTCGTGATGAAGAAGCCGTTAAAGAATTCCAAAAAGTATTGATTCTACGTGTAGTTGACAACAAATGGACAGACCATATTGATGCCCTTGATCAGTTGAGAAATGCTGTTGGTCTTCGTGGTTATGCCCAAAACAACCCTGTCGTAGAGTATCAAGCGGAAGGTTTCCGTATGTTTAATGATATGATTGGTTCGATTGAGTTTGATGTGACTCGCTTGATGATGAAAGCACAAATTCATGAACAAGAACGACCACAAACCGAACATCATATCAGTACGACAGCAACTCGAAATATTGCTGCTCAACAGACAAATCTTCCAGCTGATTTGGACCTAAGTCAAGTGAAGCGCAATGACTTGTGCCCATGTGGTTCTGGTAAGAAATTTAAAAACTGTCATGGTAAACGACGTTAATATTGACTAATTTTCAGGCGGATGCCTAGTGAAAAGTGAATTTTCGCTTGGCGTCCGTTTGCTTTATAAGGAGATGAATGATGGTATTTACAGCTAGAAGTCCTAAAATAAACATAGAAGAAGTTCGTAGTGTATCTAAACTAGAAGGTCAAGCACTGGCTAAAAAAATGCAACGAGATCAAGAGTTAGAGGCTATTATTCGTGGAGAAGATCAACGTGTTTTGTTGGTAATTGGACCATGTTCATCAGATAATGAAGATGCCGTGATTGAGTACGCTAAACGCTTATCAGCTTTACAAGAAGAAGTCAAAGATCGTGTCTTTATGGTGATGCGTGTCTATACAGCTAAGCCCCGTACTAATGGCGACGGCTATAAGGGATTAATCCATCAGCCAAATGCTAAGGAAGCTCCAAGTCTTATTAATGGTATTAAGGCAGTTCGTCAACTCCATTATCGTGTGATAACAGAAACAGGTATGACAACAGCAGATGAAATGCTGTACCCAGAAAATCTTCCTTTGGTAGATGACTTGATTTCTTATATGGCAGTTGGTGCGCGTTCGGTAGAGGATCAACAGCACCGTTTTGTAGCCAGTGGAGCTGATTTCTCGACAGGATTTAAAAATCCAACTTCAGGAAATCTAAATGTGATGTTTAATGGTATTTATGCAGCTCAAAACAAACAAAGTTTCCTTTTCCTAGGGAAAGAAGTCGAAACTACTGGAAATCCTCTATCGCATGCTATTCTCCGTGGAGCTCTTAACGAGTACGGGAAGAACATTCCTAACTACTACTACGATAATTTGATGGATACTATTGCTCAGTATGAAAAGATGGGACTTGAGAATCCATTCATCATTATTGATACCAACCATGATAACTCAGGTAAACAGTATATGGAGCAGATTCGTATCGTTCGCCAGACTTTAATTAACCGTGATTGGAATGAAAAGATTAAAAAATATGTTCGTGGTTTCATGATTGAGTCATATCTAGAAGATGGTCGTCAAAATGAACCAGAGGTATTTGGCAAATCTATCACGGATCCATGTCTAGGATGGGAAAATACGGAAGCTCTTGTTCGCGAAATCTACCAAAGACTAGGAGAATAATATGGCATTTATCGAGAAAGGTCAAGAAATCGATATTGAAGCGATTAAGGCGGAAACACGGCTATCTGCAGAAGCCTTGCAACATAAGGAAAATCGTGATCAAGAATTAGCAGATATCCTTTCAGGTAAGGATGATCGTATCCTTTTGGTCATTGGGCCTTGTTCGTCTGATAATGAGGAAGCAGTGCTTGAGTATGCCCGTCGTTTAGCAGACTTGCAGAAAAAAGTGGCGGATAAGATTTTCATGGTTATGCGTGTATATACTGCAAAGCCACGTACCAATGGAGATGGCTACAAGGGTTTGGTTCATCAGCCAGATACTTCTAAAGCCCCAAGTTTGATTAATGGTTTGCAGGCTGTTCGTCAGCTTCATTATCGAGTGATTACAGAAACAGGATTGACTACAGCAGATGAAATGCTGTATCCGGCTAATCTCGTCTTAGTTGATGACTTGGTGAGTTACCATGCCGTGGGTGCGCGTTCAGTAGAAGATCAGGAACACCGTTTTGTAGCTTCAGGGATTGATGCACCAGTAGGGATGAAAAACCCAACCTCTGGGAATCTATCTGTGATGTTTAATGCCGTTTATGCAGCACAAAACAAACAAACCTTTCTCTTTCATGGCCAAGAGGTTGAAACCTCAGGAAATCCCTTGGCTCACGTCATCCTTCGCGGTGCTTTGAATGAATACGGGAAAAATGAACCTAACTTCTACTACGAAACTCTTCTAGATGCTATTGGACGTTACGAGTCAATGGGGCTCGAAAATCCCTTTATCATGATTGATACCAACCATGATAATTCAGGGAAACAGTATATGGAGCAAGTTCGAATTGTTCGCCAAACTCTTCTTAACCGTGACTGGAATGAGAAGATTAAAAAGGTAGCTCGAGGCTTCATGATTGAATCCTACTTAGCAGATGGTCGTCAAAACCAGCCAGAAATCTTTGGACGTTCCATTACAGACCCATGTTTGGGCTGGGAAAACACAGTAGCTCTAGTAGAAGAAATCTATTCTACCTTAACAAAATAAGTGAAAAGGATGGAGTTGGGGGGAACCTCAACTCCTTTTGATGAAAATGATAGTTGGACACGGAATCGATATTGAAGAATTAGCTTCTATACAAAATGCAGTTGAAAAAAGAGAAGGTTTTGCGCAGCGTGTCTTGACAGACAAGGAAATGGAGCGCTTTGCCAGTCTCAAAGGTCGCAGACAGGTCGAGTATTTGGCTGGTCGTTGGTCAGCTAAAGAGGCTTTCTCAAAGGCTATGGGAACGGGAATTGGGAAGCTAGGCTTTCAGGATTTGGAAGTCTTGAACAATGAGAAGGGGGCTCCCTACTTCAGCAAATCTCCATTTTCAGGCAATGTTTGGTTATCGATTAGCCATACAGAACAGTTTGTGACAGCTAGTGTTATTTTGGAGGAAAATCATGAAAACTAGTCCACATAGACCAACCAAGGCCCTTATTAATCTAGAAGCAATCCGCTACAATATCCAACAGATGGGAGAACACATTCCTAAAGATACCCTCAAATGGGCAGTTGTGAAAGCCAATGCCTATGGACATGGAGCGATAGCTGTTGCAACGGCTATCCAGGATGATGTAGATGGCTTTTGTGTGTCAAATATTGATGAGGCCATCGAGCTTCGTCAGGCAGGTATCACTAAGAAAATACTCATTTTGGGAGTATCTGAGGTTGAATCTCTTTCATTGGCTAAGGACTTTGATATTAGCTTGACGGTGGCAGGATTGGAATGGATTGAGAATCTCCTTGCTACTGAGTCAGACTTAGCTGGTTTAACCGTTCACCTTAAAATTGACTCAGGAATGGGACGAATTGGTTTTAGAGATGCAAGCGAGGCAGCACAGGCTCAAACTTTGCTCAAGGAACATGGAGCCAATGTTGAGGGAATCTTTACCCACTTTGCTACTGCAGATGAAGAGTCAGATACCTACTTTAAACAACAGTTGGAATGTTTCAAGGGAATAATCGCAGGCTTGCAAGAAGTCCCTGAACTAGTCCATGCGAGTAACTCCGCAACGACTTTATGGCATGCGGAAACGATTTTTAATGCTGTTCGCATGGGGGATTCTATGTATGGTCTCAATCCAAGTGGACAAGTTTTAGAATTGCCTTATGAACTAAAACCAGCCCTGTCTTTGGAAACAGCCATCGTTCATGTCAAAACAGTTCCAGCTGGGGCTTGTATGGGCTACGGAGCGACTTATCAGGCAGACAGTGAGCAAGTCATTGCTACTTTGCCAATCGGTTATGCGGATGGTTGGACACGAGATATGCAGAATTTCTTAGTTCTGGTTGATGGACAATTGTGCCCCATCGTAGGGCGTGTATCCATGGACCAAATCACGGTTCGTTTGCCTAAGCTTTATTCATTGGGAACAAAAGTTATCTTGATTGGTTCAGACGGTGATAAAGAAATTACTGCAACAGACGTAGCAGTTTACCGAGGAACTATCAATTATGAGGTGGTTTGTCTCCTCAGTGATCGAATTCCAAGAGAATATTATTAAGAAATAGAAGGAAAGGAGAAGAGCATGAATTTACATCAACCCTTGCATGTCTTACCAGGAGTGGGACCTAAATCAGCAGAGAAATATGCCAAACTAGGAATTGAAAACTTGCAAGATCTCTTGCTCTACTTCCCTTTCCGTTATGAAGATTTTAAGACCAAGCAGGTGCTAGAGCTAGAAGACGGTGAAAAGGCTGTTTTATCTGGTCAGGTGGTGACACCAGCCAGTGTTCAATATTATGGTTTTAAGCGGAATCGCCTACGTTTTAGCCTCAAGCAGGGGGAGGTTGTTTTTGCAGTTAATTTCTTCAATCAACCCTACCTAGCTGACAAGATTGAACTAGGAGCAACCTTGGCTGTCTTTGGCAAGTGGGATCGTGCCAAGGCAGGCCTCACAGGAATGAAGGTTTTAGCCCAAGTCGAGGATGACCTCCAGCCTGTCTATCGCCTAGCGCAAGGCGTCAGTCAAGCAGGACTTGTTAAGGTCATCAAGACCGCCTTTGATCAGGGGCTGGACCTCTTGATAGAAGAAAACATCCCCCAGTCCCTGCTAGACAAATACAAACTCATGCCCCGTAGTCAGGCTGTTCGTGGCATGCACTTCCCTAAAGATTTGGCAGAATACAAACAGGCTCTCCGTCGAATCAAATTTGAGGAACTCTTTTATTTCCAAATGCAATTACAGACCCTCAAGTCTGAAAATAAGGTTCATGGAAGTGGTCTGGTCCTAAATTGGTCTCAGGAAAAACTAACTGCAGTGAAAGAGAAATTGCCTTTTGCCTTGACCCAAGCCCAAGAAAAAAGCCTGCAAGAAATTCTAACAGATATGAAGTCGGACCATCACATGAATCGACTCTTACAAGGGGATGTAGGAAGTGGGAAGACAGTGGTTGCAGGTCTTGCTATGTATGCAGCTGTAACGGCAGGGTATCAGGCTGCCCTTATGGTTCCAACAGAGATTCTTGCAGAGCAGCATTTTGAAAGTCTAGAGAGTCTCTTTCCTGATTTGAGATTAGCTCTCCTGACAGGGTCACTGAAAGCTGCAGAAAAACGCAAGGTCTTGGAAACCATTGCCAAGGGGGAAGCCGATGTGATTATCGGTACCCATGCTCTTATACAAGACGGCGTGGACTATGCCCGACTCGGCTTGATTATCATCGATGAGCAACACCGCTTTGGTGTTGGGCAAAGGCGAATTTTACGGGAAAAAGGTGAAAATCCAGATGTCCTCATGATGACGGCAACTCCCATACCTCGGACCTTAGCTATCACTGCCTTTGGGGATATGGATGTTTCTATTATTGATCAGATGCCAGCAGGGCGCAAACCAATCGTGACACGCTGGATTAAACATGAGCAACTGCCCCAGGTTTTGACTTGGTTGGAGGGAGAAATTCAGAAAGGTTCTCAAGCCTATGTCATTTCGCCCTTGATTGAAGAATCTGAAGCCTTGGACCTTAAAAATGCCATTGCATTATTGGAAGAATTGTCGGCTCATTTTGCAGGAAAAGCAAAAGTTGCTCTCTTACACGGAAAGATGAAGAGTGATGAAAAAGACCAGATTATGCAGGATTTCAAAGATAGAAAGACAGATATCTTGGTTTCTACGACGGTTATCGAGGTCGGGGTCAATGTTCCCAATGCGACTGTCATGATTATCATGGATGCTGACCGTTTCGGACTCAGCCAGCTTCATCAGCTCAGAGGTCGTGTCGGTCGTGGAGATAAGCAGTCCTATGCAGTTCTAGTGGCCAATCCAAAAACTGACTCTGGCAAAGACCGCATGCGCATCATGACGGAAACGACCAATGGTTTTGTCCTTGCAGAAGAAGATTTGAAAATGCGCGGTTCGGGTGAGATTTTTGGGACCAAACAGTCAGGTCTACCAGAGTTTCATGTAGCTGATATCATCGAAGACTTCCCAATCCTTGAGGAAGCTAGAAAGGTAGCCAGCTATATCAGTTCTCTCCCTAACTGGCAAGAGAACCCAGAGTGGCACATGATTGCCTTGCATCTGGAAAAGAAAGAATATCTGGATTAAGCTTTTTCTAAGATAATGTTAAGTTTGCTTTTAGGATTGTTATCTATACTTGAGTCATCAAAAAGAAACGAGGACTCTTTCATGACCATTAAAGTAAACTACCCAAAGACATTTCAAAAGGAAACTCAACCTTCTCCTAAATACTAAGAAAAGAGCGAAATCGCTCTTTTTTATTTTTTTTAAAACTACTTTCAGAGGGATTCTTGCAGGGGTCGGACAGTAAATCCACTTTCCGTTTCCCTTTCTTTCTTGCATTGCTTCTCCATATGTGCTACAGTTATGATAACGGTTACAAAATAAAGGAGAATTCTATGAGAAATCCAGCATTAGTAGAAGAAATGAAAACATATAAAGGAAGAGATGAAGTTCCTCAGGATTTTGATGCTTTTTGGGATGGTGAGATTGACAAGGTTGCGGTCTTGCCAGACTACCAACTAGAGGAACGTGACTTTCATATTCCAAATGTGAAGTGCTATGAGTTAACCTTTAAAGGTACACGTGATGGCCTTGTTTATGCGCGTGTAGTCTTACCAAAATCAGAAGAGAAAGCGCCTGTCATTTTCCACTTCCATGGTTATATGGGACGTTGCTGGGATTGGACAGATATGCTAGCCTTTACCGTCGCTGGTTATGGGGTTGTATCGATGGATGTTCGTGGGCAATCTGGTTACTCACAAGATGGTTTACGTTCGCCTCTCGGAAATACAGTAAAGGGCCAAATCATCCGTGGTGCAGTAGAAGGAAAAGAGCAGCTCTTCTATAAAGATGTCTATCTAGATATTTATCAATTGGTTGAAATTGTCGCTAGCTTCCCGCAAGTAGATGAAGAGCAGTTGGCTAGTTATGGAGCTTCGCAAGGAGGAGCGCTGGCTTTAGTGGCTGCAGGGCTCAATCCACGTATCAAGCGAACAGTGGCTATCTATCCATTCTTGTCAGACTTTAGACGAGTATTAGAAATTGGGAATACCAGTGAAGCTTATGATGAACTCTTCCGTTATTTTAAGTTTCATGATCCATTCCATGAAACAGAAGAACAAATTATGGAGACGCTTGGTTATATCGATGTGAAAAACCTTGCTCATCGCATCAAAGGTGAGGTGAGAATGATTACGGGGCTTGATGACGATGTCTGCTATCCAATCACCCAGTTTGCCATTTACAATCGTTTGACTTGTGAAAAGAGCTATCGTCTCATGCCAGAATATGCCCACGAGGCTATGAATGTCCATGTCAATGACCAGGTTTACAACTGGTTGTGTGGTAGTGAGATTCCCTTTACCTATCTTGGTCGTTAGAAATATGTAAAAAGAGTCCTGTCAAAATCAGGACTTTATTTTTGGAAGATTAAAGAAAGTAGTTTCAAAAAGTTTGAATCATAGAAATATATCTGAAAGTAAATTCTATTATAGATTACTAAGGCTATTATTTAGAATATTTATTATATAATAGGTATAACATCAAGTCGAAAGGAGTAAAATTGTTGCTTGCTTTAGGATATAAAGTAGAAAAACGCAACAGAAATTCAGATGAAAAGAATGGGAGAAACCCATCAACAATACAGTTTCTTTCTTGCTCAAAGCCCTAAGGGCTAAAATTTTTAAGCAAAAAAGAAAGCGCTTTATTTTTGTGAAAAATGGAAGGAAATATATGACACAGAGAGATTTTGAACGGAAAGAACGCTATGGAATTCGAAAATTTACAGTAGGAGCTGCATCAGTAGTCATTGGAGCAGTTGTTTTTGGTGCTTCACCAGTTTTAGCTCAAGAAGCTCCAGCAACCAGTGGTGAAACAGCTGGACAAGCTTTGCCAGAATTGCCAAAAGAAGTAGAATCAGGAAATCTAGCTAACATAGATAAGGAACTTGCGGATAAGTTGGCAGCAGCGACAGATAAAGGAACTGAAGTAAATCGTGAAGAGTTGAAAGCAAACCCAGGTTCTGAAAAACCAACAGAAACTGAAAAACCAACAGAAACTGAAAAACCAACAGAAACTGAAACTCCAGCAGCTGAAACTGAGAATGAGGAAGTCGGTAGCGTCCCGCGTGACTTCTACGCAAGAGAATTAGAAAATGCCAATGTTGTCGTTGAAAAAGAGGATGTTGAAACCAATCCTTCAAATGGTCAAATAGTTGACATGAAAGACGAGCTGGACAAGGTTAAAAAACTTCAGAATGCGACTATTCATATGGAGTTCAAACCAGATGCATCTGCACCAAATTTATACAGTCTTTTCTCAGTTTCAAGCGATACCAAAGTAGATGAATACTTCACCATGGCAATCCTTAACAACACAGCTATCGTTGAAGGTCGTGATGCCAATGGGAAACATTTCTATGGTGATTATAAAACTGCTCCTTTGAAGATTAAGCCGGGTCAGTGGAACTCTGTAACCTTTACAGTTGAAAGACCAAATGCAGACCAACCAAATGGTCAAGTTCGCGTCTATGTAAATGGTGTCTTGTCTCGAACAAGTCCTCAGTCTGGTCGTTTCATCCAAGACATGCCAGATGTCAATCGTATGCAAATTGGTACATTGAAACGTAAAGGCAAAAACCATTGGGGCACTAATCTTAAGGTCCGTAATTTAACGATTTATGATCGTACTCTTTCTCCAGAAGAAGTGAAAAAACGTAGTCAATTTTTTGAAAGAGGCGACTTGGAGAAAAAACTTCCTGAAGGTGCAAAAGTTACTGAAAAGCTAGATGTATTTGAAGGCGGTGTAAACCGCAAACCAAATAAAGATGGTATTGCAAGTTACCGTATTCCAGCCCTTCTTAAAACTGATAAAGGAACCTTGATTGCTGGAACGGATGAAAGACGCTTGCATCACTCTGACTGGGGTGATATTGGTATGGTTGTTCGTCGTAGTGATGACAATGGGAAGACATGGGGAGATAGAATTACCATCTCTAATCCTCGTGACAATGAAAAAGCTAAAAATCCAGAATGGCCATCTCCAGTTAATATTGACATGGCTTTAGTCCAAGATCCGAAAACCAAGAGAATTTTCTCAATTTATGATATGTTCCTTGAAGGGAAAGCAGTGTTCTCTCTTCCTGGGAAAGCTCCACAAGCCTATGAGCAAATTGGAGACAAGGTTTATCAAGTCTTGTACAAACAAGGTGATGCGGGACGTTATACTATCCGTGAAAATGGTGAAGTTTTTGACCCTGAAAATAGAAAAACAGAATACCGTGTTGTAGTTGATCCTAAACAACCAGCTTATAGCGATAAGGGTAATCTATACAAGGGTGAAGAACTGATTGGTAATGTCTATTTCGAATACAGTGACAAGAATATTTTTAGAGTTTCAAATACCAACTATCTCTGGATGTCTTACAGTGATGACGATGGAAAAACTTGGTCTGCACCAAAAGATATTACATACGGTATTCGTAAGGACTGGATGCACTTCTTAGGAACAGGGCCTGGTACAGGTATTGCCTTGCATTCAGGACCACACAAAGGTCGCCTAGTTATCCCAGTCTATACTACAAATAACGTATCTTACTTGAGTGGTTCTCAGTCTTCACGCGTCATTTACTCTGATGACCATGGTGAAACTTGGCAAGCAGGTGAAGCAGTCAATGATAACCGTCCAGTAGGTAACCAAACAATTCACTCTTCAACTATGAATAATCCAGGTGCTCAAAATACTGAATCAACTGTTGTTCAGTTGAACAACGGAGACCTCAAACTCTTCATGCGTGGATTGACAGGAGATCTGCAGGTTGCAACAAGTAAAGATGGCGGAGCGACTTGGGAAAAAGACGTGAAGCGCTATTCAGATGTCAAAGATGTCTATGTTCAAATGTCAGCCATTCATACAGTACAAGACGGTAAGGAATATATCATCCTCAGTAACGCAGGTGGACCAGGACGCTA
This sequence comes from Streptococcus sp. oral taxon 061, assembly GCF_964211575.1. GTDB lineage: Bacteria > Bacillota > Bacilli > Lactobacillales > Streptococcaceae > Streptococcus. Next base: position 14,291 of record NZ_CAXOQQ010000008.1, on the reverse strand, counting down.
CAATGGTTTGGTACACTTGGCACGTGTGGAAGCTAACGGAGAATTAACTTGGCTTAAACATAATCCAATTCAAAGTGGTAAATTTGCCTATAACTCATTGCAAGATCTTGGGAATGGTGAATTTGGCTTACTTTATGAACATGCAGATGCCAATCAAAATGAATATACTTTGTCTTATAAGAAATTCAACTGGGATTTCTTGAGTAAAGATATGGTTGCACCAACTAAAGCAAAAGTAAAAAGTGCAGTAGATATGGGTAACAATATTGTTGCACTAGAATTTGATTCAGAAGTCTTGGTAAACCAAGCTCCTGTTCTTAAATTAGCGAATGGAAACCTAGCAACCTTCTTAACTCAGTACGATACAAAAACACTGCTATTTGTTGTCAAAAAAGAAGATATTGGCCAAGAAGTTACAGAGATAGTTGATGGTGCGATTGAGAGCATGCATAATTTGCCAGTTAGCCTTGAAGATGCAGGAATCCCTGGTGGAATTAATGGTAAAGAACCTGCCATTCATGAAGTTCCAGAGTTCACTGGAGGCGTCAATGGTGACGAAGTGGCAGTACATGAAGTTCCAGAATATAATCCAGTGGAGACCTCAAAAGGGGAACCGGCAATCCACGAAGTCCCAGAATTTACAGGTGGTGTCAATAGCGACGAAGCAGCTGTAACAGAACTTCCTGAGTACACTGAAGCTATTGGAACTGCAGGTGATGAAGCCGCACCAACAGTAGAAATCCCAGAATTCGAAGGAGGTGTCAACGGTGACGAAGCAGCTGTAACAGAACTTCCTGAGTACACTGAAGCTATTGGAACAGCAGGTGATGAAGCAGCACCAACAGTAAAAGTCCCAGAATTCGAAGGAGGTGTCAATGACGACGAAGCGGTTGTAACAGAGCTCCCTGAGTACACTGAACCTAGTGCAACAGTCGGTGACGAAGCAGCGCCAACGGTGGAAGTCCCAGAATTCGAAGGTGGTGTCAATGGAGTCGAAGCTGCAGTTCATGAGCTTCCAGAATTCACAGGCGGAGTAAACGCAGTTGAAGCGCTCAAGAATGAGTTTCCAGAATTCGAAGGTGGTGTCAATGCAGTCGAAGCTGCAGTTCATGAGCTTCCAGAATTCACAGGCGGAGTAAACGCAGTTGAAGCGCTCAAGAATGAGCTTCCAGAATTCACAGGTGGAGCAAATGCAGTTCAAGCCCTTAAGCATGAACTTCCAGAATTCACAGGCGGAGTAAATGCAGTCGAGGCAGCCAAAAACGAACTTCCGGAATATAAGGTTGAAGAAAAACCGCTTGTCACTTTAGTAGCACAACAAGACAAGACATATCAAGCTCCAGCAGCTCAACCACAACAACCAACCCTCCCTGCAACAGGAAGTGAGGTTTCAACTCCTCTAGTATCTGTAGGAATGGTTGGAATGCTCCTCGGCTTGTTTGGAATAGCTAAGAAAAAAGAAGATTAATGGCAACATTGAATCTAAAAAGTCTCTATAAAAAAGGTTTAGACTTATATTAGAAGGGTCTGTAACGTTCATTCGTTACAGGCTTTTTATTTGCAGAAAGCGAAGATTCTAGTAGGAATAAGTGGATGGAATGCGATTCAAACTTGGGTATTTCTCCCTGAAACTACTTTCAGGAGATTCTGTTTCATAAAATTGTTTTGAAACTTCAATCTATTCTAGTACAAGTTGTTGAAAGCGCTTCAAAAATGATATATAATAGACTCATAAGAAAAAAAGAAAAGGAGGAAAGTGGATGCTACAGATCAGTAAAGAAGCTTTGATTGAGCAGATTAAAGATGGAATCATCGTTTCTTGTCAGGCACTTCCTCACGAACCGCTTTATACAGAAGCGGGAGGTGTAATTCCCTTGCTAGTCAAAGCGGCTGAGCAAGGTGGAGCAGTCGGTATCCGAGCAAATAGTGTTCGGGATATTAAGGAAATCAAAGAGGTTACAAATCTTCCGATTATCGGAATTATCAAACGTGATTATCCACCACAGGAACCATTCATCACTGCTACCATGAAAGAAGTAGATGAACTAGCAGCTCTAGATATTGAGGTAATCGCTCTAGATTGTACCAAGAGAGAACGCCATGATGGCCTAGAGATTCAAGAATTCATCCGTCAAATCAAAGAAAAATATCCAAATCAACTCTTGATGGCTGACACAAGTACCTTTGAAGAAGGACTAACAGCGGTTGAAGCGGGAATTGACTTTGTTGGAACAACCTTGTCAGGTTACACATCTTATAGCCCGAAAGTGGATGGCCCAGACTTTGAATTGATTAAGAAACTGTGTGATGCAGGAGTAGACGTCATCGCAGAAGGTAAGATTCACACACCAGAACAGGCTAAGCAAATCCTAGGTTACGGAGTGCGAGGCATCGTAGTTGGTGGAGCTATTACTAGACCAAAAGAGATCACGGAACGATTTGTTGCAGGTCTCAAATAAGACAATTAAAACACGAGGAGAGTGGTTGATTCGTAAAATAAAATGTAAACGTATACAAAGTTGTCAATACTCATTATCCGTTTTGGATACGCATATCATCATTTAGGAGAATACTAATGAAATTTAGAAAACTAGCTTGTACAGTACTTGCGGGTGCTGCTGTTCTATCTCTTGCTGCTTGTGGCAAATCAGACGCTAAAAAAGACGCTGCAAGTGATGCAGGGAAAACTGAAATCACTTGGTGGGCTTTCCCAGTCTTCACTCAAGAAAAATCTGGTGATGGTGTAGGAACTTATGAAAAATCTATCATCGAAGCTTTCGAAAAAGCAAACCCAGATATCAAAGTTAAACTAGAAACAATCGACTTCAAATCTGGTCCAGAAAAAATCACGACAGCTATTGAAGCTGGAACTGCTCCAGATGTACTTTTCGATGCACCAGGTCGTATCATCAATTACGGTAAAAATGGTAAATTGGCTGAGTTGAATGACCTCTTTACAGATGAATTTGTTAAAGATGTTAACAACGAAAACATCATTCAAGCAAGTAAAGCTGGTGATAAAGCTTACATGTATCCAATCAGTTCTGCACCATTCTACATGGCTATGAACAAGAAAATGTTGGAAGATGCTGGTGTAGCTAACCTTGTTAAAGAAGGTTGGACAACAGATGATTTTGAAAAAGTCTTGAAAGCACTTAAAGATAAAGGATACACTCCAGGTTCATTGTTCAGTTCTGGTCAAGGGGGAGACCAAGGAACACGTGCCTTCATCTCTAACCTTTACGGTGCTTCTGTAACAGACAAAGAAGTTACTAAATACACAACTGATGATCCTAAGTTCGTCAAAGGTCTTGAAAAAGCAACTAGCTGGATTAAAGATGGTTTGTTGAACAACGGTTCACAATTTGACGGTGGAGCAGATATCCAAAACTTTGCAAACGGTCAAACATCATACACAATCCTTTGGGCACCAGCTCAAAACGGTATCCAAGCTAAATTGTTGGAAGCAAGTAAAGTTGAAGTGGTAGAAGTTCCATTCCCATCTGATTCAGGCAAACCAGCTCTTGAGTACCTTGTAAACGGATTTGCAGTATTTAACAACAAGGATGAAAAGAAAGTTGCTGCAGCTAAGAAATTCATCCAATTCATCGCTGATGATAAAGAGTGGGGTCCTAAAGACGTAGTTCGTACAGGAGCATTCCCAGTTCGTACTTCATTTGGTAAACTTTACGACGACAAACGTATGGAAACAATCAGTGGTTGGACTCAATACTACTCTCCATACTACAACACAATCGACGGATTTGCTGAAATGAGAACTCTATGGTTCCCAATGTTGCAAGCAGTATCTAATGGTGACCAAGAACCTGCTGCAGCTTTGAAGACATTCACTGAAAAAGCGAATGAAACAATCAAAAAAGCAGCTAAACAATAAGCCCTAAATAAAAAGTAAAATCCCCCCTTTTCCCTGTGCACATTTGTGTACGAAAAGGGGGAGTTTTGTTTAAAAAATGTAAGAAACTGACAGGTCAAAATTAAAATGAAGTTCTTACATAGGCTTTTCGTGAAAAAAATTTCATTTTGATTTTACATCAGTGTCAGACAACAATTAAAAAAACAAAAACTATTTGAAAGTGAGGTGCCGACTGTGAAAGTCAATAAAATTCGTATGCGGGAAACAGTTATTTCCTACGCATTCTTAGCACCAGTATTAATCTTCTTTACCGTCTTTGTCCTAGCTCCAATGATCATGGGATTCATCACTAGTTTCTTTAACTACTCGATGACTAGCTTTGAGTTTGTGGGACTTGACAACTACATCCGCATGTTTAAAGACCCTGTCTTTACAAAATCTTTGATTAATACCGTAATCTTAGTTATCGGATCTGTACCAGTCGTTGTACTCTTCTCACTATTTGTGGCATCACAAACTTACCAACAAAATGCAGTTGCTAGATCCTTCTATCGTTTCGTATTCTTCCTTCCTGTTGTAACTGGTAGTGTTGCCGTAACGGTTGTATGGAAATGGATTTATGATCCTCTATCAGGTATTTTGAATTTCGTACTTAAGTCAAGCCATATCATTAGCCAAAACATTTCTTGGTTGGGTGACAAAAACTGGGCTTTGATGGCGATTATGATTATTCTTTTGACAACATCAGTTGGTCAACCAATCATCCTCTACATCGCTGCAATGGGTAATATTGACAACTCTCTTGTTGAAGCGGCGCGTGTCGACGGAGCTACTGAGTTACAAGTTTTCTGGAAGATTAAATGGCCAAGCCTCCTTCCAACAACTCTTTATATCGCAATCATTACAACAATCAACTCATTCCAGTGTTTCGCTTTGATTCAGCTTTTGACTTCCGGTGGTCCGAACTACTCAACAAGTACACTTATGTACTACCTATACGAGAAAGCCTTCCAATTGACTGAGTATGGCTATGCCAATACTATTGGTGTATTCTTGGCAGTTATGATCGCTATCGTCAGCTTTGTTCAATTTAAAGTACTTGGAAACGACGTAGAATATTAATAGAAAGGAGACAGCTATGCAATCTACACAAAAGAAACCTTTAACAGCCTTCACTGTTATTTCAACCATCTTCTTGCTTTTATTGACTGTACTGTTTATCTTTCCATTCTACTGGATTTTGACAGGTGCATTCAAATCACAACCAGATACCATTATGATTCCACCACAATGGTTCCCTAAAGCTCCAACAATGGAGAACTTCCAACAATTGATGGTGCAAAACCCAGCCTTACAATGGATGTGGAACTCAGTCTTCATTTCATTGGTAACTATGTTCTTGGTTTGTGCAACTTCATCCCTAGCAGGATATGTATTGGCTAAGAAACGTTTCTATGGACAACGCATTCTCTTCGCTATCTTTATCGCTGCCATGGCTCTTCCAAAACAAGTTGTCCTTGTGCCATTGGTACGTATCGTCAACTTCATGGGAATCCATGACACTCTTTGGGCAGTTATCTTGCCTTTGATCGGATGGCCATTTGGGGTCTTCCTCATGAAACAATTTAGTGAAAACATTCCTACAGAATTGCTCGAATCTGCTAAAATCGATGGATGTGGTGAGATTCGTACCTTCTGGAGCGTAGCCTTCCCTATTGTGAAACCAGGATTTGCAGCTCTTGCAATCTTTACCTTCATCAATACATGGAATGACTACTTCATGCAATTGGTAATGTTGACTTCACGTCAAAACTTGACCATCTCACTCGGGGTTGCGACTATGCAGGCCGAGATGGCAACCAACTATGGTTTAATTATGGCAGGGGCTGCTCTTGCAGCTGTGCCAATCGTAACAGTCTTCCTTGTCTTCCAAAAATCCTTCACTCAAGGTATTACTATGGGAGCTGTCAAAGGATAATACTCTGCGAATATTGAATATCGTACAATCTGTTTATCAGTATACAGAAGTATAGTTGATAGACTAAGAGAATACAGGATATATAAGTGTCTACAAAATGGAGAGGAGTTGCTTGCTTCACGAAGTTTTGTTAGACACTTATAAACTTACTGGCTAGACATCTTATGTCTGAAGGTATTAATCAGGTAAAGGAAATTACTATGATTTTTGATGATTTAAAAAACATTAGCTTTTACAAAGGAATTCACCCAAATCTGGACAAGGCTATCAATTATCTCTATGAGCATCGTAAGGATAGTTTTGAATTAGGTAAATACGAGATTGATGGGGATAAAGTTTTCCTAGTTGTACAAGAAAATGTTCTTAATAAAGAAGAAAATGATCGCTTTGAATACCATAAAAACTATGCAGACTTGCATTTGTTGGTTGAAGGGCATGAATACTCAAGTTACGGTTCTCGTGTTAAGGACGAGGCAGTAGCATTTGATGAAGCTAGTGACATCGGCTTTGTTCACTGTCACGAACAATACCCACTTTTGTTGGGTTATCACAATTTTGCAGTCTTCTTCCCAGGGGAGCCTCATCAGCCTAACGGTTATGCAGGTATGGAAGATAAAGTTCGCAAATATTTATTTAAAATTTTAATCGATTAGTCAGTTAGGAGGAGCAAACAATGGCACATAAAGGATCTGGATTGATAAAAGCGGCATTCGATACGGATAACTTTCTTATGCGTTTTTGCGAGAAAGTGTTAGATATCGTGACGGTTAACCTACTCTTTGTTGTGTCTTGTTTGCCTATTGTGACTATTGGGGTAGCTAAAATCAGTCTCTATCAGACAATCTTTGAAGTGAAGCGCAGCCGTCGTATTCCTGTTTTCAAAATTTATATTAGAGCCTTTAAGCAAAATTTGAAATTAGGTTTTCAGTTAGGTTTGCTGGAATTAGGAATCTTTTTGATCAGTGTGGTTGACTTATCACTATTTTGGAGTCAAACTGGAGTTGCCTTTCAACTCATTAAAGCTATTTGTTTGGGAATTCTGATATTTTTAACACTAGTTATGTTGGCTAGCTATCCAATTGCTGCACGCTATGAATTAACTTGGAAAGAAGTGCTCCAAAAGGGCTTACTTTTGGTAAGTTTTAACTTCGTGTGGTTCTTCTTGATGCTTGCGATTATTTTGTTAATCATTATGCTTCTCTATCTATCAGGCTTTACTCTAGTGCTTGGTGGTTCAGCATTTCTACTCTTTGGCTTTGGTCTTCTTGCCTTTTGCCAAGCTGGATTAATGGAAAAATTGTTTGCTAAATATCAAGCAGATTGAAAACGATATGAAACTACTTTCAAACATGAAAAGCTATGGAAGATGAATAGAAATTAAAATCTAAGTGACTTGGATGTATTGAAAGCGCTTTTCACAAGGTGTATACTAAAATAGTAAAAAATCATCTGCTCAAAGCAGAAAAAAGAAATCTTAGGAGAAATCTATGTCAGATTTAAAAAAATATGAAGGTGTCATTCCTGCCTTCTACGCATGTTATGATGATGCGGGTGAAGTTAGCCCAGAACGTACTCGTGCCTTGGTACAATACTTTATTGATAAAGGTGTTCAAGGGCTTTATGTCAATGGTTCTTCAGGTGAATGTATCTACCAAAGCGTAGAAGACCGCAAATTGATCTTGGAAGAAGTCATGGCAGTTGCTAAAGGCAAGTTGACTATCATTGCTCACGTGGCTTGCAACAATACTAAAGATAGTATCGAACTTGCTCGTCATGCAGAAAGCTTGGGAGTGGATGCTATTGCAACAATCCCACCAATTTACTTCCGCTTACCTGAATACTCAGTTGCAAAATACTGGAATGACATCAGTGCTGCTGCACCAAATACAGACTATGTCATCTACAACATTCCTCAATTGGCTGGTGTTGCTTTGACTCCAAGTCTTTACACAGAAATGTTGAAGAACCCACGTGTTATCGGTGTTAAAAACTCTTCAATGCCAGTTCAAGATATCCAAACATTCGTTAGCCTTGGCGGCGAAGATCATATCGTCTTTAATGGTCCAGATGAGCAGTTCTTAGGTGGACGTCTCATGGGAGCAAAAGCTGGTATCGGTGGCACTTATGGTGCTATGCCAGAACTCTTCTTGAAACTCAACCAATTGATTGCGGATAAAGACCTAGAAACAGCACGTGAATTGCAATACGCTATCAACGCAATCATCGGTAAATTGACTGCAGCTCATGGTAATATGTACTGTGTGATTAAAGAAGTCTTGAAAATCAATGAAGGACTTAATATCGGATCAGTTCGTTCTCCACTTACACCAGTGACCGAAGAAGATCGTCCAGTTGTAGAAGCAGCTGCTCAATTGATTCGTGAAACTAAGGAGCGTTTCCTCTAATCAACAGGAGGCTTTATGACTAATTACGTTGCAATTGATATTGGTGGAACTAATATCAAATACGGTTTAATTGACCAAGATGGACAACTTGTAGAGTCTAACGAAGTAGCGACTGAGGCGCACAAGGGTGGTCCACACATCTTACAGAAAACAAAAGATATCGTAGCTAGCTATCTAGAAAAAGGACCAGTGTCAGGTGTAGCCATTTCCTCAGCGGGAATGGTTGATCCTGATAAGGGTGAGATTTTCTACGCTGGTCCACAGATTCCAAATTATGCTGGAACCCAATTTAAAAAGGAAATTGAAGAAAGCTTTAACATTCCTTGTGAAATTGAAAATGATGTTAACTGTGCAGGGCTTGCTGAAGCTGTCTCTGGATCAGGAAAGGGTGCAAGTATTACCCTTTGTTTGACAATTGGAACAGGTATCGGTGGTTGCTTAATCATTGATGGCCGAGTTTTTCATGGCTTTAGTAATTCTGCCTGTGAAGTTGGTTATCTGCACATGCAGGATGGAGCCTTCCAGGATTTAGCGTCTACGACAGCTCTTGTTAAGTATGTAGCAGATGCACATGGAGATGAAGTGGAACAGTGGAACGGTCGCAGAATTTTCAAAGAAGCTACCGAAGGCAATAAACTCTGTATGGAGGGGATTGACCGTATGGTGGATTACCTTGGCAAGGGTCTCGCAAATATTTGTTATGTTGCCAATCCAGAAGTTGTCATCCTTGGTGGTGGTATCATGGGGCAAGAAGCAATTTTGAAACCAAAAATCCGTAAGGCTTTGAAAGATTCGCTTGTTCCAAGCTTGGCAGACAAGACTCGACTTGAATTTGCTCACCATCAGAATACTGCTGGTATGCTCGGTGCATATTATCATTTTAGAACCAAACAGTCCTAAATTGGCTTTGCCAATTTAGGTTTTTTTGGCAGGAAAAAAGATAGGTAAAACTTTAATAAAACTTTGGAAGCCCTTGCATTTCTTGGAATAATATAGTATATTTATTATACTGAGAAATCTCGAAAAAGCATTTGTAAAATCAAGTCATTTTTTTATTCAGAAAAATGTAAGCGATTTCTAAATATGAATTTAACAGAAGATAAGAGTGGGAGGAAGAAGAGTTTTATAGTAGGTACGGAGAAATAAAATTGTCACCAGCAGAAACTGGGCTCTTGCAGTAGCTGACTGCTTTTGTTCATTAGGAGAATTTGATGAAACAGTATTTTTTTGAAAGAAGTCGTATATTCAGTATTCGTAAACTAACGGTTGGTGTAGCCTCTGTGGCAGTTGGACTGGCTTTTTTTGCATCTGGAAATGTTGCCGCTAACGAAGTTGTGTTAGAGCCAAAACTGGAAGTAGAAGGTCAAGCAAAAGAAGTAATCGATGTCGATAAAGAAAAAGCGGAAGCAGTTAAGAAAACTAAAGAAGTAGTGAGTCCTGTTAAAGAAGAAGTTGCTAAACAAGCAGCTCCTGCTTCAGAAAAAGTAACAGAAGAAACTAAAACTACTGAAGAGGCTGGAGATTTACTTCCAGCAGAAATTCCTGACCGTGCTTATCCTGATACACCAGTGAAAAAACTGGATACTTCAGCCATTGTATCAGAAAAAGATAGCCCAAAAGTTGAAACTAAAAGTATTTTAAAAGCTGAAGAAGCAAGTACAACTGAAGGTGAAAAAGAAAATAGAGCCATTATCAATGGTGGTCAGGATCTCAAGCATATTGACTATGAAGGTCAACCAGCTACATCTGCGACTATGGTTTATAGTATTTTTAGCTCTCCACTTGCAAATGGTGGGAAACAGGATTATCTCAATTCAGGCTCTGGTATCTTTGTTGCGCCAAATATTATCTTGACAGTAGCACACAACTTCTTAGTCAAGAATGCAGATACCAATGCGGGATCTATCCGTGGTGGTGATTCTGCTAAGTTCTACTACAATGTTGGTTCTAATACTCCAAAAGAAAGATCATTGCCAACTTCAGGAAAAACTGTTTTGTTCCAAGAAAAGGATATTCATTTCTGGAATAAAGAAAAGTTTGGTGAAGGGTACAAAAATGACCTAGCCTTGGTTGTGGCTCCAGTTCCAGTACAGATTGCAAGTCCAAATAAGGCAGCAACCTTTACTCCGTTAGCAGAGCATCGGGAATACAAAGCTGGAGAACCTGTGAGCACAATTGGCTATCCTACAGATTCAACTTCTCCAGAATTGAAGGAACCAATTGTGCCAGGTCAATTGTATAAGGCAGACGGTGTCGTTAGAGATACTGAAAAGTATGATGATAAGGGAACAGTAGGTGTTACCTATCGTTTGACTTCTGTATCAGGTCTTTCTGGTGGTGGAATTATCAACGGTGATGGTAAGGTCATTGGGATCCACCAACGTGGTACTGTTGATAATGCGAACATTGCTGAAAAAGACCGCTTCGGTGGAGGTCTAGTCTTGTCTCCAGAACAATTAGCATGGGCTAAAGGCATCATTGATAAATACGGTGTTAAAGGCTGGTATCAAGGCGATAACGGTAGCCGTTATTATTTCACTCCAGAGGGAGAAATGTTAAGAAATAAGACAGCAGTTATCGGTGAAAACAAATATTCATTCGATGAAAGTGGTGTAGCAACTCTCCTTGAAGGCGTTGACTATGGCCGTGTAGTTATCGAGCATGTGGACCAAAATGATAACCCAGTCAAAGAAAACGATACCTTTGTAGATAAGGCAGAAGTTGGTGCTCAATTCAACTATAACTATAAAACAGAGATTGAAAAGACTGACTTTTTCAAGAAGAATAAAGAAAAATATGAGATTGTTTCAATTGGAGATTCTCCAGTCAATAAACAATTGAAAGACGCTTGGGAAGATGATTATAGTGTTGTGAGCAAGGCTCCTGCGGGAACTCGTGTCATTAAAGTAGTCTATAAAGTTAACAAAGGTTCCTTTGACATTCATTATCGCTTAAAAGACTCTGATAAAGAGTTGACAACTGCAGATGTGGATAATAACGAAGGTAAAGAATACGATGTTTCCTTTGTTCATAATTTCCAAGCCAAAGAAATTGCAGGTTATCGTGCAGTAAATGCAAGTCAAGAAGCAACTATCAAGCATAAAGGGGTGAATGAAGTTATTTTTGAATACGAAAAGATTGAAGATCCAAAACCAGCAACTCCTGTAACTCCTGTAACTCCAGTGGTTGATCCAAAAGATGAAGAAACAGAAATTGCTGCTTACGGTCCACTTCCAAGCAAGGCTCAATTGGACTACCACAAGGAAGAATTGGCTGCCTTCATCCACTATGGTATGAATACTTATACCAACTCTGAGTGGGGGAACGGTAGAGAAAATCCTCAGTACTTCAATCCAACAAACCTTGATACAGATCAGTGGATTAAGACTTTGAAGGATGCTGGATTCAAACGAACAATCATGGTTGTAAAACACCATGACGGATTTGTAATTTATCCATCTAAATATACAGACCATACGGTGGCTGCAAGTCCATGGAAAGATGGTAAGGGAGACCTTCTCGAAGAGATCTCTAAATCAGCGACTAAGTATGACATGAATATGGGTGTTTACTTATCACCATGGGATGCCAACCATCCTAAATATCATGTTGCAACTGAGAAAGAGTACAACGAATACTACCTCAACCAACTCAAGGAAATCCTTGGTAATCCTAAATACGGAAACAAAGGTAAATTCATCGAAGTTTGGATGGACGGTGCGCGTGGTAGCGGAGCTCAAAAAGTAACGTATACCTTTGATGAGTGGTTCAAGTACATCAAGGAAGCTGAAGGAGATATCGCTATCTTCTCTGCTCAACCGACAAGTGTCCGTTGGATCGGTAATGAACGTGGTATCGCAGGAGATCCAGTTTGGCATAAGGTCAAGAAAGCTAAAATCACTGATGATGTGAAGAATGAATATCTCAACCATGGAGATCCAGAAGGAGATATGTACTCAGTTGGTGAAGCAGACGTTTCTATCCGTTCAGGTTGGTTCTACCATGACAATCAACAGCCAAAATCAATCAAAGATTTGATGGATATCTACTTCAAGTCTGTTGGTCGTGGAACGCCACTTCTCCTCAATATTCCACCTAATAAAGAAGGTAAATTCGCAGATGCAGACGTGGCTCGCTTGCAAGAATTCCGAGCAACCTTGGATCAAATGTATGCGACTGACTTCGCTAAGGGTGCAACTGTAACTGCAAGCTCTACTCGTAAGAATCACTTGTATCAAGCAAGTCATTTGACAGATGGTAAGGATGATACGAGCTGGGCACTAGCAAATGATGCTAAGACAGGTGAATTTACTGTCGATCTTGGACAAAAGAGACGTTTTGACGTAGTCGAACTCAAAGAAGATATCGCTAAGGGTCAACGTATCTCTGGCTTCAAGGTTGAAGTTGAACTCAATGGTCGTTGGGTTCCATACGGTGAAGGGTCGACTGTTGGTTATCGTCGTCTTATCCAAGGTCAACCAGTAGAGGCACAAAAGATTCGTGTAACCATTACTGGTGCACAAGCGACTCCAATCTTGACAAACTTCTCTGTTTATAAGACACCAAGCAGTATCGAGAAGACAGATGGTTACCCTCTAGGACTAGATTACCATTCAAATACAACTGCTGATAAAGAGAATACAACTTGGTATGATGAATCTGAAGGCGTCCGCGGAACATCTATGTGGACTAACCAAAAAGATGCTAGTGTAACATACCGCTTCAACGGAACTAAGGCTTATGTCGTATCTACAGTGGATCCAAACCACGGTGAAATGTCCGTTTACGTGGATGGTCAAAAGGTTGCAGACGTGCAAACCAATAATGCAGCTCGTAAACGTAGCCAGATGGTTTATGAAACAGATGACTTAGCTCCAGGTGAACATACCATCAAACTCGTTAACAAGACTGGTAAACCTATTGCAACTGAAGGTATCTACACGCTCAACAATGCCGGTAAAGGTATGTTTGAGATGAAAGAAACAACTTATGAAGTCCAAAAAGGTCAACCGGTTACTGTAACCATTAAGCGTGTTGGTGGTAGCAAAGGAACAGCAACAGTCCATGTCGTAACAGAACCAGGAACAGGGGTTCATGGTAAAGTGTACAAGGACACAACTGCTGACTTGACCTTCCAAGACGGTGAAACTGAGAAAACAATCACGATTCCAACTATCGACTTTACAGAGCAAGCTGATTCAATCTTTGACTTCAAGGTGAAAATGACCAGCGTTTCTGACAATGCCCTTCTTGGTTTTGCTTCAGAAGCTACTATTCGAGTGATGAAGGCAGAATTGCTCCTAAAAGACCAGACAAGCTATGACGATCAGGCAACTCAGCTTGACTATAGTCCAGGTTGGAACCATGAAACGAACTCAGCTGATAAATACCAAAATACAGAATCATGGGCGTCATTTGGACGTTTGACAGAAGAGCAGAAGAAAAATGCCAGCGTAACAGCCTACTTCTACGGAACAGGTCTTGAAATCAAAGGATATGTAGATCCAGGACATGGTATCTACAGAGTAACGCTAGACGGTAGAAAAGTCGAGTATCAAGATGGCCTAGGTAATGCTTCTGAGTACAACGGTAAGAAGTACTTCAGTGGTACAGCTACTACTCGTCAAGGTGGTCAGACTCTTGTTCGTTTGACTGGACTCGAAGAAGGTTGGCATGCTGTAACCTTGCAATTGGATCCAAAACGTAATGATACTACGAGAAATATTGGTATCCAAGTTGACCAGTTCATCACTCATGGTGAAGGTAGTGCTCTTTATACCAAAGCAGAGTTAATCCAAGCCATGAAGAACTGGAAGGATGAGTTGGTTAAGTTTGACCAGACAAGCTTGAAGAATACTCCAGAGGCACGTCAAGCCTTCAAGTCAAACTTGGATAAATTATCTGAGCAACTTTCAGCAAGTGAAGCCAATGCACAAGAAGTTCTGAAGACAGTAGCAGCTTTGCAAACGATCCTTGATAAGGAAGAAAATTATGGCACAGATGATACGCCAACACCAGAACAGCCAGAAGAACC
>NZ_CAXOQQ010000007.1:0-125326 GCF_964211575.1 Streptococcus sp. oral taxon 061 | reverse complement strand
TTTTCAACTCTTTCTATTATACCGACTTTTTTTGCCTTGTCAAGATATTGGGTTTATTTTTTTATCTTTTTGGAGAAAAATCTCTTAGCACATGCTTTAGTTCTTTCAACATTGTTTTTCTTCCTTTGAATCGCTCATCAGCTAACAATCGTTCAAATAACTCCAATCTTTCTTTTCCTAATCCTGCTCGATACTCTTTAAGCACTTCTTGTAATGCGTAAGACTCATCTATCAACAGCCCCCCTTCCCCTAATCGATGGCTAATTTCGCTCACTTCTTCATAAGCTTGTCGATCCAATCTTCTTTTATAACTTTCTTGTTTCCTAACTGCATCCAAAATTCGATTTCGAAACTTTGTTTTGAAGTAGGTATAAAATTCCTTATTCTTGTTTTCCTTAAAGCTAGGATAATTTTCTAATAATTCATGTAGGCAAATCATTCCCTCTTGATCCCAATCTTCTTTTTCCCATAAATGAAGGTAGTATTCTTTTCTACATTTGTGCACAATAGCTTTTACTTCATGGTAATTCATGTCTAACATAATCTTTCTCCTTTTCTGCCATTAGTATAACAGAGGTTGAGACGAATTATGACATTTCTTCTATTTTGTTACTTATCTTACCTGATTATATTTTTTTGAATGTTTAATATTTCATTGGGAAGTTTTTTGGGACTTTTTAGGATATAAAAAAAGACAAGAGTTATGCTCTTGTCTTTTAAAAATTTATTGGAACAAATCTACAATTGTATCCCAAACAGTTTTTGCCTTTTCTTTAATTTTTGCATCTGAAATAGCTTTTTCTGCTTCATCAATAAGGTTCTGAGCTCGACTTTGAATGTCACTTATAGAGTCATTTGACTGCCCTCTAGCATTGTCAGTAGACTGATTCGTAACATTTTCAGGAGCAATTCCATTTATCTTATAGGCATTTTCAACTGTAAATGTACTTCCTGGTGTATAAGGAAGAATTGTTTCTGCCATACTTCTAAAAATATGAGCGGCGCCATTTGATGTTGAACCTGCTAGATAATGATTTTCATCGGTTGTCGGGAAACCGAGCCAGTGACTGATTACCACATCAGGTGTATAACCAATAACCCACTGGTCGCTTGTATACACCGGGTTGAAGGCCGCTTCTGTTGTACCTGTTTTCCCAGCCATAACATAATCATCTGGGGATGAACTGATTCCTGTCCCATTTGTGAAGGTCCCTAACATCATGCTAGTCATTTTATCTGCTACTGACTTGTCTATCACTCGTTTTTGAGAATTCTTATGTGTAGCAATGACTTGACCACTTGCATTTTCAATACGTGTAATGAAATGCGCTTCAGGCATCAAACCTTCGTTTGCGAACGCTGCATAAGCTTGCGCCATTTGTAGTGGACTAGTTTCCACACCACCACCCAGTGCAACACCCAACACACGATCTACATTGGTTAAGTTAAGCCCGAATCTTTCGCCTGATTCAAAAGCCTTGTCAATACCAAGTTCCTTAACCGTGGCTACTGCAGGAAGGTTTAGGGATTCAGCTAAAGCTTGGTACATTGGAACTTCTGGAGATGTTTTGATTCCTGCGTAGTTATCGACCTTGTAATCACCATACTCCATAGTATGATTATCCAACTCTTTATTTAGAGCCCAACCAGCTTCGACTGCTGGGGTATAGACAACTAAGGGCTTAATAGTTGAACCTGGGCTTCTTTTTGATTGAGTCGCATAGTTGAAATTTCGGAAACCAGCTTTATCATCTCCTGCTACACGACCAACAACTCCTCGAACTCCTCCTGTTTTTGGCTCTAGAGCAACACTGCCTGACTCAGCATGAGTTCCATCTTCTGCGGTTGGAAAGAGATCTGTGTTTTCATAAATGACCTGCATATTAGCCTGGTAATTCTGATCTAATTCCGTGTATATACGATAGCCGTTGTTCACAATTTCTTCTTCAGTTAGATTATATTTTTCAATTGCTTCATTAACAACTGCATCAAAGTAAGAAGGATAACGATAGTCTGAAATTTTCCCCTCGTAAGCATCCTGAAGCTGAGAGGCCATATCAACACCCGAAGCTTCCGCTTCTTTGTCCTTATCAATATAACCAGCAGCGACCATGTTTTGTAGGACGGTGTCTCTACGATTAGTAGAATCTTCAATAGAATTCAAAGGGTTATACAATTCTGGCCCTTTGAGCATTCCGGCTAAAGTTGCAGCTTCATCAAGCGTCAGTTGAGAAGCTGAAACCCCAAAGTATTTTTTACTTGCATCTTCAACACCCCAAACCCCATTTCCGAAGTAGGCATTGTTCAAGTACATAGCCAGAATCTCTTTCTTACTATACTTTTTAGTTAGCTCTAAAGCTAGAAAGAATTCTTTTGCCTTTCTCTGAACAGTTTGGTCTTGAGAAAGATAGGCATTTTTCGCCAACTGCTGAGTAATTGTAGAACCACCACCTGAGCGTCCAGCCGTCACTATCGCTAGGAAAAAACGAGCATAGTTAATTCCACTATTTTTATAGAAACTTCTATCTTCTGTCGCAATAACAGCATTCTGCAAATCTTCACTAATATCCGAAAGTTCGACATAGGTGCCTTTTTGACCTGACAGGGCGCCTGCTTCTTTTTCTTCTCTGTCAAAAATCAGAGTACGTGTTTTTAAAGCATTTTGCAAATCTGTCACATTTGTCGATTTTGCTAGAGCAAATAGATAGACCCCAACAAAAAGGCTTGCACTTAGTCCTATAATCAGAAAAATTTTTGTCAGATGATAACGGCGCCAGAATTTTCGGATAGGACCAACTGCCCCAGCTTTCTTCCGCCCTGATCTTGAACGTCGTAGATTACTAGACCCGTCACCTTCATGTTCAACTTCATTAGTCTCTGTTTCTTCAATTTCAGATTCTTCTTTCTTAAATAAGGAAAGAAATTTTTCAAATAATGTATCTAATTTCATGCGTTTATTTTATCATCTTCCCCATAGGAAGACAAGAATTTAGCTAGTTCCTCTGTCCAAATAAACTAATTTTTGTTACAATATCTGTATGAAATTTACCTTTACTGTCCCTGAGTCTCTACCCGAAATGACGGTCAAGTTCTTCCTAGAAGAACAACTGTTAATCCCTCGAAAAATACGTCATTTTTTAAGAGTTAAGAAGCATATCCTCATCAACCAAGAAGAGGTTCACTGGCACCAAACTATCAAACCTGGCGATGAATGCCAACTAATTTTCGACGAGGAAGATTATCCTACAAAAAAAATTCTATGGGGAAATCCCAAACTTGTCAAAGAAGTCTATCAAGACCAACATTTGATCATTGTCAACAAACCCGAGGGTATGAAAACGCATGGAAATCAACCCGATGAGATTGCTCTTCTCAATCATGTCAGCGCCTATGTAGGTCAAACTTGCTATGTCGTTCATAGACTAGACAAAGAAACAAGTGGCCTCGTACTATTTGCTAAAAACCCCTTCATACTTCCTATCTTAAATCGATTATTAGAGAAAAAAGAGATTTCGCGAGAATACTGGGCCTTAGTGGAGGGAAAAACAGAAGCCAAAGAACTGATCTTTCGAGATAAAATCGGGCGTAATCGACATGATCGTAGAAAACGGGTCATCGATCAAAAAAATGGCCAATACGCTGAAACCCAGGTAAGTCGATTAAAGAATTTTCAAAACAAAACTAGTCTCGTTCGTTGTAGATTAAAAACAGGACGAACTCATCAGATTCGGGTTCATCTATCTCACCACGGACATCCAATCCTAGGAGACCCTCTCTACAACCCACACTCAAAAACTAAGAGACTGATGCTACACGCATTCAAACTATCTTTCATCCACCCGTTAACCCTAAATAAATTAAGTTTTACTGCGTTATCAGATACATTTGAAAGAGAATTAAAACAAAATGGATGATAAAATCATCCATTTTGTTATGATAGATACAAAAAAGCAAGACCAGTTGGTCTTGCTTTTATCGACTCAGGAATTATTTAGCGATTTTTGCGAAGTATTCAAGAGTACGTACAAGTTGTGCAGTGTATGACATTTCGTTGTCGTACCATGAAACAACTTTAACCAATTGTTTACCGTCAACGTCAAGAACTTTAGTTTGAGTTGCGTCAAACAATGAACCGTAAGACATACCTACGATATCTGAAGATACGATTGGATCTTCTGTGTAACCGTATGATTCGTTTGAAGCTGCTTTCATAGCTGCGTTCACTTCATCAACAGTAACGTTCTTTTCAAGAACAGCTACCAATTCAGTAACTGATCCAGTTGGAGTTGGAACGCGTTGTGCAGATCCGTCAAGTTTACCGTTCAATTCTGGGATTACAAGACCGATAGCTTTAGCAGCACCAGTTGAGTTAGGAACGATGTTAGCTGCACCAGCACGAGCACGACGAAGGTCACCACCACGGTGTGGTCCGTCAAGGATCATTTGGTCACCAGTGTAAGCGTGGATAGTAGTCATCAATCCTTCTACAACACCAAAGTTGTCTTGAAGAGCTTTAGCCATAGGAGCCAAACAGTTTGTAGTACATGAAGCACCTGAGATAACTGTTTCAGTTCCGTCAAGAACGTCGTGGTTAGTATTGAATACAACTGTTTTAACGTCGTTTCCACCAGGAGCAGTGATAACAACTTTCTTAGCTCCACCTGGGTGCAAGTGTTTTTCAGCAGCTTCTTTCTTAGCAAAGAAACCAGTTGCTTCAAGAACGATTTCTACACCGTCGTTAGCCCAGTCGATTTGTTCTGGATCACGTTCAGCAGAAACTTTGATGAATTTACCGTTAACTTCGAATCCACCTTCTTTAACTTCTACAGTACCGTCGAAACGACCTTGAGTTGTGTCGTATTTCAACAAGTGCGCAAGCATAACTGGATCTGTAAGGTCGTTGATGCGAGTAACTTCAACACCTTCTACGTTTTGGATACGGCGGAAAGCAAGACGACCGATACGTCCGAAACCGTTAATACCAACTTTAACTACCATTAGTGATTTCCTCCTTATGAAAATCATGAAAATTTTATTGTGAAAAGAGTAACTTGAATCACTACAAATCACCTTTCAACAAACCTATTATATAACTATTTGAGTTTAATTGCAAGCGCTGACGTCGATTTTCATTTCAGTTTTATGCTTTTCAAAGACTCTAATTTATCTAAATTACCATAGTTAAAAGTCTTTTGTCCTTTCTCTTTATCATATTTCCAAACTCTTTTTGTCAAATCCTCAAACTCTTATATTTTAGAAAATTATAAAAAGAGACAGGATTACTCCTGCCTCTGACTGATAATCAATTATTTAAGACGTCCTGGTCTTTCTTTGTAACCATAGTAAGCATCTTCGATGATTTCTTGCATATGATCAACCATTGGAAGACGTGGGTTTGCAGGTGAACATTGATCTTCATAAGCAAGGAAGGCCAATTCACGTGAATGTTCTTTCCATTCTTTCTCGTCAACACCTTGTGCTTTGAAGTTCATTTCGATACCTACGCGCTCACCGAGTTCGTAAACAGCTTTAGCATAAGATGCAACCCCTTCTTCTGGTGTAGAAGCTGGAAGTCCAAGCATACGAGCGATATCTTGATACTTCTCATCTGCACGGTAGTAGTTGTACTTAGGCCATGTAGCTGTCTTAGCTGGGCGTGTACCGTTGTAACGGATAACGTATGGAAGCAAGATTGCATTTGTACGTCCGTGAACTGTGTGGAATTGCGCACCAATCTTGTGAGCCATTGAGTGAGAAATACCTAGGAAGGCATTCGCAAAGGCCATACCAGCAATTGTTGAAGCGTTATGCATTTTCTCACGTGAGTGGAAATCTGCATTCTTCACTGAACTTTCAAGGTTTTCGAATACAAGTTTGATAGCTTGAAGAGCAAGACCATCAGTGTAGTCGCTAGCCATTTGTGATACGTAAGCTTCAGTCGCGTGAGTCAATACGTCCATACCAGTATCAGCAGCAACAAATCCAGGAACTGTCAACACCAAGGCAGGGTCTACGATTGCCACAGTTGGTGTCAATGAGTAGTCAGCGATTGGGTATTTACGGTTGTTTGCTTTATCAGAGATAACGGCAAATGGAGTTACTTCAGATCCTGTACCAGATGTAGTTGGGATGGCGATGAATTTAGTCTTCTTACCAAGCAATGGGAATTTGAAGGCACGTTTACGGATATCCATGAATTTTTGTACAAGGTCACGGAAGTCCACTTCTGGTTGTTCGTAGAAGAGCCACATTACTTTAGCAGCATCCATTGGTGATCCACCACCAAGAGCGATGATTGTATCTGGTTTGAATGAACGCATGATTTCTGTACCACGTTCAACAGTTGTGATGTCTGGATCTGGCTCTACATCTGCAAAGATTTGGTAAACAACCTTATTGCGACGAAGATCAAGTTGTTCGATGATACGATCAAGGAAACCAAGTTCTACCATAGCGTGGTCTGTAACGATCATGACACGCTCAACGTCACGACATTTTTGAAGGTATTGAATTGAATCACGTTCAAAGTATGTTTTTGAAGGAAGTTTCATCCATTGCATGTTATTTCTCCGTCTTCCGACTTTTTTGATATTCAAGAGGTTAATGGCGCTAACGTTATCCCCAACTGAGTTACGTCCGTAAGAACCACATCCGAGTGTCAATGATGGCAAGAAGGCATTATAAACATCCCCGATACCACCGAAAGTAGAAGGTGAGTTACAGATAACACGAATAGCTTTAACAGCTTTACCAAATTCTTTAGTCAATTCTTCATCAGCTGTATGGATAGCTGCTGAGTGCCCAAGACCATTAAATTCAACCATTTGACGAGCTTTTGCAATACCGTCTTCGCGGCTTTCAGATTTCAAAACTGCGATAACTGGTGATAATTTTTCACGAGTCAACGGCTCTTTTTCGCCAACTTCTTTACATTCTGCAGCAAGAATGTTTGTTCCTTCTGGAACAGTAAATCCTGCTTGTTCTGCAATCCAAGTTGCTGGTTTACCAACGATGTCAGCGTTCAATTTTGCACCAGCACAGTTTTTGCTGTTTGCTTTCACGCCGAAGCAGAACTCTTCAAGAAGAGCTTTTTCTTTTTTGTTTACAAAGTAAGTGTGGTAAGATTTGAACTCTGCTACAAATTCATCGTAAATTTCTTTATCAATGATAACCGCTTGCTCAGATGCACAGACCATACCGTTATCAAATGATTTAGACATTACGATATCGTGAGCAGCTTGGCGGATATTAGCTGATTTTTCAACATAAGCTGGAACGTTTCCGGCACCTACCCCAAGAGCTGGTTTACCACATGAGTATGCCGCTTTAACCATGGCATTCCCACCTGTTGCAAGGATTGTTGCAACACCTTCGTGGTTCATCAATGCACTAGTTGCTTCCATAGATGGTTCAGTAATCCACTGTACACAGTTTTCAGGAGCTCCTGCTTTAATCGCTGCATCACGTACGATTTGAGCAGCGTGAGCTGATGATTCTTGAGCTGATGGGTGGAATGCAAAGACAATAGGATTACGAGTCTTCAATGAAATCAACGCTTTAAAGATTGCTGTTGAAGTAGGGTTTGTTGTTGGAGTGATCCCACAAACAACACCGACCGGTTCAGCAATCAGAGTCAATCCTGTTACATCATCTTCTTCGATAACACCAACTGTTTTAGTGTGGCGCATGTTGTTCACTACGTGCTCACAAGCAAACAAGTTCTTAGTCGCTTTGTCTTCAAAGACACCACGTCCTGTTTCTTCAAAGGCATGTAGAGCCAATTCCCCGTGGGCATCAAGTGCTGCTACTGAAGCTTTTGCTACGATATAATCGACTTGATCTTGGTCAAGTTTACGCATTTCTTCAAGGGCAACCAAAGCTTTTTGCACCAAACCATCGACATGCTTTTCAGCAGCGAGTTTCTTTTCCTCTGGTGTTACAGTTTTTTTATCAGCCATATTTTCCTCCATAGCTTTCAAGGATTGTAAGTCCTTTGTTAAATTTTTCACAATCTTATTATAACTCTTTTTTTAAGATTTGTAAACAGTTTCATAGAAATTTCACAAACTTTTTTTATTTGCTTGTGAAAACAATTTTGCATAGCCCTACCCATACACTTTTTAACTTATACTTTGTGAATAATCCTATAAAACTTTTATTTTTCACAAACTTCATTGTAAAAAGGTATTGAAAGGTGTTTCAATTTCCATGTAAGCGCTTTCTGTAGGTGCGGTATATAACCCCCTCTAAGAGGAGGTTATTGTGCTTGTTGAAAGAGCCCTTGTTTAAAGTCGCCTTCATAGACAACTTCTTGCTCTGTAGTCAGTTTTCCTTTTCCTTCAGCTTGGCCATTAACAAAGTCCCCTTCATAAACCCAGCCCTCTTTAGCTTGGTAGGTTCCTTTACCATTAAATGCTCCATTTTTAAATTCACCAGTATAAGTATCCCCATTTGAGAAGGTCATTGTACCTTTGCCATTCATCTTTCCGCGAACAATACTTCCATCATATACAAGTGAATCGCCGTCCAGTTTTAAAACTCCTTGCTTAGGCATATTCCCTACAAATACAAATATAGCACAAAGAGCTATGACTACTACCGTTGCAATTTCCAAACGAGGACGCGTTATATAGACACTGTATTTATCATAGAATTTCTTTAAATTATCCATTTTTTGCCTCATTTTCTAAACGTGTTAGCCAAGCTTGGCAACCAGTTAAAACTCGATCATAAGTTTCATCAAAATCACCTGTATACCATGGATCAGGAACATCCTCAGAAGCAAACGCCTCTATCTTGTGTTGTTGGTCTTGAGGACACATCCGAGTCAAATCTAGAAGATTGGACTCGTCCATTCCAATGACATAATCAAAATATTCAAAATCATCCTTAGAAATTTGCTGTGATGTTTTTGATGAATCGTAAGGAATCTCGTGAGCTTTAAAAATTTTCTGAGTCCCTTTGTGGATTGGATTGCCGTGTTCCCAAGTAGAAGTTGCTCTACTTTCAATATCATATTCATCGGTTAAAGATTTCATAACAAATTCTGCCATAGGACTACGGCAAATATTACCAAGACATACAAAAACAACTTTCTTCATTATTGTTCCTCATCTTCATAGAAAAAGGGGTATGAGAGCCACCCCGTTTTATTCTTCAATCGCGCTTTCACCATCGACAACTGTACCTTCAGGTGTGACAGCTTCTTTGACTGGCAAAACTGTTCTAATTGCGCCTAATTCAAAAGTCAAGTATACTCCGTCTACATCAAGTACAATCGTTTTGTTTTCAGTATCAACTTCGTCGACTGTGCCGTAGAGACCACCGATAGTGATTACTTCGTAGCCTTTTTGAAGTTTGTTGAGGCTCTCCATACGTTTTTCAGCTTGTTTCTTTTGAGAACGTTGCATGAAGAACATCAAGCCGAACATCAAAACAAGCATAATCAAGAATGTTAAATTCCCACCCATTATTTTTTACTCCTTTGTAATTCAGATAAAACTACTATATCAAATTTCAACTACTTTTACAAGGTTGTGCCTTGTTTTTATGGTTATAAAAAATCAGAGTTTTCACTCTGATTTTTGTGATTATTTCAAGTTTTGAACGACTTTGACTAGATTTTCAACTGTAAATCCATACTCTGCCAATACTTTTGGTGCTGGGGCAGATGCTCCAAAGGTATCAATACCGAGAACTGCACCATCAAGACCAACGTATTTGTACCAGTTTTGAGTCGCTCCCATTTCAACCGCCACACGGCGACGAACTGCATTTGGTAGGATTTCTTCTTTGTATGCGGCATCTTGTACATCAAAGACATCCGTAGATGGCATGCTGACTACGCGAACTTTTCCACCTTGACTTGCCAATTCCTTCGCAGCTGCAACAGCTAGGTTCACTTCTGAACCTGTTGCAATCAAAATCGTGTCAAAGTCTGCTGCATTTTCATAGACAACATAAGCACCTTTCGCAACCTTATTAAAGTCAGTTCCTTCCTCAACAGTCAAGTTTTGACGAGTCAAGACGAGGGCAGTTGGTGTTTTCTCACTATTCACTGCAAGATACCAAGCTGCTTGAGTTTCACGCGCATCTGCTGGACGGAAAACGTTGAGATTTGGAATCGCACGAAGTCCTGCCAAGTGCTCAATTGGTTCGTGAGTTGGTCCATCTTCACCAACTGCGATTGAATCGTGAGTAAAGACATAGGTTACAGGAAGACCTTGTAGAGCTGACAAACGAACTGCCGCTTTAAGGTAGTCTGAGAATACGAAGAAAGTTCCACCGTAAACTCGAAGTCCACCGTGAAGAGCCATTCCGTTCAAAACTGTACCCATTGCAAATTCACGAACACCAAATTGGATATTACGGTTCAAACGATTTGCATCGTCCTGAAGTCCGTCAGTTTTGATGTAGGTCATATTTGAATGAGCAAGGTCAGCTGATCCACCAAGGAAGGTTGGCAATTTAGCAGCCACTACATTTAAAGCATCTTGGCTTGAGTTACGAGTTGCTTGAGAGAAGCCATTTTCTAAAGCCGGGAAGTCTTCTGGAGTCAATTCAACTGGATCGCGCCCGTCGATGATTGCTTCCACTTCTGCAGCAAGCTCTGGGTAAGCTTCTTTATAATCTGCAACTAGTTTTGTCCATGTTTCATATGCGGATGCACCTCGGTCCGCAACATTTTCTTTGAAATCAGCATAAACTTCTGCTGGGATTTCAAATGGTTCGTAGTCCCAACCAAGGGCTTGACGAGTTGCAGCAGTTTCGTCTGCACCAAGAGGAGCACCGTGTACGGCATTAGTTCCTTGTTTGTTTGGCGAACCATAACCAATAACAGTTTTCACTTCAATCAAAGATGGTTTCCCTGAAGCCTTAGCTTCTTCAATAGCTGCTTGAATAGCTTCTAAGTCTGTCCCATCTTCTACCAAGGCTGTATGCCAGCCGTAAGCATTGTAACGATCGCGAACACTCTCTGTGAATGAATCTTTTGTCTCACCGTCCAAGTTGATATCATTTGAATCATAGAGAACAACCAATTTGTCAAGTTTCTGCAAACCTGCATAAGAAGCAGCTTCACTTGATACACCTTCCATCAAGTCACCATCTCCACAAATAACATATGTGTAGTGATCAAAGATGTTATAACCTTCGCGGTTATACTTGGCTGCAAGGAAACGTTCTGCTTGTGCAAAACCTGTCGCAGTCGCAATCCCTTGTCCTAGAGGACCTGTTGTTGCATCAACCCCTGCTGTATGACCAAATTCTGGGTGACCTGGAGTTTTAGAACCCCATTGACGGAAGCTCTTCACTTCATCCATGCTCACATCTTCAAATCCAGAAAGGTAAAGAAGGGCATAGAGAAGCATTGATCCGTGACCCGCTGAAAGAATAAAACGGTCGCGGTTGATCCAGTTTGGTTGAGCTGGATTGATACGAAGTTCTTTAGTGAAAAGGTTGTAAGCCATCGGAGCTGCACCCATAACCACCCCTGGGTGACCTGAATTAGCTTTATTAATAGCGTCAATACCTAAGAAACGAATAGCATTAACAGATAGATTTGACATAGAATTTCCTTCCTATTTAAGGTGATATGTTTATCACATATCCTATTCTACTATTATATGAAAAAATACCTAGAATAGCAATAAAACAATTTACTATAAATTGACTCAGCCGATTATACTAATCTCTAGTCACTTGATAGTAAGGTGATAGTTTTTCAAAACCTCTATCAAGTTTATCTAGAACCTTATCTATAGTATCTTCATCGGCTACTGGAATATCAACTTTTACTAAAACCTTACGAATCTCCTGATTGGATAATTGTTGTCTTAAAAGTTGTCTATTCTCCTCAGTAGCTTGTACTCTATAGTTTTCATCGTTTTTCTGAACCCAATAATAGATTCCATCAACCACTGGGATATCCAATATTTTAGCCTGTTTTGGCAAGGTAGCCTCATCTTTCTTTCTCTCTACAAAGCTGACTTCTATAGAGATTCCCCAATTATTCTGATTTCCATACAAACGAAGAGCCATCATGGGCTCTGTTACATGCCCCTCTCTCTGTAAATAAACCCAGAAATGCGGTCGTAATCTCTGCGCTTGATTCATCCATTGACTGGTTGGGTGTAAATTCCAATCGGAATGCCTTGCTTGAAAACATTCCGCTAGGTGAGTAAATGCCTTTCGCGCTTCCTGCCCTTTTTGACGCAGGTCTAGCATTATATCCTTTTCAGCTCCTGCTTTTTCAGGATTCCGGTACTGTTCCCCTTGATAAGCAAGATAGTCCTTGATTTCTTTCATTTTATTCCTCCTTTAGTTAGAAAAAAATCAGGTTTCCCCTGATTTTTCATTTTTTATTCTGTGTCAACTACAACGTAACGATTTGGTTCATCACCTTCAGAGTAGCTCGTTACACCTTCCATTCGTGAGATAATACGGTGGATAATTTTACGCTCACTGCTTGACATTGGATCTGTCATCTGACTACGACCTTCTTCCAAGACACGTGTAGCTAATTTTTGAGCATAACTTTGTAACACTTCTGCACGATGTTCTACATAATCATTCACGTTGATAGTAATGTAGAAAGTTTTTGAATAACGATTGTAGAGGTAATTTTGTGCCAAAAGTTGAAGAGATTTCAAAACCTTACCATGGTAACCAATGATACGACCTGGCTCATTGGTATCGATTTGCATGTTGATAGAGCGACGGTTAGAGGTGCTAGAAATAGTTCCCTCAACATCCATATGATCGATGATTGCTTGAACATAATTGGTTACTTCTTCAACAACCTTTTCGGTGTCGTATGTTGGCTCGACTTTCAAACCAAGATTTTCTAAGTCGCTGCCTTTTTCAGGCTCAACTTCATCTTGAGTTTCTTCAGGTTGCAATTCTTTTAAAACTTCAATATGGCCTGTTTCTTCTAAAATCGTGCTGGCTTCTTTATCATTCTTAAGAATTTCAGCCTTGACTTCTTCAGAAATTTCTTGGCCTTCTTCTTCAATTTTCTTGATAGCAGCAACTACATGTCCCAAATCAACTGTCGCTTCACTGACTGTTTTAACTGGATCATTTTGATCATTAATTTCTTTTGGAACACCCTTGATTGCCTGCTGATTTGCTTTTACAACGGTTGTCTCACTGATTGCTTCGATATCAACTTGAGCTGGTTTTGTACCAAAAAGTCCAAAAAATCCCTTTTTCTCTCTCGAAATAACTTTGATATGAGCTTTCATTCTCGGAATATTTAATTCATTCAATCCCTTTTGGATTGCTTCTTCTACTGTTGAACCTGTAAATAATACCATTATCAGATTTCTCCTTACTTTTTCTTTTTCTGTGCTTTCTTTAGAGCTTTTCTTTTCTTAACTTCTAAAACCTTCTTAGCTTGCACATCAGCTTCACGCTCTGCAATGATTTTGAAGGGGTTGTTCAAAAGGTAAGTTTGCAATACTTGATAAGCATTTGAAACCGCCCAGTACAGAGCGACACCACTTGGAGCAGATATTGCAAAAAAGAAGATTATAACAGGCATCCCATACATCATACCTGTCATTGCACCATTTTTCTCAGGCAAAGCTTTATTTGAAAGCCAGCTACTGAGGAAGGTAAATAGGGCAGCCAAAATAGGTAGTACGAAAGTGGTATCAGCTCCACCTAGATTGAACCATAAGAAGTGGCCTGTCTTCAAAAAATCTACGTTTGATAAAGCTTGGAAAAGAGCCAATAGAATTGGCATTTGAATCAAAAGCGGCCAGAAGGATGCGGATTGCTTAATGCCCAATTCTTTAAATAATTTACGTGTTTCCTGATCTAGCTTAGTACGACTTTCCATGTCGCGACCTGGATAACGTTCGCGCAATTCTTTGATAAGAGGTTGCGCCTCTTGCATTTTTCTGGAAGCCACCATTTGTGTTTGAAAGACTGGTAACAGTATTGTTCTAATCAAGACTGTGAACAGAATAATCCCTAAACCAATGCTGACATCAAATGACAAAAATCGAATAATTTCAGCAAAAAAATAAACAAGTTTACTCCAAAAGTCTGCAGAATCTGCAGACACTTCACTAGTTGCACAAGCAGTCATTACCAACAAGGACAAACCTAACAAACTAGTCAATTGTAATTTCTTCTTCACTCTTATTTCCTTCCTGGTAAATCTTTGCTAATCTCAAAACATGAAGTAAGTTTTTTTCAATTTCTGCATATTCTAGTAGTTCAACGCCTTTTCGAGCAATCACAACAAAATCGACATTATCAACAAGTTGATTACTATTTTGAATGAGAACATGCCGAATTCTTCTCTTGATTTGGTTTCTTGTCACAGCATTTCCTAATTTTTTACTGACTGATAAACCTACTCGAAAATGTGTTTCATTGTTTTCTAATCGATAAATAACAAATTTTCGATTAGCTACACTTGCTCCCTTTTTAAATATGGCGTCGAAATCTTTCTCTTTTTTTACACGAAAGCTTTTTCTCAAAAATTCTACTCCATCTAATAAAACTACTACTATTATACCATAATTTTTCAAAAAGCCAATCATGGCAAGGTTTTAGGCTGGTTTGACTTCGAAAAAAGTAGCCATTCTTAAAAAATTTGACCAGAATCAATGAAATTTTACTAGTTTTATTAGAGAATACAAAACAAAAGCCACTCTTACGAGTGACTTTTGTAGGAGATTATTATGAAAAAGTTTAGGATTTCTATTAAATAAAGTTAGGAGGTCTTTATTTAATGATTAGAGTATACACACCTATCCTTAAATTGAACTTAAATCATTTTATTTTTTTATTAATTTTTAAAACTATGAATTGGAGCAGGAATCTGTCCTCCACGAGCAATGAAATCAGCCGAAGAAGCTCCATTGACTTTCATAACTGGGGCAGTTCCTAGCAAGCCACCAAACTCAATCATATCGCCTTCTTTACCCTTTGGAATGATACGGACAGCTGTGGTTTTCATATTAATAACACCAATTGCTGCCTCATCCGCAATCATAGCCGCAATCGTTTCTGCCGGAGTATCTTCTGGAATGGCAATCATATCCAATCCAACTGAACAGATAGCAGTCATCGCTTCTAATTTCTCAAGATTTAGGGAACCATTTTGCACTGCTGCTATCATACCCTCATCTTCTGAAACTGGGATGAAAGCACCTGACAGACCACCGACTTGGTTGCAAGCCATTACTCCGCCTTTTTTTACTTGGTCATTTAAAAGAGCTAAAGCGGCAGTCGTCCCATGAGTCCCAACTGTTTCCAGTCCCATTTCTTCCAGGACCCGAGCTACTGAATCCCCCACTGCAGGAGTAGGTGCTAAACTCAAATCAACAATCCCAAAATCAACACCTAGTCTTTCACTAGCCATCTGGCCAACTAATTGACCAATCCGAGTAATCTTGAAGGCTGTCTTTTTAACAGTTTCAGCAACTACATCAAAGCTTTGACCGCGAACTTTTTCTAAAGCACGTTTGACAACACCAGGCCCTGAAACACCTACATTGATAATAACATCAGCTTCACCAACACCATGAAAGGCTCCGGCCATAAAAGGATTGTCCTCAACTGCATTGGCAAAAACGACAAGTTTTGCAGCCCCCATATCTGAAAGCTCAGCTGTCTCCTTGATAATTCGACCCATATCAGCTACAGCAGTCATGTTAATTCCTGACTTGGTTGAACCAATATTGACAGACGAGCACACTTTGTCTGTCTCGGCCAAAGCACGTGGAATCGAATTGATGAGTATTTCATCTCCTTTTTGGTAGCCTTTTTGAACTAAGGCAGAAAAGCCACCAATAAAATCGACACCAATTTCTTTTGCTGCTCTATCTAAAGCTTTTGCTAACGGTACATAGTCCCTTGCATTTGTAGCAGCACCAATTAGAGAAATAGGTGTTACTGATACACGTTTATTGACAATAGGTATACCTAACTCAGCAGCAATTTCATCACCGACAGCCACTAAATTTGCCGCCTTAGTCGTAACTTTTTCATATATTTTATCTGCAGCCTTATCAATATCTGGATCAATACAATCAAGTAGAGAAATCCCCATGGTAATGGTACGAATATCAAAATTCTGCTCTTCAATCATTGCAATAGTTTCGGTAACTTGTCTAATATCCATAAGCACCTCCTAGATATTATACATAGCATCGAAAATAGCCGCGCTCTGAATATTGATTTTGACATTCAAGGTCTGGCCAAAGGCTTCAAACTCATTTCTTAGTTGAGTAAAATCATGTTTTTCATCACTGGATACTACAGCCATCATGGTGAAGAACTCATCCAAGACAGTTTGTGAAATATCATCAATATTTAATCCTAATTCAGCAATCTTAGTCGCAACACCTGCAACAATACCACCCTTATCTTTTCCAACAACAGTTATAATAGCTTTCATATTGGTCCTCCATCTTTGAGATCTAGAAAAATAACCATATCTATATTTTTCTTTTTTCTCAGTATAGCACATTTATTTCAAAAAAACTAAAAAACGCCTGCTTACGAAATTGTTCTTAAAAGAAAAACAATTTCGTAAACAAGCGTCTACCCTATCATCTTATGATGAGTGTTCCCGCTAGGACAAAAGTCCTAGCGGTAGACCAGAGCTAGACTAAGAGCACAAGGCTCCATCATCATAACACTCAACAAAATTGATGATTTTATACTAATTCGATGATCGCCATTGGCGCTGCATCACCACGACGTGGTTCAGTTTTAAGGATACGAGTGTATCCACCGTTACGTTCTGCGTAACGAGGTGCGATTTCTGAGAACAATTTTTGAAGTGCTGTAGTAGAAGTGTACTTATCAGTTGCTTCATCATAGTTTTCAGATGCGATTTCATTACGTACGAAAGCAGCAGCTTGACGACGTGCATGCAAATCACCACGTTTACCTAGAGTAATCATTTTTTCAACAGTTTTACGGATTTCTTTAGCACGAGCTTCAGTTGTCACGATTGATTCGTTGATCAAAAGGTCAGTTGTCAAATCGCGAAGCATTGCTTTACGTTGTGAGCTAGTGCGTCCTAGTTTACGGTAAGCCATGTATTCCTCCTTTATTTATCTTTTAATCCAAGACCCAAATCAATGAGTTTGAGTTTCACTTCTTCCAAACTCTTGCGTCCAAGATTTCTTACTTTCATCATCTCTGCTTCAGATTTTTCTGTCAAATCATGCACAGTATTGATACCAGCACGTTTCAAACAGTTATATGAGCGTACAGACAAGTCAAGTTCCTCAATCGTACGTTCCAAAATACGGTCGTCCGATTCAGTATCAGCTTCTTTCATCACTTCTGCAGATTTAGCAATCTCTGTAAGATTTGTAAACAAATCAAGATGTTCTGTCAAAATACGTGCTGAAAGCCCTAAAGCATCTTCTGGAATAATAGTTCCATTTGTCAAGATTTCAAGGGTTAATTTGTCGAAACCATCATTGCTTCCTACACGAGCAGGTTCAACTTGATAGTTAACTTTTGTAACTGGTGTATAAATAGAATCTACAGCAAGTGTTCCAACTGGGGCATTATCTTTTTTATTTTCATCTGCAGGTACATAACCACGACCAGTGTTTACAGTCATAGTTGCTTTAAATGAAGCACCTTCTCCGATTGTGAAAAGATAATGATCTGGATTTACGATTTCAATATCACTATCAGTTAAAATATCTCCGGCTGTCACTTCAGCAGGACCTTCAACATCAAGTTCAATAGTCTTTTCGTCTTTTACATATGATTTAACTGCAATACCTTTAATGTTCAGAATGATTTGCATCACGTCTTCGCGAACACCAGGAATTGTATCAAATTCATGTAATACTCCATCGATATCGATAGATGTAACAGCTGCTCCTGGAAGAGAAGCAAGAAGTACACGACGAAGAGAGTTACCAAGTGTTGTACCGTATCCACGTTCTAGTGGTTCGATTACAAACTTGCCATAATCTTTATTTTCATCAATTTTTGTTATATTTGGTTTTTCAAACTCGATCATTTAGTTACTCCCTCTTAAACGAAAAGCAGTGTAAAGGTAATGATTATACACGGCGACGTTTTGGAGGACGAGCACCATTGTGTGGCACTGGAGTCACATCACGAATTGCTGTTACTTCAAGACCAGCGGCAGCAAGAGCACGAATAGCTGACTCACGACCAGAACCTGGACCTTTTACAGTAACTTCAACTGATTTAAGACCGTGTTCTTGTGCAGATTTAGCAGCAGCTTCAGAAGCCATTTGAGCAGCAAATGGTGTAGATTTACGAGAACCTTTGAAACCAAGAGCACCAGCTGATGACCAAGCGATTGCATTACCATGCACATCAGTAATCATAACAATAGTGTTATTAAATGTAGCGTGAATATGAGCAATACCAGATTCGATATTCTTTTTCACACGACGTTTACGTGTTGGTTTAGCCAAGACTTTTACCTCCTATATTATTTTTTCTTACCAGCAATCGCAACAGCTTTACCTTTACGAGTGCGAGCGTTGTTTTTAGTGTTTTGTCCACGGACAGGAAGTCCACGACGGTGACGGATACCACGGTATGAACCGATTTCCATCAAACGTTTGATGTTCAAGTTCACTTCACGACGAAGGTCACCTTCAACTTTAATTGCATCCACTTCACGACGGATAGCATCTTCTTGATCTGATGTAAGGTCACGAACACGAATATCTTCTGAAACTCCAGCAGCTGCCAAAATCTTTTGAGATGTTGCAAGTCCGATACCATAGACATAAGTCAATGAGATAACTACGCGTTTGTCATTTGGAATATCAACTCCAGCAATACGAGCCATGTTTTCTCCTTTCTATCTTATCCTTGACGTTGTTTGTGTTTTGGATTTGCTGGGCAAATTACCATAACACGACCATTACGACGAATTACTTTACAGTATTCGCAAATTGGTTTGACCGAT
Source organism: Streptococcus sp. oral taxon 061 (assembly GCF_964211575.1). Classification (GTDB taxonomy): domain Bacteria; phylum Bacillota; class Bacilli; order Lactobacillales; family Streptococcaceae; genus Streptococcus. Next base: position 106,383 of record NZ_CAXOQQ010000007.1, on the reverse strand, counting down.
GGTCTTACTTTCATTTCTTATCCCTCCAAGTTTTTCGATTATTTAAAGCGGTAAGTGATACGTCCACGTGTCAAGTCATATGGACTCATTTCAACAGTAACACGATCTCCCGCTAAAATACGAATATAGTTTTTACGAATTTTACCAGAAACTGTTGCTAAAATCTGATGTCCATTTTCAAGTTCAACCGTAAACATTGCATTCGGCATCGTATCGACTACTTTGCCTTCAACTTCAATCACATCGTCTTTTGCCACGCAAAAGTACCTCCCTAAATTTCGATTTGATGCCTCTAGACACAGAGACAACAATTATAAGTCAGACTAACTCAGTATAACATTTGTCAAGACATTTTGCAAGCCTGAAAAACGCTTTTATTTCAAATTTGTCAATACCTTTTCGATATCTTTAAAGACATCATTGATATCTTGGTTCCCTTCGATATCATGTACTAGACCTTTAGCACGATAGTGAGCGATGATTGGTTCACCTTGAGCAATATTGACATCCAAACGACGTTTTACTGTCTCAGGTTTATCATCTTCACGTTGGTAGTAATCTTCCTCTTTGTAATCAGCTGGTGGGTTGAATACTTTATGGAAAGTCTCGCCAGTTTCACGATGAATGATACGACCACTCAAACGTTCAAGTAGACAAGATGGATCTACTTCGATGTTGATAACACCTTCAAGTTTAATTCCAAGTTCAGCCAATGTTTTATCTAAGGCATGAGCTTGCTCAATTGTACGTGGGTAGCCATCCAACAAGAAACCAGTTTCTTTAATATCATCTTGAGAAAGACGTTCTTTAACAATTCCATTTGTTACTTCATCTGGAACCAATTCGCCTTTATCGATATAAGACTTAGCTAATACACCCATTTCAGTTTGGTTAGCCATTGCCGCACGGAACATGTCACCTGTTGAGATGTGGGCAACGTGAAACTGTTCAACAATTTTCGCTGCTTGTGTCCCTTTACCTGCACCAGGTAAACCCATAATCAAAAGATTCATGATTCAAACTCCTTTTTTGTATTTAAATAGAAGCAAAAATTCATTTCAACTCCTATTTAAAAACAAAATAGAAGAGAGGAGATAAAAATCTGACAATGTCTTTGATTTTTACACTCCACTCTCTGAGCAATAGTGAATTTTATTTTCTATTACAATTATTCTGTTGTATCTAAGAAACCAACATACTTACGTTTCAATAGATAACCTTCCAATTGTTTAATTCCTTCGATACCTGTAGAGATAATGATTAGCAAACTTGTTCCCCCAAAAGCGACAACTTCTGAAAGACCAAATAAATCTTTAGCTACAATAGGTAGGATAGAAATCACACCTAGGAAGATTGATCCGACTGTTGCGAGACGACGAAGAAGTTTTGACATATATTCTTCTGTCCCTTTACCAGGACGGACACCATGGATATAAGCTCCACTCTTTTGTAAATTTTCTGCCGCTTTCTCTGGGTTGATCTGTACAAATGTATAGAAGAATGTAAAGAGAATAATCAACAGAGCATACAAAGCAACACCTGTTGGGGTTGAAGTTGATACCAACTCTTGAGCTGTTTTTACCCATTCCCAATTAAGGCCAGACGCACTTACAAATTGTAAAATTGCTGCCGGTGCTGCTGTAATAGAGCTAGCAAAGATAACTGGGATAACCCCAGCAGGGTTAATCTTCAATGGAAGATAGGAGCTTGACGGCGCACCTTGAGCTACCTTTGTATACTGAATTGGAATCTTGTATTTAGCTTGTTCAACGTAAGTTGTAAAGTATACAATTAACAAAACAGCAATGATTAAGATGGCAACGAAAATAAGAGACGATGTCAAACGACTGCTTGGTACATTGACAAAGTAATCCACATAGATGCCTTTAATCATATCAGGAATTGAAGCAACAATCCCTGCAAAGATGATCATGGAAACACCATTCCCGTATCCCTTATCTGTGATTTGCTCTCCCAACCAGGTCACAATCATGCTTCCTGCTGTTAAGATTCCTCCAATCACAAGGAAAACTTGCGGTGTAAGTGGTACAGTCAAAAGTTTAGCTCCAGACAGAGCGTTAAAACCAGCAGTAATCCCGACTGATTGAACAAATGCAAGCACTAGTGCAATATATCGAGTTGCTTGGTTTAACTTTCTACGACCAACTTCCCCTTGTTTGCCCCACTCCACAAACTTTGGTAATAAATCCATTTGCAAGAGTTGGACGACGATTGAGGCTGTAATGTAAGGGCTAACTCCAAGAGCAAAAACTGAGAAGTTTTTCATGGCATTCCCTGACACCAAGCTCAACATGTTCAAGAAGGATAGTCCACTCAAAGCGTTCAAGCTATTTGCATTTACCCACGGCACAGTGATACTAGTACCGATACGAAAAACAAATACGATAAAAATTGTAAATAAAATCTTTGATCGAACCTGCTTAACTTTGAGTGCTTCTCTCAATAATTTAAAAAACATAGGTCACCTCACTTAGATGACTTCAACTGAACCACCTTTAGCAGTGATAGCTTCTTCAGCTGATTTAGAGAATTTAGCTGCTTTAACAGTCAATTTCTTAGTCAACTCACCGTTACCAAGAATCTTGATACCTGATTTTTCAGCTTTAACAATTCCTGCTTCGATAAGAACAACTGGAGTTACTTCTGCACCATCTTCAAAGATGTTCAATTGGTCAAGGTTAACAATTGCGTATTCTTTAGCGTTGATGTTAGTGAATCCACGTTTTGGAAGACGACGGAACAATGGAGTTTGTCCACCTTCAAAACCAAGGCGTACTCCGCCACCGCTACGAGCTTTTTGACCTTTTTGACCACGACCAGATGTTTTACCGTTACCTGATGAAGTACCACGACCAACACGGTTACGAGTTTTACGAGAACCTTCTGCAGGTTTCAATTCATGAAGTTTCATTATATATTTTCTCCTCTTTTGTAAAATGCTAGCGCCGATAAAGAAGAAAAGGTTGTCTCCTTTATCAACTCGCCTATACTGAGTCATCTTAGATGACTATATCTAGTTTTAGGGGATGGTCTTATGCACATCCCCTAAAATTTTATTAGTTTACTTCTTCAACTGTTACCAAGTGAGATACTGCAGTGATCATACCACGGATAGCAGCGTTATCTTCTTTAATAACAGAGCTGTTCAATTTGCCAAGTCCAAGTGCTACAACAGTTTTACGTTGTGATGGAATGCGTCCGATTGGAGACTTAGTCAAAGTAATTTTAATTTGAGCCATTTTATCCCCTTTCTTATGCCAAATCAGAAACTGAAATACCACGAAGGGCAGCAACTTCTTCAGCGCGTTTCAATTGTTTCAAACCTTCAACAGTTGCGCGAACAATGTTGATTGGAGTGTTAGAGCCAAGTGATTTAGATGTAATATCTGCCACACCTGCCAATTCCACAACGGCACGAACTGCACCACCTGCGGCAACTCCAGAACCTTCTACAGCTGGTTTCAACAATACTTTAGCTCCACCGAATTCTGAAAGAACTTCATGTGGGATTGTTGTTCCAACCATAGGAACTTCGATCAAGTTTTTCTTAGCATCTTCTACTGCTTTGCGGATTGCTTCTGGAACTTCTTGAGCTTTACCAGTACCAAATCCTACACGACCATTGCGGTCACCGACAACTACAAGAGCTGCGAAACGAAGACGACGTCCACCTTTAACAACTTTTGTAACACGGTTAACAGCAACTACGCGTTCTTCAAGTTCTACTGCATTGTCTTTAAATGCCATTTTCTAGTGTCCTCCTATTAGAATTTCAATCCGTTTTCACGAGCTGCATCAGCCAAAGCTTTCACACGTCCGTGATATAGATATCCACCGCGGTCGAACACCACTTCTGAAATACCTTTAGCACTTGCACGTTCTGCAACGAGTTTACCGACAGCAACGGCTTGTTCAGTTTTAGTTCCTTTTGAAACTTCTTTGTCAAGAGTTGAAGCACTTGCGAGCGTTACACCCGCTACGTCATCAATCACTTGAGCGTAGATGCCTGTATTAGAACGGAATACGTTCAAACGTGGGCGATCAGCAGTTCCAGAGAGTTTTCCGCGAACGCGACGGTGGCGTTTTTGGCGGAGTTTGTTTTTATCTGGTTTAGAAATCACAGTTTTCACCTCTTTAATTTTAAATCGTGTGCTATGCACAAAGTTGGTAATGAGGTTGGTGGTTGAAAATCAACCACTCAACATTATTTACCAGTTTTACCTTCTTTAAGACGAACATATTCGCCAACGTAACGGATACCTTTACCTTTGTATGGTTCTGGTGAACGAAGGCTACGTACGTAAGCAGCTGTTTGACCAACTACTTCTTTTGAAATTCCGCTGATAACGATAGTCGTTGGGTTTGGAAGTTCAAAAGTAATTCCTGCTGGAGCTTCAACTTCGTCTGGATGTGATTTACCAACAGCCAAAACAAGTTTGTTTCCTTGGAGTTGAGCACGGTAACCAACCCCACGCATTTCAAGTTCTTTCTTGAATCCTTCTGAAACACCAACAACCATGTTGTTCAAAAGGGCACGAGTAGTTCCGTGGATAGTTTTCATTTCTTTTGAATCGTTTGGACGGTGAAGAGTTACTTCAGTACCTTCCACACGGATTTCAATATCTTTTGAGAACTCACGAGTAAGTTCTCCTTTAGGTCCTTTTACAGTTACAACGTTGTCATTGTTAGTGAGTTCAACACCAGCAGGCAACACGATAACTTTATTACCAATACGTGACATGTTTTTATTCTCCTGTTAAATTGTCAGGCCATGACGGCCAGTTTTCACGGGGTTTAAATCTTTTTGATTTAAGAGTTAATGTTTAGGTCTCAATTTCTAAGTGAATCGAGGCATCGCCTCGCAGGCATAACTTTGGGTTAGCCAAGAGACGATAACGAAGAGTCACAACGAAATTGGGAGCTAAATATTACCAAACGTAAGCGATAACCTCTCCACCAACGTTCTTTTGGCGAGCTTCTTTATCAGTAAGCAAACCTTCTGAAGTTGAAAGGATAGCAATTCCAAGACCGTTAAGTACTTTTGGAAGATCTTCACGTTTTTTGTAGACACGAAGTCCTGGTTTAGAAACACGTTTCAAGTTAGTGATAACTCGTTCACCGTTTGCTCCGTATTTAAGGAATACACGGATGATGCCTTGTTTGTCATCTTCGATGATTTCTACGTTCTTAACAAAACCTTCGCGTTTAAGGATTTCAGCAATCCCTTTTTTGATGTTTGATGCAGGTACTTCAAGTACTTCGTGTTTTGCTTGGTTAGCGTTACGAATACGAGTTAGGAAGTCTGCGATTGGGTCAGTCATAACCATTTATTTTTCTCCTCTTACTAGTAGTTTGCAAGTTGCACTTGCTAGTTAATGATTGAGCTGTGCTCAGATAGTATTGACACATTCAAACAAGATAATCTCATTTGAACACGAGCTACAACCTGGGCAAAAAAGATAGATTTGTCTTGGAACATTGCTCCTACACCAAATCTCCTATTTTTGCTGGGGTTATTACGCTCTTTGTATCATGTTATTACCAAGATGCTTTTGTTACACCAGGGATTTGACCTTTATATGCCAATTCACGGAAGCAAACACGGCAAAGTTTAAACTTGCGGTAAACTGAGTGTGGACGTCCACAACGTTCACAGCGAGTGTATGCTTGAGTAGAGAACTTCGCTGGGCGTTTGTTCTTAGCAATCATAGATTTTTTAGCCATTAGTTATACCTCCTATATTATTTTGCAAAAGGCATTCCAAGGCCTGTAAGCAATGCACGTGACTCTTCGTCAGTGTTAGCAGTAGTTACGATAACGATGTCAAGACCACGAGTTTTGTCAACGTCATCAAAGTTGATTTCTGGGAAGATCAATTGCTCTTTCACACCAAGTGTGTAGTTTCCGCGTCCGTCAAATGATTTTGTTGGAACACCGTGGAAGTCACGTACACGTGGAAGTGATACTGAAACCAATTTATCCAAGAATTCGTACATACGTTCACCACGAAGGGTAACTTTTGCACCGATCGCAACACCTTCACGAAGACGGAAGCCGGCGATAGATTTTTTAGCTTTAGTGATAAGTGGTTTTTGACCTGAGATAAGTGCTAATTCTTCAGCAGCTTTTTCAAGGCTTTTAGCGTTTGATACAGCTTCACCAACACCCATGTTCAAAACGATCTTATCCACTTTAGGAACAGCCATCACTGATGAGTAGTTAAATTGTTCTGTCAAAGCAGGAACTACTTCATTAAGATATTTTTCTTTTAAACGATTTGCCATTATACTTCTCCTTTCCTTCGTGATTAATCAAGCACTTCGCCTGATTTTTTGTTGTAGCGAACTTTTTTACCGTCTACAAATTTGTAACCAACACGACCAGCTACACCATTTTTGTCCAAAACTTGAACGTTTGATACGTGGATAGCTGCTTCCTTCTCGATGATACCACCTTGAGGAAGTTCGTTAGTTGGACGTTGGTGTTTCTTAACGATGTTAACACCTTCAACGATAACTTTGTTTACTTTTGGAAGGGCAGTAAGGACAACAGCTTCTGTTCCCTTATCTTTACCAGCGATTACGCGAACTTTGTCGCCTTTTTTTACAAACATTTTTTTCTCCTTTTATTCTTACGCCCAATGGGCACCCTGGCTAGGCCAGGGGACTGTGTTTGTTTTTTATTGATTAAAGTACTTCTGGAGCAAGTGACACGATCTTCATGAAGCCACCTTCACGCAATTCACGTGCAACTGGGCCAAAGATACGTGTTCCGCGAGGAGTTTTGTCGTCACGGATGATAACTGCTGCGTTTTCGTCAAATTTGATGTATGAACCATCAGCACGACGAGCACCTGATTTAGTACGAACGATAACTGCTTTAACAACGTCACCTTTTTTAACCGCACCACCAGGAGTAGCTTGTTTTACAGATGCCACAATAACATCACCGATGTTCGCAAATTTACGTTTAGAACCACCAAGAACTTTGATAGTCAAGATTTCGCGTGCACCGCTGTTGTCTGCGACTTTCAAACGAGTTTCTGTTTGAATCATTTCAGTTTTCTCCTTTCAGGCTTGATTAGATGATTACCGCTTCTTCAACAACTTCTACAAGACGGAAACGTTTTGTAGCTGAAAGCGGGCGAGTTTCCATGATACGTACGATATCGCCTTCTTTGGCAACATTGTTTTCATCATGTGCTTTGTATTTTTTAGAGTAGTTAATACGTTTACCATAGACTGGGTGGTTACGTTTTGTTTCAACTACAACTGTGATTGTCTTGTCCATTTTGTCAGATACAACACGTCCAACAAGAACTTTACGATTATTGCGTTCCATTGAAATTTCTCCTTCCCTAGTCTATTATTTCGCTTCAGATTGAACTGTTTTAATACGAGCGATTTGTTTTTTAACTTCTTTCAAGCGAGCTGTTTGTTCTAATTGACCAGTAGCAGCTTGGAAACGAAGTTCGAACAATTCTTTTTTCAATTCGTTTTCGCGCTTCGCGAGTTCTTCTTGAGAAAGACCACGAAGTTCTTTAACAAATTCTTTTACTTCATTAAGTTTCATGCCTTCTCCTTATTCTGCTTCACGTTTTACGAATTTACATTTAACTGGCAATTTGTGGCTTGCAAGACGAAGCGCTTCGCGAGCGATCTCTTCAGATACACCAGCAACTTCAAACATTACTTTACCACGTTTAACTGGTGCTACCCAACCTTCAGGTGCCCCTTTACCAGATCCCATACGAACCCCGATAGCTTTAGCTGTGTATGATTTGTGTGGGAAGATTTTAATCCAAACTTTACCACCACGTTTCATGTAACGAGTCATGGCGATACGAGCAGCCTCGATTTGGCGGTTAGTGATCCAGTGGCTAGTTGTAGCTTGAAGACCGTATTCACCGAATGCTACTTCTTTCCCACCTTTAGCTTCACCGCGCATTTTACCACGGAATTCACGACGGTGTTTAACACGTTTAGGTACTAACATTGGTTATTTACCTCCTTTAGTGTTTTTACGAGCTGGAAGAACTTCACCACGGTAGATCCATACTTTAACACCAAGTTTACCGTATGTAGTATCTGCTTCTTCCCAAGCGTAATCGATATCTGCGCGAAGTGTGTGAAGCGGAACTGTTCCTTCAGAGTATCCTTCAGCACGGGCAATATCTGCACCGTTCAAACGACCTGATACTTGAGTTTTAATTCCTTTAGCTCCAGCACGCATAGCACGTTGGATTGCTTGTTTTTGTGCACGACGGAAAGCAACACGTTGCTCCAATTGACGAGCAATTCCTTCACCAACAAGGTGAGCATCCAAATCAGGTTGTTTGATTTCGATGATGTTGATGTGTACTTGTTTTCCAGTCAATTTGTTAAGTTTTGCACGGAGTGCATCAACGTTAGCACCACCTTTACCGATAACCATACCTGGTTTAGCAGTGTGAAGTGAAACGTTAACTTTGTTTACTGCGCGTTCGATTTCAATAGTTGAAACTGCTGCGTCAGCAAGTTCTTTTTGAACGAATTTACGGATTGCAAGATCTTCATGAAGGTAATCCGCGTATTCTTTTTCAGCATACCATTTGGCATCCCAATCACGGATGATGCCGACACGCATACCAATTGGATGTACTTTTTGACCCACGATTTTACCTCCTTATTTTTCTGCAACAGCTACAGTGATATGAGCTGTACGTTTGTTGATTGGTGAAGCTGAACCTTTCGCACGTGGACGGAAACGTTTCATAGTTGGTCCTTCGTTTGCGAATGCTTCAGATACTACCAAGTTAGCTTTATCCAAACCAAAGTTGTTTTCAGCGTTAGCTACAGCTGAGTTCAAAACTTTCAAGATGATTTCAGCAGCTTTGTTTGGAGTGAATGTCAAAATTGCGATTGCATCGGCTACGCTTTTACCACGGATGTTGTCAAGAACAAGACGTGATTTACGAGGTGAAACACGTACTGTGCGAGCCATTGCTTTAGCTGAAGTAATTTCTGCCATTTATGTTCTCCTTATTTTCTACGTGTCTTCTTGTCGTCTGCGGCGTGACCTTTGTAAGTACGAGTTGGTGCAAATTCACCAAGCTTGTGACCTACCATGTCTTCTTGGATGTAAACAGGTACGTGTTTACGTCCATCATAAACTGCGATAGTGTAACCAATGAAACTTGGGAAGATCGTTGAACGACGTGACCAAGTTTTGATAACTTTTTTCTTTTCGTCGTTAGCTTGAGCTTCAACTTTTTTCATCAAATGCTCATCGACGAAAGGTCCTTTTTTAAGACTGCGTCCCATTTTTATATTTTCTCCTTTAAATATAGTACCACAGCGGCTTGCGCTCTCAACGAGCGCTACCGAGCTGGCGGATTATCTAGCGCTTAAGCGACTAGTTTTAAATTATTTCTCGTTGCGACGACGAACGATAAGTTTGTCAGATTTCGCTTTCTTGTTACGAGTTTTAAGACCAAGAGCAGGTTTGCCCCATGGAGTTGATGGTGCTTTACGACCAACTGGTGCTTTACCTTCACCACCACCGTGTGGGTGATCGTTAGGGTTCATTACAGAACCACGAACTGTTGGGCGGATACCTTTCCAACGGCTACGTCCTGCTTTACCAAGGTTTACAAGTCCATGTTGTTCGTTTCCAACAACACCAACTGTAGCACGACAAGTTCCAAGAATCATACGAACTTCACCTGATTGAAGACGAACAAGAACGTATTTGCCTTCTTGACCCAATACTTGAGCAGAAGCTCCAGCAGCACGCACCAATTCTCCACCACGACCTGGTTTCAATTCGATGTTGTGGATCAAAGTACCAACTGGGATGTTAGCAAGTGGAAGAGCGTTTCCGACTTTGATATCTGCTTCTGGACCTGAAACGATACGTTGACCTACTTCAAGACCTTTTGGAGCGATGATGTATGCTTTCACACCGTCAGTGTAGTGTACAAGAGCGATGTTTGCAGAACGGTTTGGATCGTACTCGATAGTTTTAACAACTGCTTCAACGTTGTCTTTGTTACGTTTAAAGTCAACCAAACGGTAGAAACGTTTGTGTCCACCACCTTGGTGACGAACTGTGATACGACCGTTGTTGTTACGACCAGCCTTGCTCTTCAATGCAACAAGCAATGATTTTTCAGGAGTGCTTGTTGTGATTTCAGCGAAATCCAAAGAAGTCATATTACGGCGACCGTTTGTTGTTGGTTTATAAACACGAATTCCCACGATATTTCCTCCTTAGATTATTCAGCTTCAGCTGCAAACAACTCGATTGCTTTTGAATCAGCTGTAAGAGTGATGATAGCTTTTTTAGTTTTGTTAGTAAAACCAGTGTAACGTCCAACACGTTTAGCTTTAGGTTTTACGTTGATTGTGTTAACATTTGCAACTTTAACACCTTCGAAAGCAGCTTCAACAGCTTGCTTGATCAAAAGTTTGTGTGCACGAGTGTCAACTTCAAATACATATTTCCCTGCTTCAAGTTGAGCCATTGAGCTTTCAGTGATAACAGGTTTTTTGATAACATCATACAAATTCATTATGCAAGAACCTCCTCGATTTTAGAGATAGCTGCTTGAGTAACAAGAAGTTTGTCACTATTTGCGATGTCAAGAACACTTGCAGTTGTAGCAGTCGCAACTTTCACGTTTGGAAGGTTACGAGCTGAGAGAGCTGCGAATTCGTTTCCTTCTTCAAGAATAACAAGGACTTTAGAATCGATGCTCAAAGCTGCAAGAACTTTTGCAAATTCAGCAGTTTTTGGAGCTGTAAATTCAAGAGAATCAACGGCTACAAATTTGTTTTCAGCAACTTTCTCTGAGTAAACAGATTTAAGCGCAAGGCGACGAACTTTTTGAGGAAGTTTGTACGCATAGCTACGTGGAGTTGGTCCGAAGACGATTCCACCACCACGCCATTGTGGAGAGCGGATAGAACCTTGACGAGCACGTCCAGTTCCTTTTTGACGCCATGGTTTGCGTCCGCCACCTGAAACAGCTGAGCGGTTTTTAACTGCGTGAGTTCCTTGACGAAGGCTAGCACGTTGGCTGACGATCACATCAAACACAACAGATTGGTTTGGTTCGATACCAAAGATTGCATCGTTAAGAACAACTTCGCCCGCTTGTTTACCAGTTTGGTCGAATAATGTTACATTTGCCATTTTGACTGTATTCCCCTTTCCTTATTATTTACCAGCTTTAACTGCTGACTTGATAGTGATAAGAGATTTCTTAGCACCTGGTACGTTACCTTTGATAAGGATAACGTTCTTTTCTGGAACAACTTGTACAACTTCAAGGTTTTGAATAGTTACACGATCGCCACCCATGCGTCCTGCAAGGTTTTTACCTTTGAATACGCGGTTAGGTGCAACAGGTCCCATAGAACCTGGACGACGGTGGTAACGAGAACCGTGAGCCATAGGTCCACGTGATTGTCCGTGGCGTTTGATAACACCTTGGAAACCTTTACCTTTAGATGTACCAGTTACATCAACAATGTCTCCAGCTGCGAAAGTTTCAACTGTGATTTCAGCACCAACTTCCAAGCCTTCAACGTTTTTGAATTCACGAATGAAGCGCTTAGGAGCCGTGTTAGCTTTTGCTACATGTCCTTTAGCAGGTTTGTTGCTCAATACTTCGCGTTTGTCATCGAAACCAACTTGGATAGCGTTGTAACCATCTGTTTCAACAGTTTTAACTTGAAGAACAACGTTTGGAGTTGCTTCGATAACTGTTACAGGGATCAATTCGCCAGCTTCAGTGAAGATTTGAGTCATTCCCACTTTTTTCCCTAAGATTCCTTTTGTCATGAGAAAATAGTTCCTTTTCTATATTTTTTATTCAAAAAGTTTTTAACGAGCGTTTTTTATGCTCAAGGTTTCAAACTTTAGATTAAAGTTTGATTTCTACGTTTACACCACTTGGAAGATCCAATTTCATCAAAGCGTCAACTGTTTTTTGAGTTGGGTTGATGATGTCGATCAAACGTTTGTGTGTACGCATTTCGAATTGTTCGCGAGAATCTTTATATTTGTGAGTCGCACGAATAATTGTGTAGAGGCTACGTTCAGTTGGAAGCGGGATTGGACCTGCAACTTCTGCACCTGTGCGAGTAGCTGATTCTACGATTTTAGCAGCCGCTGTGTCAAGCGTACGGTGTTCGTAAGCTTTCAAACGGATACGGATTTTTTTGTTTGCCATCTTTTTCTCCTTTTCGTCTATTTAAGATAATAGGCTAGCTCCACAAGAAAACCGACGCGCGTTGCGTGGCAATGCAACCGAGCGTGTCGCAACCTCTTGCATCAAAGCTAAGGCTGTAATTTACAGCACCATAATAGAATAACACAAAGCCCCTGCGATTGCAAGGGATTTGACAGGATTTTTTTAATTTTTCGAATGAAACTGTTTTCTTATCGCTCCTTATTTCAAAAAAGCATAAATGAAAAGCAAATTTTTATTTTTTCTTCTATATAATATTCATAATATTCGTTTTGATCTGAAATTTATCATTTGATTGATTTATCAAGATATCCGCTTTTGACTCGGTTTCTTTATAGTATTGCAGATACTGTTCTCGTCTCATTTTCTGACTAGCCAATATAACGGATGCATCGCCATTTCTCACAGTTGTATCTCGAGCTAGACGCCTCTTTAATTCTGTCTCTTCATTCGTGTAGAAACAAACAGTTTTATCGAAGAGTTCCTCTGGTAGGAAACCTACAGACATCCCTTCGACTATCAGAATTGGTTTAGAACCAGACAAGATTTCACTAGCTTTCCAAGGTTCTTCGATTGTCAAGACATCCATACCCGCCTGTAAGGCTAGGATGTCTCTCTGCAAACTTGCCAGTTCATGCGCCACTGGCAGACAGGCTGTCACCTTTTGATCAGGTGCTTGCTTTGGTACTACCAGGTGACGTTCTGAGGTGATATAGGGATCTGTTTCTAGCAAATTTACTGTAGTAGAATCTAGGGCTTGGTATAATTCCTGAGCAAAAGTTGATTTCCCTGAAGCTCCATGACCGTAAATGCCCAGCGTTTTTACTTTTCCAGACTCTATTTCTGATACTAGTCTTTCTATTAAGTCTTTTTTCTTCATTCTCTCCTCACCTGTTCATAGCTTTGCTTCCCATCATTAAGCTTGTCCCAAATAACTACTTTTCCACTTTGCAGAGATTTTTGTACATCGATAATTCGTTGATTGGAAGAGCCACGGAATTGAAGCATGAGATTGCGCTTGCTTTTATCATAGCGTCCATCGACCAGGATATCAATCAGCGACAAGAGTTCCAGTTTATCAGGTGTCTCCAACATCATCTCTTCCCATGTGTATCCCGTCCAAGACCAGATGTCTTTTTCTGGTAACTCTTTTCGAATACGTTTGACTAGCGGTAAGAGGATGCCTGTATTTAGGAAGGGTTCTCCTCCTAGTAATGTTAATCCTTGAACATAGTGCTGGGCTAGGTCTGCCATGATTTGTTCTTCTAACTCTGGTGTATACGGAATCCCGGCATTAAATGACCAGGTCGCTACATTGTAACAGCCCTTACAGCGAAACATGCAGCCTGCTACGTAAAGGGAGTTGCGCACTCCCTCTCCATCGACAAAGTTAAAAGCCTTATAGTCAATGATGCGCCCCTGACTGAGTTCTTCACTTTTCCACTCGCCTGGTTTTGGTGTATTCCATGTCATGCTTTCTACTCCAAGTCTATCCAATAGCGCTCCGTTCTGTTTCGAACATCCTCATAAACACCACCGTTAGCTAAAATAACAGCTCGGCTGGCAGGATTTTCTGTGCTACAAGTTACCAGTGCTCGTTTAATATTCTTTCCCTTAGCAACTTGCAAACCTTGTCGGAGGGATTCTTTGGCGTAGCCTTTCCCCCTTTCAGAGGGACGGATGGAGTAGCCAATATGACCAGCATAATTCAGCAAGCCCTCATTCAGTCTTAATCGCAGATTCAAAAATCCTAAAGCACGACCTACATCATCAAATGATACAAATTGAATAGATAGAACACGATTTTCAGGCAAATTTATTCCCATTTCTTTTTGCATATTTGTCTCCAACCACTCTTCGTAAACAAAATTCTCAGTATCCCAAAATCCGCCATCGTGGGCTGATTGGCTTTTTTCAAACTCTGCCATCATCTCTAAAACTGTTTCTTTATCTGCTAATCTTGGTCTGCGTAGTTCCATATTCCCCTCCCCGCTATAAGAAAAGCGAGAGGCAACTCTCACTTTTTCTTATTTTTGTTTAAAAACTGTTCTCTAAGGCTAGCTACTCTGTCTTTTTTATTGACTCCACCCTTTGAATGTTTTTCGTGGAATCGTTGAACCAAGGCCTTGCCTTTATCATCTAATTGATATTTTCCCATGCTATTTCTTTCTAATTTCTTACTTCATGTCCTGCTATTTTAATAGTAGAACCGTTCATGTGTTTGACACGCGCAGCAATTTCCTTGTGGCGTCCATTAACCATCGGACGTGCTTGAGGATTCCCTAAATAACCACAAGTTCGTTTAACCACATCTACTGTTTTAGGATCATTATTTCCACAGTTAGGACAAGCAAATCCTCTCTCTGTCGGTTCAAAATCTCCTTCAAAATCACACTTGTAGCAACGGTCAATCGGAGTATTGGTTCCGAGATAACCTACACGGTCATAAGCATAATCCCAAACAGCTTCCAAAGCCTTTGGATTTTGTTGGAGAACTGGGTACTCGCAGTAGTGGATAAAGCCACCAGATGCACCCGCTTCTGGGTAGACTTTCTCAAAGTCCAATTTTTCAAAAGGTGTTGGATTTTTGCGGACATCATAATGGAAGGAATTTGTGTAGTATTCTTTATCAGTAATATCTGGAATAGAGCCGAATTTCTCCGTATCCAAGCGACAGAAGCGGTCTGTCAAACTTTCAGACGGTGTTGAATAGATAGAGAAATGGTAACCATATTGGTCAGACCATTCTTCTACTCGACGTTTCATATCGCGAATAATATCAAGGGTGAACTCTTTGGCTTCTGGATTATTTTCCCAATGATTACCAAAGAAGACTGTCGCTACCTCGTACAAGCCAATATAACCCAGAGAAATAGTCGCACGACGATTCTTAAAGAGTTGATCAACACTTTCTTCTTTTCCAAGACGACGTCCGAAGGCTCCATATTGATAAAGAATTGGTGCATTAGCTGGTGTAGCTTCCTTGGTTCTTTCCACACGGTAAACCAAGGCATCTTCCGCGATGTTCATGCGCTCGTTGAAGATTTCCCAGAACTTGTTCATGTCTCCTTCGGACTCAAGAGCGATACGAGGAAGATTGACCGTTACGACTCCTAGGTTCATACGGCCCGAATTGACTTCTACTCCATTTTCATCCTTCCATCCTTGAAGGAATGAACGGCATCCCATCGGAACTTTGAAAGAACCTGTCAACTCGACAATCTTATCATAAGACAAGACATCCGGGTACATGCGCTTAGTTGCACACTCAAGAGCCAACTGCTTGATGTCGTAGTTAGGTGAGCCTTCCTCTAAGTTAAGACCTCTTTTAAGAGTAAAGATGAGTTTAGGGAAGATGGCTGTACGGTGTTCTGAACCAAGCCCCTTGATACGAATGTTCAGGATTGCCTTTTGAATTTCACGTTCAAAACGACTGGTTCCTAGACCGAAACCAAGAGAGGTAAATGGCGTTTGCCCATTTGATGTAAAGAGGGTATTAATCTCGTACTCTAGAGATTGCATGGCATCGTAGATGTCTTTTTGGGTTTTCTTCCAGGCATATTCTTGGCGCTTGTCAGGCAAAACCCATTCCTCCGCATCCTTGAGGTGCTTTTGGTAATTTTTCTCTGCATAAGGAGCCAAAACTTCATCAATACGGTCTGCTGAACAGCCTCCATACTGACTTGATGCAACATTGGCGATGATTTGTGAAATCTGTGCTGTCGCAGTTTGGATAGACTTGGGACTCTCTACCTCAGCATTTCCAATCTTAAAACCATTTTCCAACATGCCCTTGAAATCAATCAAACAGCAGTTGGTCATAGGGGTATAGGGACTGTAGTCCAAATCATGATAGTGGATATCCCCTTTTTGATGGGCATTAGCCACATGTTTAGGAAGCATTTTAAGTCCGATGGATTTCCCAACAATCCCTGCCGTCAAATCACGCTGGGTATTAAAAACATCACTATCCTTATTGGCATTTTCATTGACAACCGCCTGATCTTTATTGAGAAGTTTATGAATACTAAAGTTGATATCTGTCGCTTTTGAGCGCTCAAAATCCCTTTGAGTCCGATAGGTGATATACTCCTCAGCCAAGGCGTATTCTTTTGCTTCCAACAACTCGTGTTCTACGATATTTTGGATTTCATAGATTTTTACACCTTGTGGGAAACGGCTATGAATCTCATCAACGATACGTTCAACTAGGGTACTAAGTCGTTTTTCAACCAAAGGGGTTACATCCATAACCTTTTCAGCAGCCTTATGAAGCGCTTTGTCAATCTTGTCTACATCAAAAATTACACGTCTGCCGTCACGTTTTTCGACGAATAAAGTCGGATCAGGGACAGCCTTCTCTTCCAATACAATCATATCCATACCCTTTTCTTAAATATAATATTGATTCTAAAAAGTATTATATCACTAAAAAAATAAAAATCAATATCTTGTGTCAAAAAATAAATTTTTTTTAAAATTACACAAGATATTGATAGTTTTTATTTTAATTTATAGAGTTTAAAATCTTTGAATTCACTTTGAACCGCTTGATAATTTTCAGCTAAAAGCTGCTCAACTTCTGTCCATAGACTTGTTTTTGTATTCACTACAATCATCTTTGGTTGATTATCTCTCAGATCATTAACAAGTTTGGTACGATTTTCACCAAGTCCTGTATGCAATCTAGGCGAAAGCAACTGACTCGCAGCTAAACGTTCACTAGCCTTATAACTACTTGTCAGATTGTCCCAAACATAGATACGATCTGTAGCTTGCGTTTCCCCTTTGACCTTAGTTTCGATGGCTGTACGTTCTTGATATTGTTCTGCATGAAGTAAATATCGTGATACTACAGGTGCTAAGAATAGGTAAGCAAGAGCTAAAATTGGTAGATAGACATTTCCTTTTACAAAAGCTCCCCACACCGAAGTTTCTTCTCTAGATCGTCTACGGCGATTCGCTCCTTCTGGATTCTCTGTAGGAATTCGTGTCAGCAAAAGAAGCGACAAAAAAGGAAGGAACTCAATCATACGACTACCATTGATAAGATCTGTAGAAAAAATCTCTAAAATTAGTACCAAAATGACAGCTATTGAAGCAGAGATTGATAAGACTGACTGTTTCAATGGTTTAGATTGGAAGAGACCTGTAAATGCTAGCGTCAATGCTCCAAGAGCAATTGCTAACAATCCATAAAAGAGGATATTGTCGAGTAATCCCGAGTTAGACGTAAAGTTTAAACTATCTAATGGATAAAGGATTTGACTAATGGCATTTCCAAAGCTGCCTTTATAAGCTGTGTAGTATCCAATTGGATAAAAGAAGATTGAAAAACCAAGGCCCGCTGCAAAAAATTGATAGAGACCATGATTCAACTTATTGCGACCAACATTAAAAGCTGTTAGAGCAAAAAACAAAACAAAGGCGTACAAAGCTGTGACCAAGGGCGCAAAGAAAAATGCTAGAGCCAAGCTAGCTCCAATCCGGATAAATCCTTTGTCATGACTTGGTTCTGCCAAATAAGATGTTACTAAACTTAAGGCATAGAACAAGAATGGGAGTGCTAGAATAGTTGCATAGCCTCCACCAAAACTAAGAGCACTAGCCAGGACATAAAAGACCGTCAACATTTGTTGCGATTGCTTGTTTTGTTCCGTCAGATTGTAAGCCGAACGGAAAAGAAAGAATCCAGCACCTACTAAAGCCAACCAATTAAAAACAGCAAATAAAATACTGCCCTTGGTTAAATACTGTAAAAAGTAATAGAGGAGACCACTAGTTCCAAAATAATCTGTGTAGACATCTCCGCTCTGATGCATAGCCCATCCAATATAAAAATCCTGAGACTGCTCCGGACTTATTAACCCTAAGAAGAAGGGTAAAATTACGGACACAAGGACCACTAGAGTACTCAAAAAGAGGATATTCAAAAATGGTAAGCGGGCAGGCTGACGAGTTTCAACCTCGAGTTGCTCCTCATTTTCTACTGGAGCATCCTGACTTCCCATCCAAGTTGGAGTTGGTTCGTCTTCTAATCTGCCATATACGTTCATTCGCTCTCTCCTATATTTTAATTTGTTCTAGTATATCAAAAAGTCTAGTTCTTGTCAGCCTTTGGCGGACGTTCGCTCAACTTTTCAGACAAGGTAACAAAGCGTTCAATCTCATAAAAACGATGATATGAAACTCTTTTATAGCGGTCTAAAAAATTTTTTTCTTCTACTGTTAGCATAGTCATTTCTCCTTTTCTCTTAATTCGAAAAATGAAGAAAAAACTAAAAAAGCTGAATCCCTCAATAGAGAATTCAGCTTTTTATTTTTAGTCAGCTTTCTTTTCTAAGTTTTTAGAAATGCTTCGATTTTTACCTTCTAAATACACCATAAGAATAGAAATATCTGCTGGGTTTACACCTGAAATACGGCTAGCTTGGCCGATGGTTTCTGGATTGATGAGTTTGAACTTCTGACGAGCTTCTGTCGCGATAGAGTCAATATCATCCCAGTCAATATTCGCTGGAATCCGTTTTTCTTCCATGCGTTTCATCTTGGCAACCTGATCCATGGCTTTTGAGATATAGCCTTCGTACTTGATTTCTGTTTCAATCAATTCGATAATCTTGTCATCTAACTCTTCAGCAGCAGGTCCAATGAAGGCCACCACATCTTGGTAAGACACTTCTGGGCGACGAAGGAATTCCTTGGCTGTCACCGCATCTGTCAATGGCTTGAAGCCCATCTCCTCAACCTTAGCATTTGTTTCCTTGACTGGCTTGAGTTTGATACTGTCTAAACGCTTCATTTCATTTTCAAATTGATTTTTCTTGATTTCAAAACGAGCCCAACGTTCATCATCCACAAGGCCAATCTCGCGCCCCATCTCAGTCAAACGCATATCGGCATTGTCATGACGAAGAATGAGGCGGTATTCAGCACGACTGGTCAAAAGACGGTAAGGTTCAATGGTCCCCTTAGTTACCAAGTCATCAATCATCACTCCGATATAACCGTCACTGCGCTTCAAAATTAACTCAGGCTTACCTTGGATTTTCAGCGCTGCGTTGATCCCCGCGATAATCCCTTGACCAGCAGCTTCTTCATATCCAGACGTTCCATTTGTCTGACCAGCAGTGAAAAGTCCTGAGATTTTCTTGGTTTCAAGCGTTGCACGCAACTGATGAGGCAAGACCATGTCGTACTCGATAGCATAACCAGTTCGCATCATCTCTGCATTTTCCAAACCTTTGATAGAATGAACCAAGTCACGTTGGACATCCTCAGGAAGACTGGTTGAAAGTCCTTGGACATAAACTTCTTCTGTGTTTCGTCCTTCTGGCTCAAGGAAGAGTTGGTGACGTTCCTTGTCTGCAAAGCGCACAATCTTGTCCTCAATCGACGGACAGTAACGAGGCCCTACTCCCTTAACTACACCTGTAAACATAGGCGCACGGTGGAGGTTATTTTGGATAATCTCATGGCTGGTACCATTGGTATAGGTCAACCAGCATGGCACTTGGTCTTTGACATAATCTTCATCACGTGAAGTGTAAGAGAAGTGATTTGGTGTTTCATCTCCTGGCTGAATCTCTGTCACATCATAGTTGATAGAGGAAGCCTTGACACGTGGAGGCGTTCCTGTCTTGAAACGACCGATTTCAAGTCCAAGTTCCTTGAGATTATCAGCTAGGTTAATAGAAGCCAGACTGTGGTTTGGACCTGATGAATACTTGAGATCTCCGATGATGATTTCCCCACGAAGGGCTGTCCCTGTAGTCACGATAACAGCCTTGGCAGCATACTCTTGATGGGTAGCTGTACGAACACCGACAACCTTACCATCTTCCACCAAAATCTCATCAATCATGGTTTGACGAAGGGTTAGATTTTCTTGATTTTCAACCGTCTTGCGCATTTCCTTAGAGTAAAGTTCCTTATCAGCCTGCGCACGAAGGGCACGGACAGCTGGCCCCTTCCCAGTGTTGAGCATCTTCATCTGGATGTAACTCTTGTCAATGGTCTTAGCCATTTCGCCACCAAGGGCATCTACCTCACGCACAACAATCCCCTTGGCAGAACCACCAATAGACGGATTACATGGCATGAAAGCCAACATTTCAATGTTGATAGTCGCAAGCAAGACCTTGCAACCCATACGGCTCGCAGCTAGGGAAGCTTCGACCCCAGCATGTCCCGCACCGATTACAATAATATCGTATTCTTCCGTAAAATTATAAGTCATTTTCTCTCCTATTCTTCAAGATGAATGTGTCTTAGTTGGCCGTCCCAATCTGGCAGGGCTGTTTTTAAAAAGGCTGGAACTAGTTGGAAATCCTCAAGCTTGTCCAAGTCAATCCACTCACAGGGTTGCCTTTTCTCATCTTCCTGCATGGTCAATGGGGCATCCCCAAGTAAGTCTACCAGATAATGAAACTCGATATTGTGATAGGAAACACCGTCCTGTTCAAAACGATTTTCAACCACAAAAGCTAGTGGCCCAGCTTGAGCTTTGACACCCAGTTCTTCCCTCACTTCACGGACTACCGCATCTTCCGTGCTTTCATTGACTTGGATCGCACCGCCAATAGTATAATACTTGCCCTTGTCTTGGGTGACTAGAAGTTTGCGATTTTGAAGAATCAAGGCTGTCGCTCGAACGCCAAAAACCGTATTTCCCACTTTTGTCCGAAAGTCTTGCTGAGTCATTCTTGTCCTTTCCCTTTAAACGACACAAAAACAGTCAAAACTCGTAAGAAGTGCAGGACAAAAAGACCTGCAACATCCATGAGCTTTGACCATCATTTCTATTGCTGTTATTATTGTAGCAAATTGAGAACATTTGTCAATCTAAATGTACTGACAAACCTTGCCGTCACGGTAGGCATTGTCAATCAAACCACCACCGAGACATTCTTCGCCGTCATAAAAAACAACTGCCTGTCCCGGTGTAATCGCACGTTGTGGTTCCGCAAAGATGACTTCTGCCTTGTCTCCTTTGACATGGACGGTCACCTTCGAGTCAGGCTGACGATAGCGGAATTTAGCCGTGCATTCGAGCGTAAATTCCTCTGGCATATCACGAGTAAAGTGGACCTGACTGGCTTCTAAGCTAGTTGACATAAGCGAGTCATGGTAGAATCCTTGGCCTACATAGAGAATATTCTGACTTAGGTCTTTTCCAACAACAAACCAAGGAGCATTGTCACCACCGTGTTGGCCACCGATACCAAGTCCGCCACGCTGACCGATCGTATAGTACATTAGACCAGCATGCTCGCCCATATCGCGACCATCCACAGTCATCATTCGACCAGGCTGAGCTGGTAAGTAGTTGCTGAGAAATTCTTTAAAGTTCTTTTCTCCGATAAAGCAAATCCCTGTTGAATCTTTCTTCTTAGCAGTCGCAAGGCCTGCTTCTTCTGCTAGTTTGCGAACTTCAGGCTTTTCCAAATGTCCCAGTGGGAACATGGTCTTTTGTAATTGTTCTTGCGAAAGTTGGCTGAGGAAATAGGTCTGGTCTTTGCCATTGTCCACGCCACGAAGCATGTGAACGATACCATCCTCATCACGCGCCACTCGGGCATAGTGCCCAGTCGCTACATAGTCTGCTCCCAAGGTCATGGCATAGTCCAAAAAGGCCTTAAACTTGATTTCCTTGTTACACATAACGTCTGGATTTGGCGTGCGTCCTGCACGGTATTCCGCTAGGAAGTACTCAAAAACGCGGTCCCAGTACTCTTTTTCAAAATTGACAGAGTAGTAAGGAATGCCAAGTTGGTCTGCCACTGCAGCCACATCCTTGTAATCTTCGGTCGCCGTACAGAAGCCGTTTTCATCTGTGTCATCCCAGTTCTTCATGAAGATACCGATCACATCGTAGCCCTGCTCCTTGAGAAGAAGAGCCGTCACCGACGAATCAACACCACCACTCATCCCCACGACAACACGTGTTTTAGAGTTATCACTCATGGTAGTTCTCCCATCTATTCGTTTATTCACGATTGAAGGTCGTGTTTGCTATCACGATTGAAGGTCGTTTGAGCAGTTTTCATTATAACATGCTTGGTTAGAGAAGACAAGGAAGATACTGACAAACTATCAACCTCTTCTGTCAATACATGAAGATAGGATACAAAAGAAATCAATTCATTCCTAAATCTCTATTCTCTTTAAAAACTTATTTTTAAAATCAACTAAAAATGATATACTTTAATAAGGAGGAATGCGCACATGATTCCATATATACACCATCATCCATGTGCGTAGGACTAATGTGAACAACTACAAAGATATTCTAAAATCAAAAAATACTATTTTTATTATTACACTTATTGCAGGTATTGGACTTTTGACAGGCTTAGTCCTCCATCAAGAAAAAATCCAAGCAGAGAGAGGGAACGTTGCTCTCATCAAACAACAAAAAAATCAACAAGATGTCGAACAAGTAAAAAACGCCATTAAAGACTTCAATATTGATTCTGAAACCATTATAGAAGATTGGAAAAAAATTCAAGAATTAAAACCAACTACTGATGAAGGCAAAAAGACATTAGCAGACTTTCTCGCTTCTACTGCCGATAAAGTTACAAATCATTATAGTGAAAAAGCTTTGAAATTAGATATAAAGGATTCTGATAGCCAGTTTCAAGATAAACAAACACTTGAGACAGCCATCACTTCCTTGCAAAAAATAATAGACATCATTAAAAATATTAATTCTGCCAGCGACCAAGTTGCTCTTGAAGAAAAGATAAAACCAATTCAAGAACTAATCTCTAAATTCCAAAAACAAGTTGAAGTCTTGACCAAAAAAGAAGAAGAAAAAACTACCCAAACGGAAACGACTACTAGAGATGCTGGAATAGAAGCCA
This sequence comes from Streptococcus sp. oral taxon 061, assembly GCF_964211575.1. Lineage (GTDB taxonomy): Bacteria > Bacillota > Bacilli > Lactobacillales > Streptococcaceae > Streptococcus. Next base: position 83,259 of record NZ_CAXOQQ010000007.1, on the reverse strand, counting down.
GCCGTTCAGAAGATAGTAGCTATATTCAAAGCTATCCAGAAACAAATGGAAGCATATCTAATTCCCAAGCACCTGCAGCTGAGCAGTCTTCATCTGGTAGTACTAGTAGTGGAGGAGATAATAGCGCTAATACAGGAGGTCAAACTGCTGATTCTTCAGGTTCTCAATCAGAGTCTAATAGCGTTACAACCAGTTCGTCTAACTAATAATCTAGATGGCGAAATCCCATAAACTTGTAAGCCCTCAACACCAATGTTTATAATGATCTCTCATCAAATGCAAACACACAAAAAGAGCCGTTTAGGGCTCTTTTTTAGGGTTCTATGATATTGGTAGCAGGTTAATTCCCTATAGATATTATGGAGCCAATTATTGATAAAAACTTTAGTCATCTTCGTCTCTATAAAAATATTTTCTATACACTCTTGATAATACCAAAATTAATGCCCATATCGTACTCAGAGCTATAATAATAGAATTTATTGGATTTATTTCAGTATGTCCAATCACTAGTCCAATTATTGGACTAGTAGACATGCTTAGATATAATAAAAATGACAAAAATGATGTTGCTGCTGAATCTCTCAACTCTTTATCTTTACAATGGTGATAAGTTACTTTGCAAACAGCTTTGCTACACTCTCTTGGAGGAAGCAAAAATAAGCAGACAGTATGACACACTTACGTTTTCCTATATTCGTATAGGCATTTGTACTAATGATACTCAGTTGATACAAAATAGACTCTCCTTAGCTAAGCTAGTAAAAGATGAACACTTACTAACAGAACTAGAGCGAGAAGTTGATATCTTTGTAAACAAAAAAAGAAAGTCATTGAGACTTCCTTTTTTATATCTTCTTAATACCAACCGTTGTTAAGCCAGAAGTTCTTAGCAGCTGTCCATGAACCGTAACGTCCTGCAACATAAGCGTCTGCTACACGTTCTTGATTTTCAGCTGAGTAGTCGCCGTTCAAGTAAGAATCTGTCAATTGGTAACGTCCGATGTAACGTCCGTTTGTCGCTGTGTAGCTACCGCCTGATTCTTTTTGAGCGATCCATTCTTTCGCTTCTGCTTCAGATCCGCTTACAGTTGCAGCTGGAGCTGAGTAGCTTTCTGCTGCTGCAGGTGCTGAAGCTGGAGCTTCGTAAGTTTCTTCATATGTAGTTTCTTCTACAACAGTTTCAGCAACTGCTGGAGTTTCTTCAACTTCTGCTACAGGTGCTTCTGTTGTTGTAGTTTGGGCAACTGGAGCTTCCCCATCAATAACCAATACTTGGTCAATAAAGATAAGGTCAACATTTTTAATGTTGTTCAATTTAGCTAATTTTTCAACTGTTGTGTTGTATGTCTCAGCAATTTCTGAAAGAGTATCTCCAGGTTTAACTGTATAAGTTTTTGTTTCTTGTGCAAAAGTAAGTGATGGTGCAAGGAAAGCAAGTACAACTGCAAATCCTGCAAGTTTAGTCTTAATGTTTAATTTCATTTAAAAAAGTTCTCCTTCTTTCTTATACTACCATGATACCTTTCTAATGTTACTATTTGTTAACGAATTTGTGTAGAAATATTACAAAACTGTGATTTATTTACTTAAAAAAGCCACTTTTTGTTACAAAACCCTTGTTATAAAAGCTTTTTAATCTTTTTATATATTTCAGAAAGTAATTAAGCACTTACATCTAATCTTTGCTATAATAGAAGTAAGAATCTTTTTAAGGGGAAACAGATGCAATCACTTCGTTTTCAATCTGTCTTTGATATCATTGGACCAGTCATGATTGGGCCATCTAGTAGTCACACGGCAGGAGCTGTTCGTATCGGTAAAATCGTTTCATCTATCTTTGATGATACTCCAACGGAGGTTGAATTCCAGCTTTTTAACTCTTTTGCAAAAACCTATCGTGGACACGGGACAGACCTTGCCCTTGTAGCTGGTATTTTGGGAATGGATACGGATGATCCTGAAATTCCAAATAGTTTAGAAATTGCCCACAAGCGTGGCATTAAAATCGTGTGGACCATCCAAAAGGACAGTAATGCTCCCCACCCAAATACTACGAAAATCACTGTTAAGAACGATCGTAAGACTATCAGCGTAACAGGAATTTCAATCGGCGGTGGAAATATCCAGGTAACAGAATTAAATGGTTTTGCCGTATCTCTCAACATGAATACCCCTACCATCATCATCGTCCATCAGGATGTTCCAGGTATGATTGCTCATGTGACTGAGGCTCTTTCTCGCTTTGGCATCAACATCGCTCAAATGAATGTAACTCGAGAAAAAGCCGGCGAGAAAGCAATCATGATTATTGAAGTTGATAGTCGTAACTGTGAAGAATCTATCGAAGAGATTCGGAAAATTCCTCATTTGCACAATGTCAATTTCTTTCAATAGGAGAAAATATGTTTTACTCTATCAAAGAATTAGTCGAACAAGCCGAACTTGATTTTCAAGGAAATGTTGCTGAGCTCATGATTACTACTGAGTATGAGCTAACTGGTCGTGAGCGTGAGGAAGTTCTCCTCCTCATGGAACGTAACCTCGAAGTCATGAAAGCTTCCGTCGAGCTTGGTCTCAGCGAAAAGAAATCTCGTAGCGGTTTGACAGGTGGTGATGCAGCTAAGCTCGACCACTACATCAAAAAAGGAAAGACCTTATCAGACTTCACTGTCTTGTCTGCCGCCCGTAACGCCATTGCCGTTAATGAGCACAATGCCAAGATGGGCCTTGTGTGTGCGACACCGACCGCAGGTAGCGCAGGTTGTCTTCCTGCAGTTCTCACATCTGCTATTCAAAAGTTAGATTTAAGTCATGAACAACAACTAGATTTTCTCTTTGCTGCTGGTGCTTTTGGGCTCGTCATTGCTAACAATGCCTCTATCTCAGGAGCCGAAGGAGGCTGTCAAGCCGAAGTTGGATCTGCCTCTGCCATGAGCGCTGCTGCCCTAACTCTAGCTGCAGGTGGAACTCCTTATCAAGCGAGTCAGGCTATTGCCTTCGTTATCAAAAACATGCTCGGTCTTATCTGCGATCCAGTTGCAGGTTTGGTTGAAGTCCCATGTGTTAAGCGTAATGCCATGGGAGCAAGCTTCGCCTTCATCGCAGCCGATATGGCTTTAGCTGGTATTGAATCAAAAATCCCCGTTGACGAAGTTATTGATGCCATGTACCAAGTAGGCTCTAGCCTTCCAACTGCCTTTCGTGAAACTGCTGAAGGTGGTCTCGCAGCCACACCGACAGGCCGTCGCCTTCAAAAAGAAATCTTCGGCGAATAATTTCAAGATTACTAGGAGAATCAATGTCATCCCTATCAGCCATCTTTTTCGACTTAGATGGAACCCTTGTGGACAGCTCGATCGGTATTCACAATGGCTTCACCTATACTTTTGAACAACTGGGAGTCCCTAGTCCAGACGCAAAAACCATCCGTGGTTTTATGGGGCCACCATTGGAAACTAGTTTCGCTAGTTGCTTACCAACTGAGCAGATTGAGCTAGCTATCCAGCTTTATCGTTCCTACTATAAGGAAAAAGGAGTTTACGAAGCCCAACTATTTCCACAAATCAAGGAACTACTCACTGAACTAGCCCAACAATATCCTCTCTATATCACGACAACAAAAAATACTCCGACAGCAGTCCATATGACAGCTAATTTTGAAATCGATCATTTCTTTGACGGCATCTATGGTTCAAGTCCTCAAGCGGTGCATAAGGCAGATGTCATTCGTCAAGCTTTGGCAACTCATAACTTGGACCCAGAAAAAGTGATCCTTATCGGAGATACTAAGTTTGATATGATTGGCGCCCAAGAAACTGGCATTAAAAAACTAGCGGTTACTTGGGGATTTGGTAACGAGAAGGACCTCATGACCTATCAACCTGACTGGGTCGCACATCAACCAGCAGACATTTTACGTCAACTATAATTGAAACCCTAAACAAAAAAACACTCCAATTAAATTGAAGTGTTTTTAATTTGTTCTTGCTTTGATCTGGCATTTATTAGCTAGTTACTTCCTTGGTTGGCATTGCCAGCAGGACTAAAAGAATAAATCCTCCCATTAGAGCGAAAGCGAGAAAAATGAAGGCCCAGTGAAAGCCTGCGTCACGTAAACGACGAACTCTTAGAGCGATACTCGGTAGGAATATCACTAGATAAAAAATGATATAAAAACTCAGAATTCCCACACTTGCGATAGGGTCTGCTACTTCTTCTTCAGTGAAGACAGCCTGAAAATAGGTAATATAAAGAGGAATGGACAAAATAGTGTTCATTATCCAAACCCACCAAAAATCCGGACGTGTTGAACGTCCTGAAAAGTTCGCAAACCCTCTAAAGAAATTTTTGTAGGCTTCAATCATAAGATACTCCTAATTATATGTTAAACCGGCATGAGAACTACCAGACAAGATTCAACCGTAAAACCGAAACCTTTTAGTTCTTATCTGATTCTTCGAATGGTGTATCTTCGATGGCTTCTTCATTTTTGACTGCTTGAGATTCACTATAGTTTACCACTTCAGTTTCTTTTGTCGGCATAGCGAAAAGAATCAAAAGAGCTATCCCTCCCATTGGAACAAAGCGAAGGAAGATAAAGGCCCAGTGAAAACCAGCATCACGCAAACGGCGAACTGATAAAGCTAAAGTCGGTACTAAGATTGCTAGGTAGAAAATTGCATAAATAATGACAACTAAACCCAAAACCATAAAAGTAGCTTCGCTGGCTGAATCGCTCACTGAATCCATCACGGCACTAAGAAATACAGTGTAGAAATAGATAATCCAGAAAGGAATAGAAAGGATGAGGTTTCCTAACCAAACCCACCAGAAATCTGGACGCGTTGAACGCCCAGTAAACTCTGCATAATTCTTAAAAAAATTCTTATACGCGTTAATCATATGATACTCCCATTTTTTGTTTTACTAGTAGATACTGTACAGTTATAGAACACTCCCAAATCTAGTAAAAGACCTGGGAGTGTTAGCCAATTATTCGACAAGACTGAAAATTCTTCGTCCTTGTAGCATTTTTCAGATAGTTAATCTTATAGTGTTTCCTTTGTTGGCATAGCTAGAAGTACCAAAAGAGCGATACTTCCAACAAATGGAACAAATGCAACGAAGATGAGTGCCCAATGGAAACCAGCGTCACGTAGACGACGAACTGTCAATGCAAGTCCAGGCAATAAAACCGCTAGCCCAAAAATGAGATAAATAAATACGAAAAGACCCAAAGTCATAACAGCAGCTTCGCTATCCGGATTTGCCATTGCAGCACCGTATACCATGTAGAAAGGAATAGAAAGTATAATGTTCGCCAACCAAATCCACCAGTAATCTGCGCGACTTGAACGTCCTGAAAAATCTACATAACCTTTAAAGAAATTTTTAATTGCGTTAATCATAAGTTACTCCCTAATTTTTTATTTACTATAGTTTACCATATCTGTTCAATAATAACAAGTTTGTTCAAAAAATTCTGAAAGTCTCTCGAAATCTAGAAAAAGATACTATCCGCTCTTTCTCATTAACAGAAGTTGCAGATAGTATCTTATCTATTTTTAGTCAGCATGTGTTGTTTCATTAGCAAAAGCTATGATTGCTCTCTTCAATTCAGAACCTTGCAAGGTACGGAACTCTTCAATCTTCTGATTGATCATCTCAAGAGGCATTACATTTACTTTACCAACAAAGATTTTGTCCATTACTTGATTGTCAATTAGTTCAGTTGATACAAGCAACTCTTCGTATAGTTTTTCACCAGGGCGAATACCTACTTCTACGATTGGAATTTCATTTTCAGTATGACCACTGAGTAGAACCATTTTCTTAGCCAAATCGTAAATGCGTACTGGTTTGCCCATATCAAGGATAAAGACTTCTCCATCCTTTGCATAAGCGCCCGCATGAATCACCAAACGACTAGCTTCTGGAATGGTCATAAAGTAACGAGTCATTCGGAAGTCTGTCACCGTTACAGGCCCACCTTCAGCGATCTGTCGTTCAAAGACAGGAATTACACTACCACGGCTACCGAGTACATTACCGAAACGAACCGCACAATAGGTTGATTGGCTACGTTGATTAAATCCTGTAACAATTAACTCAGCCACACGTTTAGTTGCTCCCATTACGTTTGGTGGATTAACGGCCTTATCTGTCGAAATCATGACCATTTTTGGAACTCGTGCGGCGTCAACTGCTCTAGCAACATTATAAGTCCCAAGGATATTATTTTTAAAGGCTTCTTTTGGATTGCGTTCCATCATCGGAACATGTTTATGAGCTGCAGCATGGTAAACAATCGCTGGTTCGTACTGTTCAAAAACTTGAAGCAAACGATCGTAATCTTGAATATCAGCAATGACAGGAACAAAATCAATTTCCTGGAACTTGCGAATCAATTCATGGTAAATCAGATAAATAGAGTTTTCTCCATGACCAAGCAAAACGACACGTTCCGGATTGAAGCGACTGACTTGACGGCAAATTTCTGAACCAATCGAACCTCCGGCTCCAGTCACCAAAATCGTTTTATTAGTGATTTCAGAACCCAGACGTGATTCATCAAGCTGAATCTCTTTACGTCCCAACAGGTCCGTGATATCAATTTTCTGGAAACCACCTGCTTGAGGCTGGATACCTTGCACAACTGACTCAATCATCGGCATTTTGAAGCATTTTACACCGATACCGTTACACATTTGCAGGATTCGTTCATATTCAGATGGATCTAGAGACGGAATCGCAACGATAACTTTTTCAACTCTGTAGCGTTTAGCCAATTCTGGTAGATCATCATAAGACCCCAAAACTGGGATTTTCCCGAGTTTCTGCCCTTTTTTCTTTTCATCATTATCTAAAATCCCAACTAGTTCAAGGTCGCTAGTAGGATGTTGGTAGCTGTTCATAAAGAGCGCGCCACCATCACCAGCACCAATCAAGAAGGTACGTCGGTGTTCTCCAGCTCCATTTCCCTTTTTACGTCTTGAGTAAATCAACTGCCAAGTGATACGAGGAAGTAGAATCAAGAATGTTGTTAATAGGATAAAGAGTACGATAAAGCGGATAGAAAAGAGCGGCAAGAAAGCATAGCAGATCACATAAGATAAGATACTACTGATAGTTACACCGAAGAAAATCTTCATGAAATCTGTTATTTTGCTATATCGACTAATACTAGCATTCAACCCCCAGAATCCAATCATCAGTTGGTAGAAAAGGAAGGTTAGACCTGTGTAAATGACATAGTCTACCGGGGCTGGATTAATCAAGCCATAAAATAGAATATAGGAAACAATAATTGATAAGACCATACTGGCAATATCAAAAAATCCCCAAAATATTTGTTTCTGTTGTTTATTTAATACTTCAACCAGATCAATTACGTAATCTGTTATTTTTTTATTCATGTGAATGGTATCCTCCTACACAGAATCACATTTTCTAGCAGTGATAAGATATAGTTTTAAAAGCCTATCAGCTAGACATTACTTGCTTTTTCTTAGAAGTTTCAAAAATATAAACTGTCGCACAAATCCTGGACATAGGGCAACGACAACTTGGATTAAAACACTTTTCAGATATTCGCCATAAGAAATCTGTCCACGAGCGTGCATTCTCTTTCGTGCTTGGCGATAGAGTTTAAGATAGCGAAGACCTCCACGGCGTTCAAACATCCCTGCTCCCACGCGCACCTTACATAGAATTTGATCCACATTTCCAGTTCGAGCTCCTGCACTAATCATATTGAGCCAGAGAAGATCATCTTCCATATAAAGACCATCCTCGTAGTTACCAGCCTTGAGCACCATTTCTTTTTTGAACATAACAGTCATATGATTAAAGGCACTTCTCATACGTTGGTAGGCAATGATATCCTCATGCTTAGTCGGTACACGACGGTAAGACACAATCTCGTCAGGTTGGTCGATAAACTCTGCGATATGACCACCTAGCAGGTCCAAGTTTTCTTTTTCCATCAATTCGAACTGTTGTTCGAAACGGTCTTCAACAGCAATATCATCTGTATCCATACGAGCAATGACATCATATTGGCACTGTAAGACACCGTACTGAAGCGCTAAACCTAAGCCGCGATTTTGCTCAAGTGGGCAACGTTTGATTGGAATACTTGACTGTGCTTCCAATTTCTCCAAAACTTGATACAGTTCAGGTGTCAGCGGACCATCTTCGACGATGACCACTTCGCTAGGTTTGAGCGTTTGATGTATGATACTCTCTATCGCCTCTTCTAGAAAGACTGGATTTTCTTTAACATAGACTGACATCAGGACGCTAAATTTACGATTTTCAGACACAGTAGTTCTCCAATGTATAGATTTTCTTTCACTATTTTATCACAATTTTTCAGACTTTCCTATTTTTATTTGAATCCCAGAAAAAAACTAGTAAATATATTGTCCTTCTTTACTATGATTTCTATCGACTACGTAGCGAATCACGTCAAGTCAACTTGACATCTTTAGGAAAAAAAATTAAAATAAGCTGTTATCAAAATCAGCTTATTGAGGTTCACATGAAAAAACGATCACTCTTTTTTATTCTAGGAATTATCTTAATTGGAGCGGTCTTAAGAGCTCCTTTCACAGCTTTACCAACTATTTTGGGAGATATTGCCCAAGGTTTAGGCGTGGAAGTTAGTTCACTTGGTGTTTTGACCAGTCTCCCTCTCTTGATGTTTGCCCTCTTCTCCTCTTTTGCGACTCGTTTGGCTCAAAAAATTGGACTCGAGCACCTTTTCACCTATAGTCTTATCGTATTGACCATCGGTTCAGTGATTCGTATCTTTAATCTTCCTCTACTCTATCTAGGGACTTTACTCATCGGAGCAAGTATTGCAATCTTTAACGTGCTCCTTCCTAGCGCCATTCAGGCCAATCACCCACAAAAAATTGGCTTTCTGACAACCATCTATGTGACCTCTATGGGGATTACAACGGCTCTTGCTTCCTATCTCTCAGTCCCCATTACTCAGGCAACATCCTGGAAAGGCTTGATTCTCTGTTTATCCTTGGCCTGTCTACTAACTTTAATTGTCTGGTTCCCCAATCATCGTCACAATCATTTTCTAAAAGGAAGTGAGAAAAAACAAAAAAAAGAGAATATCTTAAAAAACAAGGAAGTTTGGGCTATTATTGTATTCGGTGGACTTCAGTCCTTACTCTTCTATACCAGTATGACCTGGTTACCTACCATGGCAATCAGTGCTGGCTTATCTCACACAGATGCCGGTCTTTTAGCTTCGATCTTTTCTCTGACTAGTATCCCCTTCTCGATGACTATTCCAAGTTTAACGACTCGTTTGTCCAATCGTCACCGTCAAATCATGCTGACAGTCATCTCTATCGCTGGATTGCTTGGAATTGCCATGCTCTTATACCCGAGCAAGAGTTTCCTCTACTGGTTAGTAGCGCATCTCTTGATTGGTACTGCCTGTAGCGCTCTTTTCCCTTATCTCATGGTTTGCTTCTCCATCAAAACAAGCTCGCCTGAAAAGACGGCCCAATTGTCTGGACTTGCCCAGACCGGAGGCTACATTTTGGCAGCTGTCGGTCCAACTCTCTTTGGTTACAGCTTTGACATGTTCCATTCCTGGATCCCAGCTGTATTGGCTCTTCTAGTTATTGATATCATCATGACAATCTCCCTATTTATGGTAGATCGAGCAGATAAAATCCTCTAATCTTCTAGTTTTCACTAGAAGATTTTTTATATATAAAAATTTTACACATATTACTTGACAGGGCTTACATTTAGTTGTATGATGTATGTGTAGAATAATTATATATAAAATTTTTATATACTAAAAAGGAGGTGCCCCATGTATTTTCCAACATCAGCGGCTTTGATTGAATTTCTCATCTTGGCCATTCTAGAACAAGGGGATTCCTATGGTTATGAGATTAGTCAAACCATTAAACTCATTGCCAAAATCAAGGAATCTACCCTCTACCCCATCTTGAAAAAACTGGATACCAACCGCTATCTGACTACATACTCTCGTGAATACCAAGGTCGGATGCGGAAATACTACTCCTTAACAGAGATTGGGGAGGAGCAACTATTTGTACTCAGAGAAGAGTGGACACTCTACACTGACACTATCAATGGCATCATAGAAGGGAGCATTCGCCATGACAAGAACTGAATATTTGAATCAGCTTGAAGCCTATCTGATGAAGCTTCCTCAATCTGATCGCATCGAAGCCATGGATTACTTCAAAGAACTCTTTGATGATGCTGGTCCAGAAGGTGAGGAAGAACTCATAGCTAGTCTAGGAAGTCCAAAAGAGGCTGCCCATGACATCCTAACCACCCTTCTTGATAAAAAGATCAATGAAGAAAAGTCCCATCAGAACGACCGCCATATTTTACGCATCGCTCTACTAGCCCTTCTTGCAGCTCCTATCGGGATTCCGGTCGGGATTGCTATTCTCATGGCTATCATCGGGATTTTTATCGCTGCTGTCAGTATACTTATAGCCTTCTTTGCTGTATCAGCAGCTGGACTAATCCTAGGAGGCGTTCTCCTATTTGAAAGCTTCTACGTTCTGGCTGAATCTACATCTGCCTTTATGCTGATTTTTGGTGGAGGTTTACTGGCAATCGGAGCTTCATCTTTAGTTCTGCTGGCAACTTCCTATGTGACCCGTTTCTTTGGAATACTAATCCTTCGACTTATTCAGTGGATTCTTAATAGAGGAAAGAGAGGTGAAAGTCATGCGTAAATTAACAAAAGGATTTCTTATCTTTGGTGTTGTTACTAGTATCATCGGTTTTGCCATGATGATCATCGGCATCCAAACAGACGGTGTCAGAAGCCTCCTTGCAATGTCACAAAATCCAGTATTTGAAAGTCGAATGGAAGAGCTCGTTTTTGACCAAGATATTGAAAATCTTAACATGTCACTGACAGAACATTCGTTAGTCATTAGAGAATCTAGCGATGACAAGATTCACCTTCAGTATCATCCAACCATCTCTGAAAAAGAAAATCTTCAACATTCTACCAAAGAAAAAACTCTTGAGATTTCTGACACCAAGTCAACTACACGTCGCTCTATAGGTTCTAGTATCGAGGGTATCCTATTTATCGCAAGCGGAGTCTCTAGACGTAATGACGAAGTCGTTCTATCGTTGCCAAAAGGAAGAGAATTAAAAAACATAACTGCTCAGGTCGACCACGGTGTCCTTTCGATTGCCGATGTAAAACTCAGCAATGCCAAGATTCAGTCAAATGGTTTTCTTCTTCGTATCACAAATAGCGAGATAAAAAATAGCCAACTGACCACAACTGGAATTGTCAATGTATTTGGAACAAGTCTAACAGATAGCCGTATCCAAGCAGAACATGAACATATCTCTGCTGACGACATCCAAGTGCACGGTAAGGTAGAATTCGAGGCAGAAAATGACATATCGCTCATGTTATCAAGAAAAGAGCTTGAACGAATCAATCTCAATCTTTCATCAGAATACGGAGCTATTTATCATCGAACTCGAGAAGGAGTTCATCCTGTCCAGGGAAATGATGTAAATAGGGACGAAGAATTCTCAAATCCTTACAAAGTAGAGAAAAAAGATACGCAAGATCTCCTCGTCGCAAAGGCGGGTCAAGATATCAACATTCCAGACGAACCGGATCGCTCACCCAATTCGAGAAATTATGAATAATAGTTAATCATTGTTACTCAAGCAAGAAATAAAAAAGGAGGTCTCATCATGACTCAAGAATGGTTCGAAAGTGCTGATTTCGAGAAAACAGCCAACAATGAGAAAAAAGATAACCCATCTGACCCAGTCATTCCTCAAGAAGAGTTAAAAGAAAAAGAAGAGTTGCCAGTGGTTGAAGAAAGTCTTCAAGCCAATCCTGAAGAACAAGAAGCTGACCTAGAAAAAGTAGAGAATGACGAACACGAAGAAATCGTGGAAAATACAGAAAAGATAGACAAGTCAGAAGAACCTGTAGAGACTGAAGAACAAGAAGAACTGGCAACAAAGACAGACCAAGCAGAAAAACCAGTTAAGGAAGCACCTCAGCCTAGCAAATCTTTGGAGAGTCCATTTGTCCCAGATCCTGTCCCTACAAAAACTACAATCTTCAAAGAAGAATTGGCTGATTTTTGGGTCTGGTTACAAGGTGCTCTCAAAGAGCCAACAGCAAGCATTGGTTCAGATAAAAAACATAGTTATAACGCCTTTGCACTACTAACTATCTTTTCTGCTACAAGTTTTCTCTTTATAGTTTATCACGCCAAACAAGGCTACTATGGTCGTATGGCAAGCATCGATGCTCACTTCATGGAACAATTCCCATCTCTCAATCTCTTCTCGGTCTTCTCCATCCTAGTAGCGACAAGTCTCTTCTTCTTTTCAATTCTCATGGGTGGATTCGTAGTCAAACGTTTTGTAGACCAGGACAGTGATTGGACATTAGAAAGAGCCTTTCAAGCACATAGCAGACTCTTGGCTATCCCAGTTCTCTTGACAGGTATTGCTAGTTTCTTCGCTCTTTTTAATGGTCTACGATTTGCAGTATTGCTTTGCTTGATTAGCATTGGTCTGACTCTCTTGGCCAATCTCTACATCATCTCAAGACCTAGCAAGGATAGTCAAACAGATCCCTTCTATCGCCTTCTCTTAGCTTTCCTAGTCAACGGTGGTGTTCTATTTCTCTTCTTTCTAGCAGAAATGGCTCTTGTTTTTGACTATCTTCGAATCCTTGCTTTTATGTAAGATAAAATCCTGTCAAATACTGACAGGATTTTTTTGTGTACACAAAAAGCAGATCAAACGATCTGCCTTTTCACATTATTTAAAACTAATATCTTTCATTTAGGCCTCTAGTTACCTTTTACTACGTTCTCAAAATCTTCCCCTGAAACAGGTCCTACTTCTACTTGGTTAGCATCTAAGTCCTGATAAAGTTCTTTTGGCAAAGCTCCTAAAAAGGTTTGATAATCCAGTCTAGCTATCGCTTCATAATCTTCTGGTTTTGAGCCATCTCCAGAGATTTTTACCAAATCAATCTCCCAAACAAGTTCCTTGCCTACCAATTGCTCAACGTAAGGAGCTGGAATCACTGGTTCTTTTGGCAAAATGGTTTTTACTCCCTGAGCTAGGTGGTAGACCCCATGAACCTTACCTTCACCATCTGGATAGAATTTAGCACTGGAAGGATAGGCATCAGACCCTTGAACTTTCTTGACCAACTCTTCAAAACGTGCCAAGCCATCTTCTTCCAAGAAACTTTCCAAATCCTTCTTATCAAAGTAAATAGTTGATAGAATACCCTGACAGAAACCTAAACGAGCAGCCTTATCCGCTAGATAGCTCTTAACCGTTTCTTGGAAATAGTTTTCCAAATCAAAGTCTGCCAAGCCCTCAACTGCTTCACCAACCTTGCTAGACAAAGCCCGCAAGAGCCCTTCTACAATCTCCCAGTCAGCTCTTGTGATAAAATCAGGAATAACAACTTGATAGCCTTTTTGAGCATCTAGATATCGAACTTTAAAGAGAAACTGAGATTTTCCCACAACAGCACACTCGATATACTCCAGACGATTGAGAGGTTGACGGAGGTAAACAGCATCATAACTATGCGACTCTAGGCCTTCTACTAAACCTAAAATTGATTTAGCTGTAAGAATCTCCTGTTGCCCTAAAATACTTTGTTTATTTGGAATAAAAAATGTCTTCACCATAACGGCCTCCTTTGAAATCGTTTACATATAGTATACACCATTTTCCTGAAAGATGCAGAAACAAATTTAAGATTTTTTGGTCAAAAGCATAGAAAAACAGCCCTTTAGGACTGTTAATGTTTATTATACAACTTCTGAATGGTCTAGGCTCTCACCAATTGCTGCTAGACGCTCGATGACTTGATCTTGTGTCAATTCATGTTCTAAAACATAACGATTACGTGGGTGAACACGACACTCGTGTGAGCAACCACGAAGATATTTGTCTTCGTTGTCTTCTGATGCCAAGATACGACGGTTACAGAATGGATTTCCACAGTTGACATAGCGTTCACATGGTGTTCCATCAAACCAATCTTTCCCTACAATGGTTGGATTGACATGGTTGACATCGACTGCAATACGTTCGTCAAAGACATACATTTTCCCATCCCAAAGTTCCCCTTGAACTTCTGGATCTTTCCCGTAAGTCGCAATTCCTCCATGCAATTGACCGACATCTTTATAGCCTTCACGTACCATCCAACCTGAGAATTTCTCACAGCGGACTCCACCTGTACAGTAAACTACGACACGTTTATCCATGAATTTTTCCTTGTTATCACGAACCCATTGTGGTAATTCACGGAAGTTGCGGATGTCAGGACGGATAGCCCCACGGAAGTGTCCAAGGTCGTACTCATAGTCATTACGAGTATCAAGGACCACTGTATCTTCATCTAGGAGGGCTTCTTTAAATTCTTTTGGTGACAAGTAAGCACCTGTTGTTTCAAGAGGATTGATGTCGTTATCAAAGTTATCATCCTCTAAACCAAGGTGAACGATTTCCTTTTTGTAGCGAACAAACATCTTCTTGAAGGCTTGCTCACTCTCTTCGTCAATCTTGAACCAGAGGTCTTCCATACCTGGAAGGCTGTGAACGTAGTCCATGTATTTTTGCGTTGTTTCGTAGTCACCAGAAACGGTTCCGTTGATCCCTTCATCAGCCACTAGGATACGGCCCTTGAGGCCAATAGACTTACAGAAAGCCAAGTGGTCTGCAGCAAATTGTTCCGCGTTTTCAATGGGAACATATTTATAGTAAAGTAAAACTCGAATATCTTTTGACATTTGCTTCTCTTTTCTAAGATTAAATTATCAGAAATTTTCATTCAACTATACCAGTATACTCTCCCAAGAAAGCGAATGCAATTTATTTGACCGAAAAATAAAAAAACAAGACCCATTTTCAGATCTTGTTTTAATTAAATATTTGAAGAAGAAAAATTAACAAAAAGATATCCATGGCCTGTCTTGACTAAATTACCTATCATGATCCAAAAAAGAATCACCACCCCGTCTGGAAAACTCCAGACAAGGCAGTGATCGCATCTTTTAGGAATGAATACACGAAATCAATCTATCTTAAGATTTTTTGTTTTTCAAGAATTCGTCGTATTGTTTTTGCATTTCATCTAATACTTTTTGGTAAGCACCTTCAGATTTAAGTTTTTCCATCAATTCTGGAATAGCTTTTTCTGGGTCTACAGTACCAGTGTTGATAGCTGTATCGAACTGTTGCATAGTGTTAGTGATAGCTGAGATTTCAGATTTCACGTTGTCAGTGTTGAAGATGAATCCAAGTGCTGGAGATTCTTTTGCAGTTTCCAAGTCTTTCTTAGATTGTGCAATTTGTTCATCTGTAACGTTTTCGTTGATGTAAAGGATCCAGTTGTTACCAGTGTTCCATCCTGACATGTGAGTGTTTCCTTTGTATCCATCAAGGACTTTAACACGGTTTTCTTTACCTGCAACTTTTTCCCAGTTCTTGCCTTCTGGACCGTAAACAAGGCCGTTCAAGAGTTCTGGGTTAGTGTTCAAGAGGTTCAACACTTCCATTGCTTTTTCTTTGTTCTTAGAGTTGTTTGAGATTACAAAGTTTGCAACTTGAGTTGTTTGGTTTTTCTTGATGAAGTTAGTAAATGGTTTGATTTGGATGTCTCTGTTAGCAACACGAGAAAGCAAGCTGCTACCGTAGTCAGCTGGTCCTACTGTTTCTTCACGAACAAGCCAAGTATCTTGAGTAAGGTCATATGAAGTTTCACTTGTTGCTACGTCTTTTGGAATGTATCCTGCTTCATAGTATTTGTGAAGAGTCTTCAAGTGTTCTACGAAACGAGGAACTTCGTAACGGTTTACGATCTTAGTAGTGTCGCCTTCAAGGTCGATAACGAATGGAAGACCATTTGCAACTGGGTAGTCAAAGTTTTCTGATGGGATAAAGTTTTTACCAACAGCGAATGGCATTACATCTGGAGCTTTTTCTTTGATTTGTTTCAATACTGGTTCAAGTGTTTCGTATGAAGTTACACCTGAGATATCGATTCCATATTTTTCAAGAAGTGGGCCGTTGAAAGCAAAGTTTTGTGAAGATGCAACGTTGGCTGCAACTGGAACTGCATAGATTTTACCGTTTACAGTGTTACCTTTGATGTAAGCTGGGTCAAGCGCTTTGTAAAGGTCAGCTCCTTCTTTCTTGTACAATTCTGTCAAGTCAGCATAAGCACCTTTTTGAGCGTTTACGACATAGTTATCTGCAAAGGCGATATCATAGTTTTCACCTGATGAAGTGATAACTGACATTTTCTTGCTGTAATCACCCCAACCAAGGTATTGGATATCCAATTTAGCACCAACTTTTTCTCCGATGATTTTGTTTGCATTTTCTAGCAATTCATCCAAGTTATCTGGTTTGTCACCGATTTGGTACATTTTGATAACAGTTGCATCACCTGATGATGATGATTCAGCAGCTTTTTGGTTATTTCCTTTAAGGTTACCACAAGCTGCAAGGCTAGCAGCCAAAGCTACAAGGCTAGCTGATGCAAAAGCATATTTTTTCCAGTTTTTCATGATAAAAACTCCTTTTTTTATTTTTAAATTTAAAACAATTTTAGTGATCTACTTTTCAACAAAGAAAAGTTAGATAGGGTAGAGAAAACTTGTTTCTCAGCGTCTCTTATTCTTTAACACCACCGATAGTTAAACCTTTTACAAAGTAGCGTTGGAAGAAAGGATAGAGAATCGCAATTGGAACAGTCGCAACTACGACCATGGCCATACGACCTGTTTCTTTTGGTAGGGCAACTGCAAGTTGTCCTGACATCCCAACTGACTTAGCAATGTAATCCATGTTGTTTTGAATTTGCATGAGCAAATATTGCAATGGATACAAGTTGTCACTCTTGATGTAAAGTAGGGCATTGAACCAGTCATTCCAGAATCCAAGTGCTGTCAACAGTGTGATAGTCGCAATCCCTGGAAGAGAGAGTGGTAAACAGATTTGGAAGAAGATCCGCGCCTCACTAGCACCATCAATACGAGCCGATTCGAGGATGGCTTCTGGAATGGTTTTCTTGAAGAAAGACCGCATCAACATGATGTTGAATGGTGATAGAAGCATCGGAACAATCAAAGCCCAAATAGTATCCCCCAAGTGAAGTAACTGAGTTACCACGATATAGCCTGGTACCAAACCAGCATTGAACAACATACTAAGAAGAGCGAAGATTGTAAAGAATTTGCGATACTTAAATGTTGAACGTGAGATGGCATAAGCGTAGGTTGTTGTGATGAATACGTTTGTCAAGGTACCGACAACTGTCACAAAAGTTGAGATAAAGAGTGCTTGTAAAATTTTGTCTTTAAATTGAGCCAAGAACTGGAATCCATCTACACCAAACTTCGATGGGAAGAAGCTATATCCATATTGAACAATACTTTTTTCATCTGTAATTGAGATAATGATTACGAAGATGAAAGGCAAGATACAAGAGAAGGCCAGCAAACCAGATATGATACTAAAGAAGATATCTGCCTTTTTGCTGAAGGAGTGTATGCCAACATTATCAATTTTTTCTTTTTGAATTTTTTTTGCCATATGCTCCTCCTTTCTAGAATAGTGCTGAGTTAGGATCAACACGTCTTGCAAGTAAGTTTGATAGGATAACGAGAATCAAACCGACGACTGACTGATAGAGACCGGCTGCTGATGCCATACCGATATCTGCTGTTTGGGTCAATCCGTTAAAGACATAAACGTCCAATACGTTTGTTACGCTATAGAGCTGACCAGCGTTGTGAGGGATTTGGTAGAAAAGACCGAAGTCTGCACGGAAGATATTTCCGACTGCAAGGATGGTCAATACTGTCACAAGCGGAGTCAACTGAGGGATGGTTACGTTACGGATACGTTGCCATTTGCTAGCACCGTCCACTGTCGCTGCTTCGTAGTAAGTTGGGTCAATACCCATGATAGTTGCGTAGTACATCACACTACTATATCCAAAGCCTTTCCAGATACCTAGGAAGAGGAGGAGGTAAGGCCAGATACTGATATCAGCGTAGAAGTTGATACCCTTCATCCCAAGAGCTTCTAAGGTATGGTTGATAAGCCCTTTATCAATATTTAGGAAAGCATCTGTAAAGAAACTGATGATAACCCAAGATAGGAAGTAAGGGAATAACATAGATGTTTGGTAGATTTTAACCATTTGCTTAGAGCGAAGTTCACTAAGGATAATGGCGATACCTACTGACACAACCAAACCGATAAAGATAAATCCAAGGTTGTAAAGTACAGTATTTCGAGTGATGACAAAGGCATCCTTGGAACTAAACAAGAATTTAAAGTTATCTAGTCCGACCCATCTACTATTTATAATACTGTGGACGAATCCTTCACCAGTCATATGGTAGTCTTTGAAGGCAACCACATTCCCAAAAACTGGAATGTAGAAGAATAAAATCAACCAAATTGTTCCTGGTAAAACCATTAAGAGAAAAATCCAATTATCTCTTAAAGTTTTTGAAAACTTATTCATAATTTCCTCCCCTTTTATTTTTCTAAAACTTCATAATCTCACATTTTTAGTTTTGATAACGTTTACAAAAATAGTATACTCTTATTTTTAGGACAGTTTAAACTACAAATTATAGAAAAAACTCCACAAATTATTTTATGTGGAGAACTTTTTTATATAAGAATAGGTTTCACGGGAAACTTTCTTCCTGAATAGAGTTTTTCTAGGTCGTATAAATAGTCGAAGCTGTCGCAATAGTATGCCACTGATTAGCCGTTGTAGCTGCGAAGTCCTTGTCTGCGTAAAAGTCAGTAAATGGAAGAATTTCAACTTCTAATTCTTCGATACGGTCAATTTGACCAGCCAAATAAGCCTCGATACGGCTTTCTGCTCGCTTGATTCGCTGCAAGAGCCCACCCATACGGATATCTACTGTATCCAAACCAAAGACCTTGTTTTCTTTCAACCATTGCTGGCTAAAGAGCTTGTGGAAGGTTTCAATCTGGCTTCTGAGTTTTGGTAATTCTTCCCTAGCGATTTGTTGCAAGCTCTCTTTATCACCTGTTTGATAGGCTTGACGAATGCACCGTCCCACATCCACCTTGCTACTTAAAATAGCATTCAACTGAGCCTGAGTCTCAAAGAGATAAGCATAGATGCCAGCTTTTTCTTTAATAGCAGCAAGAGTCTCAGCTGCCTGGGCAAAGTGAGGCTTGTCCTGTTCAGGAGTCATGTGCTTATCAAGAATTGGGCAGAGAACATCCTGATAAAAGACATAGCGGTTGGGGTTGATACCATGTATATTACCTGGTAGGTCTGGCAATAGGTTGGCAAGATCAAGTTGCATGAAGTCCTCAACGGATAGACCTGTATTGGTCTTGAAATGGGCAGATAGACGCTCTAAATCATTACGATAGCTGAGTTCCGCCCAGATTTGCAAGCTAGGCAGAATAGAGAACTGAGCTGTTTCACCACCATTGTCCCCCCAACCCGTCACAATGACTTCCTTGATCTGATTGGCACGGCAGGCTTTGTTAGCTTCGACAGCCACTAGACGGCTGAAATGGTTGTGTGGTGTGAAACCAATCCACTTCCAAGCACCGCCTGCAAAGGCAATATCCTGGCTAATCTTGTGGTGGTTACCGAAGTTACGATTGTATTTTTCTTCGCTATCCTGATAATAATCCCAGTAAACCAAGGTCACACGGTCTTTAAGGCGGTCAAGAAAAACTCGTGTTTCCTCTGGAATTTTGACATCACGGTCGTACTGGCCATCTGCTGACATGAGTTTGAAGAACATATCGCTCCACATCTGGCAGTGGAAACCATACTTGTCTGCAATATCCAGCACGCGCTCCAAGTGTTGGCACATAAGGAGACTACGATCCACAACACCATTGAGAATCAAATAGCGACCCAAACCAACCAAGTGAGCTTCGTCCATCCCGATATTGACCTTGCGTGTCTGCAGTTTAGACAGAGTGGCAAACATGCCGTCAATCAGGTCATAAACTTTTTCTTCGCCGATGAGGAGAATGTCCTCTACATCACGAAGTTGCTGGACTTCTTTGACACCCCATTTAACAAAGGCTGATAAGTGAGCCAAGGTCTGGATACATGGTACAAAGGTCATATCAAACTGCTGGGCGTAGGCTTCGATTTCCTGTAATTCTTCAGCTGAATAAGCCCCGCGGAAATAGCCAAAATAAGGTTGCCCTTCAATCTGATAGGTGTCTTCCATGTAGAGCTCAAAGGTTGAGTAGCCCATGAGAGCCAAGACTTCAATCATCTGCTTGGCAGATGCAACATTTAGAACCGCATTACGGGAACAATCCGCCATGTAGGCCAACTCTTCATAAGCCGCTTGCTCCTCAATCTCCACCTTATCACCTTCTTCTAAAGCTGTTGCGAGAACAGACAAGGCGCGATAGAGTTGATGAGGTTTACGGTAGGTCAGTTGATACTGCCCCTTATCACCCTTGATAGAGATAGAAGCTTGGTCAGATTGAGCGACTGCCACCTCTACATCTGGTAGAGAAATGTGATTTTGAAGTAAGTCCATAGCTTGCTGTTGTTTACTGCTAATTCCGGTAAAATTTACCATTGGTTTTCCTCCTGTAACCAGTTGACAAGGGCACCGTAGAGATTGGCATCTGCCTGATAGGTGCAGGCTTGGATCACTGGCGCAATTGTATACTCTTCATATCTTTCCACAAAGACGTCTACCGCTTTTTGCACCCCTTTGATAAAATCTGGGTTCTGACTGATAGAGCCACCTATGCTAATGACATCTGGGTCGATTAGATACTGGATATTGAGCAAGCCTTGAGCAAGATTACGATTCATACGATCAATGGCTTCTTGGCAAAGGGCATTACCTGCTGCAGCCTCTTGATAAACCTTACGGCCATCCCAGTCAGTTTGACCGGATTTTTCAATCACATAACGAACCATGTTCCCTGTAGAAGCTAGTTGTGACCAGTTATTGAGTTTTTCTGCTGGTTCGATAGTTGTCATGTAACCAAACTCTCCACCCAAGCCATGGCGACCACGGTGAATTTTGCCATTGATAATCATGGCCCCACCGATCCCTGTACCAATAACGACACAGGCTGCATTTTCAATCTCAGGATGAGCTAGCAGTTCACTAAGTCCAACACAGTTGGCATCATTTTCTAGATGGACAGGGAGCTGGTGATGAGCTAGCACCTCATACCAAGAAAAACCATGGATGTAAGGAATGGCACTAATTCCCTCGATCACTCCTGTTTCTTGATTGACCGCTCCTGGAACACTCATAGCAATCCCACGATAGTCCTGTTCTGACAAGCGTTGGTCCAACCAAGCAAATAAATCTTCTAGAGTTTCTGGAGTTGGGGTGCTGGTCTTATCTAAAATCTTTCCATCAGGAGTTAGACTAGCAAACTTAATGCCAGTCCCTCCGATATCAATCGTTGCAATGGTCATTGCTTTCACCTGCAAAAGGAGCGAATCAGCAGTTGGTTCTTACTTTTTCGCTCCTCCTTTCTGTTTATGTTTACTTTTTGAAATTAAATTTCTTCTTTTTGAATGAGTTCTGTACGAATTTCCTGTGGTGCCAATAGTCCTGAATGGACTGGGTATGGGCGTTCCAACAAGTCAAGAATGGTTTGTTGTTTTTCAGACACACGGATATTTTCTTGACTCATGTTGTAGTAGCGAAGGACATAACCTTCTTCATTCTCAGCCACCTTAAAGGCTGTTGGGCATACTTGTGGCAAGTTCAGTGCCGGATGGTTAAAGAGGCTACCCGTTGCTGCAACGCTACCCTCTTGTTTTGCAACTTGAAGAGCTGTAAATGGCACCTGGAAGGCTTTGGCACGACGGAAAGCTGAGAAACGTTCCCCTGCTTGGTGACATTCTACTGCAAATTCAACTTCGATATCACGCAAGCACTGAGCTTCCGGCGTTGGGAAGTAACCCCAGTCACCGAGTTCGCCTGAAGCACGGAGAAGGGTTACAGCCATGGTGTCGTCTCCAAGAATTTCATACTCGTGCAATCCTTTATTGGATACGGTCACTCCTTTTACATCATCATACAAGCTGACAAAGGCTTGTTGGTGTTGTGGATTTTCAGGATTTTCCCAAGAAGCGGCTGGTTTATTTGGTCTTGTCACAACTTCATAGATGCTTTCAGAATCATTGCTTGGACGAGTGTTATGAGTTTTCACCAAGAGACGAATGCGGTGGTCTTTGGCTGTATTAGTAAAGCGAATCTTAAAGCGAATCTGTGGATTGTCCACAAAGACAGTCATTTCTGTTTCAAGAGGAATAGTTGTCAAATCTTCTGAACGACCTGCATCTCGTTTCATGAACTCGATGATACCTCTTTGTTCTGCATCCAATTTTTCATCTGCGCTGACTGGAATAGTCAACACATGTTTGAGCAATACCTTAGCATAGCGAGCATTGTTTTCTAGGACATCGTATCCCTTCAATTGAGCATAGATTGGATCAGTTCCTTTTGGTTGGAAGTAAATGTACTCGTTACCAATATCTCCACGGTCCTCGAATTGGATGAAATCTTCGTAAGCTTCATTAGTAGTCTTGTCGTAGACTGTGATTCCTTCGTCTACACTGACTGTTACGAATGGGGTATCAATGACTCCATTTTGATAAATACCATCTCGGTGATCTACTTGACCTTCGACCAATTGGAAGCTTGCCCAAGAAAGAGGAGCAAGGTGGACTGGGATTGTCACGCGCACTTGGCGTGCAATATATGGTTGGCGGAATTTATCCTTAGGCAAAGTATAGCCAAAACTTGCACCCAAGTCTTCAATCTTGGCTTCAAGGGCATGGCCATCTAAATCTTCAACATGGTAATCTGGCAAGGTCACGGCTGCCATCTTCTTGTAACCTTCAGTCGGATGCAATTCTTTAAAATCACAAGTCACAACATCCACTACAACACTAACCGTATCAACCTTGTCATGTAAAGCTGTGTTGACAACGGTAAAGAGGTGGTCGCTTTGCGCATTTTGAGTAGCTAATTTACCCTTCCATTCGTTGAGAAGGTTAGTCTTAACAAAATTCCCGACTTGATTAACCTTTGCAAAACGAGTTTCCATTTCACGGTGAACTTCGTCAATACTACAACCACAGATACTATCGTGCGGTGCATTTTGCAGAAGTACTTTCCAAGCATAGGTCAATTGATCCTTGTGGTTGTGTCCTCCAGTGATGATGGTCAAAGGTTCCACGACCTGCTCTAACAAGTTGCTATTTTCTTGGAAGGCTTGTTTGAGGTAAACGCGTGAAGAAGAGGTATTGGCAAGGGTGTACCAACCATCCGTTTCCTGACTGGTCAACTCACCTGTGACCGTTGATAATTGTTCAGGAAGGGCACTTTCCAGTGCTTGGACATATTCGTCAAATGAGCTATGAATAAAGGTCACATCAGGGAAGAGTTCGTTTGCCACACGAATGGCTTCGCTCAGATTTCTCTGAACAGGCTGGTGGTCACAGCCGTTCATCATCAACCATTGGTTGGTCGATGCATAATCACGGACGTCTGCTAATTTTTGCTTCCAGAAAGCCAAAGCCTCGTCTTTATCCACTGGAATTTCATTCCCGTTACTGTACCAGTTAGCAAAAAGAATACCGAGTACACGACTTCCATCCGCACCTTGCCAGTACATCTCTGAAAATTGAGAGGTAAACTGCTCATCCTCGAGAACTTGGTTGTCAAATCCGATTGGCTTGACACCGCGACCAAAGGCTGCTACGTGAATACCTGATTTTTGAAGGATTTGAGGAGCCTGCCCCATATTTCCAAAGGTGTCTGGGAAGTAACCGATCTGAGTAGATTTGCCCCATTTAGCACATTCCGCTTGTCCAATCAAAGTATTGCGGACGTTAGCTTCACTGGAAATCAAGTAATCATCCTGCAAGATATAGAAAGGCCCAATCTTCAATTTGCCTTCATCGATATAACGCTGCACCTTGTCACGGTTTTCAGGGCGAATTTCTAAATAGTCATCGAGGACAATGGTTTGTCCATCTAGGTGGAAGCTCTTGAACTCAGGATCATTTTCAAAAAGATCAAACAGATTGTCAAAAAGTTCCACCAATTGCATACGGTGACTTTCAAAAGGTAGATACCACTCACGATCCCAGTGACTGTGAGAAATAATATGTACAACAACATTTTCCATGAGTAAAACCTCATTCTAACTTAAATTTAAAAATAGATTTGTGATTCTTTCCTAGAATCAGTTGAGCGAAAACGTGCTCCTTATACTCAATGAAAATCAAAGAGCAAACTAGGAAGCTAGCCGCAGGCTGTACTTGAGTACGGCAAGGTGAAGCTGACGTGGTTTGAATTTGATTTTCGAAGAGTATTAGCGAATATCTAGGTAATCCAAGACCAATTCGCAGAACATCATGTTGGCCCATGAGAACCATTCACGAGAGTAGAGAGTCGGGTCATCTACGTGGAAGCTTTCATGCATAACACCTGTTCCGCCATCACAGGCAACTAGTTGGTCTAGCAAGAATTTTTTCTCAGCTTTATCTGTAGCTGTTAAGCCTTGAATTGATAGGGCAATCGGCCAGATATAACGATAGAAGGTATGAGAGCTTCCGAGACCGCTAGCGTATTCTCCTTGGTAGAAGTAAGGATTTTCCGGACTGAGAATGGTGCGACGAGTTGCTTGATACACTTCGTCATTGACATCACAGTAACCAAGATATGGAGCAGCTAACAAACTTGGTACATTAGGGTCGTCCATGATGCTAGCATTTCCTAAACCGTCTACTTCAAAGGCATAGATCCTCTCGCCCTTGCTGTTAGTCGTGTAGGCGTAATTTTCGATCCCTTCTTGGATTTCAGCTTGCAGGCGTTTTGCATCTGCAATGATACTCTCGCTATCAGCCAGATTCAATTCTGCAAAGATTTCTTGGACATAACCTAAGACAACCACTGCAAACATATTCGACGGAATCAAGTAGCTATACTGACAGCAGTCATCACTTGGACGAAAGGCTGACCAGGTCATTCCTGTCACGGCAAAGTCGGGACCAAAGCCGTCATTAACCAAGGTATCTTCCTTACGATCGGTATCACGGACGAAACGGTATGGTGAGTTATTGTGGTCTTGTTCCACCGTCCAGAGATGGAGAATCTCCTTGGTTGCTGTAACAAAAGTTTCATCAAACTGGCTAGTCTCACCAGTTTCTTTCCAAAGGAGATAAGCCAACTGCAATGGATAGCAAAGCGAATCTACTTCATACTTGCGTTCCCAAATCCAGCCATTGAGATCTGTATGGTCTGTTTCGTGGTGACCCTTCCAGTTTTCCTCAATATTAAAAGAGTTAGCATAGGGATCCTTGAGAATCAAGGTCATCTGACGTTTGACCAAACCTGCAATGGTCTGACGTAAACGAGGATCTCTTTTTGCCACATGAAGGTATGGTCTAAGCTGAGCAGTCGAGTCCCGAAGCCACATAGCTGGGATATCCCCAGTCAGTACAAAGGTCGAGCCATCTTCTAAGATTTCAACTGTATTGTCTAAAGTGTCTGTATAGCAACGTTCAAAGACATCAACCCATTCAGGATGTTCCTTGGCGCGCTCCGCTACCTCATCTAGCCACTCTCTGACAATTTCTTTTGAATATACCATAATGTATTTTACCTCTTTCAAACAAGATTCATTTTCAGTATATAGCTTTTAGCCCAGAAAATATATACACAAATGATAGTCATTTTTCTACAAAATTGTTATATTTGAAACTCCTTTTATAAAGGCTAAATTTTCTGATATAATGTAGAAAACAACTAAAGGATATTCTATGAAAACGATACTTGAAACCATTGATACGCGTTTTGGAACAGCTAGTAAACATGCATTTTCGCGAGGCAATACACTACCATACACTGGAGTGCCTTTTGGGATGAATTACTTTGTTCCACAAACGAGTGACCAGGAAGGGTCTTGGTTTTTTGATCCCCATCTTCCCATATTTCAGGGTGTTCGACTAACCCATCAGCCTAGCCCTTGGATTGGTGATTATTCTTGGTTACTACTGACTCCTGTTACAGGAGAAATCAGTGGCGACACCCTCTTCCATCGTCAGTCTTCTTATAACCTTGATCGTGCTATTTTCAATCCTCATTTTCTAAAGATTTTTTCTGAACGTTACCAGATTGAAACTCAACTCACACCTACTTGCTATGGGACTTCAATTCAACTAAGACAGATAGAAGGCAAGAAGCTCTCACTCTATCTGCATGCAGCTGATGATTTATCATTAGAGCAAGTAGATGAGCGTACTGTCAGCCTTGGTCAAAGCGGATTAACCGAAACCAACAAAAGTCCCCTCGTCATGTATACTGCTCTCACATTCTCTACGGATATTCTATCTATCAATCAAGTGGGGAAAGACTGGCGTATCGACTTGGCTGGAGCAGAAGCTCTAGTTCAACTAGCTACTTCTTTTATTTCTAAAGAACAGGCCCTCTTTAATCTGCCTAGAAAAGACTTTGAAGAAACGAAATCAGATGCTAAAACAAGTTGGGAGGACCTTCTAGGTCGTTTTGATGTCGTGGAAAATGGCTCTGTAGACCGAACTTTTTTTGATCACTGTCTTTATAGACTCTTTCTTTTCCCACAAACCTTCTATGAGGTAAATGAGCAAGGCGAGACTATTCATATAGACCTTGCTTCAGGAACGATCAAGCCTGGTCTACTCTATACCAACAATGGTTTTTGGGATACCTTCCGCACTTCATTCCCACTCTTTGCCTTGATTATTCCAGAGCACTATCGTCAGTTTCTTGAAGGTTTCCTCAATAGCTATAGAGATACCGGGTATCTCCCTAAGTGGCTTGCTCCTGACGAAAGAGGAATGATGCCTGGCACCTTGATTGATGGCCTTCTTGCAGATAGTGCCTGCAAGGATATGGCACCTGAGTTTGAAGAAGAATTTCTCAAAGCCATGATTGAAACTGCTACTAAGGCAGATCCAAAAGCTATCAACGGGCGACACGGACTAAGCCAATACAAAGAACTGGGCTATTTATCCATAGATCACCACGAAAGTGTCAGTCATACGCTAGAATATGCCTACAGCGATTTTTGTATCTCTACTTGTGCAGAAAAATTAGGTCAAGAAGAGCTAGCACAAACCTATGCACAATATGCTAAGAATTATCAGAATCTATTTGACTCTGAGACAGGTTACATGAGGGCGCGTGATGTAGATGGGAACTTCCGTCCTGACTTTTCTCCCTACAGTTGGGGTCGTGACTACGCTGAGTGTTCAGCTATTCAAGCCAGTCTCGGTGTCTTACACGATATTTCTGGACTTAGCCAACTAATGGGTGGAAAAGATACCTTTAGCAACTATCTTTTGAAAGCTTGTCAAAGTCTCCCACTCTTTGAAACGACGGGCTATGGTTATGAAATACATGAGATGAGCGAGATGGCAACAGCACCATTTGGTCAACTAGCCATTTCCAACCAACCAAGTTTCCACATCCCTTATCTGTTCCGCTACAGTAATTATCCCCAATATACTAGTCTCTTAATCAAGACCCTCCGTCAAAAAGCCTTCCGAGCTAGCTGGGATGCTTATCCGGGCGATGAGGATAATGGTAGTCTTTCGGCTTGGTATGTCTGGTCTGCTCTTGGGCTTTACCCAACCTGCCCAGGAAAAGCAAGTTATGACCTTGGGATTCCACTCTTTGACCACCTTCGTGTTTATCTGGCAGAAAAAAATCAGTGGTTGGATATTCGTACTCAACACAATTATGAACACTTCCACTTTATACAAGACTGTCAACTGGACGGAAAAGAAAAACAAAGTATCAGCCATCAGGAACTGCTCAATGCTAAGACTCTTGACTTTACCCTCAGCTGGTTACCGAAGCACTAATAGATCAAATCCCTTTGTCATGCACAAAGGGGTTTTCTTATCCATATAAAGTTATCCACAAACTGTGAATAACCTTCAACTTTTTTTTGGAAAAGATTTTCAAGTCTTTCCAAAATATCTTTCCAATCCAAGTTCATAGGATTCACAATAGAAAAAAGTCTATAAACCTTGTCCTAACAAGGTTCATAAAAGATTGATTTGTTTCCTATTCTATAAATTTCATCTCTCTTTTTCCTATTAAAATTATAAAGAGACAGTTGTTGTTTTCAACTCGACTTATCCACAGGTTGTGGATAAGTATTTCTCAACTAAGCAATCCTGATCCCTATCTGTTATCTAGCTTTTACTTTTTTTATAGTAAATTTTAAATTTTGTTAGGCGCTTTCAAAAAAACATGATATACTAAAATTATCAGAAAAGGAGACATTATGAAAAAAGATCAACACCAACTTAATTGGCTGATGGTTTCTCTGATTGCTTTCAACATGGTTTGGGGGCTAGGAAACGTCGTCAACAACTACTCTCAACAGGGAATTTCAGTAGTCGTATCTTGGGTTTTAATCCTCGCACTCTACTTTATCCCTTACTCCCTCATTGTAGGACAACTAGGTTCTACCTTTAAGGAAAGCGGAAGCGGTGTTAGTGAATGGGTCGAAAAAACATCAACCAAACGCCTAGCCTACTTCGCTGCTTGGACCTACTGGGTTGTTCACATTCCTTACCTCGCACAAAAGCCTCAAGGAATCCTGATTCCGCTTGGATGGGCCTTGCAGGGTAATGGACAATTTCTAAAACAAATTGACTTCCACTGGATTGTTATTCTCTGCTTGCTAATCTTTGGACTTTTCCTCTACCTTTCTACAAAAGGATTGACAACTCTGAAAGTCATCGGTAGCTTGGCAGGAAGTGCCATGTTGATTATGTCTTTACTCTTTGTGCTTTTGGCTGTCGGTCTGCCTTTCATTAAGCCAGACATCCAGTTTGCGACACCGCACATGGATCAACTGAGCACCTACATTCCAAACTTTGATTTTTCTTATTTTACAACCATCTCATTACTGGTCTTTGCAGTTGGTGGTTGTGAAAAAATTTCCCCTTATGTGAATCAAACTCGCAATCCTGCAAAAGAATTTCCAAAAGGTATGATTGTCATGGCCATCATGGTAGGACTCTCTGCTATCCTTGGTTCAGTTGCCATGGGAATGCTATTTGATGGCAATAACATCCCTGAAGACCTCATGCGTAATGGTGCTTATCAAGCCTTCCAAATGTTAGGAAATTCTTGGGGAGTTGGAAATCTTTTCGTTGTGATTTACGCTCTTACAAATATGGTCGGACAAATCGCGGCACTTGCCTTCTCTATTGACGCACCATTACAAATCCTACTCAATAACGCTGACGAAAACTACATCCCAAGCTGGCTTCGTAAACGTACTGAAAAAGGTGTCCTCATTAACGGCTACCTCCTTACAGGCGTCCTCGTTAGCCTTATCATCATCCTTCCAATTTTTGGTATCCAAGAAATTGACGGACTTGTAAAATGGATGACCAACCTCAATTCTATCGTAATGCCAATGCGCTATCTCTGGGTATTCCTTGCCTATATGATGCTCAACCGTGCTTGGAAAACATACAAAAATGCGGAATACAAGTTTGTTAACAATCCTAAGCTTGGCTTCGTGATCGGTACTTGGTGCTTCCTCTTCACTGCCTTTGCTTGTATCCTAGGTATGGTTCCAAAAATTAGCTATGCTGAGAATCCAACTGCTTGGCAATTCTCTCTTCTTACAAACATCTTGACCCCAATTATTCTGATTGGTTTAGGTGTTATTCTACCAATCCTTGCAAAAAAAGAACAAAAGAAACAAATCAAATAAATCCTACTATTAGCTAGATAGTTTCACTTTTGTCTTTTCCTGAAAGAAAAATCCCTTTGAACCATAATGTTCAAGGGGATTCTTTTTGTCTAATAGTCTATTTTTTATTTGGCCTCATACCAAGTCACGCCTTCATTTTCATCAGCAATCAGTGGTACACTGAGTTGAATGGCTTCTTCCATGGTTTGTTTGACGAGTTTTTTAATAGCTACCAATTCTGACTTAGGCACTTCAAGAACAATTTCATCGTGTACTTGTAACAGCATCTTAGTTTGATAACCACCTGCAACCAAGGCCTTATCTAGCTGAATCATGGCGATTTTGAGAATATCTGCAGCCGATCCTTGAATAGGTGAGTTGATAGCTGTACGCTCTGCAAAACCACGAACGTTAAAGTTACGCGAATTGATATCTGGCAACTCACGACGACGTTTGAAGAGAGTCTCCACATAACCCTTATCACGCGCCTCACGAACGACTTCATCCATGTAATTTTTAATACCTGGGAAGCGTTCAAAGTAAGTGTCGATGTATGCTTTAGCCTCTTTACGGCTGATACCTAGGTTATTGGATAAACCAAAGTCTGAAATTCCGTAAACCACTCCAAAGTTGACAGCCTTGGCATTACGACGGTCGTTTGGAGTCACATCCTCGGGACGCTCAATTCCAAAGACACGCATGGCTGTCGAGGTATGGATATCAGCTCCCTCTTGGAAAGCCTTGATTAAGTGCTCATCTTTAGAGATATGCGCCAAAACTCGCAATTCAATCTGTGAGTAGTCAGAGCTAAGAAGGACACTATCCTCCCACTCTGGCACGAAAGCCTTACGAATGAGGCGGCCTTGTTCCAAACGAACAGGAATATTTTGCAAGTTTGGATCCACACTAGACAGACGCCCTGTCTGAGTCAAATCCTGCACATAGCGCGTGTGAATCTTGCCATCCACTAAAATCCAGTCCTGTAAACCAATCACATAAGTCGATTGAATTTTAGCAATCTGACGATAATCTAAAATTTTCTTGACGATTGGGGCAATAGGAGCTAAGCGCTCTAACACATCCACTGCTGTTGAGTAACCTGTCTTGGTTTTCTTGGTATATTCTATAGGGAGACCTAGCTTTTCAAAAAGTAGTTCGCCCAACTGCTTAGGCGAGTTGATGTTAAACTCCTCACCAGCCAATTCATAAATCTCTTGAGTCAGCTTTTCAACGACAACTTCATTTTCAGCCTGCATCTCAAGTAGGGTTTCTTTTTTAACCTTGATTCCAGCGATTTCCATCTTAGCAAGAACAAGGGCCAGAGGTTGCTCCATATCATAGAGGAGTTCTAATTGTCCGTTTTCACTTAACTTTTCAAGCAATACAGGCTCAATCTCAACCAGCACAGCAACCTTGCGAGCTAAGTGCTCCAAGAAGGTTTCTCTCTCAGGGATAGCTTTCTTGACCCCCTTACCGTAGAAGGTCTCATCATCAACCAAATAAGTTTGGCCGTAGAGACTAGCAATGGTTGAAATTTCATTATTCTCTACTGTAGAGAGAAGGTATTTGGCCAAGCGACTGTCAAAAGCAGGAGCCTGCAAGTCCAAGCCAAAACGATTTAAGAGAACTTTAGCTTTCTTAAAGTCATATACTTTCAGAGATGTTTTTTCTAGAAAATCCTTAAGAATCGGATCCTGCAGAAGTTCCAGCTTATCTGTAGCATAGAGCTTGTCTCCACAAGACCAAGCAAAACCAACCAAATCATCTGTATGGTAGTTTTCACCAAAAAGTTCAAAGTGAAAGATAGAGTCGGCACTCAGCATATCTTCAGTCACTTTGTCCACCATGGTGAAATTCAAAGCCTCAGATTGATTCGCCTGAGAAGCATTCAAGGCTTGTTTGAGCTGTTTAAAGCCCATCTCATCGTAGAATTTCCCAAGGTTTTCCACATTTGGTCCACTATAGATCAAATCATCTAGACCTATCTCGATTGGCGCTTTCGTGTCGATGGTAGCTAGTGTTTTAGACAGAAAGGCTTGTTCCTTGTCATTGACAAGATTTTCCTTCATCTTGGAAGCCTTCATGCCATCGATATTTTCATAAATACCTTCCAGCGAGCCGTGTTCTAACAAGAGCTTGATCCCAGTCTTTTCACCAATCTTAGTGACACCAGGGATATTATCAGACTTATCCCCCATGAGTGCCTTAAGATCAATAAACTGAGCTGGGGTAATCCCCATCTTTTCCATGAGATATTCTGGGGTAAAGGCCTCAAACTCGGCGACACCTTTCTTAGAAATCTCAACCACTGTATGCTCATCCGTCAACTGAATCAAGTCCTTGTCTCCGCTGACGATGGTCACATCAAAAGAATCCTTTTCAGCCAAGCGACCAAGAGTTCCAATGATATCATCCGCCTCATACTGAGCCAACTCATAATGGCGAATTCCAAGATGGTCTAGCATCTCACGAATGAAGGGGAATTGCTCTCGAAACTCATCTGGCGTCTTAGCACGACCACCCTTATAGTCTGCATACATTTCTGTGCGGAAAGTCGTCTTTCCTGCATCAAAAGCAACTAAGATATGGCTAGGCTGGACACGCTCTAGTAGATGATTTAACATCAGATGAAATCCGTAGATTGCATTGGTATGAAGTCCATTGTCATTTTTAAAACGATCTAGTTGCTGGTAAAGTGCAAAAAAAGCGCGAAAAGCAACTGAAGAACCGTCAATCAATAATAATTTTTTCTTGTCCATACACCCATTATAAAGGAAAGCAGGGAAAAATACCATTAGGAAGAGCCCGAATGCTGAATAACACTTATGATGCTGGATTTTCTACTCGCGCACCATTACTGTCAACTTGGAACCCATCGATAGTCGTATCTACTGCCAACTCTCCAGATGCGTTCACGTAATAATATTTCCCTGAGACCTGGAACCACTGACTAGCCTTCATAGCACCTGAGCTTTCGAGGTAATACCAAATGCCCTTATCCTTTAACCATCCCGTCTGCATTTCTCCAGATGATTTCAAGTAGTACCACTTGGAACCGTCTTTTAACCAACCTGTTCTCATTGAACCATTAGTTTGAAAATAGTACCAACTGCCGTTTATCTTTTTCCAACCAAGAGTGACTTTCCCATTTTCATAGTAGTACCATGTTATCCCCTGTTTTTCCCATCCATTCTTAGAACTTGCTGTTTTAGCTAGCTGGACATATCTGCGATTCCCAGTTCGGGATAGATAACTAATCCATTTGTAGCCATCCTTCTCAAACGTTTGATCGTAATGAACACTTTCTCCAGGGTAGTAATAGTCAATAATCTCAGTAGCTTGTGATGGCTGGTTCATAATAGCAGCTTTTTCTGTAAAAACATGGGTTCCACTAGATACTAAAGTTGACTGATGATTCCCTGTGCTAGCCTGTCCGACATCTTTAAAGTGAATGAATCCAGTCATAGAACTTGCCTTCACAATTCGACGATTGTACTTCTCTCTAACGCCATAATTGTACTCTTCGATTTCAATCATATCACCAAAAACATTAGAAACCCATGCAACGTGGCCATAGTCTCCGCTTCCGTCCCAGGCAATCGAACCAATTGTTGGAGTTCTGTCTACACGATAGCCTTCTCGTTTAGCACGATAACCCCAATCCTTAGCATTCCCGTACGCAGCAGGTAACTCAAAACCATTTACACTACTGAGTCGAAAGGCAGCAAATGAAGTACACTGTCTAGAGTATAGACGCCATTTATCAATTTCCTGATTTCCATTTTTATAATAATAGGGATAATCATCTCCACGCGCCAGTGAACCACTATTTACCTGATTGGCATGAACAGCTCCTCCACCAAACAAAAAAGCACCTGCTAACAGTAGGGAAGCTGTGCCCACCGTCGTTTTCTTAAGAAAAGTTCCCTTTTTACTATATGTCATTCATTCTCCTTCGAATAGATAAATTTTTGAGGTTGACCTCACTTATATCATTCGAAAGAAAAAGAAAAAAGTGAGAAAACTCCCACTTTCAATCTTAATCCAAATAGTGAATCAAATTCTTTTCTGTTAAAATATCAGAATACGTGAAGGATTCAACGTAGACGTTAGCCTGTTTGTCCCCTTCAACATCCCCAAATTCAACGATAAAGAGTGATGGATAGACTTCAATAAGTCTTCCTAAGCGATTCTTTTGGCGTTTACGACCATTTTCCAAGGTCATTTCCACGACTTGTCCTTCATGCGCCTTGATTTCTTCTTTGATTTTTTTCATCTTGGCTACATCTGTAAATGCATCTGTCATCTTTGTTCCTCTCTCTTCGAAATACTTGAAAACTTGTTATACTCTTTTTGAAAAATCAATTCTACCGTTCCACGTGCCCCGCTACGGTTCTTCTCAATAATAACTTCTACCTTGTTATTTGGAAGACCTTCCTCTTCTTCGCCACCACGTTCATAATAGTCATCTCGATAGAGAAAGGCTACGATATCCGCATCCTGCTCGATAGATCCAGACTCACGAATATCTGATAGCACCGGTCTTTTATCTTGACGTTGTTCAACACTACGTGACAGCTGACTTAGCGCGATAACAGGCACCTTCAGTTCCTTGGCTAGAATTTTCAACTGACGTGAAATCTCTGAAACCTCTTGCTGACGGTTCTCTCTGCCTGTTCCTGTTATAAGCTGCAGGTAGTCAATCAAAATTAAACCAAGATTGCCTGTTTCCTGAGACAATTTTCTCGCACGAGAACGAATCTCTGTGATTCGAATCCCTGGTGTATCATCGATATAGATACTTGCTTTTGCAAGATTACCTTGAGCAATCGTATATTTGCGCCACTCTTCCTCAGTCAATTGCCCTGTACGGATAGAGTGAGACTCTACTAGTCCTTCGGCAGCTAACATACGATCGACCAGACTCTCAGCACCCATCTCAAGTGAGAAAATTGCAACGGTCTTGTCTAGCTTGGTTCCGATATTTTGAGCAATATTCAAGGCAAAAGCAGTCTTCCCAACCGCAGGACGAGCAGCAAGAATGATTAACTCCTCCTCGTGCAAACCAGTTGTCATATGATCCAAATCTTGATAACCAGTAGCAATCCCTGTAATATCAGAAGTTTGTTGTGAACGAACTTCTAAATTTCCAAAGTTAAGATTTAGGATGTCTCGAATATTTCTAAAACCACTACGATTTGCATTCTCACTGACATCGATCAAACCTTTTTCTGCTCGCGCAATGATTTCATCTGCAGGACTAGAGGCTTCATAAGCTTGGTTTACATACTCTGTCAACTTGGCAATCAAACGACGAAGCGTGGCTTTCTCTGCTACGATTTTTGCATAGTATTCAGCATTTGCAGAGGTTGGTACAGAGTTGATAATCTCAACAAGGTAGGACAAGCCACCAATATTTTGCAAATCACCTTGATCATCTAATATCGTACGAACAGTCGTTGCATCAATGGCTTCGCCTCGATCTGACAAATCAACCATGGCCTGAAAAATCAAACGGTGAGCATACTTAAAGAAGTCTCGAGAGTCAATATATTCTCGAACAAATACGAGTTTACTCTCATCGATAAATATAGCTCCCAATACAGATTGTTCTGCCAAAATATCCTGGGGCTGAACTCGTAGTTCCTCTACTCCTGCCATCAGACTTTCCTTCCTTTTACAAAATCATTACTCAAATCTAGCTTATCCTTCTTTTACACGAAGATTGATGACGCTAGTTACATCCTGATAAATTTTTACCGGAACATCAATCAAGCCAACTGCTCGAATTGGAGATTGAACTTGAATATGACGTTTATCAATTTTAATTCCAAATTGTTTTTGGAGCTCTTCCGCAATTTTCTTGCTAGTAATTGAACCAAAAGTTCTTCCATCTGGACCAACTTTTTCAACAAACTCAACAATTGTTTCTTCTGCTTCAAGTTTCGCCTTGATTTCTTGTGCTTCTGCAAGAAGTTGAGCATGTGCTTTTTCTTCAGATTTTTGCTTCCCGCGCAACTCACCAATTGCTTGTGAAGTCGCTTCTTTAGCAAGGTTTTTCTTAATCAAAAAGTTTTGCGCATAACCTGTTGGCACTTCCTTGATTTCGCCTTTTTTTCCTTTGCCTTT
Source organism: Streptococcus sp. oral taxon 061 (assembly GCF_964211575.1). GTDB lineage: Bacteria > Bacillota > Bacilli > Lactobacillales > Streptococcaceae > Streptococcus. Next base: position 47,283 of record NZ_CAXOQQ010000007.1, on the reverse strand, counting down.
TACATCTGCTAAAAAGATTACTTTCATTCTTCTGTCTCCTTTTCTCTAATTTCATTAGAAATAATGGTTTTTAGTTTATCACCTGCTTCTTGCAGAGTCATATCTGTCAGTCGGGCAGCTGCCAAGTTGAAGTGGCCTCCACCTCCCAATTCTTCCATAATCCGTTGCACATTGATCTTACTTCGACTTCGTGCAGAAATGGAAATATCCCCTTGGCTGTTTTTAGCAATGACAAAGCTAGCTTCAATACCTGACATAGCTAACATAGTATCAGCTGCTTTACTAATCACTACAATATCATACTCCTTATCATCCTTGGCCTGAGCTACAAGAATAGAAGGTTGTACGGCCTGTCCTTGCAAGATTAGCTCATTAACCAATCGATACTCTTCAAAGTCAGTCGCCGCAAGTTCTTGAATTACAATACTATCACTACCACGTGTTCTTAGATAACTTGCCACGTCAAAGGTTCGGCTAGTTACACGAGAGGTGAAATTCTTAGTATCCAACATCATACCGCCCATAAGAACACTAGCTTGGATACGACTTAAGCGTGCTTTCTTAGAGTTTTGGAATTGAATTAACTCAGTCACTAATTCACTTGCACTACTAGCTCCACTCTCGATATAGGTGATAACAGCATTTTCCGGAAAATCCTGATCTCGTCTATGGTGGTCAATAATGATGGTTTGTGTAAACAAATCATAAAACTCTTTTGACAAGGTTAAAGCTGTCTTAGAGTGGTCCACCATCACGAGTAATGAACGATTAGTGACCATTCCCATAGCTTGAGTTAGAGGGATGAGTTTTGTTACTCCCTCATTCTCTAAGAATTGAATGGCACGATGAATGTCCGGAGACATTTGTTCTGCATCATAGACCACATAACTTTCATTCAAGACGTTACTCGAGAACAATTGCATACCAACAGCAGAGCCTAAAGCATCCATGTCTAAGTTTTTATGACCAACTACGAAAACATGGTCAACACTTCTCAACTTTTCAGAGATTGCCGTCATCATTGCTCTTGTACGTGTTCTTGTTCGCTTAATAGAAGCTGCAGAACCACCACCAAAATAAATTGGATTTTTCGTCTCATCATTTTCTTTTACAACGACCTGGTCTCCACCTCGAACTTCTGCAAGGTTGAGATTTGATAAAGCAACTTTACCAATACCCTCATGATCGCCATCACCGTATGACAAGCCCATACTCATGGTTAAGGCTAAATCTCTATGCTTAGCTTCTTCACGGAAGGTATCAATTACAGAAAATTTATCTTGCATCAATTGCTCTAATACCGTATAGTCGGTAAATAAGTAAAAACGATCCATGGTCACTCTACGAGAAAACATCTGATATTTTCCAGTAAATTCTGATACAAAATTTGCGACAAAACTATTAATATGACTGATGTCTGATTCAGATGTTTCGTTCTCTAAATCATCGTAATTATCTACCGAAATAATACCAATAACAGGACGACTTGTAACCAATTCTACTGTGGCTTCGTACTCTCCAGAAACGTCAAAAAAGTAGAGCACGCCAGAATTTCTATCTAGATGTACCGCATAACGTTTTTCCCCCACATTTGCATAAATTCCAGGAGAAGATATGGATGTTTTTATAATTTCTTGAACTTGAGGAAGGTCAATTTCTCCATCTTCCGTTGTCAACATTAACTCTGCGTAGGGGTTGAACCACTCAATCTCACTACTTTCCATGTTTAGCTTGACAACTCCAACCGGCATCTGTTCTAAGAGTGAACTTAAACTATCTTCCGCCTGATGGTTTACGTATTGGATTTGTTCAATTTCTGTTTTTTGATAAAATTTCTTCTGAAAATAAAATAGCAAAAGAAATGCTACCATCAAGAAAAATAAGCATGCTATTGTGACTAGGTTATTTTGAAGAAAAATAACCAATACAGTCATGATTATAAAGGCAATCCCAACAAATAAGTATATAAAAAAGGGATTCATTTCATTTTTTTTCATTACAAACCTCTTGCGCAATATTATACCATATTTGCACTGAAAAAGCGACCTTTAAAGAAGGAATAGCACTTGTGCTCAAATGTAGTATTTATGAACACAAAAGGTGGTTTACACTAGTGTAAACCACCTTTTTAATCTAAGCATATTAAGGATTATGATTCTTTCACTTCAAGAAGACCAATATCTCCATCTTCGCGTCGATAAATGACATTTGTTGTTTCATCTTCAACATCGATATAAATGAAGAAATCATGGCCCAATAAGTCCATCTGAAGAAGTGCTTCTTCAAGGTCCATTGGTTTTAAATCAATTTGTTTTGAACGAACAACTTTAGGTTGAGCAGCATCTGTCTCTTCTACCAAGGTATCTGTAAATAGTTGGCTAGTAGAAACTTTATTTCTGTTCTTACGTTCAATTTTAGTTTTATTTTTACGGATTTGACGTTCAATCTTATCTGTCACCAAATCAATAGATCCATACATATCTTGAGAAACGTCTTCTGCACGAAGAGTAATAGATCCAAGTGGAATTGTTACTTCTACCTTAGCAGTCTTTTCACGATACACTTTCAAATTGACACGCGCATCTAATTCTTGATCTGCTTGGAAGTATTTTTCGATCTTTTCGAGTTTAGAAACTACATAATCACGAATTGCTTCAGTTACTTCTAGGTTTTCACCACGGATACTATATTTAATCATATAAGTACCTTCTTTCTAAACATATTTGTTTTTCTACATTTATTATAACGCTTTCATAATCTTTTTGCAATCTTTTTCCTCATCTTACGAGGGAAAATGTTTTAACCTCTTTTGCTCCTGCATTCTCTAGCATACTCTTGACACGGTTAACAGTCGCTCCTGTCGTATAAATATCATCAATCAATAGAATCTTCTTTGGAATCCTACTGCCTTCTTTAATAAAAAACGGAAGTTCCGTGGCCAAACGCTCCAAACGATTTTTAGAAGAACTGGCTTTTTCTTCTCTTTTTCCTAATATATCCAGATGGGAAAGCCCTGCCGCTTCTATTAGGCCTGCAACCTGATTAAAACCTCTTTTTGCATACCTCTCAGGGCTTAACGGTATTAAAATAAAATGATAATCCTTGTATTTTTTTAAATTCTCATTTAAAATCATTGCAAAAACTTTTCGGAGAATATAATCGCCATCAAATTTGTAACGATTAAAGAAGTCTTTCATAGCTTGATTATAACTAAAAATCGCTTTATGGCTTACTTCAATCCCTTCTTTACACCAAAGTTGACAATCTTGACATGAAGTTGACACTCCCTTTTTATAACAATTTGGGCAATGTTCTTCCCCAATCATTTCAAAACTTGAGTAACAAGCTAAACAAAGTGAGCCCTCCTCCTTTTTCAAAAAAAGAAGCTCTCCAAAGGTTAGATTTTTCTTCAAATGTTGGGCACATAGTAAACAAATCATAGGCCTGCCTCCTTGTTCATCAGTTTAATTTCCTTTATAGCATTCTTAATCGAACGATTTAATCCATTATGAAAGAAAATTAGATCTCCTGTAGGTCTATCCATGCTGCGACCTACACGTCCTCCAATTTGAATGAGACTTGATTTTGTAAAGAGACGATGGTTTGCTTCTACGACACAGACATCAACACAAGGGAAGGTAACTCCGCGCTCCAATATTGTTGTGCTTATCAATATGGTCAATTCCCTATCCCTAAAAGCTTGAACTTGCTCTAATCTATCTTCAGTAACTGAGGATACGAAACCAATTTTCTCATTTGGAAATTTCTCTTGTAAGATTTCCTTCAACTTCTCTCCCTTTGTGATTTCTGATGCAAATATTAGTAAGGGGTAGCTAGTTCTTCTCTGGTTTTCAACATATCTTTTTAGCTTTGGTGGTAGGTGAAACTTATCCAAACATTTATCCAGATCAGATAGCCAAACGGGTTTTGGAATAATTAAAGGATTTCCATGGAACCGCCTTGGCAGGCTTAATCGTTTTAGCTCCCCTAAGCGAACCTTCTTATCCAACTCATCTGTAGAAGTTGCAGTGAGAAAAATTCTGAGTCCATTTTCCTTTACACAATTCTTTACAGCTTTGTAAAGTATCTTGTTGTCAACATAGGGAAAAGCATCTACTTCATCTACTATTAGCAAATCAAAAGCGTGATAGAACTTTAATAATTGATGTGTTGTTGCAACAACTAGTGGTGTCCGAAAGTATGGTTCAGACTCACCATGCAGTAGAGCAATTTCACAGTCAAAATCGTTCTGTAGTCGCTTTTGTAACTCTAAGCAAACATCTATGCGGGGGCTGGCTAGGCAAACTGTGCCACCATCATTAATAACTTTCGCAACAACTTTATAAATCATCTCTGTCTTCCCAGCGCCAGTTACTGAATGGACTAAAGTCGGTTGCTGGTTCTCTACTGCTTGAAGTAATCCTTCTGATACTTTCTCTTGAAATGGAGTCAATTGTCCCTTCCATTTAAGAACATCTTGTTTAGGAAAATCTTCTTGAGGGAAATAATATAAGGCCTGATCACTCCTAACTCGCTTCATCAACAAACATTCTCGGCAGTAATGAGCATTAATAGGTAGAGACCATTCATCTTGAATCATACTATCACATCGTTGACAGAAGAGTTTCCCCTTCTCTTTTCTCATGCTTGGCAGCTTCTCCGCCAGTTGTCGTTCTTCAGGGCTTAATTCTTCTTCTGTAAAAAGTCGACCAAGATAATTTGGATTTATTTTCATACTTCTTTATTCGTAAAATCTAGAACTTTAGACTATTTTTTAGTACAATAAAATCATGGAATTTAGAACGATAAAAGAGGACGGACAAGTCCAAGAAGAAATCAAAAAATCAAGATTTATTTGTCATGCAAAACGTGTCTATAGTGAAGAAGAAGCTCGTGCCTTTATCACTGCTATCAAAAAAGAACACTATAAGGCTACCCACAACTGCTCTGCTTTTATTATTGGTGAGCGCAGTGAAATCAAGCGAACCAGTGATGATGGGGAGCCAAGTGGAACTGCTGGTGTACCTATGCTAGGAGTTCTAGAAAACCACAATCTTACTAATGTCTGTGTAGTTGTTACCCGATATTTTGGTGGTATTAAGCTGGGTGCCGGAGGTCTTATTCGCGCTTATGCAGGTAGTGTTGCCTTAGCTGTCAAAGAAATTGGAATTGTTGAAATTAAAGAACAAGCAGGGATTCAAATTCAAATGAGCTATGCTCAATATCAAGAGTATGGGAATTTTCTTAAAGAATATAATCTTATGGAACTCGAAACCAACTTTACAGATCAAGTTGACACAATTATCTTTGTCGATAAAGAAGATAAAGAGGATACCAAAGCTGCTCTCATAGAATTTTTTAATGGGAAAGTTATCCTAACAGATCAAGGCTTACGAGAAGTTGAAGTTCCTGTAAACCTTGTGTAAAGCACTTTTAAATATCTTCCCTCAATTTTTAGATTTACACTGACTATTTTTCTGATTGTTATAAAAAAATCCTATCGCTTCGATAGGATTTCTATATTTTACAAATAATCTAGATAGGGTTATACTAGGTACAACTTACAAAAAGAGGTATTCACATGGCTATTTATAACAATATCACAGAACTTATCGGAAAAACACCGATTGTTAAATTGAATAACATTGTACCAGAAGGTGCAGCAGACGTTTACGTAAAACTAGAAGCTTTTAACCCAGGTTCATCCGTTAAAGACCGCATCGCTCTTAGTATGATTGAAAAAGCAGAACAAGAGGGTAAACTGAAACCAGGCTCTACAATTGTTGAAGCAACAAGTGGGAATACTGGTATCGGTCTTTCATGGGTTGGCGCTGCTAGAGGCTACAAAGTTGTCATCGTTATGCCTGAAACAATGAGTGTTGAACGCCGTAAGATTATCCAAGCTTATGGTGCTGAACTAGTTCTAACTCCAGGAAGTGAAGGTATGAAAGGCGCTATTGCTAAAGCTGAAGAAATCGCTGCTGAACGTGATGGTTTCCTACCTTTGCAATTTATCAACCAAGCTAACCCAGAAGTTCACGAAAGAACAACAGGAGCTGAAATTCTAGCTGATTTCGGAGCTGATGGTTTAGATGCCTTTGTTGCTGGTGTAGGTACTGGAGGAACTATTTCAGGTGTTTCTCATGCTCTTAAAACTGCTAACTCAAACATTCAAGTTTTTGCAGTTGAGGCAGACGAGTCAGCTATCTTGTCAGGTGAAAAACCAGGACCACACAAAATTCAAGGTATCTCTGCAGGATTCATCCCAGAAACACTTGATACAGAAGCTTATGATGGTATCGTTCGCGTGACATCAGACAATGCTCTTGCACTTGGTCGCGAAATTGGTGGAAAAGAAGGCTTCTTGGTAGGTATTTCTTCTGCCGCAGCTATCTATGCAGCAATCGAAGTTGCTAAAAAACTTGGGGCAGGTAAAAAAGTCCTTGCGCTTGCACCAGATAACGGAGAACGTTACCTATCTACAGCGCTCTATGAGTTCGAAGTCTAGTCTCCTAAATACACAAAGCCCTTTAACAAGGGCTTTGTAATTTTTTCTATAAGAAAGAGGAAGCAAATCTGCTTCCTCTTTTTATTATTAGTTATTCAAAGCTGCTGCCATTGTAGCTGCAACTTCAGCTTCAAAGTCATTTGCAGCTTTTTCGATACCTTCACCAACTTCAAAGCGAGCGAACTCAACTACTGAAGCGTTAACTGATTCAAGGTATGCTTCAACTGTCTTGCTGTCATCCATGATGTAGACTTGTGCAAGAAGTGTGTATGCTTGGTCAACTTTAGTGTTGTCAAGCATGAAGCGATCCATTTTACCTGGAATGATTTTATCCCAGATTTTTTCTGGTTTACCTTCTGCAGCCAACTCTGCTTTAATGTCAGCTTCAGCTTGAGCGATAACTTCATCAGTTAATTGTGCTTTTGATCCATACTTCAAGTGTGGAAGAGCTGGTTTGTTAACCATTGCACGGCTTTCGTTATCTTGGTCGATTACGTGGTTCAATTGAGCCAACTCATCTTTAACAAATTGCTCATCCAATTCTTTGTATGAAAGAACTGTTGGTTTCATCGCAGCAATATGCATTGAGATTTGTTTAGCAAGTGCTTCGTCTCCACCTTCGATTACAGAGATAACACCGATACGTCCACCGTTGTGTTGGTAAGCACCGAAGTGTTGTGCATCTGTTTTTTCAATCAAAGCAAAGCGACGGAATGAGATTTTTTCTCCGATAGTCGCTGTTGCAGACACATAAGCTGCTTCAAGAGTTTCACCTGAAGGCATTGTCAAAGCAAGAGCTTCTTCGTTGTTAGCTGGTTTTCCTTCAGCGATTACTTTTGCAGTTGCATTTACCAATTCAACGAATTGAGCGTTTTTTGCAACGAAGTCAGTTTCAGCATTTACTTCAACTACTGCTGCAACGTTACCGTTCACATAAACACCAGTCAAACCTTCAGCAGCAACACGGTCAGCTTTCTTAGCTGCCTTAGCCATACCTTTTTCACGAAGCAATTCGATTGCTTTTTCGATGTCACCGTCAGTTTCTACAAGTGCTTTTTTAGCGTCCATAACACCAGCACCAGATTTTTCACGCAACTCTTTAACAAGTTTAGCTGTAATTTCTGCCATTTTGATTCTCCTATATTTTTTAAAAATAGGAGAGCCGGGCTAAGCCCCGCCCTCCTAGGTAATTACTATTTATACGAATTAAGCGTTGTCGCCTTCAACAACTTCAACGATTTCTTCGATTGAGTCTGCTTGAGCTTCTGAAGCTGCAAATTCTGCTTCAACTGCTGCTACAGCATCTTCACCTTGGCGACCCTCGATGATAGCGTCTGCCAATTTAGCTGTGATCAACTTAACTGCGCGGATAGCGTCATCGTTAGCTGGGATGATTACATCGATATCATCTGGATCAGTGTTTGTGTCAACCATCGCTACAACTGGGATACCCAATTTTTTAGCTTCTTTAACAGCGATTTGCTCTTTATGTGGGTCAACTACGTACATTACATCTGGGATGCGAGGCATGTCTTCGATACCACCCAAGAATTTTTCAAGACGAGCGCGTTGTTTGTTAAGAAGTGCAACTTCTTTCTTAGGAAGAACGTCGAAGATTCCTTCTTCTTCCATGCGTTTGATTTCTTTCAAACGAGCGATACGTTTTTGGATTGTTCCCCAGTTAGTAAGGGTACCACCCAACCAACGGTGGTTGATGAAGTATTGACCTGAACGTTCTGCTTCTTCTTTAACAGCGTCAGCAGCTTGTTTCTTAGTACCAACAAACAATACAACTGCATCGTTAGCTGCTGCATCACGCATAAAGTCGTATGCTTGGTCAGCGTATTTTACAGTTTGTTGCAAGTCGATAACGTGGATTCCGTTACGCTCAGTGAAGATGTACTTAGCCATCTTAGGGTTCCAGCGACGAGTTTGATGACCAAAGTGTACACCAGCCTCAAGAAGTTGTTTCATTGAAATTACTGCCATGAGTATTTCTCCTTTTTTGTTTTTTCCTCTTCTCGATTTCAGCTTGCAAAACAACCCAAAGGCAACAGTTTCACAATTCATCGAGAATGAGTATTATCGTTCACACGACAAGTTTCATTCTACCATAATTTCTCAATATTATCAAGCTATTTTGATAGTTTTTTAGCAGAACTTTGCAATTTAAAGACAAGAAAAGAGACTCGGAAAGAGTCCCAATTTTTTCATTAGTTTGGATAGATGTAAGTAACATAACCTTCAGAAGTTGTAGTTGGGTTGAACCATCCACGTTTGTTACCGATCGTACGGTTTCCACCGTAGTTAGATTCTGATACTTGGATACTTGTTGTAGATGAAACAGCTGTAACAACCGCTACGTGTCCATAGCCACCATCATTCCAACATGCAATCGCACCAACTTGTGGTTGAGAACCAGTACGGAAACCTGCTGCAGCTGCACTTGTTGCCCACTGCGCTCCGTTACCCCAGTAATCTCCAGCCCAAGGTGCTAATGTTTTAGCTCCCCATGTACATTCACCTGTTGGATAACTTGAAGCATTTGTACTATATGTAGGACGATGGCTTACAGGAGTTGCTGCAGGTGTGTAACTTGAGTCATCATCTGATGAAGATGAAGAACTTGAAGCTGCTTGTACTTGTGCTGCAAATGTTGTGTTTGCTGAAGCTGCAACTGTTTGTTGTTGACTTGTTTGTTGAGCTTTGTAAGCCGCTTCTGCTTCTGCCGCTGCTTTCGCTTCTGCCTCAGCTGCCGCCTTTTGCTCTAGCAAAGTAGCTTTTTCACCTTCTGCAGTAGCTTTTTCTGCTGCAAGATTCAACTCAGCCACTTTCAATTCAGCTTGTTTTGTTGTCAAAGCTTGGGCGTCATCTGCAAGTGTTTGTTGGTTGGCAATAACTGTGTTGATTGCTTCATTGTTAGCAACTTGTTTCTCAGCAATAGCTTTTTTATCTTCTTTTTGTTGTTGCAACATTTTGTTGTTAGCTGATACAATTTCACTCATAGCTGCTACACGAGAAATAGCTTCTGTGATTGAGTTAGAGTTAATAATTGTATTAATGTAGCTTGTAGCAGTTCCGTTAGTTTGTGCACTACGAGCTTGGTTTTCAAGCGATTCATTACGAGCTACGATATTTTTTGAAAGCTCTGTGATTTCACCTTCAAGTTTTTTAGATTCTTCTTGAAGAGTTTCATTCTCAGTTTGCAACTTTTCTTGTTCTGTTTGAATAGCTGTAACTTGAGTTTGAATCTCATCAACTTGTTTTTGAGCTTCCTTTTGTTGCGTTGTCAACTCACTAATTTTACTATCTTGAGCTGCAATTTTTTCATCTGTTGTGTTAGCTTTAACACTTGAAAGAACAGCTCCTTGTGAAACCAATACTGTACTTAACAAAAGTGATGCTAGAATTTTTTTCTTCATAAATGTAAATACTCCTTCTTTAAAAAGACAATACTAGTATATCAAAAAAAGGCCTAATAAATATTACGCCTTTATTACAGTTTTGTTTCTTTCTTATAGATATATTTTTTCAAAAATATATTGGAAAACTAACATCCATATAAAATTCAATATCATAGTAGGACCCAGACTATAAACTATAAAAACAGGTAGATTTTCTGCAGTCAATCCTACCACGTGTGCTAGGATAAAGCTACCAAATTCAAATGTAAAAGTCATCATTAAAATAGCTAATAATCTTGTCCATCTATTTAACAGAATAACAGAGTTGCTTTTATATACGATTGCTCCAATAATCACAAAAAGAAGACTGGCTATCCCTATCAGATGGAAGAAATAGATATCGTATATAAGTCCTAGAACCAAGCAATAGGCCAAAAACAAATATTCTGATACTTCTATTGTTTCGAATAATAAGAAGATGAAGATAAAGTGGCTTACAATTTGAAGATGTGGAAAAAAGCTATTTACAAATTGTCCTAAGTGGCTATCTATTAAAATGATTACGGGCAAGAGCAAAAACATCCCTATTTGCTTAAAAAGTCTCATGATGGATTCCCCACTAACTCTACGACTTTAAGATTCATTGGATCAGCATGCATTTTAACCATAACTTCTCTTGTCAGATAATCATTGGTAGGGGTCACAGATACGACTTCTCCTACAGGAATGTCTGTGACATTGAAGTTCCCCAAACCTCCAGTTACCACTTTATCACCTTGACTAATATCTCCACTATTATTTAGCTGACTAATTTTCAGTAGTTCTTTTTCCTTGTCATAGCCAACGATAATACCATAAATACTACTAGATCCATGCTGAATTTTAACAGAAATTTTCTCTGTATTTTCAGCATTTGTTAATAAATTGACCCCAGTTGAGTTGTCTTCTACGTTTTCAACGCTTCCAACCAATCCTCCACCAGAAACAACAAGCATACTAGTTGTTACACCTTGTTGCGAACCAACATTAACTGTTAACTCTTGTTTCCAAGTCGCCGGAGTTCTCATGATAACATCCGCAGCAATTAGCTTAGTCGCATTCAATTTTGACTTCATATCTAGTAATTGACGCAGTTGTTCATTTTCTTCTTTTAAGCGATCTGCTTCATTCTTTTCCTTTTCCATCTGATAGAATTCTTTTTTGAGAGTTTCATTCTCATTATAAGCTCTCGTCAAATTTCCTAAATCTGACTTTGTAGATTCTAACCATTGAAATGGTTTTTGCACAATTCTATCTATCAGAGAAATGCCATCTCCAGCTTTTGTCACAACTGTACTTGATTTCGTCATTACTAAAAGAGCAGAAACTACTAACACAATGACAAATAGAACAATGATATATTTTGATTTTTTAAAACGGTTCATACCTCTACCCTATCTCATTCTATACTTCACTTTAGGATTTCAACAAAAATAGAATCAAACCCAACACACATACCAGGAGTAAGGCCACACTATCTTTATTCATCCAATTCAACTGTCGGTACTGACTGCGTCCGTTCCCACCTTGATATCCTCTAGCCTCCATGGCTGTAGCAAGAGAATCCGCTCTTTTCAAACTCGTAGCAAATAAAGGAATCAAAATAGGAATCATAGCCTTAACTTTTTGGATTATATTTCCTTCTCCAAAATCAACACCACGCGCCTTTTGAGCGTTCATAATTCGAATCGTATCATCCATTAAGGTTGGCACAAAACGTAAACTCATAGACAACATGAGCCCGATTTCATGAACAGGAACCTTAAATCTTTTCAAGGGTCCAAGCAAGGACTCAACTGCTGTAGCCAAGCTTAATGGCATGGTTGTCAAGGTAAGCAAAGTTGAGAAAAAGATAATCAACACAAAGCGGCAAAAAATGATTCCCGCCTGCTCAATGCCATGACTCGTGATTTTAATAAACCCCATCTCGAACAAGACATCTCCACCAGAGATAAAGAAAAGTTGAAAAAGGGTTGTAAAAGCAATCAGAAAAAACATGGACCGCAAACCTTTTATGAAAAAGGATAAGGGAACCTCAGATAAGGCTACAAATATACCTGTTACAACGAAAAGGATCAGATTAGTTATTGGATTATTGGCCCAAAAAACGATCATAATCAATAAAATCATTGCCACTAACTTACTACGAGGATCCAAACGATGAACAATCGAATTTCCTGGTATGTAACGACCTAAAATCATGTTATCCATTGATGAACTCCTTAAACTCCTCTATCGTTATCGGCAATTGTTTAAAAGAAACTCCTCGTTCAGCTAGCCTTTGAGCAAATCTTGTAATTTTTGGAACACCTAATTGGATTTTTTCCATGAATTCGACATTTTGAAAAACAAGACTTGGCTTCCCACTCTTGACCAACTTTCCTTTTTCCATCACATAAACTTGGTCAGCAAATTCGGCCACATCATCCATCAGATGGGTCACTAAAACAATCGTGATACCATCCTGATGAAGTTTTTTAAACAAGGCCATTAACTCTTTTCGACCAATTGGATCCAAACCAGCTGTTGGCTCATCTAAGACCAAAATGCTAGGCTCCATCGCCAAAATACCAGCAATCGCAACCCTTCTCATTTGTCCGCCTGAAAGCTCAAAGGGACTACGTCCAAAGAGTGACTCATCAATCCCTACTAAAGCAAGTTTTTCACGCGCAATAGCTTCTGCCTCTTCTACAGAAACTCCAAAATTTTGAGGTCCAAAAGCCACATCTTTTAAGACAGTCTCCTCAAAGATTTGATTTTCTGCAAACTGAAAGACTAAACCCACTTGTTTGCGAATTTGACGAATTTGCTTATTGACGGATGTTGATGTAATTAATGTATCAAAGACACGAACACTTCCCTTTGTGGGAACCAACAAACCATTCAAAAGTTGAAGAATTGTAGATTTCCCGCTTCCTGTATGCCCAATAATTGCCGTATAAGATCCATCCTCTATTGACAAATTAACATCGGACAAGGCAGCTGAGGCGAAGGGTGTTCCTTCCTGATACGTATAACTCACATTGTCTAGAATAATTCCCATAAAGCCTCCTCGAGCTCCTCTTCGGTCAGGTAGTGCTCTGGTAATTTCAAGCCACTAGTACGTAGCGATTCTTTTAATTGGTTGACAAAGGGTTGATCTAAACCAATTTGATCTAAATCTGACCTAGAAAATAGTTCTCTAGGAGTACTAGTTGATTCGATTTTTCCTTTTTTCATTACCAAAATACGGTCACTCATGGCCACCTCATCTAAGTCATGTGTAATGGATATGACTGTCATATGGTGGTCTTGACGAATCTTTTGGACAATCTTAATCAACTCTAGACGCCCCTCTGGATCCAACATGCTTGTAGCTTCATCCAAAATTAAAATGTCTGGTCGCAGAGCAACAACTCCTGCGATAGCCACTCTCTGTTTTTGGCCACCCGACAAGCGAGCTGGTTCTTTTTTAGTAAATTCAGCCATCCCAACTAATGACAGAGCTTCAGAAACTCGTTTCTTCATCTCTTCAAGTGGAATCCCTTGATTTTCTAGTCCAAAAGCAACATCATCTTCTACAGTTGCCCCCACGAATTGGTTATCAGGATTTTGAAATACCATACCAATCTTACGTCTTTTTCCCCAGACGTTTTCCGGAGTTAGGCAATCACCGTCTATCCAAATTTCTCCAGATTCCGATTCTAGCAAACCGTCAATCAAGCGAACAGTTGTTGATTTTCCACTACCATTATGACCAACAATAGACAACCATTCTCCACGTTTCACGTGAAACGAAATGTTATGAACATCATAGTGTTCTTGATCTGCCTGGTATCGAAATGACAGATTCTTAATTTCAATAATCGATTCCATATCTAGCGAAAGGTTCCTTTAAACAAATACGCGCTTCCCTTGAAGTAATCATAACCCGAATAAACTGTAAAGAACAAAGCGATATAAAGAGTTATCTGACCAAGTAAATTCCAATGGAATAACAAGAAGATAATCGCAAACATCTGGCTAAATGTTTTGATTTTTCCTGGCATTGCTGCAGCTAAAACAGTCCCTCCGGTTTCAACTAAAAGCAAGCGCAACCCAGTAACTGCAAGTTCACGACAAATGATAACAGCTACCACCCAAGCAGGAGCCATATTTAAACCTACTAGCATGATAAAGGCTGACATAACCAACAACTTATCAGCCATCGGATCCGCGAATTTCCCAAAATTGCTAACTACTTGCCATTTTCTAGCTAAATAGCCATCTAGATAGTCAGTGATACTGGCAATGGCAAAAATAATTGCTGCTATTTTATGTAACACAGGAGATTGTCCAAATGATAGAAGGAGAACAAAAATCGGAATAAATAAAATTCTACCAAGCGTCAGTATGTTAGGAATATTCTCTTTTTTCATGTTTTCCTTCCTTAATTTGAACCTAATTTCAGTGTAATCCAGCCAGTTTGACCAGTTAATTTCGAAGTATCAATTTCCTGATTATCGATCTTGATTTTCACGCCTTTGACAACGCCTAATGTGATAGTTACTGGAGATCCTTTAGAAACTGTTGTTTTGGCTGTTTTATTATTTGGCTCAAGAGTAGTCCCTCCAGCCAAGTCAGTATCTGAAACACTAATCCAGCTTGTTGCATCCGTCACAGATAGTTGAAGTTCGGCAGTATCTTTAGCAGTTTTATATTCTACCGATATAACATCTCCCTGGCCTGAAACAGTCACAGTTGATGCGTCACTCGAACTTGATGGGCTAGTGGTTTGATTGCTAGTTGTTGTTTCACTAGTTGTTGCATTTGTAGTAGTTACAACATTATAGTTAGCTGAAGTTGTTTCTGTCGGTTGTGTTTGAATGTAATTCCAAACATAATAAGAAACAAAAATTATAATAGACAAGGAGAAGAGAATGAAGTAAAACAGCGGAAGCAAAGAACGTTTCTTACGATTGGAACGTCTACGACCTGATAGTTCTATCTCATCAACATCAACTTCCTCATAGGTAATCATACTCCCTGAATCATATGCGTCTAAAACAAGGTTTTCATCCAACTCAACTGCCCAAGCATACTTCCTCAAAAAAGAACGTGTATAAAAAGGGCTTGGCAATTGGTCGAAATCATCTGATTCTAAAGCCTCAAGCAGATTCAGTTGAATGTCTGTCTTGCGCTGCAATTCCTCTAAACTCAAACCTTGATTAATTCTTGCTAAACGTAACACTTCACCAATTGTTTTTTTTCTCATACTTACCATGCCTTCTTTCTAGTTCATTTTATATTTCGATGGCTATAGTGGAAAAATTGTAAATTCAACTATTTCACTATTGTCGATAAAATGATGTCCTACCTCAAGAACATCATCCAAGGTCATTTCCTGTATAATCTTTGGTAAATCAAACAGGGTTGTTTCGTCAGAATGTGACTGATATTGGGTCGCAATAAATTCTAAAGAGTTCATACTATGGATAAATTCTCCATAAATTTCACTTTTGATCAAATCAAGATGTTCCTCTGATACATCCGAATCTGTAGCAAAATTCTGAATTGCCTTTCGGAATTGATGCGAAATAGCAACAGGTTCCTTTGTGTCCATTGTCAGCATCAAAAAGTTAAAACGTCGATTGATCTCAACTTCTAAAGATAATGAAGAATCTAATTTCCCAGTTTCATACAAACTCTGAAATCTTTTAGAAGTCCAACCAAACATCATCGTAAATAACGCTCTTAATAGAACGCTATATCGATAGCAGTCCTGATGCCCCATATCAGAATTCGTTCGAACTCCTATTGCTAATTTAGGTGATGCAACATCCATACGAATGCTCTCAACCTTCTTTACAGGGTGTAAAGCGATGGGTTCTTTTTGATTTTGAACTATACAACCTCCAACATCCATTTGCGAGAAATAATTCTGTATCAACTCTAAATCAAAATTTCCAACGAGGAAAATTTGGCTATTGACAGGAGTGTAAAATTCATCAAAATTGTCCCGTAGATCCTCTAAAGTAATATCTTCTATCGAATCTTCAGTCCCAACAATATCTGAAGCTAGTGGAGTTTCCGGATATAGATTTGCAAGTGTTTTAAAGAACAAGCAAGAATCAGGATCATCCTGATACATTTCGCGTTCTTGCTGAATAATATCCTTTTCTCGTTCAACAGATTCTTCAGTAATGTTAAAGCTAGTAACAAGCTCGTCAAGCAAGTCCAAACAATCAGCGACATTGTCAGAGGTTGAAAAAAGATAACTTGTATTTGTAAAGCTTGTAAAGGCGTTACTATCTGCACCTAATTTGGTAAATGCAGCCATGATATCTTCAGAATTTTCTCTTTCAAAAAGTTTATGTTCTAAAACTTCAGAATTTTCTCTTTCAAAAAGTTTATGTTCTAAAAAATGAGCAATCCCCTTAGGATATGTTTTCTTTTTACTATCTCTAGCTGTAAACTCAATGTCAACCGAACCAACATAGACAGTTACTACACCATAAACTTCGTTAAAATCATTTTTAGGAAGTAAAGAAACTGTCAATCCGTTTTCTAATTTTGCTTGATAAAGAGTTTCTTTTACAGCAGGATAATATTTCTCTTGAAAAGTAACTCTAGTCATTCTGCTCCTTCCATAAAATAGATAGCCTGCAATTTCAAACTAGATGCCGCCCTACAGATTTCATCCTTGTCAACTTGCTCTAGTCTCTCTATCAAAGTATCCAGTTCTAAAGCCGATTTACCAAAAAAGAGGCTTAAGTATTCTCTATCTATAATCGAATCTTGATTATCCTGACTCAACAACATCGTCCTACGAATCATTTCCTTAGTTTGATTAACTTCAGCATCTGTAAATCTACCATTTTTGATAGCTAACAATTGATCATTCATCAATTTTCTTACCTTGTTTCGATTTTGACGATTTATCCCAGCAAACAATCTTAAAAATCCACTAAAGAGATCTAAGTGACTAGAAACAGTGTAGGCCAACCCTTCCTTTTCCCTAACTTGGGTAAACAATTTAGAGTGCGGGAAAGCTCCAAGCAAACCATTCACGAGAAGCAAGGCCATCTTTTGATCATCTCCATAACCAATTGTGTTATGATAACCCATTTCTAGAATAGACTGACCTAGGTTTTTCCTAGCAATTCCTTCTCTAAGAATATTTGAATAACCTTGCTGATATTGAATGTTTACAGTTTCTTTACGACCTGTCAAGTTAAATTTCTTCAAGTTTTCTAAGACTTCAATTTCATTAAAATCACCTAAAAAGAATAAATCAATTCTATCTTCCTTCAGCATTTTTTGAAAACTTGAATAGCAAGATTTAGAAGTCTCTTCGGAAATTCTGGCAATTAAATCTCTAGGAACTAACTGCATTGATTCTTCTTGGAAAAACAACTGATCCAATTCTTTATGGGCAAAGAAGAAAGGATCCTCTAATTCTGATTCTAGTCTCGCCAACAATTGTTTTTTTTCAATTTCAAAGGCATTGTTCTCAAATTCATCTTCATTTGACAATGGATTAAATATGACTTGATACAATAATTCTAAAATCTGAGCTGTTAATACGTTTTTCTTACTTAAAAATTCATCTCGAACATAAGTCAAACTCACGTCTACTAAGTGACTTTGCCCCCTTCTATAAGCATGAGTTGACAAATCTGCTCCATACAATGCTGCCAGATGTTTTCTAAGAACCTGAGCAGTTGGATAGCCTTTATTAGCAGTTTCAAGCATACTAGCACTTAGCATGCGACCAGAAATTAAATCCAGAGATAATGGAGCTGTGAAACGCATGGTTATTTTATTTGTCTTAAACTTTTTAGATTGGATAAAATGCACTGCAATTCCAGGGAATAACTCCATCTTTTACCTCCTTTTACATAGAGTTCTATTATACCATGAAAACGAAAATTTTTCCTGTTCTCTTTGACTCTTTTGAAATTAAAATCGTTTTCATATCAGTAGTTTCTTCTCAACTATTTTGAGCAAAATATGGTATAATACCAAAGATTGAGGTGAACTATGGAATACAAATTATTTGAAGAATTTATTACTCTCCAAGCTCTTTTGAAAGACCTTGGGATCATCCAAAGTGGCGGTGCTATTAAATCTTTTTTGGCGGACCATCTTGTATATTTTAATGGAGAATTAGAAAATCGTCGAGGCAAGAAAATTAGAATCGGGGATTCTATTGAAATCCCTGATTTAAAAACTCAAATTATTCTAGTTAAACCAACATCAGAAGAACTAGAGGAGTTTCATCTAGAAAAACTTGAGAAAGAACGTGTAACTAAACTTGTCAAGGAAATGAATAAAAAGGTACAAAAAAAGCCAGCGAAAAAGAACCAATCAACAAAAACAAAACCTACACCACGTTTCCCAGGTAGATAATTATGTGGTTGAAAAACTTATCCATTAAACAATTTCGTAACTATCATAATATCGAAATTGATTTTAATCCAAAATTAAATGTATTTGTTGGCCGAAACGCTCAAGGAAAAACCAATCTTCTTGAAAGTATTTATTTTTTAGCCTTAACGAGAAGTCATCGAACAAAGACTGATAAAAATTTAATTCAATTTGAAGAAGAACAACTGCAAGTTTCTGGAACCTTGCAAAAGAAAACAGCAAGCATTCCACTCGAAATTGACCTAACACAAAAAGGGCGAATTACTAAAGTAAATCACTTAAAGCAAGCTCGCCTATCAGACTATATTGGTCATATGAATGTTGTCTTATTTGCTCCAGAAGATTTACAACTTGTCAAAGGCGCTCCGGCCATTCGTCGTAAATTCATTGACATAGAATTAGGGCAAATTAAACCAATTTACTTGTCAGACCTGTCAAGTTATAACCACGTCCTTAAACAGAGAAATACCTATCTCAAATCTACACAAAACATAGACGAGACTTTCCTATCTGTTCTTGATGACCAACTAGTAGAGTATGGATGTCGTGTAATGATTCATCGAGCTGACTTTATCCAGAAAATGGAAGTCTTTGGCAAGAAAAAACATTTTGACATCTCAGATCAGTTAGAAGAACTGTCAATCCACTATCAACCTTCTGTAAACTTTATTGACAAGGAACATTTGGCTGAATCTTTCTATGTAGCTCTTCAAAAAAGTAGATCCAGAGATTTATTTAAAAAGAATACTGGAGTTGGTCCTCATCGAGATGATATGATTTTCATGATTAATGGAATGGAAGCAAGTTTCGGAAGTCAAGGGCAACATCGTAGCTTGGTACTTTCTATAAAACTTGCTGAAATCGAATTGATGGAGAGCATTACCAAAGAATCTCCCATTCTTTTGCTTGACGATGTCATGAGTGAACTTGACAACACTCGTCAACTTAAACTATTGGAAACTATTTCTCATAATATTCAAACTTTTATTACAACTACTAGTTTAGACCATCTTCAAAACTTACCTGATAATCTGAGCGTCTTTACAGTAGATAATGGTCAATTAACTGTAAATTAAAATTTACATCTTTGTAAAATAAAAAAATCTCCCGTTTAACAGGAGATTTTTTTATTACATTGAATAGTTTGGTGCTTCATTAGTGATTTGCACATCGTGTGGATGGCTTTCTTTTAGACCAGCACCTGACATTTCGATAAACTGAGCATTGTCATGTAATTCTTTTAGATTAGCAGCACCACAGTAACCCATACCAGAACGGATACCACCAATCATTTGGAAGACGATATCGGCTGCTGCACCTTTATAAGCAACACGACCTTCGATTCCTTCTGGAACCAGTTTGTTTGCTTCATTGACAGAACCTTGGAAGTAACGGTCACTTGAACCTTTCTTCATAGCAGCAATTGAACCCATACCGCGGTATGTCTTGAACTTACGTCCTTGGAAGATTTCAGTTTCACCTGGAGCTTCATCTGTTCCTGCAAACATTGATCCAAGCATTACTGCATTTCCACCAGCAGCAAGAGCTTTAACAATATCTCCAGAATACTTGATTCCACCATCAGCAATGATTGTTTTGCCATATTCACGCGCCACTGCTGCAGCATCGTAAATAGCTGTAACTTGAGGAACTCCAACACCAGCAATCACACGAGTTGTACAGATTGAACCTGGTCCAATACCAACTTTAACAACGTCAACACCCGCGTCATAAAGGGCACGTGCACCTTCAGCCGTCGCAATATTTCCAGCAATTAGTGTACGATCAGGGAAGTGAGCTCGAATCTCAGCGATTTTGCGAAGAACACCTGCTGAGTGACCGTGAGCAGTATCGATAACAATGGCATCTGCACCTGCTTCAAAAAGTGCTTCTGCACGTTCAAATGTGTCAGAAGTAACACCTACCGCACCAGCGACTAGAAGACGACCAAATTCATCTTTTGCCGCATTTGGGAACTCAATCACTTTTTCAATATCTTTAATGGTGATTAAACCTGATAGACGTCCTTCCTCATCAACTAGAGGTAATTTCTCAATACGGTGTTCTTGAAGAATACTCTCTGCAGTTTTTAAGTCTGTACCCACAGGAGCAGTAACTAGGTTTTCACTAGTCATGTGTTTTGAAATTGGTTGATTGTAATCTGAAATAAAACGAAGGTCTCGGTTTGTTAAAATACCAACCAATTTACGATTTTCAAGTGTTTCAACTACTGGAACACCACTGATACGGTAACGACCCATGAGTTCATCTGCTTCAGCAATGGTATGTTCTGGAGTCAAGAAGAATGGATCAATGATAACACCATTTTCAGAACGTTTTACCTTACGAACTTCATCTGCCTGTTGCTCAATAGACATATTTTTATGGATAACTCCAAGTCCACCTGCACGCGCAATAGCAATGGCCATTTGACTCTCTGTTACAGTGTCCATCGCAGCGGTAATAATTGGGATATTTAAAGTCAAATTATCTGCCAATTTTGTAGTTAAATCCGCATCATTAGGCAACACATGACTCTCTGCTGGAATTAGCAATACATCATCAAAGGTAAAACCTTTTTTCAAAAATTTAGTGTCCCAATTAGACATTGAAGTTTCCTCTTTTCTTTCTTTATTGAGCTAAACGCTTTTTGTATTGTATCTATCATACCATTCTATGAAAATTTGTCAATTAAATTTATGAGAGAATAAATAAAAAACTATCCCTCTTATTTTAAAGAAGAAATAGTTTTATAGTTCATATTTTATCCATTAATGAAAGTAATTTAACCCCATTGCTGCTTTTACTTCTGATAGTGTTTGGCCAGCAACTTCTCGAGCTTTTTCACTACCTTTTTGGAGCATATTATAAACCTCACCCATATCTTTAGCATATTCTAGGCGACGTTCACGGATTGGACCAAGTTCACGTTCTAGAATTTCAAGTAGGTAACGTTTAGTCTTAACATCACCAAGGCCTCCACGTTGATAATGTTCCTTCATTTCAGCAATTTCTTGAGCATCCTCTGGTCGACCGAATACATCCAAGTAATGGAAAACCATATTTCCTTCAATCTTACCTGGATCCTCAACACGAATATGGTCTGGATCTGTATACATACTCATTACTTTTTTACGCAAAGTATCTGCATCATCAGCTAGGTAAATTCCATTATTAAGTGATTTCGACATTTTGGCATTACCATCAAGACCTGGTAAACGTCCCGCACCTTCGTGCTCAGGGTAAATTCCTTCTGGTTCTACTAAAACATCACAGTTATAGGCATGGTTGAAAGAACGTACAATTTCACGTGTTTGTTCAATCATCGGCTTTTGATCATTCCCTACTGGAACAAAGTTAGCCTTAAATGCTGTAATATCTGCTGCTTGCGCAACTGGATAAACTAAAAATCCAGTTGGAATACTTTCACCAAAGCCTTTTTGAGCAATTTCAGTCTTTACGGTTGGATTTCGTTCCAAGCGAGCTAATGAAACTAGGTTCATATAGTACATAGACAGCTCTGCCAATTCTGGAATCTGACTTTGAATGAAAATCGTTGCTTTATTAGGATCTAATCCCACTGCAAGATAGTCCAAGGCAACATTCCCAATAGACTCTACAATAGTTTGTGGATCTTTTGCATGGTCTGTTAGTGCTTGCTGGTCAGCTAAAAAAACAAACATGTCATATTTATTTTCTTCTTGTAGTAAGACACGGTTTTTCAAGCTACCAACGTAGTGCCCAATATGTAATTTCCCCGTTGGACGATCTCCTGTTAAAATAATGGGTTTACTCATAATATTCTCCTTTGATATGGTCCTTTCAATTATAGCATTTTTTTGATAAAAAGACAGATAATTTTTTTATCGAAACAATAGAGATGTTACCCCTTTCAATCGTAAAGGGGTTGTCAACTTTGTTTACAAAAAATTGACAAATAAAAATTTGAATAATTGATGATTTTCTAGTAGAATTAGAGTATTACATATAATAGGAGAAAAACTTTGCTAACAGTATCTGATGTTTCACTACGTTTTAGTGATCGTAAACTTTTTGATGATGTAAACATCAAATTTACAGAAGGAAATACCTATGGTTTGATTGGGGCCAATGGTGCTGGAAAATCAACCTTTTTAAAAATCTTAGCTGGGGATATTGAACCGACAACTGGCCATATCTCTCTTGGACCAGACGAACGTCTTTCAGTACTTCGTCAGAATCACTTTGACTATGAGGACGAACGTGTTATTGATGTTGTCATCATGGGAAACGAAAAACTTTACAACATTATGAAAGAAAAAGACGCCATTTATATGAAGGAAGATTTTTCAGACGAAGATGGTGTCCGCGCTGCTGAACTTGAAGGAGAATTTGCTGAACTAGGTGGTTGGGAAGCTGAAAGTGAAGCTTCACAACTCTTACAAAATTTGAATATTCCTGAAGAACTTCATTACCAAAATATGAGCGAACTTGCAAATGGAGACAAAGTGAAAGTACTCCTTGCTAAAGCTCTATTTGGTAAACCGGATGTCCTTCTTTTAGACGAGCCTACCAACGGTCTTGATATTCAATCTATTACCTGGTTAGAAGATTTCTTGATTGATTTTGACAACACAGTTATTGTCGTATCCCATGACCGTCACTTCTTGAACAAAGTATGTACACACATGGCCGACCTTGACTTTGGAAAAATCAAACTCTATGTCGGAAACTACGACTTCTGGAAGGAGTCTTCTGAGCTTGCTGCTAAATTGCTAGCAGACCGAAATGCTAAAGCAGAAGAAAAAATTAAACAACTTCAAGAATTCGTTGCTCGTTTCTCTGCTAATGCTTCTAAATCAAGACAAGCAACTTCACGTAAAAAAATGCTTGATAAGATTGAGCTAGAGGAAATTGTCCCTTCTAGTCGTAAATACCCATTCATCAGCTTTAAAGCTGAACGTGAAATTGGAAACGACCTCTTGACAGTAGAAAATCTATCTGTAAAGATTGACGGCGAAACTATTCTTGACAGCATCAGCTTCATCTTGCGTCCAGGTGACAAGACAGCTCTTATCGGACAAAACGACATCCAAACAACTGCCTTGATTCGTGCTATTATGGGTGAAATTGACTATGAAGGAACTGTCAAGTGGGGAGTTACAACTAGTCGCTCTTACTTGCCAAAAGATAATTCAGCTGACTTTGCAGGAGACGAGTCAATCCTTGACTGGCTTCGTCAATTTGCAAGTAAAGAAGAAGATGACAACACCTTCCTTCGTGGATTCTTGGGTCGTATGCTCTTTTCTGGAGACGAGGTTAACAAGCCTGTAAACGTCTTGTCAGGGGGAGAAAAGGTGCGCGTGATGCTCTCAAAACTCATGCTTTTAAAATCAAACGTACTTGTTCTTGATGATCCTACAAATCACTTGGATTTGGAATCTATTTCAAGCTTGAACGATGGATTGAAAAACTTCAAAGAATCTATCATCTTTGCCAGTCATGACCATGAGTTTATTCAAACTTTGGCTAACCACATCATTGTCTTATCTAAAAACGGTGTAATCGACCGTATCGATGAAACCTACGACGAATTCCTTGAAAACGAAGAAGTTCAAGCAAAAGTCAAAGAACTTTGGAAAGATTAAGTATAACTTTAAAAAACTCAGTTGGTTAAACCAACTGAGTTTTTTTATTTGTTACTTGTAAATTCATTCATTGTTTCACGTGAAACTTTTTTTAATCTTCATCCATTTTTTTAGGTTGATAAGCTAGCATACCTAATCCTATGAATAAAACCAAAGTTACGAGAAGGAAAATTACCTGATGATGAATATTTCCTGTCATAGAAATGGTTTGTCTCAATCCTGAAACTGAATAACTCATTGGCAACCAAGGATTAACAGCTTTAAAGAAATCATTTGTCAAAGCAAGTGGATAAGTTCCTGCACTTGATGCTAATTGTAATAATAGCAAAATAAGTGAGAAGAAAGCACCTAATCGACTATTCCATGTTGTTAATGCCGTCACCATAGACATAAATGTTAAACTTGCGATAATAATTAAGAATAAAGTTCTCATTTCATGATTTGCAGTTAAACCAATAAGATGAACTCCACCATAGACTAAGACAGCTGCTAAAACAGCAATAACTCCATTTATCTCGAAGCGAGACTTAAACCACGCCCAGCGACTTTCAGGATGACGACCTGAAGGTAACTTAGCAAAAATCATATTTGTTGATAATGCTGCAACAAAAAGTGCAACTGATATCATGTAAGGAGCCATTGCAATCCCATTTACAGGAACCTGATCATTATCTGTCTTTGAAAGACTTAAGGGTTCCGCTAATGTTTCTGCATTTTTTGACTCTGTTGATGCTGATTTTAATTGATTGCTTGCGTTACTCAATCCTTGTCCTAGGTCAGTAGTTCCTATTTGTAAACTTTCAATACCAGCAGTTAACGTTGCTCCACCTTCTGCTAATTTTCCAGCGCCATCTGCGATTTTTATTGCTCCATTTCCTAACTGAGTACTAGCTGAAAGCAACTGACCTGATTTATCTGTTAATTGACTTGAACCAAGCTGTATTTTGTCAAGTCCTGCAATTAATTCCGGACTCTTGCTATTTAATTGGTTAGAACCAGATGATAGTTTTTCAATACCTGTTACTAATTCTGGTGTTTTCCCAGCTAGAGTATCCAAACCAGTTGTCAATGTTGAAGAGTTTTCTGTCAACTTGGTTGAGCCAGAAACCAATTGATCCAAACTTGTTGTTAAAGTTGTATTCTTTTCACTTAGTTGATTTGCACCTAAAGAAATAGCATCCAATCCTTTAGTATACGCATTAACTCCATTTTCAATTGATTGACTTCCAGGAACTAACTGATTGTCTACAGCATTTTGCAACTGTGTAAATCCACTTGACATAGATGTCAAGGAACTAGACGCAACAGGTAATATTTGATTTGCTTTAGTCTGTAAAGTAGAAAGATTAGAGACTGGTTGGTTTACACTTCCCAAATTTTCTTTTAAATCTCCTACCGTTGTCAAAATTGCTTTTGCTGATTCTATCGTAGAATTAGAATTATTTGAAACAGCTTCAGTCAGTTCTTTTTTCTGAGTTTCAGTGAGAGATTGATAAGTTGCTGTTGCTTGAAGATTTGTAAGACTTTTCTCTTGCTCTGTTTGACTATTAGTCACAATAGTTTGAGCAAGAGTAGATATATTCGCTAAATCATTAGATATTGTGCTTTTAAGTTCCGTATTATCTGAGATTGTTACTGCTTGAAGTGCTTTATTCAATTCATCTAAACTAGTTGCTAATTGAGTGATTTCCTCTTTTTGTTGAGATGAAGTATTCAATTGAGTCGAAATTTCTTTAATACCTTTATTTAATTCGGTAATACCGTCTCTCAATGTATCTGATTGACTTGATAGCTGTTTTGTACCAACAGATAGTTTGTCAACACCGCTTGTATAGGTATTAACACCTACCGAAAATTGATTGAGAGCTGTATTCAGTTGCGAAACTCCACCAGCATATGACTTCATCCCTGTATTTAACTGGTTGACACCTGTTACTAATTCTGGAGTCTTGGAAGATAATTGATTAAGCCCTTTGTCAACCTGTGAAACCGCACTTGTATAGCTCTGTAAACCATCATTAAATGTTCCTAAGCCACTATTCAGTTGCTTTACTCCTGTGACATATGTTGTCAACCCTTTTGTAAATTGATTCGTTCCATCAGAAAAGGTTAAACTTGAACTAGCTAAAGTATCAAGATTGGAAGACAATGTCTGACTTCCTACAGCTAACTTACTGGCCCCGTTAGCCAATTGTTCACTTCCATCTGCAGCTTTGGTTAAACCGGATTTTAAATCACCCATCTTTTGAAATAAAGCTTTCGTATAGGTTTCGGTTACATTAGCAGAAACATTCTGTTTTAACTGTGTCATGGCAGAATCACTCATCTTACTTGCAATGAAGCTATGCCCGCTAGAAGTTTGATAGTGAATATTCATTTGTTCTGGGTGATCTGACAGAATAGAAGCAGCCTTTTCAGACAAATCACTTGGCAAAGTTACTACCATATAATAATCGCCATTCTCTAGTCCTTTTTTTCCTTCTTCTTCATTGACAAAATGAAAATCTAATGATTTATTTTGCTCTAAATTAGACACCATGTCTTTTCCGATAGTCATTGTATTTCCATTGTAAGACGCTTCTTTATCATTATTAACAACCGCTACAGGCAACTCTGATAATTGCCCATACGGATCCCACATGGATGATAAAAATATGATGTTGTATAAAGCTGGAATAAGAGAAATCCCTATCATTACAATGATAAAGGTTGGTTTTTTAAAAATTGCTTTCCATTCTTTAAACATATTGTCTCCTTTTTTACACATATTGTCTAAAATTTTGATATAATAGATTATACATTAAAAAATCTAAATTACAAGTTAAAAACTATATTTTAGACACTACGTCTATTTTTGTTCACAAGGAGGAACTATGACAGAGAGTAACAAACGCTTAAAAACAAAACGTACTATCGAGAATGCTATGGTTCAATTATTAATGGAACAACCATTTGATCAAATTTCTACTGTTAAACTGGCAGAAAAAGCCGGAATTAGTCGTTCTAGTTTTTATACTCATTACAAAGATAAGTATGATATGATTGAACACTACCAAAGTAAGTTATTTCATACTTTTGAGTACATTTTCCAAAAACACGCACATCAAAAAAGAGATGCTATTCTAGAAGTGTTTGAATACTTAGAGTCTGAACCTTTACTAGCTGCTCTTCTATCTGAAAATGGTACAAAAGAGATACAAAACTTCCTGAGAAATAAACTTCACATTATGCTTAGTACTGACCTCCAGAAACGCTTTATGCAATTAAATTTAAATGAGATTGAATTAGAGTACAGTAGTATCTATTTAACAAATGCACTATTTGGCGTGTGTCAAACTTGGATTGCTCATGGAAAAAAAGAAAGTCCGCAAGAAATGACAGACTTTCTTATGAAAATGTTAGGCGATGCAAACTAAAAGAAAAAGAACACCAATGGTGTTCTTTTTTGTTTGACTCCGCCAGTAGGACTCGAACCTACGACATCATGATTAACAGTCATGCGCTACTACCAACTGAGCTATGGCGGATAATATAGTCCGTACGGGATTCGAACCCGTGTTACCGCCGTGAAAAGGCGGTGTCTTAACCCCTTGACCAACGGACCATCTATCTGTAGCAGATATAACCATTATATCAATTTCTTACTAATTGTCAATCACTTTTTAGATTTTTTCTCCAGAATATCTCTTAATTTCCGAACCTTGAGACGGGTAATCGGACAGCGATGTTCCTCATAAAAAACCACTTCTAAATTTTTTCGATCAATTTCCCTAATATTTCCTACATTGACAAGAAATGATTTATGAGCAGAATAAAATCTTTGAGTATCTTTATCTTTTTCTTGAATATCCGCCATAGTGCCATAAAATTCTTTGGCAAAATTCTTACCAATAATCCTTAACTTATGAGATACTCCTGTTGTTTCAATATATAAAATATCATGGTAGGGAATTTTCAAATCATTTCCCTTGTAGTTATAGTCAAAATAATCCACAACATCTTTATTTTCAAGCAGCATACTTTTGGTATATAAGATACTCTGTTCGATACGTTTCTTAAATAATTCATCATTGATATCTTTATCAACAAAATCCAAGGCGGATACTTGATATTTGTAAGTTAAGGTAGCAAATTCTGATCTACTAGTGATAAATACGATAATTGCATAAGGATTGTGGCGACGAATAAACTGTGCTACCTCAAATCCTTTTTTCTCAACTCCATGAATATCAATATCTAGAAAATAAAGCTGGTTTACTTCATCATTTTCGATGTATTCCTTAAATTCTCGTTCTTTACCTGTTGTTTTATAAGAAATAGGAATATTTAATTCCTTTGAAATTTCATCTAGGGTTCTTTCTAGTCTGACCTGATGTTGAATAACATCTTCTAAAATTAATACTTTCATTCAAACTCTCTCTTAAATCTAATAATCTGTCTAAACGTACTATCTTCCATCTCTGTTTCTAAAATGATATTTTCATACTTATCCAAAATCTCTTTGACATTATTAAGTCCAATTCCTCTATTTCTACCTTTAGTAGAAAAACCTAGTTCAAACAAATCTTCTGAAGGTATCATGGTAATTTTACATGAATTTTGAATCACGATAACTGTTTCCAAATCCATTTTAATCACAGCAACTTCTATTTGTTTCAAATAACTTTCTGCAGCACCTTCAACAGCATTGTTCAATAATACACTCATAATACGCACAAGATCAAGTAAATCAATTGACAACCTTGTGATAATATCCTTTACTTCTAGTGTAAACTCTACGTCATTATTTCTGGCATATACAATAGACTGAGCAATCAAACTTCGTAAAGCTGAGTCTTCTATATTGTTTAAATCAAAGTATGTATACTTATCTGAACGTAATTTTTGATTAGCTTTTACTAAGACTTCATTGTAAATTCTGTCAATTTCCTGTAAATCTTTACTGTCAATAGCCATTTGCATACTGACAAGCATACCTGCATAATCATGACGAAAACCACGGATTTCATTGTACAAACCAACAATTTCATCTGTATAGGTCTGTAAATGTTCTTGTTCAAATTTCTTCTGTTTTAGGGCAATTTCTTTTTCAACTTGAACCTTATTGGCATTCATTGCAAAGAAAATTAGTAATAAACAAATAAAGACAATTGTTGCTAAAATACTACCAAAACTATTAAAATGCGCATGAGTACTTACCATATCTGAAATGAATGATAGAATATGTAAAACAAAGAGACCAAGTATAACTTTTTTTAAAAATGAATAGAGGTAATCTTTATCAAAATAATTGAGCTCCAAGTGAAAATAAAAAATAATTTTTTTTATTACAAAATAAGTCAGCAATAAAACTACTACAAAAAACAAATCTTCATATTTTGTTACAAAAGAATCACCTGTTATAGAGGATATGATTACTGCTATAAAAGTATGAGTACTATGATATAGTAAAGACAATAGTAGACTGATAAAAATAGCCTTGTACTTATTATATTTCTTTAATTCTATCTGGTAAATGGAAATAAGTAATGGAAATAAAAATTTAGATATACCAAAGCCACCTAAGTTTAATAGACTAATAAATTCCTCAAGTAATAACACTGAAATAAGTGTATAACATAGAAAAATAAATTGTTCTTTTCTAGTTACTTTACATATCCATCTATAACTTTTGCTAATTATAAAAAAATAGAAAATAGCTATAAATAATCCAAATAAATCCATTACTCTTTACCTTTTATTTATTTTTTCTTTGGAAATATAAGTTCACGTATTGAGCCTAAAAATCTCCAATCCCCACCTTGAATTTCCTGTAACTCTTCTTCTGTAAGTTTTTTGAACTGCTCTAATTTAACTGTTTTTTCCATATTAAACTCTCCTTTATTATTTTTTTCTTGTAAATTAACTTACAAGCTTATTATACAAAACGGAGTCTGTTTTAAAACATTTCATTCTCAACTGCACATTTTTGTACCTGAACTGTCAATTTTTACAAAAAACGCTGGGTTTCCCCAGCGTTAAATCTAGTATATGATCCCAGCAGGATTCGAACCTGCGACCGTTCGCTTAGAAGGCGAATGCTCTATCCAGCTGAGCTATGAGACCTAACTAGTTTATCTTATCAAAATAATCGAGAATAGTCAATCCTATTTATGATAAGGAGAACCTTGTTGGATAGTAAATGCTCGGTATATCTGTTCTACAAGAACTAGACGCATTAATTGATGTGGAAGAGTTAAACGGCCAAAACTTACTGATAAGTTAGCTCGTTTTTTCACTTCATTGGATAATCCTAAACTTCCACCGATAACAAAGGTTAAGGTTGAATAACCATTTATAGAAGCTTGTTCTAATTGGCTACTAAATTCTTCAGAAGATAATGTCTTCCCTTCAATAGCCAAAACAACAACAAATTCTCTATCCCCAATTTTGGAAAGGATTCGATTTCCTTCTAAATTCAAGATTTTTTCATTTTCTGAATCGCTGGCACGATCTGGTGTCTTTTCATCAGCTAATTCAATCATTTCTACGGCAGCAAATCGTGATATTCTTTTAGAATATTCTGCAATTCCATCTTTGAGATACTTTTCTTTTAGTTTTCCAACTGTTACAAGTTTAATTTTCATGCTTCTATTTTATCATAATCGCATTCTATTCACATCTTATTCACAAATGAAAAAGGGGGAAAAACACAATAAATTCACAAATTTTCAACAATTATCCACAGATTGTTGAAAACTTAAGTTTTTTAAGTTAGAATTAAGTTAATAATCTTATACTTTCACTAATTAATCAAATATGGAGGATTCTATGAAAAACTTAAACAAGTTTTCAAAAACGATTGGACAACTTTTACTAGTTATACTTATTAGTTTTTTTAGTGGTCTATTAGGAAGTTTGACTGTTCTTCAGTTCAACCAAAAACAAGGAAACAGAGAACAAAATAGTGCAGCCATCACTCAGACAGCTTCGAAAAATGAAAATTCTACTACACAGGCTGTAGATAAAGTTAAAGATGCAGTTGTATCGATTATCACTTATTCAGGAAATTCTCAAAGTGGTTTTGTTGGAACTGATGATACTGATACAGATTCAAACACTGAACAAATCAACAGTGAAGGTTCTGGTGTCATCTATAAAAAAGATGGGGATGATGCTTATCTTGTAACCAACACTCACGTTATTAATGGAGCTAAAAAACTTGACATTCGTTTAGCAGATGGAACAAAAGTACCAGGTGAAATTGTTGGTTCTGATACCTATTCTGATATTGCAGTAGTAAAAATATCTTCAGAAAAGGTCTCTACAGTAGCTGAGTTTGGTGACTCAAGTCAATTATCTGTTGGGGAAACAGCTATCGCAATCGGTAGTCCTTTGGGTTCAGAATATGCAAATACAGTTACACAAGGGATTGTATCAAGCTTGAACAGACACGTTTCTTTGAAATCTGAAGATGGTCAAGCTATTTCAACAAATGCCATCCAAACAGACACAGCTATTAACCCTGGTAACTCTGGAGGTCCTTTGATTAATATCCAGGGACAAGTTATCGGTATTACATCAAGTAAAATCGCCTCTAATGGTGGAACATCCGTAGAAGGTCTTGGTTTTGCTATTCCTGCAAATGATGTTAAGAATATTATCAAACAGTTGGAAAAAGATGGAAAAGTAACTCGACCAGCTCTTGGTATCCACATGGTTAATTTGACAAACCTTAGCACAGCTGACCTTCAAAAATTAAAACTTCCTGACAACGTTACTTCTGGTGTAGCTGTTCGTTCTGTTCAAAAGAACATGCCTGCAAATGGACATTTACAACAGTATGATGTCATCACAAAAGTAGATGATACCAAGATTTCATCTACTACTGAATTGCAAAATGCTCTGTATAGCCACTCTATTGGAGATGAAATAACTGTCACTTATTACCGTAATGGTAAAGAAGAAAAAACTACAATCAAACTAGATAAGAGTACAAGTGATTTAAATCAATAGTTTACAGATTTGTAAACCTACTTTACAGAATATCAAAGATGTGATACTGTAGAAATATGGAAGAATTCAAATTAATTCGTATCAGTGATATTCAAAAAAATCCCTATCAACCTCGTAAAGAATTTTCAAAAGAAAAAATAGAAGAACTTGCCCAATCTATTAAAGAAAATGGTTTAATTCAACCCATTATCGTTCGTCAATCTCCAGTTATCGGATATGAAATCCTAGCTGGAGAAAGACGGTATCGGGCATCGATAGCAGCTGGACTTTCAGAAGTACCTGTAATCATCAAAAAAATTTCTGATCAGGATATGATGGTTCACTCAATCATTGAAAATTTACAACGAGAAGACTTAAATCCGATTGAAGAAGCAAAAGCTTATCAATCTTTAATTGATAAAGGATATACTCACGCAGATATTGCTACAAAAATGGGGAAATCACGCCCTTATATTACTAATCTTGTTCGCTTGCTAGCACTTCCCGATTTTATTTTAACAGAAGTAGAAACTGGAAAATTGTCTCAAGCACATGCTAGACTGCTAATCCAACTACCTGTGAAAGAACAAAAAAATTTACTCCATCGTATTCAGACAGAGGATTTATCGGTTCGGCAGGTGGAATATCTACTTAAAGAAGAAAAAAATAAGAAGAAGAAAAGCAAAGAAAAAGATCACTTTATCAAAGAAGAAGAAGAAAATTTGAAAAAATTGTTGGGATTAGATGTCCAAATCGTCCTTCAAAAAAAAGAGGCAGGAAAAATAACTATCTCTTTTCATAATCAAGAAGAATACCAACGTTTTATTAACAGCCTGAGATAAGGCTGTTATTTTATTTTTCTCAACTCACATACTTATCCACTGGATTATCATAGAAAAAGTCTATTAAATCAAAAATAAGATAATTTATCCACAAGTTGTGGATAAATCTTTTAAACATTGTGGATTGTTTTTCACAAGTTGTGGAAAAATTGCTTGCTATGTGATAAAATAGTGTTTAAGATTACACCATTTAGAAAAGGAGGGGTTTGTTGTTGAAAGAAAAACAATTTTGGAATCAGATTTTAGAATTAGCTAAAGAGAGATTGACACGATCAATGTTTGATTTCTACGCAACACCTGCTGAATTAATAAAGATTGAGGGAAATGTAGCTACCATATTTTTGCCAAGATCTGAAATGGAAATGGTTTGGAGTACAAAACTCAATGATATTATTGTAGCTGTCGGTTTTCAAATCTATGACACTGAAATAAAAGCTCAATATGTATTGACTAAAGAAGATTCTAATACCTCCGATATAGCAAGCAATATTGAAAACAGTAATCATCAACAGGAAGAAATTAAAAAATCTATACCCTATTCAGAAACAGGATTAAGAGACATCTATACTTTTGATAATTTTATCCAAGGTGATGGAAATATTTGGGCTAAGTCTGCTGCTTTAGCCGTCTCGGAAGACCCTGGACTAACTTATAATCCTCTGTTTATATATGGAGGACCTGGTCTAGGGAAAACTCACTTGCTCAATGCTTTGGGTAATGAAATTCTCAAAAAAAATCCTAATGCGCGTGTAAAATATATTCCTGCTGAAAGTTTTATTAATGAATTTTTAGATCATTTAAGACTCAATGATATGGATAATTTTAAAAAAACCTATCGAAGTCTAGATCTCCTTCTTATTGATGACATTCAATCTCTTAGTGGAAATAAAGTACAAACTCAGGATGAATTTTTCAATACATTTAACAAACTTCACAGTAATAATAAACAGATTGTTTTAACGAGTGACCGTAGGCCAGAACAACTAGAAAACCTACCTGAACGACTTGTCACGCGCTTCTCATGGGGATTAACAACGGATATTACTCCACCTGATTTCGAAACTCGTATCGCTATCTTAAACAGTAAAACAGAGGATTTAGATTATCATTTTCAACCTGACACAATCGAATATTTGGCTGGCCAGTTTGATTCAAATGTACGTGAATTAGAAGGTGCCCTCAAAGACATTAGTCTTATGGCTAAAGTTAAACAAATCAACACTATAACTGTTGATATTGCATCTGAAGCTATACGTGCTCGAAAACAAAGCGTCAGCACCATGATTGTCATTCCGATTGAAAAAATCCAAGAAGAAGTCGGAAAATTTTATGATGTGAGCGTTAAGGAGATGAAGGGAACTAGACGTGTTCAGAATATTGTTCTAGCTCGCCAAGTTGCTATGTACCTAGCTAGAGAATTAACTGATAATAGTCTTCCAAAAATCGGGAAAGAATTTGGTGGTAAAGATCATACAACCGTCATTCATGCTCATGCAAAAATCAAATCTATGATTGAAACTGATGATAAATTACGTATAGAAATCGAAACCATCAAAAAGAAAATCAAATAAATTGTGGATAAGTGTTTAAAATTTTACTGATTTATACACAAATTTTAAACAAGTATAACTTCTTGATTTTTCTAAACTAAACTTGGTTTTCCACAGATTTCACACAGCCTACTATTACTATTAACCTTCTAATAATAAAAATAAATAAAGGAGATTCCATGATTCATTTTTCTATTAATAAAAATTTATTCCTGCAATCATTAAATATTACTAAACGTGCTATTAGTTCAAAAAATGCTATTCCTGTTTTATCAACTATTAAAATTGATGTGACTAACGAAGGAATTACCTTAATTGGATCAAATGGTCAAATTTCAATTGAGAATTTCATTTCTCAAAAAGATGAAAATGCAGGTCTTTTGATTAACTCTTTAGGATCAATTCTTTTAGAAGCTTCTTTCTTTATCAATGTTGTTTCTAGTCTTCCAGATGTGACTCTTGATTTCAAAGAGATTGAGCAGCATCAGATTGTATTAACAAGTGGAAAATCAGAAATTACTCTGAAAGGAAAAGACAGCGAACAGTATCCACGTATTCAGGAAATTTCAGCAAGTAATCCTCTAGTTCTTGAAACAAAACTTCTTAAGAAAATTATCAATGAAACTGCTTTTGCTGCTAGTTTACAAGAAAGTCGTCCAATCTTGACTGGTGTTCACTTTGTTTTGAGTAATCATCAAGAATTAAAAACAGTAGCAACAGACTCACATCGTCTCAGCCAGAAAAAATTAACTCTTGAAAAAAATAGTGATAATTTTGATGTTGTTATCCCAAGTCGCTCTCTACGCGAATTTTCAGCTGTTTTTACGGACGATATTGAAACAGTAGAGATTTTCTTCGCAAACAACCAAATTCTCTTTAGAAGCGAAAATATTAGTTTCTATACACGTCTCTTAGAAGGTAATTATCCTGATACAGATCGTCTGATTCCAACAGATTTTAATACGACAGTGACTTTTGATGTTGTGAATCTACGTCAATCTATGGAACGTGCTCGTCTTTTATCAAGTGCTACTCAAAACGGAACTGTAAAATTAGAAATCAAACAAGGAGTAGTTACAGCTCATGTAAATTCTCCAGAAGTTGGTAAAGTGAACGAAGAAATCGATACAATTGCTGTATCTGGTGAAGATTTAACTATTAGCTTTAACCCAACTTACTTGATTGAAGCACTAAAAGCCTTGAATAGTGAAAAGGTAACAATCAGCTTCATTTCAGCAGTTCGTCCATTTACCTTGGTACCAGCTGATACAGATGAAGATTTCATGCAGCTGATTACACCAGTTCGTACAAATTAAGTTAAAGAGGTTGAGCCTAGCTCACCTCTTTTATGATATAATCAGAAATATGAAAAGGAGAGTAGTATGTATCAAGTTGGAAATTTTGTTGAAATGAAAAAACCACATGCTTGTACAATCAAATCTACAGGCAAAAAAGCGAATCGTTGGGAAATTACACGTCTAGGTGCAGATATCAAAATTAAATGCAGTAATTGTGATCATGTTGTCATGATGAGTCGCTATGATTTTGAAAGAAAAATGAGTAAAATTATCGACTAAATGCAAGTAGTTAGAGGGTTAGCAAGTTTTCCCTTTTTGTGTTATAATATTGAAGATTGAAATGTGAACGGAGATTGAGAAACTATGGCTTTAACAGCAGGTATCGTGGGTTTGCCAAACGTTGGTAAATCAACCCTATTTAACGCAATTACAAAAGCAGGAGCAGAGGCTGCAAATTATCCATTTGCAACCATTGATCCGAATGTTGGGATGGTAGAAGTTCCAGATGAACGCCTCCAAAAATTGACTGAAATGATTACTCCTAAGAAGACAGTCCCAACAACCTTTGAATTTACAGATATTGCAGGGATTGTAAAAGGTGCATCAAAAGGAGAAGGTCTCGGTAATAAATTCTTGGCTAATATCCGTGAAGTGGATGCCATTGTCCATGTAGTTCGTGCCTTTGATGATGAAAATGTCATGCGTGAGCAAGGTCGTGAAGATGCTTTTGTAGATCCATTAGCAGATATTGATACCATTAACCTAGAATTGATTCTTGCTGACTTAGAATCTGTTAATAAACGCTACGCGCGTGTGGAAAAGATGGCACGTACGCAAAAAGATAAGGAATCAGTTGCAGAATTTAACGTTCTCCAAAAGATTAAACCTGTCCTTGAAGACGGTAAATCAGCTCGTACTATTGAATTTACCGATGAAGAGCAAAAGGTTGTCAAAGGTCTTTTCCTCTTGACAACGAAACCAGTTCTTTATGTAGCGAATGTGGATGAGGATGTTGTTGGAGACCCAGACTCTATTGATTATGTGAAGCAGATTCGTGAATTCGCAGCAACAGAAAATGCAGAGGTAGTGGTCATTTCGGCGCGTGCTGAAGAAGAAATTTCTGAATTAGACGATGAAGATAAAAAAGAGTTTCTTGAAGCTATTGGTTTGACAGAATCAGGTGTGGATAAGTTGACTCGTGCAGCTTACCATCTATTAGGACTTGGAACCTACTTTACGGCTGGTGAAAAAGAGGTTCGTGCTTGGACCTTTAAACGTGGCATGAAAGCTCCTCAAGCAGCTGGTATTATCCACTCTGACTTCGAAAAAGGCTTTATTCGTGCAGTGACTATGTCTTATGATGATTTGATTAAATACGGCTCTGAAAAGGCGGTAAAAGAAGCTGGACGCTTGCGTGAAGAAGGAAAAGAATATGTCGTTCAAGATGGCGATATTATGGAATTCCGCTTTAACGTATAATCAACATTTTTAATAGTGTCAATTAGGTTGGAAAAAAATTCCAACCCTTTTGGCTTTTGAAAGGAAATTTAAATGACAAAATTACTTGTAGGATTGGGAAATCCAGGGGATAAATATTTTGAGACAAAGCATAATGTTGGTTTTATGTTGATTGACCAACTAGCAAAAAAACAGAATGTATCTTTTACACACGATAAAATATTCCAAGCTGAATTAGCTTCATTTTTCCTTAATGGTGAAAAAATTTATCTAGTGAAACCAACAACTTTTATGAATGAAAGTGGGAAAGCAGTTCATGCTTTATTAACCTACTATGGTTTAGATATCGAAGATTTACTGATTATTTACGATGATCTTGACATGGAAGTAGGAAAAATTCGACTTCGCGCTAAAGGATCAGCTGGCGGTCATAATGGTATCAAGTCAATTATTCAACATATTGGTACACAGGTTTTCAATCGTGTAAAGATTGGTATCGGTAGACCTAAAAAAGGAATGTCTGTTGTTCACCACGTTTTGAGTAAATTTGACAAGGATGACTATATAGGTATTTTACAGTCTATTGACAAGGTTGACGATGCTGTAAATTATTATTTACAAGAGAAAAACTTTGAAAAAACAATGCAGAAATACAATGGGTAAGGGAATGTCATTAATCGAATTCTTTTTAGAGAACAAGCAGATACAATTATGGGGTGAACATTTATCTTTCAAGCAGAGACAATTACTACTAGGTCTTTCTGGTTCAGCAAAGTCTTTAGCTATTGCAAGTAGTGTTAAAAATCAGAATAAGATTTTAGTAATGACATCTACTTATGGAGAAGCTGAGCGTCTAGTAAATGATTTAATTTCTATCCTGGGTACTGATATGGTTTATCCATTTTTAGTAGATGATTCACCAATGGTAGAATTTTTAGTATCGTCTCAAGAAAAGATTTTTTCAAGAGTTGAAGCCTTGCGTTTTCTAAGAGATAAATCTCAAAAAGGAATATTAGTTTGTAACATGGCAGCTAGCCGTTTATTCTTACCAGATCCTCAAATCTTTGATAACAGTGTGTTAAAACTTGAAGTTGGCGAAGAGTGTGAACAAAGAGAATTAAAAAATCAATTGATTTCACTTGGTTATAAAAAAGTTACTCAAGTTCAAAGTCAAGGTGAATTTAGTCTTCGAGGGGATATTTTAGATATCTTTGAAACTTCACAACTATCTCCTTACCGAATAGAATTTTTTGGTGATGAAATAGATGGGATTAGAGAATTCGACGCAGATACACAATTATCAAAAGATAGTCGGTTAGAAATTTCTATATATCCAGCTAGTGACATTTTATTAACTGTTGAGGATTACAATCGTGGTCAACAATTCTTAGAACATGAGATTGATAAAACTATTTCACCTACATTAAAGTCGTACCTAGAAGAAGTTTTTAGTTGTGCAAAAGAGCAAGTTCTTCATGCTGATATTCGTAAATTTTTGTCTGTTTTTTATAAAAAACAGTGGACCTTAATTGACTACTTGAACCAAGCGCCTATTATCTTTGATGATTTTCAAAAAATCATGAATCAGTATGATATTTTTGATAAGGAAACAGCTAGCTACTTTACAGAGGATTTACACAATAGTAAAGCTGTATCAGGTTTACAATATTTTGCTGATGTAGAAAGTCAGTTTAAAAAATATTTACCAGCCAGCTTCTTTTCTAATTTTCAAAAGGGACTTGGAAATCTAAAATTTGATCATCTTTATCAATTTAATCAATATCCAATGCAAGAATTCTTCAATCAGTTTTCTTTTCTGAAAGAAGAAATTGAACGCTATAAAAAATTAAAGTATACCATTATTCTTCAATCAAGTAGCCAAACAGAACTAAAAAAACTGTTAACGATTCTTGATGAATATAGCATTAAAGTTGACAATAGTAATCAAAATGAAATCTGTAAAGGAACTGTCAATCTTGTTGAAGGAAACCTTCGTCATGGTTTTCATTTTGTGGATGAGAATCTTGTATTCATCACTGAATATGAAATATTCAAAAAGAAGATTAAACGCAAATACAGAAGACAAAATATTAGCAATGCTGAAAGATTAAAGGATTATAGTGAACTCCAAAAAGGAGATTATGTTGTTCATCAAATTCATGGGATTGGTCAATATTTAGGAATCGAAACGATTGAACTCAAAGGGATTCACCGAGATTATGTAAGTATCCAATATCAAAATGGAGATCGTATTTCTATCCCTGTAGAACAAATCCAAACCTTATCTAAGTATGTTTCAAGTGATGGTAAGGCTCCAAAGTTAAACAAATTAAACGATGGACGTTTTAAAAATGCTAAGCAAAAAGTTAAAAATCAAGTTGAAGACATTGCAGATGACTTAATTAAGTTATATGCAGAGAGGAGTCAACTTGAAGGTTTTGCATTTTCAAAAGATGATGAAGATCAGGTTGCTTTTGATGAGGCTTTCCCTTATGTTGAAACTGAGGACCAACTTCGAAGTATAGATGAAATCAAAAAGGATATGCAGGCTTCTCAACCAATGGATAGGCTTTTGGTTGGAGATGTTGGTTTTGGTAAGACTGAGGTGGCCATGCGAGCTGCTTTTAAGGCTGTCAATAATCATAAACAGGTTGTTGTTTTAGTACCAACCACAGTTTTGGCTCAGCAACATTATAGTAATTTCAAGGAAAGATTTGAGCAGTTTGCTGTCAATATAGATGTTTTAAGTCGTTTTAGAAGTAAAAAAGAGCAGACTGAAACACTTGAAAAATTGAAAAAAGGCCATGTTGATATCCTGATAGGAACCCATCGAGTTTTATCTAAAGATGTTGAATTTGCTGATTTAGGATTAATCATCATCGATGAGGAACAACGTTTTGGTGTCAAACATAAGGAAGCTTTGAAGGAATTAAAAAAGAAGGTTGATGTCTTAACTTTAACAGCTACACCAATTCCTCGAACTCTACATATGTCTATGCTAGGTATTCGAGATTTATCTGTCATCGAAACTCCCCCAACAAATCGATATCCTGTACAAACCTATGTCCTTGAACAGAATGATCGTGTCATTCGAGATGCTGTATTGAGAGAAATTGATCGTGGTGGTCAGGTTTACTATCTTTACAATAAAGTTGACACGATTGAAAAGAAGGTTTCAGAGTTACAAGAACTGATTCCAGAAGCTTCTATTGGTTTTGTTCATGGTCAAATGAGTGAAATTCGTTTGGAGAATACACTACTTGACTTTATCGAAGGTGAATATGATATTTTAGTAACAACAACAATCATTGAAACAGGGGTAGACATTCCAAATGCCAATACCTTGTTTATAGAAAATGCAGACCACATGGGATTGTCAACCTTGTATCAATTAAGAGGTCGGGTTGGTCGTAGTAATCGTATTGCTTATGCCTATCTTATGTATCGACCAGATAAATCATTGACAGAAGTTTCTGAGAAGAGATTGGAGGCAATTAAAGGTTTCACTGAATTGGGTTCTGGTTTCAAAATCGCTATGCGCGATTTATCCATTCGTGGAGCGGGTAATCTTTTGGGAAGTTCGCAGTCAGGTTTTATCGATTCTGTTGGTTTTGAACTCTATTCTCAATTACTGGAAGAAGCAATTGCTAAGAAAAATGGAACTGCTAAGAAACGTGAAAAAGGTAATGCTGAATTAATTCTACAAATTGATGCCTATCTTCCAGATGATTATATTTCGGATGAACGACATAAAATTGAGATTTACAAGAGAATTCGTCAGATTGACAACCGTGTCAACTATGAAGAATTACAAGATGAGTTAATTGACCGTTTTGGAGAGTATCCAGATGTAGTTGCTTACCTCTTAGAAATTGGATTAGCTAAAGCTTATCTTGATAAAGTTTTTGTCAATCGTGTTGAAAGAAGAAATAATAAGCTTGTCATTCAATTTGAAAAAATATCGCAACAACTATTTTTAACTCAAGATTATTTCCAGGCTCTTTCTCAGACAAGTTTGAAGGCTAATATTTCTGAAAATCAAGGTTTAATCGAAGTTGTTTTTGATATTCGAAATAAAAAAGACTATGAGATTTTAGAAGGACTCTTAACCTTTGGAGAATCGTTAGCGAAGATAAAAGACTTAAAAGAGTCACATTAGGGATTACCTTTTTTCTTCTATAAAAGGGATAAAAATGGTACAATAATAATTTGAGGTATTATAAGATGAGATTAGATAAATATTTAAAAGTATCACGAATTATTAAACGCCGTACAGTGGCTAAGGAAGTTGCAGATAAAGGGCGAATCAAGGTAAATGGAATCCTTGCTAAAAGTTCAACAGATTTAAGAATCAATGATCAAGTTGAAATTCGCTTTGGAAATAAATTGTTGCTTGTAAAGGTGCTTGAAATGAAAGATAGCACTAAAAAAGAAGATGCAGCTGGAATGTATGAAATCATTAGTGAAACAAGGGTAGAAGGCGATGTATAAAAAAATAATCCAAATGAATAACTCTTTTATTCAAAATGAACACCAACGACGTAAGTACATGATGGAAGAACGTCAAAAACGTAATCGTTTTATGGGTTGGGTTTTGATTTTGATTATGTTGCTATTCATCTTACCAACTTACAATTTAGCACAAAGTTACCAACAATTACTCACACGTCGCCAGCAACTAGCTGATTTGAAAAAACAATATCAGGACTTGAGCGATGAAAAGGATAAAGAAGCTAGTTTAGCAACTAAGCTAAAAGATGAATCCTATGCGGCTAAATATTCCCGTGCAAAATATTATTATTCAAAAACATGGGAGGAAGTTTATACAATTCCGGACTTACTTCCTAGGTAATGCGAAATGGAAAATTTATTAGATATTATCGAAAAATTTTTAAGTCAGTCAGATGAAAAATTAGATGAGTTAGCTCAAAAAAATCATCTGTTACGACTGCAAGAAGAAGAGGGGAAAAAGAATGCGTAAATTTTTAGTGATATTACTACTTCCTATTTTCCTAAAAAGCGTTCAAGTAGTAAGCACTGAGAATCCAGTTATCATTCCAAAACAAGAAGTTTATTCTTTAACTCATACTCCATATCATTTTTATTATCAAGATATTATAGAATCTCCAAAATTTTATGGTGAGACGCCAGTTTATTCTACAGAAGACCTGATTAATGAATCGGGTAAAGTAAATGCAGAAACAAAATTATCTGTTTTAGAATGGCGATTAAATAAACAAGGACAGCCTGTCTTTAAATTGTCGAATAATCAATTTGTAATGGCTGACAAACGACTTTTATACGATAGTTCCATCGTAAACGATTTTTCTAAGCGAGTATGGCTAGAACCAGGATTTGTCGTTTATAATAGTCCTTATGATCAACAAGAATTAAAGTCTACTTTAGCGCCTTATCAAGAAGTTGAAGCAGATATGTCTATTTTTGCTGAAGGTCGTGAATTCTTACATATCAAGCAAACGGGCTGGATTTCGACGGATTATATTTCCGATGATGATAATCGTATTCAGAAAGTACAAGAGTTGCTATCTGCGAATTATCAAAATGAACAGTTCTCTATTTATATTAAACAATTGAGTACAGGTAAGGAAGCTGGCATTAATGAAAATCAAAAAATGTACGCTGCTAGTGTTATGAAATTACCTTATCTTTATTCTGTTCAGGAAAAAATCAATCAAGGTGATTACCAACTTGACACGAAATTGAAGTATGTTTCCGAAGTTAATGATTTCCCTGGTTCTTATAAACCGGAAGGAAGCGGAAGTCTCCCTAAAACAGCGGACAATAAAGAATACACAATCAAAGATTTAATCACAAAAACTGCAAAAGAATCTGACAATGTAGCTCATAATATTCTTGCTTATTATATTACGAATAAATCAGATGAAGCCTTTAAAAAAGAAATGGCTACTATCGCAGGTGAAGAATGGGATGTGACAGATAAGATGGCTTCAGCTAAAACGGCTGGTCAAGTTATGGAATCTATTTATAATCAGAATGGTTTTGTTTTAGAATCTCTTTCACAAACATCTTTTGATAATCAGCGGATTGCTAAGAATATTTCTGCTAAGGTAGCCCATAAAATTGGGGATGCAGATGAATTTAAACACGATGTGGGAATAGTCTATACAGATTCTCCTTTCGTTATTTCAATCTTTACCAAAAATTCTGATTACGACACTATTTCTAAAATTGCTAAGGATGTCTACGAGGTCCTAAAATGAGAGACCGAGATTTTTTAAATCATTTTCTAGAAAAAGGTTACTTTGAAGGACATTCAAGAGTTGTGCTAGCCTTGTCTGGTGGATTGGATTCGATGTTTCTTTTTCAACTTCTTTTGACCTATAAAAAAGAACTTGGTATTGAATTGTTTTTAGCTCATGTAAATCATAAACAACGACCAGAGTCAGATCAGGAAGAAAATGAATTAAGAAAACTAGCTGAACAAGCTGGAGTTCCAATTTATGTAGCTTGTTTTACTGGAGATTTTTCAGAAGCGAATGCTCGTCAATTTCGCTATGAATTTTTTAGAGAAGTGATGGAGAAAACTTCATCTACAGCTCTTGTAACAGCTCATCATGCAGATG
This sequence comes from Streptococcus sp. oral taxon 061, assembly GCF_964211575.1. Classification (GTDB taxonomy): domain Bacteria; phylum Bacillota; class Bacilli; order Lactobacillales; family Streptococcaceae; genus Streptococcus. The sequence continues at coordinate 3,590 of NZ_CAXOQQ010000007.1, read as the reverse complement.
ATCAAGTTGAGACGATCTTTATGCGATTGATTAGAGGTGTTAGACTACAACATTTATCAGCTATTAAAGAAAGACAAATGTTTGATAAGGGAGAGTTGATTCGTCCTTTGTTGTCTTTTTATAAGAAGGATTTTCCTGAAATTGAGTATTTTGAAGATCCAACGAATAAAGAAAATCACTATCTTCGCAATCGTATTCGCAACCTCTATCTGCCACAGTTAGAAAAAGAAAATGTTCAGGTGAAAAAAGCAATTTTAGAGTTTGGAAAAGAAGTTTCTGATTATCAAATTGCTCTGGCTGAATTATCTCAAGCGGTTGATGTAGAAGATTTAACTCAGTTTTTATCTTTTTCCGAAGCAACACAAAGAGTTTTACTACAACAATACCTTATTCGTTTTGCTGATTTAAATGTAACAAGAGAACAATTTCAAGAAATTCATCATATTTTAAAAACTAAGAGTCAATATCGCCATAATATAAAAAATGGTTATGAACTTATAAAAGAATACCAGCACTTTCAAATTAGTAAAATCAGACCAAAGTCTGATGAAAAAAGTAGTGAGTGTGTGTTAAACTATCAAAATCAAGTTTATTATGAAGGTTTTCTATTTTCATTTGGAATTCCTCTAAAAGGTGAAAATGTTCAACAAATAAATGTTTCCCGTGAAACATCATTGATTTTGCGGCATCGACAGCCAGGTGATTATTTGATAATAAACGGTCATCGGAAAAAATTAAGACGACTTTTTATTGATTTAAAAATACCTACAGAAAAACGAGAAAATGCTATTATTGTTGAGCAATTCGGACAAATTTGTTTAATTTTAGGAATTGAACTCAGTGATTTGAGTATAAAAATGAAAAATGATATAATGAACACTGTACTTTATATAGAAAAAATAGATAGGTAAAATCATGTTAGAACAAGATATCAAGAAGATTTTGATTTCACAAGATGAAATTACAGAAGCTGCTAAGAAATTAGGTGCTCAATTAACAAAAGATTATGAAGGGAAAAATCCAATTTTAGTTGGAATTTTAAAAGGATCTATTCCTTTCATGGCAGAATTAGTGAAATATATCGACACTCATCTTGAAATGGATTTTATGATGGTTTCTAGTTATCATGGTGGAACTGTAAGTAGTGGTGTCATTAATATCAAACAAGATGTCACTCAAGATGTTAAAGGTAGGCACATTGTCTTTGTAGAAGATATTATTGATACTGGGCAAACATTAAAAAGCTTGAGAGATATGTTTACTGCGAGAGAAGCAGCGTCTGTTAAGATTGTTACTATGCTGGATAAACCAGAAGGACGTACTGTAGAAATTGAAGCAGATTATACATGTTTTACAATTCCAAATGAATTCGTTGTAGGCTATGGTTTAGACTATAATGAAAATTACCGTAACCTTCCTTATGTAGGCGTATTGAAAGAGGAAGTTTACTCAAAATAGAAGGGTAAGTTGTTGAATGCAAAAACAAAATAATGGTTTTATAAAAAATCCATTTCTTTATTTGTTGATGATTTTCTTGCTAGTAACGGGATTCCAGTACTTTTTCGCTGGGAGAGCTGCCGGGCACAGTCAACAAATTAAATACTCAGAATTGGTGCAGGAAATCACTAATGACAATGTAAAAGAAATAACCTATCAACCAAGTGGTAGTGTTATTGAAGTGTCTGGTGTCTATAAAACTGCTAAAACAGAAAAACCGGAAACAGGTATTCAGTTTTTCACACCTTCTGCAACAAAAGTAGAAAAATTTACAAGTATTATTCTTCCATCGGATACTACTGTAGCAGATTTGCAAAAACTAGCTGGTGAACACCAAACACAAGTTGAAGTCAAGCACGAAAGCTCAAGTGGTATGTGGATTAACATCCTAGTTTCGGTAGTGCCATTTGCCATTTTATTCTTCTTCCTATTTTCTATGATGGGAAATATGGGAGGAAATAGCGGACGCAATCCGATGAGCTTTGGACGCAGTAAAGCTAAGGCTGCTAATAAGGAAGATATCAAAGTACGCTTTTCAGATGTAGCAGGAGCTGAAGAAGAAAAACAAGAACTTGTTGAAGTTGTTGAATTCTTGAAAGATCCAAAACGCTTTACAAAATTAGGTGCTCGTATCCCAGCTGGTGTTCTCTTAGAAGGACCTCCGGGAACTGGTAAAACATTACTTGCTAAAGCAGTAGCAGGAGAAGCTGGAGTACCGTTCTTTAGTATTTCAGGTTCTGACTTCGTAGAAATGTTCGTCGGTGTCGGTGCCAGCCGTGTACGTTCACTCTTTGAGGACGCTAAAAAAGCTGCACCAGCTATTATCTTCATTGATGAAATTGATGCCGTTGGTCGTCAACGTGGTGTCGGTCTTGGTGGAGGTAATGATGAACGTGAACAAACCTTGAACCAACTCTTGATTGAAATGGATGGTTTTGAAGGAAATGAAGGAATCATCGTCATTGCGGCAACGAACCGTTCAGATGTTCTAGATCCAGCCCTTCTTCGTCCAGGTCGTTTTGACAGAAAAGTATTGGTTGGTCGTCCAGATGTTAAAGGACGCGAAGCAATTCTGAAAGTCCATGCTAGAAATAAACCTCTAGCAGAAGATGTGGATTTGAAGTTAGTAGCACAACAAACTCCAGGTTTTGTTGGTGCTGATTTAGAAAATGTATTGAACGAAGCGGCATTAGTTGCTGCCCGTCGTAACAAATCAGTCATTGATGCTTCTGATATTGATGAGGCAGAAGACCGCGTTATTGCGGGGCCTTCTAAGAAAGATAAAACTGTTTCCCAAAAAGAACGTGAAATGGTTGCTTATCACGAAGCCGGGCACACTATCGTAGGGTTAGTCTTATCAAATGCGCGTGTCGTTCATAAAGTAACAATTGTTCCACGTGGTCGTGCAGGTGGTTACATGATTGCTCTTCCAAAAGAAGATCAAATGTTGCTATCTAAAGAAGATATGAAAGAACAATTAGCTGGTTTGATGGGTGGACGTGTTGCTGAAGAAATCATCTTTAATGTCCAAACAACAGGTGCATCAAACGACTTTGAGCAAGCTACACAAATGGCGCGTGCAATGGTTACAGAGTATGGTATGAGCGAAAAACTTGGACCTGTTCAATACGAAGGAAATCATGCAATGTTTGGTGCTCAAACTCCACAAAAATCTATTTCAGAGCGTACAGCTTATGAAATTGACGAAGAAGTTCGAGCATTGTTGAATGAAGCACGTAATAAAGCAGCTGAAATTATTCAATCAAATCGTGAAACGCATAAATTAATTGCAGAAGCCTTATTGAAATATGAAACATTGGATAGTACACAAATCAAATCTCTTTACGAAACAGGGAAAATGCCTGAATCAGTAGAAGAGGAATCACGTGCCCTATCATATGATGAAGTCAAATCAAAAATGGCTGAAGAAAACTAAAATATTAGTAGACGAGATAAAAGAGAGGATACTATTATATCCTCTCTTTCTTATTTATAAAAACTAATCTATGAAAAGCAGTAAAAAAATTTCAGAAAAAACAAATCAAACTAGTTGACAAGATTCTAAAAGCAGGTATAATAGAAAGAGTTAAAAA
>NZ_CAXOQQ010000006.1:0-128122 GCF_964211575.1 Streptococcus sp. oral taxon 061 | reverse complement strand
ATACTGGTGAGGCTACAAGCCTAGTACTTGTATTGGCTGGTGTGGTAATCATGTCAGGAACAGTTGTTATGAAACGTAAATTTACTAAATAATATTAGATAAGTTTCTTTAGAGAGGAGAGAGCATTGCTCTCTCTTTTTTAAATGTTAAAATGATGGAGTAGTAGATACCTATCCTTCCCTTTTCAAGGGGAAACCCCACTTATCACGAAGTCACAAAGCCAACATTACAATACTAGCTAACGTAGCCGGTAGCAAACAGCAAACAGAAGTTGGTTAAAAACATAGAGGAGAAATCAATAATGGAAAATTGGTTGACACAATGGCAGAAATTAAAGGAAAAATATCCGAAGGGTGTCCTTTATGTCAGTAGTGCCTTGCTACCGATGACCATCATGCTGGTGGTATGGTTTTTCATGGGGAGTTATCCTTTTGGAAATAAAAGTTTAATGACCGTTGTCTTTGATCAGCAGTACATTAGTTTTTATGGATTGCTAAAGAATGCCATTCTATCTGGTGATTTAAGCAGTCTGACATATTCCTTTACTAAATCTTTAGGTGGAGATATGATTGGTGAGTTGGGCTATTATTTGATGAGCCCTTTCAATTTTATTTATGTTCTGCTGCCTTTAAAGTATATAGGATTATCTGTTTTTCTAACGATCTGGCTCAGATATGGTGCCTTTGGACTTTCCTTTGCTCATCTCTTAATTAAACGTTATAAGGGTGCAGAGTCAAAACGATGGATGGTTCCCTTGTTTGCGACAGCTTATGCCCTGTCTGGTATGTTGGTATCCTACCAGATGAATGTTATCTTTTATGATGCCATGTTCATGCTTCCCCTCGTCATCCTATATCTAGAGCAGTTATTAGATGGCAAAGCGGCTTATCCATATGCCTTTGTACTAGGCTTAACGGTATTCCTTCAATTCTACATGGGCTATATGATATCGCTATTTGTTGTCTTATATGCCTGCTATTATCTTTCGCCTCGTTTTTCTATCGAGGGGACATGGAAAGTAAAACTCAAACATTACCTCCAACCCTTATGGAATGTCTTTCTCTACTCTATCCTAGGGGTTGCGGCTGCTTCAATATTATTAGTTCCCGTATTTTTCAACTTGCTTGAAAGTAAGGGACAAGCAGGAGGAGCCATGACATTTTCCATGGCCTTTCAGATTAATCCCTTAGACATTTTATCCAAACTAACTATCGGGGGCTTTGATGCACAATCAGGTTGGGCAGCTGGACCAAACCTGCCAAATATCTATATTGGAGCTCTCGGGTTTATCGGCTTTATCTTGTACTTTTTATCAGGAAGGATAGTCAAAGAAAGAAGATGGGCTGCGGGAGTGGTTACTCTTATTTTCTTTACTTCCTTTGTAAATGAATTTGTGAGTAAGATTTGGCATATGGGACAAAACCCTGCCGGATTCTTCTTCCGCTTTTCATGGCTATTCTCTTTCTTCATGCTAATCTTAGCCTATCAAGCATTAAAAGAGAAATTTAAAATCTCTCGCCGAGGGAAATTGCTATCAGTTGTAGCCCTAGTCTTATCGGCAATCTACCTCTATACTAAAGACTTTACCTATCTACCAAAAAAACAACCTGAGGCTCTAACTCTGTTTATCAATAGCCATTTTATTGCTATTGTGATACTGGTTATATCAGCTACAGCTACAGGATTTTATCTATACTGGGAACGCTCTGCCAAGTCCCAGATAGAAAAGAAAAGGGTATTGGTGATTGCGGCTGGATCTGTAGTGGCATTGCTGTTATTATTACAAACAGGTTATCTCTTTTCTCGTGTAGTCTTAACTCTACTCATTTACTTAGCTGTACTGGCCTTGCTACGTCCAGGAATGATTCGATTAGCTGTTATCTTGCTATCAACTCTGACAGTATTTGAGCTAGGATACAATGCCTATCTATCACAAGTGACCTTTAGTTATGCAAATGTTGATAAATTTGTGGACGGAACGCTTTCGGTTAAACGTGTGACGGATAAAATCCAAGAAAACGCAGATCAGCCTTTCTATAGAATTGCAACGACCTTTGCCTATTCTCGAACAACTCCATCTCTGATAGGTTATCCAGGTTTGAGTACTTTTAGTTCAAATTTGGAGAGGTCCACTATGAATCACTTTGCCTATATGGGGGATCAAGCGGGCGATGAAGCAATTGAATACGAAAATGGAACTCCTCTGACAGATGCCTTATACGGTGTTCGATACTATATGGATGTCAAGGATCTGGATCCTACTGAGAAAGAAGCTCATCCTGAGAGAATGCATTTCACACGTTTTGCAAGTCGTTTTGACATGAACCGTTATTTCACGCAGAAGGTCTATGAAGATGAACGTTATATCGTGTACGAAAATCCAAATTCTTTCCCATTAGCCTATGGAACAAATGATTTAGTAAGAAACATCAACTTTGGTAGAAACAACGCTATCCAAAATCAAAATATCATTCTTAACTCTATGGAAGGTGTGAAAAAAGGCGAAGAGAATTATCTCGACTACTTCAAACCCCTAGCCTACGGAGATGTTGAAACAGAAAATCTTACTGAGGAAAATGTCGACAAAGAAAAAGGAACTGCAGTCTACAAGCGGGTGGATTCTTCTAAGGATGCAGTCGTTCGCTACCGAATTACTCCTCGAACAAACTTGACCTATTACTTCTTCGTACCAGCAAGTCTAAATTCTGAGAAAGATTACTCCGTCCTTCTGAACGGCAAGTGGTTCACTCATTCTAAGAGAAATACGCAACGTCAACTATGGCAAATCGCTGACAATGCGGAGAATCAAGAGTCTGTACTGGAATTCCGCTTTAAAACAGACAAGGTTGACCTTTCAAACGCAGGGGTTTACCGCGCAGAAATCAGTCAAATTCAAAATGCTTTAGAAAAACGGAAGGCACAAGGCCTACAAGTTGAGAAATTCTCGAATACTTATATCGTCGGTTCAGTAAATATTACTGACGACAGTAAATATATGATGACTTCTATCCCTTATAGTGAGGGTTGGAAGGTGAAAGTGGATGGTAAGTATGTCCCTGTGACAAAAGCATGGAACAGCTTTATTTCCTTCCCGGTTACTTCCGGACAACACAAGGTAGAATTTGTCTTCTCCCAAAAAGGAAGGGTTACAGGTGCTGTATTGACTCTCATCAGTCTAACAACGCTTTATATTGTCAGAAGAGATTACAAAAAGGATGATAAAAACCAGCTGAAAGAAAGTCAAGACGCTCCATCAGTCGAGTAAGCAATCTTTTATCAACTATTAAAAAATACGGTCAGGATACCATTCCTGACCGTTTTTTTTTGCAAAATGACAAAAATCTTAAACTTTTTGACAAATATGCTTGTCAAAAATAAAAAGATGTGTTACAATGAAATCAAGATAAAGAACAAAGGAGAAAAAAGACATGCTAAAAAATCGTCTAAAAGAGCTTCGGGCTCGCGATGGCCTGAATCAAACAGAGCTGGCCAAACTAGCTGGCGTGTCCAGGCAAACCATCAGCTTGCTTGAGCGGGATGAGTACACGCCATCTATCGTCATTGCCCTGAAGATTGCTCAGATATTCCATGAGCCAGTCGAGTCAGTCTTTCGCTTAGAGGAGGATGAGTGATGAACAAGTATAAAGTGATTTATTATCTATCTATAGTTGTGTTTATCGTAAATCTTTTGGCTATGATTGGAAGCCTATTTGGTTGGTTTACAATTGTTGAAAGTAAATACCTCTTCTGGAATAATATAGTGCTACTATTAGTCTTTAGATGGGTAGAGAAAAAAATAAAGTTTAAAGAGCTCGTAAAAGGAGAAAAGTTATGAAAGAATTTTTAGCAGGTTTTCAAGTCGATACTGAGAACAAAGCGCTTGCAGGTGTTTGTGCAGGTTTAGGAAACTATTTTAACATTCAAGCCAATATCATTCGTTTGGTGACAGTCTTCTTGTTTCTCTCTTCGACGGAGATTGGGATTATAACAGTTACAGCCTATGCTTATCTAGCAGGTTGGCTTGGCAATGAACCCTTGGGAGATGGAGCGAAGAAAGCAAGAAATCAAGCTGTTCTCTTACTTGTTGTTTGTTTGCTTTTGGTGTCACTTGGATCAGAAGGCTTGACCGCTATCTTCGAGTCAGGTGAGGTCTTTGGTCAATGGTTGTCTGGCTTGTTTTAGAAAGAGGTTGAAAGATGGAAAAGAATCACATAATTTTTGCACTGAAACTTTTTATTATAGGAGCTTTATTAGGAATACTTGCCGGAGCTCTTGGAGTTAAACCTTTAGGTATTAGTCAAGAGCAAGTAATCCCTGTCTTGTTCTCAATCTTTTTTGGTCTAGGGCTGATTACGGCAATCCTAACATTTTATTTCACTAGAAAAAGTCATCAGGCTTATCAGAGCTATCAACGAGAGGAAGAGGATGAAGGAAATGAGCAAGACTACCTTGCTACGTATCGTTTCTTGGATTATGGTACAGTGGCTTGGAATGTTTCCCAAATTAGTATGCTATTCTGTATGCTTTTAGACTTAGGAAGATTCGGCATATCAGCAACATCCTTACTTTTGATAGTTGTAAGTATTTGGTCGGGTGTTTACTGCCTTAAAATCACTAGCAAGATTCGTAACTACAAACTTTCTATTATGGCAACTCCCAAGGAAGTTTTGGACTACCTCGATACTTATGATGAGGGAGAAAAACAAGCTGAAATGGAAGAAGCTTACTTGATCTTGTTCAAGGTCAATCAGCTCCTCATTCCTGGTATCTACGTTGTCTTAGTAGTTCTATCTGTAGTATTAGGTCAAGTACAGTTGGTTGCTCTGCTGGTGGCAGTTGTCATCCATTTGTATACCAATGTTGCACAATTGCGCAAAACAAAACGTTATTTCAAATAGGAGAATATTATGAAAATACTTAAAAATATCGGCTGGTATAGCCTTGCCTTCTTATCATTTCTTATGGTCTATAGTTTTATTCAGGGCGTAGGTTTAGCCGCCTTGATATTGGGAGCACCTAGCTACGTTGCTGTCCCTGTTTATGTCTTATTAGCAGGAATCTTCACCTTCGTTACCTACAAGTGGTATAAGACAGGAACTGTTACAATAGAAAAAACGGCCCTTAACAAATACATCTGGCTACCAGCTTTGGTATGGGTCCTTGTCATTGTTGCAGAAAACTTTTTACCACATGATCCATCAGTCAATCAAAAGATGGTAGAAGAATTGACTCATAATCAACCTCTTTTCTCTTTCTTTATGGTGGTTGTCTTTGCACCTCTGACAGAAGAGTTAACATTTAGAGGTATGTTAGCTCGCTTTGTCTTCCCTCAGCAAGATAACATCAAGCAAACAGCTATCTTTCTTCTTGTAAGTAGTCTCATTTTTGCTCTTGTTCATTTTCCTGGAACTCCACTACAGTTCCTAGTTTATGCTTCACTTGGATTTAGCATGGGCTTGGCTTATATCAGTAAAGGTGGTTTGGCTTATAGTATAGCCCTACATGCTTTGAATAATTTAATCGCATTTTTAATGATAGTCATGCTATAATAGACTCAGGAGGAAATCATGAAACGAGTACTATTATTAGCAGTTATTCAGGCTGTATTTCTCTTCTTTGTCATCGGCCTACTTGTCTATTTCATTAAGGGGGATTTCTTTTATAACAATCTAGCGATTATCTTTGCTCCTATCGCAGGAGTGATACGATTTGCGACAGCTTATGTGACAGAAATTGTCCTACCAAAGAAAACAGAAGGGATTGCTGAAAAGCGTAAAAAATAAAGAAAACCCAAATCCAGCGAATAACTTTGCTGGATTTTTTGGTTTAGATGAGGATTCTAGCAAACTTTTCTGTTGATTTTCATGAAGACCTAGCGCTTTTATGGTAAAATAGTAAAAGAATACAAGAGGAGAGAAGAAATGAAACGTAGTATGTATGCTGGTCGTGTTCGTGAGGAACACATCGGACAAGAAATTACCTTGAAAGGCTGGGTTGCCCGTCGTCGTGACTTGGGTGGATTGATCTTTATCGACCTTCGTGACCGTGAAGGGATCATGCAGTTGGTTATCAATCCTGAGAAAGTCTCTGCGGAGGTGATGGCAACAGCTGAAAGCCTTCGAAGTGAATACGTCATCGAGGTGACTGGTCAGGTTGAAGCACGTGAGCAGGCCAATGATAAATTGGTGACTGGAGCGGTTGAACTGAATGTAACGGCTCTTACTGTGCTTAATACAGCCAAAACAACACCATTTGAAATCAAGGATGGCATTGAAGCAAACGACGATACACGCCTACGTTACCGTTACCTTGACCTTCGTCGTCCAGAGATGTTGGAGAACCTTAAGCTTCGTGCCAAAGTAACTCATTCTATCCGCAACTACTTGGATGAGTTGGAATTTATCGATGTGGAAACGCCATTCCTTTCTAAATCAACACCAGAAGGAGCGCGTGACTATTTGGTGCCATCTCGTGTTAATAAAGGGCATTTTTACGCTCTTCCTCAAAGTCCGCAGATTACAAAACAGTTGTTGATGAATGCGGGATTTGACCGTTACTACCAAATCGTCAAATGTTTCCGCGATGAGGACTTGCGTGGTGACCGTCAGCCTGAATTTACCCAGGTCGACTTGGAAACTTCATTCCTTACTGAGCAAGAAATCCAAGATATCACAGAAGGCTTGATTGCGCGCGTGATGAAGGAAACAAAAGGGATTGAAGTAACGCTGCCATTCCCTCGTATGAAGTACGATGATGCTATGGCTCTTTATGGATCTGACAAACCTGATACTCGTTTTGAGATGTTGCTTCAGGACTTGACAGATCTTGTCAAAGGTGTTGATTTCAAAGTCTTCTCAGAAGCACCTGCCGTTAAAGCTATTGTGGTCAAAGGTGCAGCAGACAACTACTCTCGTAAAGACATCGACAAAATGACAGAAGTAGCCAAGCAGTATGGTGCTAAAGGCCTTGCTTGGGTTAAGGTTGTTGATGGTGAATTAAACGGACCAGTTGCTAAATTCTTGACTAGCATTCAAGGCGATTTAACAAGTGCGCTTAGTCTTGAAGATAAAGACTTGGTTCTCTTTGTGGCTGATACGCTTGAAGTAGCCAATGCAACACTTGGTGCCCTTCGTGGACGTATTGCCAAAGAGCTCGGCTTGATTGATAACGACAAATTTAACTTCCTCTGGGTAGTTGACTGGCCAATGTTTGAATGGTCTGAAGAAGAAGGCCGTTATATGAGTGCCCACCATCCATTCACGCTTCCACAGGAAGAAACAGCTCACGAATTAGAAGGTGATTTGGCTAAGGTTCGTGCTATTGCCTACGACATCGTCTTGAACGGTTATGAACTTGGTGGCGGTAGCCTTCGTATCAACCAAAAGGAACTCCAAGAGCGTATGTTCAAGGCCCTTGGATTCTCAGCAGAAGAAGCAAATGACCAGTTTGGTTTCCTATTGGAAGCCATGGACTATGGATTCCCACCACACGGTGGCTTGGCTATCGGGCTTGACCGTTTTGTCATGCTCTTAGCAGGCGAAGAAAATATACGTGAAGTGATTGCCTTTCCGAAGAACAACAAAGCAACTGACCCAATGACACAAGCACCATCAACAGTAGCTCTTAAACAATTAGAGGAACTCAATCTACAAGTAGAACAAGATGAAACAAACGAAACTAACTAAAAAGTGGCACTATTATTTGCGCCGCTTTGCTCACCGAGTGAAGATTTTGCGTGTTTTGCAAAGTATCTCCCGAGAAAAATACGATGAAAAAATTTCAGCTTCTCTAGTATATGGTTTTCTATCAGCAGTAGCTGTCAATTTTTTCTTCCAACCAGGACATGTTTATTCAAGTGGAGCAACAGGTTTGGCTCAGATCATTTCTGCGCTTAGTAATCACTTGTTTGGCTTTTATTTCCCAATTTCAGTAGCATTTTACGCTATCAATATCCCGCTGATGATTTTAGCCTGGTACCAAATTGGACATAAGTTCACGATTTTCACCTTTATCACGGTATCCATGAGCTCGCTCTTTATCCAGTTTGTGCCAGTGGTGGTCTTGACAGAGGATCCAATCATCAATGCTCTCTTTGGTGGGGTCGTCATGGGACTGGGAATCGGCTTTGCTTTACGCCATAACATCTCCAGTGGTGGAACAGATATTGTCAGTCTGACTATTCGTAAGAAGACGGGGCGTAACGTCGGAAGTATCTCCTTCCTAGTGAACGGGACAATCATGCTGATTGCTGGCTTGACCTTTGGTTGGAAATATGCCCTTTATTCCATGATTACGATCTTTGTTTCTAGTCGTGTAACAGATGCAGTTTTCACCAAACAGAAACGCATGCAGGCCATGATCGTCACTAGCAATCCTGATGCAGTGATTGAGAAAATCCATCATAAATTGCACCGTGGTGCGACCATGATTCACGATGCTGAAGGGACCTATAACCACGAGCGTAAGGCAGTTTTGATAACGGTTATCACTCGTGCGGAGTTTAATGATTTTAAACTAATCATGAAACAAGTTGATCCGACAGCCTTTGTATCTGTATCAGAAAATGTCCATATTCTTGGGCGATTTGTCGAAGTTGAAAACTAGTTGTTCAGGTAAATAGGATACAAAAAAACCAACTCAAAATAGAGAGTTGGTTTTTATTTTTCAACAATTTCGTGGGCAATCAATTGACGATAGCAAATTTGTCGATTTTCTTTGGTATCGCTGATGATTTGCAGGATGGTTTCAAATGAAGTTCTGCCAAGAGCAAGACTATTAATATTGACATAGGCTGCTAGATTCAACCTTGGATTTACTGAATCAAAGCTAAGGACTGGAACATCAAGTTGGTGTTCGTTGAGGTAGTTACATACACCTTCAGCTAAGAGACTATCCGTTGTGATAATAGCATCGGTCTGAGGGTCATATTTAAAGAGTTGTTTACTAAAGTTATAGCCCTTTTCTTCTAGAAACTCATCTGCAAAGAAGGTACGATGAGTATCGAGAGGCAACTGATTTTCTTGAAGGGCTTGTTCGTAGCCTTTTAAACGGTCCTGAGTTACGAAAAGTTTCTTGGCTCCACCGATGAAGGCAATTCGGCTACATCCTTTTTTAATAAAGTATTCTGTCGCATCAAATCCAGCTTGAATATTATCATTATCAACAAGTGGAATAAAAGGGGAAAGTGATTTTCCAAGAATGAGGAAGGGGAATTGCTCATCGACAACTAGTTTAACCAAGGGGTCATTTTCTTGGGCATACAAGAAAATAAGGCCATCTACCCGCTTTCCATAGACCATTTGTGAAATGGCTTTTAAACGCTCTTTTTCATCCTTACCAGTCGCAATCTGAATGGCATAGTGATTCTCTGAGGCAACCTGTGCAATCCCTCTAAGGACAGAAGGGAAGAAAGGATTTTGGTAGAAAACGTCTGAATCATCTGGAAGTACCAAACCAATAACTTGGGTATAACTGCTAACGAGACTTCGAGCATTAAGATTAGGATGATAATTGAGTTCTTTCATTGCCTTTCGAACTCGTTTTTTGGTTTCGTCACTAATCGTTGATTTGTTTTGAATAACACGGGTTACGGTTGAGGGAGAAACCCCTGCAGCCTTGGCCACGTCTTTAATCGTAACAGGCATAATAATCTCCTACTTTTGGTAGTCTGGATCACGATAATGAGTCTTATAAAAGATAGTGACCAGGTATAGAACAAATAAAATGTTTTGAACAGTAATCAAAGTCGTCATATTTTGGCCCAAGAGACCTAGAATCATGGTCAGTAAAGTTGGTAATCCTAAACAGTTCAAAATAAAATGATAGCACTCTTTGTAGGTCTTAAATGAGAAGAGACGTGATTTTTTCGTAAAGTAGAGCAAAAGGCTAGCGCCTAAAGCGACAATGAAAAAATTGAGTCCAAAGAGGAAACTAGCACCTAAGACCAGGAAGAGGCTAATATAGACACGATTCTGTTGATACCAGTCTTTGGAAATAGCTTGGGTTAAACTTTCCTTGCTTTGGAAACTATCAGTTGTGATGGCATGATAGCGGATGCTTGTTAATTCTTTTCCCTGCTTACTGATAAGGAGTTGCTCATCTCCAAAGTGAAGAAGCAATTCTTCAGGGAAGGTTGAGTTAGTAGGACCACCAATCTGGACAGAAGCTTGGCTAGGACTAGTACCAGAGTAATGTAACTTTCCATCTATAATCTGAGCATTGCTAGCTAAATCCTGAACCACACTATCCGTCAAAGGAGCGTAGACATCATCGATGAAAGTTTCTAGAGGATAGGTTTCCTGAGAACTATTCTGAATGGCGATGGGCACCATAGACAAACTAATCAAGAAAATACTGGTGAAAATCAGTTGAAACCAGTTGAGACCAAAACGTTGAGATAGGGGCTTACGGAATCCCCAGATACTATTAAAATAAGAAAATGGATATGGTAACATAAATCTCTTTCTATAGGCATTTTTCTATACGAGTATTATATAGAGAAATGTTTTTTATTTCAAGCGGGGATAGTAGAATCCTTGGTAAAAGTGAATATTTGTTAGGATTTGTCCACTAACTAACAAGGCAATCTCAGCAAGTTCTTGTTTCTCAAAAGCGAATCGATGTACAAGTTCAAAAATGAAAAAGGGTGGCGGGGGTATATTACCCCTTCTCGCCACCACTTGTAAGTCCTGAAACGAAGTTCTTTTGCAAGAAGAAGAAGAGAATACAGATTGGAAGGGCAATGAGGATAGCACCTGCTGAGAAGTAGGCAATCTTCATATTTTTTGCATTGTTAACGAAGGTTTGGAGACCAACGGCAACGGTGAAGTATTCTTTCTCACGAAGCAAGAAACTAGAGAGGATATAATCCCCGAAAGGTCCCATGAAGGCCCAGAGAGCTTGTACAGCAATCATTGGACGAACAAGAGGGAGAACGATTTGCCAGAAGCGGCGGAAGTGTCCTGCACCATCTAGTTTTGCAGATTCATCTAGAGACATTGGCACGGTGTCAAAGTAACCTTTCATCAACCAAGCGTTCATCGGGATACCTCCACCAACGTAGAGGAAGATGAGGAACCAGCTTTGGTTAAGGGCATTTAGCATAAGCGCCATAACGAAGAAGGCTGTCAAAGCTGCCATGGTTGGCACCATTTGGATAATCAAGAAGAAGACCAAACTTTGTTTACGAGCCAAGAAGTTATAACGGCTGTATGCATAACCTGCTAAGACGATGATACTTGTTTGAACAGCCATTGTAATCAAGGCAATGATCAACGTGTTGAGGTACCAAGTACCGTACAAGGTTTCAGTGAAGAGTCCTTTAAAGTTAGCAAAGCTAAAGTCGACGTTACTATCAAGCTTAAAGGCTACGACGTTACCAGTCTTGAAGGCTGACATGATCGTAATTAAAAGAGGATAGATAATGACGATTGAAAGGCCAACCAAGTATAAGTAAGTAAGGGTTTGAGTCAGTCTACGTTTGAGCTTAATTGAATTATTCATCTTAGACGTCCTCCATATCAAATGCGTGTAGTTTCTTGAATGCAATCATAGAAATAGAGATGACAATGATAGAGATAATCAAGGTAACGGCAGCTGCCATTGAGTATTGAGGAGATGTCCCTGTTGTCAAACGGTAAATCCATGAGATCAAGATATCGGTCGAACCAGCACCACCACCGACACTACCAGGACCTCCAGCATTAAAGAGGTACATGATAGAGAAGTTGTTAAAGTTGAAGGTGTATTGGCTGATCAATGTAGGCGCCGCAACAGCCAAAATCATTGGGAAAGTGATGTTACGGAATTTTTGCCAAGCATTGGCACCATCGATGTAAGCTGCTTCGTAGAGGTCGTTAGGAATAGACTGTAAGATACCCAAGGTCAAAACGTAGATATATGGGAATCCAAGCCAACCTTGCATCATAATCAAGGCAATCTTAGTCCAAGTTGGGTCTGTTTTCCAAGGGATAAGTGCTCCATCGAGGAATGGAAGAACCTTAGCAAAGAGAGGGATTACTTGAGTATTGATAGCACCAACACTATCGTTGAACATATTTGAGAAAGTCAAGATAGTGATAAAGGCTGGTACTGCCCAAGGAAGAAGGAAGATAACACCAAAGATACGTTTACCCTTGATGAATGGTTGATTAGCAATGATAGCTGTAAAGATACCAATGATAATCTGCAAAGTAGAAGCAGACAAAGCCCAGATAATGGTCCAAGAAAGAACGGAACCAAAGGCTGAACGGAAGGTACTCAAGCTCCAAATGTTTGTGAAGTTCGTTAACCCAACCCAATCCAACAATTTATTTGGTGGCAAGTGTTGGAAGTCGTAGTTTGTAAAGGCAATCATCAATGTTACGATAACAGGGAAGATGATGGCAAATGTCATAGCTACGTAAGATGGAATGATTAAAAGATAAGGGAATCCATTCTCATAGATACCTTTAATCATTTCGTTTAATGTCCGTGGGACTGGAATACCATTGTTAATTTGTTTTGCAATAGTGTGAGCGTCTTTAATATTGAGAATATAAAAGGCTAGATAAACAATTACAAAAATAGAGTGGAAGGCACCACGAATCAACATGAAGAGAGAGTTGTCACGACCAGGTTTGTCACCAAGCGTGATCAAGTTGCTCAATTCAGGCGCTGCAAGCGATAGGAAATAAAGGACAAATACGATAGTTACACCAAGGAAAATGAATCCTTTGACTTTTTGTTTATTGTAGATTTGTCCTAACCCAGGAATGATAGACAGCAAGGCTGCTTTACTAGGTTGTTGTTTTTCCATAATTACTCCTTTCATAGGATACGAGATTGAAGTTTGTCTCCAATCACTAAATAGGCAACTGCAATCATTCGTAAATTTATAAAATCAAAGGGGGATTTGTATTCTCCCCCCCTTGTAACGAATTCAATTATTCACCAAATTTTTGTTTGATTGTTTCTTTGATCAATGTTACAGCATCATCTGCAGCAGTTTTAGCATCTTTCTTGCCACTTACAGCGTCAAAGAGCATGTTTGCAGCTGGTTCCCAAACTGCTGACATTTGTGAGATGTTTGGCATTGGTTGAGCGTTCTTGAACTGTTTGATAACAGCTGTTGTCAACTCATCATTTTTGCCTTCAGCGTATGCACGTGCTTCAGTGTTAGCTGGGATTTCGTTAGTTGCTTCGTAGAATGCTTTTTGTTGTTCAGTTGATACAAGGTAGTCTACAAATTTTTGTGCGCCTTCAAGGTTCTTAGTGCTTGATGGGATGATCCAAGCTTTACCACCACCGAATGCTGAGTATTCTTTTCCGTTTGGAAGAGTTGGGATAGTAGCAACACCGTAGTTTACTTTAGCATCTTTGAATGCTTGAGCTTTCCAAGGACCATCGATGATAGCAGCTGTTTTACCTTCTTGGAATGAAGTTTGGATTAAGTTTCCAGCAGCTGTTCCATCTTGCATACCTTTAGGCCATTTTTCGTACCAAGATTTAGCGTAGTTGATACCTGCGATTGAACCTTCGTTTGCAAGACCGATATCTTTAGGATCTTTACCGTTTTGTCCGAATACGTAAGCTCCGTTACCAGAAAGAAGTCCGTATGCGTAGTAGAAGTTAGTCCAGTCAGCTAGGAATGCAGAAGTTTTTCCGTCTTCTCCAGCGAAAGCGTATTTGCTATCTTTAGCAAGTTCTTCTAATTCAGCGAAAGTTTTTGGAGCTTCTTTAAGCAAGTCTTTGTTGTAGTACATAACAAGTGACTCGATAACAGCTGGAGCACCGTAAACTTTACCGTCAGATGCTGTTACAAGAGATTTAGTAGTATCATCTGTTTTAGCACCGTCGCTTAGTTTAACTTCTGAAAGTTGTCCATCAGTACCAAGGCTACCTACACGGTCGTATGGTGCCATCATAACGTCAGCAGCTTGACCTGATTGGTTGTCAAGTGA
Organism: Streptococcus sp. oral taxon 061; assembly: GCF_964211575.1. Classification (GTDB taxonomy): domain Bacteria; phylum Bacillota; class Bacilli; order Lactobacillales; family Streptococcaceae; genus Streptococcus. The sequence goes on along the minus strand of NZ_CAXOQQ010000006.1, from coordinate 114,182 downwards.
AAGTTTGTCAAGTCCGCCAAGTTGGTCACCAGATTTGATGTTAACTTTTGTTCCTGATTCTTTTTCATAAGCAGCAGCAACTTTCTCAGCGTAAGCTTTATATTGGTCTTCAACATAGAAAGTGATTTCTTGGCTTCCTGATGCAGAAGAATCAGCTGCTTTATCAGCAGTTTTGCTTCCGCAAGCTACCAAAAGCAAGCTAGCAAGAGTAGCAGTACCAAGTACAGCAGCGCTCTTCATGAATTTAGTTGACATAGTGTATTCCTCCTAAAGAATAACAAATTTTAATTTCGAGGAAACGCAAACGTTTTCCCTTATGACCATAGTATAGCACAAACGGAAAACGGTTGCAAGCGTTTTTTTGAAAAAAATTAAAAAAGCTTGTGACTGGCTAATTCCTAAAATTGTTTGTATAATAGAAGAGAAATAGGAAATCGTGCAAATTTCAATTCAAAAATAATTGAAGGGAAACGATTGCATGATTAGAATGAAGATTAAAAGGGTTTTAAAAATAAGAATATAGTAACTTGAAAGTTTGTCAAAAAAGATTAAACAATAAAAAGTTTTTTTACAAACGCTTGCATTTATTTTAGAAATGGGTTATACTTTAATTAGCGCAAACGTTTGCGCAAAAATGAAGTAATTAACAATATAAACACTTGAGGTGCTAATATGAAAAAACGTCAAAGTGGTGTGTTGATGCACATCTCATCACTTCCAGGAGCTTACGGAATCGGATCATTTGGTCAAAGCGCCTATGATTTCGTTGACTTCTTGGTTCGCACTAAGCAACGCTACTGGCAAATCCTTCCTTTAGGAACAACTAGCTATGGTGACTCACCTTACCAATCATTCTCAGCTTTTGCAGGTAATACTCATTTTATCGATCTTGATGTTTTGGTAGAGCAAGGCTTGTTGGAAGCAAGTGATCTTGAAGGTGTGGATTTTGGTAGTAACCCAACTGAAGTTGACTACGCTAAAATCTACTATGCACGTCGTCCGCTTTTAGAGAAAGCAGTTAAACGTTTCCTTGAAGTTGGAGATGTCAAAGATTTTGAAAAATTTGCTCAAGACAACCAATCATGGCTTGAACTTTTTGCAGAGTATATGGCTATCAAGGAGCATTTTGATAACCTCGCTTGGACAGAGTGGCCAGATGCAGATATTCGTGAGCGTAAAGCTTCTGCTCTTGAAAGCTACCGTGAGCAATTAGCTGACAAGCTTGTTTACCATCGTGTAACCCAATATCTCTTCTTCCAACAATGGTTGAAATTGAAAGCATACGCTAACGAAAACCACATCGAGATTGTAGGCGATATGCCAATCTATGTTGCTGAAGATTCAAGCGATATGTGGGCAAATCCACATCTCTTCAAAACAGATGAAAACGGGAAAGCGACTCACATTGCAGGTTGCCCTCCAGATGAGTTTTCTGCGGATGGTCAGCTTTGGGGGAACCCAATCTATGACTGGGAAGCAATGGATCGAGATGGCTACAAATGGTGGATTGAACGCTTGCGTGAAAGCTTTAAAATCTACGATATCGTTCGTATCGACCACTTCCGTGGATTTGAGTCTTACTGGGAAATCCCTGCTGGTTCTGAAACAGCGGCACCTGGTAAATGGGTGAAAGGACCTGACTACAAACTCTTTGCAGCGGTTAAAGAAGAACTTGGTGACTTGAACATCATCGCAGAAGACCTTGGATTTATGACTGACGAAGTCATCGAACTTCGTGAGCGCACTGGATTCCCAGGAATGAAAGTCCTTCAATTTGCCTTCAACCCAGATCACGAAAGCATTGACAGCCCACACTTGGCACCAGCTAACTCAGTTATGTATACAGGAACACATGATAACAACACTGTTCTTGGTTGGTATCGCAATGAAATTGACGATCCAACTCGTGAGTACATGGCACGTTATACAAACCGTAAAGAGTACGAAACAGTAGTGCATGCTATGCTTCGCACAGCCTTCGCATCAGTAAGTTTCATGACGATTGCAACGATGCAAGACTTGCTAGAGTTGGATGGTTCAGCTCGTATGAACTACCCATCTACTCTTGGTGGAAACTGGTCATGGCGTATGACAGAGGATCAATTGACTCCTGCTGTCGAAGAAACTTTGCTTGACTTGACTACAATTTATCGCAGAATTAATGAAAATTTGGTAGAATTAAAGAAATAAGACATTATCAGGAGACACAAAAAATGTTACCATTAAAAGAATTTGTACAAAATCGTTACAATAAATCTATCGCAGAATGTAGTAACGAAGAGCTTTACCTTGCTCTTCTTAACTACAGCAAGCTTGCAAGTAGCCAAAAACCAGTCAACACTGGCAAGAAGAAAGTTTACTATATCTCAGCTGAATTCTTGATTGGTAAACTCTTGTCTAACAACTTGATTAACCTTGGTCTTTATGACGAAGTTAAGAAAGAACTTGCTGATGCAGGTAAAGAGTTGATCGAAATCGAAGAAGTAGAATTGGAACCATCACTTGGGAATGGTGGTTTGGGACGTTTGGCAGCCTGCTTTATCGACTCAATCGCTACACTTGGTTTGAACGGTGATGGGGTTGGTTTGAACTACCACTTCGGACTTTTCCAACAAGTTCTTAAAAACAACCAACAAGAAACAATTCCTAACGCTTGGTTGACTGACCAAAACTGGTTGGTTCGCTCAAGCCGTAGCTACCAAGTACCATTTGCACACTTTACATTGACATCTACTCTTTACGATATCGATGTACCTGGTTACAAAACAGCGACTAAAAACCGCTTGCGTTTGTTTGACTTAGATTCAGTTGATTCTTCAATCATCAAAGATGGTATCAACTTTGACAAGACAGACATCGCTCGCAACTTGACTCTTTTCCTTTACCCAGACGATAGTGACCGTCAAGGTGAATTGCTCCGTATTTTCCAACAATACTTCATGGTTTCAAATGGTGCTCAATTGATCATCGACGAAGCGATCGAAAAAGGAAGCAACTTGCACGACCTTGCTGACTACGCAGTTGTACAAATCAACGATACTCACCCATCAATGGTGATCCCTGAATTGATCCGTCTTTTGACTGAACGTGGTATCGAACTTGATGAAGCAATCTCTATCGTTCGTAGCATGACTGCCTACACAAACCACACAATCCTTGCTGAAGCCCTTGAAAAATGGCCTCTTGAATTCTTGGAAGAAGTGGTTCCTCACTTGGTACCAATCATCAAAGAATTGGACCGTCGTGTGAAAGCAGAATACAAAGACCCAGCTGTTCAAATCATTGATGAAAACGACCGTGTACACATGGCTCACATGGATATCCACTACGGATACAGTGTTAACGGGGTAGCAGCACTCCACACTGAAATCTTGAAGAACTCTGAGTTGAAAGCTTTCTACGACATCTACCCAGAAAAATTCAACAACAAAACAAACGGTATCACATTCCGCCGTTGGCTCATGCATGCCAACCCAAGCTTGTCTCACTACTTGGATGAGATTCTTGGACGCGATTGGCACCACGATGCTTCTAAGTTGGAAGACCTTCTCTCATATGAAGACAAGGCTGCTGTCAAAGAAAAATTGGAAAGCATCAAGGCTCACAACAAACGTAAATTGGCTCGTCACTTGAAAGAACACCAAGGTGTGGAAATCAATACAAACTCTATCTTTGATATCCAAATCAAACGTCTTCACGAGTACAAACGCCAACAAATGAACGCTTTGTATGTGATTCACAAATATCTTGACATCAAGGCTGGTAACATCCCTGCCCGTCCAATCACAGTATTCTTTGGTGGTAAAGCAGCTCCTGCCTACACAATTGCTCAAGACATCATCCACTTGATCCTTTGCTTGTCAGAAGTGATTGCAAACGACCCAGCAGTAGCTCCACACTTGCAAGTCGTTATGGTTGAAAACTACAACGTTACTGCAGCAAGCTTCCTCATCCCAGCATGTGATATCTCAGAACAAATCTCATTGGCTTCTAAAGAAGCTTCAGGTACTGGTAACATGAAATTCATGTTGAACGGAGCTTTGACTCTTGGTACTATGGACGGAGCAAACGTGGAAATCGCTGAGTTGGTTGGAGACGAAAACATCTACATCTTTGGTGAAGATTCAGAAACTGTTATCGACCTTTACGCAAAATCAGCTTACAAATCAAGCGAATTCTACGCTCGTGAAGCTATCAAACCATTGGTTGACTTTATCGTGAGCGACGCTGTTCTTGCAGTAGGTAAGAAAGAACGCTTGGAACGTCTTTACAACGAATTGATCAACAAAGACTGGTTCATGACTCTTCTTGACTTGGAAGACTACATCAAAGTGAAAGAGCAAATGCTTGCTGACTACGAAGACCGTGACGCATGGTTGGATAAAGTGATTGTCAACATTGCTAAAGCAGGATTCTTCTCATCTGACCGTACAATCGCTCAGTACAACGAAGATATCTGGCACTTGAACTAAGATTAAACAAAAACGCATCTTTAATAGATGCGTTTTTTGATTTTAGATTCATTCACAGTACTTTCCCAACTAGAATTTCTGCTTCGATGGTAATCTCTGTCAGTTGACTCCAGTCAATCTTGCTTTGGTCAACGTGGAAGAGCAGGGGAGTCATGCTAAGCAGGGCTTGGCGTTGCTCTGCGGTGATGGACTTGGTCAGGGAAGCTATCTGACTAGATTGGATGCTGAAATGTTCCTGGAAATGTTCCTTGATATCTTGGTTGGAATAGTCCTTCTTTGTTAGTTGCTCCTGTACCATTTGACGGATTTCTTTAAGGTGATTTTCAGTTGGGATGACCTTAATTAAGATACCATTTTGAGATAAAACACGACGAAATTCACCGTAGTTAGCAGGGGAAAAGATATCAAGCAAGATATCCATGCTGACGTCTTTTATAGGAAGATGAGCCAAGTCACCGACAAACCAATTGACCGCCCAGTTGGGTTCGCTTTTGGCAGCAATCTGGACCGAGTCTTTCGAGATATCAAAGGCATAGAAGGTCTTGTCGGAGTGGACTTCTTGGAGTTTACGAGAGTAGAAGCCCTCGCCACAACCGATGTCCAAGACAGTTTTTGCAGATGATTTAGTCGCTAGTATGTCTGAGATGCCTTCTAAGATAGCCTGATAAAAGCCAGCTTCTAGGATTTGCTGGCGATTTTGAAAGTTTTCCTTGTCGTAGTTGGCAGATTGTTTGATTTGCGGAGCTAGATTGACATAGCCGAATTTTGCTAGGTCAAAAGAATGGCGGTTGCTACACTTGAGGCTAGTCTCTACCAAGGTCAGATTTTCTTGGCAGATAGGACAGGTAAAGGCACTAGCAGAAGCAAAGCGCTGGAGTTTGGGTTTGAGGTTTGTATTCATAGTTTTAGTCTAGCAAAAAAAGGACTGGATGGCAAATGCATCCAGTCTTCTTTTTAATATGTAAGGACGAAGTATTTTTTCTTACCACGGCGGATAACAGTGAGTTCGTTCTCTAACTTATCTGCGTCACTCAAGACATAGTCAAGATCTTGGATGCGGTCACCATTTACGTAGATGGCTCCATTTTGTACGTCTTCACGGGCTTGGCGTTTTGAGTTAACCACGCCAGAAGATACAAGAAGTTCAACGATGTTGTGATTTTCGTCTGCTTGTACTTGGTAGTTTGGCACGCCACGAAGTCCTTGTTTGAGTTCTTTGACAGAAAGGTTTTTGATATTTCCTGCAAAGAGTTGTTCAGTGATGTTAAGGGCTTCTTTGTAGGCTTCTTCTCCGTGGACAAGAGTCACGACTTCACGAGCCAAGACTTTTTGAGCCAAGCGTTCGTGTGGTGCTGTTTCGAATTGTTTACGGATGTCTTCAATCTCGTCTAATGACAAGAAAGTAAAAATTTTCAAGAAGCGAACAGCGTCAGCGTCCATGACGTTCATCCAGAATTGGTACATTTCGTATGGAGAAGTCTTTTCAGGATTGAGCCAAACTGCATTCCCTTCTGATTTACCAAATTTCTTACCGGTTGCGTCTGTGATGAGTGGGACAGTAATTACGTGACCAGTCTTGTCAGCCTTACGACGAAGCAACTCAGTGCCAGCTGTCATGTTTCCCCATTGGTCAGAACCACCGATTTGAAGGGTTACATTGTGTTCTTGGTTGAGGACAAAGAAGTCATAACCTTGCATGATTTGGTAGGCAAACTCAGTGTAAGAAATCCCTGTTTCAATCCGTTTCTTCACAGACTCCTTGCTCATCATGTAGTTGACAGTGAAGTATTTTCCGATATCACGGAGGAAGTCAATGAAGCTGATACTGCCAAACCAGTCGTAGTTGTTGACCATGACAGCTTTATTTTCACCATTTTCAAAGTCAAGAAAGCGAGAAAGTTGTCCTTGGATAGACTTGACCCAGCCATCTACTGTGTCTTTTGTTTGGAGACTACGCTCAGCATCTTTGAAGGACGGATCTCCGATGAGACCTGTAGCACCGCCAACGAGAGCATATGGTTTGTGACCCGCTAACTGCAAACGACGACTTGTCAAGATTGCGACAAGGTGACCTAGGTGAAGGCTGTCAGCAGTTGGATCGTAGCCAGTATAATAAGAAACTTGACCTTCTTCTAGGGCTTTACGCAAAGCTTCTTCATCAGTCGTTTGAAAAATCAAACCACGCTCTTTTAGCTCATCAAAAATGTGCATGTGTCTTTTCTCCTTTATAAAATATTGTTTCTACCTATTTTACCACAAACTTGGCAAATAACCTAGTAAAATCGGGAAGAAAGTTGCTACTCGGACTTTTTTGGAAACGAGTGAAATATGGTATAATAGCACTAGCTTATTTTCAGAGAAATAGATAAAAACAGTTAAGAAAGGGGCTGAAAGATGTCTCATATTATTGAATTGCCAGAAGTCTTGGCCAATCAGATCGCAGCAGGAGAAGTTATTGAACGTCCTGCTAGTGTAGTCAAGGAGCTAGTTGAAAACGCCATTGATGCTGGCTCTAGCCAGATTATCGTTGAAATTGAAGAAGCTGGTCTTAAGAAAATCCAAATAACAGATAATGGTCACGGGATTGCCCACGATGAAGTGGAATTGGCTCTTCGTCGTCATGCGACTAGTAAGATTAAGAATCAAGCGGATCTTTTTCGGATTCGGACCCTCGGCTTTCGTGGTGAAGCCCTGCCCTCTATCGCATCTGTTAGTGTTTTGACTTTGTTGACAGCGGTGGACGGTGCCAGTCACGGGACCAAGCTAGTGGCTCGTGGGGGAGAAGTTGAGGAAATCATTCCAGCGACCAGTCCTGTGGGGACTAAGGTTTGTGTGGAAGACCTCTTTTTCAATACACCGGCTCGTCTCAAGTATATGAAGAGCCAGCAGGCAGAGTTGTCTCATATCATTGACATTGTCAATCGTCTGGGACTAGCCCATCCGGAGATTTCTTTTAGCCTGATTAGCGATGGCAAGGAAATGACACGAACAGCTGGTACGGGTCAACTGCGTCAAGCCATTGCTGGAATTTATGGTTTAGCCAGTGCCAAAAAGATGGTTGAAATTGAGAATGCTGACCTAGACTTTGAAATTTCAGGCTTTGTCTCATTGCCGGAATTGACACGGGCTAATCGTAACTACATCAGCCTTTTTATCAATGGCCGTTATATCAAAAACTTCTTGCTCAATCGTGCCATTTTAGATGGATACGGTAGCAAGCTCATGGTGGGGCGTTTTCCGCTGGCTGTTATTCACATCCATATTGATCCTTATCTAGCAGATGTCAATGTGCATCCAACCAAGCAAGAGGTGCGGATTTCCAAGGAAAGAGAACTAATGGCGCTGGTTTCAGAAGCTATTGCAAAGAGTCTCAAGGAACAGACCTTGATTCCAGATGCCTTGGAAAATCTGGCAAAATCTACTGTTCGCAATCGTGAAAAAGTAGAGCAAACGACTTTGCCACTGAGAGAAAATACGCTCTATTATGAAAAAAATGAACCGACCAGACCGACACAAGCTGAGGTGGCAGACCATCAGGTGAATCTGACGGAAGGAAGACAGGATTTGAATCTGTTTGCTAAGGAAACCTTAGACCAGATAACCAAACCAGCCAAACTGCATTTTGCAGAGAGAAAGCCTGCTAGCTATGACCAACTGGACCATCCAGAGTTAGACCTAGCTAGTTTGGATAAGGCTTATGACAAGTTGGAGCGAGAAGAATCTTCAAGCTTCCCAGAGTTGGAGTTTTTCGGACAAATGCACGGGACCTACCTCTTTGCCCAAGGTCGAGATGGACTTTACATCATAGACCAGCATGCGGCTCAGGAGCGGGTTAAGTACGAGGAGTACCGTGAGAGCATTGGCAATGTTGATCAGAGCCAGCAGCAACTCCTAGTACCTTATATCTTCGAATTTCCAGCGGATGATGTCCTTCGTCTCAAGGAAAGAATGTCTCTCTTAGAGGAAGTTGGCGTCTTTCTATCAGAGTACGGGGAGAATCAATTTATCTTGCGCGAACATCCCATTTGGATGGCAGAGGAGGAAATTGAGTCTGGAATCTATGAGATGTCCGACATGCTCCTTTTGACCAAGGAAGTTTCGATCAAGAAATACAGAGCAGAGTTGGCCATTATGATGTCCTGCAAGCGGTCTATCAAGGCCAATCATCGTATCGATGACCACTCGGCTAGACAGCTTCTATACCAACTCTCACAATGTGACAACCCCTACAACTGTCCACACGGACGTCCTGTTTTGGTCCACTTTACCAAGTCAGACATGGAAAAGATGTTCCGTCGCATTCAGGAAAATCACACAAGCCTACGAGAGCTAGGAAAATACTAATACTCTTCGAAAATCTCTCTAAACCTCGTCAGCTTTACCTTGCCTAATTCAAGTCATGCCTACGGTTAGCTTCCTAGTTTAGATTTGATTTTCATTGAGTATAAATTGAAGGGAAAATTATGTACGAATATCTAAAGGGTATCATTACCAAAATTACTGCTAAATACATCGTTCTAGAAGCTAACGGTATCGGCTACATCCTGCATGTAGCTAATCCTTATGCCTACTCAGGGCAAGTCAACCAAGAAGCACAAATCTATGTGCATCAAGTCGTTCGCGAAGATGCTCATCTACTTTACGGTTTCCGTTCAGAAGACGAGAAGAAACTCTTTCTCAGCTTGATTTCGGTGTCGGGCATTGGTCCTGTTTCCGCTCTTGCTATTATCGCGGCCGATGACAATGCTGGCCTCGTTCAAGCTATTGAGACTAAGAACATCACCTACTTGACCAAGTTCCCTAAAATCGGGAAGAAAACAGCCCAACAGATGGTGTTGGACTTAGAAGGTAAGGTGGTTGTGGCAGGTGACGACCTCCCTGCTAAGACTACAGCTCCATCTAGCAGCGACAACCAAGAATTGGAAGAAGCTATGGAAGCCATGTTGGCCTTGGGCTACAAGGCGACTGAGCTTAAGAAGATCAAGAAATTCTTTGAAGGAACTTCGGATACGGCAGAGAACTATATCAAATCTGCCCTTAAGATGTTGGTGAAATAGGAGATGTCTATGTCAAAACGCTGTGGTTGGGTTAAAATGAACAACCCTCTGTATGTAGCCTACCACGATGAAGAGTGGGGCCAACCTCTTCATGATGATCAAGCTCTTTTTGAGTTGCTTTGCATGGAAACCTATCAGGCTGGACTATCTTGGGAAACGGTGCTCAATAAACGCCAATCCTTCCGAGAAGCCTTTCATGGTTACCAAATTCAATCTGTTGCGGACATGACTGATGAAGAATTGGAAGCTTTGATGGATAATTCAGCTATCATCCGAAATCGAGATAAGATCTTTGCAACGCGAGCAAACGCCCAATCCTTTCTACAAGTCCGGGCAGAGTTCGGCTCTTTTGATAGCTACCTATGGTCTTTTGTCGGTGGGAAAACCATCGTCAATGATGTGCCTGACTACAGCCAGGCGCCTGCCAAAACAGCTCTATCTGAGAAATTATCCAAAGATCTCAAAAAACGAGGCTTTAAGTTTACTGGGCCAGTTGCTGTCTTGTCTTTTCTACAGGCTGCAGGTTTGGTTGATGACCATGAGAATGATTGTGAATGGAAAAGTAGAAATGAGTGCCGTTAGATGGCTAGAACATCGGAGAATACAGAAAAAGCTGAGAAATTCATCTCAGCTTTCTTTGTTATAGTCAAAGCGAATGACTTGCTCCGTTGCATCTACATGGGCGTGGACTCCGAAGGGGACAATTGCTCTTGGTGTGGCATGGCCAACGTTTAGATTATAGACAATTGGGATATTGCTATCAATGGTGTCCATTAAAGCCTCCTTATAGTCGTCATAGAAGGTTTCATCCATAGGTTTTCCGACCAAGAGTCCACTGATGACCTCGAGTATACCAGTTTCCTTTAAAGTCCGTAACATCTTTTTGAAGTCTTCCGGTTTAGGCTTTTCCTCGCTGGTTTCTAGCAATAGAATCTTTCCTTCCCAGTCGTATAAGTCAGGGAAAAGTTTGTATTTTTGGCAGAGGTCTGTGCTATCTGCGTGTAGAGAGTTGTCAAAAATATCATAGAGAGACTCAAGACAACCACCGAGGATTTCTCCCTCGAACTTAGCATTGCCTTGTAACAAGTCAAAACCTGTATTTGCATGGCTGACACGAGGTGTTCCCAAGGCTTTGGGACTAAAATCAGTCCGTTCCTCATACCAAACGTCACTAGGTCGAATTTCTGAGATTCTTCCCGTCTCAATCAATTCTTTGAAGTAGTGGAGGCTATATGGCAACATTTCTTTGTCTAACTCACAAATGTCTGCTAGAAAGGATTGGCCGTAAAAAGTCTTGATTCCTAGTTTATGCAGCATGAGATGGTTCATGGTCGTATCCGAGAAACCGAGAAAAATCTTTGGTTTGATAACCTTTTGTAGTTGGTCATTTTCAAAAAGATAGGGTAGCAGGCGATAGGTATCGTTTCCACCAATGGCGCATAGGATCATGTCGATACTATCATCAGAAAAGGCCTGCATCAAATCCTCTGCACGAGCTTCAGGATGTTCTTTGATAAAATCTAAGCCTTTTAGCGAATGAGGTAAAAAGATAGGATTGAGTCCGAGGTCCTTGAGACGTTGAATACCCAAGTCCACTTCGTGCTTGACAAAGTCTTCACCCATAGTCCCACTAGATAAACTTATAATACCAATAGTAGAAGTCATATATTATCCTCCTAGAAAAAATTGATGCTATTGTATCACAAAAGATGAGGGAAAACAACAAGAATTAGAGTCAGAAGAAGACTTTTAGACCAAGAAAGTAGTAAAAAAGCAACCAATGATGTGGTTGCTTTTTATAGTAGTTGCATTCTTATAGAGCAGTAAGGAAGGTCAGTCCGCCAAGGACAACCCCAGCCGAGTTTGGAATGATTAGAATCCAGTCTTTCTTAGGCTCTTTTGTCCATCCATAAATGACCCAGATTAAGCAAGAGACAGCTGCTGATAAAGGTTGGAATGGTTGAGCTTTGTTCCCTTGTAAATTGGCAAAAATTTGAGGGATGTAGGCTATAAATACAATAATCCCGATAAAGGCACCAATTGAACCAACAACTTGATTAATTCTCTGTTTAGTCATATATATTTCTCCTTATTACTTTATTATCATAACAGAAAAACAACTTGAATTCAAGGATAAAACCTAGGGATTTTAAGGGGAGCCGTTACATTAGAACGTTTTTAGAAAATGTAGCTACTTTTCTTTGGAGAATCAAAAAATGCTTTGGAGCCATAATAAAAGTAGTCTGTCTGTAAAACACACTACTTTTTTTGTTTATCTTAATATCTAGCTGGTCCAGCACTTGCGCTCTTGATGTTGAAACGTTTTTTGAGGTAGAAACGTAGGGCAAGAAGTGCTCCTCCAATCACCAACAAAACAAGTGGTGGGAGACTAATATTGATGGCTTGTGGAAGGAAGTTACTCAAGAAGAGGATGAGAACCCAGGCAAACATGGTTGCCAACATAACTAAAAGTGATTTCCAGAATGGAGGGCGTTGGCTACGGTCAGTATCTGGTCCGTAGTAGCGGTAGATGAAGTGGTAGAGAAGATAGAAGGCAACTCCACCAAAGGCTCCTACACTGATAAGTGTTACCAATCCGTAGGCCACAGGTTGGTTTGAGAAGAAGCTCATCAAGGCGCTAACTACTGCAAATAATCCTGTGATGAAAAGGGCTGAATCCAACATCATCAATTTTGGATCGTCGTTTTCTTTTGGATGTTCTTTTTCGTATTGCTCTTTTTCGCTGAAACTATGAGCCCAGTGAGTTGGTGCTCCGTAGATAGAACGAGCTGTCACTCCTTTTGGTTGCTCCTCAAGGATATGAGGAATGACTTCTTCAAGGATAGCCTTGATTTCGGCATCGGTTTTCCCGTCCTTGAGAAATTGCTGGGTTGCAATATGGATAAATTCCTGGTTTTTCTTTGTTAATTCTTTTAAATCAATCTGTGACATAATAACTCCTGTTTAGAACCATTTTTTATGGATGAGGTAAAGAGTGAGAGAAACACTCATAGCAAAGGCGATAAAGACGATGAGCCAGAAAGCATGTGGCTCTCCGTTTAAAGGAATTTCATTATCCTTAAAGTTCATTCCGTAAGCTGAGAAAATCATAGTCGGGATAGACATAACGATGGTCACGAGGGCCAAGGTTTTCATGATATTGTTCTGGTTGTTTGAAATGATAGAGGCAAAGGTCTCTGTCATAGAGTGAAGGACGTTTCCATAGATATCCGCCATCTCGATGGCCTGTTGCGTTTCAATCAATGTGTCTTCAAGTAGATCTTCGTCTTCAAGGTATTTCTTAATATTGCTAGTTGCGCTGGTCAATTTTTTAATCACGCGCTCGTTTGTCTTAAGAGAGGCCTTGAAGTAGACGATGGTCTTTTCCAACTCCATGAGTTCAATCAATTCTTCATTTCGAGTAGATTTGTGAAGTTGGGTTTCGATTTGCTCACTCTTACGTTCAATTGAACGAAGGGCTGTCAGATAAATTTCAGCGTTGCGGTAGAGGATTTGAAAGATAAAGCGCGAACGCATAAAGGTATAGAAATTTCGAAGTCTCCGATTGATAAAGACATCTAGAAGTGGGAGAGGTTCCAAGCAAGTAGTAATGATAGCCTCCTCTGTGATGATAATCCCCAAGGGAATGGTCACATAGTAGGTTCGGTTATTTCTTTCCTCGGTAATGGGAACATCTACGATAATCAGAGTGTATTCATCTTCAATCGTGATACGAGACATTTCTTCGGCATCGAGTGGTGCACGGAGGTCAGCGATATCAATATCAAAAGCAGAAGCAATTTCCATCGATTCGCTTTGTGTAGGATTGACGAGATTGATCCAAGTGCCCGGCTGGAGCGTATCGATCTCTTTAAATTCAGTTGTTGTTGAGAGAAAGACTTGTTTCATATCTCCTATCCTTTCCTAATCTATTCTGTGTTTAAGTGATTTTTAGCACCGTACTATTATACTATAAATTCGGCTTTTTTGGTAATAGAATTTCACTTTTTTTGGTATAATGGAAAGCAACAATGGACTAGAAAGAAGTAACATGCAAGATAAGATTGTCATCCATGGGGCACGCGCCCATAATTTAAAAAATATTGACGTGGAAATTCCACGAGACAAGCTGGTTGTGGTGACGGGGCTGTCGGGTTCGGGCAAGTCGAGTCTTGCCTTTGATACCCTGTATGCAGAAGGGCAACGTCGCTACGTTGAAAGTCTGTCAGCCTATGCTCGTCAGTTTTTGGGCAATATGGAAAAACCAGACGTGGACTCTATCGATGGTCTCAGCCCTGCCATTTCTATTGACCAGAAAACGACTAGTAAAAACCCTCGCTCAACGGTTGGGACAACGACGGAAATCAACGATTATCTACGTCTCCTCTATGCTCGTGTAGGAACACCCTACTGTATCAATGGACATGGGGCTATTAAGGCTTCGTCTGTCGAACAAATTGTAGACAAGGTTTTGGAGTTGCCAGAGCGCCAGCGTCTGCAGATTTTGGCTCCTGTTATTCGTAAGAAAAAAGGGCAGCATAAGACTCTGATTGAAAAAATTCAAAAGGATGGCTATGTTCGTGTCCGTGTCGATGGGGTTGTATACGATGTGACCGAAGTTCCTGAACTTGAAAAGAATAAACAACACACCATCGATGTGGTGGTAGATCGTATTATCATCAAGGAAGGTATCCGTAGTCGTCTCTTTGATTCCATCGAAGCAGCCCTTCGTATCGCAGAAGGTTATGTGGTTATCGATACTATGGATGATTCGGAGTTACTCTTTTCAGAACATTATGCCTGCCCAGTCTGTGGTTTTACAGTTCCAGAACTAGAACCTCGTCTCTTCTCTTTCAATGCACCGTTTGGTTCTTGTAGTGAGTGTGATGGTTTGGGTATCAAGCTAGAGGTTGATACGGACTTAGTCGTACCAGATGCTAGCAAGACCCTCCGTGAGGGAGCCTTAGCACCTTGGAACCCTATCTCTTCTAACTATTATCCAAATATGCTAGAACAAGCCATGACAGCCTTTGGAGTGGATATGGATACTCCTTTTGAGGACTTGTCTGAGGAGGAGAAACATCTCATTTTCTATGGTTCAGATGGGAAGGAATTCCATTTCCACTATGAAAATGAATTCGGCGGAGTTCGCGATATCGACATTCCTTTTGAAGGTGTTATAGGGAATATTAAGCGACGTTACCATGAAACTAATAGCGACTACACCCGCACACAGATGCGCCTTTATATGAATGAGCTAACCTGTGGTACTTGTCATGGTTATCGTCTCAATGACCAGGCCTTATCTGTTCGAGTAGGGGGAGAGAAGGGGCTTCATATCGGAGAAGTTTCTGACCTTTCTATTGCAGACCACTTGGAAGCCATTAACCAGTTGACCCTATCTGAAAATGAAACCATCATCGCTCGTCCGATTCTTAAGGAAATCAAAGATCGCTTGACCTTCCTCAATAATGTCGGTCTCAACTATCTGACCCTTTCTCGTTCTGCAGGAACATTATCAGGTGGGGAGAGTCAACGTATTCGCTTGGCAACCCAGATTGGTTCCAATCTCTCAGGAGTCCTCTATATCTTAGATGAGCCGTCTATCGGTCTTCACCAAAGGGACAATGACCGTCTGATTGCCAGTCTGAAAAAGATGCGTGATTTGGGGAATACTCTCATTGTAGTAGAACATGATGAAGATACCATGCGAGAGGCTGATTATCTGATAGACGTCGGCCCTGGTGCAGGGGTCTTTGGTGGAGAGATTGTAGCAGCAGGAACGCCTAAGCAGGTGGCTCGCAACAGTAAATCCATCACAGGACAGTATCTATCAGGAAAACGTGCCATTCCAGTGCCGTTAGAACGCCGTATAGGCAATGGTCGCTTTATCGAAGTGACAGGTGCGCGTGAAAACAACCTACAAAATATCACTGCTCGTTTCCCACTAGGAAAATTTGTCGCGGTGACGGGTGTGTCAGGTTCTGGGAAATCTACCTTGATTAACAGCATCCTCAAAAAAGCCATTGCTCAAAAACTCAATCGCAATTCAGACAAGCCTGGAAAGTTTAAGACTATCTCAGGGATTGAGCATATCGATCGTCTGATTGATATTGACCAGAGTCCTATTGGAAGAACACCAAGGTCCAATCCTGCAACCTATACAGGTGTCTTTGATGACATTCGGGACCTCTTCGCTCAGACAAATGAAGCCAAGATTCGAGGCTACAAGAAGGGTCGCTTCAGTTTCAATGTCAAGGGTGGTCGCTGTGAGGCCTGCTCAGGTGACGGGATTATCAAGATTGAGATGCACTTCTTGCCAGACGTATACGTAGCTTGTGAAGTCTGCCATGGAACCCGCTACAACAGTGAAACCCTGGAAGTTCATTATAAGGAAAAGAATATCTCGCAAGTTTTAGATATGACCGTCAACGATGCGGTGGAATTTTTCAAACACATTCCAAAAATTCAACGCAAACTCCAGACTATCAAAGATGTTGGTCTAGGCTATGTGACCTTGGGACAACCTGCCACAACTCTTTCTGGTGGAGAAGCGCAACGTATGAAGCTGGCTAGCGAGCTCCATAAACGCTCGACTGGTAAATCCTTCTACATTCTAGATGAACCGACAACTGGTCTTCATACCGAGGATATCGCGCGTCTACTGAAGGTTTTGTCTCGCTTTGTAGACGATGGTAATACAGTTCTCGTGATTGAGCATAATCTAGATGTCATCAAAACAGCAGACCATATCATCGATTTAGGTCCAGAAGGCGGTGTCGGTGGTGGTACCATCATTGCAACAGGAACTCCAGAAGAAGTAGCTGCCAATGAAGCAAGCTATACAGGACAGTATTTGAAAGGAAAGTTACATCATGAATAAACGTGTGCAAGCATTTCTCGATAAAATGCAAGAAAAAGAACTAGATGGAATCATTATCAATAACCTTAAAAATGTCTACTATTTGACAGGATTTTGGGGTTCAAATGGAACAGTCTTTATCAGTCGTGACCGTCAAATTTTGGTGACGGATGCCCGCTATATCATCGCTGCTAAGCAGGAAGTTACTGGTTTTGAGATTTTTGCAGAACGTGACGAGTTGGCTGTTATTGCAAAGATTGCGAAAGACATGGGCCTTTCTCGTATCGGGTTTGAAGATGAAATCTCGGTTTCTTATTACCACCGCATGCAAGCCGCTTTTGAAGGTTTGGAACTAGTTCCACAGACTCAGTTTGTTGAAGCGCTTCGTATGATTAAGGATGAAACAGAGATTGCGACTATTCGCAAGGCTTGTTCAATATCAGACCAAGCTTTCCACGATGCCCTTGAATTTATCAAGCCAGGGAAGACTGAAATTGAAATTGCCAACTTCCTTGATTTCCGTATGCGTGAGCTGGGAGCGGCAGGTTTGTCCTTTGACACAATCTTAGCGAGTGGCATCAACTCTTCTAAACCCCATGCTCATCCTATGCATAAGCCAGTAGAACTAGGCGAAGCTATCACTATGGACTTTGGATGCCTTTACGAGCATTATGTGAGTGATATGACTCGTACCATCTACCTAGGCCATGTCAGCGACGAACAAGCAGAAATCTACAATACTGTTTTAAAGGCGAACCAAGCGTTGATTGACCAAGCTAAGGCTGGCTTAGGTTTCCGTGACTTTGATAAAATTCCTCGTGATATCATTGTGGAAGCAGGCTATGGACAATACTTTACACACGGTATCGGACACGGTATCGGACTTGATATCCACGAAGAGCCATACTTTAGCCAAACTTCTACAGAAGTTATTAAATCGGGTATGGTCTTGACTGATGAGCCTGGTATTTATATTGAAGGTAAATACGGAGTTCGTATCGAAGATGATATCTTGATTACAGATACAGGTTGTGAGTTATTAACCCTTGCTCCAAAAGAATTAATCGTAATCTAAGAAAATGAGATAAATCGTTGACTTTTATTAGTTAAAGGTTTATACTGAAAGGCGAAAACGGTAGGTGAGGCTACCATAGGGATACGGATGACTACCGCAAAGCAGTGGAGACACTACTCGTTGGTCAACAGTCCTGGTCGCGAAGGTCAAGACTAAGCTCATTACATCGCCCTATGGAGTTAAAGCTTGAACGAAAACAGATCATAAGTTTTTTAGTCCTGCCATTTTATGGCAGGATTTTCTGCTGTTTTAAAACAAAGAAAGGAGACAAACGATGCAAATTGACGATCATCCAGAACCGCACATACACAGCCAATCGCTGATTTGTGTCGTTCTGTCCCTATAAAGTGATTGGTCTCTGTGTATGATACTCTTCGAAAATCAAATTCAAACCACGTCAACGTCGCCTTGCCGTACTCAAGTACAGCCTGTGGCTAGTTTCCTAGTTTGCTCTTTGATTTTCATTGAGTATGAAATCACCATTCATACAGATAGGAGAAACCAATGAAAACTACAAAAGAAAGACTAGCAGTAGCTATTCAAACTCCATTAAAAGATAGTCTAGCTTTTTATCATACAAGTCTAAAAGGCCTAGACCAAGAACAAGTCGAAGAAAACCGTGACCTATATGGTGAAAACACCATCACAAAAGGTCAAGAGGATTCCATCTTTAAAAAGATTTATGAGTCTATTATCAATCCTTTCACAATCATTTTGCTTGTGATTGCCTTTATTTCTCTCGTTACAAACGTTTGGCTTGCCAAACCTGGCCAAGAGGACCCTACGACCTCTATTATTATCGTTGTCTTGGTTTTGATTTCAGGAGGCATCCGTTTTGTCCAAGAGTTGCGGAGCGACAAGGCGACAACCAATCTTTCAAAAATGATTGTCAACACTGCAACTGTTATTCGCGATGGTCTTGAACAAGAGTTGCCAATCGATGAGTTGGTTGTGGGAGACCTCGTGAAATTGAGCGCTGGAGATATGATTCCAGCAGATGTCATCTTATTTGAATCACGCGACTTTTTCGTTCAACAGTCAGGTTTGACTGGAGAAAGTGATGCAGTTGAAAAGCTAGCTTTAAATAAAGCCACTGGTCAAAATGTAGATAGCCTCTTAGAAGCAGAATCTTTGGCATTCATGGGGACAAACGTTATCTCAGGAAGTGCTACGGCTATGGTTCTAGCGGTTGGTGATGACACCATGATGGGAGCCATCGAGCAAACTCTCAACACTTATGATGAGCCAACTTCTTTTGAACGTGAAATGAACAGCATTTCCTGGCTATTGATCCGCTTGATGCTTGTCATGGTTCCAATCGTGTTTTTCGCAAATGGATTGACCGATGGAGACTGGCTAGAGGCTGGAGTATTTGCCTTGAGCGTCGGTGTCGGTCTTACACCAGAAATGCTTCCGATGATTATTACAGCCAGCTTAGCAAAAGGTTCCATTATCATGGCCAAGGAAAAGGTAGTCATCAAAAAACTCAATGCTATTCAGGACTTAGGAGCAATCGATATCCTATGTACGGATAAAACTGGAACTCTAACGCAAGATGAGATTGTCTTAGAATACCCTTTGGATATCCATGGTGATTTGGATATGGCGGTTTTAAGAAGGGCTTATCTAAACTCACATTTTCAAACAGGTTTGAAAAACTTGATGGACCGTGCCATCATCAGTAGAACTGAAAAAGAAGCCAAGGAACACGCTATCCTACAAAATCTCGATACCAGTTTCCAAAAAATCGACGAGCTTCCATTTGACTTTGAGCGCAGACGCATGAGTGTTATCGTCAAAGATGATAGCAATGTTGTTAGTATGGTAACCAAAGGCGCCTTGGAAGAAATGTTGACCATTTCGACACATGTGGAATATCGTGGAGAAGTCATCCCTCTTACTGAAGACATTCGTCAAGAAGTGTTGGCGGAAGTTGGTCAATTAAACCGTCAAGGTTTGCGTGTATTAGGTGTTGGTTACAAGTCAGGTCTACGTGAAGACTATGCCTATGCTGTGACTGATGAAAGTGACATGATCCTTACGGGTTACCTTGCCTTCTTGGATCCACCAAAACCATCTGCAGCACCCGCTATCCAAGCTTTACTTGAGCATGGTGTCAGAACAAAAATTTTAACTGGAGATAACGAAAAAGTAACCCAAGCTATCTGTGAAAAGGTTGGATTGGACGTTGAACATATGCTCTTAGGTGCTGACATTGATCAAATGACAGACCAAGAATTGGCAGAAGCGGTTGAAAGTGTAACAGTCTTTGCCAAATTGTCTCCTGACCAAAAAGCTCGAATTATTCTACAATTGAAGAAAAATGGTCACGGTGTTGGTTATATGGGTGACGGTATTAATGATGCCCCATCTATGAAGGTGGCAGATGTTGGAATTTCCGTTGATACAGCAGTAGATATCGCAAAGGAAACAGCTGATGTTATTTTGCTGGACAAGGACCTCATGGTTCTTGAAACAGGTATCGTTGAGGGCCGCAAGGTCTACGCCAACATGACCAAATATATTAAGATGACAGTTAGTTCAAACTTTGGGAATATCTTCTCACTATTGGTTGCAAGTATCTTCTTGCCATTTTTACCAATGGCTCCTGTTCATCTCATTGTCCTAAACCTAGTCTACGATTTATCTTGTGTGGCATTGCCGTTTGATAACGTGGATCAAGACTTCCTAAAACAACCCCATACATGGGAAGCAAAATCCATTACGCGATTTATGGTTTGGATGGGTCCAATCTCATCTATCTTTGACATTTTGACCTTTATTTTCCTCTACTTTATTATTGTTCCTTTGGTGACAGGCTATCATTATGTTCATGGTTCTGAATCTGCCCTTCAGTTTATTATCTTATTCCAAACAGGATGGTTCATTGAATCTATGTGGTCTCAAACTATGGTTATCCATATGCTTCGTACGGCAAAAGTTCCTTTTGTACAAAGCAGACCAGCTTGGCTTGTGATCTTGACAACCTTGGTTGCAGCCTTTTTCGTAACAAGTCTACCTTATGGACCGCTAGTAAATATCCTTCGTCTAGCACCCTTAGGGCTTCCTTATTTCTTGTTCCTAACCTGTATTATTTTCTTGTATATGTTTAGCGTTACAGTTATTAAGAAATTTTACATTAAGAAGTATAAAGAATGGTTATAGTTCGGTTTTTGTCAAGAAAAAAGATAGAAAACTGGGGAAAAAGTTAAATTTTTTTTTAAAAATAGGTCGCAAGTCGGATGTTTTTTATGGTATAATAGAATAAACTGATAGTAACATGTAGCGAAAGGGGTAGGTACATGATCAAAATTTATACAGTCTCAAGTTGTACTAGCTGTAAAAAAGCTAAGACCTGGCTCAATGCCCACCAGTTAAGTTATAAAGAACAAAACCTCGGTAAAGAGGGGATTTCTAGAGAAGAATTATTAGATATTCTAACAAAAACAGACAATGGAATTGCGAGCATTGTATCATCAAAGAATCGCTACGCTAAAGCTCTTGGAGTTGATATCGAAGATTTGAGTGTCAATGAAGTGCTTAATTTAATCATGGAAACACCACGCATCCTAAAAAGTCCAATTCTTGTTGACGAGAAACGTTTACAAGTTGGCTATAAAGAAGATGACATTCGTGCTTTCTTGCCACGCTCTGTCCGCAATGTAGAAAATGCAGAAGCACGTTTACGTGCAGCACTATAAAACATAAAGGCTGGGAGTGACTCCTAGCCTTATTTGATAGATAAATAAGGAAAAATAAATATGAAGAAGATAGTTATCGGTACAGTTGCGCTCCTATTTTTGCTAGCTGGCTGTGGACAGAAAAAAGAGTCTGCGGAACCTTCTAAAGATACAACGACAGAAGCTCTTCAATCAACTTTGCCAGTTCTAGAAAATGCCAATAACAATACAGTTGTAACCAAGACGCTTGTTCTACCTGCTGACGAAAATGGGGTTCAACAAACCCAGACCATTACCTATAAGGGCAAACAGTTCTTGACCTTAACGATTCAGCAAAAACGACAAGTTTCAGAAGACCTCAAGAACTTTATTGCAGAGCATGGATTAGAGGAAGCAAAAAAGGCCTTGAAAGAAGGAGAAGACAAGGATGAATCGGTCCAAGAAGCACGTAAAATTCCTGGATTTAACATTGAAACCAATCTTTTAAGTGAAACCGAGATTGAAACAAAAACAAGTTATGATTTTCAAGTTCTAGACGTTAAAAAGGCAAGCGAAAGCGAATATTTAAAAAATGTGGGATTAGAAAATCTACTAAAAAACGAACCAGAAGAATATATTGAAAATCGAGTTGCAAGTGGCGCGACTGTCCAGTAAGGAAGTCACAGAAAATCAGCAAAATCAGGCTGTGTCATTTGTAGAATGGTTGTGAATGTGCTATAATAGTACTATTCTAAGGAAAGAGGGTGTTAGAATGGGATTTACTGAAGAAACCGTACGTTTTAAATTGGATGATTCCAATAAAAAAGAAATTAGTGAAACATTGACAGAAGTCTATGCTTCATTGAATGAGAAGGGGTATAACCCTATTAACCAAATTGTGGGCTATGTTCTCAGTGGAGACCCAGCTTACGTTCCTCGTTACAATAACGCAAGAAATCAAATCCGTAAATACGAACGCGATGAGATTGTTGAAGAATTGGTCCGCTACTACCTTAAGGGACAAGGAGTCGATCTATAACCAATGAGAATTATGGGGTTGGACGTTGGTTCCAAAACAGTAGGAGTAGCGATTAGCGATCCGTTAGGGTTTACAGCACAAGGGCTCGAAATCATCCAAATCAATGAAGATCAAGGAGAGTTCGGCTTTGAACGACTCAAGGAATTGGTTGACACCTATAAGGTAGAGCGCTTTGTTGTTGGTTTACCTAAAAATATGAACAATACCAGTGGACCTCGGGTGGAAGCGAGTCAAGCCTATGGAGCAAAACTGGAAGCTCTCTTTGGTTTGCCAGTGGAGTACCAGGATGAGCGCCTAACCACGGTTGCTGCTGAGCGCATGTTGATTGAGCAAGCAGACATTAGTCGCAATAAGCGTAAAAAAGTTATTGATAAATTAGCAGCTCAATTGATTTTGCAAAATTATTTAGATAGAAAATTTTAAGACAGAGGAGAAACTATGTCACACGATCACAACCACGATCACGAAGAACGTGAACTTATTACACTTGTAGATGAGCAAGGAAACGAAACTTTATTTGAAATCCTTTTGACTATTGACGGAAAAGAAGAATTTGGTAAAAACTATGTTCTTCTTGTACCAGTTAATGCAGAAGAAGATGAAAACGGTGAAGTTGAAATCCAAGCATACTCATTCATCGAAAATGAAGATGGAACTGAAGGTGAATTGCAACCAATCCCTGAAGATTCAGAAGATGAATGGAACATGATTGAAGAAGTCTTCAACAGCTTTATGGAGGAGTGATACAGTCTGGGAGACTGTATCAGCCCAGTTCCTTAAAATAAGAGAGAACTGGTAAGTTCGGGGAACGTTTTTAGCCCTGTGATAGAAATGAAGATCGCAAGTCGGTCCAGTGGACGTTTTTAGCCTGACGCTAAAAATAAAATTTAGCTAGTATCTAGCAAAATGAGTAAAAAGCGAAGAGAATCTTCGCTTTTTTGTTAAGGAGATAAGCATGATTGAAGTAGAAAAATGGCTTCATAGTCGGATTGGTTTGAATTTTAGATCAGGATTGGGACGGATGCAAAGAGCGGTAGATTTGCTGGGGAATCCTGAGCAAACCTATCCAATTATCCATGTGACAGGGACAAATGGCAAGGGGTCAACTATTTCTTTTATGAGGGAGCTTTTTGTTGCCCATGGGAAAACGGTTGGCACCTTTACTTCGCCCCACATTGTCAGCATCCATGACCGTATCTGTATTAATGGTGAGCCTATATCGGACGAAGATTTTATTCGTTTAGCAGATCAAGTCAAAGCAATGGAGCAAAGACTTTTAGAAACCCACGATCAGCTATCTTTTTTTGAGTTGCTGACCTTGATTGCTTTGCTTTATTTTAAAGAGCAAAAAGTAGATTTGGTCCTACTGGAAGTTGGGATAGGTGGACTTCTTGATACCACTAATGTGGTGACAGGAGAAATTGCAATCATCACATCAATCGGCCTCGATCACCAGGAGACCTTGGGCGATAGTTTAACAGTAATTACAGAGCAGAAAGCAGGAATTTTTAAGCCTGGGAAATCAGCTGTGATTGCAAATCTAGCACCGGAAGCCCAACTCGTTTGTCAAAAAACTGCCACTGATTTGGGTGTAAGTCTCTACCAAGCTAATAAAGATTTTTCTTTCCGAAATGGGAACTTTTCTTCCTCTCTAGCTGACTTTAACCACCTAATATTGGGACTGGAGGGAGTATATCAGGAGGAAAATGCAGCTCTTGCCTTGCAGGCTTTTCTACTATTTATGGTACAAAGAAACGAGAAAGTAGATCAAGAAGCAGTACGTGCTGCCTTGCAAGCTACTAAATGGGCTGGAAGGCTAGAAGCTGTCACTGAGCACATCTATCTAGATGGGGCTCACAATTTACCGGCTCTAGAGCGTTTAGTTGAGTTTATCCAAGAAAAGATCCAGCAAGGGTATCAGCCTCACATCCTATTTGGTGCCCTAAAGCGGAAAGATTATAGTGGGATGCTTGCTTATTTAACAGAGCATTTACCTGACGCGGATCTCTATGTTACGAGTTTTGACTATCAGGGCTCCTTAGGCGAGCAAGACTTGAGTGGTTATAGAATAGTTAGTTCCTATCAAGAATTTATAGATACTTTTGAAGCTTCTGCAGGAGAGAAAGACCTGCTATTTGTGACAGGATCTCTCTACTTTATATCTGAGGTTCGCGCTTGTCTTATGAAACAAAAGTCATTTGATTGACCCTCCTATCTTCATTTGTTATAGTAAAGGTGTGGTGGCTCGGCAGGGTTATTCTGATTTTAAGCCACTAAAAGAAAGGAGACATTATGTCACTAAAAAAATTCACACTTTCTCTTGCTTCTTTGGCAAGTCTTAGTCTCTTAGTTGCATGTTCGCCAAAAGAGCAGGTAACTCCTTCAACTCAAGCAAGTACTAGTACGGAAGTAACGACTGCTCAGTCAGCAGAAACGACTGTTTCTAGTTCGACTGCTAGCTCAGTAACTAACATTGATGGGACCTATAAAGGGCAAGATGAGGGAGATAGCATTACTCTCGTAGTTACTGGTAATACTGGAACATGGACAGAAGTAGAACCTGATGGCGATCAGGAAATTAAAAAGGTCACCTTCGAACCAGAAAGTCAGAGAGTCTTTATTGGAGATGATATCAAGGTTTATGTAGTTGATGGCAATCAAATGATCATTGATGATATGGATCGCGAAATTTCTGATCGTATCGTTCTAAAAAAATAGACATCTTTTGTAAGGATTTGAATCTCGTTAACACGGATTCGGGTCCTTTTTTCTTTAATCGATTTTGGGCATAAAAAATCCATACGATTAAGGTAGCTATTTTCTACCAAAAAAGTATGGAGGGATAGTTTTTATTAAAGGAACTGCTCTTGTAAAAAGTGAGCGACTCCGTCTTCTTCGTTGGTTAGTGGTAATTGCTCGTCTGCGAAAGAAAGTAGAGCGGGATTAGCATTTTTCATGGCATATCCTCTACCTGCAAAGGAGAGCATTTCTTGGTCATTGTGTTCGTCACCAAAGGCAATCAGGTTCTGTCTGTCTATATTCATGACATTGAGGAGGTATTCAAGGGCAAAGGCCTTGTGAACACCTTTTGTAGTACATTCAAGAATGTTCAAGGGACCGCCCCAAGTATTGATATTAAGCTGATGCTTGTAAAAGCTAGTCATCTCTTCTGCTAGTGCATATTTATCGTCTGCCCTAGTTTGTAATAAAATACAGTTAGGCCCCTTAGTCACTAAGTCAGACTTGAATTGATTTTCAGGGCGAAAGTTTTCAACACCAAACAATTTAGGATCTGCAATTTCCTTGTCTGGGGATGTAATGTAAAACTTTTTACGGTATTCACCTGCGATAAAGTCTGCCTCGATATCCTCTTTTCGTTTTACGATATCCAAGAGATATTTTTTGTCCACAGTAAGACATTTTTCATGTTTCCAAGCCCTACCAGGTAGGTGAGTGAGCGAACCGTTGAAGTTAATCATAGGAGTCTCAAGTTCAAGTTGGTCATAAAAATCTTTGGCCATACGATATGGGCGACCGGTTGCGATAACCACATGGTGGCCTTTCTTAGAAATTTTTTTAATGGTTTCTTTTGTAAAGTCAGAGAGTTTGCTTTCTCCATTAAGTAAGGTACCGTCTAAGTCCACGGCAATCATTTTTTTAGTCATAAAATCCTCCCGAATTTAGTTTCAGATAAGATGTTTCCTATTATATCAAAAAGCTGAAAGAAAAGCTGACTATAAGCAAAAATAAGAAGAATTATATCCTCTAAGAATTTTTAAAAATAAGAAAAATAGCTTGAAAATGTGAATGATTAATGATATAATAGACATATTGTTCGTAAAATGACAAAGGAGATTAAAAATGGACAAATTATTTAAACTAAAAGAGCACGGGACAGATGTTCGTACAGAGGTGCTTGCTGGTTTAACAACTTTCTT
The DNA here is from genome assembly GCF_964211575.1 of Streptococcus sp. oral taxon 061. Classification (GTDB taxonomy): domain Bacteria; phylum Bacillota; class Bacilli; order Lactobacillales; family Streptococcaceae; genus Streptococcus. The sequence goes on along the minus strand of NZ_CAXOQQ010000006.1, from coordinate 88,080 downwards.
TGCAATGAGTTATATTCTCTTTGTAAACCCTCAAATGCTTTCGCAAACAGGAATGCCTGTTCAGGGTGTATTCTTGGCAACAATCATCGGTTCTGTAGTAGGAACTTTGATGATGGCTTTCTATGCTAACTTGCCATACGCACAAGCTCCAGGTATGGGACTTAATGCTTTCTTTACATTTACGGTTGTATTCGGAATGGGCTATACTTGGAAAGAAGCTCTTGGTATGGTCTTCATCTGTGGGATTATTTCACTGATTATCACATTAACCAATGTTCGTAAAATGATCATTGAGTCTATTCCTGCAACTCTTCGTTCAGCAATTTCAGCTGGTATTGGTGTTTTCCTTGCCTATGTTGGTATTAAGAATGCTGGTCTCTTGAAATTCTCAATTGACCCAGGTACTTATACAGTAGCAGGTGAAGGAGCAGATAAGGCTCAAGCAGCGATTACTGCAAATGCAGCAGCTGTTCCAGGATTGGTAGATTTCAATACTCCAGCAGTATTGGTAGCTATTGCAGGTCTTGCCATTACAATCTTCTTTGTTGTCAAAGGTATTAAAGGTGGGATCATTCTTTCTATTTTGACAACTACAGTCCTTGCGATTGCGGTTGGTCTTGTTAATTTGTCAGGAATCGATTTTGCTAGCAACAATCTTTCAGCAGCAGTTAACGACTTAGGAACTTTATTTGGTGCAGCCCTTGGTTCAGAAGGTTTGGGTTCTCTGATTTCAAATACTTCACGTTTACCTGAAACCTTGATGGCCATTCTTGCCTTCTCATTGACTGATATTTTTGATACAATTGGTACTCTTATCGGTACAGGTGAAAAAGTTGGGATCATCGCATCAAGTGGTGAGAACAATGAATCAGCTAAATTGGATAAGGCTCTATATTCTGACTTGGTGGCGACATCAGTTGGTGCCATTGCAGGTACTTCAAACGTTACAACTTATATTGAGTCAGCAGCAGGGATCGGTGCTGGTGGACGTACTGGATTGACAGCCTTAGTTGTTGCTATCTGTTTTGCTCTATCAAGCTTCTTTAGCCCACTTCTTGCCATTGTGCCTTCAGCTGCGACAGCACCAATTTTGATTATCGTCGGAATTATGATGCTCTCTAACTTGAAAAACATTCCTTGGGATGATATGTCAGAAGCTATTCCAGCCTTCTTCACATCTATCTTTATGGGATTCAGTTACTCCATTACACAAGGGATTGCCGTTGGTTTCCTAACTTACACTTTAGCGAAGATTGTTAAAGGTCAAGTTAAGGAAGTGCATGTCATGATTTGGATTTTAGATGCTCTATTCATCTTGAACTACATCAGCATGGCACTTAACTAAAGACAAAAACTTTAAAAAAAGAAGGAGGAATATCCTCCTTTTTTATTACTAGAAATGTCGCAAAAGAAAACTTTTTGGTATAATGATAACATGCACATAAAAAATGAAGATGAACTAATCGCTCTTGGAAAAGAGTTGGGTAGTCTACTTGAAAAAAATGATGTATTGATTTTGACTGGTGAATTAGGTGCTGGGAAAACAACACTAACAAAAGGTCTGGCTAAAGGCTTAGGGATTCATCAAATGATTAAGAGTCCTACTTATACTATCGTTCGAGAGTATGAAGGACGTCTACCCCTGTATCACTTGGATGTTTATCGCATCGAAGGGGATGCAGATTCGATCGATTTGGATGAATTTCTGTTTGGTTCGGGTGTGACAGTTATTGAATGGGGGCACCTATTAGGTGAGGCTCTTCCAGCCGACTATCTGGAATTAGAAATCCTTAAAGATGGTGAGGGCCGTGAAGTTGTCTTTCATGCTCATGGTCAACGAGCGACAGAACTTTTGAAGAGGCTTACGAATGGAGTATGATTTATTAATTCGTGAAGCAGAAGTTGAGGATGCTACAAAACTTATTGCACTTTTGGATCAGATTGGTCATGAATCTAGTTTTACCAGTCTGGATGAAAATGGAATTGCAATGAGTGAATCTGAGATGCAGCGTTTTATTAACAAGCAGGCCCAGTCGGATAATCAGATTACTTTACTAGCTTATTTGAATGAAGAATTGGCAGGAGTGATCAATATAACGGCTGATCAACGTCCGCGAGTTCGGCATATTGGGGATATCTTTTTAGGTATCAAAAAAGCCTATTGGGGAAATGGTCTCGGTAGTATCTTGATGGAAGAAGCTATTGAGTGGGCCCAGTCGAGCGGAAGTATTCGACGCTTACAATTGACAGTTCAAAAACGAAATCTGGCAGCTGTTCATCTATATAAAAAGCTGGGCTTTATCATTGAAGGCCAGCAGGAACGCGGCGCTTGTATAGAAGGAGGAGAGTTTCTTGATGTTTACCTGATGGGTCGACTGATAGACGAATAAATGTATGGCAAAAAAAATAATCGGAATGTTTTTAGGCTTTGTTCTTGTGACAGTGCTTGGTGTGGGAGCTTATGCCTATACTATCTACCAACAAAGTACACAGACTTTAGCCAAAACTTATAAACAAATCGGAGAAGAAACCAAGGTTATCGAGGCAACTGAACCATTGACAATCCTATTGATGGGGGTAGATACGGGGAATGTTGAACGTACAGACCCATGGGCAGGAAATAGTGATTCAATGATTTTGGTAACAGTGAATCCTAAAACCAAGAAAGTCGTTATGATGAGTTTGGAACGTGATATTCTGACACAAATCCAACAACCAGATGGTAGTGTTAGAGAAGCTAAACTCAACGCTGCCTATGCTGATGGTGGGGCAGAGCTTGCCATTTCGACCATTCAAAAAATGATGAATATCCATATCGACCGCTATGTGATGGTCAATATGCACGGCCTTCAAAGAATGGTTGATGCTGTCGGAGGTATCACAGTAAACAACACTCTAGGTTTCCCAATCTCTATCCAAGACCAGGAACCATTTAACACGATTTCTATCGGTGTTGGGGAACAAACCCTAAATGGTGACGAGGCGCTAGTATATTCACGCATGCGCTATCAGGATCCAGAGGGAGACTACGGTCGTCAGAAACGTCAGCGCGAAGTCATTCAAAAGATTGTTGAAAAAATTCTTAGTTTGAATAGTGTTAGTCACTACCAAGAAATTTTGAAGGCTCTTAGCGATAACATGCAGACAAATATCGAGATTACAACAACAACGATTCCTCAGCTGATGGGCTACCAAGATTCCTTTAAGAATATTGAGTCTCAGCAATTGCGTGGAGAGGATGCAATGATTGATGAGACATCTTACCAAATCGTGACATCTGATCATATGTTAGAAATGCAAAATCTCTTACGTCGTTCATTGGATAAGCCAGAAGTTACCGAATTGGAGACAAATGTAGTCTTGTATGAAAATATTTATGGTCGTCTGCCACAAATAACAGGTTCTGTTGCAGATCAAGAACAACAAGGCCAACAAGAACAATAAGACATGAAAACTAAAATCGTGGGAATTTTCCTGCGATTTTTTCAAAGAAATCCGAATAGATAGGTAGGAGGAAAAAATGAAAGCGGAAATCATAGCTGTTGGAACAGAGATTCTAACAGGTCAAATTGTCAATACCAATGCTCAGTTTTTGTCTGAAAAATTGGCTGAAATCGGTGTTGATATCTACTTCCAAACGGCTGTAGGAGATAATGAATCTCGTCTCTTATCCTTGTTGGAAATTGCTAAGAATCGTAGCAATCTGGTTATCCTAACAGGAGGATTGGGACCGACAGAGGATGATTTGACCAAACAAACCTTGGCCCATTTTCTAGGGCGTGATTTAACTTTTGATGCTCAAGCACAGGCTAAACTAGATGACTTTTTTGCTCATCGACCGGACTATGCCCGAACTCCAAATAATGAACGCCAAGCTCAAATCGTTGAGGGTTCAATCCCGCTGCCTAATGAAACAGGACTAGCAGTCGGAGGCATGATCGAGGTGGCTGGCGTGACCTATGTCGTCCTACCAGGTCCGCCAAGTGAACTGAAACCTATGGTTTTAAATGAATTGCTTCCGATATTGACAACTGGAGCTAAGTTGTACTCACGTGTGCTACGTTTCTTTGGCATTGGCGAGAGTCAGTTAGTAACGATTCTGTCGGATTTGATTGAAGAGCAGACAGATCCAACCTTGGCACCCTATGCAAAAACGGGAGAAGTGACTCTGCGCTTGTCTACAAAGGCTCGCAGTGAGGGCGAGGCTAGAAAATCTTTGGATCGTCTTGAGGTTCAAATTCTTGCCCGCCAGACTTTTGAAGGTGTTGCTTTAAAGGATATTTGCTATGGTTATGGTGAGGAAGCGAGTCTAGCTAGTGTAGTTGTTGAGGAGTTGAAAAAGCAGCATAAAACCATAACGGCTGCGGAAAGTTTGACAGCCGGGCTTTTTCAAGCAACTTTGGCAGACTTTTCGGGAGTGTCAGCTATCTTTAAAGGTGGTTTTGTCACTTATAGTCTGGAAGAAAAGGCTAAGATGTTAGATATTCCACAAGTAGAGTTGGAAAAACATGGAGTTGTTTCAGCCTTTACGGCGGAAAAAATGGCAGATCAGGCACGGTTTAAAACTCAATCAGACATTGGGGTTAGCTTGACAGGAGTGGCTGGTCCGGATAGTCTAGAAGGCCATCCTGCTGGTACAGTTTTTATCGGTTTGTCTCAAGCATCAGGCACAGAAGTTGTTCAGGTCAATATAGCTGGAAGAAGCCGAGCAGACGTTCGTAAAATTGCAGTCATGCATGCTTTTAACTTAGTTCGCAAAGCTTTATTAAGTGACTGACTTTTGATATAATAGAAGAAGGTTCTTAGAATCATTAAAATATAGGAGAACAAAATGGCGAAAAAACCAACAAAAAAATTAGATGAAATTGGGAAAAAATTTGGAGCTGATCGTGAAAAAGCTTTGAATGATGCCCTTAAATTGATTGAAAAAGACTTCGGTAAGGGTTCAATCATGCGCTTGGGTGAGCGAGCAGAACAAAAAGTGCAAGTGATGAGTTCAGGCTCTTTGGCACTTGATATTGCACTCGGTTCAGGTGGTTATCCAAAGGGGCGTATCATCGAAATCTACGGTCCAGAGTCATCAGGTAAGACAACAGTAGCCCTTCACGCTGTAGCGCAAGCACAAAAAGAAGGTGGAATTGCAGCCTTTATCGATGCGGAACACGCTCTTGATCCAGCCTATGCAGCAGCTCTTGGGGTTAACATTGACGAATTGCTCTTGTCACAACCAGACTCAGGTGAGCAAGGTCTTGAAATTGCTGGGAAATTGATCGATTCAGGTGCGGTTGACCTTGTGGTTATTGACTCAGTTGCAGCTCTTGTACCTCGTGCGGAAATCGATGGAGATATCGGAGATAGCCACGTTGGTCTTCAAGCTCGTATGATGAGCCAAGCTATGCGTAAACTCGGTGCTTCTATCAACAAGACAAAGACAATTGCTATCTTCATCAACCAGTTGCGTGAAAAAGTAGGGGTTATGTTTGGTAATCCAGAAACAACTCCTGGTGGACGCGCCCTTAAATTCTATGCTTCAGTTCGTTTGGATGTGCGTGGAAGTACACAAATCAAGGGAACTGGTGATCAAAAAGATACGAACGTTGGTAAAGAAACTAAGATTAAAGTTGTGAAAAACAAGGTGGCTCCACCGTTCAAAGAAGCTCTTGTTGAAATCATGTATGGTGAAGGGATTTCTAGAACTGGTGAACTCTTGAAGATTGCTAGTGATTTGGATATTATCCAAAAAGCAGGTGCTTGGTACTCATACAAGGGTGAAAAAATCGGACAAGGTTCTGAGAATGCTAAGAAATACTTGGCAGATCACCCAGAAATCTTTGATGAAATTGACCACCAAGTTCGTGTTCAATATGGTTTAATTGAAGAGGAAGAAGGTTCTAAAGCAAGTGCAGCAGCTGATGCAGATTCTAACCAAGAAGTAACACTTGATTTGGGCGACGCTCTTGAAATCGAAATTGAAGAATAAAAAGAAAAGTAGCAGTAAAACTGCTACTTTTTGTTTCATGATGACTAGTGGTCACTAAAGCGTCGGTATTCGATACGAAAGTCGAAGTAGTTCTCTTCTTGCAATTTTTGAAAGATGTTCCGATAGGCCTCTTCATCAAAGTGGTCGCCACGATAGAGAATTTCGAAACTCATTCCCTCGTATTCCAAGAAGGCGTTGGCAGTTTTAAAGCCATTTTGTAAGTAAAAGTCCATGCGGGATTTTCTTTGTTCGAGATTGTCACAGTCTTCGTCTAATCGCTCCACTTCAAGAATCATCGTACGCTGGTAAAAATCAATGAGTTTTTCAATGATTTCTCTCCCGTACCCATGACTGCGGAGATGGGGCATAATGGCAAAGAAGCTAATGTAGAAAGCTTTTTGATTAGAAATGGCAAAAGCGAAGCCGACAAATTCTTCTTCGTTATAAAAGGCGAAAAAGTGGGCGTCATCTCTATCCTGGTAACTTAAAAATTCCTCCAAAGAGACGCGTTCTTCTTCAGGGAAGGCCTCCTTGTTTAATTGTTCCACTTTCTCAAGGTCTGGGAATACATCTGTAATTAACTGACTTGTTAAGCTCATACATACCCTCCTTTTCTGTCACGATTATACCAGATTGTTTACATATAGGCAACGCTTTCTCGAGGAAACTCCCTTGTTCCTCAACTTGAAAGCTGATATAATAGCCTTATGAATAAAAAATCAACGGTGGACTTGATTCATGGTCCCATTCTTCCTTCACTGATTAGTTTTGCATTACCGATTTTACTGTCCAATATCTTTCAGCAACTATACAATACAGCTGATATTTTGATTGTTGGGCGTTTTTTGGGACAAAATTCCTTGGCGGCAGTCGGAGCTACGACAGCCATTTTTGATTTAATTATTGGATTTGCCCTCGGAGTCGGAAATGGGATGGGAGTTGTTATTGCCCGTCTTTACGGTGCTCGTAATTTTACAAAGATTAAAGAGGCTGTCGCAGCGACTTGGATTTTAGGTGCAATCCTGAGTGGTCTTGTCATGCTGATGGGATTCTTCGGTCTTTATCCGCTCTTACAATATCTCGAAACACCTGCAGAAATCCTCCCCCAGTCTTATGAATACATCTCTATGATTGTCAGCTGCGTGGGAGTTAGCTTTGCCTATAATCTCTTTGCAGGATTGCTACGATCAATTGGTGACAGCCTTGCGGCGCTTGCCTTTCTTATCTTTTCAGCCATTGTTAATGTCATTCTAGATTTATATTTTATTACACAACTGCAGTTGGGGGTTCAGTCTGCAGGTCTAGCAACTATCATCTCGCAAGGTTTGTCCGCTATTCTCTGTTATTTCTATATCCGCAAGAGTGTTCCAGAGCTTCTTCCAAGCTTGAAGCATTTCAAATGGAATAAGGTTCTCTATATCGATCTCTTGGAGCAGGGGCTAGCCATGGGGCTGATGGGTTCAATCGTCTCTGTCGGAAGTGTCATCTTACAATCCTCTGTTAATGGCTTTGGAGCAGTTATTATCAGTGCCCAAACGGCAGCACGTAGAATCATGGCCTTTGCCCTATTGCCAATGACGGCAATTTCGGCTTCTATGACAACTTTTATCTCTCAAAATTTTGGGGCAAAACGTCCAGATCGTATCGTCCAAGGTCTTCGTCTAGGGAGCTATTTGAGTATGGCTTGGGCAACTTTTGCTTGTGTGTTCCTATTTTTTGCAAGTCCTAGCCTAGTTTCTTTCTTAGCGAGTTCAACAGATGGTTACTTGATTGAAAATGGGACCTTGTACCTACGTATTAGTTCTGTTTTCTATCCGTTTTTGAGTCTTTTATTGATTTATAGAAATAGTTTGCAGGGACTCGGTCAAAAACTCTTACCCCTCATATCTAGTTTTATCGAGTTTATCGGGAAAATTGTTTTCGTCGCTTGGATTATTCCTTGGGCAGGTTATACAGGTGTGATTCTATGTGAACCGCTACTTTGGCTTGTTATGACTGCACAGCTTTATATCTCACTCTATCAGCACCCTTGGATAAAAGAAGGCAAGAAAATCTTGGCTGTCGGCGGACAATCCTAGCTTCATTTATAAAAGAAAAATCCATTTCCTCTAGTGAAAATCGACTAGACTTGTGTTATAATAAGAAAGATTAAAATGTGAAAAAAGGAGATTCCTAATGGGACGTAAATGGGCCAATATTGTAGCCAAGAAAACGGCTAAAGATGGAGCTAACTCTAAAGTATATGCAAAATTTGGTGTAGAAATCTATGTAGCAGCTAAAAAAGGTGATCCAGATCCAGAATCAAACTCAGCTTTGAAATTCGTTATCGATCGTGCCAAACAAGCGCAAGTGCCAAAACACGTTATTGATAAGGCTTTGGATAAGGCTAAAGGAAATACAGACGAAACCTTTACAGAAGGACGTTACGAAGGCTTTGGGCCAAATGGTTCAATGTTGATCGTGGATACCTTGACTTCAAACGTTAACCGTACAGCTGCCAATGTCCGTGCTGCCTTTGGTAAAAACGGTGGTAACATGGGAGCTTCAGGTTCAGTATCTTACCTCTTTGACAACAAGGGTGTCATCGTATTTGCTGGTGACGACGCTGATGCTATCTTTGAACTCTTGCTTGAAGCAGATGTCGATGTAGACGATGTAGAAGCAGAAGAAGGAACAATCACTGTTTACACAGCTCCAACTGACCTTCACAAAGCTATTGTGGCTTTGCGTGAATCTGGTATCGAAGAATTCCAAGTAACAGAACTTGAGATGATTCCTCAGTCAGAAGTGGAATTGTCAGGGGAAGACCTTGAAACCTTTGAAAAACTCTACGGAGTCCTCGAAGACGACGAAGACGTACAAAAAATCTATACCAATGTAGATGGCTTCTAATAGAAAAGCGAACAGGCTTAATAGCTGTTCGCTTTTTTGTTATGTTAAACTTTCACTCCATCATCAGTTTGCTCTTTTCTATCTAAGCCTAGGGCAAATTTACGGACGAGAAGAAACTGGCCGTTTTCCTGCTTTGCGAAAGTGAGTACGACTGTCTTGGTGTTTGAACCGAGGGATAGATAGGTGATTTTCTTGATGTCGTAGCTACCTGAGGTTGACTCAATTTCAGAATCTGGTAGTCCATGCTTGCTGATGATATCTTTGTAGTTGGAGCCGCCTTTTCCTCTGTTTGCAGTGTCTCCCTCTATCAAAGAATCAAACTGTTCCTGGGTCCAAGAGAAGGTATCAGTATCTTCGATATCCTCTTCATCTGGTCTATAATCTGGTAATTTTCCAAATTCCTCATTTTCTGTTAAAGAGGTCAGACTTCTGTAGGGCTGTCGAAAGTTTTTAGCCAAGTCAGTAAAGACACCAGAAGGTAATACTTGCGTCATTAAGACAAGAAAAATGGATAGAATACCTAGGCTTGTTCCGATGATAGCCAATATTTTACGATTTTTGAGATTAAGGCCGATACCAAAAACTCCTAGAGCGATAGCGATAATGGCAAAGAAAAAGGCTAGTATGCTAATGATTGGTAGCCAGGAACCAAGAAGGGCCAGGGTTCCAAAGATGATGGCAAAGATTCCTAAAAATTTCTCTTCTTTATGTTTCATTTCTAAGTTTCTCATTTCTAGTCAGGCTAAGATTTTCTCCGTGTGAGATAGTGTTTATTATAGATAAAATGAGAGCTGATGTCAATTTCTACTTAGATAGTTCTCATTGAAACTTAAATGTTCTTATGAGAACTATTTTTACTTAGAAGGGAGAAAGAATGGATAAACCGATGTTGGTCTTTAAACGTTTTTCAATCCCCAGTCTATTGACTCGGACGACTAATGATATCACGCAGATTCAGATGCTCTTTACCATGGGACTCCAAGTGGTCACTCGTGGTCCTATCATGGCTATTTGGGCCATTGGTAAAATCCTTGGTAAGTCTGAATACTGGATTTGGGCAGTAGTGGTGGCAGTCATTGTCAATGATCCGCAATGCTGATTTGATTCTGGTCATGAAAGAAGGAAACATCATCGAGCAAGGAAATCATGATGAGCTGATGGCTCAGGGTGGTTTCTATGCAGACCTCTACAATAGTCAATTTACAGAAGACCAAGCAGAAGAATAAATCTCAGAAGGCTTGACGGCCTTCTTTTTCTGCACTATACTAGAGTAGGAGATGCTAGCAGACTCGTTCTGTCAGGCTTCTTGTGTAAAATCTAGAAACAACGAGAAAATAGATGAAAAACTATCAAGAGTGGTACGATAAGAGGAAATCAAGTCTTCTTCGACATCCACAATTATTGCAATTGATGCGAGTCTTTAATCGCATGATGACAGTTCTGATGCCCCTAGCCTACTTGACCCTGTTGGGAACAAGTTTTATTAGCAAAGGCTTGGGGCAAGAACTTGCTACTTATATCATGGTGCCAGCTTTAGGCTTTGTCCTATTGACGCTTGTTCGTAAGTGGATCAATCAACCGCGTCCATATGAAACATGGGGGATTATCCCGCTACTGGACAAGGACAGTTCTGGCAATTCAATGCCCAGTCGCCATGTCTTTTCGGCAACCATCATTTCCATGGCTTGCCTGCATGCAAATCTGCCTGTGGGGTTGGTTTTATTGGTTTTATCAGCTTTTCTCGGTCTTGTGCGGGTCTTAGGAGGCGTTCATTATCCCAAGGATGTTTTAGTTGGCTACGCCTGTGGTCTCCTCTTGGGAATTCTTTTCTTTATTTTGTAAAAAGCAAAGCAAGTGGGCTTGGCCTCGTAACCACTTACGGGTCAAAAGTGACCACTTGCTTTTTTGCCCTTGTAAAGTCTTATGGGCTTTGGTATAGTAGATGCAGAAAGGAGATAGGATGAAGTTACGAATCGAGATTGATAGTGAATTAACTGAGACAGAGATTGTCATCAAGGCTGCAGCCCTGACAGATGAAATAGCTGACTTGCAACGACTCTTGCAAGAAACCAAGGCTCCTAGGTTGATCTTTTACAAGGGGACGGGTGAGTATTACTTAGACTTGGCAGAAATCCTCTTCTTTGAGACGGAAGGTAGCAAGATTTACGCCCATACCCAGAAAGAGGCCTACGAGGTTCGACTTAAACTCTATGAGTTAGAGTCCATCCTGCCCCGCTATTTCAGTCGAGTATCCAAGTCGACCATTGCCAATCTTCGGCAGGTCTACTCGGTGGACAAGTCCTTCTCAGGGACAGGAACTATTTCCTTTTATCAAACCCACAAGGAGGTTCACGTGTCACGACACTACCAATCCCTCCTAAAAGAAAATCTAAGAAACATGAGGTAAGAACATGAAAAAGAAAGCATTTGGTATTGTGTTGCTAGTATTGGCAGCTTTAGTATTATTACAGGGGAATTTTGGAATCCCTTCATTTGGAGGGCAGATTTGGCCCTTGATTGGTATTGGATTTTTTGCCTATCAATCAGTTGAAGCTTTGCTTCGTCGTCATTTCAATTCAGCCACTTTTACAGCCCTAGTGGCCCTCATGATTGCTAATCACTTTTATGACATTTTACCGATTCCCAATCAATCACTGTTCTGGGCGGGAGTGCTAATCGTTCTCGGAGTTGGCATGTTGACTAATTCGAACAAAACATGGAACGAGAAAAAATGGTGGTATGACGGTAAAAAGACCATTTTAACAGAAAAGGAAGTTTCCTTTGGTAGTGGAACTTTTTACAAACAGGACCAAGACTTGGTAGAAGACCAGTTTGAAGTTAGCTGTGGGAATGCCAAGATTTATTATGACAATGCAGAGATGTTAGGTGATAGTGCAACCTTGAAGGTAGAAGTCAGTTTAGGGAATGCAGTTATCTATGTGCCCCAACACTGGAGAGTGGACCTGAAGGTGGAGACTTCTTGTGGAGTAGCTAAGGCAGATGCTCCTGTAGCCCCAACCAGCAAAACCTTGATTATCCGTGGAGAGGTAGCTTTTGGTAAATTAGAAGTTGTCTACGTCAAATAAAAAAAGTCTTCCAATTCCCTTGCCAAAAATAAGAAAGTGTGATAACATAGTACGGTATGTGGTGCTAGCACATCCGCTATATTAGATCTAATAGGAGGAAAACACAATGGCTAAAGTATGTTACTTTACAGGTCGTAAGACTGTATCAGGAAACAACCGTTCACACGCGATGAACCAAACTAAACGTGCCGTAAAACCAAACCTTCAAAAAGTTACTGTTCTTATCGATGGTAAACCTAAAAAAGTTTGGGCTTCAGCTCGTGCTTTGAAATCAGGAAAAGTAGAACGCGTTTAATAAACATGAAAAGACCTACAGGGTCTTTTTTGTTTTGCTCGACAGCTGAAATCATTTGAAAAATCAAGCAAATATCCGATGATACATCATTCTGCTTTTACAGTTGGGCTGAAATATGATAAAATAGAGTATCAACTATTTGAGGTAAAAAAAATGACTGTAAAAATTAATACAAAAGATGGTCAAGTCGAACTGACAGATGATGTAATCGCTACTGTCGTAGGTGGTGCAGCAACTGAAATTTTTGGTGTAGTCGGTATGGCTAGTAAAAATGCCCTCAAAGATAATTTCCAAGCCCTTCTTGGTAAGGAAAATTATTCAAAAGGTGTAGTCGTTAAAGCAGCTGAAGACGGTAGTATTGCAGTTGATGTATATACTGTATTGAGCTACGGTACAAAAATCAGTGAAGTTTCAAAAAACATCCAAGAACGTGTTCGCTTTAGCCTAGAGAACCAACTTGGAATCACTGCTCAAACTGTGAATGTCTACATTCAAAATATCAAAGTTGTAGGAGAATAATCGTGTCAAATATTACTACAAGCTTATTTCAAGAAATGGTACAGGCTGCTTCAACTCGTTTGAACAAGCAAGCCGAATATGTCAATTCATTGAACGTCTTCCCAGTTCCAGACGGAGATACAGGAACAAACATGGGAATGACGATCGAAAATGGTGCTAAAGAAGTAGCAGACAAACCAGCTTCAACTGTTGGTGAGGCTGCAAGTATCTTGGCTAAAGGTCTTTTGATGGGTGCGCGTGGAAACTCAGGAGTTATCACTTCTCAGCTTTTCCGTGGGTTCTCACAAGCCATCAAGACAAAAGAAGAGCTAACAGGAAAAGACCTAGCTCTTGCTTTCCAATCAGGTGTTGAGGTTGCCTACAAGGCTGTTATGAAGCCTGTTGAAGGGACAATCTTGACAGTATCACGTGGTGCTGCCATCGGTGCTAAGAAAAAAGCAGAACAGACAGATGACGCAGTTGAAGTTATGCGTGCAGCCTTGGAAGGAGCTAAAGCAGCCCTTGCTAAAACTCCAGAAATGCTTCCAGTATTGAAGGAAGTTGGCGTTGTGGACTCAGGTGGTCAAGGTTTGGTCTTCATCTATGAAGGATTCCTTTCAGCTCTTACTGGTGAATACAGTGCTTCTGAAGACTTTGTAGCGACTCCAGCCAATATGGGTGAGATGATCAATGCAGAACACCACAAATCTGTAGCTGGACATGTGGCAACAGAAGACATTACCTTTGGTTACTGTACTGAAATCATGGTTGCTCTTAAACAAGGTCCAACTTATGCTAAAGACTTTGACTACGAAGAATTCCGTAACTACTTGAACGAACTTGGGGATTCTCTACTTGTTGTTAATGATGACGAAATCGTTAAAGTTCACGTCCATACAGAAGATCCAGGACTTGTTATGCAAGAAGGTCTCAAGTATGGTAGCTTGGTCAAGGTTAAAGTCGATAACATGCGTAACCAACACGAAGCGCAAGTAGAAAAAGAAGCTCAAATCAGCAAGCCAGCTGAAGAAAAAGAATATGCTCTTATCGCAGTAGTAGCTGGACAAGGATTGGCAAACATCTTCCGTGCTCAAGGTGTGGACTATGTCATCGAGGGTGGACAAACCATGAATCCTTCGACAGAAGACTTTGTCAAGGCTGTTGAGAAAGTTAATGCTCGTAACATCATCTTCTTGCCAAACAACAAAAACATCTTCATGGCAGCTCAATCTGCAGCTGAAGTATTGGAACAACCAGCTGTTGTAGTAGAAGCTCGTACAATTCCTCAAGGATTGACTAGCCTTCTAGCATTTGACCCAAGCAAGTCTATCGAAGAAAACCAAGAACGCATGACTGCGGCTCTTGGGGACGTTGTCAGCGGTAGTGTAACAACAGCTGTTCGTGACACGACTATCGATGGTCTAGAAATTCATGAAAATGACAATCTTGGTATGGTGGATGGTAAGATTCTCGTATCAAATCCTGATATGCACCAAACCTTGACTGAAACTTTGAAACACATGTTGGATGAAGACAGTGAAATCGTAACCTTCTATGTTGGAGAAGACGGAAGCGAAGAATTGGCAAATGAAATTGCTCAAGAAATTGCAGAAGAATTCGAAGATGTCGAAGTAGAAATTCACCAAGGACAACAACCGGTTTATCCATATCTTTTCAGTGTGGAATAGGAGATTCATATTGAAGAAGATTTTAGGATTAACACTTATTTCGGTAACTCTACTTGCAGGTTGCAGTAAGTTGTTACCTCACCGCTCAAGTGAAAAGAGTAAAGCGAGTGATCCGTCTACAAGTCAAACGACAACCAATCAAGCAAAAGAAGAAAAAACAAAAGTTCTTAAAGGGAAAATGGATGAATTTGATGTCACCATGACCTTTGTTTATACGGATGTTGTTAAAAGCTTCAAGATGGATATGCTTGGGAAAATAAATGAGGAGATTCCTGCTGGAGTTACTCCAGAAGAATTCCAAACAATCTTCCGTGAAGCTATGGAAGATAGTCCAGAGTATCTTGAAATCAAGGACGAGCCTGGTGTTAATGTAGAATATTTTATCACCGAGGACAAAAAGATGAGAGTCGTTATGGAACTCGATCTTGAAAAAGCAGACTTGAATAAAGTAAAAAATACATATTTCTTTAAACCACTTGCGGATAGTATAGAAGACTTTAAAAAGCCTAATACACTAATCGCTGCATTAAAATTACACGGATTTAAAGAAGAATAAAAAGAAAGGTCGGGATTTTCCCGACCTCTTTTTGATTTTCAGAGAATTCTATTCTCATAGCGATTAGACTTTTTGTGACATTTGTCATATTTCCTCATGACAGAAGCTTCTAGTGATTCTACCTTCAAAGAATTATACTAGATGTATCAAATGGAGGAAGAAAATAATGAAACATAAAGTAATTGTCGCAATGAGTTTAGTAGCAGCAGGAGTCATGACTTATCTCATGTTTTCAGGATTGGATGAAGGCTTCTATCATTTTCCTTGGGAGTTATTTGCAAGCTTTGGAATCATGTCTTGGTTGATCCTAGAAGGTTTAAAATTAGTCTCAGATGTGAAAAAGGAGTTTGAAAAATGAAAAAAGCGATTCTCTATCTTTTTATTGGACTATCACTAGTGGTATGGTTGGTAGAAATGTTTACAGGTTGGTTTGATCAAGCCTTCCTGCACCAAGCTATTCGCGGTGCCTGGGGATTAGGATTTATGATTTTTATCGCCTTTCCGATGGGAAAGGAGTGGCTGAAAGGAGAATATCATGAACATGATTAAGGTAGAAAGCCTAAATAAAAACATCAAGGGCAAGGCTATTTTGAAGGATATTTCCTTTGAGGTAGCTGAAGGTGAATGCGTCGCCTTGATTGGTCCCAATGGTGCTGGGAAGACCACACTCTTGGACTGTTTGCTTGGAGATAAACTAGTCACAAGCGGTCAAGTATCCATCCAAGGCTTGCCAGTGACGAGCTCTAAGTTGGACTACACAAGATCCTACCTCCCTCAAGAAAATGTCATCGTTCAGAAATTAAAGGTCAAAGAGTTGATTGCTTTCTTTCAAAGTATTTATCCAAATCCCTTGAGCAATCAGGAAATCGATCAACTATTACAGTTTGACCAGCAACAAAAAGAACAATTGGCAGAAAAATTGTCAGGTGGGCAAAAGCGTCTTTTTTCTTTTGTCTTGACCTTGATTGGCCGACCAAAGCTAGTCTTTTTGGATGAGCCTACTGCAGCCATGGATACTTCAACTCGTCAACGTTTTTGGGAAATTGTTCAGGACCTAAAAGCGCAAGGAGTCACCATTCTCTATTCGTCCCATTATATCGAAGAGGTAGAGCATACAGCGGACCGAATCTTGGTCTTGAATAAGGGAGAGTTGATTCGCGATACAACACCTCTAGCCATGCGCAGTGAGGAGATTGAGAAGCACTTTATCCTTCCTCTAGCATACAAGGAAGTCATTGAGCAGTCTAACTTGGTTGAAAACTGGTCACAAAAACAAGATGCTTTACAAGTAGTTACACGTGAAGCGAATGATTTCTGGAAACTGTTAGTCCGAGCAGGATGTAGGATTCAAGAAATTGAAGTCAATAATCGTAGCTTGTTGGATACAATCTTTGAAGAAACACAAAAGGGAGATGACTAAGATGAAACGATGGATCGCACTAAACAAGATAGAATTTCTATTGACCAAACGACAATTAGTCTATTATCTATTATCCGTAGGGATGCCGACAGCCTTCTATTTATTCTTTTCAGGTATGTACCAGGACACACCCGGTGGACCAGACAACTTTATGCGCGACTACCTGATCTCCATGACAGCCTTTTCCATGATGTCGACAGCTATGTTTTCATTTCCAGCTGTCTTACATACCGACAAGATCAACAACTGGCAGAAAACATTACGCCATACTCCAGTAAATATGGTAGAATATTATCTATCAAAGATAACAAGTATGATGGTTGATTATTTGGTCTCAATTCTGGTTGTTTTCTCAGTTGGGCATTTTGTAAGAGGTGTGGATATGTCTCTTGGAAACTGGATTGGGTCTGCGCTTTTGCTGATAGTAGGAAGTGTTGCCTTTGTAGCACTTGGATTGACCTTGACACTCTTGCCGTCTAGTCAGTTGATGTCAGTCGTGGGCAATCTTCTCTATCTAGGCTTGGCTGTTTTAGGCGGACTCTGGATGCCCATCTCTTTATTTCCAGACTGGATGCAAGCAATCGGAAAGTGCCTACCAACTTATCAGTTGATGGAGTTGCTCAAGACCTTCTTAAACGAGGGTGGCATCAATTTATCAGCCACAGTTTATCTACTTGTTTTTTCAACAGTTTTGTTTGGTTTGACCATTTACCTTCAAGGTCATAAGGAGAATGCTTAATGCTTGTAAGACTGAAAAGCATAGATTATATGTATTGGGCCAGTTTGATTTTTATGGTTTTTCCCATCGTTCCTGTAGTGACTGGGGAGCTTCCTAGCTGGCATTTGTTGATTGATATTCTATTTGTCTTGGCTTACTTAGGTGTTTTAACCACCAAGAGTCAGCGTTTATCCTGGCTCTGTTGGGTTATCATGCTAGCCTATGTAGCTGGCTATACTGCCTTTGTTGGTGTAAATTATATCTGGTTCTTCTTTTTCCTTGCCAATCTCTTAATTTATCATTTCGGCGTACGTAGTTTTAATTCTTTACATGTCCGAACTTTTCTCCTTGCTCAAGTCCTTGTTGTGGGGCAACTTTTGATTTTTCAGGAAGTTGAAGTTGAGTTTCTAGTCTATCTACTTGGAATTCTCACTTTTATCGATTTAATGACTTTTGGCTTGGTTCGGATTCGTATTGTGGAGGATTTGAAAGAAGCTCAGGCCAAGCAAAATGCCCAGATAAATCTATTGCTTGCTGAAAATGAACGCAGTCGTATCGGTCAGGATTTGCATGATAGTCTGGGACACACCTTTGCTATGCTGAGTGTTAAAACTGATCTAGCCTTGCAGTTATTTCAAATGCAGGCTTATCCACAGGTGGAGAAGGAATTAAAAGAAATTCACCAGATAAGCAAGGATTCCATGAATGAAGTGCGGACTATTGTGGAAAATCTGAAATCACGGACCCTAGCTTCAGAGCTAGAGACTGTCAAGAAGATGCTTGAGATTGCTGGGATTGAGGTTCAAGTTGACAATCAGTTGGACAAGGCAAGCTTGACTCGGGATGTGGAGTCGACGGCTGCTATGATTTTGCTAGAACTTGCGACCAATATCATCAAGCATGCCAGAGCTAAAAAAGCCTACCTAAAACTGGAACGAACAGATCAGGAATTGCTCCTAACAGTCAGAGATGACGGGAAAGGCTTTGTAAGTTTTTCGGGGGATGAATTGCACACGGTGCGAGATCGCGTGTCGGCCTTTTCTGGTCAAGTTGAACTAGTGAGTTTGAAAAATCCAACAGAGGTGCGCGTGCATCTGCCTTATAAGGAGAGAAAGTAGATGAAAGTATTAGTCGCAGAAGATCAAAGTATGCTTAGAGATGCCATGTGCCAGCTCTTAAGCTTTCAACTGGATGTGGAGACTGTCTTGCAGGCGAAAAATGGAGCCGAGGCTATCGAGGTTTTGGAGAAAGAAGCAGTAGATATTGCCATCCTTGACGTTGAAATGCCAGTCAAGACAGGACTAGAAGCTCTCGAATGGATCAAACAAGAAATTCCTGAAACCAAGGTTGTTATCGTTACGACCTTTAAACGCCCAGGCTATTTTGAACGAGCTGTCAAAGCAGGAGTAGACGCCTATGTCTTGAAGGAGCGGAGCATCGCCGAGCTCATGCAAACCCTGCATACGGTGCTAGAAGGACGCAAGGAATATTCTCCAGAGCTGATGGAAGTCATGATGACCCATCCCAATCCCTTGACTGAGCAAGAAGTCGCTGTTTTGCACGGAGTTGCCCAAGGCCTATCCAACCAAGAAATTGCAGACCAGCTCTATCTCTCAAACGGTACAGTTCGTAATTACATGACCAATATCCTCTCCAAACTAGGCGCTAGCAACCGAACCGAAGCAGCCAAAACTGCCGAAGAAGAAGGCTGGTTGTGAGGGGGAGAAGTAAGAAAAAATCTCTTAGAAATAAATCTAAGAGATTTTTTAATGTTTATTTCACCAACTTCTTCATCTCATCAATACGTGCGACGGTCGCGTCGTATTTCGCTTGATAGTCGGCTTGTTTGTCGCGTTCTTTTTGGACGACTTCTGGTTTAGCATTGGCTACGAAGCGTTCGTTAGAGAGCTTCTTGCCGACCATATCCAGTTCTTTTTGCCATTTAGCCAGTTCCTTGTCGAGACGAGCCAGTTCTTCTTCGACATTAAGGAGGTCAGCCAGTGGCAAGTAGATTTCTGCTCCTGTGATGACGCTTGACATAGCGAGTTCAGGTGCAGGGATGTTTGATGCGATTTCCAAGTGTTCTGGATTTGTGAAGCGTTTGATGTAGTTGACATTACTGTTAAAGAAGGCTTCCAAGTCGCTATCGCTTGTCTTCACAAGGATGGTGATTGGCTTGCTTGGTGCAACGTTTACTTCCGCACGCGCATTACGAACTGCACGGATCAAGTCTTTGAGGCTTTCGACACCCGTGTGAGCAGCGAGGTCTTCAAAGGCTGGGTTGACAGTTGGGTATTCTGCTGTAACGATAGAACCTTCTGAGATTTGTCCAAAGATTTCCTCTGTCACGAATGGCATGATTGGGTGAAGGAGACGAAGGATCTTGTCCAAAGTGTAAAGGAGAACAGAACGTGTGATGACTTTCTCTTCTTCATTATCGCTATAAAGGACTTCTTTGGTCAACTCAACGTACCAGTCCGCAAACTCATCCCAGATGAAGTTGTAGAGGATGTGTCCAGCCACACCAAACTCAAACTTGTCAAAGTTTTCAGTGACTTTTCCGATTGTTTCATTGAGGTTGTGTAGAATCCAGCGGTCAGTAACGTTTCCAGCTTCCTTGTTAACAACTTTTTCGACATTGGCAGTTGCTTGCTCAAGGGTCAAGCCTTCATTGTTCATAAGGATGTAGCGAGAGATGTTCCAGATCTTGTTAATGAAGTTCCATGAAGCATCCATTTTCTCGTAAGAGAAGCGTACGTCTTGCCCTGGTGCAGAACCGTTTGAAAGGAACCAACGAAGGGCATCGGCACCGTATTTCTCGATGACATCCATTGGGTCAATCCCGTTACCGAGAGATTTAGACATCTTGCGTCCTTGCTCATCACGAATGAGTCCGTGGATCAGAACGTTTTGGAATGGCTGACGGCCAGTAAATTCTAATGATTGGAAAATCATGCGAGATACCCAGAAGAAGATGATGTCGTAACCTGTTACTAAGGTTGAAGTTGGGAAGTAACGTTTGAAGTCTTCTGAGTCAACATCAGGCCAGCCCATAGTTGAGAATGGCCAAAGGGCAGAACTGAACCATGTATCCAAGACGTCTTCGTCCTGAGTCCATCCGTCACCTTCTGGAGCTTCTTCACCGACATACATTTCACCCTCAGTATTGTACCAAGCAGGGATTTGGTGACCCCACCAGAGCTGACGTGAGATTACCCAGTCGTGGACATTTTCCATCCATTGAAGGAAGGTATCGTTGAAACGAGGTGGGTAGAATTCTACCTTGTCCTCTGTATCTTGGTTGGCAATTGCATTTTTAGCCAATTGATCCATCTTGACGAACCATTGCGTAGACAAGCGTGGCTCAACCACAACACCTGTACGTTCTGAGTGACCGACACTGTGGATACGTTTTTCGATTTTAACGAGGGCACCGATTTCTTCCAACTTAGCAACGACTGCCTTACGAGCTTCAAAACGGTCCATGCCTGCAAATTCGAAGGCCAAGTCATTCATGGTTCCGTCATCGTTCATGACGTTAACTTGTGGCAAGTTATGGCGTTGACCAACCAAGAAGTCGTTTGGATCATGGGCAGGAGTGATTTTCACGACACCAGTACCAAACTCAGGATCTGCGTGTTCATCCCCAACGATTGGAATCAATTTATTAGCGATTGGAAGGATGACATTTTTACCGATCAAGTCCTTGTAGCGTGGGTCTTCTGGATTGACCGCAACTGCAACGTCCCCAAACATAGTTTCTGGACGAGTTGTCGCAACTTCAAGGGCGCGTGAGCCATCTTCCAGCATATAGTTCATGTGGTAGAAGGCACCTTCGACATCCTTGTGAATCACCTCGATATCAGAAAGGGCTGTGCGAGCTGCTGGGTCCCAGTTGATGATAAACTCACCACGGTAGATCCAGCCTTTCTTGTAAAGGTCCACAAAGACCTTGCGAACCGCTTTCGACAAGCCTTCGTCAAGCGTGAAACGCTCACGAGAGTATTCTACAGAGAGCCCCATCTTGCCCCATTGTTCCTTGATAGTAGTGGCATATTCGTCTTTCCATTCCCAAACCTTTTCGAGGAATTTTTCACGACCCAGGTCGTAACGCGTAATGCCCTCACCACGCAAGCGCTCCTCAACCTTAGCCTGAGTCGCAATCCCAGCGTGGTCCATACCTGGAAGCCAAAGGGTGTCAAAACCTTGCATGCGTTTTTGACGGATAATGATATCTTGCAAAGTTGTATCCCAAGCGTGACCAAGGTGAAGTTTCCCAGTTACGTTTGGTGGTGGAATCACGATTGAATAAGGCTTCGCCTTTTTATCGCCTGAGGGCTTGAAAACATCTTTATCAAGCCATTTTTGGTAACGACCAGCCTCAACCTCGGCTGGATTGTATTTAGGTGAAAGTTCTTTAGACATGTGTGTGTCCTTTCTAGTTATTTCTATTCTTTTCTTCTATAACTTTTTCAACTATTTTAGTTACTAAAGTTTCAACCATGATTTTCATTTGTTTTTTAAATTCTTCACTTTTTAGATAATCTGTTATCAATTCAAACATAAATTTAATAACAGCTTTTCCACTTTTGACAGCTAAATCCCCAACTTTTGCCATTTTATACTCCTTTTTTTAGCTCGCGAATAATTTTTTTCAGATATTTGTTCTTTGTTGTTTTTTCCAAGAAATCATAAGCGTTTTTCTTTAATTCATCTTTTTCAATATCTGGATTGAGTTCAGCTTCCACTTTTAAAGCATGGTATAATGCTTTAGGTTTTAAGTCAATACTTTTTTGAAATTCAACTAATTGTAATTTTACTTCATTGTCAATTTTTTCTTGTAGCTGGGGTGTTATTAAATCAGCAGGTAATACTTCTTTATACTTATTTATTCCTTCAGATAAGTTTGATTCAAAACGAACTAACTCTTTCTCCTGTTGATTTTCTACTTCCTTAATAATTAAATCTAAACTTTCATTTTCCATTTTTATACCTCAATACTTTATATGTTATTAATACTCTCAATTTTTTTGTTATCACTACTAAATTATTCAGCTTCCCACTCACTCTTCAGCAAGCCATATCTCAAATCGTCACAGCGGTTGCCTTGGGCATCTTTACGGTCTCTTATGCGAGCTTCGAGGGTAAAGCCAAGTTTTTCTGCGACTCGTTGACTTTGAAGGTTATACCCAAAGCAAGTCAGTTCAATCTTATGAAGACCCAGTTCTTTAAAAGCTAGGTCAATCAAAGCACGCGCTGCTTCTGGTACATAACCTCGGCCCCAATAGTCTGGGTGCAAGGTATAGCCAATCTCCAGTACATCGTCTTCGTGGCGATGGTTGAAATCAACAGATCCTATAACTTTATCAGTCCCTTTGACCACAATGCCGTAGCCAGCTGGGAGATTGTCCTTTTGATTGCGTTCAGGAAGGATCTGTTCCAGGTAATAGATCTCATCTTCCAAGGTCTTGACGGGTGGAAAACCTGCTGGGTAAGAAACCTCTGGCAAACTAGCGTAGGCATGAATATCCTCGGCATCAGCCACTGTACGGACTCGTAAGATAAGTCGCTCGGTTTCGATTCGTTCTGGCAACTCTGCTCTTGTCATTTTCCTCCCTCACTTTCTACAAAAAATCGCCCCTGTCATTAATCTGACAGGGACGAATGTGTTTATCCGCGGTACCACCCAATTTCGGGCAGAGCCCGCAACTCTAATCTTCTTGTTTCTCTTTTATGGCGTCGTTAGCTCGTCTTGCCGTACTTGAGTACAGCCTGCAACTCGCTGCCTAGTCCTAAAAGGAAGCAAAAAGATTTATATTCAATTTTTAATTTCAACTCATTAGCAACCAGTTTTGACACATTTGTGGACTTCTCAGCACCGCCACTTTCTGTAAAATGTGGGACTCAAAACACCTCTAATAGCTTTATTTTAACAAGTTTTTGACGGAAA
The DNA here is from genome assembly GCF_964211575.1 of Streptococcus sp. oral taxon 061. Lineage (GTDB taxonomy): Bacteria > Bacillota > Bacilli > Lactobacillales > Streptococcaceae > Streptococcus. The sequence continues at coordinate 64,997 of NZ_CAXOQQ010000006.1, read as the reverse complement.
AGCAAGGAACAAGAAAGATTACTTGAACTTGATGCCGTTTTCTTTTAATTTCTTGATCGTAGCTGGACCGATTCCTTTCAAAGCAAGGAGTTCTTTTTCTGTCCAGTTTTTGAAGTCAGCAGCAGACTTGATCCCTTCATCATAGAAAGTTTTAGCACGGTCAAGTGGAAGTCCGCCTAGGTTGGCTGCGAAATCTTCAACAGAAGTCGTCACCTTGTGAGCTTGCTCTTTAGTTGTTTCTACAGCTTTTTCTACTTGCTTAGAGACAACTTTTCCAGCCTCATTTGCAGCATGTTCTGCGTGTTTAACGACTTTTTTTGTCTCTTCGACAACCTTGTTTACAGCATTTGAAAATACACCTGAACGACGAAGGCTATTTCTTAATTGTTTTTTACGTTGGAGTTTTTTTGACATGATAAGATCCTTTCAATAAAAAAACCTTGTGACTGAACAAGGATAAATCTTTATGTTTTATTGTACCAACTTTCTCTGTGAAATGCAAGGCTTGTTAGTTTAGAAAGATAGGAGTTCTATAGGGAATTCCGCCTTAGAATAAGAGAATATGATAGAAGAAAAGCGAAAAATATGGTATAATGAAACGATAGATTTTTGAATAGGAATACAATCATGTTTGGATTTTTAAAAAAAGATAAAGTAACAGAAATACCAGCGATGGTACCAGCGCATATCGGAGTTATCATGGATGGCAATGGTCGTTGGGCCAAAAAACGGATGCAGCCACGTGTCTTTGGTCATAAGGCTGGGATGGATGCTCTGAGAACAGTAGCCATTGCTGCTAGTGATATGGGTGTCAAGGCTATGACTGTTTATGCTTTCTCGACTGAAAACTGGACTCGTCCAGACCAGGAAGTTAAGTTTATCATGAACCTTCCGGTTGAATTTTACGATAAGTATGTTCCTGAGTTGCACCAAAAGAACATGAAGATTCAAATGATTGGGGAAACGGATCGTTTACCTAAACAGACTTTTGAAGCTTTGAAAAAGGCAGAAGAGTTGACCAAGTTGAATACGGGTTTGATTCTCAATTTTGCCCTTAATTACGGTGGACGAGCTGAAATTACACAGGCAGTCAAGTTGATTGCGCAGGATGTTTTGGATGCCAAGGTGAATCCAGGCGATATTACAGAAGAGTTGATTGGGGAATATCTCTTTACGGGGCATTTGCCGAAAACCTTGCGCGACCCGGACTTAATTATCCGGACTAGTGGGGAGCTTCGTTTGAGCAATTTCTTGCCTTGGCAAGCAGCTTATAGTGAACTTTATTTCACAGATGTCTTATGGCCAGATTTTGACGAGCAAGCTTTGAAGGAGGCTATTGCAGAGTATAATCGCCGCAACCGTCGATTTGGAGGAGTTTAGGAAAAGTTATGAAAAAGGATTTATTAAAGAGAACCATATTTGCCGCTCTGGCATTAGCAATCTTTATCCCACTCTTGGTGATTGGTGGGCTTTGGTTACAGATTGCTATGGGACTTCTAGCCATGCTAGGGGTTCATGAGTTGCTTCAGATGAAAGGGTTAAACACCATGACCCCTGAGGGTTTGCTAACCTTATTAGCGACTTTTGCACTGACAATCCCCCTAGAAAACTACTTGACATTTTTACCTGTAGATGGGAATGTTGTCGCATATGGTGTTGTGATTTTTATCATGTTAGGTTGCACTGTTTTTAGCAAGAATTACACCATTGAAGATGCTGTATACCCGATTGCCATGAGTTTCTATGTTGGTTTTGGATTCAATGCTTTAGTGGATGCTCGAATCGCAGGTTTGGATAAAGCCCTCTTGGCCCTCTGTATCGTATGGGCCACTGATAGTGGTGCTTACTTGGTCGGAATGAATTTCGGTAAGAGAAGATTGGCTCCGAGAGTCTCTCCGAACAAATCCATCGAGGGAGCCTTTGGTGGAATTTTAGCTGCCATGCTTGTCACTCTTATCTTTATGTTAGTGGATAATACAGTTGCCCTTCCTTATGGCATTTACAAAATGATGCTCTTTGCTATTTTCTTTAGTATTGCAGGGCAATTGGGTGACTTGATTGAGAGTGCCATGAAACGCCATTTTGGAGTCAAGGATTCAGGCTTCTTTATCCCAGGCCATGGTGGAGTACTGGATCGCTTTGACTCTATGTTGGCTGTTTTCCCTATTATGCACCTCTTTGGCTTATTTTAAGGAAAGGTGAAGAGATATTAAATGTTAGGATTATTAACCTTTATCCTTGTTTTTGGAATTATCGTGGTGGTTCACGAGTTCGGCCATTTCTACTTTGCTAAGAAGTCTGGAATTCTGGTTCGTGAATTTGCCATCGGAATGGGTCCAAAAATCTTTGCCCATATTGGGAAAGATGGGACAGCTTACACGATTCGTCTCCTACCGCTTGGTGGTTATGTCCGCATGGCAGGTTGGGGTGAGGATACCACAGAGATTAAGACAGGAACTCCTGTTAGTTTGACTTTGGCTGAAGATGGCAAGGTGAAGCGCATCAATCTTTCTGGTAAGAAGGTCGACCAAACGGCTCTTCCGATGCAAGTCACTCAGTTTGACTTTGAGGACAAACTCTTTATCACAGGTCTGGTTTTGGAAGAGGAGAAGACCTTCTCTGTAGACCATGATGCAACGATTGTGGAAGCTGATGGGACGGAAGTTCGTATCGCTCCGCTAGATGTTCAGTATCAGAATGCGACTGTCTGGGGTAAATTGATTACCAACTTTGCAGGTCCTATGAATAACTTTATTCTAGGAGTTATCGTCTTTTGGATTCTGATTTTCATGCAAGGTGGCGTTCGTGATACGCAAAGCAATAACTTTAGCATCATCCCTGATAGCGCGATTGCTAAGGCCGGTGTTGACAATACGGCCCAAATCACTAAAGTCGGTTCACACGAAATTAGTAACTGGCAAGATTTGATTCAGGCTGTTGAAGCAGAGACCAAAGACAAAACAGCACCTGTATTGGATGTAACAGTCTCTGAAAATGGAACTGAGAAGCAAGTCAGTGTGACCCCTGAGGAAAACCAAGGTCGCTATATTCTAGGGGTTCAACCGAGACTCAAATCAGATATCTGGTCTATGTTTGTAGGTGGATTTACTAGTGCGGCTGACTCAGCCTTGCGTATTCTCAATGCCTTGAAGAGCTTGATTTTTCAGCCTGATTTGAATAAATTGGGTGGACCTGTTGCTATCTTTAAGGCAAGTAGTGATGCTGCTAAAAATGGTCTTGAGAATGTTTTGTTCTTCTTGGCTATGATTTCCATCAATATCGGTATTTTCAACTTGATTCCTATCCCGGCACTAGACGGTGGTAAAATCGTGCTCAACATCATCGAAGCTATTCGCCGTAAACCACTAAAACAAGAAATTGAAACCTATGTGACTCTAGTTGGAGTTGTGATTATGGTTGTCTTGATGATCGCCGTGACTTGGAACGACATCATGCGTACCTTCTTTTAAGAATTAGAGGAAAAATATGAAACAAAGTAAAATGCTTATTCCAACGCTTCGCGAAATGCCAAGCGATGCTCAAGTTATCAGCCACGCCCTTATGTTGCGTGCTGGTTATGTTCGCCAAGTATCAGCAGGTGTTTATTCTTACCTACCACTTGCTAACCGTGTTATTGAAAAAGCCAAGAACATCATGCGTCAAGAGTTTGACAAGATGGGTGCTGTTGAAATGTTGGCTCCAGCCCTTCTCAGTGCTGACCTTTGGCGTGAATCAGGACGTTATGAGACCTACGGTGAGGACTTGTACAAATTGAAAAATCGTGAGAAGTCTGACTTTATCTTGGGTCCAACTCACGAAGAAACCTTCACAGCGATTGTCCGTGATTCTGTCAAGTCATACAAGCAGTTACCACTGAACTTGTATCAAATCCAACCTAAGTACCGTGATGAAAAACGTCCACGTAATGGACTTCTTCGGACCCGTGAGTTCATCATGAAAGACGGCTATAGCTTCCACGCTAACTACGATAGCTTGGATGTAACCTATGATGAGTACAAGGCAGCTTACGAGCGTATCTTTACCCGTAGTGGCTTGGACTTCAAAGCCATCATCGGTGACGGTGGAGCTATGGGTGGTAAGGATAGCCAAGAATTTATGGCCATCACACCTGCTCGTACAGACCTTGACCGTTGGGTTGTTTTAGACAAGTCTGTCGCATCATTTGATGAGATTCCTGTAGATGTACAGAAAGAAATCAAGGCAGAATTGCTCAAATGGATGGTTTCTGGTGAAGATACCATTGCCTACTCAAGTGAGTCAAGCTATGCAGCTAACTTGGAAATGGCAACTAACGCCTACAAACCAAGCAACCGTGTTGTGACTGAAGATCAAGTAGCTCGCGTGGAAACACCAGGTGTCAAATCGATTGATGAAGTTGCTGCTTTCTTGAATGTCTCTGAAGAGCAAACAATCAAGACCTTGGTTTATATCGCAGACGAGGAGCCAGTTGTTGCCCTACTCGTTGGCAATGACCAACTCAATGAAGTCAAATTGAAAAACTACCTTGGAGCAGACTTCTTAGAACCTGCAACTGAGGCAGAAGTGAAAGAATTATTAGGAGCGGACTTTGGTTCACTTGGGCCAGTAGATCTTCCAGAAAATGTTAAGATTATCGCTGACCGCAAGGTACAAGATAGCCGTAATGCTGTTGTTGGTGCCAACGAAGATGGTTACCACTTAACTGGTGTAAACCCAGGTCGTGACTTCACTGCTGAGTATGTGGATATCCGTGAAGTTCGTGAAGGTGAAATTTCTCCTGACGGACAAGGTGTTCTTAACTTTGCGCGTGGGATCGAGATTGGTCACATCTTTAAACTCGGGACTCGTTACTCAGCAAGTATGGGAGCAGATGTCTTGGATGAAAATGGCCGTGCTGTGCCAATCATCATGGGATGCTACGGTATCGGTGTTAGTCGTCTCCTTTCAGCAGTTATGGAGCAACATGCTCGCCTCTTTGTTAACAAAACTCCAAAGGGTGAATACCGTTACGCTTGGGGCATCAACTTCCCTAAAGAATTGGCACCGTTCGATGTGCACTTGATTCCAGTTAATGTCAAGGATGAAGCAAGTCTTGCATTGACAAATCGTATCGAAGAAGCTTTGGTAAATAAAGGCTACGAAGTCTTGACGGATGACCGTAACGAACGTGTCGGTGTTAAATTTAGCGATAGCGACTTGATCGGTCTTCCAATTCGTATCACTGTTGGGAAGAAAGCAGCTGACGGGATTGTAGAAGTGAAGATCAAGGCGACAGGAGATACAATCGAAGTTCACGCAGATAGCTTGCTTGAAACCCTTGAAATCCTAACAAATAAATAAAATCTATAATCAGAAGAAAAACAAGACAAAAATGTAACTAGTTTTTGCCTTGTTTTTTCTTTATAATGAGAGAAAGTAAACATTAAAATCGTAAAAAGAGGTAGTGCTATGCTAAAATTTCCAAAGGATTTTGTCTGGGGTTCCTCAACTTCTGGGCCACAGACAGAAGGGCGAGTACCTGGTGATGGCAAGGGAGATAATCTCTGGGATTATTGGTACCAAGTAGAGCCAAATCGCTACTATAATGGGATTGGACCAGACAAAACATCGACCTTCTATGAGAACTGGGAAAAGGATATTGAACTTTTGCTAGAAACTGGGCATACAGCCTTTCGAACTTCTATCCAGTGGTCTCGTATTTTCCCACAGGGTCGTGGAGAAGTCAATCCTCAAGGTGTAGTTTTCTACCGTCAGGTTTTTGAAGCTATTAAGGCCAAGGGCATTCGTCTCTTAGTCAATCTCTATCATTTTGATCTGCCTTTTGCCCTTCAAGAGGATGGCGATGGTTGGGAAAATAAGGCGACCATCAAGGCTTATGAAGACTATGCGCGTTTCTGTTTTGAAACTTATGGAGACTTGGTAGATCAGTGGATTACCTTCAATGAGCCTATCGTTCCTGTAGAGTTTGGCTATTTCTATGATGCCCATTACCCTCATAAGGTGGACGCCAAAGCAGCCGTTAAGGTTGCCTACCATACCCAGCTAGCCAGCACTCTTGCGGTGAAGGCTTGTCACGAAATATTGCCAGGTTCTAAGATTGGGATTGTCCTCAACTTGACACCAGCCTATCCACGTAGTCAGCATCCTGCCGATGTCAAAGCTGCACGCATTGCTGATCTATTCCAAGCTCAATCTTTCCTAGATCCATCTGTCTTGGGAACTTATCCAGAAGAATTAGTGGAAATTTTAGCTGAGCATGATTTGCTGCCAGATTCTACAGCTGAGGAGTTGGAGCTTATTCGTGAGCACACAGTAGATTTCCTTGGAGTCAACTACTACCAGCCTTTGCGTGTCATGGCGCCACGTTTTGCTAAGCATCCTGACAGCCCGCTCTTGCCAGAGCATTTCTATGAACCTTACGTCATGCCTGGTCGTAAGATCAATCCGCACCGTGGTTGGGAAATCTACGAGCAAGGAATTTATGACATTGCTCAAAACATCAAGGAAAACTATGGGAATATTGAGTGGATGCTGACCGAGAATGGGATGGGTGTTGAAGGTGAGGATAAATTCCGTGAGAATGGAATGATTCAGGATGATTACCGTATTGACTTTGTCAAAGGGCATCTGGCTGAACTTCATCGCGCCATTGAAGACGGTGCTAACTGTAAAGGCTACTTAATCTGGACCTTTATCGATTGCTGGTCATGGCTCAACAGCTATAAAAACCGCTACGGTTTGGTCGAGCTTGACTTAGAAACACAAGAACGTCGCTTGAAAAAATCAGGCCACTGGTTCAAAGAACTCAGTGACAATAATGGATTTTAAGCTACTTTTCAAATAGATTCAAAAAAACCATTGGAAATAAAGCTCTCTGAGAGAGTTTCCAATGGTTTTTCTTGTTCTTAGAATAGTCCGATAAAAAGTAGTAGAGCTGATAAAGCAATAAAGGCTAGGGTTGCTAGAGCACGTTGGCCTAGGTTGTAAATCTTTCGTTCTCCTCGAACTGGGAAGACGATAGCCAGTAATGCACCCCCGACAGCTCCACCTAGATGTCCAGCAAGGCTGATGCCAGGCATTAAAATACTTCCTACTAGGTTGATGACCAAGAGGGAGAGGTAGGATTGACCAAGCTGTTGGAGATAGGGATTGCGTGAAGCATATCGGAGAACAACAATTGAGGCAAACATACCGTAGAGGGCAGTTGAAGCACCTGCGGTAATGGCATCAGGGCTAAAAACTAGGACAAAGAGATTCCCCATCATACCTGATAAGAGGTAGATAAAGAAAAACTGCTTGGAACCAAAGATGTCCTCCATCTGACGCCCCAAAAAGTAGAGGGATAGCATGTTGACTAAAAAATGCTCCAAGCCAATGTGGACAAAGGTTGCGGAGAATAAGCGCCAGATTTGTTCAGGCATGGCCTTGATAGCAGGGGGATACACAGCTCCGAATTTATACAAGGTGGCTGCGCTGGTATAGTTGAAACCACTGGTTAGAAACATGATGATAAAAACCAGGGTTGTCACGAGAAGAAAGAAGCTCGTGACGGGATAACGACGATCAAAAATCTCTTTCATAGATAATTACCTCCTTAACGGGAATATCGTGTAGATCAGGATGGAAGTTCTGAATCTGACAAGGATAAAGCGTACTAATAGTATGACCTGGGAAATGCTCCAAGTAGCGGTCGTAGTAGCCACCACCGTAGCCAACCCTATATCTTGAAGGATTGAAAGCCAAACCAGGAACATGAATCAGGTCAATTTGAGAGGGTTCAAGGATTGTGAAGTCTCCTTGAGGTTCAAGAAGTCCAAAAGAATTTCTTTCGAGTTTCTCTGGTTCATATAGAACAAAGTCCATTTTTCCATGTGGATAGGTTTTGGGAATGAGGAGTGTTTTCCCATCTTTTTGAGCCTGTTCAATGAGTCTAGCTGTCTGAAATTCATGAGGAAAAGACAGGTAAGTGGCGATGGTTTTTGCTTCCTTGTAGAAGGGATGTAGAAGTAGTTGCTCAGTCAACCAAGCGTCCATGACTTCCTTTTCTTCTTTGGATAGAGATTTGAGTTCTTGCAAGACCTGCTTGCGTAGGGCTTTTTTCATTGTTTACTCCGCAGCTTTCTTTGCTAAAAAGCTTGATACAGCCTCGACACCGACAGCCAGAGCTTCTTCCTTAGGACTCATCTGTGGATGGTGAAGAGCATAGGGACTATCAATTCCAAGCCAGAACATGACTCCAGGAATCTTTGATAGAAGATAACCAAAGTCCTCCCCTGTCATGGCAGGTTCAATGTCGATTAGTTCAATGCCCTCTTTTTCATCAAAAAAGGTCATTAATTCCTGGGCTAATTCAGGGTTGTTTTCGACAGGTAGGTAACCTCCCTGCTTGAGTTCAACTTCCACTTCCATATCAAAAGCAGCAGCCACACCTTCAGCGATGGCTTTGACACGTTTTTGAACCAAGAGACTCATGCTATGTGTAAGAGCTCGAATGGTTCCATGTAAGAAGGCTGTATCAGCGATGACATTATTGGTTGTACCAGCTTGAAAAACACCAAAAGTGACGACAGCTCCCTCGATAGGGTCTACATTACGACTGACAACCGACTGAACTTGAGTGACAAAATAGCTAGCTGCAACCAGAGCATCGTTTGCTTCATGTGGAAAGGCAGCGTGTCCCCCTTTACCCTGAAAGCGAATCTTGACTTCGCAAGTACCTGCAAAGAGTGTATGGGTATTGGTCGCAATCTGACCAACCTTTAGGTCTGGACGAACATGAAGCCCATAGAATTGGTCAGGCAACCAGTCGCCAAAGGCATCATCTTCATACATGAGCATACCGCCGGCTTCGTTTTCCTCGGCAGGTTGGAAGAGAAAGAGGAGATTGTTTTTTGGTTGGTTTTCCAGAGCACGTTCGAGACTTCCAAGGGCAATGGTCATATGAAAATCGTGTCCACAAGCATGCATGCGGTCTGGATGTTGAGAGGCAAAAGGAAGGCCTGTTTGTTCAACGATTGGGAGTCCATCGATATCTGTCCGCCAACCAATGGTACGTTCTGGCTGACTTCCCTGCAAGTAAACTAAAATGCCTGTTCGCCAGGTCCGAATTTGAACAAAATCCTTGCCAGCTGTTAATTTCTCAATGACACTTAGCAAATAAGCTTGAGTCTTGAATTCTTCTAAACCAATCTCAGGAATTTGGTGAAGATCGCGTCGAGTTTGAATCAAATCTAACATATCTAATTTCCTTCTATTGATACGATAAAGAGGCTGGAAAGGGTTCCGCCTCTGTTACTAATTACAAGGTACGAAGCGCATCTTCTAGCGCTGTTTTTTGTTGGGTTTGGCTATCAATTTCTTTGATGATACGAGCCGGAACACCTGCCACCACAACATTTTCTGGAACATCTTGAGTGACGATGGCACCTGCTGCAACAACAGATCCGCTACCGATTTGAACACCTTCGATAACCACAGCGTTAGCACCGATGAGTACATTATCACCGACACGGACAGGCTCTGCACTAGCTGGTTCGATAACACCTGCAAGAACAGCTCCCGCACCCACGTGACTATTTTTACCGACAATAGCACGTCCGCCTAGAATAGCACCCATGTCAATCATAGTGCCAGCACCGATTTCAGCACCGATATTGATAACAGCTCCCATCATGATAACAGCGTTGTCGCCAATCTCAACCTGGTCACGGATGATAGCGCCTGGTTCGATACGAGCATTGATGTCGCGTTTATCAAGGAGAGGTACAGCTGAGTTGCGAGCGTCTTGCTCAACAACATAGTCCTTGTTTTCTGTAAGTCCTTCAAGAAGAGGAGCGATATCTTTCCAGTCTCCAAAAAGAACATTTCCAAGTTTGGTAACAGAAGCAGGAATATCTCCGGCAAGTTGCCCCTCAAAGGTCACTTTTACACTTGTCTTTTTCTCAGCATTTGCGATAAATTGGATAATTTCTTGTGCATTCATTTTTGTAGCAGTCATAGATGTCTCCTCACTCTTTGTAATGCTTACTATTCTACCAAAAAAGGCTTCAAAATTGAAGCCTTAAGTGTTAAAAGAAGATTCTTTCAGTTTGTCTTTTGATTCTTCGATGGATAAGAAGATCATGGGAATAATAATCAAAATCATAGCTAATAGCAGGTAGCTATCTAAGACCAGACCTAGAAATAGAACGCTTAGAATAGCAGAGGATAGAGGTTCGCTAGCACTGACGACCGATACCACCAATGGGGATACCAACGAGACAGCCTTCATGGATAGGAAAAAGGCAAAAGCTGTTCCCAGAAAGGCAATGGTCAAACAAATCAAGATGCTCACCCAATCCAGCTGAAAGCTAATTCTATAAACGGGGTAGAGAAAATTACTAAAGAGTCCAGCTAGCATCATTCCCCAGCCAACAGTTGGCACAAAACCGTATTTTCGAGCAAATGGTTGGGGTAAGATGACATTAAACATAACCCCTAGGGCACTGAGAAGTCCAGTTAGTAAGGCAATAGGAGTGATGGATAACTTAGACAAATCGCCTTTGGTAGCCATCAAAAAGACTCCAAGCATAGCAGTTAAAACATAGAAGATTGCTTTTTTAGAAGCTTTTTTCTTGTAGATGATACGGTTGTAGATAAGAATGAAGACAGGACTGATAAATTGTAGGATGGTTGCAGTTGTCGCATTAGAGTACTCTACACAAAGATAGAAGAAATACTGAACAGAGAAGATTCCTAAGATGACATAAGCCAGAAAAGGCAGATAGTTTTTGCGCTTTCTCCAGATATCGAATAGCTGTGAACGGAACTTAAAGCTAGAAAAGATAAGTACGAAACCACCTGCAAGGCTTAGTCGCATGGAAGTAATCCAGCCGGATGATACTGGATAATGCGTAAAGAAGAATTCTCCTAAAATGCCACAAATACCCCATATTAATCCAGATAGGAGGGAGTAGATGGTCCCCTTAAAAATATTCTTTTGATACTGATTCATATAAAAGGTTAGCGTTGTAGTCTATTTGACGAAGAGTCGTTACTTCCGTTGGTAATATTATTGTTATTATTACCGTTATTGCTGTTACTATTGCTATTATTATTGTTGTTATTATTTCGATTATTGTTATTATTGCTATTGTTGTTTGAGTTATTATTGTTGTTTGAGTTATTATTGTTGGAATTTGATGACCTTGGTAAACTCCCCAAAATCGTATTCCAAGCATTTTGGTAATCAGAGTCACTTCCACCAATAGCGAATTTATAGGTAGTAGTCGGAGCACCAGTTTGGTTTGCCCAGTAGCTGGTTACCATTTCTCCAGTTACTTCAATTTCTCTGCCGTTAATAGTAACCTTACCTGGTTTCTGACCAGTCGATCTAAGAACTTGAGAAGAAGTGACGCTGGAGTCAAGACTAAAGCGTTCAGAACCCCAAACAGAAGGAGAAGCTTGCTGAATAGCATTTACCAGATAAGCCATATATTTAGCATTGCGGTAGTGACCAGCTCCCTTTCCAAGAGGTCGATTGTCATCGTGGCCAAGCCAACCCCCAAGTGTCAATCTTGGAGTTGAAAGCATAAGCCACATATCACCATCTTCATTGGTTGTACCAGTTTTACCAATCCAGTCAGCACCCGCTAAACTTGGATTGATAGCAGCAAGGTCGCTCTGGAAGCTTGAAGTGATTCGTGACGAAATAACATCTCTCAACAAGCTCTGCATAATGGTTGCAGTCGCTTTAGAGTATACCTGAACAGGTTCGTCTTTGTGCTCATAGATAACCTCACCACTAGTTTTTTCGATTTTCGAAATCATGAATTTTTTATGATAAACACCGTTGTTGGCTAAGGTTTGGTATCCGTTTGTATGTTGAGCTACAGTAACATCGATTCCTCCACCCATAGGCAAACTTTCAATGTCGTATTCCGGGATTTCATAGCCCATTTTTTCCATGTAAGAGCGAACATCAACACCCTTTTCACGGAGTGTGCGGTAAGTCCAGTAGGCTGGGATGTTCCACGAATAATTGAGGGCTTCTTTCAAGCTCATCATGGCTGTACCAGGGCTATTGACATACATGATTGGGTTTCCGTTTGAGAAGTTAGTTGGATAGTTAGATAGGACACTTGCACTTCCCATCAAACCTTGGTCAATGGCAATACTGTAGGCTAGGATTGGTTTAGTAGTTGAAGCAGGAGAACGTTTGGTATTAAAAGCGTGGTTGTTTTGGTTACTTTGGTAATCGCGGCCACCAATAAAACCTAAGATAGCTCCCGTTTGATTATCCATCAAAACATTTCCGACTTCAGGTTGACCGGTATTATCATCAACTAGATAGCCATAGTTGGCCACTGCATCTTGCATGGCAGTATGGATAGCTTTGTCGATTGTAGTTGTGATACGGTAACCACCATTTTGAATTTCTTTTTCAGCTAATTCACGATAGGACTTTTGGATAGACTCGTTTTTTAGTTCTTGGGCAGAGACATTGTCTTTTTGTACCAAGTAGTCATACATGAGATTAGTTGCTTCATCGAGAGCAGTAAAGTAGAGATAGCCCCTAGAAGTTACGTCTACACTTTCAGCTGGCAAGAAATCTTGCTTGATGTCGTATGCCTTATAGGTTTCGTAGTCTTCTTGACTAAGGACTCCAGTTCTGTACATATTGTAAAGAACATCTTTGGAACGTTTGATACCAAGTGCCATATCCTCTTCGCTCTTCATCTCCCCAGTAGATTCATAAGGTGAGTAAGAGATGGGACTTTGTGGTAAGCCTGCTATGAAGGCTGCTTGAGGTATCGTTAGCTGATTGGCGTCAACACCGAAAATACCCTTGGCAGCTTGTTGAGCTCCTGCGATATTTTGCCCTTTATTGTTACGACCAAATGGAGCGACATTGAGATAGGTTGTCAAGATTTCGTCCTTGCTCATTGCTCTCTCCAAGGCCAAGGCATCCACGATTTCAGTAGCTTTACGAGCTAGTGTAGGAGCATCCCCAACCACTTGCTGCTTAATGAGCTGCTGTGTTAGTGTAGAGCCTCCACTAGAAGAACCAAGTCCGATAAAGTTTCCTAGACTGGCACGAATAACCGCTTTAGGAACGACTCCATTGTGTTCAGCGAAATGTTCATCCTCGGTCGCAACGATAGCTTGCTTGAGATTTTCTGAAATAGCATCTGATGCGACAGATGTCCGAAGGAGGTCGCTTTCAATAGCGCCAATCATGGAACCATCAGCATAGCGAATTTCAGAGATGGATGAAATATCGTTCACTTGTTTGACTAAATCTTCTGTTTGAGGGACGGTCACTTTGTCAAATAGAGATACAGCATAACCGAAAACAACCCCAGTACCTAAAAGTCCACCAAGAAAGGCGATGATGAATAGGGTATTAAAGGTTGCCTTGATTCCCAGTAAGATATTGGCAAAGATAGTCCAAATATTCGTTTTGGTTTGCTTTTTCTTTTTAGAATTTTTAGGACCTTTTTTTCCTAGATGTATATTTTTTAGTTTTGTTTTAAGGGACTCCAGTAAGGCCAGTCCTTTTTCTTTCATAAATAATAATTTATTCTTCATTTCTTTCCTCACTCCTTATTATTATACCATAAAAGCAATGATTGCAAGAAATTAGGCTTGGACTAGCTTTGGAGGTGTTTAGGCAGCAGAAAACCAGGTGTTTTCAACCTGGTTTAAGGGTTTGTTATTCACCTGATAGTTCTTTTCCAAGATCAATCAAGTAGTCTTTCAAGTGGTCTTTAACTTGAGGATGTTTGAGGGCATATTCGATGGAAGTCTTCATGAATCCAAACTTATCTCCAACGTCATAACGTGAACCTTTAAATTCACGAGCAAATACTCGTTGGGTTTTGTTGAGGGTATCAATAGCGTCTGTTAGCTGGATTTCATTTCCGGCACCAGGTGTTTGGTTTTCAAGAATACCAAAAATCTCAGGTGTGAGAAGGTAACGGCCGATGATTGCTAAATCACTTGGTGCATCTTCAGGAGCTGGTTTTTCAACGAAGGTTTCAACGCTATAAAGTCCATCTTTTCCTTCACCTTGAGGTGCGATAACACCATAGGCAGAAACTTCTTCGTGTGGTACAGGCATTACGGCGATAGTAGAAGCGTGAGTCTCTTCGTAATCATTCATAAGTTGCTTAGTCAATGGGACAGCATTGTCATCAGTGATATCCATGAGGTCATCTCCGAGCATCACCACAAAAGGTTCATTCCCAACGAATGCTTTGGCTTGTAAAACGGCATCTCCGAGGCCACGTGGGTGTGTCTGACGGATGAAGTGAAGGCGCATGCCAGTCGTTTCATCAACTAATCTTAAGAGATCCGTTTTTCCTTTTTCCCTGAGGTTGTATTCTAGTTCAAAGTTTGAGTCAAAGTGGTCTTCGATAGAACGTTTTGACTTCCCTGTTACCACAAGGATGTCCTCAATTCCAGATTTAAGAGCTTCTTCTACGATGAATTGGATAGTTGGCTTATCCACGATTGGCAACATTTCTTTGGCCAAGGCTTTGGTTGCCGGGAGGAAACGAGTTCCAAGCCCCGCGGCAGGGATAACAGCTTTTCTAACTTTTTGCTTCATGAGCTTCCTTTCTAACGGTGATTATGACCACTCGTTTTCTGCCTTGAACTCGTTACTCATGAGTTCAGAAACAGCATCCTTAATATTAACATTTTCATAAATAACTTGGTAAATAGCCTGGGTAATAGGCATATAGACTCCAAGCTCTTGCGCCAATTCGTAAGCAGCTTTGGTTGTTGAAATTCCTTCAATGACCATTCCCATATTTGCTTCGATATCTGCCAAGGCTTCACCGCGCCCAAGAGCATCTCCAGCACGCCAGTTACGTGAGTGGACAGAAGTTCCTGTAACGATTAAATCCCCAACTCCAGAAAGACCACTGTAAGTTAATGGATTTGCTCCAAGTTTAACCCCCAGACGAGTGATTTCCGCAAGCCCGCGCGTGATAATGGCAGCCTTAGCATTATCACCAAAGCCAAGTCCATGAAGGGCCCCTGCACCAACAGCAATGATATTTTTAAGAGCACCAGCTGTTTCCACTCCAATCACATCTGTATTGGTATAAAGACGGAAGTAGTGGTTGCTAAAGAGTGCTTGAACATACTGAGCTGTCTCTAAATCTTTAGAAGCAGCAGTAATCAAGGTGATGTCACGTACAATTGTTTCTTCTGCGTGACTAGGACCAGATACAACCACAATTTCACTACGGAACTCTTCAGGGATTTCTTCTTCAAGAATGGTTGAAAGACGTTTGTGACTATTTGGCTCGAGACCTTTTGAAGCATGCATAATAACCACTTTATGATCAAGAACAGCAGCTACTTGTTGAGCTACCAATCTTGTCACCTTAGTTGGAACTACGAACAAGACAGCGTCAACGCCCTTCAAGACTTCTGCCAAATCATGATAGGCAACAATCTTTTCGTCTAATACAATATCCTTAAAATAGCGTTTGTTGGTATGTTGTGTATTGATTTCGTCAATTTGGTCAGGAATATTTCCCCAGATACGTACTTCATGTCCATTGTCATTTAAAACTTGTGACAGAGCAGTACCCCAAGAACCAGGCCCTAAAACAGCGATGGTTTGTTTGTTCATTTTCCCCTCCTTCTGAGAAAGCACTTTCCTATATTCTACCATAAAAAGCCCTATCTTGCATCTATATTATTTATTAAGAATTGTTTGAATAGGAAATTATATAAATTGGAGAATTTTTAGAATTTATTTGTAAAATAGTTTAGTATTCAAAGGGCGAAACGATAAAAAACACGAAAAGAGGAACAATATTTCCCCTAAAAATGGTATAATAGGAGCATCACGAAAATTGGAGAGACAGCATGAGTTTTTACAATCACAAAGAAATCGAGCCTAAGTGGCAGAAATACTGGGCTGACCATCACACTTTTAAGACAGGAACAGATGCCTCAAAACCTAAGTTCTATGCATTGGACATGTTCCCTTACCCATCTGGAGCGGGTCTTCACGTAGGGCACCCAGAAGGATACACAGCGACTGATATCCTCAGCCGTTTCAAACGTGCCCAAGGCTACAACGTCCTTCACCCAATGGGATGGGATGCCTTTGGTTTGCCTGCAGAGCAATATGCTATGGATACAGGGAATGATCCAGCGGAATTCACAGCGGAAAACATTGCCAACTTCAAACGCCAAATCAATGCGCTTGGATTCTCTTACGACTGGGACCGTGAGGTAAATACAACTGATCCAAACTACTACAAGTGGACGCAATGGATCTTTACCAAGCTTTATGAAAAAGGCTTGGCCTATGAAGCGGAAGTACCAGTAAACTGGGTCGAAGAATTGGGAACGGCCATCGCCAACGAAGAAGTTCTTCCAGATGGAACATCTGAGCGTGGAGGCTATCCAGTTGTCCGTAAACCAATGCGCCAATGGATGCTCAAAATCACGGCCTATGCAGAGCGCTTGCTCAATGACTTGGATGACCTTGACTGGCCAGAGTCTATCAAGGACATGCAACGCAACTGGATTGGTAAATCAACTGGTGCTAATGTAACCTTTAAAGTGAAGGGAACAGATAAGGAATTCACCGTCTTTACCACTCGTCCTGACACCCTTTTTGGTGCGACTTTCACTGTCTTGGCGCCTGAGCATGAACTAGTAGATGCCATCACAAGTCCTGAACAGGCTGAGGCTGTAGCAGACTACAAACATCAAGCTAGCCTCAAGTCAGACTTGGCTCGTACAGACCTTGCCAAGGAAAAAACAGGAGTTTGGACGGGTGCTTATGCCATCAACCCTGTAAACGGCAAAGAAATTCCAATTTGGATTGCCGACTACGTTCTCGCTAGCTATGGTACAGGTGCGGTAATGGCCGTACCAGCCCATGACCAACGTGACTGGGAATTTGCTAAACAGTTTGGTCTTCCAATCGTAGAAGTACTGGAAGGTGGAAATGTAGCAGAAACTGCTTACACAGAAGATGGCCTTCACGTTAACTCAGACTTCCTTGATGGACTGAACAAGGAAGATGCGATTGCCAAGATTGTGGCTTGGTTAGAAGAAAAAGGTTGTGGCCAAGAGAAGGTGACTTACCGCCTCCGCGACTGGCTCTTTAGCCGTCAACGTTACTGGGGTGAACCAATCCCAATCATTCATTGGGAAGATGGGACTTCGACAGCCGTTCCAGAAAGCGACCTCCCACTTGTCTTGCCGGTAACCAAGGACATCCGCCCTTCAGGTACTGGGGAAAGCCCATTGGCTAACTTGACCGACTGGCTGGAAGTGACTCGTGAAGATGGCGTCAAAGGTCGTCGTGAAACCAACACTATGCCACAATGGGCTGGTTCAAGCTGGTACTACCTCCGTTACATTGATCCACATAACACAGAGAAATTGGCTGATGAGGATCTCCTCAAACAATGGTTGCCCGTGGATATCTACGTGGGTGGTGCAGAGCATGCCGTTCTCCACTTACTTTACGCTCGTTTCTGGCATAAATTCCTCTATGATATCGGTGTTGTTCCAACCAAAGAACCATTCCAAAAACTCTTTAACCAAGGAATGATCTTGGGAACTAGCTACCGTGACCACCGTGGTGCTCTTGTGGCGACTGACAAGGTTGAAAAACGTGATGGTTCATTCTTCCACATGGAAACAGGGGAAGAATTGGAGCAAGCACCGGCTAAGATGTCTAAATCCCTCAAGAACGTGGTGAACCCAGACGATGTGGTGGAACAATACGGTGCTGATACCCTTCGTGTCTATGAAATGTTCATGGGACCACTTGATGCTTCAATCGCTTGGTCAGAAGAAGGTCTAGAAGGAAGCCGTAAGTTCCTCGACCGTGTTTACCGTTTGATCACAAGTAAAGAAATCGTTGCGGAAAACAATGGTGCTCTAGACAAGGTTTATAACGAAACCGTTAAAGCTGTCACAGAGCAAATCGAGTCCATGAAATTCAACACAGCCATTGCCCAGCTCATGGTCTTTATCAACGCAGCTAACAAGGAAGACAAACTCTACGTGGATTACGCCAAAGGCTTTATCCAATTGATTGCCCCATTTGCGCCTCATTTGGCAGAAGAACTCTGGCAAACAGTGGCAGCAACAGGTGAGTCTATCTCTTACGTGGCTTGGCCAACTTGGGACGAAAGCAAATTGGTTGAAGACGAAATCGAAATCGTTGTTCAAATCAAAGGAAAAGTCCGTGCCAAACTCATGGTCGCTAAAGATCTGTCACGCGAAGAATTGCAAGAAATTGCTCTGGCTGATGACAAAGTCAAAGCAGAGATCGATGGCAAGGACATCGTGAAAGTGATTAGTGTACCTAACAAGCTTGTAAATATCGTAACGAAATAAATTTAAAAGTCCTTCAGAGCTAAGTTCTGGAGGATTTTTTGTAGATTACCTGTGAGATGTGATATACTATTCACATCTTTAAACTTATAAGTGTGAGATAAGGAGAAAGCTATGCCAGTAAATGAATATGGTCAGATGATTGGTGAACCTGTAGATAATACACCTGGAGTTTTACCCTCGCTTGTACGGATAGAAGGACAGTATACGATTCTAGAAGCTCTTTCAGTGGAAAAGCATGCAGAGGATTTGTTAGCTGTCTATGGCCCCGATAGCCCCCGTGACATGTGGACCTATCTCTTTCAACCACCAGTAGAAAATCTAGAAGAATTAATCGTCTCTTTAAAGCAGATGATTGAGCGAAAGGATCGCTTCTATTATACGATTATTGATAAAGCGACTGGTAAAGCACTGGGTACTTTTTCGCTCATGCGTATTGACCAAGCCAATCGCACCATTGAAGTTGGCGCGGTGACCTTTTCTCCGGCTCTCAAACAGACCAGGATGGGAACAGAAGCTCACTATTTGCTAGCTCGTTATGTTTTTGAAGAACTCAACTATCGACGCTATGAGTGGAAGTGCGACGCCCTCAATCTTCAATCTAGAAAAGCAGCAGAACGTTTGGGCTTTGTCTATGAAGGAACCTTCCGCCAAGCTGTTATCTATAAAGGTCGCACCAGAGACACGGATTGGATGTCTATGATCGATAAGGACTGGCCAAAGGTCAAAGCTCGTTTTGAATCGTGGTTGCATCCTGAAAATTTTGATAAAAATGGGCAGCAGATAAAATCGCTTAGGAAATGTTAGAAAGGTTTGCTATGATTAAGATTACAAAAGAAAGCTCTGTTTCAATTGATGATGTTTTGCATCTCTATCAGGCAGTTGGTTGGACAAACTATACCAATCAGCCACAGATGTTGGAGCAGGCCTTGTATCACTCACTAGCAACTTATCTTGCCCGTGATGGTGAGGAAATCGTTGGTTTAGTGCGTCTGGTTGGAGACGGTTTTTCATCCGTTTTTGTCCAGGATTTGATTGTTTTGCCTAGCTATCAGCGCCAAGGAATTGGTAGTAACTTGATGAAAGAAGCCTTGGCTGACTATAAGGATGCCTATCAAATACAACTAGCGACTGAACAGACAGAAAAAACCTTGGGTTTTTACCGTTCTCTGGGGTTTGAAACCTTATCTACTTATGATTGTACAGGAATGATTTGGGTGGATCGAAAAAAAATTAAAATAATTCTTTTATCTTAAGTTAACTTTAAGTTTACTCATGTATCATGTAATCATTAAGTAAAGACCTCCTAACTTTATTTAATAGAAATCCTAAACTTTTCTTTTTCATAATAATCTCCCTAAAGAAGCCACCAAATCAGGTGGCTTTTTTATGTTCAAATTCAGAAGTTTTAAGGTAGAATTGACCACATAATCATCCATTTCGACCACATAGCACCAAACTATATTTTTTCTTTTTCCTTTTTGTTAAACTGAAGGTGTAAAAAGGAGGAAGGAAATATGATTTTACAAGCAAAAGGCCTCACTAAGAACTATGGAGACCATACAGCAGTAAAAGATATAAATTTAGAGTTTAAAAAAGGAAGTTTTAACGCAATCTTAGGACCTAATGGGGCTGGCAAATCGACCACGATTTCAATGTTAATCGGACTTAAACGAGCTACTAATGGTCAAATCATCTATGCGCCCAATACTAGGATTGGAGTTGTTTTTCAAGCAAGTGTATTGGATGAAAAGTTGACAGTCAAAGAAAACCTAACCATTCGAGCCCAGCAGTATAAGGGGATTAAAGGTGGTCGTGTGGAAGATTTAATCAATCAACTAGGGTTGACTGCTTTTCAAAAACAACTTTATGGAACTTTATCAGGAGGACAGAAACGTCGAGTTGACATTGCTCGGGCTCTCCTATCCAATCCCGATATTTTATTTCTAGATGAGCCTACGACTGGACTAGATATTCAGACTCGTAAATCCATTTGGGATTTATTGTATCGTCTACAAAGAGATGAAGGGATGACTATTATCTTAACGACTCATTATCTGGATGAAGCAGATGAGGCAAATCAACTTTATATTATAGATCATGGAAAGGTTATTGCCCAAGGTTCTGCTGCTGAGATTAAAAGTGAGTATGCTTCTAATCTTTTAAAAATTTATTTTAAAGACAAGCAAGTGGAGAAATTCTTACCTAAAAATATGCCTGTGGAAAAAGAAAATGAGTTTGAGTATAGTCTTTATCCCGAGAACCAATTGGAAGCTATTGATTATTTGACCCAAGTTCGTGAGAAGATTGCTGGCTTTGAATTTCGTCCAGGAACTATGGATGATGCCTTCATAGCCCTTACAGGAAGAGAGGTGCGCTGATGTTAGCCTTATTAAAACGTGATTTTTTATTGTATTTTCGTAATCGTTCAGGAGTCTTTTTCTCATTACTGGGAGCTTTGATTTCCTTTCTACTCTATATCATTTTTTTGCAGAAAAATTTGATGGATGCCTGGTCCCAACTTCCTGATAATAAGAGCCTTTTAAATAACTGGCTGATGGGTGGAACCTTGGCTGTGACTGGGATTACAACCAGTTTTACAGCTTTGACCCAGATGGTACAAGACCGTGAAAATCAAGTGGATCAGGATCTCTTTTTGACAGATTTAGGGAGCTGGGGCTTGCAACTGTCTTATCTTATTAGTAGCCTTATCATTTCCTTTGTTATGCAAGCCTTTATGCTTATTGTTATGAGCCTTTATTTTCAAGAAATTCCAGCTATGAGTAAGCTATTTGAAATAAGTTTAATCATGCTGCTAAGTAGTCTCCTTTCAACATTGGTAAATGCACTCTTGATTTACCATTTCCAGTCAGTAGATAGTCTGGGTAAATTGGCTACCATTGTAGGTACAGCTTCAGGATTTTTAGTAGGAACTTATGTACCAATGGGAATTCTTCCTAACTTCGCTCAAGTTCTCATGAAGTGCACACCGGCTACCTATCTTGCTTCTCTCTATAGACAGGCCTTAATGAAGGAGCAATTAGAAACTACATTTATGGGGAATAGTAGCTTATTAGAAGAGTTTCAAGAAAAATTAGGAGTCCGGCTTAATTGGCAGAACCTTTTAACAAAGGAAGAAACATACTTAATAGTGGTGAGTATCTGCCTCCTAACTTTTCTGCTTTGGCTGGTAGTAGTTAAAATCTCTAGCAAAAAAATAAAAATTATAGGTTAAGTTAACTTTAAGTTTACTCATGTATCATGTAACCATTAAGTAAAGACCTCCTAACTTTATTTAATAGAAATCCTAACTTTTCTTTTTCATAATAATCTCCCTAAAGAAGCCACCAAATCAGGTGGCTTTTTTGTTTGTAGGCTGGATTTTTGCTATAATAGGAACATGAGTAGAATTTTAGATAATGAAATCATGGGTGATGAGGAGTTGGTAGAACGTACCCTCCGTCCCCAATATTTACGTGAATATATCGGACAAGACAAGGTCAAGGATCAGCTTCAAATCTTTATCGAGGCAGCAAAAATGCGTGATGAGGCGCTGGACCATGTTCTTTTGTTTGGCCCTCCAGGTCTCGGGAAAACAACCATGGCTTTTGTCATTGCCAATGAATTGGGAGTTAATCTCAAGCAGACGTCTGGTCCTGTCATCGAAAAAGCCGGTGATTTGGTAGCGATTTTGAATGACTTGGAGCCAGGAGATGTTCTTTTTATTGATGAGATTCATCGCTTGCCCATGTCGGTAGAAGAGGTTCTATACAGTGCCATGGAAGATTTCTACATCGACATCATGATTGGAGCAGGGGAAGCTAGCCGTAGCGTTCATCTAGACTTGCCACCGTTTACCTTGATTGGTGCGACGACACGAGCAGGGATGCTCTCAAATCCTCTTCGTGCACGTTTTGGAATCACTGGTCACATGGAATACTATACCCATGACGACTTGACAGAGATTGTCGAGCGGACGGCAGATATCTTTGAGATGGAAATCACTCATGAAGCAGCTTCGGAGTTGGCTTTACGCAGTCGTGGGACTCCTCGTATCGCTAATCGTCTCCTTAAGCGCGTGCGCGACTTTGCGCAGATTATGGGCGATGGCTTGATTGATGATGTGATTACGGATAAGGCTTTGACTATGCTGGATGTAGACCATGAAGGTTTGGATTATGTTGACCAGAAAATTCTCCGTACCATGATTGAAATGTATGGTGGCGGTCCTGTCGGTCTAGGTACCCTTTCGGTTAATATCGCCGAAGAGCGTGAGACGGTAGAAGACATGTACGAACCTTACCTGATCCAGAAAGGCTTTATCATGCGAACTCGTTCAGGACGGGTCGCGACAGCTAAGGCTTATGAGCATTTGGGGTATGAATACATTGAAAAATAAGTCTGAAATCTTAGACTCTTTCAGGGAAAATTCTGACATGATGGCTATTCTGACCATCATCCGTGACTTGGAGTTGAAAGATTCCTGGTTGGCAGCTGGTTCGGTCCGAAATTTTATCTGGAATCTCTTGTCAGATAAGCCAGCCTTTGACCGTGAAACGGATGTGGATGTGATTTTCTTTGACCCAGATGTGAGTTACGAAGAAACGCTAGCTCTAGAAAACAAGTTGAGAGAGGACTTCCCCCAGTATCAGTGGGAGTTGAAAAATCAGGTCTATATGCATCAGCATAGTCCCCATACGGAACCGTATATGAATTCCTGTGACGCTATGAGTAAATATCCCGAACGTTGTACGGCGATAGGACTTCGCTTGCATGCTGACGCAACTTTAGAGCTATTTGCGCCTTATGGTTTGGAAGATATTTTGAACTTTCAAGTTGCTCCGACTCCTCATTTTTTAGAAAATGACGACCGGATGAAGCTTTATCAACAGCGTTTATCTAAGAAAAATTGGCGAGAAAAATGGAAAAATCTCACATTTAAAAATACTTAAGGAAACTTTAAGATAGGAGCTGTATACTTATCTCATAAGTTAAGAAGACCTTAACTTATACTCCTAAAACTTTTTCATAATAATCTCCCTATAAAAAAATTAAGTCGCCTAATCAGGCGGCTTTTTTTGTTGCGAACTTGAGGTGAGAATGGTTGCTAATCAAGGGCAAACACCAGCGAAATGTTGACAAAGGTCAAAGATTTCTCTAGTATAAGAAGTAAGGCCAGAGATTTTCTGAGAATAGAGTAAATGGAAGTCCAGTGGGCTGAGAAAGAGATGTTGAACAATGACTAAAAGAATGAAAAACAATAGGAAACTAGTTAATCTAGGATTGTATCAAAACAAAATAGTCTATTATGACTTAAAAGAAAAGAGACTTTACTTTTCCATTCTCGAAAGAACCTCTAAGAATCAACACTATTACACTCTTGGACTCACTTTGCTATCTCTCCCCATTATTAGATTGCTGAATGGTTTAACCGTTTTTGATATTCCTACTATCAAATATTCTAGCTTCATTCTATGTACCTGTCTTTCCTTGCTCATAGGGAAATTTGTAGTTGACTATTCTAACAAAGACTTGGACTTATATCCTGCATTGTTTACAGATATTGAGTACTCAGAGTTCTTAGAAATAGCAAAGAAAAATGGAAATCTTGCTTTCTTATTTATTTGTATTAGTAGTATCAGTTTGATAGGTTCCTTGATAGTTTACCTGGTCTATGCAAAGTTTTTAGGATTGCTGATTTATTCTGTTCTTTTGTTCATTCTCTACATTTGTGTGGTCAATAATGTACATAGGAGGAATAAAGTGATAAAAAAACTAATTTGGTTAACGATTAACTAGCGAAGACCTTTCGTATGTTCCATATGAATTGGTTGCGGAAGGTGAGAATGAATAGTAAGTCTCGTGGAGTACTATGAATAAAATTCTTAAAAAAGATTGGAGTAAATATGAGTAACAAAGTATCAATTATGCAAGAGATGTTTAAAAAAGAAGGCTCAGACGAACTCGTTCCTGCAGTAACCATTATATTGGATGGCCAAATTAGAAATATCATCGACGCCCTTTCAGAACAGAATGGCTATGAAGGCTATCCAGAAGCTATTTCAGAAATTCTTTTCAAAGGGATAGAAAGTATGATTAAAAAATAAATTGGAGAAAGATAATCCGAGAAAAAGAGAGCGAAAACCGCTCTCTTTTTGTGATATAATAGCCCTATGAGATTAGATAAATATTTAGTTGCCTGTGCTGTTGGTAGCCGGACGGAAGTCAAAAACTTTCTAAAGTCTGGGCGCGTGACGGTCAATGGGAAAAAGGAAAAATCTGCCAAACTGCAAATCAATGAAGACACGGACGAGATTTGTTTTGACGGGCAAAAGTTAGAGTACGAGGAGTTTGTTTACTATATGATGAACAAGCCCCAGGGGGTTATCTCAGCGACTGAAGACCCCAAACACAAGACTGTACTGGATTTGTTGGATGACTTGGCTCGTTCAAAGGAAGTTTTCCCAGTCGGTCGTTTGGATATTGATACGCATGGCCTCTTGCTCTTGACCAATGATGGCAAGTTAGCTCATGCTCTTCTTTCCCCTAAACGCCATGTGGATAAGACTTATCTGGCACAGGTCAAGGGAATCATGACAGATGAAGACATTGAGACATTTGCGCAAGGTATTCCGCTCAAGGACTTTACCTGTCAGCCTGCCAAGTTGGAGCTTGTGTCTATGGATGCAGAAAAGAATAAAAGTCTGGTTCGTGTGACCATCGCAGAAGGAAAATTTCACCAAGTCAAACGGATGGTAGCCTACTGTGGCAAGGAAGTGGTGGACTTTCAGCGTGTGACCATGGGAACTTTGACCTTGGATGAGGATTTGAAACGTGGAGAATGGCGTCGTTTGACCAAGGAAGAACTAGAAGGGTTGCTTGAGAGTATCCGCTAGTGATAGTAGCACCATGAAATATTAGGAAAATGCGAGGAAAATATCCTTGTCTTTTTCAGTTTTTGGTTGCTTCCTTTGTGAAAAGAGTTATAATAGACAGTAAGAAAAAAGGAGGATTTTATGAACGCGATTCAAGAATCATTTACAGATAAATTATTTGCCAACTATGAAGCAAATGTTAAATACCAAGCTATCGAAAATGCTGCTAGCCACAATGGAATTTTTGCAGCCCTTGAGCGTCGTCAAAGTCATGTCGACAACACACCAGTTTTCTCACTTGATTTGACAAAGGACAAGGTCACTAACCAGAAGGCTTCTGGTCGTTGCTGGATGTTTGCGGCCCTCAATACCTTCCGTCACAAACTCATCTCTCAATACAAACTTGAAAACTTTGAATTGTCACAAGCTCACACCTTCTTCTGGGACAAGTATGAAAAGTCTAACTGGTTCTTGGAGCAAGTGATTGCGACTGCAGATCAAGAATTGACTAGCCGCAAGGTTAGCTTCCTACTCCAAACTCCACAACAAGATGGTGGTCAGTGGGATATGGTTGTTTCTCTCTTTGAGAAATACGGTGTCGTACCTAAGTCTGTTTATCCAGAGTCTGTTTCATCTAGCAATAGTCGTGAGCTCAATGCAATCCTTAACAAATTGCTTCGTCAAGATGCTCAAATCTTGCGTGACCTCTTGGCTTCTGGTGCTGACCAAGCGACTGTTCAAGCTAAGAAAGAAGACCTCTTGCAAGAAATCTTTAACTTCCTTGCCATGTCACTAGGTCTCCCACCACGTCAATTTGACTTTGCTTATCGCGATAAAGACAACAACTACCAAAGCGAAAAAGGCATCACCCCACAAGAATTTTACAAGAAATACGTTGACCTTCCACTAGAAGACTACGTTTCTGTCATCAATGCTCCAACTGCTGATAAACCTTACGGGAAATCTTACACAGTTGAGATGTTGGGAAATGTCGTTGGTAGCCGTGCGGTTCGTTACATCAACGTACCGATGGAACGCTTGAAAGAATTGGCCATTGCCCAAATGCAAACAGGAGAAACTGTCTGGTTTGGTTCAGATGTCGGCCAACTCAGCAACCGTAAAGCCGGAATCCTTGCGACAGATGTTTATGACTTTGAATCAAGCATGGATATCCAACTCAATCAAGACAAGGCAGGACGTTTGGACTACAGCGAAAGCTTGATGACCCACGCAATGGTCTTGACAGGTGTTGATTTGGATGAAAATGGTAAATCAACTAAGTGGAAAGTTGAAAACTCATGGGGAGATAAAGTAGGTACAGATGGTTACTTTGTTGCCTCAGACGCTTGGATGGATGAGTACACTTACCAAATTGTTGTCCGTAAAGAATTACTAACAGCAGAAGAACGAGCTGCCTATGAAGCAGAACCAATCGTTCTTGCACCTTGGGATCCAATGGGTGCCTTGGCAGAATAAAAGAATACAAAAAAGAATCAGGTGATAATCCTGATTCTTTTTTTATTTGTAAATTCTCGCCGAGATTACATGATACCGAAGAAACGAGCTGCGATACCAACTGCAAAGAGGGCAAGGATGATTGTGATTGGAGATACTTTTTTCTTAAGCAACCACATGCAAAGGAAAGTAAGGAGAAGTCCCATCAATCCTGGAATCAATGCGTCCAACTGACCTTGAAGCGTTTGTGGTTGAACACTATCCAAGCTCATACCACTAAGTGCTTGACCAAG
The DNA here is from genome assembly GCF_964211575.1 of Streptococcus sp. oral taxon 061. Lineage (GTDB taxonomy): Bacteria > Bacillota > Bacilli > Lactobacillales > Streptococcaceae > Streptococcus. Next base: position 38,008 of record NZ_CAXOQQ010000006.1, on the reverse strand, counting down.
AATACCCTTCAATTCTCCACCTGTAACAGCACCTTCTGGGAAGTTGATGTAGGCACCTTCTGATAATTGTTTACCTGGAAGGTTGATAGTGAAGTTGATAGATACCCAACGTTGTACAAGAACGGCAAGGATGAACATACCAAGGATTGAAGCTCCTTTAGTGATGTCTTTCAAGATACCACCTGACATGTCTTTAGTGATTTCAGATCCAGCCTTGTAACCAAACTCTTGTGTATACCAAAGGAAAGACATACGAATTGCATTCCATCCAAAGAAGAAGAGAAGTGGTCCGACGATATTACCAGTCGCAGCAAGTGATGCACCAAGGGCACCGAGGATAGGACGTACTGTAAACCAGAAGACTGGGTCACCGATACCAGCAAGAGGTCCCATCATACCAATCTTAACACCTTGGATAGCAGCGTCATCGATATCAGTACCGTTTGCGCGTTCTTCTTCAAGTGCAAGAGTAACTCCCATGATTGGAGCAGCTACGTATGGGTGAGTGTTGAAGAACTCAAGGTGACGCTCAAGAGCAGCAGCTTGGTCTTCTTTTTTAGTGTAAAGTTTCTTGATAGCTGGGATCAAAGAGTAAGCCCAACCCAAGTTTTGCATACGTTCGTAGTTCCAAGAACCTTGAAGGAATTGTGAACGCCACCAAACTTTTTGGCGATCTGATTTTGATAATTGAATTTTTTCAGCCATGATTGTTCCCCTTTCTAGTAGTCTTCTAGGATATCACCGATTGGATCGTTAGAAGTTGCAGCTCCTCCTCCGCCGTTTCCACCTTGTTTAGAAAGGTTGAGGTAGATGAAGGCAAGGGCAACACCGATGACACCAAGGGCAATCAAAGTCAATTGAGAGATTGCTGCAAGAGCAAAACCGATAGCGAAGAATGGCCATACTTCACGAGTAGCCATCATGTTGATAACCAAAGCGTAACCAACGGCAACGACCATAGCACCACCGACAGCCATACCACCTTTAAGCCATTCTGGCATAAGTTCCAATACGCCTTGAACGGCTTCAGTTGGCATTGCAAGCAAGAGCGCAGCTGGGATAGCAATACGTAGACCTTGAAGAGCAAGGGCAAAGTAGTGAGCGCGTTCAACAGCAGCAATGTTTCCTTCTTTAGCAGCAGCATCTGCAGTGTGAACCAAACCAACTGAGATTGTACGAACGATCATAGTCAAGAAAAGTCCAGCTACGGCAAGAGGGATTGCAGTTGCAGTTGCGACTGCGATACCTTCAGTAGTAAAGTTACCACCTTTGATCATGATAATTGCAGCAGCAACAGAGGCAAGAGCAGCGTCAGGAGCTACAGCAGCTCCGATGTTAGCCCAACCAAGGGCGATCATTTGAAGTGATCCACCAAGCATAACCCCTGCTTCGAGGTTACCAGTTACAAGACCGATAAGGGTACATGCTACGATTGGTTGATGGAATTGGAATTGGTCGAGGATACCTTCAAGACCTGCGAAGAAGGCAACAACTACAACCAAGATAGCAGAAATGATTGAAATATCTGACATGGTTTTATTCCTTTTCTATTTAATGTTAATTATTGAACGTTAGCTTTGCTAATCAAGTCAAACAAATCTTTTTTAGTGTCGTTTGGTACTTTACGTACGTCAAATTCAACACCAAGATCACGCATTTTTTCAAATGTAGCAACGTCATCTTTGTCCATTGACAATACGTTGTTGATCATTGTTTTACCAGTTGAGTGAGCCATTGATCCAACGTTAAGAGTCTTGATTGGTACACCGCCTTCGATAGCACGGAGGGCATCTTGTGGTGTTTCAAACAAGATAAGGGCGTGTGTTTCACCAAAGCGAGGGTCTTTTGCAACCTCAATCAATTTTTGGATTGGAACAACGTTAGCCTTCACTCCGTTAGGAGCAGCTTGTTTGATCAATTCTTTACGAAGGTCGTCGTTGGCAACGTTATCTGAAGCAACGATGATACGGTCTGCTTTTGAATCTGGTGTCCAAGCAGTTGCGACTTGTCCGTGAAGAAGACGTGTGTCAAGACGAGCAAGGTTGATTTTCAATTTTCCGTCTCCAATAACAGTTCCTTCTGGGATAGCAGCTTGGGCTACAGGAGCAGCTGCAGCAGTTGCAACTTCCTCAGCTGGGTTTAGCTCTTCTGGAAGAGCCTTGATGCCATCTTTGGCCTCTTTAATGATGTTCGCAGCGACTTTGTCCACTCCGGCATTGGCGCCCATAAGGCGTTCGGTGTAGGCTTGGATTAACATCGGCAAGTTAAGTCCTGTGATGATGGCAAATTTACGCTCAGGATTTTCTCCCATTACGCGGCTAGCTTGGTTAAATGGAGAACCACTCCAAAGGTCAGCCAAGACTAGAACCTCATCTTCTGCGTCAAATGCAGCCACAGCATTGTTGAATTTTGCGTATAAATCATCTGGACCTTCATTTGGCATAAAGGTTACAACTTGAACCTTTTCTTGTTCACCAAAGATCATAGATCCTGACTGATGAATACCCGCGGCAAATTCACCGTGACTCGCAATAATGATTCCGATACTCATTATTGTCATTCCTCCTTATAAAATGTTTGACTTGTAGTTTAAGAAAACTTTAAGACTAACTAAGTATAAACCGTTTTCATAAAAAAATCAACAAATTAAACTAAATTATACAAAAATCATAGGAGTATCGATTTTTAAAAATATTGATATATCAACATTTTAGATGAGATTTTGAAAGCAAGCATGTAAAATTTAATATAAATTCCAAATTTGTCATCATTTTTAGATAGTATGTTTTCGACAAGATTATCTTCGATTTTTGGTATAATAGAGAGTAATTTATTTTCTAGTAAGAGAATTTAGAGCGAGAGGTATGTATGTCCCCTTCAATTCAGTTATTAAAAGACCGCTATTTAAAAAATATCAAAGAAAATCCAGATCTCTATATTGGGATAGAGTTAGAATTTCCTATCGTACATACGAAAGGGAAACCCACGGATATTGAAGTCAGCAAGGACTTGCTACGCTTTTTGGTGGATGCTCTCGGTTTAGAAGTCGAGAAGGAAGACCAGGATGGCAATCCGATTCAACTTGTAGAACCGAAAAGCCAAGATCGAATTTTGTTTGAAGTTTCCTACACGACCTTGGAGTTTGCCTTTGGCAGAGCCCAGAAAATCCAAGAGGTCCAAGGACGATTTCAAGCTTATATGAAGGTCATTCAGGAAAAACTAGGCGAAAAGGATCATGCTATCCAGGGCTGGGGGATTCATCCAAACTGGGATCAGAATGACAATCGACCGGTGGCTTATCCACGCTATCAGATGCTGATGGATTACCTACATATGGGAAGTCGCCAAGAGAGAGCTAATTTGCATGACTTCCCACAATATGGAGCCTTTATCTGTGGGAGTCAAGTTCAGTTAGATGTATCGACTGCTAACTACCTACGTGTCATCAATGCTTTCACTCAGATTGAAGCAGCAAAAGCTTACTTATTTGCCAATTCTGAGTTTTCGGGAGCAGACTGGGATACTCAGATTTCACGAGATATCTTTTGGGAAGAATCCATGCATGGAATTTATCCAGAGAATGTCGGTGTCAATGCAAAACTCTTCAAAGATGAGGATGATTTCTTTGATTATCTAGACCACTCTGCGATTTTCACAGCAGAACGAGATGGAGAAACCTACTATTTTTCTCCGATTCAAGCTAGAGATTACCTAGCTACTGATGAGATTCATGCTTATACTTTAAATGGGAAAGAGACTCTGCTTGTCCCTCAAGAGAAGGATTTTCAAACGCACCGTAGTTATCAATTCCAAGATTTAACAACTCGAGGAACGGTCGAATTTCGTAGTGTTTGTACACAGCCGTTAGACCGAACTTTTGCTTCAGCAGCCTTTCATCTAGGTTTGTTGGTGAATCTTGACAAGCTTGAAGCTTACCTAGAAACAGCTCCTTTCTTTGAAAGTGTTGGTCGTGACTACAAGTCTTTGAGAAGACAATTTTCTAAGAAACACCTCACAGATGAAGAAACAGTTGGGATAGTCCAGTTCTCCAAAGACTTGCTAGCAATAGCAGAGCAAGGACTTGAGATGAGAGGTCAGAGTGAAACGACTTATTTAGAACCTTTGAAAGAAGAATTGGACGTATAATTTTCTTATAACGGAAGAATTTTCTGAAAAATCATGTTATAATGAATGAGACTATAGATAAAGGATAGAGATTTATGACATTAGTTTATCAATCAACGCGTGATGCGAACAATACAGTAACAGCCAGCCAAGCGATTTTGCAAGGTTTGGCAACAGATGGAGGCTTGTTTACTCCAGTTAGCTATCCAAAGGTTGATTTGGATTTTGAAACATTAAAAGACGCTTCTTACCAAGAAGTAGCTAAGCTTGTCTTGTCAGCTTTCTTGGATGACTTTACAGCAGAAGAGTTGGACTATTGTATTACCAACGCCTATGACAGCAAGTTTGATACACCAGCCATTGCTCCTCTTGTCAAACTCGATGGTCAATACAACTTGGAACTCTTTCATGGTTCAACCATTGCCTTTAAAGACATGGCCTTGTCTATCTTGCCATACTTTATGACAACGGCTGCCAAGAAACATGGCTTGGAAAACAAGATTGTCATCTTGACAGCAACATCTGGAGACACTGGTAAAGCTGCTATGGCAGGATTCGCGGATGTCCCAGGAACTGAAATTATCGTTTTTTATCCAAAAGACGGTGTCAGCAAGGTACAAGAGTTGCAAATGACCACTCAAACGGGCGAAAATACCCATGTTATCGCTATTGATGGAAACTTTGATGATGCTCAGACTAATGTGAAGCATATGTTCAATGATGTGGCTCTTCGTGAAAAATTAGCAGCCAATAAGCTCCAGTTCTCATCAGCTAACTCTATGAATATTGGTCGTTTGGTCCCACAGATTGTCTATTATGTGTATGCCTACGCTCAGCTCGTTAAAACTGGTGAGATTAAGGCTGGTGACAAGGTTAACTTCACCGTACCGACAGGAAACTTCGGCAATATCTTGGCTGCCTTTTACGCTAAACAAATCGGCCTACCAGTCGGCAAGTTAATCTGTGCTTCAAATGACAACAATGTCTTGACAGACTTCTTCAAAACTCGTGTTTATGACAAGAAGCGTGAGTTCAAGGTAACCACTAGCCCATCTATGGATATCTTGGTCTCTTCAAACTTGGAGCGTTTGATTTTCCACCTTTTGGGTAATGATGCGTTTAAGACAGCTGAACTCATGAATGCTTTGAATAACCAAGGTCAGTATGAATTGACAGATTTTGATGCAGAGATTCTTGACCTTTTTGCAGCAGAGTATGCGACTGAAGCGGAAACAGCAGCAGAAATCAAGCGTGTTTATGAGGCAGATGCTTATATTGAGGACCCTCATACAGCAGTTGCTTCGGCCGTATATAAAAAATACCAAGCGGCGACGGGTGATGTGACTAAGACCGTGATTGCTTCAACAGCTAGTCCTTATAAATTCCCAGTAGTTGCAGTAGAAGCTGTAACAGGGAAATCAGGCTTGACCGACTTTGAAGCTTTGGCTCAGTTGCACGAAATTTCAGGAGTGGCAGTGCCACCAGCAGTTGATGGTCTTGAAACAGCTCCAGTTCGTCACAAGACAACTGTTGCAGCGGCAGATATGCAGGCAGCAGTAGAATCTTATTTAGGACTTTAAAAGAGAGGAAGTAAACTCGGTTGGGAAACTAACTGAGTTTCTTTTCATCAGGAGGAAGGATTGTTTAAGAAAAATAAGGATATTCTCAACATAGCTTTACCTGCCATGGGTGAAAATTTCTTGCAGATGCTCATGGGGATGGTAGATAGCTACTTGGTAGCTAATCTGGGGTTGATCGCCATTTCGGGTGTGTCTGTAGCTGGAAATATAATCACCATTTATCAGGCTATTTTTATTGCCTTGGGAGCAGCAATTTCTAGTGTCATTTCAAAAAGTGTGGGACAGAAAGATCAGCCTAGACTAGCCTACCATGTGACAGAAGCTCTCAAGATAACCTTGCTATTGAGTTTAATTTTAGGTGGCTTGTCCATCTTTGCAGGTCAAGAGATGATTGGTCTTTTGGGTACTGAACAGGCTGTGGCTGAAAGTGGTGGCTTATACCTATCTTTAGTTGGTGGGACAATCGTTCTCCTGGGCTTAATGACTAGTTTAGGGGCCTTGATTCGCGCCACCCACAATCCTCGACTTCCGCTTTATGTTAGTTTTTTATCCAATGCTTTAAATATTGTTTTTTCAAGTGTCGCCATTTTTATCCTTGATATGGGGATAGCTGGTGTAGCTTGGGGGACTATTTTGTCTCGTTTGATCGGGGTTGTAATTTTGTGGTCACAATTAAAACTTCCATATATGAGGCCGACGTTTGGACTGGATAAAGACCTGCTGACCTTGGCTTTACCTGCAGCGGGAGAACGTCTCATGATGCGGGCTGGCGATGTAGTCATAATTGCCTTGGTTGTTTCCTTTGGGACGGAGGCAGTCGCGGGAAATGCTATCGGTGAAGTTTTGACTCAGTTCAACTATATGCCTGCTTTTGGTGTTGCGACAGCAACAGTCATGCAGGTGGCTAGAGCAGTCGGGGAGAATGATTGGGCAAGGGTGGACAAACTAAGTAAGCAAACTTTTTGGCTATCTTTCTTTCTCATGTTGCCTTTAACGCTTAGTATTTATGCTCTCGGGACACCACTAAGCTATCTATACACCAGCGATCCTGTGGCTATCAAAGCCAGTGTTTTAGTGACTCTTTTTTCACTTTTAGGGACTCCTATGACAACGGGAACGGTCATTTATACAGCTGTCTGGCAAGGTTTGGGAAATGCTCGACTTCCCTTTTATGCGACAAGTATTGGAATGTGGTGCATCCGTATTGGGACTGGTTACCTGATGGGAATTGTTCTTGGATGGGGTTTGCCTGGTATCTGGGCGGGAACGCTTTTGGATAATGGTTTCCGTTGGATTTTCCTACGCTATCGTTACAAATCTTATATGACATTGAAAGGATAAGAAATGCAAGAAACGGCTTTTATTTGGGATTTAGACGGGACCTTATTGGACTCCTATGAAGCTATTTTGTCAGGAATTGAGGAGACCTATGCACAATTTTCCATTCCTTTTGACAAGGAGAAAGTTCGAGCTTTTATCTTGAAATACTCTGTCCAGGATTTACTAATGCAAGTGGCAGAAGAAAGAGGCTTGGATGTTGATAGGCTCAATCAAGTCCGTGCTCAGAGCTTGGCTGAAAAGAATGCCCAGGTCATCTTGATGCCGGGGGCCCGCGAGGTTTTAGCCTGGGCAAATCAGCAAGGAATTCAGCAATTTGTCTACACCCACAAAGGTGATAATGCCTTGACTATTTTACGAGATCTGGGCTTGGATGTTTATTTCACAGAAATTTTGACAAGCCAGAGCGGTTTTGCTCGTAAACCAAGTCCAGAAGCAGCGACCTACCTTATCAGCAAATACCATTTAAAACCAGAGCGCACCTATTATATAGGGGACCGTACTTTGGATATCGAATTTGCTCAGAATAGTAGCATTCAGAGTATCAATTTCCTTGGAACTCCGGTGGATTGCAATCATCAGATTTCTTGTTTAGCGGATATTCCTTCTCTCTCTTTATGAAAGAGAATATGTCAGCTTTGTGACAAAATTCATACAAACTATTTCAATTAATGTGCTTTGTTACAGAGACTAGACAGTTTTATTAAATAGCCCCTAATGGGCTTTTTTTCTTTTTTCTTTATGTTATGATAGAAAGGTACTACATTTGAAAAGGAGTTTGAATAGTATGAAGAAACGAATTATTTTAGCATCAACAGTAGCTCTATCACTTGCGCCTACCTTGGCAACTCAAGCAGAAGAAATTGTATGGTCGCCACGTTCAGTTGAGCAAATTCAAAACGATGTTGCTAAAAGCGAAAATAAAACAAGTTACACAATTAAGTACGGAGATACCCTAAGCACGATTGCAGAGGCTTTGGGAGTAGACTTAAATGTCCTTGCAAACTTGAACAAAATCACAAATATTGACTTGATTTTCCCAGAAACTGTACTGACTACAACTGTTAACGAAAATGAAGAAGTAACAGAGGTTGAGGTTTATACACCTCAAGAAGTTGGTTCTGATGTAGCAAGTGCAACAGCAGATTTAACAACGAATCAAGTAACAGTAGATGAACAAACTGTTCAAGTCGAAGATTTGACACAACCAGTTGAAGAAACAACGACTACTGTTGAGGAGACAACTACAACAGAAGCAACAACTGAAGCTGCGGCACCTGTCGTTGAAGAAACAACTACGGTCGCTGAACCAACAACTACAGTTGAGGAAACAACTACGGTCGCTGAACCAACAACTACAGTTGAGGAAACAACTATGGCTGCTGAACCAACTACAACAGTTGAGGAAACAACTACGGTCGCTGAAACAACTACAACAGTTGAAGAAACAACTACGGTCGCTGAACCAACTACAACAGTTGAAGAAACAACTACAACAGAAGCAACAACTGAGGCTGTAACAGAAGCTCAATCAGCTCCAGCAACTTACCAAGCTGAACCAAGTCAAGGTGCATCAGCAACTTATACAGCGCCGGCGGCTCCTGATTATGCAACTATTGCAGCAACAAAATCAGAAAATGCAGGTCTCCAACCACAAACAGCTGCATTTAAAGAAGAAGTAGCTAACTTGTTTGGTATCACATCATTTAGTGGTTACCGTCCAGGAGATCCAGGTGACCACGGAAAAGGTCTAGCGATTGACTTCATGGTCCCAGTTAGCTCAGCTCTCGGTGACCAAATTGCAGATTATGCTATCCAAAATATGGCTAGCCGTGGAATCAACTACATCATCTGGAAACAACGTTTCTACGCACCATACGCTAGCAAATACGGACCAGCTTACACTTGGAATCCAATGCCAGATCGTGGTAGCGTAACAGAAAACCACTATGACCACGTTCACGTATCTATGAACTAATAATGAATGAGAAGTTGGGAACTGATTTAGTTTCCACTTCTTTTTTCTATTTCAAATTCTTAGGTAGTGAAAAAATCCAGGCATAAATATAGATAAAAAGCCTTATAGAAACATGACGAGGAGACTGTTTTATATTTTTGGAGAGTAGTTCTGGTTAAAATAAAAAAAGCAGCACTTTCTATGAAGGTGCTGGTTTTTAATAACTGATCTTAAACTTTTCTCCGCTTAATTTCAAGTAGTCTTTGATAGAAGAAGATTTGGCTACTATAGATATAAGGGAAGATAGAGATACTTGCGATTCCAAAGCTAATCCAGATGAGGATATACCAAGGAAGTAGCTGTAAATCAAGGACAAAGCGTTGGAACTTATAGCCTTTCATGAGAAAGCGGCTGGTATGTAGCACGCGGCTCGGTTTGGCAATTCCGATTGCAAGGGTGTCACATAAAAGTAGTTCAACTTGGGAATAGGCATAATATTGTGGCAGATAGATAATGGTTCCCAAAATCATTACTAGGACGCTACCAAAGAAATAGAGAGCGAAAGTCAGTAGGAAGTGTTCGATATCTGGATTGGTGACGTCAACAGATGGAAATTCGGGATGAAGTTCCACAAATTTACGAGCCATGGCACTGCTATAAAAGAGCAAGTAGACACCAAAAAGATTAGGGATGCTCCATAAAAAGAGATAGAAACGCTTGAGTAAGAGCGTTAGAAAAGTTTGGGTAAAGAAGCGGTTGTCAAGCAAGGACAGACTATCTTTAAAGGAAAGCTCTATCTCAGAAATTCTGTAAAGATTAATCGTGGTAAAGAGGGCACCAGCTAGGATGATGGAACTTGTAAATCCAACGGCTATCGGAAAGAGAGCAGACTGGATTGTAATCCCTAGAAAACTCAAGAAGGACTGTTCAAGAATGCCTTCATCAAGTAGGGATAAAGGTCTGATAAAGCTCGATAGAATCAAAAGAATACTTGGTAATAAAAAGACAAGCAGTAAGCGAGGGTGCTCGGCTTGAAATTGTCTAGCCTGCTCGCGAACTTCTTTTAAATTAATTTTTGGGTACTTCATTCTTTCATTATACCATAGTTCGTGACAGTTCCTGTTTTTTTTGATAGAATCATACAGTATGCCCCTAGGCACAAAGTAAGAACTGGGACTGTCTTTCCCGGTTTCGGAGGTAAAAATGTCAGATTCGCCAATTAAATATCGATTGATTAAAAAAGAAAAACACACAGGAGCTCGTTTGGGTGAGATTATCACACCCCATGGAACCTTCCCGACGCCTATGTTTATGCCAGTAGGGACTCAGGCAACGGTCAAGACTCAGTCGCCAGAAGAATTGAAAGAGATGGGTTCAGGGATTATCCTATCCAACACCTATCACTTGTGGCTTCGCCCTGGGGACGAACTCATTGCCCGTGCTGGAGGTCTTCACAAGTTCATGAATTGGGATCAACCAATCTTAACGGATAGCGGTGGATTTCAAGTGTATTCCCTAGCAGACAGTCGTAATATTACAGAAGAAGGAGTAACCTTCAAAAACCACCTCAACGGTTCTAAGATGTTTCTTTCACCTGAAAAGGCCATTTCTATTCAAAACAATCTGGGCTCAGACATCATGATGTCCTTTGACGAATGTCCCCAATTTTATCAACCTTATGATTATGTGAAAAAATCGATTGAACGTACTAGCCGTTGGGCAGAGCGTGGTTTAAAGGCTCACCGTCGTCCACATGACCAAGGTTTATTTGGGATTGTACAGGGGGCAGGATTTGAAGATCTTCGTCGTCAATCAGCGCATGATCTTGTAAGTATGGACTTCCCAGGCTACTCTATCGGAGGACTAGCAGTTGGAGAAACCCACGAAGAGATGAATGCAGTTTTGGACTTTACGACCCAACTGCTTCCTGAGAACAAACCTCGTTACTTGATGGGAGTAGGAGCGCCAGATAGCTTGATTGATGGTGTTATCCGTGGTGTCGATATGTTTGACTGTGTCTTGCCGACTCGTATCGCTCGTAACGGGACTTGTATGACCAGTCAAGGTCGCTTGGTAGTCAAGAATGCTCAGTTTGCGGAGGACTTTACACCACTTGATCCAGAGTGTGATTGCTACACATGTAAGAATTATACCCGTGCTTATCTACGCCATTTGCTTAAGGCAGATGAAACCTTTGGTATCCGCTTGACAAGTTACCATAACCTGTATTTTTTGATCAATCTGATGAAGCAGGTTCGCCAGGCTATCATGGATGATAATCTTCTGGAATTTCGTGAACATTTTGTTGAAAAATATGGTTATAACAAGTCAGGGCGAAATTTCTAAATTTAGCTTGAAATCAGCTAAAAATCCTAAGTTTTATCTTAGGATTTTTCTGTTTTTTTTGATAAAATAAAGGTACTATGAATGAAAGTTAGATGGCTTTTCTCGCCAATCTAATGAATGGAGAATAAACTCGTATGCGTATTAAATGGTTTTCCTTGATTAGGATTACAGGTTTGCTTTTGGTACTCTTGTATCATTTCTTTCAAACGGCTTTCCCAGGAGGTTTCTTCGGGGTTGACGTCTTCTTTACCTTCTCAGGTTTTCTGATCACATCACTTTTATTAGAAGAATTTGGACAAAAAGGGAAGATTGATATCTTAGGATTTTTTAGAAGACGTTTCTATCGGATTTTTCCACCAGTTGTTTTAATGATTCTTGTCATCATGCCATTCACCTTCTTGGTTCGCCAAGATTATGTGGCAGGAATTGGTGGGCAGATTGCCGGTGTTCTAGGATTTATGACTAACTTCTATGAAATGCTGACAGGAGGAAGTTATGAATCTCAGTTTATCCCTCACCTCTTTGTTCACAACTGGAGCTTAGCTGTTGAAGTTCATTATTATATCTTGTGGGGGTTGGCAGTCTGGTTCCTATCTAAGCGAGCGAAATCAAGCGGACAACTACGAGGAACAATCTTTCTACTTTCATCAGCTGCCTTTATCGTCAGTTTCCTTTCGATGTTTATTGGTAGTTTTATTGTAAGTTCTTACTCGACAGTATACTTTTCAAGTTTGACTCATGTGTATCCCTTCTTCTTAGGTAGTGTGCTTGCTACCGTAATAGGGGTTCGTCATGCAACGCCACTTTTTAAACGTTTGAATAGAAGCTTGGATTTGAAGCAGACTTTGCTAGTCTTTGGAGCTGGGCTCGGAGTCTTGCTATTACTGACCTTCTTTGTGAAATTTACATATCTCTTTGCCTATTTACTCGGCTTCTTGTTTGCAAGTTTAGCAGCGCTTCTGATGATTGTTGCGGCACGCGTCTTGCATGAGAAAACACCGACCATCAAAGAGCCAAAGATTATCAGCTTTTTAGCGGATACAAGCTATGCTGTCTATCTTTTCCACTGGCCGTTCTATATTATTTTCTCACAGTTAATGGGAAATATTCCGGCAGTGATTTTAACCACCATCTTCTCTTATATCTTCGCAACCCTTTCTTTCTATGTCATCGAACCTTTAGTAGCAGGAAAATCTACTGACCTCTTGCAAAAGGCAAAAGAAATTCCGCACATTAAACCGGTCTTTGCTGGTAGTGCTGGAGTACTTGGTCTGATTACCGTTGTCGTGATATTGATAGCTCCTCAAGTAGGCGCATTTGAAACGGATTTGATGGTTAATGGTCTCAATCAGGCGCAAACCAATATGAACCGAACAAAAACCATGGCAGATCAAGCAGAAGCTAGTCGCTATAATATAGCTGAGGGTGTATCCATCATTGGAGATTCGGTAACCTTGCGTGCTTCAGAGGGACTAAAAGAAGTCTTGCCAGATGCGCAGATTGATGGTCAGGTCAGTCGAACTACCAAACAGGCAAATGAATTGATGTTGAATTACAGTCAGAATAAAGCCTTGCCTAAAATTGTAGTCATTGCGACTGGCGTTAATAATCCTGAAAATTATAAAGCTGATTTGGATCTGCTGATAACAAATCTTCCAAAAGGACATCAACTTGTTTTAGTTACTCCATACGAGGGAGACACAACGCAGGAAACACAACCTTATGTTGAGCAGTATGCAAGCTATGCGCGTGAACTGGCACAAAAATATCCATATATAGCACTTGCAGATTGGAACCAAGTCGCCAAAGATCATCCAGATATTTGGAAGGGAACAGACCAGGTTCACTTCGGTAGTGATACGACCAAGCAGGATGAAGGAGCAAAACTTTACGCAGAAACCATTAGTGCTGCCGTTAAAGCTCTCGCAGACAAACCTGTCAAATCAAAATAATCACTAAAAAGTAGAGATTCTATCTCTGCTTTTTTGCTTTAACGATAATTGGGAAAAACTTGCCAAATTGTCAGAATTATGAGAAAATAGGAACAATCAAAAAATGGAGGGAATGCAATGAGAGAAGACATCAAGATTAATGACCGTGCTCTAGCATTGGAAGATCAAATCATTGAAGTACTCGAAAAAGTTTATGATACAGATGTAGAGTTAGATGTATACAATCTCGGATTGATTTATGAGATTCATTTAGATGAGGCTGGCCTTTGTACAGTTGTTATGACCTTCACTGATACTGCCTGTGACTGTGCAGAAAGTCTGCCAATCGAGATTGTGGCAGGTTTAAAACAAATTGATGGGATTGAGGATGTCAAGGTTGAGGTGACCTGGTCTCCTGCATGGAAGATTACACGCATTAGTCGTTATGGGCGTATAGCTCTAGGGCTACCTCCGCGTTAAATAATAGAGGGATATGGGATGAATTATGAATCGGGATTAAAGACCTGATTTATATTTTTCTTTTTTTGTTTATTTATTTCATACAATAAACAAAAATTTTTGTTAAGAGTAACCACTTCACTCAAAAAAATGTTATTATAGTAGAAGTGATTATAATAAAAAGAATAAGGTAGGATAGATATGAAATTATCTGTAGTAATTCCGTTTTATAACGAAGAGAATATGATTCAGAAGATGTATGATGAATTGGTTAAAGAAATCAATCAAATTACAAAAGCGGAATTTGAAATTATTTTTATTAATGACGGTAGTAAGGATCGTACTTTTGAACGTATGTTAGCCATCGCAGCTGGTGATTCACGTGTTAAATACATCAGCTTCAGTCGAAATTTCGGGAAAGAAGCTGGAACTATTGCAGGACTTGAATATGCAACAGGAGAAGCAGTTATTCTAATGGATGGAGATTTGCAGCATCCACCAGCAATGCTTCCAAAAATGATTGAAGCTTATGAGCAAGGATACGATGTTGTAAGTGCTCGTCGTACACGTACAGGAGAAAAACGTCACCGTACTTTTTTAGCTAAACATTTTTATAAACTTGCCAATAAAATGATGGATATCGAGCTAATGGACGGAGTCTCTGAATTCCGATTGTTTAGCCGTAAAGTTGTAAACGCCATTATATCTATGCAAGAATACAATCGTTTTTCTAAAGGAATTTTTGCTTGGATCGGCTTTAACGAAAAAGTTATCGAATATGAAAACCAAGTTCGTACTGTAGGTGAAACAAAATACTCGTTGAAGTTCTCATTGAACTATGCGATTCAAGGGATTTTATCATTCAACGATAAACCTCTACGTATGTGTATTAATTTTGGTTTATTCTGCTTATTAATTTCATTGGTTTATGTTCTTTGGACCTTTATCCAATATCTCGTAGTACCGGATTCACTCGTGAGTGGATACTTTACTACAATCTTCTCAGTCGTTCTCTTTGGTGGAATTCAATTGATTTCTATTGGGGTACTCGGAGAATATATTGGTAAGATTTATTATGAAGTGAAGAAACGTCCACATTATCTTGTCGACCAAACGAACATTACTGTGAAAGGAGAGCAAAATGACGACTAAGAAAAAAGTCTATCTAGCAAGTTTTATTGCGCCTATGGCCATCATGTTTGTGGCTTGGGCTATTGATGGCTTCTTTCCTTTCGGAACAAAGTCACTCATGGCGGTTGACTTTAATGCTCAGTATATTGGCTTATATGCCTATTTCAAACATTTGTTTTTAAATGGAGATTGGAGTAGTTTCTTTTACTCTTTCTCTAAATCCATTGGAGGCGGGATGTTAGGGATTTGGGGCTTCAATTTGTTGAGTCCATTTAACTTCCTGTTCCTATTATTCCCTGAAGAGAATTTCCAATGGGTGGTTCCAATCGTTATTGCCTTACGTTATGGAGCGATGGGATTAACCATGGCACATTTCTTGGTTAAACGTTATGATGGATTAAAGAATAAGGCCTACTTAGTTCCAATCGTCGCTACCATCTACGCATTAAATGGGTTTAATGTTAGTTATCAAATGAACCCAATTTTCTATGATGGAATGATCATGCTTCCATTAGTTTTAATTGGGGTTGAACAAGTACTAGATAATAAGTCTCCAAGAGGCTATATTGGCATGCTTGCATTATCTCTCTTTGTACAATTTTACATGGGTTATATGACCTGCATTTTTGTGGTCATTTATGCTTTGTTCTACATTATTCGTTCAGAGAACTTAAGAAATAAAAAGGTTATTCTAACAAGACTGGGGAAATTAGCTGCCGCATCTATACTAGCTGTTGGAATAGTATCAGCTGTATTGCTCCCAATTCTGATTAGTTTGGTATCAACAAAAGGGGGCTTGCAAAGCACTCTGAGATTTGATTGGAAGTTACAAATCAATCCGTTTGAGATTTTAGCAAAACTCTTTTTAGGAGCTTTTGATAATACTTCTTGGCCAGCTGGACCTAACTTACCAAATATATATGTGGCTAGCTTTGGTTTACTAGGAACACTTTATTACTTTATTTCAAGTAAGATTTCAAAATGGAGTAAAATTGCAGCAAGTTTTGTTCTCGTAGTGTTTTTGATTTCTTGTGCCCATGAATTTACAAGTAAGTTGTGGCATATGGGACAAAATCCTGCTGGATTTTTCTATCGCTTCTCATGGATTATTGCTTTCTTTTTAGTTTATCTGGCTTATCAGAGCCTACGAGAAGTGGAGAAATTTACTAAGAAAGAAGCTAGCTTCCTACTGATTAGCGGTGCAGTTATCTTTTCTATTGTACAGTTACAACAACACTCTTTCTTAACAGTTTGGCAACGTCTTGCAACGATTTTGATTTTTGTGGTTTTGCTTGCAGCTTTATTCTATCCCAAAGTAAAAAGAGCTTGGATGATTATAGCTGCTTTGACTGTGGTTGAATTGACAGCTAATGCAGCACTTGTTCAATCAAGAGTTGGGTATACAGACGCTTATAAGTATCACGATGCAGTTTTGCAATTAAAGGAAGCGATTAATCCAATTAGACCTGACCACAGTGATTTTTACAGAATTAACAAATCATTTAATTTAAGTAAGAATGATCCATTTATGGTGGATTATCCAGGACTATCGGTTTTCAGTTCCAACCTGGAAAATAGTACACGTGATTTATTTGACCGTTTAGGAAACAACGGAATAAATGCAACGACATACTATCAAGGAACTCCGTTCCAAGATGCGCTCTTCTCAGTAAAATATCTAGTTGCTCCAAAACCAGTGCTTAAAGAGGACTATCCTGATACATCCAAACTGTATATATTCGGAAACATGGTAACGCGTAAAGATATTACGACAAAAGCACCTGTTTATGAAGCTGCTAGAACAAAGACATTCGAGACAGGTTTGATTTTGCCAATTGCTTATGGTGTTAATGATGCAACGGTGAATGTAAAATTAGAGAACCATCAACCAATTCAAAATCAAAATAAGATTGTACAAGCTATGGGGGCAACGAGCGAAAATTATTTAGCTGTACTTGGAGCAAATGATATGAAATTGGATAATATGGAAGTTGTAGATCCGTCTAAACCGGAAACCTATAAGCGTATTGATTCTTCAAAACCAGGAACGATTACCTATCATTTAGTACCTCAATCTGCTGAGGATTATTGGGTAGCAATTCCGCAAATATTATCTCATACAGACAAAAATAAAATTCGTGTCATGTTAAATGGCAAAAATTATGAATTCCAAGATAAATTCCAACAAATGCAATTTATTCAAATTGCACATAATTCAGTTGGTCAACCTACAGATTTAACGATTGAAATTGATTCGGATAATGAATATAATTTATCTGGACTGCGCTTAGCCCGTTCTAATGCTGCTCTAGCAAATCGTATCATTCAAGAACGTCAGCTGCAAGGAATAAAATTAACTCATTGGGATAATCGTAGTTTCAAAGGAACAGTTAATATAACTGATGACAGTACTTGGATGATGACCAGTATCCCATATGAAAAAGGTTGGACTGTTAAAGTAGATGGAAAAGTAGTTGAAACTGCTAAAGTTTGGGATAGTTTGTTAGCCTACAAGATTACACCAGGCGAACATACAATTGAAATCAGCTACTTGCCAGCTGGATTTGTTGCAGGTTTTCTAATTTCAATCTTATCAACCTCTCTTTATGGATTTGCAATTTATAAAAAATGGATTTAATTTAGTAGGAGTAGACTATAATGAAAATTTCAAAAATGAAATTAAAATTTAGTTCGCTATTCTTTGTTCCATTTATGGGTATGTTAGGAGTCTTCCTTTGTTTAGGGTTGACTCCCTTTTCACAAAATTCGGTGCATAGTGGAGATTTTCTTTCACAATATTTTCCGCTTTATATCGGATTACATAAACTATTTTGGAGCGGCGATTTTAGCGGTCTGTTTTGGTCCTTCTCTAAATCCCTGGGAGGAGCAATGCCAAGTGTATGGGGCTTTAATAGTTTAAGTCCTTTCACGTTTTTATACGTAATTTTTCCAATTTCGACATTTCATATTTTGAGTTATGTGATTCCACTTATTCGTTTTGGAGTAATGGGAGTGGCGTTTGGATATTTTCTTGAAAAGAAATATCAAGGGATTAGCAAAAATTATTGGCTTTCATTAGCCTTATCAACATCTTATGCACTTAGTGGATTTATCGTTTCTCAGCATTTCAATCCCAACTTTTTAGATAATCTAGTTTATGTCCCCTTCATTCTTCTTGGTATTGAAGAAATCGTAGAAGGAAAACGATCACTTAAATTACCGATTTTCCTTGCAGTCAGCTTGATTACGAATTTCTATACAGGGTATATGATGTGCCTTTTTGTGGCTCTATATGCATTCTATGCTGTTTTTTCAAAGAAAGCTTCCTTGAAAGACTACCTATTGAAAATTGGTAGGGTTGCATTGTTTGCAATGATTGGAGTAGGACTTGCAATGTTCTGGCTGCTACCAGTCTTTGGTGCCTTGGTAGAAAGTAAGGCAAGTGCAGGAAGTACATTTGAATGGTCTTCTAAAATCGTAAATGATCTTATAACTTTTCCTCAAAAATTTATTTTAGGCTCTTTTAGTGAAAAAGAGTGGGGAGACCCAAAAGCCTTACCGCACCTTTTCATTGGAAGTTTAGGTCTCTTTGGACTGTTTGTTTTCTATGTAAAAAAAGAAATTTCCCTTCGTAGCAAATTATCTGCAACATTCGTATTATTGATTTTATTACTTTCCTTCAATATTCAAGGCTTTGATCAGATTTGGCATATGGGGCAACGTCCGGTCGGTTTCTACTTTAGAAATTCTTGGATTGCAAATGCCTTTATGTTGGTCTTAGCTTCCGAAAGTCTGATGAAGTGGAAAAATAGCTTCCGCTTTAATGAGTTCTTGGTAGCTCTTATAGGTTTTGGGTCAATTTTATTGTTCTCAATGCTTGCTACACTTTCTTATGTAGAAACATTACAGAAAATACTTGCATTTATTATTTATAGTATCGTTTTATGTGCATTCTTTCTAACAAAGGTCGATTTATCTCGAAGACTACAAATAGTAACCGGAGTTGTTATTGTAGAGTTAATATTGGGTGCGTTTATTGGACTGAAAAGAGTACCATTTTTCGTTAGTAATTCTAGTTTAAAGACTCAAATGGAGTATGCGATTGCTTTTGATGAAGAAGGTTATAGTAAATTAAATCAATTTACACGTCTGGAGATGAATAAGGGATTGTCGCATGCCAATTTCCCGATTGCTTATAATTATAATGGAGCCTCTCACTTTACATCGAGTTTAGAGCATACATTAATTGAAGAATTTAGTCACTTGGGACTTCCTGCCTCACAATCAGTTGTAAACTATACAGGGCGAAATATTATTTTAGATTCTATGTTTGGTTTTTCGCGGTTTATGATGGGTGGCGATGAAAATAAAGTCTTTGCGGATATTCGTGGTTTATATCAGAAAGAAGGAACCTTAAAGAACTTTGCTGTTTATCAAAATCCATATGCCCTCTCCTTGGGATATTTAACAAATAAGGATCTTGCAACAAATGTAAACTTTGAAAAGCACAAACCTGTTAACAATTTAAATCAATTCTTACAAGTTGTGGGGATTTCTGAGAAGGAAGGTCTTAAAGAAGTAAGTGTATCAGAAGCCCATGTTGAAAATTTAACGAAAAATGGTGACAAATATACAATTACTAAAGAAGGTACTCCGGTAAAAATTGAATGGCAGTTATCTCTTGAACCAAACAAGTTGTACTTTGTCGAAATTCCAGAAAGACAAGCCGGTCCAGTCATTAAATCAAAAGTGTTGGTAGACGGATCAAGTTATCCTTATGAAAATCGATTCCGAGAAAATCAATTATGGGTGGTTGGAAATGGAAACTTAAACAAAACGCTCACATTTACAATTGATGAAGGAAAAGCCAAAGAATGGGATATTAGTGGTTTTAAATTCTATTCAATCGATATACCAACTCTAACCAATACTTTGGAACAGTTTAAAAAAGCAAATGACATCACCATTGATTCCTATTCAAATTCAACAGTGAAAGCACACGTTAATGTTACAAATAGTGAACAATCCTTTGCAACTTTCACTATTCCATACCATTCAGGTTGGAGTGTAACAGTAGATGGTCAAGCTCAAGAAGTTCAAAAATCGCTTGGTTTCTTTATGGGTGTATCACTAACGGAAGGAGAACATGAGATCGTATGGACATATAATCCTCCAGGGTTAAACTTTGGAGTAATGCTTTCACTAGCTTCTCTTATATTACTCGTTTTCTTGTGGAAAAAACAAAAAATAGAATAGCTGACATACTCTGCGGCTATGATACTAGAAAAGGATGAAGTTCTTAGGAACTTCATCCTTTTTGTATGTTTTTTAGAATGGTTAGTAATAAATCAATCCGTAATAGTGCTTATTTTTTACCAGATTGTTCCATATTCCAGAAATCTGTAACGGCACCACGTGATGCAGAAGATACGGTATGAGCGTATTTACCGAGGACACCACGGCTATAGAGTGGTGGTAAGGTTGTTTCTGCCTTGCGTTTTTCAAGTTCTTCTTCGGATACAGCCATGGAAATTTCTTTTGTGTCTTGATCGACAGTGACGATATCGCCTGTACGAAGGTAAGCAATTGGTCCACCATCCTGAGCTTCAGGAGCGATATGTCCAACAACCAATCCATAAGTACCACCAGAGAAGCGTCCGTCTGTCAAGAGGGCAACTTTGTCTCCTTGGCCTTTACCAACGATCATTGATGAAAGTGATAGCATTTCAGGCATACCAGGACCACCCTTAGGACCAACGAAACGAACAACAACTACGTCGCCATCAACGATTTCATCTGACAAGACAGCTTGGATAGCATCTTCTTCTGAGTCAAAGACCTTAGCTGGACCAACGTGACGACGCACTTTAACACCTGACACCTTGGCAACTGCACCGTCAGGAGCAAGATTACCGTTCAAGATGATAAGCGGACCGTCCGCACGTTTAGGATTTTCAAGTGGCATGATGACTTTTTGACCTGGAGTAAGATCTGAAAAGTCAGCTAAGTTTTCAGCGACAGTCTTACCAGTACATGTGATACGGTCTCCATGAAGGAATCCATTTGCCAACAAGTACTTCATAACCGCAGGCACACCACCAACTTCGTAGAGGTCTTGGAAGACATACTGACCAGAAGGTTTCAAATCGGCCAAGTGAGGCACACGTTCTTGGATGGTATTAAAGTCCTCAAGTGTTAAATCAACATTTGCTGCGTGAGAAATAGCAAGCAAGTGAAGAGTGGCGTTAGTAGAACCACCCAGAGCCATGGTTACTGTAATGGCGTCTTCAAAGGCTTCACGAGTCAAAATATCTGAAGGTTTGATACCAAGTTCAAGCATTTTGACAACTGCACGACCGGCTGCTTCGATGTCTTCTTTCTTATCGGCAGATTCAGCTGGGTGAGAAGAAGAACCTGGCAAACTCATACCGAGAACTTCGATAGCAGTCGCCATGGTATTAGCAGTATACATACCACCACAGCCACCAGGGCCAGGGCAGGCATTACATTCGAGACGCTTCACGTCCTCAGCAGTCATATCGCCGTGGTTCCACTTACCGATTCCTTCAAATACAGAAACCAAGTCGATGTCTTTGCCATCCAGTTGTCCAGGGGCGATAGTACCACCGTAAGCGAAAATAGCTGGGATATCCATATTGGCAATGGCAATCATAGAACCAGGCATGTTCTTGTCACAACCCCCGATAGCGACGAAGGCATCGACGTTATGACCACCCATAGCTGCTTCGATAGAGTCCGCAATGATATCACGAGACGTTAGGGAGAAGCGCATACCCGGTGTTCCCATGGCAATACCGTCGGCTACGGTAATGGTCCCAAACTGCACAGGCCAAGCACCAGCAGATTTAACACCTTCTTTAGCCAATTTTCCAAAGTCATGCAAGTGAATATTACACGGTGTGTTTTCCGCCCAAGTCGAAATGACCCCAACAATTGGTGTTTCAAAGTCCTTATCTGTCATACCAGTCGCGCGAAGCATGGCACGATTAGGTGATTTTACCATGCTGTCATAGATGCTACTGCGGTGACGTTTATCTAATTCTGTCATTCAAGTCCCTCCCATTTCAGTTTGTTCCATTATAGCACAATTTTCACATGAATAACAGAAGAAAATTTTTAAATTTTCAGACAATTCAGCAGTGTACGATAAAAAAATACAACTTTTTTTGTCAAGTAACTTTACTTTACAAAAAAGTTTTGATATACTATTAAAGTTGATGAAAATCAAACCTAATTGAATTTATATCTTAAAAGGAGAAAAACGAAATGGCAGTACCTGCACGTCGCACATCAAAAGCGAAGAAAAACAAACGTCGTACACACTACAAAGTAACAGCTCCATCTGTAAACTTTGACGAAACTACTGGAGATTACTCACGTTCTCACCGCGTATCACTTAAAGGATACTACAAAGGACGTAAGATCGCTAAAGCTGCATCAGCTGAATAATAGAAGGGAGATACCATGCGCGTAAATATTACACTTGAACACAAAGAATCTGGTGAACGCTTGTACCTTACTTCTAAAAACAAACGTAACACTCCAGACCGTCTTCAATTGAAGAAATACTCACCAAAACTTCGCAAACACGTTGTGTTTACAGAGGTTAAATAGTGGGTCATTACGTTTCAGTAGAAACGAAAAAACCTTGATTTAACGCGATTCTTGAATTTTTAAATTTCAATGTATTGCAATAAAAATCAACCGAATGACTACATTTTTGACTACATTTTTTGTGAAATAAATTAGATGTTCGGATATATAGAAAACGCTCTAGTCATATTGCCTAGAGCGTTTTTGTGTTGTTTAAGAAAATTAGATGTTGGTTTTAGATAACTACTCATTTCAGATTTTTTAAAACAAGATTTAATTATTGATAACTAGAAAGGATTATTATGTTTACAAAAAATAAATATCAATACTGTATTTACGATCATGAGAGACTAGAACTTCATGATCTACAAAAGGAATATCAAAAGGATAAAGCTGGGACAAAACTTAAGTATGAAAACCAATTGTTTGCAATCCTTCATGGATAGAGCGCAAGTTGTTCTCGATAGCTCGAAGATCAGCTTGATGTATTATTCTTTCAGCCATAATATCCCCCTTGTTAATGATTTCTAAATCAATTAGAAAAAATTTGACCATAGAATATTCTTATCTTAAGGAAGTAATTATATACTGAAAAACAGGCCGCAATTACACATCATTTAGATAAAATATACCAGAATTATTTTAGTTTTTCCTTATAGTAATAAGAAATTCATAATTGATACTTTAATTCAACATACTATGAAATGAGAATATGAAGTTTTCTATGGGGGAAATGTGCACTTGATCTGACATTTTAGGGCGTATGAAAACTTTGAATACAGGTTTCTTTCTATCTAAATGTTTTTGCAGATACTTTTTTTGTACAAATTTGTATTACGAGTGTGTAACTGATAGACAAACATTAAAAAATATGATAAACTAAAGCAGATAAAAATTTTAAAGGAGAATCCTTATGTCAGCAATTAGTTTAACTCCAGAACAGTTACAATCTCAGGCGGCAATTTATCTTAGCGCTAAAGATCAAATTGAACAAGCGGTACAAACCGTTAATCGAACAAATGGAGAAATGGCATCACAATGGAAAGGGCAAGCATTTAATGCTTACCTTGAGCAATACAATCAGTTGTATACACATGTTCAAAAATTCGAGGAGCTTCTAGCGAGCATCAACCAACAATTGAACAACTATGCTCAAACAGTAGCTGAACGTGACCAACAAGATGCACAAAGCTTTGGTTTGTAGTTAATTTTGAGGAGCGTCAGGGAAACTTGACGCTTATTTTTATACCATGATGAAGAAAATTAAAAAGTACCTATTAATTCTTTGTATCGTATTTCCTGTGCTAGTTTATGCAGACGATGGTAGCTTAAAACTTGATACAGATATCATTACAAATAGTACACAGGACTCAGTCAAAAATAGGATAGAATCCAAATATGCTCCAAATTTATTTTTAAATCGTACCCAAAAGGTTGTGGATCAGAGAACTCAAACAACGAACGAACTTTTACAGGGGGCAGAGAAGACTATATTTACCGATAGTGAAAATCATTCTATTTATCGTTTAGAAACTACTGTCCTTAAAACATCATTGTTTAATCAATACACTGTAGATGAGAAGCCTTCTTTTAAACGAAGTGACTATTCAATTTTTAAGGATTGGATAGGAAGTGTATTGACAAGTTTTTTCTTGTTGTTTATGGTTTTTTTGGGTATTTATTTAGGAAGGAAATGGCATGGATTACGGAAAAATAAAGTTAACTCTAGAGTATAGAACAAAACAAATAGATATTCGAGTTTCAAAATCCCTTACTTGGTTAAGATTAGAAGAATTATTAAAAGATACCAAAGTTAGAGAACAGTTGAATTTACCCCTAAATAGTTCGTTTTGTTTCAAAGTCAGAAATAAACAAATTCATATCGAAAAAACGGATATCTTGGCTGCTTATCCAGTTAGTGATGGGGATTATATAGAGATTGAGGATGTATCATAGGAGAAAAAAATGTTTGAAGCAGATCAACTACAATTTGTGAGAGAAGGCAACCAAATATCAGTTCAAATTTCTTCATCAGGTTACCATAGAGAACAGCTTGAATTGATTAAAGAATATTGTCCAGTAGAAATAGTGCAGAAAGATGGAGTTCTTTCTTTGCATTATATTATTCCAGAGTATTTTAAAACTGTTAAAGAAGAAATTTTAGAAAGAACTACGGAACTTGAACGTTTTGGTTTGGCACAAAGTATGTCGGTATTAGTTCATTCTGAAAATGATTATAAAATTCCGTATATTCATCCTGAAAATATCATTGTTTTTGGGAGTAATGTACAGATATTACATTATGGAATCGAAAAATTACTTGCACCTCAACAGTATAGTTCTGAACTCTATTTAGAATCTTATAAAGCTTTAATAATTTCAATTTTACTACCTAAGGTAGATTTTGACTTAGTCATCCATGGGATTGATGCAATAAAGGAAAAGGTAGCACAGGATATTATTCCCTTAGGGAGTGTAGCTGATGTTAATAAATATATTGCAGAAAAGTATGCAAAATTATCAGAAGAGAGTTCAAAAGCTAATTTGTTGGTGAACAAGAAAAAATGGAAGGCTTTGTTAATAGGGGGAGCCTTACTTGCTACAACCACAGTCGTTTTAAGTTTTGCAACTTATAAGTCTATGTTTAAAGACGGCCCCCTAAAATCATCAGTCATTATGGCCCAATCAAATTTCATGCGAAAAGACTATTCTGAAACAGTTGAATCATTAAAAAATTATGGTGCAGAATCATTGCCGAAGGAAGCTAAGTATATCTTAGCAGCCAGCTATGTCCGTTTAGATAGTTTGAGCGATAAGCAAAAGGAAGTTATTTTAAATACGATTACAGAATCAACAGATGATACAATTTTCTATTATTGGATTTATCTTGGACGTGGAAAATTTGAAAAAGCTCTAGATGTGGCACAAAATATCGGGGACACACAATTGATTTTACACGCTTATACAAATCTATATGAATCAGTCAAAGCAGATATCAATATGAACGGTTCTGAAAAACAAAAGAAACTGGAGGAATATGAAAAGAAAATAAAAGAACTTTCTGCTGAGATTGGAGAAGCTACAACAAATAGTAGTGATACAAAAGCATCTACTGAGACCACAACTCCTAAGGACAACCAAACAAAAGAAAAGAGTGAACGATAAATGAAGGCAAAAAAGCTAGAATATGATCATCAACTGGGAGACCAATTAGGAGAGCTTCATAAACCTCTTTATACCTTGTTGATCGAACAAGAAAAACTGGAAAAAATAGATTTGTTTGAAGGACAAGAGGTAAGAGTAGGTGCTAATGAGTATACAGTAGAAGGCAGAAGAGTCTATCGAAACGGTAAGGAATTAGAAAGAGGAAAATCTACCTTTGATAAAGAAACTGTAACCTTATTGGTCCCTGGAGAGGATATTTTTGTCACTTATATTTTTCCGCCCCAACGATTTATTTGTAGCAAGAAAGAATCAGCTGACATTAGTTGGTCTATTTCAAACCAACTTATTTTCTCAAATAATCAAGTACAGGTTACTCTTGGGGAATCTCCAATTTATCTAAATGACCGTCTTATCAAAGAGGAAGGGCTTTATCCGTTTGAAGTGGGAAACCGAATGAAGGTTTCTAACTATTTTATAGAAAAAAGAAAGAACCAGTGGAAGATTGGATGTCTTTTCGAAGAACCACAATTGAATAAGAATCAAATTCTGATACAAGAAAAAAATAATGAATATCCGTTGGATTTTCCAGAGTATAGAAGGAGTCCGAGAATTAACCCTATTATCCATAGTGGGAAAATCATTATCAATCAACCTCCACAGCCGATAAAGCCACCCAAAAACTCGCTCATCCGAGCCATTGTCCCAGCTTTAGGAATGTTTACTTTGACTGCATTGAGTTCAATTTGGACAAAAGGGAATCCTGTAATGATGCTAGGGATGGGTGGTTTTAGCCTCCTGACGGCAGCGACAACTATGAGTCAGTATTTTGAGGAGAGAAAGGATACCAAAGAACAGGAAAAAAATCGGATTCAAGATTACGAAGCATATTTATTAAAACAAGTATCCGACTTAGAAAGATACTACAAAGAAGAAACTAATATTTTACATTACAATCAACCGTCAATATCAACCATTACTGAGCTGATTGCAAAGTATGATTCTAGAATTTATGAGCGAATGGATTATAATGAAGATTTCTTGCAGGTGTCTTTAGGATTAGGAGATAAATTAAGTCAGCTGGAGTTGCAAACAAATTTTGATGAGCAAAGTAAAGATGAAATATCGCAGTTTGCTCGAACGGTCTTGCAAGACTACAGTTTGCAAAAGAAAGTTCCAATCACTGTTAATATCTTTGAAGCGACAGTTGGTCTTGTTGGAAACAGTGAAGTAACTAGGACAGCTGTGTATAATATGCTATTACAGATGGCAATGTTTCATAGCTACTTAGATGTTAATTTTATCAACCTTGTTCAAGAACAGAGATATGAGAAAGATTGGTCTGAGTGGCGCTTTCTCCCTCATTTTAATATGCAGGAACGAAATATTCGTGGTTTTGTTCATGATGCTAGAAGCCGTGATGCTGTTCTAAATTCGCTTTACCGTATCATTCAAAAACGTTCCCAAATCAAACGTGAAATGGGGGAAAAAGATGCACGCTTTAAACCTCATTATGTCTTAACGATTATGGATGACTCCCATTTACTTGGCCATAGTTTGAATGAGTATCTAGCCAAGGATTTGACAGAGTTGGGTGTAACAGTCATTTGGGTAAAAGAGGCACGTCGTCTTTTGCCAGAAACTATCACAACTCTAATTGAATATAAGAATCAAAATTTAGGTCAAATCATTAATGATGAAGGTGCCTATAGTGCTCAAACCTTTATTCCCCACCCGCTGTTGGATTGCTATGAAGATTCTATTCGTACTTTAGCAAATCTAAAACACATGGAAGTAGAGAAGAATACGATTCCTAAATCTGTTACTTTTTTGGAACTCTATCAAGTCAGAGAAGTTGAAGAGTTACAGGTTGCTTCTAGATGGTCCAAAGCGGATACTTTTAAAACGTTAGCAGTGCCATTAGGATTACGTGGGAAAGATGATCAGGTGGAGCTCAACTTACATGAACGTGCACATGGACCACATGGCCTCGTAGCAGGAACCACTGGTTCAGGTAAATCGGAGATTCTTCAGTCTTATATATTATCCATGGCTGTGAATTTTAGTCCAGAGGATGTTGGATTTCTTACCATTGACTTCAAGGGTGGTGGGATGGCGAATCTTTTCAAAGATTTACCACATATGCTTGGGTCTATTACTAACTTAGATGGAGCTGCTAGTGCGCGTGCCCTAGCTTCTATCAAAGCAGAGTTACAAAAACGTCAACGACTATTTAATCAATTTGGCGTCAACCATATCAATGGATACACTAAATTATATAAGGAAGGTCAACAAGCTACTGACAAATCAGGTTATCCAGACAAACCATTACCTCATCTCTTCCTTATTAGTGATGAGTTTGCTGAATTGAAAGAACATGAACCAGAATTTATGACAGAGCTGGTTTCGACAGCCCGTATCGGGCGTTCGCTTGGAGTTCATCTAATTCTTGCTACACAAAAGCCATCAGGTGTCGTGAATGATCAAATATGGTCAAACTCGCGTTTCAAACTAGCTTTGAAAGTGTCAGATGAGTCTGATTCAAATGAAATTATCAAAACACCAGATGCGGCGAGCATTACTGAACCAGGGCGTGCTTACCTACAAGTAGGAAATAACGAAATCTATGAATTGTTCCAGTCTGCATGGAGTGGTGCGCAGTATGCCCCACAAACAGAGGGAGTTCAAGAAGTTGTTGATGAACGAATCTGGTTGATAAATGACTTAGGACAATATGAATTGCTATCTGATGACCTATCTAAGGACGAAAATTATACTGCTGATCAGACGGAAGAAATCACGGAACTCTCAGCTGTTGTAAACTACATAGCAAGAGTGAGCAAGACTGTTCCCCTCAACCTGCCAGATAAACCGTGGTTAGAACCACTAGAGACAGCCATCATATCCCCACAAACAGATATTCACTGGACCGACGAAAAAGTATTGGCCGTTCCCTTTGCTCGAATGGATATTCCGACAGAGCAACGTCAGAAGGATTATCATTTTGATTTGGAAAAAATGGGTCATACAGTTTTCTATGGTTCACCAGGTTTTGGGAAATCCCTAGCTCTTCAAACTCTAGTGTTAAATCTCGCTCGTTTGAATACTCCAGAGCAAGTACAAATCAATTTATTTGACTTTGGGACAAATGGACTCTTGCCACTAAAAGATTTACCTCATGTGGTTGATTTGACACGGTTTGATGAAGAAGAAAAACTGGTTAAGTTTTTAAAACGTATTGACCAAGAGTTGAAGATTCGCAAGGAAAAATTTGCTCTCTATAATGTAGCAAGCCTTTCTCAATACGAACAAAAATCGGGTGAGAAACTCCCTGCTATTCTTACTATTTTTGACGGCTTTGATACTATAAAAGACACACCGCTAGAAGAAGCTATTGAAAGTATGATTAACCGCATCCTACGTGAGGGAGCGAGTCTTGGATGCTATGTGATTTTGACAGCACTTCGTTCAAATAGCCTTAAAATCAGTATGTCAAGTAATATCACCTCGCGCTTGGCCTTTTACCTGGTTGATGAAGGAGCTTCTAAGGAAATTATCGGACGCGATGCTTTAATTCAGCAAGAAATTTTTGGTCGTGCCCAATTGAAAGAAGATATTCCTTATGCCATTCAGGTTTATCTCCCAATAAGTGGAGAAGGGGACATTGAGCGCCTGTATAACTTGGAAGAAGAAGTCAAGTTGATTGCAAGAAGCTGGACAGGAGTTTGCCCAGAACCAATCCCAATGTTGCCAAATGAAGTGACGCTTACACACTTTAGTAATCATCCTAAAGTACTTGAGATGTGGTCGAGGGGGGAATTACCAATAGGGTTTGATAAAGAAACAACGGATCCTCAAGGGTTTGTTCCCGATAGAGATGGGTATTTTGAATTCTTATATGATACCCCGCAACAATTGGAATATTGTGAAAATAGTTTGATACCAGGTCTGAACAGATTAGTAAATATTGAAAAAATATTATTAAATACCAACAATAGTTACAAAAAAACAGAAGTATTTGATAAAATTATTGATAGAGATAATATACCTAGTTTCTTTAACGATATTCAAGGAGAAATTGAAAGCCGTCACAATGGTAAGGAGGCTTCAATGATGTACGTATTTATCCCAGAAGCGCATATGCTGGGGACTTTATTAAATATGAAAGTAACCGAGGATGCATTTAAAAAGATTGTTAGAAATAGCGGAAAAGTTCACATTCATTTTGTATTTATGGGAGAACAACAAGCTATTAGTGTAGGCTACTTAGATGTTGACAAGGTCTTAAAGAGCAATGTTCCTGCTGGATGTGTTGGAACAAGGTTCAAAGATCAAAATATTTCAAAAGTACAAACGAGCTTCAGCGAGCCAGTTGTAGCAGAGGATGAGACAAACTTTTTTGTGGGTAGAATAGGTTATCGTTTACGATTGGTTACAGATAATGGATAGAATCTTTAACATAAGTTGATAAAAAACAAAGGAGATATAGCTATGTCTCGTGATTACAGTTATGAGATTTACTCTTTACGACAACAGATTTCAACAATGTCTAGTGAAAGAGCGGATATATTAAATAAAATTAGTATTCTAAAACAGAATAAGAGTAAAATACAGAGCAAGAAAAGTGCAATTTCAGAACAATTGTCTCAATACGATTTGATAAAGGCAAAAGCTACTTCTAATTTTGCTGGAAATAGAAGAGATGATTTTAATAATAAAATAGAGACGCTAAAAGGGTCGATTTCCCAATGGTTGAAGAATACCCAGAATAATATTGATTTGATTGACCAAAAAATCTCAACCTATACGGCTGAAGCTTCTAATTTAGCAATTGGTATGAATTACGCTAGCCAATCACTAAATACTTATATTTATCTTCAAAGTCAAAATGAAGATTAAGGGGGAGATTTATGGGAGAAATAAAATTAGATTTAAATATTTGGTCTGTTGATGTTGTTACATATTCTTCATCAATTGATGCTTTGTCCGATCTTTCAAAACCTGCCTTGAGTGAGAATGACTTACAACCTTTCCTTAAAATTAATTCTATGATAGATGAGTTAAACAGTTCGATAAAAACATTTAAAAGCAATTCAATAGATCAGACAGGAAATATGTCTAGGGCTGTAGCGAATAAAGTGTCTGATGATGCTGCTGGGGCTGCAGGTTTTAGAGGAGGATAAGATGATTTCACAAGAAATGTTATGGGCGCAGTATTTTACAGAGTCCTATCTTGGTTTTAAGCCGAATTCACTCATCGATCAAATCGCCAAAGCTATTATTTATAGACCGGATTTATTTAGAACATTGGTTTTAAATTTGTCTCAGAGTGATATGAGTTATGAGTACAATCCAACAATTGGAGCAAGTATTGATTTTCGCTTCAATAAGGGAGAGGTTATTATCACTCGTCTTGGGGAAACTCAGCTTTTTTCCACATCTGAGTTTGTGCGTTTACTTGGATTAATTGATAAAATTTATACAGAAATTCTGCCATTAGGTAGTGTTATTCAAATAAATAGAGAAAAGTTACCCAAAGATGCCCTTGAGGATTTTATTGAAGAAATGCCTATCTATGTATTAATTACAGGACAACGGGTATCAATTGAAAACAAATTTTATCTAGATTACACAGGATATTTTTGGCCAAAAGGTTTGATTCCAAATCAAGAAACCTTAGTTATATCCGATGACATGATTGCATCCGTCCTTTTTAGGGGGCTAGAGAAGAATGATATTCAGGAACAACATGTCTTAAACCTACGTCGCCAACTACTTGCAAAGGATCTGGATTCTTATACTTTTCACAATTATCAAATGGAGGCTAGCCGATGAAATATAAGTATTCTGAATTATTGATAGCGCGTGAGGGACTTTATCGTTCAAAAAGTGGATTTGAGGATAAGATTCTAGCAGCGATTCAAGGTACTC
Source organism: Streptococcus sp. oral taxon 061 (assembly GCF_964211575.1). GTDB lineage: Bacteria > Bacillota > Bacilli > Lactobacillales > Streptococcaceae > Streptococcus. The sequence continues at coordinate 6,434 of NZ_CAXOQQ010000006.1, read as the reverse complement.
GAGAGTTGATTGGCACCGAAAGTTTTCGTTCTGCCACCAAAGATGCGATTAATGCAGAGCTGAGTAATTATAACCTGCCTTTATTATTTAGTTACCATGATTTAGCCAATGGTTTATATAATGAGTGGGATCGGCTGATGTTACGCTTTCAGGAGTTGGTTGATGAGCATAGTCCTGCTGCTGTCATTGATACGTCAGAATTTTCTGGTTTAAAAACAGCTGTGGGGAAACCGACTCAAGAGATTTTGAACTTGATTGCCCATCCAGACCTGACAATAGCTTACTCTGCAATTGGAGGTATGGTTGGCATCAGCAATCCTTCTACAGCAGATATCAAAAGCCAGAAGGAAGAAGCCCTGCAATCTCTTCGTACAACTGAAAGTCGGATGGAATCATTTAATGGTGAACTGTTGGGGAGCGGTGTGACCACTACTCTCTCCACAATCGCAAGTGGTTTGAGTCGGTCTCGCAAAGCTGTTGGCATGACAGATCCTTATCATAATGTGGAAGCCCTTGCGATTTTTCAGGACACGAAGTTACGGGATCAACAGATTGAGAATTCTAAAACTCTGCACGAAGAACTAATCCATTATATTCGACATTATAATCCAGAAACGGCCTTTGACTTGAGCCAGATGAGTGAGCAGGAACTACAGACCTTGGGTCGTACGATCTCTCTTGCCTCCCATGGGAATGGCGGTAAGAAACCTCAGGAGCTGATTGATTTCTTGAAAGGGAATGAAGTTACGTTTGAGAAGGAGATCACAGTATATGACGATGGTCAGCACTACCTTAAGAGCAAAATCCAGATAAAAGGTCACTTCAAGGGGGAAAGTGCCATCACTTTTAACACTAAATATAAAGATGGTAAGTTAAGTCAAGAAGGAGAGTATAGCGTAGGAGGTTTGAGTACAGATTTTCTAGATGAAAAGGCCAATTATAAGACGAAGATAGGGCTAAAGGACTATTCTATAACGGGTGAGTTCAGTTTAGCAGACCAGATTAGTTCGAAGTACGGGAGACTCACACCCAACCTTTCCATTGGTTTTGGCTATAAGAATCGCTCTCTTGAGGTTGGTACCAAGTCAGAAGATGGCTACCGCGTGACTTATGTGAAAGAACATAACCAGGTCAAACAAGACTACGGAACAGTTAAAACGACCACTGAAACAGGGGTGAGAACGGTGGATCATGGAGAACAGATAATAAAAGCGGGGAAAGTAGTAGTTGCTACAGTTTTTGTTATTGGTGCTATAATTTATGGTGTTACAGTTAGTGCATCTACATTTGGATTTGGAGTCTCGATAGCGGCTCCAGTAATAGCGAGCGCCTTCTTATATTTAAGTTCTACAATGGAGGATAATGATGAAAGAAATATTAAATAACTATTCGTTGAAAATATCTGGATTTGAAATTCCAAAATTATATAATTTGACAAAAATAGTATACATTTGCTTATTTCCTATAGTTTGTCTAGCATTTATAGGGATGGTTGTTGAATTATTTAAAGGTGGGGAAATGAATTTTATGAAATTCATTGCTTATACGGTAGTATGTTTTGGGTTTGAGACACTCCTTTCATTAAACAATAAACTAGTTAAATTAGCTGTAGATAATATCCTTTTGACGGATATTAATTTCGACAAGCACATAAGTTATTATCGTTATGTGGCTGAACACTCAGTCAAGTCTCAACAACTGTTTAATAATGCAAATTATTTACTAGCTATTGCCCAAGCGTCATACTACCAAGGAAAGTTTGAAGAAACACTTGATAATTTGGAACGAATAAATTTTGAGGATAAAAATTTTAATAAGAAATTTGAAATCCAATTGTCCACAGCTTACTTTAAGATTCTTTCTCTAATCCATGCTGATAAAACAGAAGAAATTTCGAACCAAATCGATATGTTAGCTACATTAAAAGTTCGAACAAATTCTCAGGTCACTAGGCAGACGAATGCAATAAACATAATACAAGCTATAGAGGATCTTGTTTTAAATAAAATATCAAACGACTACTTCGACACTGCCGAACCAGAAAATAATCTAGCTCGAATCATGTTTTCTTATTACGGAGCTCTCAATGCTCAGCTAAAAGGAGATGAAGCTCGTGCTCGTAGTTTGTTTGAAAGTATCGCCCATGAAAATCCAGAACTCTTTTATGTTCAGGAAGCGAAGAAATATTTAGAAGGAGAAAACTGATGTCAGAACGTACGGCTTTACCGATTGGAAGTGTTGTTCGAGTGAGAGAAGGTGTGGAGCCTGTCATGATTGTTAATCATTGTCCAGTTACTGAAAAGGACGGCAAGCAAGGTTATTTTGACTTTGGAGCTGTCAGTCTTCCACTAGGGCTTGTTAATCAAAATATTATCTTCTTTAACAAAGAGGATATAGATGAAGTTCTATTCTTTGGCTACATCGATCGTAGATTTCAAGACTTTTTGAGTCGTTATGATGAGGAAGTCTCAAAGATCAGCTATGACCACTTTAGTGTAGATGATTTTAAAAAATGACATACAAATCCTAGAATTTCATTCTAGGATTTTCTATATGGTGAGAAAATGTTATAATGAAGATTAGGTAGAATACCCACTGATGTAAACATAAATATCCAGACCTGACAATAGCTTACTCTGCAATTGGAGGTATGGTGGGCATCAGCAATCCTTCTACAGCAGATATCAAAAGCCATAAGGAAGAAGCCCTACAATCTCTTCGTACAACTGAAAGTCGGATGGAATCATTTAATGGTGAATTGTTGGGGAGCGGTGTGACCACTACCCTCTCCACAATCGCAAGTGGTTTGAGTCGGTCTCGCAAAGCTGTTGGCATGACAGACCCTTATCACAATGTGGAAGCCCTTGCAATTTTTAAGGACACGAAGTTACGGGATCAACAGATCGAGAATTCTAAAACTCTGCACGAAGAACTAATCCATTATATTCGACATTATAATCCAGAAACGGCCTTTGACTTGAGCCAAATGAGTGAGCAGGAACTACAGACCTTGGGTAGAACGATCTCTCTTGCCTCCCATGGGAATGGCGGTAAGAAACCTCAGGAACTGATTGATTTCTTGAAAGGGAATGAAGTTACGTTTGAGAAGGAGATCACAGTATTTGACAATGGTCAACACTACCTCAAGAGTAAAATCCAGATAAAAGGTCACTTCAAAGGGGAAAGTGCCATCACTTTTAACACTAAATATAAAGATGGTAAGTTAAGTCAAGAAGGAGAGTATAGCGTTGGAGGTTTAAGTACAGATTTCCTAGATGAAAATGTAAACCTTAAGAGAAAGGTAGCGATTAAGGATTATTCAGTTACGAGTGAGTTCAGTTTAGCAGACCAGATTAGTTCGAAGTACGGGAGGCTCGCACCTAACCTTTCCATTGGCTTTGGCTATAAGAATCGCTCTCTTGAGGTTGGTACCAAGTCAGAGGATGGCTACCGCGTGACCTATGTGAAAGAACATAACCAGGTCAAACAAGACTACGGAACAGTTAAAACAACCACTGAAACAGGGGTGAGAAGTGTTGATTATCTTCAAAGAACATTTGACTATGTCGCGGAACACCCCGTTGAGTCTATTGTCGCAGTTGTTGCTGTAGTTGGTGCTGTAGCGTTTGCCCCTGCTGTAGGTGCTGCTTTTGGAAGTGTAAAACTAATAGAAGTTGCGATTGGTATCCTTATCGGAGTAGCTATTTTTAATGATAAAGGGAAGTAATATATGAAATTAGTAAAAAAAATAGTCAGTTCAGCAGCGGAGGATGTCTTACTTAAAATAGAGACTATTAGTCAGGTAAGTTATATCATATCATTAGTTATCGGAGTATTAGCAGTTTTTTTAGAACACCAACCTGAAACAAAAAGGTGGGGGATAATACTTGCTTTACTGATGTCGCTTGTAGTCATGTGGGTTTTATATCTACGTTTTGTCCTAAACAAGGTTATTTATCTAATGTTAAACGATTCTATTAATCTTAAGCTCTATGTGGACATGTTCAAGGTTGAAGCTGAGAAATCTATCAAGCCCTATAGAGCAACGTACCAAGAAAATTTCCATTTTGTTAAGGGGCAAGTCAGTTTCCTAAAAGGAGATTTTCAAGCTGCTAAGGAAAATTTTGCAAAGATTAATTTTAAAAAAATTTGGAAGAGATTCAGGGGAGACTTATTTCTAAGAACAAGCTCCAATCAATTGCTAGTTTCCATCCATCTTCAAGATGCGCAAGACATTGCTTTCTTTGAGGAACAATTGTCCAAGGCACCAGATTCGAAAGGTGGTAAGGCCAAACTGGTTGCTCAAGCTCAAGCCATAAAAGATATTGTGTTCAATCAAGAAGTGAACGACTACTTCGATACCACAGAACCTGAAAATAAGCTAGCTCGAATCATGTTTTCGTATTACGGCGCTCTCAATGCCCAATTAAAAGGAGATGAAACTCGTGCTCGTAGTTTGTTTGAAAGCATCGCCCATGAAAATCCAGAACTCTTTTATGTTCAGGAAGCGAAGAAATATTTAGAAGGAGAAAACTGATGTCAGAACGTACGGCTTTACCGATTGGGAGTGTTGTTCGAGTGAGAGAAGGTGTGGAGCCTGTCATGATTGTTAATCATTGTCCAGTTACTGAAAAAGACGGCAAGCAAGGTTATTTTGACTTTGGAGCTGTCAGTCTTCCACTAGGGCTTATGAATCAAAACATTATCTTCTTTAACAAAGAGGATATAGATGAAGTTCTATTCTTTGGCTATATCGATCGTCGATTTCAAGACTTTTTGAGTCGTTATGATGAGGAAGTCTCAAAAATCACCTATGACCATTTCACCATAGAAGACTTTAAAAAATGACATACAAATCCTAGGATTTCATTCTAGGATTTTCTATATGGTGAGAAAATGTTATAATGAAGAATAAGTAGAATGGTTATTGATGAAATTTGCCCATCCAGACCTGACAATAGCTTACTCTGCAATTGGAGGTATGGTTGGCATCAGCAATCCTTCACGCTTGAACTTGATAAGAGTCCATCCCCAAAAGTTAACTAGAGGACTTCTCACTTTTGGGGATTGATTCAAATGGTGTAAGTTTAATCTTAAGAATATGTATATGGGTTGTTGATTCTACGCAAAATATGCTAAAATGAATTACAGTTTATAAAAAGGAGAAGGGAAATGGGGTCGTATTATAAACAAATTGCGGCTAGATTTCGTCGACAAGCTGCTGAAGCTCAAAGAGCAAAAAGTGTAGTTGATGGGAAAATATCTAGATTAAGAAAAGCTAGCAGTAGTTTAGCAAGTGAGATACAGTCTATTGATAATCGTGCAAGATCTTTAGGTCAGATTCTTCCTTTAGATTCCTCTAGTTTTAAGGGTAGTCGTCAGCAAGATTTTGAAGGATATTTTTATAATTTAGGAACCAATATTACTAATTTTCGAGATGGTCACAACAATAATAAAACGGCTATAGAGGATAAGATACGAAGTTTGGAAACTCAATCAAGTGAACTACAGTCTGCAATAGCATCTTATTATCGTCAGGCTCGTGTCTATGAATATATGGAGGATTAGGGAGAAAATGGTAGATACAGGTGTAAATCAATCCAGTTGGAACACTATTACAAGAGATGTTTCTACTTCAACTACAGGAATCGGTAAACTAAGTGATATGCGATTTAGTCGCACAGATCTTACCCCTTTTACCACTTTTAATGACGTTTTGGAGCACTTTAACAAGTCTATTGTTACTTTGAAAAATTTTACCAGCGCAGATGCTCTAAAAATGGAACAAGCAGGACAGAATAAGATAGATGATGACGCGCATGAAGCAGGAGCTATCGCAGCAGGAGCTATCGCATCAGGAGGGTTGCGACCATGAAGGAAGAACAAATGATTTTATTCGCCCGAGCTTTGTCTAGATGTAACCTATCTGAAAAGGACCAAGAAGTATTGACTGCGGTAGCGATGACCTTATCAGGACATCCAGATGTTTTTCGAGCCTGTTATATAGCTTTTATGAATGACGAACCTAGTTATCATTATCATCCAATGATAGGGGCACCGTTGGAGTTTTTCTATGAAAAAGAACTCGTGCGAATTCGGCGTCTCCAGGAAGAAGTCACTTTACCTCGTTCGCTTTTTATCCAGTATGCTTCCTATGTGGATCTCTGCTTAAGTCGTATCTATCCTTTGGGTACTGTTGTGGAACTTGACCGTGAGCTTCTTCCTAAGGATTTGGTTGAATCATTTGAAAGCGAACAGATGGACTTTTTTGTAGTTCTTTCAGGTCGTCGAGTTGATTTGGCAAATGGTCATTATGTGGACTACATTGGTCATGGCTATCCATTTGGATTACGCTTTGACACCTCCCCCTTGTTTTTAAGCAATCTCTTGATCAAGAGAGTAGTATCAGAAGGGTATTCGGATACCGTGGATGA
>NZ_CAXOQQ010000005.1:0-153531 GCF_964211575.1 Streptococcus sp. oral taxon 061 | reverse complement strand
CCTCTGTTGTTGTAGTGTAAGTGTTTGTAAACTTACGAGCTTCATTTGCTTCTGTAACAGTAGCTACGAGTTTACCTTCGCCATTATCTACTACTGAGACATGGATTGTATAACTTTCAGTTGAGTATGTAACTCCTGCTACTGAACCAGCTTTTTCTGTAATTTTATATTCGTGGTCTCCAGCTTCAGTATAGAGAACTGAGAAGATTACTTCATTTGTTGCTGCTTCAACACCATTAACTGTCTTACCGTTTGATGATGTTGCAATGACTTTTCCACCTTCGCTCAATTCAAACTCAAATTGTTCTTTAGCAAGTTCTTTACCAACCAATTCTTTAGTTGCTTTGAATGTAGCACGAGCAGGTGATGGCTCATATGTATTTGTTAAAGTAGGTGTTTGAGTTGTAACCTCAGCTTTAAGTGTTCCACCTTCAGCTTTGACAACAACTGTTACTTCGTATGAGTTTTCATCAAATGTGATACCAGGAACTTTTGTTTCAGTATTTTCTTTGATGACATAGTTGTAGGTACCAGGACCTTTAGCTTTCAAACCTTCAAATGTGATGCTTCCATCTGCTTTGTTTGTTGTTGAAGCAATTGGAGTAGTCAAGTTGTTTGCATTGTACAAATCAAACTTGAACTCACCATCTTTCAAGGCTACTGGACGATTTCCAGCAATTACTTTCTTAGCAGTAATTGAGAAATCTGCTGCGATTGGTTCGTCTTGAAGGTTAATCTTAGAACCTTCGGCTCCAAGAACTACCTTATATTCTTTTTCATCAAGAGTATATCCAGCAGGAGCTGTCTTTTCTTTGATGATGAATGTCTTACCAACATATTTTTGATCAAACTCATCAGAGATTGCCACACCTTTTTCATTTGTAGTCAATTCTGTAGAGATAGTCCCATCTTCTGACTTAACTGTGTAAACCGCACCTGCAACTGGAACCAATGTGAAAGCATTTGTCTTGTTGATCTTAATCTTGAAGGCTGTAGAAGCTTCGATTTGTCCTTTTACAAGAGATACACGTTCAGCTTTGAATTCTAAATTTGTGCGATTACTGCGGAAAGGAAGTGCAGTTCCATCTGCTGTAGTCAACTGGATAACGTTTTGAACTTTTCTACCATCACCAGGTGTAGTTGTATGATACTCAACCCAGTATGATTTAGAACCATCTGCAAAGATAAGACTGAACTGAGTATAGTTCTCATTCCAAGCTACAGTATAGTCAGTACCTTCTACCATCTTCTTAGCATCATCCGGAACTTGAGAACTACCATCGTTCAATGTAGCAGAAGAATAAACTACCAATGACTCTGGGATATACTGGATAGGAGCAAATTCAGATGTATTTGGAAGGAAGTCATTCAAAACTAAGTTTTTACCATAGTCTTGTCTTCCAGTATTGACACGAATTCTCCATGGAGAGTATACGTCACCTTTACCTACTGAACCAATTGCTGCTAACTTTGCTGAAGTCCATTCTTTACTTACTACATCGTTACCAACCTTAGCAAAGTTTTCGAAGCCTTCTTGCTTGCTGTCAACTGTCTTAGATGTAAAGGTATGTGTGATTGTTTTACCAACACCCTTGTTTTCAAAAGTTAGTGGTGTTGCTGTTTGGTCACTCTTGAACAAGAAAGTAATTGCATAATTTCCTTTCACGCCTTTAACGGTATCCCCGCCTGTTTTAGCTTGGAACTCATCAAGGTTCTTCAAAGTAACACGTGCTTTACCACCTTGGTTATCACCATTAGCAGTAACAACTACTGTACCGATATTAACTTTTGTTTCCTTATCGAACAATTCAGTCGTTCCATTGTAGACAGTTACCGGTGTAGGAATATCTACATCAAAGTAATCGCCATTGGCCAATTTACCATCATATTGCTTGAGGTCAAATTGAACAAAGAACTGATTTGAACGATTGGTAATAATCTGATAAGTACCGTCACTATTCGGTTCCAATTTGGAATCCGACATATTGAGGACACTTATATCAGTTACTACACCCGTTAATTCTTTCCCATCCGCATAAGCGACATTGGTCGATAAGAACAATGCACTCAGGAAGGTCAGAACTGATACAAAAAATATTATAAACGGCTTTTTCTTAATCTTTTTCACCATTAAATATTTCCTTCTTTCCCTATTTTTTTAAAATATCTTGAATTATTAAATAATCCAAGATAATAGTACTAAATTTCAACTTAAAAGTCAATGAAATCGAGGCTCAGAAGCCCATATTTTTAATAAATTACAAATATAATTATTTTATTTCTTTACAATTATAAGTTTTCGAGTCATAATGTACGTTTTTCTTATATTTTTATTTTTTTCATATACACTAATTTTCATAAAGTTACAAAAACCATCCGAAAATTTTCGAATGGTTTTCATTTTTATGAGAACTATTTCTTTAATAAACTAAGTGCTTCTGCATCCGCAATAATGGTTACATCTGGATGGTTTTGCAAACTACTTGCTGGAAGACTTTCAGTAACTGGACCTTCAACAGTTCCAGCGATAGCTTCTGCCTTAGATTCACCATAAGCAAAGAGAAGAATAGATTTTGCATCTAGAATATTTTTAATTCCCATTGAGATAGCTTGTGTAGGTACATCTTCAATCTTATCAAAGAAGCGAGCATTTGCTTCAATAGTTGACTGATCAAGATCTACAAGATGAGTTTGACTATCAAATGGTGTGCCTGGTTCATTAAAGCCAATGTGACCGTTTCGACCAATTCCCAATATTTGCAAATCAACTGGATGATCTGCAAGAATTTGGTTATAGCGTTCTACTTCTTCTTCTGCATTATCTTTGACTCCACGCGGTAAAAAGCTTTCTTTGAATGGCTTTTTATTGAATAGATTTTCTTGCATAAAGTAACGATAAGATTGAGGGTTCTCTCCATCAAGTCCTACATATTCGTCCAAGTTAACACTTGTAAGATTTGAAAAATCAAGGTCACTCTTAACGATTTCTCCATAAAATTCAAGCGGACTGCTACCTGTCGCAAGTCCTAATGTTTGAGCACCGTTTGCTAACTTTTCTTTTAAAATTTCAAAAGCTACTTTTCCACCTTCTTCAGGATTTTTTACTTGAATAACTTTCATAATTGTTCCTCCATATTTCTTTATTTCATTATATGGTATAGACCAATTTTTGTCAAGTGTAAACGGTTTAATATTTTAAATTTTATAGGATAAAGTTAAGAAAAAAAGAAGACTTAACTAGTCTTCTCTTTTTAAACTTTCAGACTGAATTAGTCTTCTCTTTTCTTTCTTGACAAAGCATAACCTGCAGTAGTTAAACCTACAAGTGCTAAATATGTCAAGAATGATTGTTCAACTGAAGCAGTATTCGGCAATGATTATTAATAAATAGTTCATCCAAAAATGATAAAAAGGCCCTGCTCTTTCGAGCAAAGCCTTTTATGTTAGAGCTAAAATTGCTATTTCAACACCAAAATACTGATGTCATCTCAATCTTAGTCTTCACGTCTTTTTGGTTTTGCAATTAAACCAAGTCCTACTAGACCAAGGGCTGCACCTAGAGCAACTAATCCAACTTTAGATTGCTCACCAGTATTTGGCAACTCACGACCTTTAGGTTTTTCAGGAGTTGGTGGGGTTACTGGTGGTGTTGGTGGTGTTGGTGGTGTCGGTGGTGTTGGTGGTGTTGGTGGTGTTGGCGGTGTTACCTTGTTGTTAAACTCAGTATCTTCAGGCATTTGTGAAGTAAGAGTCAACACTTTACCATCCTTAGTTACAGTAACTCCAACAGTCGCTACCATCTTATCGTACTCAACACCAGCTTCTGTACCTTTCACTTCTTCTACATGATAAATATAAGTACCTTCTTGACCACGTTTGAATTCAAGAGCTGAGAACTTGATCTTACCTTCAGCATCATTGCTTACAGTTTCAATCACATTTCCATCCTTGTCTTTGAGTACAAAAGTAAACTCGCCAGCCTTCAGTGCACGGCCTTCCAATTTCTTAGTGAAGTTGAATTCAACTTTAACTGGAATATTTACAACACGTTTTTCAGTTGGTTTTTCTGGTTTTTCAACTGATTTCTTAGTTGGATCGTATTGGTGAACGATTTGAGAAGCTGTATTTTCAATATCTACACCTTCCTTAGCAGTATCCTTGATTCGTGCAAGAATATCAAACTTGTAGTAACGTCCAAATGCTAATTTAGCAGTGTCGATTACTTGTGTATTCTCTGCATCTCCAAGTGACTTAGTCAATTCAGCCTTAGATGTAGCAGTAATGACACCATCCACAATTGAGATATCAAACTTAGCGGTTACATCTTCACCAGTTACTGAATCGTAAGCTTTAATATCAGCTACATTAACATCCAAGTTTTCACTGTCATATTTATCTGTAATTCCAACAGATTGAATATTGTGAGCTTCTGTAAATTTAGTTGTATCCAACCATACTTGGTAAACAACCTTATCACCTTTATGGAGTGTTTGAGTATTGATATTTTGCGCTTCATTATTATCAACTTTGTCCGCATATGGATCTTTGTTGGTATCAGCTACTTTATCAGTCAACTCTTTATCATCATCCAAAAGTTTAGTTCCAGTAATGTCAAATTTCTCTTCGTTAAGAATGTATTTCTCTGGGTTAAACTCAGGAGTTTCTGGAGGAGTCACAGTGTTATTGAACTCTTTGTCTGGAGCGTCTGTCACTGTCTTCACAAGTGCTTTAGCTTTTCCATCGTGTTCAACTTCTACTGTGATTTCAGCCTTCATAGAGTCGTAAGTGACTGTCGCATCAGATCCTTTAACTTCTTCAATTGTGTACTTGTAAGTGCCTTCTTCGCCTTTCTTGTACTCAATGGCTTTGAACTTAACGTTTCCGTCTTTGTCGTTCTGAACTGTTTCGATTTCAGTACCTTTAGAGTCTTTCAATACGAAGCTAAACTCGCCAGCTTTCAACTCACGGCCTTCGAGTTTCTTAGTGAAGTTGAATTCGACTTCAATTGGAACTGAGTTAACACGTTTTTCAGTTGGTTTTTCTGGATTTTCAACTTTCTTCGTAGATGGGTTGTAGTAGTTTACAATTTGCGCTGCTGTATTTTCGATGTCTACTCCACCTTTAACGTCCGTTTTAACAGTGGCTGGAATATCGAATTTATAGTAGCGACCAAACTCGAATTTAGTTGTGTCGATGATTTGTGTATTGTCTGCGTCTCCAAGTGACTTGGTGAAACCAGCTTTAAGAGTTGCGGTCATCACACCATTTTCAACCTTAATGTCGAACTTATCAGTCACATCCGCGCCAGTTACTGAATCGTAAGCCTTGATAGCTGAAGCGTCTACATCAACCTTCGTTTCATCGAAGTCATCAGAAATACTTACTGATTGGATGTTATCCTTGTTGTTTGCATCGAACTTAGTAGTATCAAGCCATACTTGGTAGTAGAGCTTAGCTCCACGCTTAACAGTCTTAGTATTCAAGTTTTCTGCTTCGTTGTTGTCAGTCTTATCTGCGTATGGATCTTTATTGGTATCTCCGTACTTGTCTGTCAACTCAGAATCATCATCGAGAAGCTTGTTATCAGTAATTGAGAACTTAGCTGTATCCAATACATACTTCTCTGGTTGGAACTTAGGTTCTTCCGGAGGAGTCACAGTGTTATTGAACTCTTTATCTGGAGCGTCAGTTAGTGTCTTCACAAGTGCTTTAGATTTTCCATCGTGTTCAACTTCTACTGTGATTTCAGCCTTCATGGTATCGTAAGTGACTGTAGCGTCAGATCCTTTAACTTCTTCTACGGTGTACTTATGAGTTCCAACTTGAGCTTTAGTGAATTCAAGTTTAGCGAATTTCACCTTACCATCTTTATCGTTCTGAACTGTTTCGATTTCAGTACCTTTAGAGTCTTTCAATACGAAGCTGAACTCACCAGCTTTCAACTCACGGCCTTCGAGTTTCTTAGTGAAGTTGAATTCGACTTCAATTGGAACTGAGTTAACACGTTTTTCAGTTGGTTTTTCTGGTTTTTCAACTTTCTTCGTAGATGGGTTGTAGTAGTTTACAATTTGCGCTGCTGTATTTTCGATGTCTACTCCACCTTTAACGTCCGTTTTAACAGTGGCTGGAATATCGAATTTATAGTAGCGACCAAACTCGAATTTAGTTGTGTCGATGATTTGTGTATTGTCTGCGTCTCCAAGTGACTTAGTGAAGCCAGCTTTAAGAGTTGCGGTCATCACACCATTTTCAACCTTAATGTCGAATTTGTTTGTTACATCGTCACCAGTTACTGAGTCGTAAGCTTTGATCTTAGTAGAATCTACATCAACTTTCGTTTCATCGAAGTCATCAGAAATACTTACTGTTTGGATGTTATCCTTGTTGTCTGCGTCGAACTTAGTTGTATCAAGCCATACTTGGTAAACCAATTTCGCACCAGGTTTCACAGTCTTAGTATTCAAGTTTTCTGCTTCGTTATTTGAAGTTCCATCTACATATGGATCTGTATTTGTTTCACCATATTTATCAGTCAACTCTGCATCATCATCGAGAAGCTTGTTATCAGTAATTGAGAACTTAGCTGTATCCAATACATACTTCTCTGGTTGGAACTTAGGCTCTTCTGGAGGAGTCACAGTGTTATTGAACTCTGTATCTGGAGCGTCAGTTAGTGTCTTCACAAGTGCTTTAGCTGTACCATCGTATTTAACTTCTACTGTGATTTCAGCCTTCATAGAGTCGTAAGTGACTGTCGCATCAGATCCTTTAACTTCCTCTACAGTGTACTTATGAGTTCCAACTTGAGCTTTAGTGAATTCAAGTTTAGCGAATTTCACCTTACCATCTTTATCGTTCTGAACTGTTTCGATCGGTGTTCCATCTTCTGCTTTCAATACGAAGCTGAATTCACCAGCTTTCAACTCACGGCCTTCGAGTTTCTTAGTGAAGTTGAATTCGACTTCAATTGGAACTGAATTGACACGTTTTTCAGTTGGTTTTTCTGGTTTTTCAACTTTCTTCGTAGATGGGTTGTAGTAGTTTACAATTTGCGCTGCTGTATTTTCGATGTCTACTCCACCTTTAACGTCTGTTTTAACAGTGGCTGGGATATCGAATTTATAGTAGCGACCAAAGGCGAATTTAATTGTGTCGATGATTTGTGTATCATCTGCGTCTCCAAGTGACTTAGTGAAGCCAGCTTTAAGCGTTGCGGTCATTACACCATTTTCAACCTTGATGTCGAATTTGTTTGTTACATCGTCACCAGTTACTGAGTCGTAAGCTTTGATCTTAGTAGAATCTACATCAACTTTCGTTTCATCGAAGTCATCAGAAATACTTACTGTTTGGATGTTATCCTTGTTGTCTGCGTCGAACTTAGTTGTATCAAGCCATACTTGGTAAACCAATTTCGCACCAGGTTTAACAGTCTTGGTATTCAAGTTTTCTGCTTCGTTATTTGAAGTTACGTCTACGTATGGATCTTTATTAGTATCTCCGTACTTGTCTGTTAACTCTGCATCATCATCGAGAAGCTTGTTATCAGTAATTGAGAATTTCTCTTCAGTTACAACGTATTTCTCTGGTTGGAACTTAGGCTCTTCTGGAGGAGTCACAGTATTATTGAACTCTTTATCTGGAGCGTCAGTCACAGTTGCTACAATTGCCTTAGCAGTACCATCATGGGCTACCTTCACTGTAACTGTTGCAACCATATCGTCGTAAGTTACTGTTGTATCAGTACCTGCAACCTCTGAAACAGTATAAGTGTAGGTCTTACCAAGATCATCTTTACCAAACTTAAGTGTCTTAAAGGTAATCTTACCATCTTTATCATTCTTAACAGTTTCAACTGCAACATTGTCTTTCTTAAGAACAAAGCTAAATTCACCAGCTGCTAGAGTACGGCCTTCCAATTTCTTAGTGAACTTGAGATCAACTGTAACTGGTACAGAGTTGACACGTTTCTGAGTTGGTTTTTCAGGTGTTTCTACAGATTTGCTTACTGGGTTGTAGACATGAACGATTTGGTTGGCCTTATTTTCAATATCAGCTCCTGCCTTAACATCTGCTTTGACAGTGGCTGGGATATCAAATTTATAGTAGCGACCAAATTCAAATTTAGTTGTGTCGATAACTTGAGTATTATCCGCATCACCTAAAGACTTGTTCATAGAAGCTTTAGAAGTTGCTGTGATTACGCCATTTTCAACTTTAATGTCAAACTTAGCAGTTACATCTTGGCCAGTTACACTATCGTATGCCTTAATATCAGCAGCATTAACTGTTACTTTTTCAGCGTCATAAGTATCAGAGATACCAACAGATTGGATATTATTCTTCTCTGAGAAGTTTCTAGTATCTAACCATACTTGATAAACTAATTTATCCCCACGTTCAACTGTCTTAGTATTAATATTTTCTGCTTCGTTGTTGTCAGTCTTATCTGCGTAAGGATCAGCATTTGTATCTGTGTACTCATTTGTCAACTCATGATCGTCGTCAACGAGTTTTGTACCAATGATGTCAAATTTTTCTTTGTTAAGTACGAATTTTTCTGGTTGGAATTCAGGTGTTTCTGGAGGAGTAATCTTGTTGTTGAATACTTTATCTTCAGTACCATCAGTTGATGCTCCGTTATCATCTACACCACCAGTTGATGATAGGCTTGTTACTGTAGTAAGTGTATGACCGTTCTTAGCAACCTTAACTGTAATAGTTGCCTTCATCGTATCGTAAGTCATACCAACTTCTTTCGTTGTTGGAATAACTTCTTCTACAGTATAGGTATGTGTACCAATTTTCGTATTGTCGAATGACAATTCAGTAAATGTCACTGTACCATCTTTTTTGTTGGCAACAGTTTCAACTTCTTGACCTCTTGAATCTTTAAGAACAAAGTTGAATTCTCCGTCTTTAAGTTCACGTCCAGCCAATTTCTTCGTGAAGTCAAATTTAACTTTTACTGGTGCTACCACATAGTTGTTGAAGACCTTATCATCATCACTTGATTTGAATCCACCTTCAGCACTGTATTTAACAGTTGCTTCTAAGTTACCTTTAGAATTTTCAGTTACAGTAACTGTCATGGTAACAGTCATTGCATCGTAGTCAACGTCTGTATCAGAACCCTTTTGTTCAGTGATTTTGTATTTATAAGTACCAGCTTTATTGAAGGTCAGCTTGCTGAATGTAGCTTTTCCATCCTTGTTGGTAACAGTCTCTTCGTGCTTATCAGGACTACTCTTATCTTCTGTTAATTTGAAAGTAAATTCACCATCAACAAGTGCACGTCCTTCCAATTGTTTTTCAACTTCAGGAATTACTTCAGCTGGCTCTTGTTTTACATAGTAGTAAATAGGCTGTTTATACGGTGTCAAAGAGTTAAGCAAGTCAACGTTTGTACCGATACCACCAACTCCACGTTCTAATTGTGCGTTAGCTGAACCGTGTCCAATCCCGTCTCCTAAGAATGGTACGAATACTGTTTTATATGGAGTATATCCTGCAGCTTTTTGGAAGTCAAATGTGATTTCTTTACCATTTGGATGGTTAACTCCATCAGAACCAGTGTATGCAATTGTATTAAGAGGTGATTTCTTGACAACTAATTCTTGTGTGTTATGTTCACCTGGTTTAATAGGTTTCGTTTCTGCAAGCAACATATAGCCATCAGTACTTAATGAACCATCAGAACGCTTGCTTTGTTGTCTTGGATCTAATAAGTAAACACGAATAACTACCGAACCGTCTTCTCCAACAACTTCTTTGATACGTTTGATACCGTATCGCTCCGCATCCATGAATTTAGAACCGATAGTATAAGGACGATTTACAAAGCCTGATTGATCATTTGCATTAGCTCTTTGATACAATTTATATCCATCAAATTGGCGCTCACCAGATGCTGTGAATCTTTGTCCTTCTTCAGCTTTAAGTGTATATCTAGCTAAGTCTACTTCATTACCATTTTCTTTATAATCTTGAACAGTTTTATCCGTTTTATTAGCGTTGAAAGTAGGGTTATTTTTATCAACTACTTTATAGTAAGTTGTTTTATTAATTGTTTCTGGTATTTTAGCGTTTGAATCAGTAATTGTACGGCCATTGTAAGCTGGTTCAACAACGTTTATAACATCTGTTGTAGTACGAGCATTATAAACCGCAGTATAAAGTGTTTGCTCTGCAGGTGTCAATTGGTGTCCAGCAGCCACTAAATCTGTTATACTCTTTCCAACTTCATAACCATTTTGAATAAATGGTTGAGTAGTTTTACCTTTTTCAGCAGTACCTGCTTTATAATCCACTTGGAAGGTTAATTGACTATTAGACGCAGCTGTGGTAGTAGTGAATTTTTGAACACCACTAGAGGCAGTAATTGTTCTTGTTTCAACTACAGTACCAGTCGTTTTATCGATTAAATCAACAGTTGTATCTGTAGATTCATCAAATCTCTTATAGGCACGAGCATAGTATTTTGTACCATAACGTTCATTGAATCTAGTTAAATCCCAGATAGCGTATGTGTACCAATCTCCTTCTTTAGCTGAGTAACCAGCTGGTACCGTTTGAGAACGAACACTTGCACCATTTGAATCTGTCATATTAGGTGTAGCAACTTCACCATCCTTTAGGTAAGTAGTTACAGCAATTGGTTTAGAGTTATGGTCTCCAGATACAACTTCTTCTGTAGCAGCACGACGATTACGAACTTTAGGTTTATCACCTTCTGAAACAGCTGGCTTAGTTTCTTCAGCTTTTTCAACCGGCTTAGCATTTTCCTTATTAGCAACCTCAGTCTCAGTTGAAGCAGGTTTTACTTCTTCTGCTTTTTCTGAAGAAACTGGTTCAGATTTAGCTTCTTCTGTTTTAGCCTCAGAAGCTGCTTTTCCTTCTTCAACCTTGTTTGTCTCAGCAAGCACAGTTGTTGCAGCATTTTCTACAACATTCTGTTCCTTTTTAGAGGAATCCTCGCTGACACTATCCTTTTTCACCAACTCTGTTTTTTCTTCAGAACTTGGTTGCGTAGGAAGTTCAGAAGCTTTTACCGCACCACCATTTGCTAACATAAAGCTAAGGGTTGTTCCCAAAAATACGGATGCAACACCTACCTTATATTTCCGCAAAGAGAAGCGTTGTTGTTCTTTTCTTATCATTTGGATAAGTTCTCCTTTTTTATATTTTTACTATTAGTCAGAAACAATTTGATGTTTTAATATTTTTGGTTATTAAATACACATTTTTTCCAACTTGTTTAGCATCTTCATCTTATCATAAGAATTTAAATAGTTCAAAGAATTATGTGCTCAGGAAAACGTTTTCTTTATTGGTTTTTAGGTTTTTTTAAAAATAAAAATATTCATTATATATATTTATATGCATAGGGATTTAGTTCCCATTATTTATGGTTTTTTAGTCAACTCTCTCATTATTTATTATAATTTTATTACTTAGCATTTCATTTTGATTACATTTTAATGATTGTGAAAATATTATCATTTTCATAAAATAAAAAATGATTCCCTTACGAGAATCATTTTTTTATTTAGATAGCTTCTGTAACAAAACTTCTACTTTCTAATACTTTTAGCATGGCATCTGCTGTATCCAAAGCTGTAAAGAGAGGAACTCCATGTTCGATAGCTGAACGTCTGATTTGCTCTCCGTCCTCATCGGCTGTCCGTTTGGTACCAACAGTGTTGATGATAGCTTGAATTTTTCCTTTGCGGACGTAGCTTGGGATATCGTGTTCATCATCACCAATCTTACCAACGAGTTGGGCTTGCAATCCATGACTTGCAAAGAACTCCGCTGTTCCTGCAGTTGCAAGAATTCCGTAACCAATATTTTGGAAACGACGAGCCAAATCCAAAGCTTCTTCTTTTGCATCATCAGCAATGGTAAAGACAACATTCCCAAAGGTTGGCAAGTGGAGATATGAAGCTTCAAAAGCTTTATAGAGAGCTTTTTCAAGAGTCGTATCTGATCCCATAACTTCTCCTGTTGACTTCATTTCAGGACCAAGAAGGCTGTCTACCTTAGCTAGTTTGGTAAAGGAGAAGACTGGTGCCTTGATATGAACTCGTGTGCTTTCAGGGTAAAGTCCATCTTGGTAACCAAGTTCTTCGAGACTTTGACCAAGAATCAACTTAGTCGCTACCTGTGCCATAGGGATATTGGTTACTTTTGAAAGGAATGGTACGGTACGGCTAGCACGCGGATTTACTTCAATAACGAAGACTTTCTCATCCTTGATAACAAACTGGATGTTCATCATCCCAAGACAGTTGAGGCCGATTGCAAGACGCTTAGTGTAATCAGCAATCGTTTCTTGCACCTTTTGAGACAAGGTTTGTGGAGGGTAAACAGCCATGGAGTCACCTGAGTGGACACCAGCACGTTCGATATGTTCCATGATACCTGGAATGAGAACATTTTGTCCGTCTGAGATGGCATCAACTTCACATTCTTGTCCAACGATATAAGAGTCAACAAGAACTGGATGGTCTGGACTTGCCTTAACTGCAGTACGCATGTAAGAACGAAGATCATCTTCATTTTCAACGATTTCCATAGCGCGTCCACCCAAAACATATGAAGGGCGAACGAGAACTGGGAAACCAATTTTACGTGCAGCAAGTACTGCTTCTTCTTCATTGGTTGCTGTTTGTCCAGGAGGTTGTGGAATATCCAAGTCTTTGAGGGCTTGCTCAAAAAGGTCACGGTCCTCTGCACGGTCAAGGTCAGCAACCTGCGTACCAAGAATAGTCACACCTGCTTTTGCTAATGGCTCAGCAAGGTTGATAGCTGTTTGACCACCAAACTGAACGATAACACCTTTTGGTTGCTCTAAATCGATAACATTCATAACATCTTCGAATGTCAATGGTTCAAAGTAGAGTTTATCAGATACAGAGAAGTCTGTTGAAACTGTCTCTGGGTTTGAGTTCATGATGATAGCTTCATATCCAGCGGCTTGAATAGCCTTAACAGAGTGAACTGTTGCGTAGTCAAACTCCACACCTTGACCGATACGGATTGGACCTGAACCTAGGACAAGGACAGATTCCTTATCAGACTTGATAGATTCATTTTCCCAACCATAGGTTGAATAGAAGTACGGAGTTTCTGATTCAAACTCTGCTGCACAAGTATCCACCATCTTGTAAACTGGGACAATCTTGTTTTCCAAACGTAGTTGGCGCACTTGGTCAGCTGTAGTATTCCAGAGTTCAGCAATCTTACGATCTGAGAAACCATTGAGTTTTGCTGTTTTTAAGACGTCTACATCTTGTGGATGTGAACCTAATTCTTGCTCAATTTCAAAGATATGCAAGAGTTTATCAAGATAGAAGATATCAATCTTAGTCAAATCTGCAATCTCTTCTGGTGTATAACCACGACGAATAGCTTCTGAAACATAGAAGAGACGGTCATCTTGAGCTTTGACAACTTTTTCAATCAAGGCATCATCTGAGACTTCTGCAAGTTCAGGCATTTCATTGTGGTGAACTCCAATTTCAAGCGAGCGACAAGCCTTAAGAAGTGATTCCTCGATGTTACGACCGATGGCCATGACTTCTCCAGTTGCCTTCATCTGGGTACCGAGACGACGTTCACCCTTTTCAAATTTATCAAATGGGAAACGTGGAATCTTGGCAACCACATAGTCAAGCGCTGGTTCAAACATAGCATAAGTTGAACCTGTAACTGGGTTAATGACCTCATCCAAAGTCAATCCTACAGCAATCTTAGCAGCCAATTTAGCGATTGGATAACCAGTCGCCTTAGAAGCAAGGGCTGATGAACGAGATACACGAGGATTTACTTCGATAACATAGTACTTAAAGCTGTGTGGATCAAGCGCAAGCTGAACGTTACATCCGCCTTCAATCTTGAGAGCGCGAATAATGCTCAAACTAGCATCACGAAGCATTTGGTTTTCATAGTCGGACATGGTTTGCGCAGGGGCAAATACGATAGAGTCCCCTGTGTGAATTCCAACAGGGTCAAAGTTTTCCATGTTACAAACAACAAGGGCATTATCAGCTGAGTCACGCATGACTTCATACTCAATTTCCTTGAAACCGGCAATGGAACGTTCAATCAAACACTGGGTAACAGGTGACAACTTCAAACCATTTTCAGCAATTTCACGCAATTCTTCCTCATTGGCACACATACCACCACCAGTACCACCTAGAGTAAAGGCTGGGCGGACGATAACTGGATAGCCAATAGTTGCTGCAAAGGCAACTGCTCCCTCAACTGTGTTGACAATTTCTGATTCTGGAATTGGTTGCTTGAGTTCTTCCATCAATTGTTTAAAGAGATCTCGGTCCTCCGCTTGGTCGATGGCAGACAGTTTAGTCCCGAGAAGTTCTACTCCAAGCTCATCCAAGATACCATTTTTTGACAATTCCATGGCCATATTAAGCCCTGTTTGCCCTCCAAGAGTTGGAAGCAAAGCATCTGGACGTTCCTTACGGAGAATACGAGTCACAAACTCAAGTGTAATCGGTTCGATGTAGACCTTGTCTGCGATCTCTTTATCTGTCATGATGGTTGCAGGATTTGAGTTAACCAAGACAACCTCATATCCCTCTTCTTTCAAAGACAAGCAGGCCTGGGTTCCAGCATAGTCAAACTCAGCAGCCTGACCAATAATAATAGGACCAGAACCAATCACCATAATTTTTTGAATATCAGTACGTTTAGGCATTTATAAGATATTAAGGGCGTCAAGCGGACAAAGCTAAAATAGGAGTTATGACGAAGAACTGTTAGTTCTAGGAATAACTATCTTTTTAGCACCGTCCGTAGCCCGTATTCAGTTCAGCAAATACGAACTACCCTTCTCCTTTCTATTCGGCAACTCTCTGATTGCCATTAAATAAATTCTCCGACGATTTTTCACTCGTCTTTAGTTTG
Organism: Streptococcus sp. oral taxon 061; assembly: GCF_964211575.1. GTDB lineage: Bacteria > Bacillota > Bacilli > Lactobacillales > Streptococcaceae > Streptococcus. Next base: position 138,597 of record NZ_CAXOQQ010000005.1, on the reverse strand, counting down.
CTTGTTTGAAAGCTTCCATCATCTCGATGAACTCATCAAATAGATAACTTGCATCATGTGGCCCAGGAGCTGCGTCTGGGTGGAATTGCACAGAGAAACCTGGTAGATATCTGTGACGTACGCCTTCAACTGACTTGTCATTGATTTCTTCGTGGGTGATGATTAAGTGCTCTGGTAAATCCTCACGGCTAACTGCGTAACCATGATTTTGACTAGTGAAATCCACGCGCCCAGTTGCAATTTCACGAACAGCATGGTTAAAGCCACGGTGACCAAACTTCATTTTATAGGTCTTAGCACCATTTGCCATTGCAAAGAGCTGGTGACCCATACAGATACCAAAGATTGGAATTTTCCCGAGAATACCTCGGATCATCTCAAGAGCTTCTGGTACATCTTCTGGATTTCCAGGACCATTTGACAACATAACTCCGTCAGGGTTTAAATGCAAGATTTCCTCAGCCGTAGTTGTGTATGGAACTACAGTTACGTTACAATCACGTTTAGATAGCTCTCGTAAAATAGAGTGTTTAAGACCGAAGTCTACTAAAACAACGCTCAAGCCAACTCCTGGAGCCGGATAAGCAGTCTTTGTAGAAACTTGTCTGATATTATCAGTTGGCAAAACAGTTGCTTGAAGTTGATCTGCGATATGATCCATGCTATCTCCAGCATGTGTCAAAGTTGCACGCATTGTTCCATGTTTACGGATAATCTTTGTAAGAGCTCGAGTGTCAATACCTGAAATTCCAGGAATTTTCTTAGCTTTCAAGAATTCGTCCAGCGTCATTTGGTTACGCCAGTTGCTGGCTCTACGAGCCTCTTCGAAAACCACAACTCCCTTACAAGTAGGACTGATAGACTCGTAGTCGTCACGGTTAACTCCATAATTCCCTACCAGTGGATATGTGAAGGTCAAGATTTGTCCATTATAAGATTGGTCTGTAATGGATTCTTGATATCCTGTCATTCCTGTATTAAAGACGATTTCCCCTGTTACATCAATATCTGCACCGAAGGCCTTACCTTCAAAAACTGTGCCATCTTCTAAAACTAGAAGTCGTTTTGTCATATTTTCACCTCTCGTGGACGCTCACTGGCGTCTTTTAACGTTTTGTGTATTATTTGGCTTTTCTACTTGCCAATACGGATTCTAAGATTGCCATTCGAACAAATACTCCATTGGTCATTTGTTGAACAATGCGTGATTTTGGAGCTTCAACCAAGTGGTCAGCAATTTCCACATCCCGATTAACAGGAGCCGGATGCATAATGATTGCTTCTTCTTTTAAGCAATTATAGCGTTCTTGGTTCAAGCCATGTTGAGCGTGATACTCTTCTTTTGAGAAGACTGCTCCACTTTCGTGGCGTTCATGTTGAACTCGAAGCAACATCAGAACATCTACCTGGTCAACAATCTCGTCAATAGTTACAAACTGACCATAATCTGCAAACTCTTGACTTCTCCATTCCTCAGGTCCTGCAAAGTAAAGTTCAGCACCTAAACGTTTCAAAATCTGCATATTGGACTTGGCAACACGTGAATGGTCCAAGTCACCAGCAATGGCAACCTTGAGCCCTTCAAAACGGCCAAATTCTTCGTAAATTGTCATCAAATCAAGCAGACTCTGACTAGGATGTTGCCCCGATCCGTCGCCTCCGTTGATAATTGAAGTCGTGATTGTAGGACTCGCTATCAATTCCCTGTAGTAATCAACCTCTGGGTGCCGAATAACACAGATATCTACACCAAGCGCAGACAAGGTCAAGATTGTATCATAGAGTGTTTCACCCTTGTTTACCGAGCTTGTATTCACATCAAAGTCAAGTCGTTCCAATCCCAGTTTAATCTCTGCAACTTCGAAGGATTTATGCGTTCTTGTCGAATTTTCAAAGAAAAGGTTGGAAACAATGGGATGGTCTTCGTAGGGCAACTGGGCTCCATTTTTAAACTCAATCCCTCGTTTAATCAATTTTATAACCTGATCTACAGTGAGATCTTCCATGGACACCACATGTTTGAGTGCTTGTTGATTTTCTGACATGGCTACTCCTTTAGCTATTAAGCTTCTTCAGTAATCAAAACTCTATCTTGGCCATCAAGTTCTGTCATCTCAACGATGATTTCTTCAGAACGACTGGTTGGAATATTTTTCCCAACATAGTCGGGACGAATTGGCAATTCTCTGTGTCCACGGTCAACTAGTACCGCAAGACTCACGCGCGCTGGACGACCATGTCCAACAATGTTATCGATAGCAGCACGGATTGTACGGCCTGTATAGAGCACATCATCCACCAAGATGACCTCGCGGTCTGTCACATCGACAGAAATTAATGAAGTATCCTCACCACTCTTAACATCGTCACGAAAAGGTTTAGTATCTAACTCTACAACAGGAACTGAGATGCTTTCCAATTGTTCCAAGCGTTCTTGAATACGGTGAGCAATAAAGACACCACGTGTTTTGATACCCGCTAAAATGATCTTATTCAAATCTTTGTTGCGTTCGATGATTTCATAAGTGATACGCGTAATTGCTCGCTTGACGGTTAATTCGTCTACAACTTCTTTTGTCTTCATGACAAACCTCCAAAAAGAAAAGTCTCCTTAGACAAGGAGACTTGAGAATGTATAACTAAGCGAGCCATACTGCAAACAGTATAGACTTACCCTTCTACTTTATCGAGCTCCTTGACTGCCTCACGGGACAGGTTTAAAGGAATATTTTATTGTCCTTACTATATCACAAAGCCTAGACCAAAGCAAGTAAAAACATTCAATACTTGGCCTTATAATGAACTAAAATCGTATAACTGTGGATAGTGTTCGCATTCTGGATTTTTGGGATGACAGATAGCACGACCAAAGTAAATCATGGCTTGATGCGCCGCCAACCACTTTTCTGGTGGCAAGACATCCATGACACGTTTTTCAACTTCTAATGGTGTAGCTGATTTTTTAACAATATCATGGTGTTTACAAATGCGCTCCACATGGGTATCTACCGCAAAAGCTGGAATTCCAAAGCCCACACTCATGACTACATTAGCTGTTTTACGCCCAACTCCAGCCAAACTTTCTAATTCTTCTCTAGTCTGAGGAACTTGACCATCAAAATCTTCTAATAACTGTTGGGCACATTTTTTAAGGAATTTAGCCTTATTTCGATACAGACCTAAACGAGAAATATGCTTAGCAATGTCACTCTCACTTGCGTCTGCCATGGCTTGTGGTGTAGGGAAGGCTTCAAAAAGAGCTGGAGTCGCCTTGTTTACTGCCGCATCTGTCGTCTGAGCAGACAACATAACTGCAACTAAGAGTTCAAAATGATTGCGGAAATCTAGACTAGGTTTTGCATCTGGAAAAAGAGCTATGATTTCCTCAATGACATGACGGGCACGTTTCTTGGATAAAACCATCTATTCGTCTCCATCAAACAGCCCTTGTAAACCTGCAAAAGGACTACTTTCTTCTTTTTTGACTGCTTGTTGAGCTTGATATTCTTCTTCAGTCATGATTTGCCAGTCATTTCCAGAAACAAATCCCTGACCAGCTTCTTCTTCTGCTGTTAAGACCTTGATTGGAATATTTAACAAAATATTATCTGAAACGCTCTCAGCAAGGTCGATTTCACCATTTTCGATAGGTAAAACCAAGTCATCATCAATAACTTCTTGGTCCAGTTGATTGGTAGCACCTTCCATAAAGACTTCTGTCACCGGATAAGACTCTGCTAACTCAACAGGTTCCATACTACGACTAGAAGCAAGTACGATAGTATAAGACAGTTGGTAATCTAAGAAAAACATACGGTCTTCATACTGAACCTTTCCAACTGCGACAATATCTTTTACGTCTAAAATTTCTTGGTTACGCTCACGTAAGTCGGCTGCTAAGTCTAAGGCTACTTCAAAATGCAAGCCTTCAGGCTGCTTACGAACTTCTTGAATATTTAATTTCATACTTCCTCCATAAAGATTTACTCACTTGATTATACCATGAAAGGAGATCAAGTAAAGCCTCTAAACTTTTAAAACATCATTCTGTATTTTTTTGGTATATTTATTATGATAAATTTATTTTTTGTGCTATACTATAGGCATCAATAGATGAGCAAAGGAGGACGCTCATATGGAAGACAAAGCTCTTTTAACAGAAGCCTATCAACTCGTTTCAAAATTAAACCAAACAATACAAAGCTGTAAACAGGGATTACCTGATGATCTACGCTTACAGCAAAATATAGACGAAATTCTCAGAGCACTTAAAAAAGCTGAGAAAGTAGACAACGCCATCTTAATTGAACTGGAAACTTTTTACCAACGGACTAGTCTTTTGATTGGACTTGGCTCACTGAAGTTAAATGACCAAGCCCGCACTGCTTGGAGAAACTATGACAAGTTCCACTACGCTCAAGTTAAGCACGTTTTAACACTCTATGGACCTGTTTTTGGTTTTTAAAAATAGAGGATTTTCTGGCTTAATCTTGACAAATTTTCTTAAAAAGAGTATGATGATTGCAACAATACTCGGAGGTAAGGGAGACATGAACAACTAAGTCTATCAAATAAAGAACCTTTATTTAGTAGATCTTGTTTCTGTCTCTTTTTTGTGTGCTCTTTTTTCTGCCTGATTTTCAGCCCTTTTAAAAGAGTTTTTTTGACATAGACGATTAGCTCTACTAGGTAAAGTAGAGCTTTTTGTTATGCAATATGGACATTCTAGAAAGGGCAATAGTATGATAAAAATCAATCATCTGACCATTACACAAAACAAAGATTTAAGAGACCTTGTTTCCGATTTAAACATTACCATCCAAGACGGAGAAAAGGTCGCTATTATAGGCGAAGAAGGAAATGGAAAATCAACCTTACTTCGAACTTTAATGGGAGAAAATTTAGCTGATTTCACTATCAGGGGAGAAATCCAATCTGACCTTCAGTCCCTGGCTTACATTCCTCAAAAACTACCTGAGGATCTGAAAAAGAAAACTCTACATGACTACTTCTTTTTAGATTCTGCTGATTTAGACTACAGCATTCTTTATCGTTTGGCTGAGGAGTTGCACTTTGATAGCGACCGTTTTGCTAGCGACCAAGAAATTGGTAGTCTCTCGGGTGGTGAAGCTTTGAAAATTCAGCTCATCCATGAATTTGCCAAACCCTTTGAGATTTTATTTTTAGATGAACCTTCAAATGACTTGGATATAGAGATGGTTGATTGGCTAAAAAAACAGATTCATAAAACCAGGCAAACCGTTATTTTCATTTCTCATGATGAAGATTTTCTCTCTCAAACAGCAGACACCATTATCCACTTGCGACTGATCAAGCATCGAAAGGAAGCTGAAACCCTAGTAGAACATTTAGACTACGATAGCTATAGTGACCAGAGAAAGGCTAGTTTTGTCAGACAAAGCCAGCAAGCTGCTAACGACCAGAGAGTCTATGAAAAAACCATGGAAAAGCATCGCCGAGTTAAGCAAAATGTAGAAACTGCACTTCGAGCTACCAAAGACAGTACTGCCGGGCGACTACTAGCTAAAAAGATGAAAAATGTTCTTTCTCAAGAAAAACGCTACGAAAAAGCAGCTCAGTCCATGACCCAAAAGCCACTTGAAGAGGAACAAATCCAACTTTTCTTTTCAGATATAGAGCCATTAGCGGCTTCAAAAGTCATAGTTCGACTAGAAAACGAGACTTTATCCATTGGCCAACGAATTCTGTCTCAAGGGCTACAATTGACTATCCGTGGTCAAGAAAAAATCGGCATTATAGGTCCCAATGGCGTTGGCAAATCCACTCTTTTAGCAAAGTTACATCAACTACTAAGCGGCAAAAGAGAGATTTCGCTTGGATTTATGCCACAAGATTACCAAGAAACACTACAATTGAATCTATCCCCAGTAGAATTTCTCAGCCAAACTGGACACAAAGAGGAAATACAGAAAATCCAATCTCACTTAGCCAGTCTTAATTTTAGCTATCCAGAGATGCACCACCAAATCCACTCCTTATCTGGAGGTCAACAAGGTAAACTCCTTCTTTTGAATTTAGTTCTGCGAAAGCCAAACTTTCTCCTTCTGGATGAACCCACACGAAATTTTTCTCCAACTTCTCAACCAGAAATCAGAAAACTCTTTGCCAATTATTCTGGTGGTCTTGTCACTGTTTCGCATGATCGACGTTTCTTAAAAGAAGTTTGTACGAGTATCTATAGTCTGACAGAGCATGGTTTAGAAGTAGTCGATTTACAAGATCTTTAACTTTTGGAAATAAAACATCCAGAGAAAACCTCTGGATGTTTTTTACATATGTTTCAAACGCTCAATCCGTTCTGAAATGGGTGGATGCGTATAAAATAGTTTTTTCAAGAAACCTGGTTTTTGAGGATCATTGATATAAAGTGCACTACTAGCATCATCCACATGATGACTCATGGGTTGACTATTGTCTAATTTTTGTAAAGCATTGATCATCCCTTGCGGATTACGAGTTAATTCCACACTTGAAGCATCTGCTAGAAATTCTCGTTGGCGAGAAATGGCTAACTGTACCAAAGTTGCTGCAATAGGTGCTAGAACAATTGCTAGGAGAGAAATGACTAACATAATCACTTCAAGTCCTCCACTGTCACGGTCACTATTCCTTCTACTACGTGATGCTCCACCCCACCACATCATACGACCAGCCATACTTGATAAAAGGGTAATGGCACTGGCAAGAGCAACCGCAATGGTAGAGATTCGAATATCCAAGTTGCGTATGTGACTAACTTCATGCCCAATTACCGCTTCTAACTCCTCACGATTCATGATCTCTAGAAGTCCTGATGTCGCTGCAACAGCAGCATTTTGAGGATTCGAACCCGTAGCAAAAGCATTTAAGCCAGCATCATCAATGACATAAACTCGTGGCATAGGAATTTGCGCCACCATAGCCATATCCTCAACAACATGATAGAGAACAGGTTCTTCATTCCTATCAACTTCACGCGCACCATTCATACTCATGACAATCTCTGTAGATTGAAAAATCATGGTCAAGGCATAGATAAAGCCAAGAATCATGGCTATAGTCACGCCCCCAAATCCTGAGTTCATGAAAAGATATCCAACTGCATAACCTACAATAGCTAACAAAAGAAAGAAAACAATTAATAAAACCCAAGTTTTACGTTTATTACTAGCGATTTGTTTGTACAGCATCTTAGTCACCTAAACCACTAAAATCAACTCTAGGAACAGCCTTTTCTTCTTCTGGAGTCTGAAGGAAATCCGCTGCCTTGAAGCCAAAGATAGCCGCAACCAGATTACTTGGGAAAGTTTCTAATTTAACATTATAGTTGCTAACGACACTATTATAAAGTTGGCGAGAATATGATATTTTATTTTCTGTATTAGTCAGTTCTTCTTGTAAGTGAGCAAAGTTGCCACTAGCCTTCAAGTCAGGATAGTTCTCTGCAACCGCAAAGATACCAGATATCTGACGAGTCAGTGCATCACTAGCTTTCATGGCTTCTGCAGGTGTAGTTGCTGCAGCTACTTGTCTACGGAGTTCAGTCACCTTTTCAAGAGTAGAACTTTCGTATTTAGCATAACCTTGTACTGTTTCAATTAAGTTTGGTAAGAGATCATTTCGACGCTTCAACTGAACATCGATCTGACTCCAAGCTTCCTTGGTCTGCATACGATTTTTCACCAATTTATTATAGCAGTCAATCACCAAGAAAATAAATAGAGCAAGAACTCCAAAAAACAACCATTGCATCATAAAGCTCCTTTCTGCTTTTGATTAGTACAAGTATATCAAATTTCCATGTTTTTGTGGTAAAATAAGATGATATACAAGAAGGACATAACTATGAAACCAGAAACTTTTTACTCATTACTTGACCAACAGAATATTAATCTTACTGACCAGCAAAAAACTCAATTTGAGCGCTATTTTCAACTCTTAGTCAAGTGGAACCAAAAAATCAACCTGACTGCCATTACTGAAAAGGAAGAGGTTTACCTTAAACACTTTTATGATTCTATCGCTCCTATCCTACAAGGGTTGATAGAAAACCAAGAAATTAAGTTACTTGATATTGGCGCTGGTGCAGGATTCCCAAGTCTTCCTATGAAGATTCTCTACCCTCAGCTAGATGTGACTATCATTGATTCTCTGAACAAGCGCATTAACTTCCTTCAGCTTCTAGCTGAGGAGCTTGATTTAGAAGGGGTTCATTTCTACCATGGACGTGCCGAAGACTTTGCCCAAGACAAGAACTTCCGTGCCCAATTCGACATTGTGACAGCTCGTGCGGTTGCTCGCATGCAAGTTCTCTCAGAGTTAACCATTCCCTACCTTAAAGTTGGTGGAAAACTTTTAGCTCTTAAGGCCAGTAATGCTCCTGAGGAATTGACAGAAGCCAAAAATGCTCTCAACCTTCTCTTTAGTAAGGTTGAAAATAACATCAGCTACACACTTCCTAATGGAGACCCTCGCTACATCACCATTGTAGAAAAGAAAAAAGAAACTCCAAACAAATATCCACGTAAGGCCGGTATGCCAAATAAACGACCACTTTAAACATTTTTAAAAAGATACCTAAAAAATCAGCCTCACCTTTTTGTTTCTTTGCTCGGGAAAAAATGATTTACAAAATCATGCCTCGCTCTCTTGTTTCAAGGCTCGGGAAAAAATGATTTACAAAATCATGCCTCGCTCTCTTGTTTCAAGGCTCAGGAAAAATTCGTTTACAAAATCATTTTTTTCTGCTATACTATCACAAGCAAAGGTTTTTAATGTCATCCCGTGAGGTGACGAAGACGCAGATATATATGAAATTCTTTAAATATTGGGATAACCATGTTTTAAAGATGTCTTACTCTGAGAGCCTATTGCTGTAAAATAATGGGCTCTTTTTTGATGCCCAAAAAGTGAGGTATTTATGAAACAAGAATCAACTGTTGATTTGTTACTCGACGTTGACCAACGTCCTTCTTTTGGTAAGGGAATTCTACTCAGCTTCCAGCACGTGTTTGCCATGTTTGGTGCTACCATCTTGGTGCCACTGATTTTGGGAATGCCTGTATCTGTTGCCCTGTTTGCATCAGGTGTCGGAACACTGATTTACATGGTATGTACTGGCTTTAAAGTTCCGGTCTATCTCGGTTCTTCTTTTGCCTTCATCACTGCAATGTCTCTTGCTATGAAGGAAATGGGTGGCGATGTTTCTGCCGCTCAAACAGGGGTTATCTTAACTGGTTTAATCTACGTTCTTGTTTCAACTAGCATCCGCTTTGCTGGTACAAAATGGATTGATAAACTTTTACCACCAATCGTTATCGGACCTATGATTATCGTAATTGGTCTTGGTCTTGCAGGTTCAGCTGTAACAAATGCTGGTCTTGTTGCTGATGGCAACTGGAAAAATGCTCTTGTAGCTGTGGTTACCTTCCTCATCGCTGCCTTTATCAATACAAAAGGAAAAGGATTCCTTCGTATCATTCCTTTCTTGTTTGCCATTATCGGTGGATATATCTTTGCAGTCTTTCTTGGTCTAGTAGACTTCACACCTGTTCTTCAAGCTAACTGGTTCGAAATTCCAGGCTTCTACCTACCATTTAGCACAGGTGGTGCCTTCAAAGAATACAACCTTTACTTCGGTCCAGAGACGATTGCAATCTTACCAATCGCAATCGTAACAATCTCAGAACACATTGGAGACCACACGGTCTTGAGCCAAATCTGTGGCCGTCAATTTTTGAAAGAACCAGGTCTTCACCGTACCCTTCTTGGTGACGGTATCGCAACATCTGTATCTGCCTTCCTTGGTGGTCCTGCTAATACTACCTACGGTGAAAATACAGGGGTGATCGGTATGACTCGTATCGCTTCTGTCTCAGTTATCCGTAATGCAGCCTTTATCGCAATTGCCCTTAGCTTCCTTGGTAAATTCACTGCTTTGATTTCTACAATCCCTAGCGCCGTACTTGGTGGTATGTCAATCCTTCTTTATGGGGTTATCGCCAGCAACGGTTTGAAAGTTTTGATCAAGGAACGTGTAGACTTTGGTCAAATGCGTAATCTTATCATAGCAAGTGCAATGCTCGTGCTTGGACTTGGTGGAGCAATCCTTAAACTTGGTCCAGTTACCCTTTCAGGTACTGCCCTATCAGCAATGACAGGTATCCTTTTGAACTTGATCTTGCCATACGAAAATAAAGACTAAAAGCATTCATAAAAAAATCCACTCGAATGAGTGGATTTTTTGCTTATGTTCTCCAAGTAATCAAGAGGTACAAGAGACTTGAACCAAACATATCTGCAAGAGCGTGCATGAGAAAGAATGGCAGTAAATTCTTGACTACATACTTGTACAAGAAATAATAGAATAGTCCGTAAACAAGACCAATAACCAAGGCCCAGAGTAATCCTTGGTAGGTATGGAAAGAAATCCGTATGATTACTGAGTATAATAGAACCAGCCACTGATGTTTTTCTTTTACTGAAGTCAGCAATCCCAAGAAGAAAAATTCTTCGTAAAAACCATTTAAAAGCGCATAGCCAATAGCCATTGGCGTTAAGGCCATGAATTTTCTAATGATTTCCATTGGGTCTATAAAAGGAATCAACTGAGGATTAAAATAATTGTACTCACCACTAAGGGTTGTTACAATATCACCAAAAATACCAACAATAGCAAAGATAAGGGGAACCCAGATGAAAACAGACCAGGAAAAGCGTATAGGAAGTTGTTTAAAATCATAATTTCGAATCAAGAGATAAAGGAAAGTAATCCCTAACATCATCAATTGAAAAGTAAAATTACTAGAATAAGCTGCCCCATCACTTGCTACATTTGTTGTAGTTTCCGCAACACTAGCAAGAGTTGAAGGTGATAGACTATCCATAAATTGTTGAGTAGAACGGATGATAAACTCTCCAAACATTAAAACAGTGATGATTAAGATGTCGAACCATTTTAAGTATCTTAAAGGCTTAGCTGGATGAATACTTTGTATAAAATTCATATTTCCTCCGTTTAGCTTATTTTTGTAACTTCATTATAAACTTTCAATCTTAAAATTAATTAAATTGATACTAGAGCATAAAAAACAACCTCTTTATAAGGTTGTTCTGTTCTTAAATGGACTTGTGTTTCTTTTCTAGCATTAAATCCTTTAAAGAAATAATAGTCACAGCCAATAAAATCATTGCCATACCAAGAAAATCTATAGGATAAAAGATATCTCCCATAATCATGAAAGCAAAGAATACAGCAGATATTGGTTCAATAGAGGCCAAGAGACTAGATTTGACTGGCCCAACCAGACTTGCCCCCTTAAGAAAGGCCGTGTAGGCAAAAACAGTCCCGATGAGAATAATTCCAGCAAATGCTAAGAAAATATCAAATGACATAGGTAGACTAGCACCGATAATACCAGTAAATGGCACTGCTACAAACCCAGAAATGGTCATACCGACACCAATAACCAGAATGCTCCCCCATTTTTGAATGAGTTTAATGGGTAAAATGATATAAAGAGCATAGGTTAAAGCAGAGAACAAGCCCCAAAAGAGACCTGCTGGTGTCATAGAGAGCTGATCCAACTGACCATGAGTCGCAATTAAAAAGGTTCCACCTATTGCTAAAATCATAGAAAGGATTTCGGCTATAGTAGGTGCTACCTTATCCTTTATACTTGTGTAAGCAAGAATTCCAACTGGACAGACATACTGAAGCACCGTCGCTGTACCTGCATTTGTCTCCTGAATAGCCGATAAATAAGCCAATTGATTCAGAAAGAGGCCAAATAAAGAAAATAGGAAGAGAGAAAACAGACTTGATTTATCTTTTAAAAAAGCTAGAAATTGTTCCTTAGACTTTATATAGGACAAGAGAACTAAGAGCAAACCTGCAATAATCAAACGGATATTGGTTAGGACTAGAGCTGATATTCCATGAGCCATCAGGTACTGACCACTGGTCCCAGACAAGCCCCAAGCAATACCAGCAATCACTGTAAAAAGAGTTCCTTTAAGACCTTTTGACATGCTTCCTCCCTAGTCTGCTTCACGAATTAGGTCCATGACCTGATTACGGTCTATGATCCACTGCGCACGCTCGTCTTTTTCGTAGGTTCTATTGGACAAGAAAATCGCAGCTTCCTGCTTCTTACGATTCCACATGATAAAGGTTCCAGTATAGCCTGTATGATCTAGCCAATCACCTTCAAGATTCCAGGCCAAGGAGCGTTCCTTATCACTCAAATCTGAAAAATTTTGACTTAATCCGTCAGCAAAATCATCCTGTAAATAATGCTCAAGGAAGATTTTTAAATCCTTCACGGTTGAAAACAAGCCTGCACTTCCAGCATGTTTACCTAGTAAACGTGCCTTAGGATCATGCACCACGCCTGCTTTCTGTCCCCGAACAGTCGGCACAGCACTGCTAACAGGCCCAAACTGAGTTTCCTTCATCTTCCATGGATCCAAAACTTGCTCTTGTAAAATCTGGTCTAAGTCTTTCTCAAAGTAGTTCTCTAAAAGAAAACCGAGTAAGAGAAAGTGCACATCCGAGTATAGAAAAGCCCTCTTCTCTCGTCGATTCAAATGAAACATAGCTTCTTTCAATTCTTCTGCATTCAACTGGTCTCTATTAATAATAAACGGGTCCAAGTCCGTAGAATGTGTGAGGAGTTGACGAATGGTGATATCTGGATAATCAGAGTCAGGTAAAAATTCTGTCACTGACTTTTCTATATCTAATTCCCCTTGATGCCACAAAAAAGTTATGACAGTTCCAACTCCGACGACCTTGCTCACACTTGCCAAATCATAGACTAAACCTTGACAAGTCTGCTCTCCAATTTCTGGATTTACTTCTCCGAGGTAACAATCAGACCATTCACCATCCCGATAATACGCAAAAGAGGCACCAGGATAAACCCCTGCCTCAATTTGTTGCTCTATTTTTTGAATGATTTCTTGTTTCATACTTCTTCAAACCACAATTCGATATTGTTGGCATCCTTGGTTAGGAAAAACTTCTCAGACTTAGGAATAAAGTAACCTGCAGTTTCAAAACGTTGACGCAGACTAGCCAATTCAAGTTCTTTTACCTGGAATTTCAACATAGACAAATCCCAAGTTACATTATTTTCAACAAGCAAATCACTACCTTGGGCTTGTTTAAAAGTTATGCTAGTTTCGATTTCCTCTTTTTCAAGCAGGCTCGTCGTTTCAGCTGGCAAGTTAATTTCTGCTGAAATATCAAATGTTGTTAAATATTGCACTTTCTCATCTTTTGGGAAAGTAACAGTTTCATCAAACTTTCTCAAATCTTTGACGTCATCTTCTGAATGGATTAGGACAAGATCCCCTTCTGGTGAAAGGATTTCAAAAGCATATCCCTTGTTTCCTTTATAGAGTTGAGGAAGTTTTTCCATTCTAGCTAGTAGTGCTTCAACCTCGGATGGATTCGCTACTTTTACAATCAATCTAGCTAATTTTTTGATCCCTTCAACCTTACGGCTTCTCATACTTGGTGATTCTTCTAAAACCAATTTTTCAATGCCTGACTGGTCTCCTAGCGATAAGAAAGCCGACTCTTCAAGCAAGGGTTTCATACCCAAGGTTTGGATATAAAACAATTCATTTAATCTTCTATTATTTATCTTTAGCGTCGGGATCATACGCACAATTTGATTTACATTCATAAATTCCTCCAACACATTTTATTTTAAAGGATTTTATTTCATTTTACAAGTTATTCAACTAAAAACTTTAACTATATTAACCCCTTGAATAAGGAACCCCCTTCGCATATCCGAAGGGGGACTCGTTTTATTTTAGTAAAATTCTTTGTTAGTTCTTCCAAGAAAGTTCTGCTTGAAGACCAAAGTGATCACTGACCTGCGGACTTGCTTGGCCATCAAAAACTACCTGTAACTTTTCTACCTGAAGATCTTTTGTCATAAAGACGTAATCAATTCGAAGAGGTTCTGTATTTCCCTTCCAACCATCAATTTCTGGAGGAACAGTGTAGCTTCCACTTCTTTCTTTTGCAACTTCAAATGCATCTTGTAAGTCTAGTGGACTAGATAGAATAGCTTGGTAACCTTCTTGACCTGCAGGATTATTAAAATCTCCTGCTAGTAATAGAGGTTTATTCAACTCTTTTAAAACTGCTTCAAATCTTGCCCATTCCTCTTGGAATCCTTTATCCCACCAAGAGAGATGTACACTCGCAACTGCAAGCTCTTTACCTTCTACTACTGTTTCTACTAGTGCAACTCGACGAGTGTGATAATCAGTTGGATCATCTACATCTGAAACCAAAATCTCACGCGCCTCAATCGGTGTTTTAGATAGAATTGAAACTCCCTCATGATAACGGTCATATCCGATATGATTATAAGCCCATGTCCAATAATAATCCAGTCCTTTTTCAGACAACTTTTCTACCAAAAGACGAACATAGTGGTCTTGGTGAATGGGTTCTGCTGAAGGTAACGGATTGTAAAGTGGTCCAGACTCTACTTGAGGTGATGTAATTTCTTGGTTGATTTCTTGAAAACAAATCAAATCATAACTGTTTTCAAGTATATCTTGAAACAAGAGCTGAAATTTTTCTTCAGGATTTTTTTCCATCCAACTATGAGTATTGAGTGTTAAAAACTTCATGTTTTTCTCCTATAAACAAGAGGTTGGAAAACAGCTTCCAACCCCTTAGTGTATTACAATTCTACTTTTGCAACTGCTGTTTTGGCTGCAAGAGAACCGGTTTGTTCTAATTTAACTGACTTGATGGCATCTCCATTTGTAAAGACTACTACAGTTGTAGTTTCACGCTCAGCAGCCTGAATAGCTCCGAGGTCAGCTTTGACCAAGAGATCACCAGCAGCTACTGTTTGACCTTCTGAAACAACCACTTCAAATGGTTTTCCTTCAAGACTTACAGTATCAAGACCAATATGAACAAGAACTTCAAGACCTGCTTCAGTTACAAGACCAAGAGCATGTTTAGTTGGGAAGACGCTTGATACAGTACCAGAAACTGGAGATACAATGTTTCCATTTGCTGGTTCTACTGCAAATCCATCACCCATCATTTTTTGTGAAAAGACTGGATCCTTAACTTGTTCCAATTCAATGACTTGACCGTCAGCAACTGAATAAACTTCTTCAGTTACACCTTTGTAGACAACAGTATCTTTTTGAGCTGCTGCCATTTGACTTGGAAGAGTTTCAGGAATCACTTCTCCAGAATCAAGAATATCTTGGATATCTGATTTCAATACGTCAGCTTTAGGTCCGTAGATAGCTTGGACACCTTGTCCTTTCATGACAAGTCCCATAGCTCCTTCAGCTTTCCATTGTTCTTCTGTTCCAACTTTTTCTGCATCTTTTACAGTAACGCGAAGACGAGTCATACATGCGTCGACATCAACGATGTTAGCACGTCCACCAAGAAGGTTGATGATGTTAACTGCTTGAGAAGCTTCTGCAACTTTAGTTTCGCCGGCAACTGAAGATTCAGAAGATCCATCTGCATTTTCGTAGTTACCGTTACGTCCTGGAGTTGCATAGTTGAATTTCTTAATCATGAAATTAGCGATAAAGTACATGATAACTGCAAAGAGGACAGTTACCCAGATAAAGTTAACAATATCCATACCAATACCAGCGTTGATAGCTAGCGGAGTACGAGTCAAGAATTCGATTGAACCGAATGAGTGCACACGAAGGTTCACAATATCAGCCATTGCAAAGGCAGCACCTTGAACAAGAGCATAAACAAGGTAAAGAGGTGTTGCGATGAACATGAACATGTACTCAATTGGTTCAGTTACCCCTGTCAAGAATGTTGCAAGAGCAGTTGCGATCATCATACCTTTGTATTGGTGTTTCTTATCTGGATCAACGTTACGGTAGATAGCCACAATTACACCCATCAAGATACCAAACGAACCAATCATTTGTCCAACTTTGAAACGAGCTGGATGTACTGTATCTAACAAGTGTTGGTATTGAGCTGCGTCAGTACCTTTAAGGTTTACAAGGTCAGTTACCCATGCAAGCCAAAGTGGATCTTGACCAAATACTTGAGTACCTTTTGCCGCACCAGTCATGACATCATAAGTACCACCAAGAGCTGTATAGTTCATTGGGATAGTCAACATGTGGTGAAGTCCAAATGGCAAGAGTAAGCGTTCCAAAGTACCATACAAGAATGGTGCTAGAACTGGAGCTGTTTCTTGAGAGTTAGCGATCCAGATACCAAAGCTATTAATACCTGTTTGAACAAGTGGCCAGAAAATTGAAAGCAAGATTGCCGCAATTACTGAACGAAGAATAACTACAAACGGTACAAAACGTTTTCCGTTAAAGAATGAAAGTGCATCAGGAAGCTTACGGAAATTGTAGTATTTGTTAAAGGCAGTCGCCCCAATAAAACCAGAAATAATCCCTACGAAGACACCCATGTTAAGCGCTGGAGCTTCAAACACACTGATGAAGTAATCAGAAACTTTGATAGAGTTACCAAAGATTGTTGAAACCATTGCATTAGGATCTTTCAACATATCACCACTAACACTAAAGATAGCACCAGTGATACGGTTGATCAAGATAAAGGCAAGTCCTGCTGCAAAAGCACCACCTGCACGTTCTTTAGCCCAGCTTCCTCCGATAGCTAGAGCAAATAAAATGTGAAGGTTAACGATAACTCCCCAACCGATTTGCTCAAGGATTCCACCTGTAACAACAAGTGGCACAAAGTTAGGATTAATCATTGCAAGCGTCTTACCGATTGAAATCATCAAACCAGCAGCCGGCATAACAGCGATAACCACCATTAGAGCCTTACCGAATTTTTGCCAAAACTCGAAAGACAAAACATTTTTGAATGTATCTTTCATCATTCAAATCTCCTTATTTTTATTTTAATGCAAACGATTTACGAAAACGTTTGCACCAATCACACCTCTATTATACCACTTTAATTTTTTTTGTAAAGGATTTATATAAGATTTTTTATTTTAATAATTTTTTACTTCTCTTCAATTGTTTACTAACTTTGAGTTTACTGGGGTTTTCTGATATAATAATAGCTATGAAATCCTATAATACCTTGAATGATTATTATCGAAATTTATTCGGAGAAAAAACTTTCAAAGTTCCTATCGATGCCGGATTTGATTGTCCCAATCGTGATGGTACAGTAGCTCATGGAGGTTGTACTTTCTGTACGGTTTCTGGATCTGGAGATGCTATCGTTGCGCCTGACGCTCCTATTCGTGACCAATTTTATAAAGAAATTGACTTTATGCACCGTAAATGGCCAGATGTAAAAAAATATCTAGTCTATTTCCAAAACTTTACTAATACTCATGAAAAACTTGAAGTCATTCGTGAACGCTATGAACAAGCTATTAATGAACCCGGTGTTGTTGGAATCAATATTGGGACGCGACCAGATTGCCTGCCTTTTGAGACTATCGAATACTTGGCAGAACTATCAGAGCGAATGCATGTTACTGTAGAGTTAGGTTTACAAACAACCTATGAGGAAACTTCTGAATTGATTAACCGTGCCCACTCCTATGAACTCTACGTGGAAACGGTTAAGCGCTTGAGAAAATATCCAAAGATTGAGATTGTAGCCCATTTAATTAATGGTTTGCCAGGTGAAACTCATGACATGATGGTGGAAAATGTTCGTCGCTGTGTGACTGATAATGATATTCAAGGGATTAAACTTCACCTACTTCACCTTATGACAAATACTCGGATGCAACGTGATTATCACGAGGGTAGACTGCAGCTTATGAGTCAAGATGACTATGTGAAAGTTATCTGTGACCAACTAGAAATTATTCCCAAACATATAGTCATCCATAGGATTACAGGAGATGCGCCTAGAGATATGCTAATAGGTCCTATGTGGAGTCTCAATAAATGGGAAGTTCTAAATAGCATAGAAGCTGAAATGAGACGTCGAGGTAGTGTCCAAGGATGCAAGGCTGTAAAACAGGAGTTTATGAATGAAAAGACCACTTGAATTGGCGCATGATTTTCTTGCCCAAGTTATCACAAAAGATGATGTTGTTGTAGATGCAACAATGGGAAATGGACATGATACACTTTTCCTTGCCAAATTAGCTAAACAAGTCTACGCTTTTGATATACAAGAACAAGCTCTTGAAAAAACAAGTCAACGTCTACAAGAAGCCGGTTTGACCAATGTCGAGTTACTTCTACAAGGTCATGAAACCGTAGATCAGTTTGTAACTGAGGTGAAAGCAGCCATCTTT
Source organism: Streptococcus sp. oral taxon 061 (assembly GCF_964211575.1). Lineage (GTDB taxonomy): Bacteria > Bacillota > Bacilli > Lactobacillales > Streptococcaceae > Streptococcus. The sequence continues at coordinate 120,283 of NZ_CAXOQQ010000005.1, read as the reverse complement.
AATCTTGGTTATCTTCCTACTGCCGATAAGTCTATCATTACTAAACCTCACACAACCATTGAGGCACTTGAAAAACTCTGTCAGATGCTCGTTAAAGGCGGACGAATAGCCATCATGATTTATTACGGGCATGAAGGCGGAGATATAGAACGGGATGCAGTTATGGATTATGTTAGTCAGTTACCGCAACAAGAATATACTGCTACTATCTATCGCACCCTCAACCAAATCAACAATCCACCATTTTTAGTTATGATTGAAAAATTAGAAAGGTATCGACATGGATAAACAATACCTAAAAGATAAAATCGAATCTCTTCGTCACAACTTTGTCGAGTCAACCCAACATGAACGTGCAGTTGGTATTTTGGATGAAGCACATATGAGTAAAAAAATGCTGAAAATCAAGAAGAAAATGATTTCACTTGAAATGGAGCGTTGTCAGAAAAAAATAGAACATAAGGACTGCTCAAAGATTGATCAAAAAATCCAAGAACAAAAGGAACTTTTTGAAAATTGTCGTAAACAAAAATAGGGAGGTGGAAAATGAATTTACTTTTTTATCTCTTGGTATTTTTACTAGTTCTTATTGTTTCTAGTACGACCAATAAGCTTCTGCCCTTTTTACCCATGCCTCTGATTCAAATTTTGTTAGGGATTGGAATTGGACTTTGTTTACCCAACAACCAATATCATTTAGATACTGAGTTGTTTCTAGCTTTAGTCATTGGCCCACTACTCTTTCGCGAAGCTCAAGAAGCAGACATTACTTCTATCCTAAAACACTGGCGGATTGTCCTCTACTTGATTTTTCCAGTTATCTTTGTCTCAGCTCTGAGCATGGGGGGACTCGCTCATGTCCTTTGGGCTAGCCTACCATTAGCCGCCTGCGTAGCAGTTGGTGCCGCTTTGGGGCCCACAGACCTAGTAGCCTTCGCATCCCTTTCTCAACGCTTTTCCTTCCCAAAGCGGGTCTCTAATATCCTAAAAGGGGAAGGTCTTCTGAATGATGCTTCTGGACTAGTAGCCTTTCGTATGGCTCTCATCGCTTGGACAACAGGAACATTCTCCCTTACCCAAGCCGGAACTTCATTAGCCATTTCCATCGTTGGAGGATTTGCAGTCGGCTTTATAACGGCCCTAATCAATCGCTTTCTTCATACCTTTCTACTCAGTGTCCGTGCAACAGATATCGCAAGTGAGCTCTTATTGGAACTTAGTTTACCTCTCTTGACTTTTTTCATAGCCGAAGAAATTCATGTTTCAGGCATCATCGCCGTTGTTGTCGCGGGGATTCTGAAAGCCAGTCGTTTCAAGAAAATAAATCTCCTTGAAGCGCAAGTTGATACAGTTACTGAGACTGTTTGGCAGACTGTAACCTTTATGCTCAATGGTTCAGTCTTTGTCATTCTTGGAATGGAACTGGAAATGATCGCGGAACCAATTCTTAAGAGTGCATTTTACAACAAAGTTCTTCTCTTACTCAGCGTTTTCCTCTTGACCTTCCTGCTTTTTGCTATCCGCTTTGTCATGATCTATGGATTTTACGCATTTCGGATTAAGAAGCTTCATAAAAGTTTAGACAAATATGTCAAAGACATGCTCCTCCTTACCTTTTCTGGTGTGAAGGGAACTGTATCCATTGCCACTATCCTTTTGATACCGTCTAATCTGGAACAAGAACACCCTCTTCTTCTCTTCCTCGTAGCTGGTGTAACCCTAGTAAGTTTCCTGACGGGATTACTAGTACTCCCACACCTTTCTGAAGAAAAAGAACCATCTAAGGATCAGCTCATGCACATCGCTATCTTAAACGATGTTGCCATGGAATTAGAGAAGGATTTAGAGAACACAAAAAACAAGGTTCCACTCTATGCAGCTATTGACAATTATCATGGACGTATTGAAAACCTTATTCTTAGTCAAGAAAACAAAGAAATTCAGGAGGACTGGGAAGCTCTTAAACTCTTGATTCTCAGTGTTGAAAGCGATGGTTTGGAACAAGCCTATGAAGAAGGAAAGATTGGAGATCGTGCTTATCGTGTCTACCAACGCTACTTGAAAAGCATGGAGAAAAATATTAAGCGAAACTTTGCTTCTCGACTAACCTACTACTTCCTTGTCTCCATACGCATTCTTCGTTTTCTACTTCATGAATTGCTCACATTTGGGAAAACATTCCGTTCATGGAAAGACAAGGAAAAACAGCGACTTCTTGCCATTGATTATGACCAGATTGCAGAACTCTACCTAGCTAATACAGAAATTATCATCGAGAGTTTGGAAAACCTCAAAGGGATTTATAAGAGTTCCTTGATTAGCTTCATGCAGGAATCTCGTCTTCGCGAAACCAGTCATATTACGAGTGGTGCCTTTGTGGAACGGGTTATCAATCGTATCAAACCCAATAACATTGATGAAATGCTTAGAGGATACTACCTTGAACGTAAGTGTATCTTTGAATACGAAGCTCAAAAACTCATCTCAGCTCAATATGCCAAAAAGCTACGCCAAAATGTCAATAATTTAGAAACTTATTCCTTAAAAGAATCTGCTAATACCTTACCTTATGATATGATGGAATTAGTTCGAAGAAATTAAAATCTATAGAAAACAAGAGAAAAACTGGAGGATTGTAACATGAAAAAGTTGTGGAAACAGCTGACTGATAGACCCTTATTAAAAGCTTTTTTGCACTACTATCAAGCCTCCGATAGTGAGTTAACTAGCGTTGCTGTTGCCTACTATTGGTTGATTTCAATCTTCCCTTTACTCATGATAGTGGTCAATATCTTACCCTACTTTCAAATTCCCATCTCAAACTTTCTATTAACAATCAAGGAATTTTTACCAGATACAATCTATGAAGTTGTTGCAAAAATTGTCCGAGAAGTTCTGACTCAACCATCAACAGGTTTACTAAGTTTTGCTATCTTATCAGCTCTTTGGACTTTCTCCAAATCCATGGATTTTCTTCAGAAGGCCTTTAATAAAGCCTATGGAGTTGCAAAAAATAGAGGAATTATCTCACACCAGCTGATGAGTCTCTTGGTTAGCTTTGGCCTTCAAATTCTCTTTGCCCTTGCCTTATTCCTCAGTATGTTCGGCCATATGTTATTGGACTTGCTTAAAAACTACTGGAAATCCGAGAGTGCTCTATTTTCTTATCTACAGGATTTTACAGGTCCTCTGATCTATGCCTTTCTTTTTGCTACCGTGATTATGCTCTATTATTTCCTACCAAATGTTAAAGTAAGTCGGATTCGATACGTCATACCTGGAAGTCTCTTTGTACTAGTTACCACTATTGCTTTATTAAACATCTTTGCAGCTTATTTCAACAATTATGTCAATTATCTCGTTGACGTCAGATTTTTCAGTTCTATCGTCGTTGTTGTGATGATGTTTTGGTTCATTATCATTGCCAAGATATTAATTATCGGTGCTGTCCTCAATGCTAGCGTTCAAAGTTTGAAGGATCCAGACTTTAAAGCAAATCAATAATTTTTTATCGATTAATACTCAATGAAAATCAAAGAGCAAACTAGGAAGCGAGCCGCAGGCTATACTTGAGTACGGCAAGGCGAAGCTGACGTAGTTTGAAGAGATTTTCGAAGAGTATAAACAAATCAATCCCCCAGTCATTTGATACTGGGGGATTTTTGAATTTCCTACTTTATTGTCCACTCGTTAGGGCTTGCAACTCTGTTTTTAGATACTGAGCCAAGTGTTGGTGGGCAAAAATATTGGCATTCTTTTCTGCGGTAGGATTGTAGTTGGTGTTGGTATTTACATCATAGACATAAATGTCTCCACTCTCTGATTGAACCCATTCAATCGCCGCAACTTCAATCTGAGCATTTTTCAAGAAATTCTCATAAGCTTCTCTCCGGTCATCTGGTAGAGGTTCTGTAATCTGGAATTTTTCAGACGTTTCTAGTTGCTCTGGTCTCTTGCCGATTTGGCAACCATCTGCTGGACACAGTTGGAATCCATCTGAAGAATCAATCGAAACAGTATAGAGAAACTTCTGATTGATGAACTCTGAACGGCGGATACGTCCATCACTTGGCTTGATGTAAGCTTGTAACAAGGTAATCCCGTCCACTGATGGTTCAAAGAGGGGACTATTGACGTAAGCTGCCAGTTCCTCTTCATTTTGGAAGAGTTGAACGCCTAATCCCTTACCTGCACGATTGTGCTTGGTAATCAAAGGATAAATGTTTAATTTTCTTGCTGCTTCAATAATATTCTCTTGCCCTAAAACCGCAACTGTTGCAGGAGTCTCGATACCAGATTCGTTTAACTTCAAATATTGTTTGATTTTACTAATTTCAAGGTTAATAGCACCGGTACCATTCACAACTTTGCGTCCGTGTGCTTCTAACCAAGTAATCACTTGCTCTGTAAATTCTGGCGCATATCGATGTCCTCTTGTGTGAGAAGAGGCAGACATACGATTGTAAAAGATACCTTGCGGCGGTGGGCTTTGCAAATCTAAAATCCCACTAGACAAATCCCATAGTTCATAAGGGACTTCTAATTCTTCCAACCATTTCACTAAATGTTGAGTCCATTCTAGATTCTCATGAATCACATAAACTTTTGCTTCACTCATTATTCATATCTCCTTAAGAAAAGCTGACTGATAATTGGCTTTCCTTTTCTTCCTCTAAAATATATCCTTCTGTTTTTTCGATAACGCTAACTGTTAAGATTTGACCCAAAACATTGATCATGGTACGGCCTGCATTGACAAAGAAATCAACTGCAAAAATCAAGGCCACTCCTTCAACTGGCAAGCCCAATTGAGGTGCTGCAGCTAATAGAACTACGATAGCTCCTGATGGCACAGTTGCTGCAGTTTTTCCAATCAAAGTCAACAATAAAACAGTAAACAAGAGACTTGATAAAGAAAATTGAATACCATAGGCATGGGCGATAAAAATTGTCGCTACTGAGAAATAAACTGCTGCTCCTTCTAAGTTAAAAGTATATCCTAAAGGAACAACTAAATCAATTGTATGCTCGTCATGCCCCTGTTTTTTCAAATCTTTAAGTAGTGATGGCAAGACCACACTAGAACTTCCAGTAACAAAAGCCAGAGTCAAGAGACTCCAATTTTCACGAAAGGCTGATAAATACGGCACTTTAAAGAAGAAAGCAATCAAAGGAAAAATAAGGAGAACCAAAACAGCATAAGCCAGATAAGTTCCAATGACAAACTGACCAAGACCAATCAACTTGTCAACACCAGTAGTTGCAACGTCTTTGGCGATAAATCCAAAAATACCAATCGGTGATAGTTTGATAATTACTGCAACAATCTTGTAAATGGCTTCAATCCAGATTTGGAAACCTTCGATAATCTTCTGAGATTTATCAGACTTAAGATTCCCAATTCCGTAACCAAGAAAGATGGCAAAAACGATAATTGGCAATAGAGCGCCATCTGAAAGAGATTTAACGATATTTGATGGAATGAAACCAAGCAAAAATTCGCTGAACTTGACATTGTTAGCAATCCCATCAAGGTTTCCACCAGTTTGACCGATATTCACTCCTTGACCAAATCCTAAATAGTAACTAGCAAATACAAACAAAAGAGTAATGGCAGTTGTTACGGCAAAAAAGTAAACCAAACTCTTGGTCAAGATTTTTCCGAAAGATTTTTTTCCGATAACTCCAGCTACTGCAACAACGATGGTTGGGAAGATTAGCGGAATGATAACCATATTGATCAATTTGATAAAGGCTTGACCTAAAAATTGATAAAAGCCTGCAAATTGTGGCCAGATAAGGGCAGCGATAACACCCAAGACCAAAGACACCAATAATTGAATGCCTAGTGAGAGTTTTGACCATAAAGTAACTAATTTCATAAGAAACTCCTTTGTTTTATTTGCTACTCATTCTACTACTATTCTTCTCTCCTGACTAATATATATTTTTTATTGTCACCATAAAAAAGATTTATAATGAAGGTTCAAACTACTTAAACTTTACAAAGTAAATCACATTGATGTTTGATATAGTATAAAAAATCAGTTTCTAAACAAAAATTTTTAGAAAAACACTGTTAAATCAAGGAATATGCTTTTCTTTTATTCAAATTTTATGATACAATATTGTTATGATTTTAATGAAACTCGCTTCCGTCTTGCTTTTAGTACTAACCTTGGCTTTGGCTATTATCTTTAGTAGATTTTTTAAGTTAAAGAAAAAGGGGATTAACTTTGCAGATTTGGCTTTTCCTTTTCTGATTTTTGAGTACTATTTAATCAGTGCAAAGGTTTTTACCCATAATCAACTTCCCATTTTGGGGGCAGCCCTATCTTTGTTGGCAATCATTTTAACTTTTTTCTTCCTGAGCAAAAAACGTAGCTTTTATTATCCAAAATTCCTTAAATTCTTTTGGAGAGCTGGATTTCTACTCACATTGCTCATCTACATCGTTATGATTGTTCAAATCTTCATGATGAAATAAAAATAAATTATGCCAGCACCTCAATAGTTGGCGACTAGTTCTTCCACATGAGGTGCTTTTCTAATGACATTTTAAAAGAGATTATTAAAAAAATAGGAGATCAAATAAGTGAAAAAAACGCTCTTGGCAAGTGCCATCACGCTTTCATTTCTAGGATTTACAACAAATCCAGCTTTTGCTGAAGAAAAACACCTACAAACTACTACAGCAGAAACGACACAAGAAACTACAACTACAGAAAAAGAAAAAAAGAGCACACCTTCAACCAAGGAAACTCTTCCTTCAACAGAGGCAAGTTCAAGCCTGCCTACAACATCTACTACAACTACAACTACAACTCCAAGTACAAGTTCAGACAAAAAGGAAGAGACAAAAGCTCCAGAAGTCAAGAAAAATGGTTGGGTATTTGAAGAGAATATCTGGCGCTTCTATGAAGCAAACAAACCTGCTCTCAATTGGAAAAAAATTCACGGCAAATGGTACTATTTCGATAAAAATGGAACCATGCTTGATAATACTATTTTCGATGGATACATTCTAACTTCTAGCGGTGCTATGGTTGATAGCGGCTGGGGTAAAATCAAAGATAATTGGTATTATGCAAAGCCATCTGGTAAAATCTCTCAGCAAAAATGGGAAAAAGTTGGTGGTGTATGGTACTACTTTGACAAAGACGGTATCATGCTTAGCAACACCATTTTTGATGGTTATATCTTTACCAATAGTGGGGCTATGGCTGAGAGCGCTTGGGTCAAACAAGATGGTAAATGGTACTATGCCCAAACTTCTGGCAAATTAAGTAAAAATAAGTGGGATAAAATTGGTGGTACTTGGTACTACTTTAATAAGGATGCCGCTATGGCAAGTAACCAATGGCAAGGTAGCTACTACCTAAAGGCTAGCGGTGCCATGGCTGAAAGAGAATGGATTTTCGATAATAACTACAATAGTTGGTTCTATTTAAAATCAGGTGGTGTCTATGCTGCGCGTGAATGGATTGGCTCCTACTACCTCAAGTCCGGTGGTTACATGGCTAAGAGTGAATGGATTGATGACAGCTATTACAATGCCCGTTACTATGTGGATGAAAATGGTGTCTATGTAACAGGAACTCGTAAAATCAACGGAAAAACACAGCAATTCCAAAGTAATGGGAAATGGATTGGCGAAATTCCTGTAAGTCGTGGATTTGAAAAAGGAAAATACACGAAGACTGTTTTCTTAGATCCAGGACACGGTGGTAGAGATCCTGGTGCTGTTTACTATAACACGAATGAAAAAGACCTCACTATGCAAGTTTACAAGAAACTTCGCAAGGAACTCGAGGGGCTTGGTTATACCGTTCTTTCTTCGAGAGATAGTGATGTCTATGTCGACTTTATCACTGAACGTTCAAAAATGGTGAATAGTACAAACTCAGATATTTTCATTAGTATCCACTTTAATGCTAGTGGCAACCCTGCTTCTAATCGTTCTGGAATTCAGACCTATTCTTACGAAGACGCTCCGGGCTATCGCGCTAAGATTAATCCTTACTGGCATAACCATCCTGATCGCATCAGTGAAAGTAATCGCCTTGCTGCTGATATCCACTCTTCACTCCTAGCTGAAACAGGTGCTAAGGATGCTGGCCTCCTCCAAAGTAGCTTTGCTGTTCTTCGAGAAACAGATAAACCAGCAGTTCTCCTAGAGCTTGGTTATATGGACAATTTCAACGAAAACCAACAAATTCGTAGTGATGCTTACCAAAATAGATTGGTGGCAGGTATTGTCAAAGGTATTCAAAAATATTACGCAGGCAAATAAAGAAAAAGCCTCGAGGAATCTCGAGGCTTTTTTGTATTATGCTTCTTTCTTATTAGCGTCAGGAAAGAGAAATCCAATCCCCACACAAGCCAGAACACCAGCACCGATTACCAACCCACTTGAAAGTGGCAAAATATCAAGAATAGCATTTGCAATAATAAAAGCAATAATCAAGCACATGAGACTAGCTTTATAATCTTTTTTCACTAGATTCTCAAGAGTAAAGAATAGAAATAGACCTACTGGAAAGAGTGCCCAGATGTTAACATCCAAACTTGGCCATCCAACTAAACCAAAATACAAAACTGCTGCTGCAACGACTAAAAATCCGATACCTACTACTTTTTTCATGATATAACCTCATTTTCTATTTTGTTAGGAAGTTTAATCCCCCCTTGACAATTACTACTATAACAGAAATAAAAAAAGCAAACAATAGGTTTTGCCTATCTGGTAGTCCTGATAGACTATGTGGTCAGAATTTTATAAAAGAAAAAGGAATTAAGTAACCAAACGCTACTTAATTCCTTGAAATTGTCTCATCACCTCTATTAACCTTTAAATTTTGATAGACTCTATTTTCTAATCAATATGACCAATATTGTCAAGACTAACCCTTTCAATCAATTCATTACTTACCTAAACTAAGTCCATTCATAAATCCAAAAAGGGTATCAATATCAAAGCAAACTAACTAATTGAGTTAAAAATGACTATTTTCACAAAACTGTTTCATTATCACACTAGCTAATCTCAGTACATAAACCAATTTTTTATCTATAGCTTTTGTCCTAATCTTGATCTTTTTTCTTCAATCCAAGGAGTGATCCTACTATAAACAATATTCCAGCAATGAATGGTGTAAGAACTGCTCTAACTGTTCCAGTTTTTGGCAACCTATCAGAATTGTTAGTAGTTGATTTACTATCGATATCGGTATGTTTATTAGCTATGCTCTCTTGTTCATTAAGATAAACTTCCTTCTTATTTTCAAAGTTTTTATCATTTTTACCAGAAACAATACTGTTGACATCATTAGTTGAATCAGGTTGTGTTTTTTCTTTCTTTTTCGATACATCAAAAGTAGGTTTATTTTCCTCCTCCTTTTTCTCCTCTATTTTCTTGAATACAGGTTTTATAAGGGTATCTTTTGACACATTAATAACATAACCAGCATCTTTTTTACCTTCGAAACCAGAAATTTCCCAGCCATCAAATTGATATCCTTTTTCTAATTCACCCTCATAGACAGGTAAAATGAAATCTTCTTCCGACACTATCTTAGAACTCATTTCTTTTCCATTTTGAATGGTCACAGTCACCGTATGAGGTTTTAATTCGCTTACCTCTCCCGTATCCTTGTTTAAAATGAATTCTTTTACGGTCGTATTTCTTGCGAAATCTTTTACAACAATCTTAATGTTTAGTGTCTTATCTGTTAGTTGTTTAATATCATCAAATGATTTATATTCTTTTCCATTTACATAAATATGTTTGTCTTGAATCTCACCATCGAATCCATTATTTCTTTTATCATTGATGTTAAAGACAACAGATTTTCCGTCAGCATATTCAATACTAGTATTTCCCTTAGGATCAATGTTTACTTCTGGTTTAACATTATCATATAAAAATTGATAGTGTACTCCAACCGCTTTCGCATTCAAATCGCTATAGCCAGTTTTAAGATAAACATTTCCATCCATATCTGTTACCTTATCTGGAAATCCGTTTGCTTTATAGTCTTTCATTCCCCAGTCCATGATGTCACCGTCTTTAACATTAAGCTTAATGTTAAAATCTCTAGTGTTATCAATGTGTAAATCTCCGTAGATTAAATAATTATCTACAACCGATTCATTCACTCGCAACTCCCAGTTAAAACCACCCTTATCAGAAATCTTACCTCTTAAATAAAATTCTGGATTTCGTACATAAATTTTATTAGATTTAGATGGATTAAAGTAGTTCTTGTCCATTGAAAGATTTACTGGTTTTGCATCAATAAATAACGTAGAACCATCTTCTTTTATAGCTTCTACATTGGATTTATCCTCCCCAGTGTACTCTTTACCATCCTTACCAAATAATACAAGTTTAGAAGAATCTGTTACAAGATTTCCATCTTTATCGATTGCCTCCCCTTTATCGTTCATTTTAAAGGTAAACACTTGATATTTTACAATGTTAAAGCCGTCCAAAGCCGACATTAATACGGATTGAGTACTTCTTCCATCTTCAACATTTCTACTATCAGCATAAATTATTTTTTCTGAAAGGACTCTTAGATTAGGATTGGCCTTTTGTATTTTTGCTATATCTTCCTGGCTATAGACTCCATTTCCTTCTAACATATCCGTTTTTCCAGGATTATAGGTAGTCACTTTTAGTGCATAGCCTTTTCTTAGAATGATGTTATCCTTTAACAGATATTGTTGTTTTTCTGAATCAGAATAGATTTTACCAGATTCCATTTCAGTTAAATTGTTTGGTTTGTTTTTTGAAAGATCTCCTTCTCCTAATTCTATTACATTCCCATAACTTGATGCATAGGGATATTCTGTTTTAGTTTCCTTATTTTTTTCAGGCATTCTAATTTTAGTTTCAGCTTTTATCTGATCATCATCTTTAACAAAGAATCTCATATCTCCTGCAAAAGCTAATCCATCCACAATATCATTAATATTAGCGTATAAATCAAATGTCATCGTTTTTGAGTGGGAATCATACTTGGTCGTTTTGATTTCTATAGATTTATAATTATTTCCATAATATACCTTGGCATTTTTAGAAACATTACTGATCTTTCCAAGAATTTCAAAGTGTCCATCTTTAGACGGGCTTAGAACACCATAAATTTTTGATTTTATTTCGTCAAGTTTTTCAGTTTCATATTCTAAGGCACTACCATCGTCATAAGCAATGATATTTCCCTTATCATCGTATTTATAATCGTATTCCTCTGTTCTCTTACCAGTTTCACTTGTAAAGTCATCAACTTCTCTAAATTTCTTTTTAATGAGTTTCTTTAAGTCTTTACTTTCAAACTCTCTAATTGTTGAAATCGTTTTATGAATAGTCAAGCTAGATTTTTCTTCGATAGACTCTTCATTGTCTTGATGATTTTCTTCCTCAGTTGTATCTTTTTTAAGACTATCCTCTTTTCTATTTTCTAAATTTTTAAATTTAGATTCGGCAATCTCGCCAAGCTTTTGGTATTTAGATGAATCCTGATCAGGATCTACTAGATAATAGGAAATCATCCCCTTTTCATCAGCATGATCAGCAAATTTAATTCTATGAATCTTTGTGAAATTGCTAGAGCCATCTAGTGCAATGACTTCAATGATTTTTCCTCTTAAATCTCCCGCACCATTAATTTCATAAATGGTATTTCCATCTTTGTCAAGTTTTCTGTTTCTTCCTTGACCCTCACCTGCATAAGTTACTTCAAGATTTTTCTCAACCTCTCCGTCTTCATTAACCAGAGCGGCGCCAGCATACCAAACTTCGTTTGCAATCTCGTCAAATTTTTCAGGATGTTCTTTTTGATCTCTCGCAAATAGCGTTTCATTCTTATACTGATCTTTTACCTTGTGATAAGTATCCTTTGTAATCAGCTTAATTTTTTCAGGATTTGAAAAATCAATTGAAACAATCTTAGGAGCTGTGTTATCAATTTTTACAGGAATATAGGAAACCTGCCATGGATAATCTTTAGTTAATCTATATTTAAATTTATAGAAATATTGACCTTCCGCAATCGGTTCAAATTGACCTCTTATCCTAGTAGCAGGATCTTGGTTATCCTTACTTTCAGGTGCATTTTCTTCTCTACCTCTAGGGTTATAAATGAGTCCATCCCACTTCAAGTCACCCCAAACTTTTAGCTTAGAAGATTTGATTCCCTTTGCATCATTTCTCTTAGAGTTTAAAATTCCTTTAATAAAGTGTTCTCTCGAAATGACTTTTAAGTCGATTTGATTTTCTCCCTCTTTATTTGTATTTACTATTGAAATCAATCCTTCTTCTGCACTTCTTAATACAAGTGGAGAAGGTGTTAATCCTCTCTCAAGTTGAGCATCTTGAGGATTTCCATTTGAATCTAAAGGATAAATTTTAGCAATATTAGAACCACTTGATGATGGTGCGTTGATCCCTTCGTTATTGAAAGCAAATAATTCTGGATTTTGATCTAGGGATGTTGTATTTTTATCTTTTCTATTTTGTATAACTCCTGCTGGATTAAATTTATCTATACCATGTTCTCCACCAATTCCCTTATTTAAGGTTCCTGGAATTTTTGGTTTACCATCATCATCATAACCTTCCATTGTTTTTGATTTTGATCCTTCTTCCCAAGCCCATTTATCAAGGATTGGTTCGTGGTTCCAATTCCCAGCAAATCCCATTAGAGGCATCGATAAAGAAGGTTGGAAATTTGTTTTCTTCCCGTTGGAGTTTAGAGCTTCTATTTCTTCCACTGACTCAAAATGAATAAATGATTCTACAAATTTATTTTTGTTTTTAGCCTCTCCAACATTTATAACCGCATTTAAATCAAAGCTAGAATTTGCTCCTATGGTAATAGTGTCATGCTCAAATGTAATATTTGCTCCTTTGATTTTTTCTGGATGGATTTCTGGAACAATTTGCTTCCCATCTGGAGATTTTTCGTCTTTATATGTTTCATCGAGTTTTAGTCTGTCAGTTAGAGCATCTGTAGTTATAGCAGATGCTGAAACTTTAAAGGTCAAAGGTCTGTTTGATGTATTGTGAAGCTTAATTGTAAAGTATTTTTTATCTCCTTTTATTTCTTTAAGAGAAATAGAACCATAAGAGTTTACCAAACCTTTAGAATCCGTGTTTTTGAAAGTCGCTACAACCTCATTTCTCAAAGCATTGGCAACATTAATTAGACCTGCTCCCTGTTGTCTAGGTGATGCAAAGTATTGACTTTTTTCTTTCCAAGAAGTCGCATCCATCATAGGCCGTGCAGTATTTTGTAGGGCTATTTTTGTAAGACTTGTAAGGTCTATTTTGTCATCTCCCTTAAGATTTTTCAATACAGGTCTTTCAAGCATTTCCTTTAACTTTGGTCTAATCAAAACAGTAGAAGCTGCCACGATTGGAGTTGCCATACTAGTCCCTGACATATAACCATAAGTTGATTTCCCATTAATGACATTGAGAGTGGATTTAATATTTTTACCTGGTGCTGAGACATCAGGTTTTAAAAGCAAATCTGTTCTCGGTCCCCAAGATGTGGATCCTGCTGGAACTATAACATCTTCTTTATACAATTCTTTGTCTGTGTCAGGTGCAAACTTAAAGTCAATTTCTTTTTCGTCACCTACATTCGGTTTATTAGAATTATAGCCGGCCATATCAATTGGATAGTATTGATCCAATTTATCTTTGAAATCTTCCTTACTATTTCGTTTAACCTCAGTTTTTTTATCAGGATTAATCATGTTCCATAGCTTTACACCATCATCTCCTGAAATTGAAAATACTTGACTTTTAGTCCCTTCATCCGCTTCATATCCCATGGCTGGAAGCTCTGTCCAATTATCTCTATTGTAGTAATTGACAGTATTTACAACCATAATGGCGCGTGCGCCCTTATCCGTTGCTCTTTTAAAAGCATCTTTTAAATCCTTGGTATAAATTCGATCCATTACTGCAATTTTGCCCTTAAGATCCAATCCTATCAAATCTTGGTCTTGACCTTTACCTATATATACAAATTTCAATTTACTAGGAGCTTTTGAACCGTCTTCATTTGTTGTGATTTTATTCTTATCGAAAAAGGCCCCTATATTTCTGTATTTAAAATTTTCTCCACCTATGTTGACTTTATCAAACTCAACTGTCTGATTTTTAGCAGAAGCGACCGCTATCGCATCTTCATGTGCTGCAGTTCGTGTTACATTTCCAGTGTCGGTCATTTTCAGATTATTATTTGCCACCAAATCCCATGAAGAACTTGAAGCAGAAGTTGCATAGTTACCCGTAGCTACAACCATTGGAATGCCTGCTTTTCTTAACGCCCTAATAGCTTGCCAATATTTCTCACCTACAAGGCCCGTTCCTGTAAAGCCAGATGATACTGAAACAACATCGACATTGTGTTTGATTGAATCTTCAATAGCATGAAACATTGTTTCATCCCCTGCGAACCCAGATCCTGCGTCAGAGTACATTTTATAAGAGAAGATCTGTGCATTAGGAGCAATTCCATCTATTCCGTTAAAGTTTTTAATATCTTTTTCAGTATCATTTCCCGCAAGAATCCCTGCAATATGCATCCCATGTGGATCAAAATAATCGCTTCCATCATCAGCTTTTTCTACAGTGATTTTACCACCATTATAATAATTGAAAGCATGAGGGATTTTATCACTCAACCAGAAATTTTTATCAGTACCTTTTAAGTCTTCTTTTTTGAATCTCATTGAGCCTTTAGCATCATCATCAATTCTCATGGCCTTATGCCTATAATCTGTCCCGGTATCGATATTTGAAATGACCATACCTCTACCATCAAAATTTTTACCAAATGGAGCATTGATAGACTTTAGGTAATCAATTGCCTCTTCAACTCCAATTTCCTTTCTAGCATGATTCATCATTGGCTGGACTTTTTGTGATCGTTCAACCGATGAGATACCTTCTATTAGTTTAATTTTGTCCAGATTATCTGGGGTTGTTTCAATAGCACTACCGTTAAAAATCCTATCATAAGTATATAAAACTTTTGTATCCTTAAGATTGGATAATTCCTTGATTGCTTTTTCTCCAGATGCTTTATCTTTAAATTCAGCAATATAGACAAGTTTATCCTCTTTTTTGGGACTTTCTGGGTCTTTACTTGCAGACGAGTCCGCTTTATCTCCTTGAGATTGATTGGAATCTTCTTTGATTGTTGCTTCTTCATTGCTAGTTTTATTATCTATCTCAGGATTTTTACTAACAACTTCTTTTTCCTCAATAATTGTTGTTTTCTTCTCTTCAGTATCCTTTGAAGTTTCTATAGCATTAGGAATATTTTCATGTTTTTCTTTATTTTCTGTTTCCTTCTCTACTACTACTTTTTCTTTATCAGAGATATTTAAAGCATCTTCAGAGTTAGATGTATCTGCTAAGACTACCTCATTAGGGACATATGCTGCTAAAATAACTGCAGCTGCAGTTAGTGACAATACTGTACTTTTTTTCATTTTAATTCCTTACATATTTATTTAACTTCCAATAGATAGAAAACTTTAACTTTGCTAGCCTTTGTTATAAAAAGTTTTACTAAGTATTATCTAGGAAATAGAGTAGTACATTTATATATAATTGTTAGCTCTCTGAAAAATAGTATATCAATTAAAAAAATTTAAGTCAAGAGAAATTAACTCGGGTTAATTTTTTTTTTAATCCATGTTAACAAATGATCTAATCGATAAATATTATAGTTAACTGGGTACAATATAGACTCATTCCTACCATCAAAAATATTATCAATCAACTGGAATAACTACCAAAATCGCAAAAAGTGGTATGGATAGAATTTATGTCTTCATAAACATGCAAAAACAACCGCAATAATTTTCAACGGTTGTTTGTAACATACTTAATTTTTAAATCTCATCCTATATTATCTCTTACGATCCCGCACTTTCGTAGGCATCTAAGCCCTTGTCCCATAGTTTCAAAGAAATGACAAAGAAGACAAGGGAAATCAGAATCAAACCACCAATATTAAAGAGTCCATCCTTGTCCTGCAAGAAATAGCTGGCAGGATAGTAGGCTGTAAAGGCGAAAGGTACAATAAAGCTAATTAACCAACGAAGGAGCGAATTGTAAATAGAAATCGGGTACTTGGCAAAATCATTAAACATATAGAAAATGTAAATCATGGCACCTGACTGCTTGGTCCAAAAAGCGATGCTGGCTGTCGCGATTTTTAAGGAAGTATAGATCAAGGTCGCAAAAGGAATACAAACTAGAAAAATCAGGAATTTTGGAAGAGTCCAAGCAATGCTAGTCGCCGTTGTCGCTAGTAAAATTCCACCGACCAAAAGTTCACCCAAGGCATCAATCTGAAAGGTCTCAACGAGGATGTGAAAGAGAGGATTGATAGGACGAGTCAGATACTTGTCAAACTCCCCTTTTCGAACTAGTCGTTGACCTAAAGCCCAGAGATTGTCAAAAAAGAGATGGTCCAGTCCCTTGGGAATCAAGGAAAATCCATAGATAAAGGCGATTTCTTGAAAAGTCCAGCCTTCTAGCGAGGGGATGTGTTGAAAGAGCACATTGAGAAACAAGAGGTTCAGGCCTTGAGTCAGAAAAACTCCCAGCACACCAACCACAAAATCTACCTTGTATTCCATGATTTGTTTGATGTATTGTCTGATAAAAATGAGATGCATGCGTTGATATTTTTTCATCCTAACCTCCCTGAATGGTGATAAATGACTGGACTCGTTTCCAAATCAACTGAGACAAGCCCACCATCACTATAAGCCAGAAAAACTGAAGCAAAAGTGCTTGAAGAATCTGACTGGCATCGTATTTCCCAACAATAATCATGACCGGAGTGTAAATTAAGGATGAGAAAGGCAATAAGGACAGAATATCTGAAACGATTTTCGGAAAGAAAGCCAAGGGAATTAAACTTCCAGACATAAAGGCCACTATTGAAGTCTTGAGTAGGTTGGAACCCCATAGATTTTTAAACACAAAAGCTGAAAATCCAAAGCAGATATTAAAGAAAAAGTTAATCAGATAAGCCAGAGTTAAGCTAAAGAGATAAAGGACAGTTAATCCCAGCACTTCTACAATACCTTGCCCAGATAAGATTTTCATCAAAACAATGACACTTAAAAATGGCAGTCCAACAGAGATAAAAATCAACCACTTGGAGCCAAGTTCGGTAAAGAGGTAAGAGGCCGCAAAATGCACTGGTCGCAACAAACGCATGATAATGGAACCATCCTTGACCTCCTCCCCAATCATAAAGGAGCTATCCGACCTGGTCAACAGATTGGTCACAAAACTCATGATGATGTAGAAAGTGATATCTGCCATACTGAAGCCCTGAATCAAGGACTCTTGCGAAGAATCAAAGACAGCCTTCCAGAGATAAAAGGCCACAAAAACCCCCATGACATCACCAATCCGATAGAGAATAAAGTTGACTCGATAGGTAATCAATTCCTGAATCCCCGCATTGATAAAGGGTTTATAACGTCTCCACAATTTGACCATCCTAGAGCTCCTTTCGATAGAAGCGACGGATAATATCTTCAATATCCGTATCTACCATCTTCAAATCACGGACTTCAAAATCAGATAGGATTTGCTTGATAATATCAGCTGACTGGTAGCGGGAACTATTGAATTCAATAGTCAGGTTGTTTCCTTGTCTATCAATGGACATATCAGACAAGCCTTCATAATGGGAGACTAGATGACTTTGACCTGGCGTCAACTCAAAGGAGAGAGTCTTCATCTTGCCAAAGGTTTCCTTGAGCTGGCTAACCGTCCCATCAAAAATCTCTTGCCCCTTATCAATCATAAAAATCCGATCACAGAGTTGCTCAATATCACTCAAATCATGAGTAGTCAAGAGAATAGTTGTCTCTTCCTCCTGATTGATCTGAGTGATAGCGCGTCGAATATTATCCTTGACCGACACATCCAAACCAATAGTCGGCTCATCTAAAAAGAGAACCTTGGGATTGTGAAGCAAGGAAGCCGCAATATCCGCCCTCATCCGTTGACCTAGTGAAAGAGTCCGCACAGGATCCTTGATAAATTCCTTCAAATCCAAAACTTCATTCAAAAAGTCCATGCGCTTATGGAAAAGCGAGTCTGGCACATCGTAAATCTCCTTCAAGACCGTGTAGGTCTCTTGCAGTGCCAAATCCCACCATAGCTGGGTACGTTGTCCGAAAACGACTCCAATATCCTTGACATAATCTTGGCGATTATCCTGGGGAATCTTGCCGTTAATCCGACAATAGCCAGATGTCGGCTTTAAAATCCCTGTCAGCATTTTGATGGTTGTCGACTTCCCAGCACCATTTGCCCCGATAAATCCTAAAATCTGCCCTTTTGGAACTTCAAAGGTTAAATCCTTGACCGCTTCAAAGGTCTGCTTTTCAGGATGAATAAAGGAGCGCAAAGCTCCCTTCAAACCAGGTTCCTTCACAGTCTTCACAAAATTTTTCTGAAGATGTTGCACTTCTATCATTGCCATATCTATCTCCCTTTAGTAAGAAACAACATTGTATTTTTGAATACAAATATTCTAAATCCTTACTTTCTACACCTTCTCAATATTATTACAGAAGGATTTATACCAACCTATTATAATCCAATAAAAAAAGGAATGCAAGCGTTTGCTTATAAATTATGAAATTAGAGATTTCTCTCTTAAAATAATACTTTTGAATCAGAAATTCTGGTTTAATAGTTCCTTAAAACACCAAAAAACCTGCCCCTACTGGCAGGTTTTTTGTTAAGAAAAAGAATTTTTTAATTGAAAAAATTAACGATACTACTGTTAATCCTTCAGCATTTAATTATTGTCATCAGTCTAAAATTTAAATGATCTCTAAACCATCAATGACTCTTTAAAAAATCTTCAATCTGAGAAACTATTTCATGACTTTGATAATGATAAAGTTCGTGAGGCACATCCATATAGATGACTTGAACATTAGACTGGTCACTAGAAAATTTCTCTGCATAATGCTGCCATTCTGATTGGCTAAAGGTCGTGCCTTCACCGTTAGAAACCAGTAATAAGGTGGGAATTTTCGGATTGATGCTAGAGGGAACTTTCTTGGCATTTTCCTTTACCAAACGGGATTCATGAAGCATGGCTTGTGACATTAACTCCTTATATGCTAGTAATTTATATTGTTGTCGTTCAGTTTCAGTCAGAGTTGGATTTTTTATATAAAAGGACTCAGGGAAATAGCGTAATAAACCAATCTTACTGCTCCAATAAGCCACAGTAAGCAAGGCCTGATTATCCTTTAAATCCTCATAACTTGCTGGTAATGCCCAATCCAGACCAACCAAGGCTTTCACTTCATCAGGATACTTTTCCTGCCAAGCAAGGCTCTCAAGACTAGCCATTGAATGAGACAGAATGATAAAAGGACCTGTTACATTTGCTTGTGATAGAGCTTGACGTGTCTCAGACAAAACTTCTATCACATCTCTGGATTGATTACTATCCTCGCTATAACCATAGCCAGCCCGCTCCACGATGACTACCTTATATTTTTTTGATAGGGAATCTGTTAGATTCTTAAAGTCTAATATAGGTGAAGCAATTCCAGCACCTGATAGAACTACTATTGTCTCTGGACCATCCCCCTCAACGTAAACATTGATTTTGTGCCCATTAACGAGAACAGTTTTACCCATAGGAGTTAGAGAGGCTTGTTCCTTTTCTAAACTAATACAGTGAAAGATAAATGTCCCTACTAAAAACAAGATAAGGAAACTAAGAAAGACAAGGGCTGATTTTTTCAGTATTTTCATAGCATTATTGTACAAAAATTAGACTCTTTTAGCAACTTAAGTTTAAGAATTTTCCTGTATAATCTGTCTATATCCAGAAACAAAAAAACCACCCTCAGGGGCAGGTTTCTGTTTTGTATGGTTAAGCTAGATTAAGCTTTACCTTCTGAACCGAATACGTCGATACGTTCTTCAACTTTAACATTCACTTAAAACTAATCCATACACTCACCTTTTTCATTAACTCTATACTCATCTATAGTAGTATTAACTGCGAGCTCTCCTGATGAATATGAATAGTACCATTTTTCTCCAACTTGATACCAACCGGTTGCCATCGAACCATTGTCATTTAAGTAATACCAAGCTCCATCGTCTTGAATCCATCCTGTTGCCATTGCCCCATTATCTTTTAAATAATACCAGACATCTTTGTCTTTAAGCCATCCGGTTGCCATAGTTCCATCATCGTTTAGATAATACCAATTGTCATTATCTTGAATCCAACCCGTTGCTAAAGAACTACTATTATTCAGATAATACCAAGCTCCATCATATTGATTCCAACCTGAATCGGATGAGTTCTCACTACCATTTAATACCTGAATTGCATCTATAATTTCTCTCAATTCAACTTTTTTTCTGTCTTTGATAACAGATTGAACTTGACTCTCAACAAACTCTTTTGCGTAATTTCTACTTCCCTCTTTTCTCTGGAACATATCTTTTAATAAATCTTCTAAACGTTCATTAAAAACCCCTTCTTGAATTTTATTAAATTCTTCCTGAGACAAAGAAATTACCATTACGAGATTAATAAATTCTTCTTTTAATTGAGCAAACATTTCCACACGATCATCTTCTATGAATTGATCCACAATTAATTTAGCACCAAAACTTCCTGCAATACCCCCAATAATCGCACCTGCAAATGCACCTATTGGTCCAGCAATTACGCCACCAGCTGCACCTGCACCAGCTCCTGCAAGCATCCCACCACCAGCAACCGCTACATTTTTTAAGAGTTGTTGTGAGGAAATTCTTCCTACTAGTGCAGCAAAGAGGTCTGGTGTGATAATAAGTGCAAACGATATCACGGGTGCAGCTCGTCTTGCAACCACATCAGCCGTAACTTTTTTTCCAAAATAATGACTAATTTGATTTGTAAATCTTTTTGCAAGCTGCTGTGACCCAACATAGATAAGAGTTCCCATAGCTAAAGTTTGTAATCCGGCTTCACCTGCCATTAATGCAGCTTTCTTAGTTTCAACACCTGACCATTTAGCTTGAGCAAAAACAATTACAAAACTTATACTTACCCCCGGTAGAGAATTAACTGCTCCATCAATTGCATCAATTTTAATCGAGGTCAAATTACCTGCTTTACCTATCAAATTTGCTTCATTAAAGGTAATATGACCTTTTCTGATGATATTTTTTGCCTCAGCTGGGTTTGTTACTCCTTCAACTTTGCCTTGTCTAATTTTTTCTCCAAATATTTCTAGCGCTCTATCATATTGATCCTTAGGGACCTCCAGTTGCATATCTTTATATTTGTACATTCCATTATTACTAGAATCGAATGCCGCATTTACACTCTGCCTTGCATCTTGATAATACTTGGTTTGAATTTTTTGATTCCCAACTCTTCTATCAGCTCCATTTAATTCATTTCCTTGTCCTACCAGTTTCACTTTTTTAAAGGGATATCTTAGTTTATCAATTGTGTTATTGGCATACTCAGCCGCAAAGCCATGTCCTCCCTTATCATTGTTAACAATACGATTTAATTGAATATCTTTAAATACTGTACGAGTTTTTAAAAAAAACCAAGAAACAACACCTATCTGAGTGCCTTTTACAAAATTAGTTGAATTAATATTTTTTTTACCAATTTTTAACAACTGTGAATTTAAATTTTCTACTTGTAAATCATTAGTATATCCAGAAGCAATTAATTCATTGAATTCTCTCAAAGTATAAATTAGATTTTTTGGAGAATTCAATGGTTTGATAATGCCATATGGATAGTAAAATACTAAATTATCATTTTCGTCAACTGATACTTTCCATAAATTTGAAAAAGGGAAAAACTGTACATTACATTCTTCTTGATCTTTTATTTGAACTTTTTCAAAAATACCATACTGTGTCAGAAGTAAACCATACTCTTTAAACTCTTCTTCTTTTAAACTTCTAACTGGAGAATAACCAAAAAATTCAAATTCAGTATTACAAAATTCATAGTAAAAATCTTTTTCTGAATCAATAAACCATTTTGCACGACCATAAGGAACAGCTTCTCCATAATAATCAAATGCATTCCTTGCAATTGTTCTAAAAATCTGCCTTACCTTTTCTTCGCTATGATTGTGTACGCCTTTTATTTTTCTTTTCCAGGAAAAATATTGAAAAAAACTCACTATGTTGTCTTTCATATTTAATAAAGAACCTCTCTAGTATTAACTAAACACTATAAAAATAAAATTACTTTTTCCAAAATACCGGTTAAAATCATTTGTATAAATTATCAATATTTAGTTGTAAATTAAATAAATTATAACAAAAGCATAATATAAAGTCTATATGATTTATAATAATCATTTTATGTTTAAAAATAAAATTAATCCTCTTTACTAAAATTACGAAATATATTAGAAACACAAAAAACCCACCTTCACAGGCAGGTTTCATTTTGTATTGTTCAGCTAGATTAAGCTTTACCTTCTGAACCGAATACGTCGATACGTTCTTCAACTGATGCTTGGATAGCTTTTACACCGTCAGCCAAGAATTTACGTGGGTCGAAGAGTTTCTTCTTGTCGTATTCTGCTTCGTTTGCTTCGTAGTCACGAGCAAATTTACGAGTTGCGTTAGCGAATGCGATTTGGCATTCAGTGTTAACGTTAACTTTAGCAACACCAAGTTTGATAGCTGCTTGGATTTGGTCATCAGGAATACCTGATCCACCGTGCAATACGATTGGGAAGCCTGGAAGAGCTTCTGTCAATTTTTGCAAGTGGTCAAGGTCAAGACCTTCCCAGTTTGCAGGGTAAGGACCGTGGATGTTACCAATACCAGCTGCCAAGAAGTCAATACCAGTTGCAACCATTGCTTTAGCGTCTTCGATTGGAGCCAATTCACCTTTACCGATGATTCCGTCTTCTTCACCACCGATAGTACCAACTTCAGCTTCTACTGAGATACCTTTAGCGTGTGCTTTTTCAACTACGTCTTTAGCCAATTTAAGGTTTTCTTCAACTGGAAGGTGTGAACCGTCAAACATGATTGAAGTGTAACCAACTTCGATACACTCAAGTGCATCTTCGTAGTGACCGTGGTCAAGGTGGATAGCTACTGGTACAGTGATACCCATTGATTCTACAAGGTTAGCGATCAAGTTGCGAGCAACTTTGTAACCACCCATGTATTTAGCAGCACCCATTGAAGTTTGGATCAAAACTGGAGCTTTTTTAGCTTCTGCTGCGCGCAAGATAGCTTGAGTCCACTCAAGGTTGTTTGTGTTAAATCCACCAACTGCATAACCGTTGTCACGAGCTGCTTGGACAAATTTTTCTGCTGAAACGATTGCCATTTTATCAGGCCTCCTGTATATTTTTATGGGATATCCCATTTACATTGTTCATTTTATCACTTTTTGACAAAAAAATCTAGTTTTTCCTGTAGTTTAGATTGAATTTCTTCTATCTAAAAATATGGAACTCTCCTCAAAGTCCTAATCTTACAGGTCTTTGGGTAGGTTCATATAAAAGGCTAAGTGGTCTTCATAGCGTTCAAATCGATAGTCAATTTCTTCGTTTTCCAATAAACTTTTAACTACGAATAGTCCCAAACCAGCTCCCTTACTTTGTCGACTAGAAACCGTAAAGGATTGTTCAAACTTATCTTGCTCCTCAGGAGTACAGGCGTTCTCAATGAAAACCCAGCCATCTTCTGTCCCAATTTTTAGATAACCACCTTGAACAGAGTGTTTCACAGCATTACTGATAAGATTGGAAAGAATCAGCTTTAGTACCGAAGGATTTAGATAAGTTTGTTGGTCAGTCAGTTGATTCACAACTGAAATTTCCCTCTCTTTGGCTAATAAATCATAATCCTTTAAGAGAAAATCTGTCATTTCAAGAAGGTTGATTTTTTCCTTTTTGTCTCGCAATTCCTGTACCGAAGAAAGGGATAGAATTTGCTGGACATGGTGACTTAAATCATCCACAATTCCTAGAGAAACTCCAAGGTAATGGTCTCTATCTTTATAACGTCCGATATTGGCTTGCATATTTTCCAGAAGAATCTTTAGACTAGCAAGAGGTGTCTTGAGCTCATGGGAAGCTCCTCGCAAAAACTCAACCTTCATTTTTTCTAGCTGGAGAATTGCTTCATTCTTCTCATGCAAATCTGCAATCACAGTCAAGAGATGCTGATAGAGGCTATTGATTTGCTCCTTGAGATCCCCAATCTCGTCTTTAGAATCCACGCGCAAGCGAACTTCTGCATCCAAGTCCATCATCCGCCGAGTTACTCGTTTGATTTCCAAAATCGGAGCTACAATGGTTCTCGCATAGATAAAGGCGATGAGAAGTGAAATAATGAAAGAAGCTAACAGAGTATAAGGTAGAAATTGCAGACTCATATCTTCTGCTTCTTTCTGCAAATCCATAGATGCTAAAAACTGTAAGGTCATCGTCTGACCATCCTTAGTTTGAACTTCTCTTTCCTCAATAACCAAAGAAGCTGTCTGACGTTGTCTATCCAGAGGAAGATTCTCATTGATCTCCAACTTATCCTGTGTCATCTCACCCTTGATAGATCCCTTAATATCACTGCTTTGAGAATAAAGATCAAGGACTTCCTGGATAGTTTGACTGTCTTTTCCTTGGAGGGTTTGAGCAATTTCTGTTGCCTTGAGCCCTATACTCTCCTGACGGTGACTGAGATAGGTTGATGGAAAGAGGAAATAGATGGCCAAATGCAAACAAATGACCAAGGTAGAAAATACCGAGAAGGTATAGATAAATATCTTCTTAAATAAACCTGAACGTTTCATTTTCTCTCCAATTTATAACCAACATTACGCACGGTAAGAATACAATCTAGATCCAATTTTTTCCGTAATTCCTTGATATAAACATCGATAACACGGTCAAATGGGACTTCATCTGTCGTCTTCCAAACAGCATCGATAATCTGCGACCGAGTCAAGGCACGTCCTTCATTTTTGACCAGATAGTCTAAAATTTCCAGCTCTTTTGCATTCACTGCAACTTCTTGACCAGCCACTTTGGCGCTATAGCTGTCAAAGTCTACCTCTGTGTCTCTATAGGTAAAAATACGACCAGTATCATAATAACGTTTAAAGATGGCATCCACTCGTACTTTTAACAAAGATAGAGAAAAAGGCTTTTCCAAATAACCATCTGCTAATGCAGCAAAGGCACTCATCTTATATTCTTCGTCCTGAAAGGCTGTCAACATGAGGACCGGAACTTGACTACTTTTTCGGATTTCTGACAAAACCTCTAAACCATTAAGTTTAGGCATTTGAATATCTAAGAGAACCAGAGCAACTTGATGGTTCGAAAACTGCTCTAAAGCTTCTTGACCATCTGCAGCCTGAATGGTTTCATAGCCACAATCCGTCAAATAATCACTAATTCCCTCGCGGATCATGTCTTCATCTTCTACAATTAGAATTTTCATATAAATCCTTTTCTATCAAAAATGCTACCTATATTATATCTCATTTGAATGAGAATAGGTAGCAGGTTTTTTATTCACTATCTATCAAAAGTTCTTTTGGTTGTTTAAAGAGGAGATTACTTGAAGCGAGTGCCATAACTAGTACTACTAAAACCAAACCAAGTACAAAGATGATGGCAAAGTCTGAAGGTTGAATAGAAATATCCAGACTTGAAAGAGTCTTGCTAAAGCCGTCCACTTCTGCACCACCACCAAGATTGGAGGCTTGGGCTGCCTTACTTGCCTGTTTAGCCACATCTGATGTAACATTGGCTAGTACTGTATTTCCAATAGCACGAGCTGTATAATTAGCTAGGAAGTAGGCTGAAATGAGAGCTGGAATTGCAATCATAACTGCTTCTGTGATAAATTGACCTAAAATACTTGCTTGTTTAAGACCAATTGAAAGGAGAATTCCAACCTCTTTACGACGGGCGTTAATCCATAGTGTCAGTAAGAGAGCCAGTAGAAGAACAGAGAAGCTCAAGCTACCCCAGAAGAGAAGATTAGCCATCTTGTACATGCCTGAGATAGATTGTTCGAGGGCAGGATAGTTAGATGAACTCTTAATCAAGCTATACATCTTCCAGTTGATACCGTTGATAGAGCCTAATTCTTGCATGACACTATCTAGGTTCTTATCCCCAGCTACAAAGAAGGTAGCATCTCCATAAATAGCTGTATCTTCAGTATAACCATAGAGCTGGGCAGCTGTGTGAATATCTGTGATAGCTGTATTCTCATAAAGTTCTTGTGAGTAGGTCACAGCAGATTTGTTATGTCCATCAAAAAGTCCTTTAATCGTTACTTCTACTGTTTCCTTGGCTCCTTTTTCATTATCTGCATCGTAGATATTGGAGTTCAGTTTGACCTTGTCGCCAACTTTCCAGCCATGTTTAGCAGCCAAGTCTTTATGCATGAGAATTTGGTATTTGTCATCGTTTGTTAAATGCTCACCTTCGACCAGTTTGTAAGAGCCTGATACAAACTTGTCTTCCTTAGAAGAGTCATTGACTCCTGTTATCATCAAGCTACTTCCAAAACGTTGAGCTCGATCTGGCGTTAGATTTTTCTTGGTTTCAGGCGTTTCAATCAGTTCATAGCCTGTTAAATCACCGATAGCATTGATCCGTTTGATGTAGGATTCAATGGCCTTATTCTCAGTAATTTTTTTAATATCTTCACCCTTGATATTCCCCGCACCACGTGGAGTACCTTGATTGACCCTACGGTTGATTTGCATGGAGAAACTATTGGTGATATTTTTAAAGGTTTCTTGAGAAGCCTTGGCTGTTGCTCCTTTGATTGATAAGCCGACCAAACTCAAACTAGCCATCAAGAGAATGATGAGAAAGATCACAATCGACTTGAAAAATTTTCTTGTGACATAGGCAAATGCGTTGTGTAACATAAGATTCCTTTCTAGATTTACTTCACTTATATATATTTAAAAGATTTAGTTACTATTTTTTCTTGTTTCAGTCAGTTTCTTATCCTTCAATTCAAGTGTAATATCTGACGCCTGTGCTACTTCCTTACTGTGGGTCACAACGATTACACACTTGCCTGTTTTCTCAGCAAGAGATTTGAGGAGGTCAATGATATCTCCAGCAGTCTTAGGATCTAGATTTCCAGTTGGTTCATCCGCTAAAATCACTGGTGCTTCAGATACAAGGCTACGAGCAATGGCAACCCGTTGTTGCTGCCCTCCTGATAATTGGAGAACATTCCGCTTGATCTGACTTTCATCTAAACCAAGTTCAAGTAGCGTATCCTTACTAGCCTTCTTATTAACCAAGCGGATATTTTCTAATGGAGAAAGATAATCAATCAAGTTATAGTTTTGGAAAACTAGCGAGATATGGTGCATTCGGTGATAAGAATATCCTTGTTCACGAATATCCTTGCCTTCGAATAGGATAGCACCTTCGACTGGGCTATCAAGTCCTGCTAAAAGAGACAAGAGTGTTGACTTCCCAGCTCCTGATTCTCCGATAATACTATAAAACTTACCAGGTTCAAAATCGTAATTGATTTTATATAATACTGCTTCTGCAGTGTTCTTGTAACGATAAGTAAGATCTTGTAATTGTAGTAAAGTCATGATTTCTCCTTCTTCTACTCAATGAAAATCAAAGAACAAACTAGGAAGCTAGCTGCAGGTTGCTCAAAGCACAGCTTTGAGGTTGCAGATAAAGCTGACGCAGTTTGAAGAGATTTTCGAAGAGTATTAACTAATAGATGATAAAATTTCCTTAGGTGATTTTCTAAATAAAAAGATAAAACAAAGTGCAACTGACAAGCAGCTAATCACAAGGAGAAAGACATAAGATTCTCCAAATGATAGAAGACTTGTTGTAAGATTCGTTGCCTTTGCCAGAGTATCTTGTAGTGCAGCTTGGTCACCGCTTGCTAGTACAGTCTTCAAGAGATAGGAAGTAATAGCATTCCCGGCCACAAATGCTGGCAGAATAGCTGCCAATGAAACTAGGATGACTTCCAGGCAAAATTGGCTAAAGATTGCTATTTTTCCTTTTCCTAGCGCCAATAAAATACCAACCTCGTAGACTCGCTCTCGTAACCAAAGGGACAAGACCAAGACCAGAGCTCCTACACCAGCAATCATAATGCCATAGAGGAAAATCTGTAGGAAGGTTTGGAAGGTCGAAACTGAATCCTTGATTTGTTCAAACGCCTTATTTTCCTTATCGACTTGGTAACCTTTAGTTTCCAGGGATAATTTTTCAACTTCTTGAATGATACTATCCATATCTTTTGGATTTTCTAAATAAAAACGAGCGGCGCTAACTTGAGCTTCCTTATTTCCAAGAAGAGTTTGGCTACTTTCGAAGTCTGTATAGACCGTGTTTTCACTAAAATCTGAGCTAAGACCAGTGAATTTTTCTTGCTTCTTACCTGAGAAAATACCTACGATTTCATAGTCTAGCCTTTGTCCACTATTTCCTTCAACTTGACCAGGATTTAAGCCAATCTTATCTCCTAGCTTTAGATTATTTTTATTTGCTAAATCTTCATGGATTAAGATTTTTTTGCTATCTCCTTTTTCTAAATGCCTTCCTTCTTTAAGGGTAAAGGCAGAGCTAGTAAAGGAGACATCCTTAGAGGAATCTTCTAAAGCTATCAAACTGATGAGATTTTTTTCAGCCTCTGTCAAATCATCCCTTTGAATACTTTGTTCTCCAGTAACGACTTCTTTGTCAGTCAACTTAGCTATTGTCTCAAGCTCTGGAGAAATCTCCTCAAGACCTTTTATTTTTTTAAGGTCATCTAGTTGAGACAATTGAAAAGTCTGATCTGCTTCTATTCTTTTAATAGAAAAAGACGTATTCAATGAGCGATAGAGATTATTTTCTACTGTTTTGTTGGACTTCATAAGCGTCAAACAAGCTGATATTCCTGCCAATAAAACAAATAGAATCAAGAATAATATGAGACTTCTCAGTCGTTTTCTGCTGACATAAGCCCAAGCTCTTTGAGTGGGATTCATATAGCACCTCCATATTTGTAAATCCATTATAATATTCAAATATGAAATGTTTATGAAATACCAAAAAAAGAGCAAAAATATTTTTGCTCTTTTCGATGAAAAATAAAAAGCTAGCCAAAGCTAGCTCTTTTCCTATGCGGAGAGAGGGACTTGAACCCTCACGACCTAAAGCGGTCACAGGATCCTTAGTCCTGCGCGTCTGCCAATTCCGCCATCCCCGCGTCGATTACTTTACTAGTATATCAACTTTGAAAAAAAATGTCAAGACTTTTTTCAGATTTTTTCATCTTGAAATGTATTATTCTGTAATTTCAAGCAAATTTTCATCAACCAATTTCGCACCCAGTGTACCTTTAAAATGTCCAAGTGCAAAGGCATGATTTTCAGGCCAAATGGAAGCTACTGCTGGTTTGACAACTTCTATCTGATAACCAAGATTATAAGCATCAATGGCCGTATGCAAGACACAAATATCTGTAAGAACTCCCGTCAAAATGACAGTATCCACTTTACGCTCTCTGAGACGGATATCCAAATCAGTGCCAGAAAAAGCTGAATAGTGACGCTTGTCCATCCAGAAAACACGACTATCATCAGCATGTTCCTGATAGAAGTCGGCTAACTTGCCATACAAGTTACGTCCACTAGTTCCAATGATATTGTGAGGTGGAAAGAGTTTACTTTCCGGATGAAAAACATCATTTTCTTCATGAGCATCAATCGTAAAGAAAATATAATCTCCACGGTCAAATGCTAAACGTGTCACCTTGTCTATCACTTCAGAAATTTCTTGCGCAGGAGCTCCTGCGGTTAGTTTGCCGTGATCCGCTACAAAATCTTCTGTGTAGTCAATTGAAATTAAAGCCTTAGCCATTAATAGTCCCTCTTTTTCACTTCTTCAAAAATATCTGGAATTAGAACTTTGAGGTAAGTTCCTTTCATACCAAGAGAACGACTTTCAATAATCCCTGCAGATTCAAGTTTACGAAGGGCATTAACAATTACTGAGCGTGTGATTCCGATACGATCTGCAATCACTGAAGCAGTTAATTGGCCTTCATTACCATTTAATTCAGCTAGAATAGCCGATACAGCTCTAAGTTCAGAGTAAGAAAGAGTATTAACCGCCATAGTTACAGCCGTACGACGACGAATATTTTTCTCATCTTCCTCGCGTTGGAAGTTCAAGAGTTGAATTCCTACTACTGTACTAGCAATCTCAACAAGAATCAAATCCTCATCTTCAAACTTTTTATCATTACGCCAAATGATCAAGGAACCTAAGCGAATCCCTGAGACATGAATGGGAGCAATCGTTGTCAAACCATCTGGGAAATCTGAACGACTCTCAGTTGGGAAGATTGTCAAATCATGCTCTACAGGAAGATTGGCCTCCGTATCGTAGATCATGTTTGCACCTTGTACATAATCTTCTGGGAAAGTCTTTGATTGGAAAAAGTGCTCTACTCGGTCATTATTAGTTTTGTAGCGCATAAAGTAGCCCAACAAACGACCCTTACTATTCACAATACAAGCGTTACAGTCAATAATATCTGCTAATTGACGTGTAATGGCATTATAAGGAAGCTCATCTTGTAATTGCTCCTCCGAACGCTTTAAAATTGATGTGATTTTTCTTGTTTTTTCTAATAAATGTGCCATTTTTTACCTCGCATATAATCGCTTTCATTATATCACAAAATTCTGACTACTTCAACAATTATCTGAAAATTGTTTATTGAATTGCAATTCAAGTGTATTCGAAAATTTTACCTATTTTTTATTATTTTCTTATTGACAGCATTTTATTTTTTTGATAAGATAATATTACAAGATAACAAATTTATAAATACAAACTTCTCGTATTACTTTTCATATGAATCTCGGTCTCCTTATATATAAAAGCGATCCACTTCAGTGAACCGCTTTTTTTGTTATTTATCTCCTTTGTTACGAATAACAAAGCCTGTTTTCTTCTCGCTTGAAGTATTGCGTGGTTTTTTATGATCTTTGCGGTAACGCTTTTCTTTATCAAAACGATCATTGGAGCGACCAGCCTTTCGGTAGTCATCACGACGTCCATTGCCACGGCGGTCACGATCTCTACGGTCATCTCCATGACGGCCTCCTCGACCACCCTTGCCTTTACCACCAAATCCACCACCAGATGGTTTAAATGGTAATGGTTTCTCACGCGCAATTTCAACTTCTGGAAGACTGTCTGGATCCTGAACCGTCAAGCTAAGGATATACATGGCCAATTCTTCTGGGCTGAATTCTGCAGCCAATTTACGAGCATCTTTTGCGAATTTATCAAAGTTTCCACGAATAGATTCATCCGCAAAGTCACGTTCAATTTTCTTCAGCGCAACATGCTTTTTAGCTTGGAAGGCTTCTTCTGCTGTCGCTGGTTTCAAGCCCTTCATGCGTTTCTTGGTCAAGTTTTCAATGATTTGGAGATAACCCATCTCATTTGGTGCTACGAAAGTAATCGATTGACCTGACTTACCAGCACGACCTGTACGACCGATACGGTGAACATAACTCTCAGGATCTTGAGGAATATCATAGTTGTAGACATGAGTCACGCCTGAGATGTCTAAACCACGAGC
Organism: Streptococcus sp. oral taxon 061; assembly: GCF_964211575.1. Taxonomy (GTDB): domain Bacteria; phylum Bacillota; class Bacilli; order Lactobacillales; family Streptococcaceae; genus Streptococcus. The sequence goes on along the minus strand of NZ_CAXOQQ010000005.1, from coordinate 88,587 downwards.
AGCAACATCTGTTGCAACGAGGACATCAAGATTGCCATTTTTGAAATCACGGAGGACACGAAGACGTTTATTTTGGTCAAGGTCTCCATGAATACCTTCTGCACGGAAACCACGGATCTTAAGACCACGAGTCAACTCATCTACACGACGTTTGGTACGACCAAATACAATCGCAAGTTCAGGTTGCTCCACGTCCATGAGACGAGTCATAGTATCAAATTTTTCTTGTTCTTTAACTCGGATATAGTACTGATCTACTAGTTCAGTTGTCAACTCTTTCGCCGCAATCTTCACATGCTCAGGTTCTTTCATGAACTGAACCCCGATGCGTTTGATAGCTTCTGGCATGGTTGCTGAAAAGAGTAAGGTTTGACGATTTTCTGGTACACGAGAGATGATTGCTTCGATGTCTTCAAGGAATCCCATGTTGAGCATTTCATCTGCTTCGTCAAGGATAAGAGTTTCAATGTCCTGTAGTTTCAAGGCCTTGCGTTTGATCAAGTCTAGGAGACGACCAGGCGTTCCAACTACGATATGAGCTCCTGATTTAAGTGCCTTGATTTGTTTTTCGATACTTGAACCACCATAAACAGAACGGACTTTTACACCCTTGCTTCGACCAAAGCGGAAAAGTTCTTCCTGACTTTGTACAGCTAGTTCACGGGTTGGTGCAATGACCAAAGCTTGAATGGTTCCTTCTTCTGTACGAATTTTTTCAAGGGTTGGCAAGCCAAAGGCTGCAGTTTTCCCTGTACCGGTTTGAGCTTGTCCGATAACATCTTTCCCTTCAAGAGCCAAAGGAATGGTTTGCTCTTGGATAGGACTTGCTTCTACAAATCCTGCTTTTTCGATTTCTGCTAACAAATCCGCAGAAAGATTAAATTCATTAAATTTCACGTTATTCTTCTTTCTAAAGATGGTGCGAAGCCATCCTATAGCGCTTAGTTTATACTTTTCTTGTCATGACGTACTTTCATATCTTTTATGAAAGACCGTGTTGCTTCTTTTCCACTAAAGAAAAAGTACTGCTTTTTTGCAACTTATCTAGTATAACACAAGACAGGGGCAAAAGATAGTCTAACCACCTGATTAAATCATGTAAACGATTTTTCTATCTTTTGAAGTCGATTTATCTAAGCATTCTCGAGACTATTTTGTTTGGATATTTTTTCCCGTAGCAGATTTGTGCAAAAGTTTTTTTCTTGTGCTAGAATGAAAATCAAACAGGAGGATTTAAAAATGTTAACATACGATTTAATTGTCATTGGATTTGGTAAGGCAGGTAAGACACTTGCTGGGAAACTAGCTTCAGCTGGTAAAAAAGTTGCCCTTATTGAACGCAACAAGGCTATGTACGGTGGAACTTGTATCAACATCGGTTGTATTCCAACTAAAACCTTGCTAGTTGCCGCAGAAAAGGACTTGTCATTTGACGAGGTTATGGCAACAAAAAATACAATTACTAGCCGCCTCAATGGTAAAAACTATGCTACTATCGCTGGTACTGGAGTTGATATCATTGATGCCGAAGCCCACTTTGTTTCTAATAAAGTCATCGAAATTCAAGCTGGTGATGAAAAACAAGAACTAACTGCTGAAACAATCGTCATCAACACTGGTGCTGTTTCAAACGTTTTGCCTATTCCAGGACTATCTACTAGCAAGAATGTCTTTGATTCAACTGGTATCCAAAACTTGGAACAATTACCAGAAAAACTCGGAATTCTTGGTGGTGGAAATATCGGTCTTGAGTTTGCTGGTCTCTACAATAAACTTGGAAGCAAGGTAACAGTCCTAGATGCTCTAGATACTTTCCTACCTCGCGCAGAACCTTCTATTGCTGCTCTTGCTAAACAATACATGGAAGAAGACGGCATTGAACTCCTTCAAAATATCCATACTACTGAAATCAAAAACGATGGTGACCAAGTTCTTGTCGTGACAGAGAATGAAACCTACCGTTTCGATGCCCTTCTCTACGCAACTGGACGTAAACCAAATGTAGAACCACTTCAACTTGAAAATACGGATATTGAACTAACTGAACGTGGTGCGATCAAGGTGGACAAACATTGTCAAACATACGTTCCTGGTGTCTTTGCAGTTGGAGATGTCAACGGTGGACTTCAATTTACCTACATTTCACTAGATGACTTCCGTGTTGTTTACAGCTACCTTGCTGGTGATGGCAGCTACACACTTGAAGACCGTCTCAATGTTCCAAACACCATGTTCATCACACCTGCCCTTTCACAAGTTGGTTTGACTGAAAGTCAAGCAGCTGATTTGAAACTTCCGCACGCTGTTAAGGAAATCCCTGTTGCTGCTATGCCTCGTGGTCATGTAAATGGTGATCTTCGTGGAGCCTTCAAAGCTGTTGTCAACACTGAAACTAAAGAAATTCTAGGTGCAACTATCTTTTCAGAAGGATCACAAGAAATCATCAACATTATTACTGTTGCTATGGACAACAAAATCCCATACACTTACTTCACAAAACAAATCTTCACTCACCCAACCTTGGCTGAAAACTTGAATGACTTGTTTGCGATTTAATTATAGAAAGCAGTCCTATAGCGGGCTGTTTTTCTTTTTCTAAAATCTCAAATCTGTCTTTTCCAGCATTTATGATATAATAGAAACATGAAATTAAAAACTACTTTGGGCCTTCTTGCTGGGCGTTCTTCTCATTTTATTTTGAGTCGTCTTGGACGTGGAAGTACGCTGCCTGGAAAACTTGCCCTTCAATTTGATAAAGATATTCTACAAAATTTAGCGAAGAACTACGAGATTGTTGTGGTAACTGGTACCAATGGAAAAACCTTGACAACCGCTCTCACTGTCGGTATCCTAAAGGAAATTTATGGTCAAGTGTTAACCAATCCAAGTGGTGCCAACATGATCACAGGGATTACGACTACTTTCTTGACTGCAAAATCTTCAAAAACTGGAAAAAATATAGCAGTACTTGAAATCGACGAAGCTAGTCTCTCACATATCTGTGACTATATCCAGCCTAGTCTTTTCGTTATCACTAATATCTTCCGCGATCAGATGGACCGATACGGTGAGATCTATACGACCTACAACATGATTTTGGACGCTATTCGAAAAGTTCCTACTGCTACTGTTCTGCTAAACGGTGATAGTCCGCTTTTCTACAAGCCTGCAATTTCAAATCCTGTTCAGTATTTTGGTTTTGATCTAGAAAAAGGTCCAGCGCAACTTGCTCACTACAATACTGAAGGTATCCTCTGCCCTGAATGTCAAAGTATTCTGAAATACGAGCTCAACACTTATGCTAACTTGGGAGCTTATATCTGTGAAAATTGTGGATGCAAGCGTCCTGACTTGGACTACCGTCTGACAGAATTGGTTGAGTTGACTAACAATCGTTCTCGTTTTGTTATTGATGGTCAGGAATATGGTATTCAAATCGGTGGTCTCTACAACATCTACAATGCTCTTGCTGCAGTTGCTATCGCTCGTTACCTAGGCGCTGATTCTCAACTGATTAAACAAGGATTTGACAAGAGTCGTGCTGTCTTTGGACGACAAGAAACCTTCCATATCGGTGACAAGGAATGCACACTGGTTCTTATTAAAAACCCTGTTGGTGCTACCCAGGCCATCGAAATGATCAAACTAGCTCCTTATCCATTTAGTCTATCTGTTCTCCTCAATGCCAACTATGCAGACGGGATTGATACCAGCTGGATTTGGGATGCTGACTTTGAACAAATTACTGACATGGATATTCCTGAAATCAATGCGGGTGGAGTTCGTCATTCTGAAATTGCTCGTCGTCTACGTGTTACTGGCTATCCAGCTGACAAGATCACTGAAACAAGTAGCCTGGAACAAGTTCTCAAAACGATCGAAGCTCAAGACTGCAAGCATGCCTATATCCTTGCGACATATACGGCTATGCTGGAATTCCGAGAATTACTAGCCAATCGTCAGCTTGTTAGAAAGGAGATGAACTAATGGTTTATACTTCACTTTCCTCAAAAGACGGCAATTATCCTTACCAACTAAATATCGCCCACCTCTATGGGAATCTCATGAATACCTACGGAGATAACGGGAATATCCTCATGCTCAAGTACGTAGCTGAAAAGCTGGGGGCCCATGTAACAGTTGACATCGTTTCACTTCATGATGATTTCGATGAACATCACTACGATATTGCCTTTTTCGGTGGTGGCCAAGACTTTGAACAAAGTATCATTGCTGGTGATTTGCCTGCTAAAAAAGAAAGTATCGATAACTTTATCCAAAATGACGGTGTCGTTCTTGCTATTTGTGGTGGCTTCCAACTATTAGGCCAATACTATATTGAAGCTTCTGGAAGACGCATCGAAGGTCTCGGTGTCATGGGACACTATACCCTTAATCAAACCAACAACCGCTTTATTGGTGACATTAAAATTCATAACGAAGAATTCGATGAAACCTACTATGGTTTTGAAAATCACCAAGGTCGTACCTTCCTCTCAGATGACCAAAAACCATTGGGGAAGGTCGTATACGGAAACGGAAATAATGAGGAGAAAATCGGTGAAGGTGTTCACTATAAAAATGTTTTTGGTTCTTATTTCCACGGGCCTATTTTATCCCGTAATGCAAACTTAGCCTATCGCTTGGTCACTACTGCACTTAAGAAAAAATATGGTCAGGATATCGACCTTCCAGCTTATGAGGATATCCTTAGCCAAGAAGTTGCTGAAGAATACAGCGATGTTAAAAGCAAGGCAGACTTCAATTAATATTTAGATTCCAACATGCTATTAGCTGTTGGAATTTTTTTAGGCTCTTTTCCCCTTCTCCCTTGCATTTTCTACTAATTTTTGCAAAAATAGAGGGGTAGAAAGAAGGTAGCATATGTCTAAATTACAACAAATCTTAACTTATCTCGAATCTGAAAAGTTAGACGTCGCAGTCGTATCTGACCCCGTCACTATCAATTACCTCACTGGTTTTTACAGTGATCCACACGAACGCCAAATGTTCCTCTTTGTCCTTGCTGACCAGGAACCACTTCTCTTTGTCCCAGCCCTTGAGGTTGAACGTGCGACAAGCACTGTTTCATTCCCGGTTGTTGGTTATGTGGACTCTGAAAACCCTTGGAAGAAAATTCAAAATGCTCTTCCACAGCTTGATTTCAAACGTGTAGCAGTTGAGTTTGACAATCTCATCTTGACTAAATACCACGGTTTGAAAACTGTCTTTGAAACTGCTGAGTTTGATAACTTGACTCCATTGATCCAACGTATGCGCTTGATTAAATCAGCTGACGAAGTGCAAAAGATGATGGTTGCAGGTGTTTACGCCGACAAGTCTGTTAAAGTTGGTTTTGATAATATCTCTCTTGATAATACGGAAACTGATATCATTGCTCAGATTGACTTTGCTATGAAACGTGAAGGCTATGAAATGAGCTTTGATACCATGGTCTTGACTGGTGATAATGCTGCGAATCCACATGGTATTCCTGGAGCCAACAAGGTTGAAAACAATGCCCTTCTCCTCTTTGACCTCGGTGTGATGGTCAATGGTTATGCATCAGATATGACTCGTACAGTCGCTGTTGGTAAACCTGACCAGTTCAAGAAAGATATTTACAACTTGACTCTGGAAGCCCAACAAGCTGCCCTTGACTTTATCAAACCTGGTGTGACGGCTCATGAAGTAGACCGCGCAGCTCGTGAAGTGATTGAAAAAGCTGGCTACGGTGAGTACTTCAACCACCGTCTCGGTCATGGTATTGGTATGGATGTACACGAGTTCCCATCCATCATGGAAGGAAACGACATAGTTATCGAAGAAGGCATGTGCTTCTCAGTTGAGCCTGGTATCTACATCCCTGGTAAAGTCGGTGTCCGCATCGAGGACTGCGGTGTTGTTACCAAAGATGGCTTCGACCTCTTTACAAGCACCAGCAAAGATTTGCTTTATTTTGATTAAAAAGTATATTATAAAAAATAAGATGGAAAAGTTATTCTTTTCCATCTTATTTTTTGATTTGATAATAAATTTTATCAGCTATATAACCTTTTCGTTCAACTGCATTTGGAATCGTCTTCCAAAAAGTCATTCCAGCCTTTTCCATCACACGACCAGAGGCGGGATTTAAACTTGCATAGCAAGCATCAACCTCTTCAAATCCAATCTCATCTAGACAGTATGATAAAACAGCCTTCAAGGCTTCTGTCATGAGTCCTTGTCCCCAGTAGTCCATCCCTAAGATATATCCGACTTCACAGCTAGAGTTTTCTTCATCCACACTGACCAGACTAATATCTCCAATGACATATTCTGGATTTTCTTTGAGACTAATGGCCCATTTGTAATAGTTAGGATTGTCGTAGAATGCTACCCAAGTTCTTATTGAGTTCTTTGTAAAATCAACATTTGGATGAGGATCCCAAGTAACATAGGTTAGATTATCTAGACTAGAAGCCCAATTTTCAAACATGGCTTGAGCATCAGTTTCACAAAAGCGTCGCAATAGCAACCGTTCAGTATGTAATGTCTTTGTACCTATGGATTTCATAATTCAACCTCGCTTTTTTATTTTCAGGCTCGGGCTAAAAAAGTCCCCCGGACCTTCCTCGCTTTTCTATTTTAAGGCTCGGGCTAAAAAGGTCCCCCGGACCTTTTTACTCCCAAAACGTATCAAACACTGTGATTGGTAGGTGGCGTTTGTGTTGGCCTTTGTGCCACCATTTTTCAATGGTTGCTTGGGCTTCTTGGCTGATTTGTTTACCTTCCAGGTAGTCATCAATCTCTGCGTAGGTTACACCGAGTGCAACTTCATCTGCCAATCCTGGTTTCTCTTCTTCTAGATCGGCAATCGGTACTTTTTCATAGAGTGCAGGATCGGCTCCGAGCTCCTTCAATAGTTGTTTTCCTTGACGTTTATTGAGGCGATAGAGAGGAAGAATATCTGCACCCCCGTCACCGAACTTGGTAAAGAAACCTGTTACATTTTCTGCAGCATGGTCAGTACCAATAACTGCTCCGCTATGTGCTCCTGCTAGGGCATATTGAGCGATCATACGGCTACGAGCCTTGATATTCCCTTTATTAAAGTCTGACATTGGACTACCAGTAGCCTCTACTGCCGCTGCCATTGCATCTACAGAATCCTTAATATTAACGACTAGGCTAACATCTGGTTTGATGAAAGCAAGTGCTTTTTGCGCGTCATCCTCATCTGCTTGAATTCCATAAGGCAGGCGAATCGCTATAAATTTATAAGAATCATCACCAGTTTCAGCTCGCATTTCTTCCATAGCTAGTTGGGCAAGGCGACCAGCTAAAGTCGAGTCTTGACCACCAGAAATTCCTAATACAAAACTTTTAAGGAAGGGATGTTTTTTAAGGTATTTTTTCAAAAAGTCAATGGAACGACGGATTTCTTCTCGGGCATCAATGACTGGTTTAACGCCTAGTTGTTGGATAATGGTCTCTTGCAAACTCATTCTTCTTCTCCTTCGCCCAGAGCTTCTTTACGCATCTTATCAATCAAGTCCATCTTATCTTGCCAAATATCATGCGCTAAGTCTACTGGATAATGTTGTGGGTTAAGAACACGTTTGTATTCATCCCAGAGCTTATCAAATTCCTTGCGAGCATAAGCTTGAATTTCAGGTAGACTCGGTAAATCATAGATTACTTTTCCATCCTTGAAAATATCCACCAAGAGAGGAACTGCATCAAAATTGCGGACAGTTTTCTTGATGTAAGTATAGGTTGGGTGGAACATCTTGAGTTCAGTCATACTTGACACATCAACGCCGTCATAGGTAATATAATCACCTTCAGATTTTCCTTTTTCACGACTGGTAATGCGCCAAACTTGTTTCTTACCTGGAGTTGAAACTTTTTCAGCATTGCTAGAGAGTTTGATGGTGTTGCGCATCTGACCATTTTCATCTTCAATAGCCACAATTTTATAAACTGCACCAAGAGCAGGTTGATCATAGGCAGTGATAAGTTTAGTCCCTACACCCCAAACATCAATCTTAGCTTTTTGCATTTTGAGGTTAAGGATAGTATTTTCATCAAGGTCATTGGATGCATAAATCTTAGCATCCGTAAACCCTGCCTCGTCCAGTTGTTGACGAACTTTTTTAGAAATATAGGCGATATCTCCAGAGTCAATACGAACTCCCTTAAAGTTAATCTTGTCACCTAATTCTCTTGCAACCTGAATGGCAGCAGGAACACCGATACGAAGAGTATCATAAGTATCTACAAGAAAGACACAATCACGGTGAGTTGAGGCATAAGCCTTGAAAGCTTGGTAATCATTGCCATAAACTTGAACTAAAGCATGAGCATGAGTCCCTAAAACTGGAATCCCAAAGAGTTTACCTGCACGCACATTACTTGTTCCATCAGCACCACCAATGACAGCGGCACGAGTTCCCCAGATAGCTGCATCCATCTCTTGCGCACGACGTGTACCGAACTCCATCAAAGGCTCATCTTCAATGACCGAGCGAATACGTGCAGCCTTGGTCGCGATCAAGGTTTGAAAATTAACAATATTTAAAAGAGCTGTTTCAACCAATTGACACTGCGCCAAAGGTCCTTCCACTTGAACAATCGGTTCATTAGCAAATACTAAGTCACCTTCTTGAGCAGAACGTACAGTCAATTCCAACTTGAGATTACGGAGATATTCCAAGAATGCACCATGATAACCAAGTGATTCCAAATAAGCTATATCATTATCAGAAAAGCGAAGGTTTTCTAGGTAGTTCACAATTCGTTCCAAACCTGCAAAAACAGCATAACCATTTTTAAACGGTTGTTGGCGGAAATAAACTTCAAAAACTGCTTTCTTGTTATGAATTCCTTGGTCGAAGTAAACCTGCATCATGTTAATCTGATACAAATCTGTGTGCAATGTTAAACTATCATCTGGATACATATTTATTCCTTCTTCCTTAGTTTACGGAATGGCGAAACTCTCACCATCTTATAAATTAGTACTATTATATCATATTTGAAAAGGATTGAGAAAATTGTAACAAGCTTTCATTCTTTCTCCAACGCATCCATCGCTTTTTCATACTTCTTCTGGGCCCATTCACCATAACTTTTCAAGCCTAAGTTGCCAATAAAGACCCATGGAAGATAAAAGATATAGGTAAATAACCAAGCAAACATGTATTTAAGATGTAGAGGGTTGTGCTGATAAATTTCGATATTGAACTGATAGTTTTGTAGCATCAAGGTAGCTGTAATCACTAGAGTTAATAATAGGCAACCTAAAATTGTAAAATGAAAACGACTATAGAAGGTCACACCCAAATCTCGAGCACGGCCGAAAAAGTAAGAAGTTCCAATAATGATAATGATGAGAATCATTCTCGGATTAAAAAGACTTGGTGCTAATACTGCAATCATATAAGATAAAAGCAAGAAAGCTATAGAGATATAGAAACTTTCAGCCCCCGCTTTATTCATCAGTTGCTCTTCTCTTTCGTCTAATAATTGATAATAAAAAAATCTATTTTTCATCTTCTTCCTCCCAAAATAATTGATCTAGAGTTTTCCCTAGGCATCTGCAAATGGATTGGCAAAGTGAAAGCGTAGGATTGTACTTTCCAGCTTCTATCAAACCGATAGTCTGCCTAGTTACACCCACAGCTTCTGCCAAATCACCTTGTGTCATGTCAAGCTCCACTCGAGCTAACTTTAATTTTAAATTCTTAACCACTTGTTACCTCCTCCTTAATTTTAAAAGTCGCGCTTCTTTTTCAACTTTATTATATCATATATTTTACATAATGCAATATATATCTGTCATTTTGTGAGATTTATTTATAAAAAACTCTCTACCACTTACATGATAGAGAGTTCTATACTTACAAATCTTTTTGATAATAGTGCCTTTGTCCAGTGTAGGGATAATCTTTTAAGGTAAAAACTTCCTTGTAGCCTTGCTTTTGATAAAAGCCTGGTGCTTGAAACTGATAGGTATTCACAAAAGCAAAGCGACAGTTTCTCTTTTTAGCTTCACTTTCTGCTCGCTGCAATAGTTGGGAGCCGATTCCTTGCCCTCGCAAGTCCTCCTTCACAAACAAATACTCAATTTCTAACCAATTCCCGAAAGTCTCTGCTACTAATCCAGCCATGATTTCACCATGTTCATCTTCGACATAAAGGTTTAGTGGCTCACTTTCAGCAACTTCTCTTTTGGAACGATTATAGGAGCGAATCAAGTCTCCTATAATTTGCGATTTCTGAGATTCTGTATTTTCCAATCTTACCTGCATCCAAACCTCCTAAAGATACTTATAGCTTGATTATAGTCTTATTACCAAGAGCTGTCAAACTAGAAAGCTCATCAACCTGAGTTGATGAGCTTATAACTTATTTTCTAAATTTCCATTGGCTATAAATACCAAAAGCAACAATCCAGATAGCTGAACCTCTGGCTCCCATTACAGTTGATTCTTGTAAGAAGAGAATTCCAAATACAAAGATAAAGAAGAGCATAGTCAGAGGATTTAGCAAGCGATATTGGGGCATGAGATAGCCATCTGCCATAAAGTCTTTTGACTTGCGATACTTAAGATGGGCCACCATGATCAAGATGTAGATGGCGATATAAACACCTGATGAAGAAGCCGTAATCAAAGCAAAGGCATCTGATACGCCAGGAAGTACATTGATGAAGGCTGCAAGACCAATCAATACCGCAGAAGCAATGATAGCATTCTGAGGAACGTTGTGGCGTGAAAGTGTATCTGCCTTAATAGCCTTCAAGAAACGATTTGGTGAATCATGGGCAATTTGGTACAAGTGACGACCTGTTGAGTAAAGGGTTGAATTCAAGGCTGACGCAGCGGAAGTCAAGACAACAAAGTTAATCAAGGCTGCTGCCCACTTAAGACCAACAAGTTCAAATACCGTTACAAATGGTGAATCCGTCGCAGAAAGCTCACGCCAAGGAATAATAGACATGATTGCAAGCAAAGCCCCACCATAGAAGAAGATAATTCGCAAAGGAATTTCCTTAACCGCCTTGGGCAATACTTTTCGAGGATCTTTGGTTTCAGATGTTGTAACGCCGATAAATTCAATCATCAAGTAAGCAAAGAAAACCATTTGAAAGGCCATGACAAAGTTCATTCCTCCATTTGGGAAAAGGGAGAATTGCTCACTAATATTGGCAAGGCTTGCTGATCCATAAGGAGTTTCAAAGCCAGTCAAGACCATAAAAATACCCGTCGCAATCATGGCAAGAATAGCAACGATTTTAATCATGGCAAACCAAAATTCCACTTCACCAAATATTTTAACTGCAATCAGATTAACCAATCCTAAAATTGTTAAAAAGACAACCTGAATCAACCAAGATGGCCAAGACGGAAACCAAAACTGAACATAGTGAGCGATTGCAGTAATTTCAGCCATACCAATAAAGACTACTGATAACCAATAAGACCAAACCGAGAAATATCCCCAGCCCTTTCCAAGATAGCGAGTAATAAAATTGATAAAGGTGTGTTGCTCTGGGTCCTGGTACAACATTTCTCCGATAGCACGCATCATGAGATACATGAAGCCACCTGTAATCATATAGACCAAGACAATCGAAGGTCCAGTTAAACTGATAGACCGACCAGCCCCAAGAAATAATCCCGTACCAATCGTTCCTGCAATAGCCATAACCTGAACATGGCGATTGGTTAAGCCACGCTCCATTTTACTCTTCTTTTTGTACTTTTTTTCTGAATTCATCTAGTCTCCTTAAGTTTTTAAAAAATAAGAAAAGGAGTGATAGAAAACGCTTTCTCCTGAATCCACTCCTTCTTTTTATCCTATTAAGCGGTTTTTTCAACCTTTAAGATTTTAACATCATAGCTTCCAGCAGGTGTTTCGATTGTAACAACATCACCTTTTTTCTTACCAATCAATGCTTGACCAATTGGGCTTTCATTTGACACTTTACCCGCAAAGGCATCAGCACCAGCTGAACCCACGATAATGTATACTTCCTTTTCGTCTTCTCCAACTTCTTGGATTGTTACAGTTTTTCCGATAGCAACTTCATTTTTTGCAACGGCATCGCTGTTAACGATTTCTGCGTAACGAATCTTAGTCTCTAGACTTGAGATTTGTCCCTCGACGAAAGCTTGCTCGTCTTTCGCTGCTTCATACTCACTGTTCTCTGACAAATCACCATATGAACGAGCAATTTTGATACGTTCTACAACTTCTGGACGACGTACTAGTTTCAATTCTTCTAATTCTTTTTCGAGTTTTTCCTTTTCTTCCAAGGTCATTGGATATGTTTTTTCTACCATTTTTCTCAACTTTCTTTTGATTTAATTAATAAATATATGCTTTAAAGCAAAATTATGTGGAAAACCACATAATTTTAGTTTGTGCTATTTGATTGAGGTAATTTACTATTGATATGTTCTTGAACATTACGATCATGTTCTTCTAGTGTTGTTGCATAGTAAACTTTACCATCTTGAACATTGGCTACAAAATAAAGATATTCACTCTTTGTCTGATTGATACTTGATTCTATAGCATCCAAGCTTGGGCTATCAACTGGACCAGGCATTAGACCTACTTTTGTATAGACATTGTATGGTGAATTAATAGATGTATCAATGGCTGCATCATCAGAGAGACTGATGTTTTGACCAAGTTTGCCTTCTGCGTAAAGGATAGCAATATTACTTTGAAGTGGCATACCGAGGTTTAAGCGGTTATAGAAGATTCCTGCAATCAGCTTACGATCTTCTGTTTTTGCACCTTCTTTCTCAACAAGTGATGCAATTGTTAAGAGCTCATTTACGGTCAAGTTCTTTTCTTTGATAGCAGCATAGTGTGAAGAAAGGTTCTTATCCATAGCTGCAAGCATTGAATCAATTAAACTTTCAACAGTTGTACTTTCTTTGATCGTATAAGTCGCAGGGAAAAGATAACCTTCTAAACGGTAACGAACACCACTATCTTTTGCTGGCAAGCTTTCAAGCAAGTTTGGATATTTGGCAACCTCTTGAGCAATAAAGGTCTCATCTTGGGCCTTAGCCAAGAATGCTTCCGCTGTCAAAGGTTCCTTAAAGTCACCTTGAAGTTGGCCAACAGTTTGAGCAATTTGTTCCAAAGTATAGCCCTCAGGAATAGTCAAGTCTGCAAGAGCAACTTCCTGAGGTTCAGGTGTACCACCCTTTTGCAACTCTTTAATGACATCTTCAACACTCATACTCTTTTGCAAGTTGTAATAACCAGACTTCAATCCAGTGTAGTTTTTATACTTGGCATAAAGTGTAAAAACCAAACCGTTCTTAATAACACCAGATTTTTCCAAAACTGAGCCAATTTCTTGAGTATTAGCACCATCTGGAATCTGAACTGACATATATTGTTTAGAACTTGGATCTACTGGTTGTAGAGCTGATTCAGCATAGCGTAGGCCAAAGAATCCACCAGCACCAATTAGAATCAATAATACCAAAACTGTTACTAAAAATCCTTTTAAGCGGGATTTCTTCTTTTTCTTGGCTGGTTTCACAGTCTCTCTCCGACTTCTTCTAGGAAGGTCTGCTTCTTCAGTAGCTTCTTGACTTGTCAATTCTTCCTTGTGTGACGCAAGGTTTACTGTTTCTTTTTCTGGAACAGTATCAAATGCACGATAAGAAACTGAAACTCTAGTTGGAATTGAATTATTCTCTTCTTTTTCCGGAATTGATTGAGATGACTCAACTACTTCTTCTCGTACTGCTTCTGGAATTTCTTCTTTTACTTCCTCTGCAGCTTCTTCTGGAACTTCTTCTACAAGAACAGGACGCTCAGGAACAGTTGGGGCATTATCAATCAATTGATCAACAGCTGCAACTGATTTTGCAATCAACTCCTCTTCCGAAATACTTGGTTCCTTTTTTTCTGAAGTTGCTTCAGAAGGTTTTGCTAAAGTTGAAAAAAGGTCATCCGTTTGTTCAACTTCATTTGCCTCTTTTTTTAGTCGTTCTAAATCTCGCAAAATTTGCTCTTTAAAACTCAACTTTTCTTCATTTGAATTTTCGCTCAAAGGTATTTACCTCCTTGTTGATAATCCTTAATATTATATCTTAAAAACTAAAGAAAAGCAACCTTAGAAGCCTTTCTACTCACTAATTCTTGTTTTCCCAGACCATATCATACCATTCTTCTCCCGCAAATTGGGACTTAGACTTTCCTTCATTGACAAAACCATGCTTCTCATAGTATTCAATAAGGTAGTCATGACAGGTTAGATTGATCCCCTCTCGTTCATGCTTAAGAGCCACTTCTTTCAATGCGGTCAGGAGTTTTTTTCCTAGTCCTAGAGATTGAGCTTTTTTTGCTATAGAAAGACAAGTCACAGAAATATAACCACCTTCCTTATGACTGTGGTCTTTTATTTCTTCAGTGAAAGACTGGTCTTGTAAATAACGATGAGGGACTACTGGTCCTTCAATATAACCGAGTATCTCTCCCTCTTTTTCAGCCACTAGAAAGCTCGTTTTTATTTCCTTTAAATGTGCTTCAAAGACAGATCGAGGTATGGCTTCTTCAATTGAAAAATTCTCTAATTCAATCTCTAAAATACGGTCTAAATCACTCAGTCTAGCTTGTCGAATAATCATAGTTCCTCCTGATAAAAGGGATTCTTCCAGCTCATGAGAAAATTAACTTCATTTCCGACTCCCAGATCTGCTATTCCTTGCTCTATAAATTCATTCATCTCAAAATAAGACAGGAATTCATCTTTACAGAGCAGATAAATACCTGGACTATTTTTCTGAAGAGCAACTTGTTTCATGGCTGCGAGCAACAAGGTTCCAAATCCTTGCCCTTGATAATTCGGATGAACAGATAAAGCATCAATAACAAGATTTTCATTACTAATAGCTTCTACATCTGCCATCTCTGCTATCCATCTATTTACTGAGGACGTAGCAAAATCTGTCACTAAAATATAAGCAATCACCTGATCATCCAAACTAGCTAAGAGAAACGTATCCGCAAAATTACGGATACGTTCTTCTATTATTTCTCTCTTAAATGTTTCTTGGAAGTTTTGAGTACTCTCCTGCATCAAGCAAACCTGCTCGATATCAGATTGCTGAACTTCCCTTATTTTAATTGGAAATTCCATGGTGTTCCTTACTGAACATTACTTGTCAAATTAGACAAGAGACGTTCGAATGAGTATTCATATGATTGAATGTCACCTGCTCCCATAAAGACGTATACAGCATTATCATGGTCTAAGAGCGGAGACACATTTTCAACAGTGATAACTTGATGTTTTTTATCAATCTTAGCTGCTAAATCCTCAACCTTAACATCACCATGGTCAACTTCACGAGCAGATCCATAGATTTGTGCTAGGTAAACTGCGTCAGCCTGATTCAAGGCCTGTGCAAAATCATCCAACAAAGCAATTGTACGAGTAAAAGTATGCGGTTGGAAAATAGCAACGATTTCCTTGCTTGGGTATTTTTGACGTGCAGCATCTAGAGTTGCAATGATTTCAGTTGGGTGATGCGCAAAATCATCGATAATGACTGTATCGTTAACAATCTTTTCTGTAAAGCGACGCTTAACACCTCCAAAAGTATTCAAGTGTTCACGCACTAAATTCAAGTCAAAGCCAGCAGTATAAAGCAAACCAATTACTGCTGTTGCATTCATGATGTTGTGGCGACCAAAAGTTGGAATGTGGAATTGACCCAATTCTTGACCACGGAAGTGAACTGTAAAGGTTGAACCTGTAGTAGAACGAAGTAAATCACTAGCTACAAAGTCATTGTTGTCTGCTTCAAAACCATAATAATAGATTGGAGCATTTGCCGTAATCTTACGCAACTCAGCATCTTCACCGTAGACAAACAAACCTTTGGTGATTTGTTTAGCATAATCATTGAAGGCATTGAAGACATCCTCTAAGCTTGTGAAATAGTCAGGATGGTCAAAGTCGATATTAGTAATAATAGAGTATTCTGGGTGATATGGCATGAAATGACGTTCGTACTCGTCTGATTCGAAGACAAAATACTTGGCATTTTCAGAACCACGACCTGTACCATCTCCAATTAGATAGCTAGTATCAGTGATGTGGGACAAAACGTGAGAAAGCATACCTGTTGTTGAAGTCTTACCGTGTGCTCCGGCAACACCCATGCTGATAAAGTCACGCATAAAGCTACCAAGAAACTCATGATAACGTTTATAGCTTAGCCCATTCTTGTCTGCATAGGCAATTTCAACATTGTTGTCTGGACGAAAGGCATTCCCAGCTATGATTTCTAAATCCCCTTGAAGATTTTTCTCATCGAAAGGTAAAATTTTAATCCCTGCTTGCTCTAGCCCACGTTGTGTAAAGTAATATTTTTCCACATCAGATCCTTGGACCTTGTGCCCCATTTGGTGCAACATCAAAGCCAAGGCACTCATTCCTGATCCTTTAATTCCGATAAAATGATAGGTTTTTGCCATCTTTTTCCCCTTTACTCTGTCATATTTGTCAAGTTCAACTCTTGAGCAATTTTACGTTCTTTTTCTGATTGATTTTCTTTTTTGTTATAAATCTGGCTTTTCTTTAAAAAATCATAATTATTTTTCTTTGATCCCAGATGCTCTTCTTTGCTTGTCTGTTGCATTTGAGGAGCAATTTCAGCCAAAATATAATGTTTCTGAGTTAGTTTGTCACTAAATTTTGCTAGCTCACCAGGATTTTCCTTTTGGAAAGGAGCCGTTGGCTGATTTGCCTGTCTTACTACAGTATTTGAAGGTTTATAACGTTTCGTAAAACTGACATCTTGAGTCAAATATTTTGCTGAACGTTTCCGTTTTAGATCAGCTCTTGCTTCTTCACGAGCAAGTTCAGCATAGGATTTTTCCTTCTTTTCAGGTAGCTTATCTGATGCTTGAACCGGTGACTTTTTTTCGGTAGTAATTGGTGACCATTCCAAGTAGTTTTTGTCCTGGTAGTCTCCCTTGATATTACTGATGAGATCCGACTCATCATATAAATCCATAAATGGCATCTCTGTCAGTATGATCTCATCATCTGACACTATTGGAAATCGTACTTGTTTCATTTTTATTCCCTTTCAATACTCCATTATAACGTAAAGTCTTGATTTTTCAAGTCTTGGCTTCAGAAATTCCTAATATTTCTTGAATTTCACTAAGTGTGAGACTTCCACGAGACTCTGTTCCGTCCAAGACTTCAGAGACCAGATTTCTTTTCTGTTCCTGCAACTCTTGAATTTTCTCCTCGATTGTACCTCTAGTTACCAGACGATAAACCTCAACAGCTTGTTCTTGTCCCATACGGTGGGCCCTGCCAATAGCCTGCGATTCAACTGCCGGATTCCACCATAAGTCTACCAGAATAACTGTGTCTGCACCAGTAAGATTGAGACCAACTCCACCAGCTTTTAGAGAAATCAAAAACACATCGCGCTCACCTTGGTTAAAAGCCTTGGTCATTTCTTGGCGTTCCTGTGAAGGAGTTGAACCTGTAATCTTAAAGGAAGTTAAGCCAAGCTGTGGCAACTCCTCTTCGATGCGGTCCAACATCCCCCTAAATTGTGAAAAGATGAGTACACGATGATTTCCCTCAGCAATTTGACTTAGCAGATCTCGTAAACTATCAAGTTTCCCGCTATCTCCCTTATAATCCTCAATAAATAGGGCTGGAGTATCACAAATCTGGCGAAGACGCATGAGTCCTGTTAAAATTTCAACTCGATTTCGTTGAAATTCTGCATCAGTCACCTGACCCAAACGCTCTTGCATCTGTTGAAGTTGAGCTAGATAGATAGCCTTTTGCTGGTCTTCCAGTTCATTCTTATAAACAACTTCTATCAAATCAGGTAGCTCTGTAAGAACATCCTCTTTTTTTCGACGCATGACAAATGGTTTGATAAACTGTGCCACTCTCTCAGCAGGCAATTTCATAAAGTCTTTTTTTGCTGGCAAAAGTCCTGGCAATACAATCTGAAAGATAGACCATAATTCGCCAAGGTTATTTTCAATCGGTGTTCCAGATAGAGCAAAAACTGATGGAACCACAAACTTTCTCAAAATCTTAGCAATTTTGGTTTGGGCATTTTTCATCACCTGGGCTTCATCTAGAAATAGAAAATCAAAAGATAAATTTCGATAGATTTCACTATCCTGACGGAAAGTGGCATAACTGGTCACATAGACCTGATGTTTTTCTGCTAAAATAGTCTCGCGATAAGGTTTCAATCCATGTACGATAGCCACATCCAAATTCGGTGCAAATTTTTTAAATTCATCAGCCCAATTATAGATGAGACCAGATGGAGCAAGAATCAAGACACTGCTATTTTCCTGAAGTTGGCTACTTAAAAAGGCGATGGCTTGTAAGGTTTTTCCAAGTCCCATATCATCAGCTAAAATTCCACCAAATCCATAATGGTCTAGCATTTGTAGCCATTGAATCCCTTTTTTCTGATAATCTCTGAGCTGGGCTCGAATATCTAGGGACTTCATCGGAAAATCCTCTGGATGCGTTAAATGATGGGCCAAATGACGAAATTCTTCGGTAAATGTTACTTGATCCTGGTCCTTAAACAGATGAGAAAGGGTATAAGCCAATGACTTGCGAGCATGGAAAGCATCACTCTCCATCTCGTCAATCCCCAAATCCTCTAAATCTTGTCGAATGCGTTTTGTCTGTTCATCAAAATAATAGACCTGATTAGACGAGCTAATATAATAGTCCTGCTTGGCAACCAGAGCCTTCATCGCTCGATTGATTTCTTCTTGATCAATATCCTGAAAATCAAATTGAATTTCTAGAAGACTTCCCTTGGACGAGATGTGGACTTGAGGTTTCTGAACTCGATAAAGGTCCTGCAAACTCTCGGAAATCTTTAATTCTCCAAGCACCGCAAAGGCTGGCAAAATTTCCTGAAAGAAAGTATGGATTGCATCAGCTTTCAAACTCTGACGCCATGAACGAAAATCTGCTTCAAAACCTGCTGATAGAGCCAACTGAAAAATCTGTTTCTCTAGTTGAATATCGCTAGCAAAAGGTAGGTTCTCTAGTTCATTACGGTTCCTTACTAGGCAAGTTTCATATTGAAATTGCATATCTAATCGAATAGAACCATCCTCTTCTCGATCCATGTAAAATGAAGGGCGGAAAGTCTGGATTTGAAGAGACTCAGGAGCCTCTACTTTTCCGAGCCCTTTAAACTGGGACAAGGTCGAAGCTAAGAGATCTCGATCGCTACTATCAAACTGTAAAATCTTCCTACCACTATGATCTAAAGGAACTTTTCTAAGCGCATCTAATAAACTAGCCTGTTTTTTCGACATCAGGAAAAAATTCCCCTTGGAGAATAGTACTTGTCCTCTGTAAAAGAAATTAAGCCCTGCCTGTTCGAAAATTTCCATTTCAAAATAGTTGGTTTTTTCTTCAATTCTAAATGAAAACAAACCTGCTTGGCCATCAAAGTCTCGGAAAAGCAGTTCATGATAGCTTGAAATCTGATGATCAAATTGGAATACATCTAAGCCCATCAGAAGACTAGCCCCCTGCTCAAAAAAGGTTTTAGGGAAATAGAGATGTCGTCCTTGATTTGGAAAAAAAATAGTGTAGTCAATCTTCTCTTCAACCAAACCTAATAAGAAATTCAAGACTTCTTGGCTGGCTTTATCAAAATACTCAAGTCTTAATGAGGTCTCGTAATGTTTCCCTATCATATAGGGTTTGGAAAACTCTATGACTTTTAAGAAAAGAGGGATATCCCTAATCACATAAAACTTGTCTTGCTTAGAAAGACCAATCCTTAAAGTCCAGATAAGGCGATTGGTCCCTGCTTCCACCTGTCCTTGAGCAGAAAGCTGATAGAGGTCAGACTGACTAGGTGCTTGGATAGACTCCAAGAATTTTCCTCCGAAAGTTACTTGTGTCTCAACAGTCTCTTTCTCTTCCTGATTAGCCTCTAGATTGAGTAAGATTTCTTGCCCTAGTTGGTCATTTTTTAGATAATATTCCAATGCCGCCAAATGAACACAGTAGCCTCTTTTTTTGAAAAATGCACAGGTACAAAAAACCAAATCGTCATCTAAACTATAGCGGATTTCTTCATCCGCTACACGCGCATAGATGCGATGGTCCTGTTCTTTAATGATTTCAATCTGACCAGTTTCGTAGAGTTCTACTCCCTCCATTCGAAGCTTTCCTGGAATCAATTTAGCCATAGTGTCCCCTTTACTTTATCTCTTAATTATACCATATTTCTGCCTATGAAAATAGCCTTCTAGGAGTACTTTTCTCCTAAAAGGCTAGTTTTTTAATGATTTGAAAAAGTGGTAATGATTCGTTGACAAACTTCTTCCAAGACAGATGTAGGCATAGCTACATTTAAGCGAGCATGGAGAGCTCCTTCTTCACCAAAGTCCAAGCCCCTATTCAGGATAACCTTGGCTTCGTCTCTCAAGAGTTTTCTTAGTTCTTCATCGCTAATATCATAGGCTGAAAAATCAAGCCAAATGAGATAGGTCCCTTGAGGTTTCATGACCTTGATTTTAGTTTCTTTACCAAACAAATCGACTACATAATTAATGTGCTTCTCGATTAGTTCTTTTAGTTCTGTCAACCAGTCTTCACCATAGCGATAAGCAGTTTCTGTTGCTAAGTATCCCAAACCTGAGATTTCATGTTGATTATTAGCCAGCTGGCGTTTTTGGAAAGCAACTCTTAACTTTGGATTCTCGATGATAGCGTAAGAATTCTTGGTTCCTGCAATATTGAAAGTTTTGGTAGCACTGCTTAAAATCAGTGAAAATTCTTTAAAATCTTCATTTACCGTGTTGAATGACTGGTGCTTGTTTCCAAATAGAGCTAAATCTTGGTGAATCTCATCAGATACCAGCAAGACTCCATGTTTTTGACAAAGTTGTCCAATCTTCTCTAAGACTTCCTTGTCCCAAACGCGTCCACCAGGATTATGAGGATTGCAGAGAACGTAGAGTTTCACATCTTCTTCGACAAAGTCTTTCTCCAATTGATCAAAGTCAATCTCAAAAAGTCCGTCTTTTTCTACTAGAGAGTTGGTGATTAGTCTGCGATTATTGAGCTTAATGCTTCGAGCAAAAGGTGGATAAACCGGTGTGTTAATCAGAACCGCTTCACCTTCTTTGGTAAAGGCTTGAATAGCTGTTGAAATAGCTGGCACTACCCCTTCGATAAAGACTAGAGCATCCTTTTCAAAGCGATAACTATGGTGTTTTTCCTCCCAGTTTTGAACAGCTTCAATCAATCCATCACTAGCATAGGTATAGCCATAGACTAATTGCTCAGCATAGTCATGGACAGTCTGACGAATCTCAGGTAAGACTTCAAAGTCCATATCAGCAATCCAGGCTGGCAATACTTGACGGTCAGTCTCTGCTTCTTTCCATTTGTAGGTATGATGTCCAAAACGATTGGGTAAAGTCGTAAAATCATATTTCCCCATAGTCTTATCCTTCCAAAGCTTGACGCAAATCTTCAATCAAGTCCCTAGCATCCTCAATACCAATAGACAAGCGTAAAAGGTCATCTGTTAATCCATAAGAATGACGAACCTCTGCAGGAATGTCTGCATGGGTTTGAGTGGTTGGGTAGGTAATCAGACTTTCAACACCACCCAGACTTTCAGCAAAAGAGAATACTTTCAAAGTGTTTAAGATATGAGGGATACGCTTCTCATCTGCCACTTTAAAGGAAATCATCCCCCCGCGACCTGTATACAAGACTTCTTTGACTGCAGGTGATTCTTCCAAAAAGGCTATGATTTCTTGAGCATTAGCTGTTGAGCGCTCCATACGAAGTGACAATGTTTTAAGACCACGAATCAATTGATAACTATCAAATGGTGACAAAACAGCCCCTGTCGTATTGAGATTATAAAAGAGTTTTTCGTACAAATCAGCATTATCTGTCACAACTACACCAGCTAGAACATCATTATGGCCTGCAAGGTATTTTGTCGCTGAATGAAGGACAATATCTGCTCCATCTTCAATTGGACGTTGGTAAATCGGGCTATAGAAGGTATTGTCGACGACAACTTTAGCACCCTTAGCATGAGCTAATTTTGACAATTTTTCAATATCAAATTCCAACATCAAAGGGTTGGTTGGTGTTTCGATATAAAGTACATCCACATCCTTTTCTAGCTCGGCAATTAGCTCTTCTTCTGTGTTGGCATAGGTAAAGTGGAAACGTCCTTCTTGCTCCACTTGATTGAACCAGCGGAAAGAGCCACCGTAAAGGTCACGGACAGCCAAAACCTTGCTTCCTACTGGAAAAACGCTAAAGGCTAACACAATCGCAGACATACCTGAACTAGTCGCCAAAGCATACTTGGCTGATTCAATAGCTGCCAAAACTTCCTCTGCCTTGCTACGAGTTGGATTTTTGGTGCGGGTGTAGTCAAATCCAGTTGATTGACCAAATTCTGGATGTTGATAGGTCGTTGAAAAGTGAATAGGTGTAACCAAAGCACCTGTTGCCTTATCAGACTTAATACCTGCTTGGGCTAAAATTGTGTTGATATGAAATGATTTGCTCATACTTTACCTCCAAATCTATAGTAACTATTGTACCACTTATTTTGTATCCTTCGTTTTCTTGTTTTCAAGAGCTAGTTATAGTTTCAAACTATACTAAAACGATAGCTTCCTGAGAAACTATCGTTTTTCCTGTTGAATAGACTGATTATTTAACGTGTTTAGCAAAATCTTCTTGGGCTTTTTTATTAGATTCTTCTTTTTCTTTCAGCCATTTTTGTCTAGCTTCTTCATACTCAGCTGTTGTGACAATCTTATCTTGCAATTTCACGTATTTGTAGGATTCAACACCCTTATTACCAGCTTGAGAGAAGGCGGCAGAGAATGGAACTGTTTTTCTCAATGTAGGTGTTCCACCTTTAGAAACGTTTGGAATTGCTAGAGAGCTATCCACCAACCAAGCTTGTGCTTCAGCGTATTTATCATAACGTTTGTTCAAATCTTGTTCAGCATTGGCTTCTTCCAACATCTTAGTATAGACATCCAAACCAACAGCTGTTGCTTTAGCATTGGTTGCTCCTGGTTCCAAACCGAGGTTTTGTAGTGAGCCACCACTTGTTAAGCTAAGAGTATCGAGGTAAGTTGATGGGTCTTGGTAGTCTGGTCCCCAACCACCGTTATAAAGGTCATAGTCTTTTTGTGCAGCTGTATTCGCTAGATAACCAATACTATCCATTTCCTCAGTAGTCAGCATTTGAATATCGATAACGACATTATCTGCACCTAGAACAGATTCAATAGACTGTTTGAAAGAACTTGCCTCTAACACCCCCTTCTTAAAGGTTTGGTCAACCGGTAAATCCAGGTGAATTGGGAATTGAACACCTTTGGCTTCCAATTCTTTCTTGGCTTGAGCAAAGACTTCTTTGGCCTTATCGGCATTGTAGTAAGCATCTTGGGCATCAGCGAAGTTCATATTTTGCCATACTTGACCGTAATTGACCACCTTAGAAGCTACGACATCACCAAAATCTTTACCATCAAGTGTTACAAATGATGGTGGAACGAGCAAGTTTCTGATAATCTTAGTTGCTCCATCTTCCCCTTGAGATTGGGCACCATAAGCAGTACGGTCATAGGCAAAGTTGATAGCCTGACGGAATGATTTATTCAAAACTGCTTCTTGTTGGGCTGTCTTTTCAGCATCAGTTGTTTTTGAAGTATGGTTATAAGATTGTCTATCTAGGTTAAAGTTATAATAGTAGGATGTCGCATCTTGCATGCTGTAAATAATATTATCTTTATTCTTTTCCTTAATTCCTTCAAAGCTCGAACTATTTGGATAGAGACGTGCGTAGCTGTATACTCCTTCCATGAAGTTACGTGCCAAGGCATCTTGGTCGCTTCCATCGTAGTAAGTCAACTTCACTTCATCTACGAATACATTTTTTGCATCCCAGTAATTTGGATTTTTCTTGTATTCCATGACAGATTTAGATGTGAATGATTTGAGAATAAATGGACCATTATACAAGATATTTGCTGGATCCACTTTACCGAAATCATCCCCTTTTGAGTTCAAGAAGTCTGCATTTACTGGAAACAGAATAGTCGCAGTTGTTTTTGAGTTCCAGTAAGTTTCTGGGTGAGTCAAGGTATATTGGACAGTTTGGTCGTCAATAGCCTTTACACCAACTGTTGAAAAGTCTGTTGTTTTTCCGTTGATATAGTCATCCAAGCCAGCAACAGAATCTTGAACTAGATAGAGAGCTTCAGATTTTTTATCCGCAGCATATTTCAATCCTGTCACAAAATCTTGTGCTGTCACTGGTGCATACTCTTCACCATCTGCTGTATACCATTTGGCGTCCTTACGAAGTTTGTAAGTATAAGTCAAACCATCTTGGGATACAGTCCAATCTTCTGCCAATGAAGGAATATAATTTCCATACTGGTCATTTTCCATCAAACCATCTACCAAGTTTGTCACAACATCACCTGTTGTTGCACGATTCTCTAAGAGATAGTTTAGACTAGATGGATCGCTACTATATACATAGTTGTATGTTTTAGTAGAACTAGCTGAGTTGCTACAAGCCGCCAATAGCAGACCTGCACTTAGGACAACGCCTGCTAACGTCAGATATTTTGCCTTAGACTTTTTCATAAACAGAACCTCCAAATTTAAATATTTGTATCATTATACAGCTATTGTTTTTTTTAGTCAAGTGATTTTATCTAATTTTTACCAAATTATAGATTTTTTTCTACTAATTTTATATTTTATCCTATTTTTTAAATAAAAAAATGAACAATTTAAACTTTTTCGGATAGAAAAGTTCAAATTATTCATTTTATTTATAAATTTTTATGATAATTTTAATCGTGCTCGTAACTGATTGGCTTTTTCCTGTCCAATAACCTTATCCAAGAGACGAGTATAGAGACACATAACTCCGTAAAGCCCGCCACCGATTGTACCAATTAAGGCGACATATAGGAAACTCCAGAAACGTCCAGTTGGTTGGAAGACAAATCCAATAATCCATTGCAAGAGTCCTACTAGAATAAACATAACTAGAGTCAAAATAGTAACTAAGATTGTTCTCTTCAGAATAATCTTTCGACGCGCACCTGTCACCTCACATATATCACGGTACATCAAAACATTTGGAATAATGAGTCCGATTGTTGTTGAAATTAAAGGGCCATAACTATGGAATATCGCTATTGATGGTATTTGAAGAATAATTTTGGCGATAGAACCATATACAAAATACAAGACTGCTTTGCGGTTACGAAACATCGCCTGAAGCATCGGCGACAAAACCATGTACAAACCTAGAATTGTTGACTGCAAGACTGCAAAGACAAACAAACCCATAGCCAAGCCATCTGGCTTACCGTAAAAGACTGTATAGAGGGGTTCACCTACCATAACTACACCAACCGTTGCTGGTAAGAGGAATAGGAAGAGCATGGTGATACTATCTTGAACTAGACGAGAAGCCGCTGGCAAATCCCCTTTGACATAGTTCTCAGTCAAGAGAGGCAGACCAACACTACCAATCGAAACTCCAACCGAAATCAAAATCATAGTGATTTTATTAGGATTGGCAGAGAAATAAGAAAACATGACAACTAAGTCTTCATTACTATAGTTGGTAAACCACTTCATGCTATTGATAAAGGTCATTTGGTCCAAGATTTGGAAAAGCTGAATAGCCGAACCAGTCAAGATAAAAGGAATTGCTTCCTTAATCGTATCAACCAAAAGACTCTTACTGTCAATCTTATCTCGTGTTTCAAAAACTTTTTGGAGCAATCCTTCCTTATAAAGGAAATAAAGTAAGACTGCAAAACTAGCTACCATTCCCACAAAAGCTGCAAAGGTAGATTGGGTAACAGCTGATAGATAATCCTTTGAACCGAGCTTCATGATGATAAAGGTTGCTAAGAGCATCCAAATGACACGGATAACCTGCTCAGCAATTTGACTCATGGCATAAGGTTTAAGATTATTCATCCCTTGGAAAAATCCACGGATAACACTCATAGATGGGAATATCAAGACAGCCCACGCTAAACTTTGCATAATTGGAATTAAGTCCTTACCGACTCCGGAAAGGTCCGCCAACCAAGGTGCAAAGAGGTATAAGATCAAGGCAAAGGCAAGTCCTAGCACAGTCATAAAGCCCAAGAAACTTCGAATCAGGGCAAAACTATGCTCTTCCTCATGCATGGTATTGTATTTAGCAACTTGCTTAGCTACAGCCACTGGGATCCCTGCTGTCGAAATCAACAAGAACCAGGCGTAGATATTATAGCCCATGGTAAAGAGACCATTAGCCTTAGCAGCATATGTTCCCATCCAAATATACCAAGGGATAATGTAAATAGCCCCGAGCAAGCGACTGATAAAGTTACTTGCTGTTAGCCAGGCAGTCCCTCGTAACATCTGGGCCTGCTGATGATTATTTTCGTTAGACATAGCTTCCTCATTCATTTTTAATAACTAGAAAATGTTCCTTATCTTCCATTATAAACTTTTCCTTGTTACTTGTAAAATTCAGACTTTCAGTTTACAATAGAAAGTATGATAAAGATTGAAACCGTATTAGATATTTTAAAGAAAGACGATCTCTTCCGTGAGATTATCGACCAAGGACATTACCACTACCATTTTAGTGATGTAACTTTTGATAGCATCTGCTACGATAGCCGAAAAGCTCAAGAAAACAGTCTCTTTTTTGTCAAAGGAGCTGCATTTAAGAAGGAATTTCTGCTTTCGGCAATTGAACAAGGACTTGGATGGTATGTAGCAGAACAGGACTATGAAGTCGGTATTCCCGTTATTGTCGTTAGCGATATTAAAAAAGCCATGAGTTTGATTGCCATGGAGTTTTATGGCAACCCTCAAGAGAAATTAAAATTACTTGCTTTCACTGGAACTAAAGGAAAAACTACAGCGGCTTATTTTGCCTACAATATCCTAAATCAAAAACATCGTCCAGCTATGTTGTCAACCATGAATACGACCTTGGACGGTAAGACTTTCTTTAAATCTGCTCTGACAACACCTGAAAGCATCGACCTCTTTGATATGATGGCCCAGGCAGTTGATAACGGAAGAACTCACCTTATCATGGAAGTGTCCAGTCAAGCTTACCTGGTGAAGCGAGTCTACGGCCTCACTTTTGATGTAGGAGTGTTCCTCAATATCAGTCCTGACCACATTGGACCTATTGAGCATCCAACCTTTGAAGATTACTTCTACCATAAGCGTCTCTTGATGAAAAATAGTCGCGCAGTTGTCATTAATAGTGATATGGACCACTTCTCTGTTTTAAAAGAACAAGTTGAAAATCAAGAACATGATTTCTACGGAAGCCAGTCAAGTAACCAAATCGAAAACTCCAAAGCCTTTAGCTTCTCAGCTACTGGTAAATTAGCTGGAGACTATGATATCCAGTTGATTGGATATTTCAACCAAGAAAATGCAGTCGCAGCTGGACTGGCTTGTCTTCGTCTAGGTGCTAGTCTTGAAGACATCAAAAAAGGGATTGCGACTACTCGCGTACCTGGTCGTATGGAAGTCCTTACTCAGAAAAATGGTGCAAAAGTTTTCATTGATTACGCCCACAATGGTGACAGTCTTAAAAAACTAATCTCAGTTGTTGAAACACATCAAACTGGAAAGATTGCTTTAGTACTTGGTTCAACTGGAAACAAGGGAGAAAGCCGTCGTAAGGACTTTGGACTTCTCCTCAATCAGCATCCTGAAATTCAAGTCTTTCTAACGGCTGATGATCCAAACTACGAAGATCCAATGGCCATTGCAGATGAAATCAGTAGCTATATCAGTCATCCTGTTGAAAAGATTGCCGATCGTGAACAAGCCATCAAGGCTGCTATGGCTATTACGAGCCAAGCTGAAGATGCGGTCATTATAGCTGGTAAAGGAGCTGACTGCTACCAAATCATCAATGGGATAAAGGAAGACTATCCTGGAGATGCTGCTGTTGCAGAACGTTATCTATAGTAAATTAAAAGAAGGCTAGGAAATTTCCTAGCCTTTATTTTTTTATAAAGATGAAGCGTTCTTTATCAAATTCGACAGCCAACTCATATTTCTCATCTTCATTTTGAATGATGTAGCCCAATAAAACTAAACTATCGACAAAGATATCACGGCGTTTCTGCATAAGCTGGTCTTTTTTGAGGAATTTGAGCAAAAAGGTTGTCATATACTTGAGAGCATACTCAGGATTAACATCACCCAAAACAGCATAGAGTTTCTGCTGATCTTCTGTCAGCGGATACTGGTGCTTAACCTTATAAAAATAATTAGACAAGGTCATCTTTACTCTAGCAAAATCCGTATACTCAACTAGGATAGCTGCATTCGTTTGGTTACGTAATTCAGTCTGAAATTCTTTCTCCAGGATTTCTAGATAGATGGGACTATCATCTCTTACAAAGACTTCTTGGTCTAGTGCAAGAGAATCTGTAGATTCTAGAAAGGGAAGATTGAGATAATAGCGTTTGTTTTCTCTCAAAATCAAACCCGCTTTAATGTATTCCTCCAAATACTTATCAACTGGCTGAGCTGGAAATTGGGCCTTGATTTGACGCAAAATAACATCATCATGCTGATCAAGATAGTCTACCAAGTCCCTAAAGAATGGCTGTCGCGTCAAACGTGATGGATTAAAAATCTGAATCATGAAGATTCCTTTCTTTACAAACTAAAAGTGGTGAAGCTGCTAATTGACTCGGATTAGTGCCAGGCTGATTCAAAGGTACAGGAAGCCCCAGTTCTCTATAATATTCACTCCAGAAATCACTGATTTCCTGTATATTATTCCCAAACTTCATGGGAATGGTCTCAAAAATAGGAAGAATGTCTGCGATATATTGGGAACAAAAGAAACCATCCCCATCTGGATAGAAAGAAGCATTGTAGGGTGCACCTAAGTGGCTCTCTGCACGCTTTTTGACTTCTGTACAATCAATCTCCGCATAGCGATAAAGGTCATAGACCTTCTCAGCTTCAAAGAAATCTTCAGGGGATTGGGCAATGACACCGCCTTCCGTAGTTGCATGATAGATGTAGCCGTCCAAAAAGATAGCCACATGGCTATAGTTGCCAGTAGATTCCTGGATGGCCTGTCCTATATCCGAATCATCTCTCACAAAAATCAAATCGCCATTTTCTAACATACTTCTCTCCTAGCAAAAAAGGAGCCGAAACTCCTTTTTAACAATGGGCTTTCCCATCTATGATTACCCATTAAAGCTTTCAGTCAATTGTGGTACCACTTGTTTCTTACGTGAAACAGCACCTGGAAGGAAAGCGTGGTTGTTTTCAAGTTTGAAGTTGAAAGCTGCTTCTACCTTGTCCATATTAGCACCAAGAGCCAAAATTTCTGAGTTTGAGTTGACGATGTCTGTAATCATCAAGACAAAGTCAGAGTAGCCGTTAGCTGCATTTGCGGCTTGGATAGCTGCTTCGATTTCAGCTTGGCGTTCCAAGACTTCAGCAATATCAACTGTATTCACTTGAGCCACACGAACATTGTTTCCGTTCAATTCAAAAGTCTTAGCATCGATGTCGATCAATTCTTCTGCTGATTTGCTTGCCAAGTTCGTACCAGCCTTAAGCATTGCAAGACCGTATTCTTCCAAGTTCACACCAGCCAATTCAGCCAATTCAGGCGCAATCACTTTATCAGATGGATGAGTTGTTGGAGATTTCAAAAGAAGGGTATCTGAAATCAAACCTGAAAGCATCAAACCTGCGATTTCTTTTGGCACTGCTACACCATGTTCTTTGAACATGCGGTATACGATAGAAGACGCTGATCCTACTGGTTCCAAACGCATGTAAAGTTGGCTGGCAGTTTCAAAGTTAGCCACACGGTGGTGGTCCACCACACCATAAATTTCTACTTCAGCGATATCTGACACTGATTGTTGGAATTCATTGTGGTCAGTCAAAATAACTTGCTCTGCACCTTCTGCCTTAGCTGAAGTGATAACACGTGGCGCTTCTACGCCAAAATAATCCAATACAAAAGCTGTTTCTTCATTTGGAGTACCAAGAGCCACTGCTTCTGTATCCAAACCATAAGCTTCTTTTGCAAGATAAGCAAAAGCTACAGATGAACCGATAGCATCTGAATCAGGATTTTGGTGACCAAATACTAGAATCTTAGACATGATAATACCTCGTTTCTTTATTCTCTTTATTGTAGCATTTTTTTCGCTTTTTGACAAAAGTAAGAGGAGTCAAAGGACTCCTCATTACAAGTCAAAAGAATCAACTAAATTTCTATTTTGATTCTCTTTGAGATAATGTTCTTTTTGAATACGTGTCTTGCGCTTGAAAAGAGCTTCAGCAGACATGGCCTCTTCCTTACTATCAAAACCTTCTGCAAATATGAGTTTTACTGGCAAGCGAGCGCGTGTATATTTGGCTCCTTTACCGCTATTGTGAACGGCAATCCTTTTCTTGACATCTGTTGTATAGCCTGTATAGTAGGAACCATCACGACACTCTACCACATACATATAAGCCTTATGATCCATAGTAAATCTCTTGAATTTCTGGTGTATAAGTACCATCACTATTATGAACAATGAGTGGTGGTAAAACCTTAAAGCCACTAGTGGACCCATCCTTGATAGCTTCAATCAAAAGCATATTGGCTTCCTTTTCCCGTTTAGGGTAGACAAATTGCAGACGCTTTGGAGCTAAATTGTGTTGTTGAAGGGTTTCTAAAATATCTAACAAACGATCAGGACGATGAACCATTGCCAAACGCCCATTTGATTTGAGAATACTCTGGGCACTACGACAGATTTCCTTAAGATTGGTTGTAATTTCATGCCGAGCTAAAAGGTAATGCTCACTTTCATTCAGATTAGAATTTGGATCCACTTTAAAATAAGGCGGATTGCATAAAATTAAATCAACCTTGCTCCCCTGAATGTGACTAGGCATATTCTTCAAATCATCACAGATGACCTGCATCTGTCCGTCCAGCCCATTTAAACGTACTGAGCGTTCGGCCATATCAGCAAGACGTTCCTGAATTTCTACAGATAGAATTTTAGCCTTGGTCCGGCTACTGGCAAACAATCCAACAGCTCCATTGCCCGCACAGAAATCTACTATCAAACCATTTTTCGGAAAACGAGGAAAGCGTGACAAAAGTACACTATCCACTGAATAGCTGAAAACCTCTCTATTTTGAATAATCTTGATATCTGTAGAGAAGAGTTGATTAATGCGCTCTCCTGATTTTAATAATTGTTCTTCGTTCATACTTCTATTATAGCAAAATATAATAACATCACAATGATTTGAGGGATATCAATTACTGTTTTTCTTTAAATGCTCCAAGGCTTCTCGAGTCCAAACAGGCATCATGCGGCCAAGCGGCGAAAAACCATGTTTGATGCGATCATTCGAAAAACGTCTCCGTCTAGGAAGTTGATGCTTTTCTTCTTCCAAGGTACGAATGGAAAGGCTAGCTTTCCCAGTATATTCATCAAAATCTACTACCTGTACCTGGACTTCATCACCGATTTTTAAAACCTCGTAAATATTTTCGATAAATCCTGTCCGAATCTCCGAGATATGAATCAGGCCTGTCACTCCTGTTTCTAACTCAACAAAAGCTCCATAGGGCTGAATCCCAGTAATACGGCCATTTAGCTTATCACCGATTTTCATTTTAGTCCTCAATTTCAATAGTTTCAATTACGACATCTTCAACTGGCTTGTCCATTGCACCTGTTTCGACACCTGCAATTGCATCCAGAACTTCATAAGAAGCTTCATCCGCAAGTTGACCGAATACAGTATGACGACGGTCTAGGTGAGGAGTTCCACCTTGTTCTGCATAAATCTCCGCAATTGGCTCTGGCCAACCACCACGAGCAATTTCTTTCTTAGAATATGGCAAGTGTTGATTCTGCACGATAAAGAACTGGCTGCCATTTGTATTTGGCCCAGCATTAGCCATAGAAAGGGCTCCGCGGACATTGTAAAGTTCTTCTGAAAACTCATCCTCAAAAGATTCTCCATAGATAGACTCTCCACCCATACCGGTTCCAGTTGGGTCTCCACCTTGAATCATAAAATCTTTAATAATACGGTGGAAAATCACACCGTCATAGTAACCATCTTTTGACAGAGCAATAAAGTTGGCTACTGTTTTAGGAGCATGTTCAGGGAAGAGCTTAATACGCAAGTCTCCGTGATTGGTCTTAATAGTCGCAATTGGACCTTCTACTGTTTCAATGTCTACTTGTGGAAAATGTAATTCTTTTTCTACCATACCAAATCCTTCTAAGGCATCAAAGATGCCATCTTCTTCTAATGTTTTTGTAATATAATCTGCTTTTTCTTTGATTTTTTCATGAGAAACACCCATAGCGACACTAATACCTGCATAATCAAAGAGCTCTAAATCGTTAAGTCCGTCCCCAAAAACCATCACATTTTCAGGTTTAAGACCTAATTGGTCTACTACTTTGGCAACTCCAGCTGCCTTAGAACCAGAAATAGGCACCACATCTGACGAATGTTCATGCCAACGTACCATACGTAAAGTCGATGCCAAAGTATCAGGCAAGACAAGGTCATCACCCTGCTCCTCAAAGGTCCACATCTGATAAATATCTTCTTTTTGGTAAAAATCAGGGTCCACCTCTAAATCAGGATAAATCGGGTCAATCGCCTGGCTAATCATCTCTGTTCGCCTTGATAGTTTAGCAGCATGACTTCCCACCAAACCATAGTCAATCCCAACTTCTTTTGTCCAAGTAATATACTCTTCAACCTTATCTTTAGCAATTTTGTTACTATAAATGACATTGCCCTTTTTGTCCTCAATATAAGCACCATTCAAGGTTACAAAGAAATCAGGTTTGAGGGCTTTAATCTCTGGGACGACACCAAAAATACCTCGACCAGTCGCAATTCCTGTCAAAATTCCTTTATCACGTAATTGTTTAAAGGCTGTTGGAATAGTGCTTGGAATAAAGCCAGTCTTTGAATTTCGTAAAGTATCATCTATATCAAAAAAGATAATCTTAATCTTCTTAGCCTTGTATCTTAACTTGGCATCCATTATAATACCTCCTTCAATTCACTCCTTCCATTATACCATAAAGTAGAGAAATCCCACATCCCCAATAAAATCCTTGTCTCTTATCCGAATTCCTTTACTAGATACAAAACCAAATCATCATTATTTTGGCTAGTTGCATTCATTTCCAAGGGTTGATTTCGATACCAGACACCTGTCCCATCTGGAATGTAGCCCCGTCTGATATACAATCTCTGGGCAGGGCCATAGCCTAAGTGCAAACCTACACCAAGAGTGACCTTACTCGAAACAAACTTGACTCGTTTTTCTGCTTCTTCTAGCAGTTGATTCCCAATCCCTTGATTTCGAAAAGGCTCAAACACATTAAAATCTGATAATTCTGGATAGACTTCTGCAAAAGGACCATGTTTAGCAGAGGGCAAAATGGTAACGTAGCCCGCTACAGCACTCTCGACCTCTGCAACTAAGACTTCTCTCTCCCCACTTTCCTGTTCCAGAAAATATCTAGCCAAAATTTCCTCTCTACCAGGCCAACCTTGATTGATAAAACCTTGGGATAGGTGTTTGATATCCGATTCAATCATTTTTCTAATAATAGCGTTTCCCTTCATAAGATACTCCTTTAGAATCACTACTATCATTATAGCACGTTTTAGAGAAAGAAAAAAACCAGCCGGGTCTTGACTCGCTCTCTTCTTTTCGAACTCAGAAAAAGAGGTCCACTGGACCTCAACTCGCTCTCACATTTCAATGCTCGTGAAAAAAAGACCCGTAAGGGTCTTTTCTTTAATCTTCGTTTACGAAAGGCATCAAAGCCATTACGCGCGCGCGTTTGATAGCTGTTGTTACTTTACGTTGGTTTTTAGCTGAAGTTCCAGTTACACGACGTGGAAGGATTTTCCCACGTTCTGAAACGAAACGGCTAAGAAGCTCAGTATCTTTGTAATCAACATATTCAATTTTGTTTGCTGCGATGTAATCAACTTTTTTACGGCGTTTGAATCCGCCACGACGTTGTTGAGCCATGTTTTTTCTCCTTTATAGTATTAATTGTCCATTAGAATGGTAAATCATCATCTGAAATATCCAAAGGATTGGTTGATCCAAATGGATTTTCATCACGTGAAAAGTCAGGTACTGAATTTGTAGGTGCTGCATGACTAGCAGTTGGTGCAGAATAAGCTCCACCACTTTGTCCTTCACGAGCACTACGGCTTTCCAACATTTGGAAATTTTCAGCTACGACTTCTGTCACGTAGACACGTTGTCCTTGCTGGTTATCGTAACTACGAGTCTGAATACGACCTGTAATCCCGACAAGAGAGCCTTTTTTAGCCCAGTTAGCAAGATTTTCAGCCTGTTGGCGCCACATAACGACATTGATAAAATCAGCCTCACGTTCGCCATTTTGACTCTTGAATGTACGGTTTACTGCAAGAGTAAAAGTCGCAACTGCTACATTTGATGGGGTATAACGTAACTCAGCGTCACGTGTCATACGCCCTACAAGTACAACATTGTTAATCATAATCTACCTTCTTACGCGTCAAGTTTGACGATCATGTGACGAAGAATGTCAGCGTTGATTTTTGAAAGACGGTCAAACTCTTTAAGAGCTGCGTCGTCGTTTGCTTCAACGTTAACGATGTGGTAAAGTCCTTCACGGAAATCTTGGATTTCGTATGCAAGACGACGTTTTTCCCAATCTTTTGATTCAACAACAGTTGCACAGTTGTCAGTCAAGATAGAGTCAAAACGTGCTACCAAAGCGTTTTTCGCTTCTTCTTCAATGTTTGGACGAATGATATAAAGAATTTCGTATTTAGCCATTGATATGTTCCTCCTTTTGGTCTAATGACCCCAAGCCTTTGCAAGGGGTAAGTGAGGTTTGCTCACAATAAACTATTATACTAGAAAAAAATTTTTTTCGCAAGCTTAAAGTAAGTTATATTTTTCTTTTTAGAGTTTTTTTGCAGAAGTTTTTGTAATTTCATCAACGAGAATATTTTCATCCTCGAATTTCTTTTTCAATGAAGAAAGGTCAATGCTTCCCTCAATTTGTACTTCAATAACAATTTTACCATCCTTACGCGGAATGTTAACAGTGTGAGAGATATTAAGATTTTCTTCAACAATTAAAGAAACAATCTTACCTAAGACCCCAACTTCATTTTCTGTGATAAAACGAACACGGATTCCCTCTTCACCATAACCAGCGATTTCAAGAAAGGCACTGAATACATCGCGATCTGTAATGACTCCATACAATTGTCCATTATCAACAACTGGCAAAATACCAATCTTATTTTTAAGCATGAGATAAGTTGCATCTTCTAAACTTGCATAGCCTGAGACAGTAACAACATCTCTAATCATGACGTCTTTTACTTTGGTCTTATTAAGCAAATAATTCATCTCGAAGATTGAAAGACTAGTCGCTTTTGAAGGACTAGCTTCAGCGATTGTCCCTTCTGTTACCAAGCCTACTAATTTATCATTCTCAATAACAGGGAGACGGTGCAAGCCTTGCTCGCGCATCAAATCTGCTGCGTGTGCAACAGTTGTATCAGGACTGATATAAACGACCTTGCGTGTCATAAAATCTTTAACTGCCATAGGAAATCTCCTTTATGTTTATAGTTTTATTATACACTTTTTACGGAAAGCTATCAAACGCTTTCATTTCTTTTTCAAGATTCAGAAAAATCTGAAGGACTTTACGAAAAAGAGCTCAACTTAGAGCCCTTAATCTTATACTCATGTAGATTGTATGATTGCTTTGCAATCTTTATCCGCCGACTAAAACAATCTCTAAGACTAGATGTGGATTGCTTGGCAATCTTTATCTGCCGACTAAAAAGGTCCCCCAGACTATAGTGGGATTGCGTGCGCAATCTCCATCCACAACCTAAACTAGTCTCCCAGACTAGTTTAGCCACCTAGATATGCTTTTCTGACTTCATCTGATGCTGCGAGTTCTTTTCCTGTTCCTGATAGGACAATCTTTCCTGTCTCAAGAACATATCCTCGGTCAGCGATAGCTAGTGCTTTATTAGCATTTTGCTCAATCAAGAGAACTGTTGTTCCTTGTTTTTGAATATCTTGGATGATATCAAAAATTTCTTGGATAAAGATTGGCGCAAGCCCCATTGATGGTTCATCTAATAAAAGTAGTTTAGGCGTTGACATGAGTGCACGTCCCATGGCAAGCATCTGCTGTTCACCACCAGATAGAGTAGCCGCATCTTGATTTTTACGTTCTTCCAAACGAGGGAAACGAGAGAAGACTTTCTTCAAATTTGCTTGATTTTCTTCACGATTTTTCTTAAGAAAGGCTCCCATCTCCAAGTTTTCCAAAACAGTCAAACCAGGGAAGACATGACGTCCTTCTGGTACTTGAGAAAGTCCTGATGCCACAATTTTTTGTGCAGGCATCTTTTGGATTTCTTGTCCCAAAAATTCAATCTTACCAGCACTTGGACGCACAAGTCCTGAAAGAGTACGAAGGATGGTTGTTTTACCAGCACCGTTAGCACCGATAAGTGAAACAACTTCTCCTTCATTAACTTCAAAGCTCACATCACGTACAGCTTGAATCATACCATAGTGTACTGAGAGGTTTTCAACTTTTAACATAGACATTAGGCTTCACCTCCAAGATATGCTTCGATAACACGTTTATTACTCTTGATTTCATCTGGTGTCCCGTGAGCAATCAAACGACCGTACTCAAGAACATAGATACGCTCCGTAACTTCCATAACCAAGTTCATATCATGTTCAATCAGCATGATGGTGATCTTGAATTCATCCTTGATGCGACGGATCAACTCAGTCAATTCTGCAGTTTCTTGTGGGTTCATACCTGCTGCAGGCTCATCTAAGAAGAGGATTTTAGGTTCTGTGGCAAGGGCACGAACAATTTCCAAACGACGTTGTTGACCATAGGCTAAGTTTTTAGCTAAGGTTTCAGCATCACCATCTAAATCAAAGATTTTTAGTAATTCTAAGGCTTTGGCTTTTAATTCTTTTTCATTCTTATAAAAAGCTGGCAAGCGTAAGAAACTAGCAAAAACATGTTTTTTATGATGATTGCTAAAAGCAATGAGAACATTGTCTAAGACAGTTAAATCTTTAAAAAGGCGAATATTTTGGAAAGTACGACCTAAACCAAGAGCAGCAATTTTATAGGGTTGCTTGCCATTTAATAAGTGACCATCTAATGTAATTGTTCCTTCACTTGGCTCATAAACACCTGTTAAAAGGTTGAAAAGAGTTGTTTTTCCAGCTCCATTTGGTCCAATTAAACCAACAAGTTCACCTTCATTCAATTCTAGAGTTACATCTCCAACAGCAGTCAGACCACCAAAATGCTTGGTTAACTGTTTTACTTCAAGTAATGCCATTAGTTTTGCCCCTCCTTCTTACCTTTTTTAAAGAGTCTTGATAGGTTCAATTCCCATGTTCCTAGAAGGCCTCCTGGTCTGAAGATCATAACAAGTACCAAGGCCAAAGCATAGATAATCATACGAACGCTAGCCACATCTTGAAGGAACATATTCAAAATACCAAGAACAATCGCAGCGACAATTGCTCCTGTAATTGATCCCAAACCACCAAATACAACGATAATTAAAACGTTGATAGAGTTGATAAAGCTATAATCCTTAGGCACAACAGAACCGATAAATCCTGCTTGAAGGGAACCTGCAATACTTGCAGTCATAGCTCCAAATACAAATGCGATAATTTTGATTTTTGTTGTATTGACCCCGACAGATTCAGCTGCAATTTCATCTTCACGAACAGACAAGGTTAAACGACCGATTGGACTACGAAGGAAATTCAGCGTTGCAATTGTCGTAATCACGGCAAAAATGTATACCATTTGCCAATTAGTAAAGTTTGGAATACCAAGGATCCCAGCAGCTCCGTTTGTTAAATCACCACCATTGACGATTAGGATACGGATAATTTCAGCAACCCCAAGTGTCGCAACTGCAAGGTAGTCCCCCTTCAAACGAAGGGTAGGAATTCCAACGACCAAAGCAACCAAACCAGCAATGATAGCACCAAGCAACATAGCTCCAAAAAAGGCACCATAAGTTGGAGATTTAGAACCAATAATGGCTGCTGCATAGGCACCGATAGCCATGAACCCAGCATGTCCAAGAGAAAATTGACCAGAGAAACCAACGATAAGGTTAAGTCCTACTGCAAGAATAATATTGATACCGATTTGTTCTAGAATCTGAATATGGAAAAGGTTTAAAATGCCAAACGAAACTAATAAGCTAATCACACCATATCCAAGCAACAAAAGGAGCAACCAGAGAATATTAACTTTTAAATTTTCTTTCATTGTTTACACCTTCTCTTTCACATTCTTACCAAGGATACCAGCTGGACGAACAATCAAGATCAATAGCAAGATTCCGTACACGATAGCATCACGGAAATCTGACATTCCGAAGGCTGTTGCAAAAGTTTCCAATAGTCCGATTACAAAACCTCCAAGAGCTGCACCAGGAATAATACCGATACCACCTAGAACGGCAGCCACGAATGATTTAATACCCGGAGTCATTCCCATCAATGGTTCCAATGAATTATAGTAAAGGGCGATAAGGACACCAGCAGCACCAGCAAGAGCTGAACCTAAGGCAAAGGTGAAACTGATTGTACGGTTTACGTTGATCCCCATCAATTGAGCTGCATCACTATCTACAGATACGGCACGCATAGCTTTCCCCATTTTTGTTTTTTGCACGATGAGTTGCAAAAGAATCATCAAGACAATCGAAACTGTCAAAATCAACAATTGAATATTTGTTAGACTGATTGGACCCAAGTCATAACGAACTGTTTGGATTGCTTGAGGGAAGGCGCGTGTATTGGCACCTACTAGATAGACCATTCCATACTCAAGCAAGAAGGATACCCCGATAGCAGTAATCAATACAGAGATACGAGTTGAATGACGGAGTGGACGGTAGGCTAGAAACTCGATGATAACACCGAGAATAGCTGAACCAATCATGGACAAAATTAAGGCTAAAAAGAAATTTAAATGGAGGGCATTAATCAAGAAATAACCCATGAAAGCACCCATCATATAGATATCACCATGGGCAAAGTTAATAAGCTTGATAATTCCATAAACCATAGTATAACCCAGGGCTAGCAAGGCATAGACACTACCCAAGATTAAACCATTGACAAGTTGTTGAAGCATATGGTTCACTCTTTCTAAGTTTTATTTTTAGGATTTTATAAAAAAATAATCCCTTTATAAACACCGAAACAGGGAGTGAGTAAAAGCTCATTCCCCATTTCCAATATCTATAATTATGGTTTAGCGACTTCTGCCGCTTCTACTTTACCATTATTCATGGTCATCATGTAGGCTGTTTTCACAGTGTTGTGATCTGCATCAAAGCTTGTTTGACCTGTAACACCTTCGAAGTTTTGTGTTTTAGCAAGATTGTTCTTGATATCAACTGAAGTTTTTGCACCTTTTGCTGCGTTAGCTACAAGGTAAACTGAATCATAAGCAAGAGCCGCAAATGTTGAAGGATCTTCGTTGTATTTTGCACGATAAGCTTCAAGGAAGGCTTTTGCTTTATCTGAAACATCAACAGTAGTTGAGAATCCTGAGATGAAGTAGATATTTGATGCGCGTTCAGCAGTTGCTTGTTGAACAAACTCTGCACCATTAAGCCCATCAGCACCAACGATTGGTTTATCAATTCCCATACCACGAGCTTGGTTTACAATTTTACCGGCTTCTGTGTAGTAACCTGGCAATACGATTGCATCAAAGTCTTTATCTTTGATTTTTGTCAAAGCTGCTTGGAAGTCTGTATCACCTGCTACGAACGTTTCATCTGCTACGATTTCGCCTGAGAATGAATCACGGAATGATTTTGCAATACCTTTAGCGTAGTCGCTTGAGTTATCTGTATACAAGACCACTTTCTTAGCGTTCAATTTGTTTGAAACGTAGTTTGAGATGATTTTTCCTTGGAAACTATCTTGGAATGTTCCGATGAAAAGGAAATCTTGACCTTTAGTCAAACCATCTTGAGTGGCACTTGGAGAAATCAATGGAACCCCAGCTTGTGTAGCATTTGCTACTGCTGCTGCAGTTGCACCTGAAGTCGCAGGTCCTACGATAGCAGCTACTTTAGATTGAGTAACAAGGTTTGTTGAAATAGAAGCAGCTTCAGCAGTTTCAGATTTGTTATCTTTGTCCACTACTTCGATTTGTTTTCCATCGATACCACCTGCAGCATTGATTTGATCAACTGCAAGTTGAGCACCCTTTTGCTCAGATGTACCGTAAGATGCTGCAGCACCAGTTTCTTCGAAGTTGAAACCAATTTTTACAACTTTTTCATCAATTGGGTTACCAGTTGTGTTTGAAGCTCCTGACTTCACTTCCCCACAAGCTGCTAAAAGAGCTGTACTTGCAAGAGCTACAAGTGACAATGCAAATTTTTTCTTCATATTTGTCTCCTTATTAATGTTCAATTTAAATTACATGTTAAGAATATACCGAATTATCAGAAAATTGTCAACAAGTTTCTCTCACTTTTTTAAATGATAACGTTTTCGCTTGTTTTATATAGGTTTCCAACGAAAGGAGTTTCCAATTCTTGAATATGACAAACTCTCACTTTCTTGATAAATTTCTCTTTTCCTAAACGATTTACCAGCGCTTCTACTTCCTCTGTTGGAACATAAAGTTGTAGGTAACGATGTTTTTTTGAGTGGTAACAAATATCACCATAATTTGCGAGTTTTTTAGCATCGCGATTATAGTATAAATAGATAATCATACCAGACCGATTCTCTTTTTGAAACATAATTCAACTTCCTTCTAACAATCTTCCTTCTATTATATCAAAAAAAACAAGCTCAGTCGAGCTTGCTTTAGTAGTTTAATTCAAAGAATTATTAGCCATAATTTCGTCAATAAAACCGTAGTCAAGAGTTTCTTGAGCGCTCATCCAGTAATCACGTTCAGCATCTCTATGAATTTGCTCAACAGATTTGCCAGAATTATCTGCTAGGATTTGCTCCAAAGTCTTACGAGTTTTAAGTAAGTGTTCAGCAGCGATGGCCATATCAGTCTGCTGAGTACCACCACCTGTACCACCCATTGGTTGGTGAATCATGTATTCTGCATTTGGAAGCATGAAACGTTTACCCTTTGCTCCACTTGATGCAATAACAGTCCCCATTGAGGCTGCCATTCCCATAACGATAGTTTGGACATCTGCCTTGATAAAGTTCATAGTATCAACGATTGCCAAACCAGCTGATACAGAACCTCCAGGAGTGTTTACATAAAGGTAAATATCTTTTGTACTATCTTGGGCATCCAAGAAAAGTAATTGGGCGATAACTGAGTTTGCCATATTGTCTTCGACTGGCCCAGTCAACATGATAATGCGGTCCTTAAGAAGACGTGAGTAAATGTCATACGAGCGTTCTCCACGACTTGTTTGTTCAATAACTACAGGAATCATTCATTTCTCCTTTTGATTTCTAATTTCTTTGTTAATAGGATTATTATATATCTTTGGTCAAAAAAGGTCAAATTTTTGCTCTATTCTAAAGACAGATACAAAAATTCAACCTCCTTTCAAAACTAAGACTAGGCTATAGTCTCAATATCACTTTAGAATCTTATTTTGTTCCGAACAAGCGGTCTCCAGC
Organism: Streptococcus sp. oral taxon 061; assembly: GCF_964211575.1. Taxonomy (GTDB): domain Bacteria; phylum Bacillota; class Bacilli; order Lactobacillales; family Streptococcaceae; genus Streptococcus. The sequence goes on along the minus strand of NZ_CAXOQQ010000005.1, from coordinate 46,690 downwards.
ATCTCCAAGACCTGGAACGATGTAACCATGTTCGTTCAAGCGTTCATCCAAAGCTGCTGTAAAGATTTCTACATCAGGGTGTGCTGCTTGAAGTGCCTTCACACCTTCTGGAGCTGATACAAGGCAGACAAACTTGATGTTTGAAGCTCCACGTTTTTTGAGGGAGTCAACAGCCAAAATCGCTGATCCACCTGTTGCAAGCATAGGATCAACTACAAAAATTTGACGTTGGTCAATATCTTCAGGTAATTTTACCAAGTATTCTACTGGTTGAAGGGTTTCTTCGTCACGGTACATACCAATGTGACCAACTTTTGCTGCTGGAACCAAACTCAATAGTCCATCAACCATACCAATACCTGCACGCAAGATTGGGACAATCGCCAATTTTTTACCAGCCAACTGTTTTTGAACTGTTTTTGTGATCGGTGTTTCGATTTCTACATCTTCAAGTGGAAGATCACGAAGCACTTCATATCCCATCAACATTGCAATCTCGTCTACTAGTTCACGAAAAGCTTTTGTAGAAGTGTCAGTGCGACGCAAGATTGATAATTTGTGTTGAATCAGTGGATGATTAATAACTTCAAGTTTTCCCATTTTCAGAATTCCTTCTTTCAATTTATTCTTCTTATTATATCAAAAAATGGTTTAAAAAGCTTTCTAAACCATTTATTTTTTTATAATTTCTAGATTAGGTGAGCCTCTTGGAGAGCTACCTGCACTGTTTCAAGTGGTAGGTGAGTTAATTCTGTTCCCTTTTCTTGATAAAGGTGTTGGGCATAGTCATCCATACGGTATTGGTTGATATAAACAACACGCTCACAACCTACCTGAAGCAGTTGTTTTGTACAGTTGAGGCATGGAAAATGAGTAACGTAAGCTGTAAAGCCTTTAGGAACTCCACGTTCGGCTCCTTGCAGTATAGCATTTACCTCTGCATGAAGAGTGCGGACACAGTGGCCTTCAATCACCAGACAGTCATGATCTATACAATGCTCTGTTCCTGATACAGAACCATTATAGCCTGTTGAAATCACCTTGTTATCCTTGACTAAAACAGCCCCTACCTTGGCACGTTTACAGGTTGAGCGATTGGCAATCAATAAGGCTTGAGCAGCAAAATACTCATCCCAAGCTAGTCTTTTTTCTGTCATAGCATTTCTCCTCATGTTTTATTTTTTGAAAAATGGCAGGCGTAAATCTGCGATTTTTTCAGCAGGAACCTTCATCCCATCCTTGATCCATTTAAGCAAGACCGATACGATGGCCGAACTCCAAAAAGAATGCAGGTAAGAACTGACACCTTTTGATTTTCCATAGTATTTTTCTAGAAATTCTTGCATGGCTTGCACAAAGATTTTTTCTAAGTGATAGTCCAAGGCAAGCTGAATAACCTTAGCCTCTTTCTTGGCTTCTCTAAAGAGGTGAACCCATACAAGATAAAGGTCTGTTTTAACATCGTAATGACTCAATTGCTCCATGATGTTATGGACGCTACGTTTAAAGACACTTTCTAAAATCTCTTCTTTTGAATCATAGTTTCGATAAAAAGCTGCACGAGAAACGCCAGCACGCTTGACTAACTCAGAAATGCTAATCTTAGCCAACTCCTTTTTCTCCAAGAGTTGCAAAAGAGCTGTTTCAATCGCTTCTCTGGTTAGCAAATTAGATTCTTGATTTGATTTTCTAAGGTTTTCAAGCGATTTTTCAGATATTTTACGTTCAGACATAACAATTTCTTTCTACTTGTGACAACAGAGAGGTACTACTTTTGTTTCAAGGGCTTTCATGATATAATTGTAAAAAAAGACAGAACCTTTGTCAATGTATAAGTGATAAAGATGGAGAATTTCTATGACTTGGAAGATTGTAGCTGACTCTGGTTGTGATTATCGCCAGCTGGAAAACCTTGCTTTTGATACTGAATTTGTCAGTGTTCCCTTAAAGATTCAGGTAGCAGATCAAGTCTTTGTTGATGATACCAATCTGGATATCGATAAGATGATGGAAACTATGTATGCGACTTCTGAAGCTTCAAAATCAGCCTGCCCTAGTCCTGATGATTACTTACGAGCATTCGAAGGTGCCAAACATATTTTTGTAGTGACTATCACTGGAACTCTCTCTGGTAGCCACAATAGTGCTCAATTAGCTAAGAATATCTATCTCGAAGAACACCCTGATACTCAGATTCATGTCATCGATAGCTTATCAGCTGGTGGGGAAGTTGACTTAATCGTCGAAAAGATCAATGATTTGATCAACCAAGGACTTTCTTTTGAAGAAGTCGTTGAAGTGATTACTACTTACCAAGAAAAAACGAAGTTGTTGTTCGTTCTTGCTAAGGTTGATAACCTGGTTAAAAACGGTCGCTTGAGTAAGCTTATTGGTACAGTTGTTGGGCTCCTCAATATCCGTATGGTTGGGGAAGCAAGTGAAACTGGAACCTTAGAATTGCTTCAAAAGGCTCGTGGTGCTAAAAAATCTCTTCAAGCTGCCTATGAAGAGTTAATCAAAGCTGGCTATGCTGGTGGACGTATCGTCATGGCTCACCGCAGCAATGAAAAATTCTGTCAACAGCTTTCAGAGCTCTTACGAGAAAAATACCCACAAGCTGACATTAAAATCATCCCAACTTCTGGACTCTGCAGTTTCTATGCGGAAGAAGGTGGGCTCCTCATGGGATACGAAATCAACTAATAAATCTGACAAGAGATGTCTAATCATCTCTTGTTTTTTTATGGTACAATACTCTTATGAAACATTTTGATACTATTGTCATCGGAGGTGGCCCTGCTGGTATGATGGCTACGATTTCCAGTAGCTTTTACGGGCAGAAAACCCTTCTCATTGAAAAAAATCGGAAACTCGGAAAGAAATTAGCTGGAACTGGTGGTGGTCGTTGTAATGTAACTAACAACGGAACTCTAGATGATCTACTAGCTGGAATACCTGGAAATGGACGTTTTCTATACAGTGTCTTCTCCCAGTTTGACAACCATGATATCATCAACTTTTTCACAGAAAATGGTGTTAAACTCAAGGTTGAAGACCACGGACGTGTCTTCCCAGCCAGCGATAAATCTCGTACCATAATCGAGGCTCTGGAGAAGAAAATTACGGAACTAGGCGGGCAAATTGCAACTCAAACAGAGATTGTTTCGGTTAAAAAGATAGACGACCAGTTTGTCCTTAAGTCCGCAGACCAGACCTTCACTTGTGATAAACTCATCGTCACAACAGGTGGTAAGTCTTATCCTTCGACTGGTTCGACTGGTTTTGGTCACGAGATTGCCCGTCATTTCAAACACACCATTACCGAACTTGAGGCTGCTGAAAGTCCCTTATTGACAGATTTTCCACACAAGACTTTGCAGGGAATTTCCCTAGATGATGTGACCCTCAGTTATGGCAAGCACGTCATTACTCATGATCTGCTCTTTACCCACTTTGGTTTATCTGGTCCCGCTGCTCTGCGTATGTCAAGCTTTGTCAAGGGTGGTGAGATACTTTCCTTAGAAACTTTGCCTCAGCTTTCTGAGAGAGAATTAGTTGACTTTTTAGAAGAAAACCGGGAAAAATCCTTGAAAAATGCCTTGAAGACTTTGTTGCCAGAACGCTTGGTAGAATTCTTGGTGCAAGGCTACCCAGAAAAGGTAAAACAACTAACAGAAAAAGAACGCGACCAACTTATCCAGTCTATCAAATCCCTCAAGATTCCTGTAACAGGGAAGATGTCTCTTGCCAAGTCCTTTGTGACTAAGGGAGGGGTCAGCCTCAAGGAAATCAATCCTAAAACGCTGGAAAGCAAACTGGTTCCTGGACTCCACTTTGCTGGCGAGGTACTAGATATCAATGCCCACACAGGTGGCTTTAACATCACTTCTGCCCTCTGTACTGGCTGGGTGGCGGGCTCAAACTTAATCTATAAATGATTTAGTATCTAAGGATGTTAGATAAGAAAGGAACTACTTTGGAACATATTATCTTACTAAGGGGAGTTACTCCTAATGGAAAAAATGCTATCCCTAAAATGTCTTATCTAGTAGATATCTTGATAGAGGCCGATTTTCAACACGTTCGAACTTATATTCAAAGTGGAAATATTATTCTTGAAAGCGACTTAGCCATAGAAGAAATACGAGAACAAGTCCATACTCTAATAAAAGAAAAAATTGGTGCTGATTTAAAAATGGTAATCAAGAACAAAAATGATTTTGCAAAAATTGTCCAAGAAAACCCATTTGGAAAACACTATCTTTTTGACCGAATACATGTGATCCTTTTTCAAAATGATATCCAAAGTCTACCATTAGAAAAATTGGATAGTGACTATGGTGAAGAAGAAATTTGTATCGGCAATCATTGTCTTTACCTCTATCTCCCTAGAACTGCAAAACGAAAAAAACTTAATACCAACTATCTTGAAAAGCTGTTCGGCGTTGATCTGACCATGCGAAAGTTAAACGTGGTAGAAAAATTACTAACAAAATAGGAAAAATAATATGAGCAGAAGAGAATCAGTCGAATTTGTCAACATGTGTATGATTAAAAACGGAGACAAGGTTCTTGTCCAAGACCGAGTTAGTCCTAACTGGCCTGGCATTACTTTTCCTGGTGGCCATGTTGAACGCGGCGAATCCTTTGTCGATGCTGTCATTCGCGAAGTGAAGGAAGAACTGGTCTGACCATTTCTAAGCCTCAACTCTGTGGTATCAAAGATTGGTATGATGACGAGGACTATCGTTATGTTGTCCTCTTTTACAAAACAGAACACTTTACTGGTGAGCTCCAATCTTCAGACGAAGGAAAAGTCTGGTGGGAGGATTTTGAAAATCTATCTTATCTCAAACTAGCTACTGAGGATATGTCTGACATGCTTCGTGTTTTTCTCGAAGAGGACCTCAGTGAATTCTTTTACTACAAGGATGGGGAGGACTGGTCTTACCAACTCAAATAACAGTAAATCGGCAGAGGTCACTCCGACGATTTTTATCTTGTCTAATCTTCAAGCTAGGTCTGTGTCCTCCAATTAAAAGTCTGTTACTACCTTAGGCTTTGAGTTTTATCGAGTTTTATCGAGTTTGTGTGCTTACATAGTGGGCAATCACATCTGATGTGTACTGAGCTGTTCCAATTCCAAATTTGTCAATGTTTTCCTTAAACTCTGGGTTATAGACGTAGCCTTTACCAATATGACCGAAGACTTCAACGGAGCAGTCAAATCCATAAGTACGAATGGCTTGCAAGAGTTTAGCAGCTTCTTCTTGATTTTCGTCTGCTGTTACAGGTAGACCAGCTTGAAGATTTTGTGACAAGGCTCGAAAGACTTGATTGAAGGCAGCCGTAGCCTCGTCTTCGTGACCTTTTTGGCGTTCGAGAGCTTGGTCCATGACTTCTTGACCATACTTATCTGCCGCCTCTTGGTGGTATTTTTTATGGTCTTGATAGCTAAATCCAGTGAATTTTTCCTCAATAGTCATTTTTATTTCTCCTTTTTGTTCTTGAATGGTTTTTTGCAAGGTGGAAATCAAGGTATCTAGATGTTGCCTTTCTTGGGTCAAATAGTCCAACTGCCTGGTCAAATGGGGCAATAAATCTGTCCTTTCTTCCTTCAATAGCTCTGCTATTTTTTCTAAAGAAAAACCTAGATACTTGTAATAGAGGATAATCTGTAGTCGTTCTAAATCCTCTTGACTATAGATTCGATAGCCATTTTCTGACTTTAATGGAACCAAAAGTCCAATCTTGTCATAATGGTAGAGGGTCTTGACGGAGACACCTGAAAGTTGCGCAGCTTCTTTAATATGGTACATGATTTCCTCCTCACATGAATAGTATATCCCCTTACCTTAGGGTAGAGTCAAGTATTTTATCATATTTTTTATGAAAACATGAAAATCGCTTTCTTGACAGACTTGAAAAATCATGATAGGATAATCAAGTCTATCAATCAAAGATAAAGCTCAAAAGAGCAATTGAGAGAGGGCTATTTGACAACTCAAGTAGCCTTTTCTTATTTTAAAAAAGGAGATCGGAGTTAAACTATGTCTGAAAAATCGCAATGGGGATCAAAACTGGGCTTCATCCTTGCATCTGCTGGTTCTGCTATTGGCCTTGGAGTAGTTTGGAAGTTCCCTTACATGACTGCTGCCAACGGTGGGGGAGGCTTTTTACTAGTCTTTCTAATCTCGACACTATTGATTGGTTTCCCTCTTCTACTGGCTGAGTTTGCCCTTGGTCGAAGCGCTGGCGTGTCGGCAATCAAAACCTTTGGCAAGCTTGGAAACAATCAAAAGTACAACTTTATTGGTTGGATTGGTGCCTTTGCTCTTTTTATCCTTCTCTCATTTTATAGTGTCATTGGGGGTTGGATTCTGGTATACCTTGGTATCGAGATTGGAAGATTATTCCACCTAATCGGAAATGGAGATTATGCCCAGCAATTCTCTTCAATCATTTCTAATCCAGTTATCGCTCTAGGAGCCCAAGCAGCCTTTATCTTCTTGAATATTTTCATCGTATCACACGGCGTTCAAAAAGGGATTGAAAGAGCATCTAAGGTTATGATGCCCCTACTTTTTATCATCTTTGTCATTATTATCGGGCGCTCTCTTAGCTTGCCAAATGCTATGGAAGGTGTCGTTTACTTCCTCAAACCTGACTTTTCAAAACTAACAAGTGCTGGACTTCTCTATGCACTAGGTCAATCTTTCTTTGCCCTATCCCTTGGAGTTACAGCCATGCTGACCTACGCTTCCTACCTCGACAAGAAGACCAAGCTGGTCCAATCAGGAATTTCCATCGTAGCCTTGAACATCTCTGTATCGATCATGGCTGGACTTGCGATTTTCCCTGCGATGTCAGCCTTTAATATCCAATCTGAAGGTGGACCAAGTCTCCTCTTTATTGTTTTGCCACAACTCTTTGACAATATGCCTTTTGGTACTATTTTCTATATTCTCTTTCTCTTGCTTTTCCTCTTTGCGACGATAACTTCCTCAGTCGTTATGCTTGAAATCAATGTTGGTAACATCACCAACCAAGACAATCGTAAGCGTGCTAAGTGGAGTATGATTTTAGGGGTATTGACTTTTGTCTTTGGTATCCCTTCGGCCCTATCCTATGGTCTTATGGCTGATGTCCATATCTTTGAAAAGACCTTCTTTGATGCCATGGATTTCTTGGTTTCCAACCTCCTCATGCCTTTCGGTGCTCTCTGCTTGTCTCTTTTTACAGGCTTTATCTTTAAAAAAGCACTCGCTATGGAGGAATTGCATCTTGATGAAACACCTTGGAAACAAGGACTTTTCCAAGTCTGGCTTTTCCTTCTTCGTTTCATCATTCCAATTATCATCATCGTGGTCTTTATCGCCCAATTTATGTAAATACAAAAAAGAGGTTGGGACAAAAGTCCTAGCCTCTCAATTGTCTTTGGATTGTCGAGCAAGACGCAGTGGTTGAGTGGGCTCTAATACTCTGATTTCATCAGCTTTTACAGCCCTACTCAACTGTGCGGAGGTGGGACGACGAAATCGAATTCTAACGAATTACCGATTTCTGTCCCACTCTCTTTCTTTTTATGGATGGCTGACAATCAATTCTAGACCTTGCCCTTCCAAGGTCCAAGCTTCAACATCACTTGGTAAGATAAAGTGGCTACCTTTTTGAATTGGATAATCTTTTCCGTCTACAGTCAGTTTCCCTTGACCAGCCAAGATACTCAACAAGCTGTAATCAGCCGTCTTCTCAAATTCAACTTTTCCTGTGATTTCCCACTTGTAAACAGCAAAGAAATCATTAGAAACAAGTATAGTTGAACGCAAATCATCTGCTTTGACAGTCACAGGACGACTATTTGCAGGCTCACCAATATTCAAAACGTCGATTGATTTTTCAAGATGAAGTTCACGCAAGTTGCCATTATCATCCTTGCGGTCAAAGTCATAGACACGGTAAGTTGTATCACTAGACTGTTGCGTTTCAAGAATCAAGATGCCTGCCCCAATAGCGTGCATGGTCCCACTTGGTACATAGAAGAAATCTCCAGCCTTAACAGGAACCTTTGTCAGCAAGGCATCCCAGTTTTTGTCTTCGATTTGCTGGCGGAGTTCTTCTTTAGACTTAGCATTGTGACCGTAAATAATCTCTGAACCTTCATCTGCAGCGATGATATACCAGCACTCTGTCTTTCCAAGTTCGCCTTCATGCTCTAGTCCATAAGCATCATCTGGGTGAACTTGAACACTGAGCCAGTCATTGGCATCTAGGATTTTAGTCAAGAGTGGAAATACTGGTTCTGGACGGTTGCCAAACAACTCACGGTGTTCCGCATACAAAGTAGCGAGGTCTGTTCCTTCAAAGCGACCATTGGCTACCTTAGACACACCATTTGGGTGAGCTGAGATCGCCCAATACTCACCAATCTTTTCATTTGGTATGTCGTAGCCAAACTCATCACGTAGTTTAGTCCCACCCCAGATTTTTTCTTGCATTACAGAATTTAAAAATAACGGTTCTGACATCTTGATCTCCTGTCTGATTTTTCTCCCTTCATTATAGCAAAAAAAGAGTTCCAGTTGAACTCTTTTTCATATCTTATAAAGTAGGGAGAAGATTTTATAAAAATAGTAACGATATGGATTTCATACTTTTAAGAAATCTACCAGAAACTATTAGTTCACAAAATTTGGAAGAATAAACACCATAAAGAAAGCTAGAGCAACCATCAGAAAAACGAGGAAATAAGCTAAACATTTAGTCAGCCATGCATAACGACCTGGTTTTAAAGGTCTTTCTACATAGGAATGTTTTGGTTTCTTAGGATCATAATAAACAGTTACCTTTCCTCCAATTGGAAATCGTTCCATTAAAGGTGATTTTGTTAAAGAGATGAAACTATTCCTATAAATCTTGTATCTTAAAACCTGAGGAATTTCCCCATCTTCAAAATTATCCATTTTGACATCAGATACGATTGAACCTAAGGGAGTACTGATTGTATTTGAAATCGCATATAGAAATTTCGGTCCCAAAACCTTGTATCGGTTCCCATCAACAGTGTACTCAACCACTGGGAGACTAATTCCGTTATAAAGAGCATAGGAATATCGGATAATAACTCCTTCCGTTCTTTCGGTGCATCTCTTGGCATTTCTGTAATTACTAAAGATAAAAATGTCGAACATGAAATAGGTGAAGGCAGCAAAGCCTAACGACATTAAGCCAAATAATAGAAAGAAAGTTGTTGGCATCTTTTTTCTCCTTAAAATATCATGATGCATCTATTTTAACAGAAAATACATAAAAAGAAAAAGACCGGATTGCTCCGATCTTTTTAAGTTCCACGAGAGGAATTATTTAATTGCGCGTGATTGCAATCCTTCTTCTTCCAAGAAGAGACGGAATGGTACGAGTTCTTCTGCTTCGTATTTTTCCTTGAAGGCTTTGATTGCTTCTTCTGAGTGTTGTTTTGGATCCAACTCAAGTACTTCTACTGGAAGTGGACGATGTGGAGTGATGTGAGCATCGATAACAACAGTTTTACCTTCTTTGTTCAATTTAACAGCTTCTGCAACGACTGCATCGATGTCTTCGATACGGTCAACTGTAAATCCAACAGCTCCTTGCGCTTCAGCGATTTTCGCATAGTCAGCATTAGGGAAGTCACAACCAAACAAGTGTTTGTTTGTGTCTTCGTATTTGTCCTTGATGAAGGCATATTTACCATTTGAGAAGACAACGTTGATAACTGGAAGGTCGTATTGAACGTTTGTGATAACGTCTGGGTAGCACATGTTGAATGCACCGTCACCCATGATGTTCCATACTTGGCGATCTGGATTGTCTTTCTTAGCAGCGATACCACCAGGAAGGGCAATACCCATTGTCGCAAAGAGTGGAGATGTACGCCACATGTTCTTAGGTGTCATGTGAAGGTGACGAGTAGATGTTTGAGTAGTGTCACCTACGTCGATTGAGTAGATAGCGTCTTGATTAGCATGTTTGTTGATTGCATTGTAAACTTGATACAATTGCAATTCACCCTCAGTTTTACCTTCGAGTTTGTTCATGTAATCACGCCAGTTTTGGTTGTTCTTCACGTTTGCACGCCACCATGGAGTAGACTCAACTGGGTTTACTTTATCAAGGATAGCTTTAGCTGCTTGACCTGCATCACCTAGAATAGAAGCGTCAAGGGCGTGGCGTTTACCAAGTTTGTAAGGGTCGATATCCACTTGGATGAATTTTTCAGTGTTTTTGAATGCTTGGTAAACTTCAGCAAATGGGAAGTTTGAACCAAGGAAAAGAACTGTGTCTGCTTCAAAGACCACTTCGTTGGCTGGTTTCCAACCAACACGGTAAGCAGAACCTGTCAAACCTTCGTAGTTCCATTCGAAAGCTTCGAAGTTTTTACCAGTTGTGATGATTGGTGCTTTGATTTTACGTGACAATTCAGTGATCACTTCACCAGCTTTCACACCACCGTAACCAGCGTAGATTACTGGGCGTTCAGCATTGTTCAAGATTTCAACTGCTTTGTCGATTTCAACTTCGTTCAAAGCAGGAGCGATGAATGAACGCTCGTATGAACCTGAACCGTAGTATGAGTTTTCGTCGATTTCTTGGAAACCAAAGTTTACTGGAATTTCAACGACAGCTGGACCTTTTTTAGAAACGGCAGCACGGCAAGCTTCGTCAATCACTTTTGGCAATTGCTCTGCGTAAGCTACACGTTTGTTGTAAACAGCGATACCGTTGTACATTGGGTTTTGGTTCAATTCTTGGAAGGCATCCATGTTCAATTCGTTAACTGGACGTGATCCAAGGATAGCAAGGAATGGAGTGTTATCCATAGCTGCATCGTAAACACCGTTAATCAAGTGAGTCGCACCAGGTCCACCTGAACCAACTGCAACACCGATAGATCCGCCAAATTTAGCCTGCATAACCGCTGCAAGAGCACCTGTTTCTTCGTGACGAACTTGCAAGAAACGGATATCTTTGTCTTCAGCCAAAGCGTCCATCAATGAGCTGAGTGTTCCTGATGGGATACCGTAGATAGTGTCTACGCCCCATGTTTTCAATACGTTGAGCATTGCTGCAGATGCAGTAATTTTCCCTTGAGTCATAATGATAACTCTCCTTCAAAATAATTTCATATATTTACAAAAAACGCTTTTATATGTTATTTGAAAACGATTCAGTAAATTTACAATCCTAATTTATCACATTTATTTTCAGATTCATAAGAATGTGCTCAGAAACTTTCATTCTCTATTACAGTACAGTTTGAAAGCGTTTTGAAAATCTGTTTTAGAATAGAAAAAAGCGGTTAAGACCGCCTTTTTAATCGACTTTAGTAAAATTAAGCATGAGAGAACTGATTAGGACAGAAACTGAACTAAAGGCCATGGCTAATCCTGCAAGTTCTGGATTGAGCACCAAACCAAGTCCTGAAAAGACTCCTGCTGCAATCGGAATGCCAATGAGGTTATAGATAGAAGCCCAGAAAAGATTGAGTAGAATACGATTAAAGGTCTTCTTACTCATGTCAAAGGCACGTGCCAATCCTAGTAAATTGTTGGTTGTAAGGACAAGATCTGCTGATTCAATGGCAATATCTGTCCCAGAGCCCATGGCAATTCCGACATCAGCTACACTGAGGGCTGGCGCATCATTGATTCCATCTCCAACAAAGGCCAGTTTGCCATTCTTTTGAAGCTTGTGAATCTCATGCGCCTTTTCCTCTGGCAAGACATTTGCGATCACTTCTTCGATCCCAATTTGCTCTGCAATCGCATGGGCTACTCCAGCATTATCTCCGGTAAGCATAACCGTTCTGAGGCCGCGTTTTTTCAATTTAGCAATTGCTTCTTTAGCATTTTCCTTAGGGACATCCTGCAAGGCAATTAAGCCTTTTAACTGACCATCTACGGATAGGAAAACAACTGTTTTTGCTTCTTTCTCAAGCAAATCAAATTGTTTTTGATAGTCACTTGGAATAGCAAGGTCAGCTAAAAGTTTGGCATTCCCCAGCAAGACTTGTTTACCATTAATAATCCCAGTCACACCTTTTCCATGCAAGGCTTGGAAGTTTTCCACTGGGTAAAGGCTAATTCCTAGTTCAGATGCACGATTGACAATAGCTTGAGCTAGCGGGTGTTGAGATACATCTTCCAGTGAAGCAGCCAAACTTAGCACTTCTCTTTCATCGCCGATAACATCTGTCACTACTGGTTTGCCTTCGGTCAAGGTTCCTGTCTTATCAAAAACAACCGTTTGGACTTTTTGGATTTCCTGTAGAACTGTACCATTTTTGAGAAGAATCCCCATCTTGGCACTTCGTCCTGTTCCAACCATGAGTGCTGTCGGTGTCGCGAGTCCTAGTGCACAAGGACAGGCAATTATCAAAACAGCAACTCCGTAGAGAAGTGACGTCACAAAGCTTTCTCCTAGGAAAACAAACCAGATCCAAAAAGTAAGAAGTCCTAAAATGACAACTGCTGGTACAAAAATCCCAGAAATCTTGTCTGTCAAATCTTGAATAGGAGCACGACTCGTTTGCGCTTTCTTCACAAAGTCTACAATCTGAGCCAGCATAGTCTCAGAACCAACTTTTTCAGCTCTAAAGATGATCGTACCACTATTATTGATGGTTGAACCAATGACAGCATCTCCAACTGATTTATCGACTGGAATACTTTCCCCAGTTACCATTGACTCATCAATACTCGTTTCACCTTCTAAGACAATACCATCAACGGCAATTTTTTCACCTGGTCGAACGCGAATGAGATCCCCAACTTTGACTTGTTCTAGAGGTATTTGAACATAAACATCATCACGCAAAACCTCTGCTGTTTTTGCTTGTAGGTCTAATAATTTTTCGACTGCCTGCGAAGTATTTTTTCGCATTTTTTCCTCAAAAACTGCTCCCAAAAGAATGAAGAAGAGGATAAATGCAGCACTTTCAAAGTAAACGGGCAGACCAGTGAAGAGGGCAACTAAGCTATAGAAATAGGCCACTAGGGTTCCCAGAGCAACCAAGGTATCCATGTTGGAATTGTGCTTTTTAAAACTAGCCCAGGCGCTTCTGATATATGGAACTCCAGCTACCAGCATAATGGGTGTTGTGGCTAAAAAGGTGCCCCAACGCATGACTTGGTGACTAACTCCTCCTGTAGACATCCCAATCATGAGAATCACAAGAGGCACAGTAAAGATACTAGTAATCCAAAAACGTTGTAAAAGACTGAGAGACTTTTTAGTTTTTTCAACAACGGTGTAGGACCCCTTTTGCATCTTCATGCCGCATGAAAATTCATGCTCACCCAAGTCTTGAGGCGTAAAGCGAATGACTTTTTCCTCATCTTGAGCGATTGGTTCTAGGATCCCTTCTTCTTCGAAGAGAATTTCCTTATAACAGTTTGAAGGTGTCACACGATGAAAGGTAATCTCAGCAGGAATCCCTTTTTGCAGTTGAATGTGGGCTGGATGATAGCCTTTTTCTGCTGTAATACGAATTTTTTGCACACCATTTTCAAGGCTTGCCTTTACAATTTCGGTCATAGTCTTCTCCTATTCTACAATCATCTTACCGTGCATCATATTCATGCCACAAGAGAAACCATACTCACCTGCTTCTTCAGGAGTGATTTCAACCACATATTGGTCTCCCATAGGCAGATCAGCATGCACTCCAAAGTCTGGAAAAACGATTTGGTCCAAGCAAGGTGAAGGATCTTTTCGATCAAAAATAATACGAGCTGGTTGCGATTTTTTGAGGATAATAGTTCCTGGAGTGTATCCCCCCATGACTTCCACTCGAATTTCTTGATAGCCATTCTTTTGTTGAGCTCTCTTAGCATCTTCTTGCGGTTTTTTGAGAAACCAAAAGAAGATAAAAGCAATCATTCCTAGAACAATAATAGATACAAATAGATTTAACATAGCGTCTCCTTTACATACAATTACATTTTACTTCTGTTACAGCACTTGCTTTTTTCTTAGAAATGACTTCTTCCAAGCCTTTCAAGTCAGCTAGGGTAAAGTCACATTCTTCAATCAAATCGGCAAGTAACTGCTTCATCCTGCGGGAACAAAGCTTGTCTTTGATATCCTGAACCAATAAACCTCTACTGTCGTCTAGAGTTAAAAGGGCTGAATAGATAAAGGACTTGCCCTGCTTTTCCCGAGTCAAACATTCTTTCTCCACCAAACGAGCCAAAAGAGTTTGAATGGTCGACTTGGACCAGTCGAACCGCTCCGCCAAAACCATGATCAAATCCGTACTGGTCTGCTCTCCTTGCATCCAAATAATCTTCATGACCTGCCATTCTGCATCTGAAATCTGCATAATCACACCTCCTAAATCTACATTTGTCGATTACAGTTATTAGTATATTCCAAAAATCTACATTTGTCAACTATAATTTTTATTATTTTTTCGAAAATAGAATTCTAATCCTGTAACGAGAGATTTGCAGTCAAATTTTACTATATAAACTATAAAAATATGCTATACTGAAGAAAAAAAGAAAACAACCACTAGGGGTGCGTGAAGCTGAGATTAACGACTGTTAGATCCCTTTGACTCAATCTAGGTAATGCTAGCTGATGGAAGTGGAAATGATAATGAGGACTAGCAGTCTTCTATTGCTTTCCTCAAACAGACTAGCTTGTTCTTAAGAATACAAACTTCAGTTGGTTGGGAGGTTTTAGATGACTTATTTACCCGTTGCTCTAACCATTGCAGGGACTGACCCTAGTGGCGGTGCTGGCATTATGGCTGATTTAAAATCATTCCAAGCTAGAGATGTCTATGGAATGGCCGTTGTGACCAGCCTTGTCGCTCAAAATACCAGAGGCGTTCAGCTAATAGAGCACGTCTCCAGCCAAATGCTGGAAGTTCAATTGGAGAGTGTCTTTTCGGATATCAAGCCTCAGGCTGTAAAAACTGGGATGTTGGCAACTACTGAGATTATGGAGATCATCCAACCCTATCTTAAAAAACTGGATTGTCCCTACGTCCTTGACCCTGTTATGGTCGCTACGAGCGGGGACACCCTGATTGATTCTAGTGCCAGAGACTACCTAAAAACTAATCTGCTTCCCCTTGCAACCATTATCACACCCAATCTTCCTGAGGCAGAAGAGATTGTTGGTTTTTCGATTCATGATCCAGAAGACATGCAGCGTGCTGGTCGCCTGATTATAAAAGAATTTGGTCCTCAGTCCGTTGTTATCAAAGGTGGCCATCTTGAAGGTGGTGCCAAGGATTTCCTCTTTACCAAGGGGGAGCAATTTGTCTGGGAAAGTCCAAGAATTCAAACCTGTCACACCCATGGTACTGGATGTACCTTTGCTGCTGTGATTACGGCTGAACTAGCCAAGGGCAGAAGTCTTTATCAGGCAGTTGATAAGGCCAAGGCCTTTATCACAAAAGCCATCCAAGACGCTCCTCAACTCGGACATGGTTCTGGCCCAGTCAACCATACAACTTTTAAAGATTAAGAAAAAACTCTCTAGTTCCCGCTATAAGGAATTAGAGAGTTTTTGATTAGGAAACAATGTCATTTAGCTTTGTTAAAAAGGCTTGCGTTTTTGCTTCAATATCTTCTGCCTGCATCAAATCACGTACGACAGCTACTCCAACTATACCCGTGCCGATAAGTTGGTCAATATTCTCTGACGTCAAGCCTCCGATAGCAACTACTGGAATGGCGACCGTTTGGCAAATTGTTTTCAAGGTTGAAATCAGAGTGATGGGTGCATTTTCTTTGGTCGTAGTCGGGAAAATGGCTCCTGTTCCCAAGTAATCCGCACCCGATGTTTCTGCTTCTAGAGCTCTTTTAACCGTTTTAGCAGTGACACCGAGGATTTTTTCAGGACCCAAGACTTTGCGGGCAACCGAAACTGGCAGTTCATC
The DNA here is from genome assembly GCF_964211575.1 of Streptococcus sp. oral taxon 061. GTDB lineage: Bacteria > Bacillota > Bacilli > Lactobacillales > Streptococcaceae > Streptococcus. The sequence continues at coordinate 30,756 of NZ_CAXOQQ010000005.1, read as the reverse complement.
ATCGCCAATATGCAAACCTGCAGCATCGACTGCTAGACAGATATCCAATCGATCATCGATAATTAAGGGGACTTGGTAAGCATCTGTTATTTCCTTGACTTGTTTTGCCAGTTGATAGTATTGATTGGTTGTGAGATTTTTTTCTCGTAGTTGGATGATGGTAACACCTAAACGGCAGGCCGTTTCGACTTTTTCAAGAAAGTTTTCCAAGGAATCTTGGTAGCGATTGGTTACTAGATACAGTCTAAGTGCTTCTCTATTCATAAAAGTCTCCTTTGATTGCTTTTAGCCAGTTTTCATCTCTTTTTAGGAGAGAGAGTTGATTGAGAACTTGGTAACGAAAATCTTCCAATCCCATTCCTTGAACAAGTATTCTCTCAGCAGCGATATTGAGATAAGAGACCGCTAGGCAAGAAGCTTCAAAGGCGGTCTTTCCTTGGCTGAGAAAAACGGTTGTCAAGGCTCCCACCAGGTCTCCTGTCCCTGTTATCCAGTCTAATTCGTCGCAGCCATTCCCCAATATAGCAACCTGGGTCTCCGAAACGATGAGATCCTTTGGGCCAGTGACTAGGAACGACATACCAGGATAGGTCTGACACCAGTCTTTCAAAACTTGAAGTAAATCCTTAGTTTCTTGATCTTTAGCACTAGCATCGACCCCGACTCCGTGGTGTTTTAAGCCAACAAGACTTCGGATTTCCGACATATTTCCTTTAAGGACTGTGGGATTGTATTCTAAAAGATTTCTGACTAGATCCTTACGAATGGGTGACGCTGATACACCAACCGCATCTACTACCATTGGGAGACAAGCTTGGTTTGCATAAGTAGCTGCCATACGGATTGCTTTCTCCTTCTCAGCTGACAAATGCCCCAAATTGATGAAGAGAGCCTGGCTTTGCTTAGTAAAATCAAGAACCTCACGAAGATCATCTGCCATGACTGGTTTGCATCCCAGAGCCAAAATGCCATTAGCCAGCATCTCACAAGAAATCTCATTGGTAATACAGTGAATCAAGGAACTAGTTGCCAGAGGGAAAGGATTTGTCAATTTCTGCATCATTCTATCCTTTCTCAAAAGAAATATCCCTGCACTTTTTTAAAGAATTCCAGCTTGATCAAAAATCGAAAGGCAAGAAAAGCTATGGCTGTACCGATCAAGGTCGCTCCGAAAAATCGCGGAGTATAGATAAACCAGCTGAGCTTGGCCGCAGATCCCGTAAAGAGAACCATGACAGGATAGGAAACAATGGAACCGATAATCCCTGTTCCCAATATTTCTCCTAGGGCAGAATAATGAAATTTTCGACCGTACTTATAAAAGAGACCTGCAAGGAGGGCTCCAAAAGTAGCTCCTGTGAGGGCCAAGGGCGGAATGCCTTGAGTAGACATACGGATAAAGGCTGTGACTGTAGCCATGACCAAGGCATAAACAGGCCCCATCAAGATTCCTGCAAGAATGTTGACCACACTAGACATCGGTGCCATCCCTTCAATTCGAAAGATGGGTGTAAGAACAACATCAAGGGCAATCATCATGGATAAAACGGTTAATTTGTGAACTTGAAGTTGGTGGTTTCTCATTTTCTATTTCTTCTCTTTTTCTAAGGACTGTAAATCACTCGTCCATGTTTGGTGTTGGTAAGCCATCTCCCAAAACTTGGCTTCCATGTGGACACTTCTGTGGAAGGCCTCTAGCATTTTTTGTTTGTCCGTCTCGTCGCTTTCTCGATAGAGCTGATTGATCAGCGCTTCTTCCTCTTTAACCTGCTGTTCTAATTCATCGGTGATATAGGTTTCAATCCACTGTTGATAAAGAGGATTCGGGGATGGTTTGCGATTAAGTGCCTTGCCCAAATCATGGTATAACCAAGGACATGGGAGTAAACTAGCAAAAGCAATGCCCAAGTTTGGCTCTGCAAACTGTCGATAAATATGCGAAATGTAGTGATAACAGGTTGGAGCAATCGGTTGCTCGTCCATTTCCTGGTCGCTGATTCCTAATTCCTTGAAAAATTGTTGACGGATAAACAACTCACCATCCACTAGACTCTGAGCATTTTGCTTCAAGAGTCTTTTCATCTCTTGGTTTGAAGTCTTATCAGCCAAGAGGTGATAGGCTTCCGAAAAAGACTTCAGATAGTAGGCATCCTGAATCAGGTAATAGCGGAAAATAGAAGGTTCTAACGTTCCCTCTTGTAACTGTAATACAAATGGGTGATGAAAGGAAGCCTGCCAAGCTTCCTTAGATAATTCCATCGCAATTTCTGTAAATTCCATAATAACTCCTTTATAGAAATAGACTGGTTTGAAGCAATAAAAAGAAAAGCAGGTAGATTAATTTTGTTTTTTTAGGAATATAAAAAGTCCGATAGCTATTCTCCACCTGCGCATGTTCGTCATATCCGTGCGCCGACAGGGCTCTCAGGTAAAGATGGCGCCATCTAAAAACTGTCATCAGAACCTTGCTGTAAATCAAGGGCGACCAAACATACAGTTTTTGACCACGCAGTAAGCAAGCTTCCTTGAGAGACTTGATTTCCTGCTGAATGAGGGGAAAGGCATTGAATACTACAATTAAGGCATAGGCCCAAGAACGCGACAGGCCCTTTTGAACCAAGTACAAGAGAAGCTCTTTTAAGGAAATAGAGGAAACAAAGACAAGGCCGATACAAACTGTAACGAAAGCCCTCGTTCCGAGCATGACTGCCTGCGAAGCATCACCATGTAACTGAACTGCCCAATAGTTGGCAAAAGATGGCAAAATTGCTAGCACAATCATCCAAGCCAACATTTTAAATCGACGGTGGTAGAGCATGAAGAGGATGCAAAATGCGGTTACAGAAAGATTAAGAGCAATCGAAGGAATGAAAGATGTTTCCAAGGATAAAATTAGCAAGAAGAGACTGATAACTGGTGTCTTGGTTGCTACTTTGACCATACTACCTCACCTCCCCTAGAGTATCATTGTTTAGAGATGGGAGAGGTTTGGTAATTGTCACTTCTTTCACATGACTGAAACCTTGACTAGTCATCTCAATCCAATAATCAACCACAGAGATTAAGGGATCTAAACGATGGCTAATAATCAAAAAACTTCTTCCCTGATTTCTATCCTCCAACATCCACTGACAAAAATAATGGCAAGCTCTATCATCCAAACCAGCAAATGGCTCATCTAGCAAAATCACAGACGCCTTGCTGGTCAAGATAGTCAATAGCTGAAGAATCTTTTGCTGGCCACCACTTAATTGATAGGGACTCTTATCAAGTGCCTGCTCCAAACTAAAATATCGTAAAGCTTGGAGAATCCGCTGATTTCTTTCCGAGTCTGGACTATCTAATTGCAGTTCCTCTCTCAGACTGACTCGGATAAATTGCTTCTCAGCTTCCTGAACAACACCCGTCAGATCACGATACAAACTCTTTTTCTTTTTGAGAATCGATCTCTTCCAAGTAATGCACCCCTTATACTTTTGAAATTGAAGAATAGACCGAAATAGGGTTGATTTCCCGACACCATTATCACCCAAGATACAGGAAATTCCTTGGTAGATAGTGAAATCCGCAATCGAAAAGAGAGGGCGATGATCTAGCTCACAAGTCACACGATTCATATGGAATAGTTCTGGACTAGAAGCAAATTCCTTTGAAGCAACCCGTGTCATTTCAGAGCAAGGGATTTGAAACACCTCCCTTAACTGGCCGTCTCTTAGCTCCACCATATGGTCGATATAGGCTTCATAGTCTGTTAAATCATGGTCACACAGAATGACTGTCTTCCCATTAGAGACCAACTCTTTTAGAATCTCCAATATCTCGATTCTGCTCTTGCGGTCAATGGAAGCGAAGGGTTCATCCAAGAGATAGACCCTAGGATTCATAGCAAAAAGGACAGCCAGTGCAGCCTTTTGCTTTTCCCCACCTGATAGATGATGAATGGGACGGTGCAAGATTGGCTCGCAACGACATTGCCGAACCACCTCTGCTATTTTAAAATCAATCTCTTGAACAGGATGGCCGATATTCTCCAAGGTAAAAATCAGTTCCTCAAACAAGTTCTCCATGGTAAATTGATGATTGGGATTTTGAAAGAGAATGCCAACCGTCTGGACACGTTCGACGATAGAAAGCTGACTGACCTCACTCCCATCTATCAGAACTTGACCACTATAGGGAAGAGAACTGACTTGAGCAATGACTTGAAAGAGACTGGATTTTCCTGAACCACTGCTCCCAACTAACAAGGTAAAGGCTTGCGCATGAAAAGTAAAATCAATCGGTTCCGAAAAGATTGGGGATTGAATCCCTCTTAATTCCAGGCCCATCTATGCCTTTCCTCCAGCTGCAAACTGATGATAGAGTTTAACAATGGCACGAACCAAGATGGTACAGAAGAAAAAGACGGAAATAAAACGCACCACCAGCAAGGAAAGGACAAAAGGAAGGGAGAATGCATAGTAGCCTAATTTAAAGTATTCATAGACAAAGCTAAAAAGGGTAATCCCAATACTATTAGCAATTAGAGAGAGCCAACTATCATAGCGATTCTTGGTCACAAGAAAGCCAAATTCACTTCCCAAACCTTGAACCAAGCCAGACAAAAGAGCGCCTAGACCGAATTGGCTACCATAAAGGACTTCAGCAAGCGCAGCGAGCACTTCTCCAATCGTTGCACTTCCGACTCTTGGAACAAAGATAGCTGCAATGGGCGCAGCCATACACCAGAGACCAAAGAGGATTTCATTGGCAAAGGCCTGCAAACCAAGAGGGGCCAAGATCAGGGTGAGGATATCAAACAGATAGCCCGAACCCACAAAAACGCCACCAAAAAAGATAGACAAGAAAGCAAGCAAGATAACATCTTTTAACTGCCATTTTTTTAACATAAAAAACTCCTTTTTTAAAGAAAAGTGGGGCATTCAAGGAGAGCTACCAAAAGGCTTGACGGCAAGCCCATCCTCTTCTGATAAACAAAAAAACTCCAATTACAAACGAGAATTAGAGTTTACCTTACCAGATTAGACAGTTCTTTTCGACATACGAAAAAAACTTTTCACATTTCCCTTCGCCAGTATTAACTGTATCAGGTTCAATGGGTATCATCTCAGCCTAAAGCACCCCAAATGTCTTTATTATTTTATTACTGGACCAGTATAACAGAATTTGAAAGCCCTAGCAAGATATTTGACTGGAAAATATATTTATATAGTTTGTTTGTTAATTCTTTCAATCTACATAAAAGTATTGAATCTGTCCTATAATTCATAACCAATATCAAAAAAGGCTAATTCTAAAGCAACTGCTTGATTCCAGCGTTGCTGAAGTTCTGTAAAATCTTCTCTACCTTTCCCGACACGATTGAGTTCGTCAACCAGAAATTGAACCCACTCTGTAAAGAAAGGACCTCTATGGAGATTAATCCATTCCGAATGAATATAGGCTTCAGGTAGAGCCAAATCTTTAGAACCCCAGTCTAAATAGAGACCTTCTGCAATAACCAGCATGACCAAAAGATGAGCATAGTCTGATGAAGCCACAGCAGAATACATTAGCTCCTGAAACGCTTTTGTTACAGGGTGCAAGGTCACTTCTAGATAGTCATTCTCTACTACTTTTAACTCTTTGAAAGCCTTTTGGAAATAACCATCTTCATCTGCTTCAAGAAAGCCTAGTTGCTTGGCAAAACGAAGTTTGGATTCAAGCTGGTCTGCGTGAGCTACACAGGCACCCAGCATGGATAAGAAGGCATCAAAGAAATGATAATCTTGAATCAGGTAGTCTTTTAAGACCTTATTCTCAATTATCCCCGCAAAAAGTTCGTTAACAAAGCGATGATTGATTGCAGCCTGCCAATCCTCCTGACTGCTTTTTAATAATTCTCCAACGGTCAAACCTGGCTGAAATGCATAGTCTTGTGTTTCCATATTTATTTTTCCTTTCTTTACTCCTTAGTAATCAATAAAACACCAAGAGATACCAAGCAAAATCGTAATTCCACTTGATACTTTTAAAGAACGTCGAGGGCACTTGCAGAGAGCTACCTAAACAAGCCTATCCAGTTTGTATAAACAAAAAAACTCCAATTACAATTAAGAATCAGAGTTTACCTTACAAGATTAGACAGTTCTTTTCGACATACGAAAAAAACCTTTTCACATTTCCCTTCGCCAGTCTTAACTGTATCAGGTTCAATGGGTATCATCTCAGCCTAAAGCACCCCAAATGTCTTTATTACTGGATCAGTATAACAGAAATTGAAAGCCCTAGCAAGATATTTGACTGGAAAATATATTTATATAGTTTCTTATCATCCTTTGTTATGACATGTCAATCTTCCTCAAGATGAGAAAAACCTCCACATCAAATGGAGACTTCCTACTTTATCAATACAACTTCAAATCACGTGAATCAACTGGGAAGGATGGATTGTATGGATTGTGACGCAGTTTGAAGCGTTTAACATCTTCAATAGTCTGAGTTCCAGATAACTGCATGACTGTCTTCAATTCCGCATTCAAGTGTTCAAAGACTTGACGTACACCCACACTACCACCAAGAGCTAAGCCATAAATGACAGGTCGTCCAATGGCTACTAAGTCTGCTCCTGAAGCCAAGGCTTTAAAGACATGCTGACCCCGACGAACACCAGAGTCAAAGACAATTGGCACACGTTTGTCAACTGCTTCTGCTACTTCTTGAAGTGAGTCAAAGGCAGCTGGTCCACCGTCGATTTGACGGCCACCGTGGTTGGTTACCCAGATACCAGAAGCTCCAGCAGCGAGTGAGCGTTCAACATCCTCACGGCATTGTGGTCCCTTGACATAAACAGGAAGTCCTGAGTATGTAGCGATAAATTCTACATCACGTGGAGACAAGCGTTGTTTGGCTGACTTGTAAACAAAGTCCATTGATTTACCAGCACCTTCTGGCAGGTATTCTTCAACAATTGGCATACCAACGGGGAAGACAAAACCATTGCGCTTGTCGACCTCACGATTGCCCCCTACAGTAGCATCTGCTGTCAAGACAATTGCTTTGTAGCCCTCAGCCTTCACACGGTCCATGATGTGGCGGTTGATACCGTCATCCTTACTAAAGTAAAATTGGAACCAGTGAGGTGTCCCTTGAAGGGCTTCTGTAATTTTTGGAAGATCTACAGTAGAGTAAGAACTAGTTGTATAGAGAGAACCAAACTCATGCACACCACGTGCAGTAGCTACTTCCCCCTGTTCATTTGCTAATTTATGAGCCGCAACAGGCGCCATAATGATTGGCGAAGACAATTTTTCACCTGCAAATTCAATCTCTGTACTTGGATTTTCCACATCACAAAGCGTATGTGGAACGATGAGTTTGTGGTTAAAGGCACGGATGTTCTCGCGTAAAGTGAAAGTATCCTCTGCTCCACTAGCGATATAACCAAAGGCAGCTTTAGGAATAACTTGTTGAGCCATTGGCTCCAAATCATAAGTGTTAATAAAATCTACAGGTCCTTCTGCATTGCTTGTTTTAAATGACATAAAATTTCCTCCTATTTAAGTAAGCGTTTTCTTTTTTCTTTACACATACATCTTACCTCTTTTTCAGAATCCTTTCAAAAATTTTGTCTGGGAATTTCAAACTGATTACCTGATTTTTATATACCTTAAGCATTTTGCCAATTCTCTTGGTCTTCTTTAAAACGTTTTAGGAGGTCGAGTCCTTCTGGTGTGATATAACCTTCTTCTTGAGCTAGATGAATCAGTTCGCTGTAGTTTGAAAGGGTTACTAGTTTGACACCAGCATCTGCAAAGTTCTTATCTGCTTTTGGCAATTGATAGCTGAAGATAGCCACAACACCAAGAACATCTGCTCCCTCACGTTTGGCAGCAGCAACGGCTTCAAGAACTGAACCACCAGTTGAAATAAGGTCTTCAACAACGACCATTTTTTGACCTTGAGCTACACGGCCTTCGATTTGGTTTCCTGCTCCGTGGTCTTTTGGTTTGCTACGGATATAAGCAAATGGCAGATTCATCTTATCAGCGATGATAGCACCATGTGGGATACCTGCAGTCGCTGTTCCTGCAATCACTTCTACCTCTGGGAATTCTGCCTTGATGGCTTCCACAAAACCATTCTCAATCAAGGTACGTGTCTCTGGGTAGGCAAGTGTTACACGGTTGTCCGTATAAATTGGTGACTTGATACCTGATGCCCAAGTGAAGGGCTCTTCTGGTTTGAGGTAAACAGCTTGAATTTTCAATAGATGGCTAGCAATGTCTTTAGCAAGTGTCATGGGATTCTCCTTTGTATTTTAAACTATATTCTTATTTCCAGTCTTGGTTCCACTCATCCTTGATAGCATGATAAGCTGCTACTGGATCGGCATCTTGAGTGATTGGGCGACCGACAACGATATAGTCACTACCAATTTGATAAGCATCTGCTGGTGTCATGACTCGTTTTTGGTCTCCAACTGCAGCCCCTGCTGGTCGAATACCCGGTGTCAGGCAGATAAAATCTTTGCTTGTTGCTTCTTTGATAAGCTTGACTTCTTGAGCTGAGCAAACCACACCATCCAAACCTGCTTCAGCAGTTTTCTTGGCATAGTGAATAACCGATTCTTGAAGACTGGTTTGGATATTTTGAAAGTCTCTCATTTGCTCTTCAGAAGTTGAAGTCAACTGTGTAACAGCAATCAACTTAGCTTCTTTTCCAAGACCTTCACGCGCAGCCTTCATCATCTCTACTCCACCTGCCGCATGAACATTGGTCATATCAACGCCCAGATGAGACAAGACCTTCATGGCTGATTTGACTGTATTAGGAATATCATGAAGTTTAAGATCTAGAAATACACTATGTCCCAAGCCTTTAAGATAAAAAATAATCTCAGGGCCTGTAGCATAATAGAGTTCCATACCTACCTTTAGATAGAGGCTCTCTCTTGCTGGAAAAAGAGCTAAAAATTGCTTGACTGCCTCAAAACTTGGAAAATCAAGAGCAATGACTGGACGAGCTTCACGCATACTTTTCTCCTTTTACCTTTGTTAGCTAGAGAGCATGAAAAAAGGAACCTGCCTACAGCAAGGTTCCACGAAAAATGGGTAGTCTCCACCCTTTCACCGTCTAACCTTAGCTGCCTCTCTGGACTGCTTTAAAGGTTTTTTACTATTCTATTATTTAAAGCAATACTTGTCAAGTAAAAACAAGTAACTGAACGAATCATCTGAAACTTAGCGGCTTTGTGTGGTTTGAGTCGTCTGTGTTGTTTGATCTTGATTTCCTTGTTCAGCTTGTTTTTTCTTCTCTTCTTCCTGCTTCTTCTTTTCCTCTTCTTTGGCTTTGACTCTTTCGTCATCCAGAGCCTTATCCACTAGACTATAGCTATAAATACCGACCTCCATGTCAATACCGCTAGGAACTGTCAACTGTGGTTTTATCTTACTATAGTAAGGTAATTTCTTCCCTAGTTCTGATAATGGCACCAAAATCTCGTCTGTATCATACATGGTAATCTTTAGAAGGTCACTTGTTACCTTACTTGGTGCAAGTTCAATCTTCTCAATCTCTTGCTTAATTTCTGGACTAACTTCATTTAGCTGAGAAATTAGGGTTTTAATCTGTTCCTCATCGTTAAAGAGAACAGATATGTATTTCTCAGGTAAGTTATCAGGGGTAACGGCCGTTGATTCAATACTTCCGCTTGATAAGATTGGATAATAGCTATCACCAGAAACAGAGTAGGCTACAATCCCAAATTCCTTCACTTCAATTGTGAAGTGAACTGGGAATTGATAAACTATCTTAGCAGATTCAATCCAGTGATTCGATTTGACCATTTCCGCATGCTTATCTTTATTTAAGAGCAAGCTAAGCGTATAGTCACTGTCACGAATGCCAGATGCTTCTCTAACTTGGTCTGCACTTGTCTGAACAGTACCCGTAACCTCAATATGTTTCATTGTAGCTAGAGGGCTTAGAAGATAAATAGACAAGAATAAGATTAGAAAGCTAGGGACGAGGATCGTAACTGCTCGCCAGATATGTATAGAAGGAATAGCCGGTTTTGGAGGTTTATTCTTGGTTTTTACCTTTTTCTCTTTCTTAACCTTTTTGTCAGCTTTTTCTTTCTCTACTTGATCCTGACTCTTAGAATCTTCTTGAGGAGTTTCCTCCGAATCTTTCGCTTCATTTGAAGCTTCATCACTAGTATCTGAATCCTTTTCTTCAGATTTTTCGGTTTCTTGGTCCACTTCCTCAGAATCTGTCGATTCCTCTTCTGCTTTTTTATTTAAATACTCGTGGTGTTGTTTTTGCCATTCTGACAATTCTTGAGTATTTTCGGAAGCAGACTTTGCTGCTTGTTCTTCTTTTTCACGAGCTTCTTCTTCGGCACGTTTCGCCTCTTCTTCAGCTTTTTTTTGAAGATATTCTTGATTTCGTTTTTGCCACTCTGACAATTCCTTGCCTTGAGTGCCCTGATTCTTTTTATCCTTTGACATCAATTTTCCTTATGATAAATCTTTTTTTAATAGCTCATAAAAATCTGCCACAGATTTTAATTCCTGAGAATTCTTCATCGTGTTTTGATAGATTTCTTTGTTAGTCAAAAGTTGATTTACTTTTTCTTCCAAAGTAGACAAGGTCAAGTCACTCTCTTGCAACTCCTCTGCATAGCCTTTCTTCACAAAATAGGCTGCATTTTCAATCTGGTCTCCACGGCTAGCTTCACGCCCCAAAGGCACGATGACATGCAATTTAGCCATGGCAAGGAGCTCAAAAATAGTATTGGCACCACCACGAGTGATGACCACATCAGCCAGATTCATGAGTGGTTGATAGAGTTCCGTCGCATAGTCAACACGGTAGAGGTTTGAACTTAGTTCATTTAAACTAGCATCACCTGTCAGGTTGATGATATTATAGCGACTAGTCAGCTCTTCCTTGTGGTCTGTAACTAATTGGTTAAAGACTCTCGCTCCAGCAGAACCACCAACAAAGAGAAGAGTTGGTAACTTGTCGTTGAAAGAAGTTCGGATATCCACCATTTCTTCAGGCTCTTCCATAACTGGACCAGAAACCTTGGTCACAGCTCCTACATGTTCTACCTTAGTGAGACTAGACGCTTGCTCGAAAGTAGAGTACATCTTAGTCGCAAACTTATAGGCAATTTTATTGGCCAATCCCATAGAGAGGTCAGACTCGTGGATGAAGACTGGTACTCTGCATACTCGCGCTGCGATAACAGGCGGAACAGATACAAATCCACCCTTAGAAAAGAGGGCTTGTGGACGAACTCGAAGCATGATAAAGAGCGATTGAAGAATTCCAAAAGCAACCTTAAAGACGTCAACCATATTTTGCCATGAGAAATATCGACGTAATTTCCCCGTTGCAATCGAATGGAAGGTGACATCTAAACCTGACTTGAGGATTTCATGATGCTCAATCCCATTTTTATCTCCAATATAGTGGACTTCCCAGCCATCTTCGATGAACTTAGGCATTAACAAAAGGTTGAGGGTAACGTGTCCAACCGTTCCCCCACCTGTAAATACTATTTTTTTCATATTATCCCTTTAACTCCGCTACAGTGTCGATGAAAAGATCTCCACGTACTTCAAAGTTAGCATACATATCCCAGCTAGCATTAGCAGGACTGAGGAGAACCACATCTCCCTCTTCCGCAAGTTCAGAAGCCTTACGAGTCGCATCTGCAATATCTGTCGCATCGACATAAGTCACACCAGCTTTATCTGCTGCACGCTTGACACGTTCTGCAGATTGACCGAGAATGACCATTTTCTTAAGTCCAGTAATATCTGGCACCAATTCGTCAAACTCATTGCCACGGTCCAAACCACCAGCTATCAAGATAACCTTGCTATTGTCAAATCCAGATAAGGCTTTTTGAGTTGCCAAGATGTTAGTTGACTTACTATCGTTATAGAATTTCACCCCATTGATTTGGTCTACGAATTGGAGACGGTGTTTAACTCCACCAAAGGCTGACAAGGTTTCCTTGATGGTTTCATTGTCAACACCACGAAGTTTAGCAACGGCAATGGTTGCAAGAGCATTTTCCACATTGTGGCTACCTGGAACACCGATTTCATCAGCTGCCATTACTTTTTCACCACGGAAGTAGAGAAGACCATCTTCGAGGTAAGCTCCGTCAACCTTTTCTAGTGTTGAGAACGGTACTACAGTCGCATTTGTCTTTGTCGCAAGTTCTTTAGCTAATTCCTGGTTGAAGTTCAATACTAGGTAATCAGCTGCTGTCATATTGTTTTGGATATTCCACTTAGCTGCCACATAGTCTTCAAAAGAACCGTGATAGTCAATATGCGTTGGCATCAGGTTGGTGATAACAGCAATTTCAGGATGGAATTCCTGGATTCCCATTAATTGGAAAGAAGAAAGTTCCATGACAAGGGTATCCTTATCTGTTGCTGTCTGAGCTACTTGGCTTGCAGGATAACCGATGTTACCTGATAAGAGGCCATTTTGTCCTGCAGCAGTCAGAACTTCTCCAATCATGGTTGTGGTCGTAGTCTTACCATTTGAACCAGTAATACCGACGATTGGTGCATCAGAAATCAAGTAGGCTAACTCAACCTCAGTCAAGACTGGAATGCCTTTTTCTAGAGCTTTTTCAATCATAGGGTTGCTATAAGGGATTCCTGGATTCTTCACCATGAGAGCAAAATCTTCATCTAGCAATTCCAAGGGATGACCACCAGTTACAACCTTGATGCCATCTTCTAAAAGGCTTTGAGCCGCTGGATTTTCCTCAAAAGGTTTACCATCATTAACCGTCACAATGGCACCAAGCTTGTCCAAAAGACGAGCCGCAGACTCACCAGATTTGGCCAAACCAAGGACTAATACTTTCTTATTTTCAAATTGATTAATTCGTTTCATATCTAGAACTCCATTTCTACTCTTACTATTTTACCATTTTTATGAAAATAAAAAAGCCACAAAGGGCTTTCTTATTTGTTTTTTGTTATTTGGAAACTCAATTATCAAGTTTAGCATCTTTGTTAAGGATTTTTTGCTACCAAGAAACATAAAAAAGCGGACAAGTTCTAGTTCTGTTTCTTGAAACTAGTTTGTCCACTTTTTATAGTTGAGATTGTTTTCTTGTCCAATCTCTATAATCTAAATACTGTCAGATTATTTTATTCTTCGTCTTTCTTCTTTCCCATTGCAAAGAGTCCAAGAAGCGCTCCCACAACACCTGCTGTTGCAAGGGTTGCATTTTCCTTAGTACCTGTTTCAGGGAGAATATGTTGACGGCTTGCAGGTGCCTGATAAGTCTTGTCTTGTGACATAGCAAGGGCTACAATCGACTGCTCATCTTTGTACTCCGGTACTTCATTGATCGCTGCTTCGGCTGCGTTCACGCCACCAGTATATTCTGGAACTTCGTTCACCGCTGCAAAGACTGCATTGGCACCACCTTTGTATTCTGGCACATCGTTAACCGTTGCTTCGGCTGCGTTCACGCCACCAGTATATTCTGGTACTTCGTTCACCGTTGCAAAGACTGCATTGGCACCACCTTTGTACTCTGGCACATCGTTAACCGCTGCCTCGACTGCATTCACACCACCAGTGTATTCTGGAACTTCGTGAACTGCTGGTTCGACTACATTCGCTCCTAAAGTATGTTCTGGTACTTCGTGAACTGCTGCTTCAACTCCATTCACGCCTCCTGTGTATTCTGGAATTTCGTGAACTGCTGGTTCTTCTCCATTCACACCGCCTGTGAACTCTGGAACTTCATGTATAGCTGGTTCTTCTCCATTCACACCACCTGTGAACTCTGGAACTTCGTGTACAGCCGGTTCTGTCTTAGCGCTTTCAGCATCTGCCTTAGTCAATTGAATGCGGTATTCCTTAATATGTTTACCACTTTCTGAAACAAGATGAATCAAGACTGGAAGTTTATCATCACCACTATCAACAATAGTTGCTGCTACGTTTTCGCCAGCTTCAACTGTTACTTGAGGACGATTTCCACTGTAGGTTACTTGGTAATCCACACGATTTTCAGAGAAGTCAGCAAGCTCTTTACCATCCACAAGAAGTTTTGCAGCTGTACTATCCTTAGGTTCCTCACTTGGAGCAATGAAGGCCATTTCTGTAATAGCTACACCCTTGGTATCAGCTTTTCTATCCATGCGCCATCTCATAGCCTTAGCTTTAACTGGGGCAAAGGTTACATGGATATCAGTACCTGCTTGAATCTCTTGATCCGCACGGTATTCAACTTTCTCCCAGTTAGAAGGAGTGTTAAATGGATGTTCAGGATCGTATGGTTGGTAGTTAGAGTAGTATTCTGGTGAATCAAATTCTGGTCCCACATAGCGTTCTAAGACTAGTTTAGAAGGTGCATCAGTTCCGCCATCTGAGAAGAATCGAATGCTTCCTTCAGCGACTGTACGTTCAACAATCTTGCCAGCTTCTCTAAAGATAACCCCTACTGAAACTTCTGGATTATCAGATGGAGTTGGAGACCAGTTGGTCCAACGACGGGTTTCATCATCAGAACCATCGTTAACATAGTCCACACGGTCATGAGAATTTGGATCAATATCATTGGTTGCAGAAGCAAATGAACGGTTGCTGTCGTCATCAAAATTAGGGTTGTCTGATAGGTTTTCACCGAGTTTATCAGTCACACGTACTGCTACTTCAGCCGTTAAATCAGTACCTAAAACGCGACCACGAACTGTAAATTCACCTGCATTCGCTAGATTTTCAGCTGGAACTTCATCCCATTCAACTGCCAAGTCTTTGACTTCATAGCCATCTTTACCTGTGAAGTAAACAGGAACTTTTGCTGGTAACTCAAGAGTATGACCCTTAGCAACTAAACGTGATGACTTAACAGCAACAACAGGTTTACTTGCGAGCAAGTCTTTATCATTTGTGAAGTGTAGGCGGTATTCGCCTAGGATATCTCCGTTTTCAGCCTTAACGACAACACGAACTGGATCCCCTTCACGAACGCTTGGAATCACTGTAGCAATACCATTATCTGATACACTTGCTGTTACAGTTGGTGCTTGGTCTTCTTTAGCTTCTAGATAATAGTCAGTCAAGCCAGGGTTAAAGTTTGGCAAATCTTTTCCATCTACTTGGATTTGAGCTTGAGCTTTCTTAGCTGCAGCTACTTGTTTAGAGAAGATTTGAATTTCTGTAATGGAAGTACCCCATTTACCATCTGGTCTAACCATACGGATACGAACCGCATAGGTATTGACTTTATCAAAGCTAAAGTGAGTCATTTCTCCAGCTCTCACTTGGTCTGGAGCTTTAAGATTTGTCACTTGTTTCCAGTTATTGTCATCGTTAAAAACGTGGTCTTCACTAGCTACAAAGCTTGGGTTCTTAGGAACTGTTGGAACATCTTTTCCTACATAGTATTCGATGACATAAGACTTAGGTGCACCAACACCGTGGTCTTCGTGGAAGGCAACATTGAGATTGTCAACCGAACGTTTAGACAGGATACCAGAATCACCAAAGAGGATTCCCACTGATGCTTCACTTGTACGTTTCCAGTTTGTCCAGCGGTTTGCCGGTTGATCATTAAATGAGATTAGTTTGTCATTGACATTGGCTACTGAGTCACTTGGATTTGAGTCTGATGCAAAGGCAAGTGGTAACTCTGAACCTGTCCACTGATCAGAAATATTTGCACCAGTTTCAGTTTGAGCAGATACACGAACATGAAGTTTCGTTGGTAACTGAGTACCTTCCACATGCCCTGTCACTGTAAAGCTACCTTCAGTTGCATATTGGCTTGGGTCAATAGCATCCCAAGTCACTTTAGCTGAAGATACTTGGCCGTTTGAGTGGTAAGTACGAACACTTTCTGGTAATTGAGGAGCTTCTGAAACTGGAGTTGTTGTAGTCACTTCTTCGACTGCAATGATACCTTCTACAGAAACTTTAGCATGAGCTTTGTTTTCAATTCCTGCTACTTTACCTAGAACATCAAAGCTGTGGTATTTAGCAAGGTCTTCCTTAGCAACTGCTTGCCAAGTTACCTTGTGAACTTTTGGAAATCCTTTATCGTACTCTACCGTTACTGTATCAGGTAGACTTGGTTCTTGGTTCAAACCTGTCACAACACTTACTGGACGAATGGCCTGGACAACTTTATTTTCAGTATTTGCCTGAATGTTCAAGTCAATCTGACCTTCAGCTCCTTCAAATTGAGCTTTCAAAGTTACTTGACCAGGTTTATGCAATTCAAGCATACCTTTACGAACAGCTACGTCTCCTTCACCTGATGTTGAGAAGGTTACCTTATCAGCTTTTAATACGGCCTGAGTTCCATCTTGATAATGAGCCAAGACTTTGATACCAACTGTTTGGTCTTCTTTCAGTGCGTCTGCATTTTCAACTTCTAGGCTTAAACGTTCAATCTGAGGAGCTTCTTGTAAGAATTGGATAGCATAAGTCTGAAGTGCTCCACCATCATTTGGTTGAACATAAATACTAGCACGCATACCATTTGCTTCGTTAGCTTGAATAACAGTAACTTGCGCATTTTCAGCTAAAGCTTTAACTTCAGGCAAAGTAGCTCCATAAGTAAGTTTATGATATAGAACCGGTTGGTCAGTTGAGAGCCCTTCTACAGGCTGGTCTGCAACAGTTACAGTCGGTACTACTGGTGAAGCCGCTTGACCTTCGGCGACTACGAATGTAGCAGCGATTTCATTATCACCTGAAATTCCTTTAGCTTGGATACGAGAGCCTGGGATAGTTAATTTAGCTTGATCTTCAGCTGCAACTTCCCACCTATCAACGTCATAGCTTCCTAGAGTACCATCTGACAATACATAGCTAACAGATGGATCAACCGTACTCAGATCTGTACTTGGTGCAATTCTCTTAACTACAGGTAATTCTGCTTCGAGTGCCAAGACTTCAACACGCGCTTCTACATCTCTTCCTTCTGCCACACCTTTAATAGTAAAAATACCAGGTTGGTTGACATCAACTGCAGACCATTCTACTGGAAGTTTTGCACGGCTACCATCACTGTAGATAAATCCTACTTTTGAAGGCATTTTCGCTGCTTGACCGATTACTGTACGAACTTTAGGAACCTCTGTACCTAAAACAGTTTTTTCCTCTTGGTCTTTCTTACCTGTGAAGATAGTTGTTTGACCAGATTTCAAGAAATCAGAGTGAGCAGTCAAGGTGAATTTACCTGCTTGCTCAGTTGATTTGACAATCACAACACCCTTACCATTAAAGGCTTTGCGAATCCATGAACCATCTGCTTGTTCTTTGTAACGTTCACGGCTGGCTTGTTCCCCGTTATCCACACCGACAATCTGACCTTGTCCATGCAACTGGAAGCGAACAAGATTATTGGCTGTAGGAACTACGTTACCTTTACTGTCAACAATTTCGTAATAGATATAAGTGAGGTCTTTTCCGTCAGCTGCGATAGCATGTTCTTCTTTGACCAAACGAACCCCTGCAGGTTCTCCAGCGGTCACAATCTTATCACGAGCAACGATGTTACCAGCTTCGTCACGAGCTACTGCTTCTAATGTACCTGGTTCAAAAGCAACCTTCCATTCAAGGTAAAGTTCATTTGGTTTAGCACCTTCTTGGTAAGTACGGCCATCGCTTGTTTGTTTTTTAGTAAATGTCTTCTTGCCTAGAGTATTACCATTCAAGAATAGTTCTACACTTGCCGCATTAGAATAGGCACGGACTGGAATATTACCATCTGCATCCGCTACATTTTCTTTTAGGGTAGGATTTTCCCAGTTCCAGTGAGGAAGCAAGTGAACCATTGGTTTCTTCTCAGCAGAAACCCATTGGCTTTGATACAAGAAGTAGTCATGTTTTGGAATACCAGCTGTATCTACGATACCAAAGTACGAGCTTTTAACCGGTGTGTGGTTTTGGTTATGCCATGGAGTAGGTTCACCGATATAGTCCGTACCTGTCCAGATGAACTGACCTGCGTAACCCGCATTGTCACGGTCAAAAGTCCAAGATGCAGTAGCTGTTTTACCCCAACCAACACGGTCATTACCGTAGTCTGATTGCTCATAATGACGGTAAGCCTGATTGCTGTGGACCAATTCACGTTCTGGACGGAAATAACTTCCACGTGTACGAGTAGCTGAGGAAGTTTCAGATCCGTAAATCAACCAATTTGGATGTTTCGCACGAAGTTTCTTGTAGTTATCTTCTGAGTAGTTAAATCCAACGGCATCAAGTTCATTGGCAATCTTTTCATGGTCACCACTACCATCACCAAAGCGGAACTTATCTGCTCCCATAGTGACATAGCGTGTCTTATCAACAGCTTTGATAACTTGAACCAAGCGTTTAACTGTTGCTAAAGAACGAGGTTTTCCGTCTGCTTCACCGATTTCATTACCGATAGACCACATAACGATAGCAGGGTTATTCTTTCCTCGTTCAACCATGGTACGAAGGTCAAAATCAGACCATTTTTCACCTTTCTTAGCATCTGGGTGAGTAGCATCTTTATCAAAGAAGCGACCATAGTCATACTGTTTCTTACCACCATACCAAGTATCGAAAGCTTCTTCTTGGACCAACAAACCAAGCTCAGCAGCGATTTGTAAAGTTTGCTCACTAGCTGGGTTGTGGGTTGTACGGATAGAGTTCACACCCATATCCTTCATTTGTTTCAGACGACGGTATTCTGCCTTATAGTTTTCTTCAGCTCCAAGAGCTCCATGGTCATGGTGAAGAGAAACCCCATGGAATTTAATGCGTTCACCATTCAAAGAGAAGCCTTCATTTGGTGTCCAGTTGTAGTAACGGTAACCAAACAAGTCCTTCTTAGCATCGACCAATTGACCATCACGATAAACACGAGTCACTAATTCGTAAAGAGCTGGCTTGTCGCTATTAACTGTCCAAAGTTTTGGTTTATCAACTTGTAAAATAGCATTCAAGCTGGCTGATTGATGAGCTTTCAATACTTGACTAGCGGTACGAACTAGATCAGTTACAGCTTGACCATTACGTTCAATGATTTGATACTCAGCAAGAATTTCATGATCTTTATCATCAGTATTGACGATCTTACTTGTTACATGAGTATCTACCTTACCATTTTGTTGTTTTTCAAGGTCTGGAGTTAAGATAGTTGTTCCATTTTTCTCAGTATGGACCTTATCTGTGACTTGAAGGGTAACATCACGGTAAATCCCGCTTCCTGAGTACCAACGGCTACTTGGTTGTTTGTTGATGGCATGCACTGCTACGACATTCTCGCGACCGTCTTTATGGAGATAGTCAGTGATGTCATATGAGAATTGGTTGTAACCATTTGGATAGTGACCAACTAGCTGACCATTTACATAAACTTGAGAATCCATGTAAACACCATCAAATGTGATACGAACATTCTTATTGAGGTCTTCTTCATCGAGTTTAAAGGTCTTACGATACCAAGCATCACCACCATTGAGTTGCCCACCTTCGTTTTGGGCAGGTGAGTCATGGTCAAAGTCATTGTAGATACTCCAGTCATGAGGAAGGTCTAATTTCTTCCAACTAGAAACATCGGCATCTGGCTTGACCGCATCTTTAGCATTGGCATTGAGCTTGAAATGCCAGTTTTGGTTGAATTCTACTTTTCTATCCTCAATCAACTGTTTTACCTCATCATTAGTTGCAGGTTTGAGCTCTGGTTTTTCTGTTTGAGCAGATTGATCCTGAGTCACAGCTGGAGCTTGCTTTTCTACATCAGAGGTTTCTTTTTTCTCAGGAGTAGTCTCAGTAGTTGGGGCTTCCACTTTTTTCTCTACTTCATGCTTAGTTTCTACTGCTTCACTGTTAACAGTTTCTGTTGTTACAGGTTGTTCAGAAGCTTTTGAATCTACAGCTTCCCCTTTAGGAGTTTCTTTCTCCACTTTTTCTGTAGCAACAGCGACTGGTGTCTCATCTGCAGATACAGAATTTACAGCTGCTAGATTTGCTCCAAATAAAACAGAGCAAGTCCCGATAAGTACCGAGCACGTTCCGACCGTAAATTTACGGATGCTATAGATACTTTTGCGATTCCAATAATCTTTTCCCATAGGGTTCTCCTTGTTAAGTAACCGCTTCCATTTTTATTGAAAGCGCTATACTTTTTTTGTAATGATTACTTCTATTTTATAAAATAATATAGGAAACTTCAATACTATGACTGTAAAAATCATACTTTTGATTGTTTTTTCTATATTTTGTAGAAAATCATAAAAACCTGAATGTACATTTAATGAAATTTACCAAAAAACTGTCCTACTAGAGGACAGCTTCTTGTTTTTTATGCATCTAAAGTCACATAATCCCTTCATTTTTTGTAACTAGATACTTGTTGCAGTTGATTGCTTTATTTCGAAACAGTAATGATAAATCCATCTGGCAAGATGACTTGCTGACCATCTTCAAACTGGCAATGACTAGATAAATCAACAGAGTCTCTTTCTAAGATAAAATTCTCAGAAGACTGATTAAAGATTGCTTGAACTTCTTTCCCTTGGTAGTTCCACTTCAAAGATAGGACATCTGGTTTCACTTCTTCCAAGCAATAATTTCCATGCTGAATAATACTTGCCACTGCCTTACGAACCTTGATTAATTTCTTCATGAAATTCAGCATGTCATTGTCTTCAGAAACACGGTCCCAAGGCATGACACGACGGCAATCAGGGTCTGGTCCACCAATTAGTGCTAGCTCTGTTCCATAATAGATACAAGGGGTCCCTTTTTGAAGATAGAGGAAAGTTAGGGCAGCCTTGACATGCTGGATATTTCCTTTGGCAGTTGTAAGGATACGCTCTGTATCATGAGAATCTAAAAGGTTAAACATCACCTCTGAGATTTGTTGCTTGTAGTACATCGACTCGCTATTGATTTCTGAAATAAACTGCTCTGTCTTTTTACGCTGACGCAAGAAATAATCCTTGATACTTTCAGAGAGTGGATAGTTCATAACCGCATGGAACTCATCCCCTTGTAGCCAAGGTTGTGAGGTATGCCAGATTTCACCTAAGATATACAAATCAGGTTTTTTAGCGAGCACTGCCTTTCTAAAATCTTTCCAGAACTGATGGTCAATTTCATTGGCAACGTCCAAGCGCCAAGCATCGATATCAAAATTCTCAATCCAGTAGGTCGCAACACTGAGAAGATAGTCCCTAACCTCCGGATTAGCTGTATTCAACTTAGGCATATAGCTAGCAAAGGCAAAGGTATGATAAGGGAGTTCTCTTGGATTCTGAAGTTTATCCTCAGTAACTGGAAATTCTTGGATATGGAACCAATCTTTATAAGGTGACTTTTCGCCGTTCTTTAGAACATCCTGCCATTGGGCAGACTGGTAGCCGATATGATTGAAAACAGCATCTAGCATAATCTTGATGCCCCATTTGTGGGCTTCCTCGACAAGATTAGCGAAGACTTCCTTGTCTCCAAAGTGACGGTCAATTTCAAAATAATCCGTCGTATCGTACTTGTGATTGGTTGTTGCTTCAAAAATCGGACATAGGTAAAGTCCTGTGATTCCCAAATCTTTAAGATAGTCTAAGTGGTCAATAATCCCTTGTAAATCTCCACCAAAAAAATCATCAATATTAGGTGCAATGGCAGCATCCCACTCTCGAGCTCCATCTGGAGTCAAATTAGGGTTTCCATTGGAAAAGCGTTCTGGGAAAATCTGATACCAAACGGTATTTGAAACCCAGTCAGGAACCTGACAACCGTCAATTTCATGAATATAAGGAAGTTTAAAGCCGTTTCCATCAGCATCCAAGTTTTCTTGAGTATGTTCTACACAACCCTTATCACCATAAAAAACACCCTGACCTTCCTCATCAAGGAGCTCAAAGAGATACTGAATCCGTGCAAAATCAACCGATACCGTAACCTGCCAATAGTCAAATAGTGCATCTGAGGTTACTTTGGTCATTTCTTTCTTAGCTTCATACTTATCCTCAATGAAAATAAAAGGATCTCCATAGTGTAAGATAACCTTCTGGACATCATTTTTCTTGGTTCTGATTCGGATATGTAGCTGACCTTCTTTGTAAAGATAAGCATACTCTGATTCTGGTCTATGGTAAATGGCTGTCAATTCCATCATTTGTCTCCTAAATAATCATCATCAATAAAAACGCAAACGTTTTCATAACTAACAGAACTAGTATACTATTTTAAGACTTAAATTGCAATACTTTAATAAAGTCGACAATAAAACACCCCAAAAGTCAAGCTTTTGATTTAACTTTCGAGGTGTGACTAAGATTTTACTTATAATTAAAAGTTTCTCCTGCCAACTTATCTGCTAACTTAGGAAAGAGGGTATAAAATTTATGAGCTAGATTGAGCAAGGCTGGGAGATTGAGCTCGCGTTTGTTTTTGCCTATGGTCTTAACAATTTTTTTAGCTACTGCATCTGGCTCGAGTAGGAAGCGGTCGACCGATTTGAGGTAGGTCCCATCTGGGTCTGCCTGGTCGAAAAATGCCGTACGAATCGGTCCTGGATTAACAGTCGTCACATAGACACCATAGGGCATGAGCTCAAGGCGAAGAGCATTTGAAAAACCGATAGCCGCAAACTTGGTCGCAGAGTATAGACTAGACTTAGCAGTCGCAATCAATCCTGCCATGCTGACGATATTGATGATATGCCCTTTTCGGATTTTCTTCATACGAGAAGCAACCAAACGAGACAGATTCATCAAAGCAAAGGTATTAACCTCAAACATTTGATGAATGTCTTGATCAGAAATTTTGTCAAAATCTTCAAAAATTCCGTAACCAGCGTTGTTAATTAAAACATCAATCTTGCCATAACGCTGATAGAGTTCAGCAACTAGTTCTTCTAGGGCTTGAGCGTCGGTAATATCAATTTCAATCAATTCTGCCTGAGGATGATTTCCGTATAGTTGAGCTAATTTTTCCTTATTTCTACCTAGCAAAATGAGTTGGTCTTGATGCAAGAGTTTGACTATTTCTTGGGCTAGACCCCCGCTAGCACCTGTAATGAGAATAGTAGACATACTTTTCCTTTCTCAATCTTCTAGATTTCCACTTCTTCCAAGTCTTTGACCACATGGACGTTTTCAAAAATCGTTGCAGCATCTTTCTTAAGCTGGCTGATATCTTTTGAAAGAAAACGGGCGCTGATATGGTTGAGCAAGAGTCGTTTGGCTCCCGCTTCTGTTGCTACTTGTGCAGCCTGCATATTGGTTGAGTGACCATGATTGCGGGCAATCTTCTCATCACCCTTGCCATAAGTGGACTCATGGACAAGGACATCTGCATTGACAGCCAGACGCGCACTGGCATTGGTTTTTCGAGTGTCGCCTAAGATAGTGATAATCTTACCAGGACGTGGGGCTGAGATATAGTCTGCTGCCTTAATCTCGGTGCCGTCTTCTAGGACTACATCCTGCCCGTTTTTGATTTTTCCAAAGAGTGGTCCAAATGGTACGCCGGCAGCCTTGAGTTTTTCAGCATCCAGAGTGCCTTCTAGATCCTTTTGCATGACACGGTAGCCCACACAGAAAATAGTGTGATCCAACTCTTCCGCATAAACTGTAAATTTATCAGTTTCAAGAATTTTCCCTAGAGAATCTTTGTCGAACTCATGAAAATGAATCTTATAGGGCAAGCGTGAACCTGACACTCGTAGACTGGTCAAGACAAAAGATTTAATGCCTTGGGGACCATAGATTTCCAAATCTGTCTGCTCTTCATTGGCCTGAAAAGCGCGGCTAGAAAGGAATCCTGGCAAACCAAAGATATGATCTCCATGCAAGTGGGTGATAAAGATTTTGCTGATCTTTCGTGGTCGAATCGTAGTTTCCAGAATGCGATTTTGCGTTCCTTCTCCACAGTCAAAGAGCCAGACTTCGTTAATCTCGTCCAAGAGTTTCAGGGCGAGACTTGAAACGTTGCGGGCTTTAGAGGGCTGACCAGCCCCCGTTCCTAAAAATTGAATATCCATTTGCTACTTTCTAATTAATCAATATATAACATAGCGGTGCGGTTTTCTGAGCGGTAATAAAGCTTGCCAGAAAAAGCTCTAGCTTCTTGTAGTAAATCCTCTTGGCTATATCCCTTAAGTCGCTTTCTTCCATCTGCTAAGGTTTCCAAATCTGTCAAAGCTGTAAGATTTTCCACGCTAACAACTTCCTCTTCTCCGATTGCCTTCATGTAAATTTTCCCAGACTCCTCAAAAACTAGCTGATGGTGAAAAATTTGCGCTATCTCAAAGAGTAATTCATCCGTAATTGCTTCCTCGTTCTCTGAGAAAATGCGACCTAGTCCTTCTTTCTCGTAGCAAAATCCAAAGGATTTACCAGATAGATTGAGGCGAATAAAGGGCTTGCTTTCCAAAGCGAAACTTGGCTCAGCATTATAGAGGTTCAGTTCTTGGCTGACTTCTGCAAAATAATCGGTCGCAGCTTGAGGACTCTTTTTCTGGTAGAGCTCGGCAAAGTAGGCATTCACTACGCTGGGTGGAGGTGTAATGAGGGCTAGTTGCTCCTCTTCAGACCTACCAGCTAAAAGTTGGTCCAGATAGACCTTGTCTAGACTCGTATATCCACCATACTTGAAGGCTAACGTTTTGATATCAGTCATAAAATTCCTCTAATCTCCATTTATTTTTCTCAGAAATGTAACCTGTAATGACTTCGCCGTCATCTTGGTAATCACGTTCTTCCAGAACCGCAACACTTTCTAAATCATGAATCTTGTAGGACTTAGCAAAAGGCACGCGCAAAGTAAAGGGTTCAAAAATTTCCTTAATCTTATCCAGCAATAAAACCTGCAACTGTTCGCGACTATTCTCAGACTTGGCAGAAATCAGTGCATACGGCGTTTGGGTAGGCGTAAAGTCCTCCACCAAATCTGCTTTATTATAAAGGGTCAAGCGAGGAATATCCTCCATGTCCAAGTCTTTCATGATAGAGAGGACCGTTTTTTCATGTTCCTCATGGTAGGGATTGCTGGCATCGATGACATGGACCAGGAGATCTACATGCTTGCTTTCTTCTAAGGTTGATTTAAAACTAGACACCAACTCTGTCGGTAGGTCTTGGATAAACCCAACGGTATCTGTCAAGGTTACCTGTAGATTGCCCCCCAGATGGATGCTTTTAGTTGTTGCATCTAGAGTTGCAAAAAGCTCATCCGCTTCATACTGGGTCTTGCTGGTCAAAGTATTCATAATAGTTGACTTCCCAGCATTGGTGTAACCAATCAAACCAATCTTAAAGGTACTTGACTCCAAACGTTTTTCTCGAACTGTCGCTCGGTTTTTCTCAACCACCTTGAGTTGACGTTCGATATCTGTAATCTGGTTGCGAACACTACGACGGTTAAGCTCCAGCTGACTTTCACCTGGACCACGGGAACCAATTCCCCCTGCCTGACGGCTGAGCATAATCCCTTGACCAACCAAACGAGGCAAGAGGTACTTAAGCTGAGCTAGATGCACTTGGAGTTTACCTTCATGGCTTCGAGCTCTCATGGCAAAGATATCCAAAATCAACTGCATACGGTCAATGACCTTGACACCCAAGACTTCCTCTAAATTGACATTTTGTCGAGGTGTCAAACGGTTATTGACAATGACAGTCGTGATTTCTTCTGCGTCCACGATTTTCGCTACTTCTTCCAACTTACCAGAACCGACAAAGGTCTTAGAGTCGTATTTTTCACGCTTCTGTCTGTAGCTATCAACTACAACAGCTCCAGCTGTCTTAGCCAGACTAGCCAGCTCTTCCATGGAGAGGTCAAAATTATCCATGCCCTGGAGTTCAACACCAATGAGCAGGACTCGCTCCTCTTTTTTCTCCGTTTCAATCATTTAAAAACTCCTCAATCTGACTTAAAATACGCTCTTTAACACCAGATTCTCCTATCTGATAAAAGGTCACCTGCATGCGATTGCGGAACCAGGTTAGCTGGCGCTTGGCAAATCGACGAGTCGCCTGCTTGAGACTATCGCTAACCTCCTCCAAACTCTGCTCTCCACGAAAATAGGGGAAGAGTTCCTTGTAACCTATCCCTTTAGCAGCCTGCACATCTGGATAATGGTCAAACAACCACTTGGCTTCGTCTAGAAGTCCAGCTTCAAACATCAGGTCCACTCTGTGGTTGATACGCTCATAAAGCTGACTACGCTCATCATCCAAGCAAATAATCAGCGGATCATATAAACTTTCTTGATTTTCCAAATCTTGACCAAAATGAGCAATCTCCAAGGCACGCATAGCACGACGACGATTAAATTGGGGAATTTCAAGACCTGCTTTCTCTACGAGATGAACTAACTCCTCATCCGAAACAGGTTCTAAACTAGCTCGATAGGTTAAAATCTCCTCGTGTGGTGTCTCTCCACCTAGATGATATCCCTCTAGTAGACTCTGGATATAAAGCCCTGTTCCACCAGCGATAATAGCAAGTTTACCACGATTTTGAATATCCTCGATGGCTGCCTTTGCTTCTGAAACAAAATCAAAAGCCGAGTAAGACTCGGTTACATCTCTCACATCAATCAAGTGATGAGGGACAGTTGACTGCTCCTCCGGACTTGCCTTGGCTGTTCCAATATCCAGGCCTCGGTATACTTGTTGGCTATCCCCACTGACTACTTCACCATTGAATCGCTGAGCAACTTCAATGGCTAGGGCAGTCTTTCCAACTGCAGTTGGACCAACAATCACAATTATTTTGCTTTTCATCGTTTTTCCTTGAAAAATTCCCATTTTTTCGTTACTATTATTATATCACAAAATAGACAGGCAGAAAAATGCTATATCTTAAGCTATTTCCGTCTGATTTATAAATAAAAGGAGGAAGACTCATGGCTAAAGGATTTGCTAAAGGTCTCGTAACAGGTGTTGCAGGAACTGTTGCTGCTGTTGCAGGTGCAGTATACGCATTCAAAAAGAAAGTGATTGAACCAGAAGAACAAAAAGCAGCTTTCATCGAAGAAAACCGTAAAAAAGCAGCTCGCCGTCGCGTATCACGCTAATTAATAAAAAAGAAGTTGGAATTTCCAACTTCTTTTTTTCTATTCTTTTATACTCAATGAAAATCAAAGAGCAAACTAGGAAGCTAGCCGTAGGTTGCTCAAAGCACTGCTTTGAGGTTGTAGATATGACTGACGAAATCAGTTACATATATCTACGGTAAGGCGACGCTGACGTGGTTTGAAGAGATTTTCGAAGAGTATTAAATAGCTAGGTCAAACTTCAACTGCGGCTTCACTGGATCATAGTCAACCAACTCAAAATCTTCTGCTTTAATATCAAAGAAGTTGGTCTTGTCTGGTACATTCAAGACCAAACGTGGTTGGCAATTTGAAGGCTCACGACGGAGCAATTCCCGAGCTTGTTCAAATTGATTATCATAGATATGAAGGTTATTGATAAAGTAGAAGAATTTCCCTACCTTCCAACCAAAGTGTTTGGCAATCATCATTTGAAGCGCCACATACTGCATGGCATTGATGTGATGAGCTACAAGCATATCGTTAGAACGCTGGGTCAAGGTTGCATCCAGATAGATGTCCCCATCTACACGACGGACATCAAACATGGTCTGGAAGGCACATGGAAGAAGGCCGTCTGTTTCCTCAAAAGCTTGGTAATCCCAGAGAGAGATGATATTGCGACGGTTCCAAGGATTAGCTTCCAACTGTTTGAGAATCTTGTTAATGATGTCATGCTTCTTAACAACAGCCCCGTAACGCTCACCGATTGTCCCTGTATCTCCTACTTCCCAGTCATTCCAGTAGTGAACATTGTACTTGTCATTGAGAACTTCTAGGCTATTTGTCTGGTCTTGGTAAATCCAAAGAACTTCCTTAATAGCTGATTTGATAGCAATTGGACGTAGGGTTGTGATGGGAAATTCACCCTTGGACAAATCATACTCCGCAAAAGTACCTGTGATGTACTTGGAGTTAGCCACTGTTCCATCCTTATACTTGGGACGAGCTTGTTCTGAAAAGACTCCTTCATTGAGAATTCGCTCAATATTTTCTTTAAAAATCTTATCTGCTTTTGTCATTTACTCTCTCCTCAACGTTTATTCTTAACTAGTATAGCATAAAAAAAGAAAGGAGGAAAATCACTCGCTTCGAGATAGTGATTTTCTCCTTCTTTTGTTTTTTTATTGCAATACAAGTGATGCTGCTCCGATAACTCCAGCGTCATTTCCTAGAGTCGCAAGAGCTAATTTCGTTGTTGTACGAACTTGCGGGAAGGTATTTTCGTCATAAACCTTTTGCACACCTTGGAGAAGGAATTCCCCAGCAGCGGATACTCCACCACCGATAACGATTGTTGATGGATTTAGGATAGAACCAATGTTGGCACATGCAATACCCAAGTAACGTGAGAAGTTACGGTAAACAATCAAGGCAAGATCGTCCCCTTCTTTTGCCAAGTCAAAGACAGTTTTAGCTGTTACTTCTTCACCGTCGTCGATCAAGCGTTTCAAGGCTGCATCGCCTTCGTATTCATCTGCATAACGACGAGTCAAGTTGACAATCCCTGTTGCAGAAGCTACTGTCTCAAGACAGCCTTTTTTACCACAAGTACATGCGATTGGTTGGTCAAAGTCAACAGTGATGTGACCAAGCTCACCAGCAGCACCAGCAACACCGTGAAGCAATTTACCTTCTGCCACGATACCGCCACCAACACCTGTACCCAGAGTCATAAAAACAACGTCTGGTTGGTTTTCACCAGCACCCATCCAGCGCTCACCAAGAGCCGCCACGTTGGCATCATTATCGATGAAGAATGGAATTCCCAAGGCTTTTTCCATTTTCTCTTTGATCGGTTGAAGAGTTTTCCAGTTGAGATTATAGGCTCCGATAACAGTTCCATTTTCACGATCAACCACACCAGGTGAACCCATACCAATCCCTTGGAAATCTGCCGCAGCCAATCCAAGCAATTCAAAACGATGTTGAATTGATTCAATCATATCGTCTACGATATGGCTCCCTTCATCCAAAATGTTAGTCTTGATAGACCATTTTTCTTGGATTTCTCCTTCTTGAGTTAAAATTGCGAACTTGACAGATGTTCCACCTAGGTCAATCCCAATAATCTTTTGACTCATCTTTTTCTCCTTTATATTTATTAATGGAAATGCTTACAGACATAGTATAACAAAATCGTCAGATTTGTGCAAAGGTTTGCGTGTTAAAAGCCAATATTAAAACATCTCATTTGCTTCACTATTTGTAAAAATTAGTCACCTAAATGTTGAATGGCATAGTTTGCTTCTTCTTTTGTAAATTTTCCAATCCAAGGAGAAGTTAGCCTGTTATAAATTTCTGTTTTTGATAAATTACTGTATTTTCGGTATTCTCTTGCTTTAACTAAGGCATTTGCTTTGTAATCTGCGTTCAAGTGATCAATGGCATACTGTGCTGCTGAGCTTGAAAAACCATGTGTAACTTGTGATGTTAACTGTTCATAAAGAGCTTTTTTTGACATATGTAAAGCCGAATTATAGCTTTTTGCTTTAGTTAAAGCAGCATTGTACTGATTCCCGACTGCTGGTTTTGGTTGCCATACACCATTGTATCCCACATAGTAACGGCCACCATCTACCCATTTATCCCTAGCCATTTTACCATCTGATTCAACATAGTAACGGCCACCATCTACCCATTCATTCTTGGCCATCTTACCATCTGATTTATAATAATAGTATCCTACCCATTTATTGCGGGCAGGGCTTCCTTCTGGTGTTAAATCTAGTTTTTGAATGGCATAGTTTGCTTCTTCTTTTGTAAATTTTCCAATCCAAGGAGAAGTTAGCCTCTCATAAATTTCTTTCTTTGATAAATTGCTGTATTTTCGGTATTCTCTTGCTTTAACTAAGGCATTTGCTTTGTAATCCGCGTTCAAGTGATCGATGGCATACTGTGCTGCTGAGCTTGAAAAACCATGAGTAACTTGTGATGTTAACTGTTCATAAAGAGCTTTTTTTGACATATGTAAAGCCGAATTATAGCTTTTCGCTTTAGTTAAAGCAGCATTGTTTTGATTCCCGACTGCTGGTTTTGGTTGCCGGACACCATTGTTTCCCACATAGTAACGGCTACCATCTACCCATTTATCCCTAGCCATTTTACCATCTGATTCAACATAGTAACGGCCACCATCTACCCATTCATTCTTGGCCATCTTACCGTCTGATTTTAGATAGTAATTTCCTATCCATTTATTACGGGCAGAACTTCCTTCAGCTGTCAAATAGTAATAAGAACCAGAATTTTTATCATAGATCCAATCGCTTTTTGCCCTCTTACCATCTGATTTAAGATAGTAATTCCCTACCCAAGCATTTCGGACAGCGTTTCCCGAAGCATTTAGGTAGAAATAAGAATTAGCTTTTTTATCAAAAATCCACTTATTAGTGACTTTAACACCATTTTCATAGTACGAAGACCCTACCCAGCCAGATTGGACTGTAGACTTTGGCTTATCCTGTTTAGGTGTCGTATTTTTTTGTTTATCAGATTGCTTTGGTGCAGTACCTTTGGATTTCTCTGATTGCTTTGGAGTGCTAGATTTAGGCTTCTCTGTTTGTTTTGGAGTGCTAGTTTTTGGCTTTTCTGATTGTTTTGGAGCGCTAGATTTAGGCTTCTCTGTTTGCTTTGGAGCGCTAGATTTAGGCTTCTCTGTTTGTTTTGGAGCGCTAGATTTAGGC
>NZ_CAXOQQ010000004.1:0-210197 GCF_964211575.1 Streptococcus sp. oral taxon 061 | reverse complement strand
CTACAACAGAAGCGCCTACTACAACAGAAGCTCCTACAACGACAGAAGCGCCTACTACGACAGAAGCTCCTACTACGACTTCTGTAACTACTACTGAAGAAAAACCTGGACTGCCAAAAACTGGAGAAGGTAAAGGAACATTAGTCACTATCATTGGTTTTGTAACTTTAATTTCATCCATTATTTTGGTAGCATTTCTACATAAATCAAAAAAAGACTAATTCTAAATTAGAGATTAGGTTTGATTAGAAGTTCAAAAAGGATTTACTTTTTAAAAGTAAATCCTTTTTGTATGATTAAAAATAAAAATCGATAACCATTTTATAGTCATCGATTTTAAAATATTTTAGTCCTTTTCACCAAGTTTACTATTGATAGTCATCATGATACTTGCAATCTTTTCACCCCAATATGGATCAGAAGCGTAAAGAGTGTTCATTCCAGATGATTTATTACCAAGATGAGTTCTACCTTCATCAATATAATTCTCTCGGATCCATTTAGCTGCCCCCAAGATCCCCTTATCGACATTGTCAAAACTCTTTGCTGAATCATATGGAGTAGTATCATAGGCAGCAATACCAAAGAAGTTATTCTTATCTTTTGCAATCTGACTACGTCCCCATGCACTTTCTAGAGCACTGTGAGCCATGAGATAGAGTGCATTCACCTGATAACGTTTCTCCGCTTCTTTGAAGACCTCTCCTTTACCTGCAAGGAGGCTGCCCTGAATATTCATAAGAGAATAAACCTTATTCAATTCTTCTGCTGTATAATTGGTTGGCTTTCTTAGGTCTCTATAGAGGAATGGATTCTCAACTTTAAAGTTATCAAAGTTAACGCCATCTGCTGAATAGTATTTTGTACCAATAGCCATCGATGAACTATGAGGTGCTACACGAATACTAGTATAAGGTGATAACTCGTGATAAAGATAACGACCATCGCTTGTGTAATGAGGGATAAACTCATTATTAGTGTTAACAGCTACAAGGTCACTCTTATTCATAAAGCCTGAAAGTCCAGAAATTTGGACTGAGAGTCTGTCACCTTGAGATTCTGTGTCAGAAACAGCAACTATAGTACCTTGGGAAATATAGCTAAGTCTAGCTCCAGAAGCACTATAAACATAGGCTGTTATTGGTTTTACTTTATAATAACTAGATGGATTAGAGATCCACTTCCCGTTATTTTCAAAGCTATAATTTTTCCCATTGATTTTGAGTGTTCCAGTAGCATATAGTCCATCCTCTTTTAGATAATACCAAGCATTGTAACTCTTATCAAAGATCCACTCATTCTTGGCCATATACCCATATGATTTGAGATAGTAGGACCCTTGCCATTGGTTTTCAGCATAAGAACCATCTGATTTTAAGTAGAACCAACTATTGTATTTTTTATCAAAGAACCATTCGTTTTTAGCCATGGCGCCACTATCTTTTAGGTAGTATTTATCTTTCCATTGACTACTCAACATGACCCCGTCTTTGTCAAATAAGTACCAAGAGCTATTAATCTTTTCCCATTTATTACGAACGACTTTACCTGAATCAGTAGCATAGTACCACTTTTCATCCATTTTTACCCAGTTCTTTTCAGCCATAGCACCGCTAGTCTGAAGAAGATAGTCATTATAAATGGTTTTACTTAACATGATACCAGTTTCATCAAAACGATACCATGAACCGTTAATTTTTTCCCATTTGTTGCGGATAATCTTTCCTGATTCTGTGGCATAATGCCACTTTTCATCCATTTTTACCCAACTTTTTTCAGCCATAGCACCGCTAGTCTGAAGAAGATAGTCATTATAAATGGTTTTGCTTAACATGATACCAGTTTCATCAAAACGATACCATGAACCGTTAATTTTTTCCCATTTGTTGCGGATAATCTTTCCTGATTCCCTAGCATAATACCACTTTTCATCTATTTTTACCCAAGAAGTTTCAACCATAGCACCGCTTTTATTAAAGAGATAGTCATCATAAACTGTATTGCTAAGCATGATACCGTCTTGGTTAAAATAATACCAAACTCCAGCTATCTTCTTCCAAGTTTTTACAGCCTTTTTATTTTCATAATAACGCCATTGACCATTCTCTCTTTGCCAACCTTCTTTGTTGACCTCTTCAGTAATTTCTTCTGTTGAAGAATTGTC
The DNA here is from genome assembly GCF_964211575.1 of Streptococcus sp. oral taxon 061. GTDB lineage: Bacteria > Bacillota > Bacilli > Lactobacillales > Streptococcaceae > Streptococcus. Next base: position 208,033 of record NZ_CAXOQQ010000004.1, on the reverse strand, counting down.
CTTAGTAAGGGCTGTTTCTTGTTTCTGTGTGGTTTGAGAAGAATCATTTTCTGTCTTATCTTGTTTTCCGTTTTGATTCTGCTTATTGCCCTGCTCTTGACCTTGACTTTGCTTTTGCTCTTTAGCTTCCTTACTAGTTCTATTTGCTACAGATTTGTCAGAACTTTCTATTTTATTTGTAGCTTGGTTTTCTTCAGCCAATACTGTTGTTTTAGAAATACCTGCCATGGAAAGAACAATTGTACTTGCTAGTAATATCTTTTTCATTTTTAACCTTTCAATTTTATATTCCCTATATTTTTTACTTCTTACTTATCGTTTTAAAGACGACAATCTCTATTTTATTATACATTATAATTTTAATTATAAAAGTAAGGTCTTTAAGAAGAAAGAAAGTTGTAATATTATTAAAACAATTTAGAAATAAAAGTCAACAAAAAGTAGTCGAACAATATCTGAACGACTACTTTTTTTATTATGATAATTACCCTTCTATTACTTTGGTACGCTTATTAGTTAGAAACGGTTTTATAAAGATGGATAAAATAGCTAGTACTGCAAAACCAATCCCAACATACCAGTAGGGCGTATCCAAGGTTGTAGAGCGTCCTGAAAGATTGACAATACCTCGGAATAGTGTTCCTGTTGTAGCAATTGCTACTGCCGAATTCCATAAATTAAGACTTAATCTTGAAAAATACGGAAGAACTTTGAGCAAGATTGCTAGTATTATCCCACCCACCAAAGGTATAGCGAACAAGTAATGCATATGAACTGATGTCTCACCAAAACTAAATGCTTCATAAATTCTAGAAAAAGCAAAGAAGAAAATCGTAATTAGTGTATAAGAGACGACAGTTTTTTTAAAGCGTTTTTTGTTAGGATTCTCAGAAGCTTTGTTATCCGTACGGAAAATATCCCAAATCTTATGCTGACCATCTGCGTCTGCTGTGACTATCACCGTTCCATAAATGTTTTGTTCTTAGATATAAGAAAAGGCTGTTTTAAGTGCTTGGCCTTTACCTTGATTCACTTGGTAACGGAGCACCGTAGCATATTGCTCAGCTTTATCAAAGATATTTTGACACCTTGATGAACTGCCGTCGTCGATAACTAGAATATGATAATCACTCTTTTCATGTATTTTTTCGATGAGTGTGATAAGTTTATTATCAGGTTGATAAGCTGGAATGACTATATAGTTCATATCGATACCTCTTTCTTTGATGATGGAATAACTATACAGAACATCGCTTAAAGATACCTTATATCAGTTTTCTTTAAGAAAAAGTTAAAGAAACTTTAAGACTGGAACTCATTTTCTTTAGAAATCAAAACAATCAATATTAATAAATATACAAAAAACCTCAAATAACAAATGAATTTGAGGATGGAATTTATTATAAAATAAACTATTTATTCTATTTTATCTCTTAATTTCTCGACAAAGAGATAGGCTGCGGGACAAGTTAAAGTATTTTTGATAGTCAAATTATTGATTTGATAAATCTTTTTACGGTCGGTATGTGGAAATTCTCTACAAGCCTTAGGACGAACATCGTATATAGAACATAGATTGTCACCACCGAGAAATGGACATGGCATTGACTTAAAGATCTTATCACCGTCTTCATCTACCTGTAGAAATTCATCTTCGAAGGCTGGTAATTTCATTTTAAAGTACTTGGCAATGCGTGTGATATCTGCTTCCTTAAAATCCGGTCCAAGGCTCTTGCAGCAGTTGGCACAGGCTGTACAATCAATTTCTTCAAAAACTTCTTGGTGAATTTCAAGGGCAATCTTATCTAGGTTTTTTGGAGCTTTCTTTTTCAGATTTCCAAGGAATTTACGATGCTCTTTTTGCTTTTGTAAAGCTAATTGGTGATAGTATTCGATATCGATTTCTTTTGACATAGATTCTTTAACATCCTTTTCTGAAACTAGTATACCATAACTGAAAATAAATAAAAACTACTGCCGTTAAGGCAATAGTTTTTACAAGATTAGTTAACTTCGACCACCTCAACCATATCTTTGCCAAGTAAGATTAAATATTTTTCAACTTGATCTATTTGGTAAGAACGAGACAAGGCTTCTGCATATAGAGATAATTGACCTCTATAACGTTCGATCAGTTGACTTGGATATTCATAAAGATCTGTCTTGTAGTCAAAAAGAACAATTTTATCCTCATAAAGGAGATAACCATCTAAAATTCCACGGACAACAAAGTCTTCCTGACTCTTAGCATCTCTTTTTAACATAGAGAAGGGTTGTTCTCGATAAAGTTTATCTTGATTTGCAAGAATCTCTTGACCAAGAGCTGTATCAAAGAAAGATAAGATTTTTTCTAGATTAACTTTATCTTTAACAGCTGAAGTTGCCTGAACTTGCTCCAAGGCTTCTGTCAAGGTTTCTAAAGTAGGTTTCTTAGCGAGATTGATTCGTTGCATGAGTTCATGTGTGGCACTACCAATCTCAGCTCCAGTGACTTTTTCTGTCTTGGAGAAGTCTGGAAGTTCAAACTGAATCATAGTTTCTTTTGGTTTAGATTGACCAGCTACTACTACACCTTCCATATCCATGACTGGTTCATAAAACTTCTTAATCTGACTTGGGGTCTGAACACTTGGAAGATTGATTGCTGCACGGTGGATTTGGTTATAGACTTCCACTTCTTTTAACATTTCCAACGCATCTTTGATAGTTTCTGACTGACGGTTGTCTGCTTGGGATAGGTCTTGAAGTTGACTTTTATGTTCCAATTCTCCGATAGCTTCTTTGGTTAGGTTTTCTTCACCTTCAAAGCGCACACTAAAATGCAAATCCTCTTTAGAAAACGCTTGATAGATGGCCCAAATCCAGTCCTGGAAATTACTAGCATCTAGTCTCGTTTCTCGGGTCAAAAGACCTTTCCCATTTGTCGGATATTCTTTAGATTCTAACTTTTCACGAGAACCTTTTCCAACTAGATAGAGTTTTTTCTCAGCACGCGTCATGGCTACATACAGTAAACGCATCAACTCAGAATAGCTTGCTAATTGGAGCTCTTCCTCATTTTGAGTATAAGTCAAGCTAGGGATAGATAATTTAATGGTAGATGGAACATATTCCTCTTTTGCATTTGTAGCGATTCTAGCTACATAATTTAACCCAATTCCATTTGTGCGACTGAGGATAACCTCAGACATAGTATCCTTCTTGTTGAATTTTTGATCAATATTGAGGATAAAGACATAAGGAAATTCAAGCCCTTTACTCTTGTGAATACTCATAAGTTCTACCGCATCCTTAGGTGGTGCTACAGCAACATTGGCAAGATCATGCTGGGCTTCCAAGACTTGGTCAATCATTCGAATAAAACGGGATAATCCCTTGTAATTACTCTTTTCAAACTGATCTGCTCTTAGAGCAAGGGCGTAGAGATTTGCCTGTCTGGCCTGTCCATTTGGCAAGGCACCGACATAGTCATAGTAAAAGCGGTCGCTATAGATTTTCCAAATGAGGTCATAAAGAGAATGTGTTTTGGAATACAAGCGCCATAAATGGACTGTTTCCATGAAAAATTCTAATTTTTTTTGGAGTTCAGACTTAATTAAATCCTTATGAAGACTAGTTTTCGCTTGAGCATTGACTAGTTTCTCATAAAAGTTCTCTTGAACTTTATCCTCAGATTTTTGGAGAGCGAGACGAGCCAATTCATCCTCATCAAAGCTAAACATCGGAGATTTCATTAGAGCAACTAAAGCGAAGTCTTGAAGAGGGTTGTGGATGACACGAAGAGTATCCAACATCACCTGGACTTCTAGGGATTGCAAATAGTTTGCTTGAGCACCGTCTGTCTTGACAGGAATACCATATTCAGACAAGGCGAGCAGAACTTGATCATTACGACTTCGACTAGCAGTTAAGAGAGCCATGTCCTTGAAAGGTACACCCTTATCATTATGAAGGTGAATTATCTCCTTAAGCACCATCCGCATTTCACCAGTCAGTTTGTTAGTTGCAAGTTCCTCCTCATCATCAGAATCGCTATCATCATCCTTATCGTATAAGAGAACTTCTGCCTTGTTTTCTGGATTTGATTGAATATCAGTATTCCCAAAAACAAGTTGATGCATACCGTCATAAGATATCTCTCCAACTTCCTCGTCCATGAGGTGTTTAAAGACATCGTTCGTAGCATCAAGAACCTCTGAACTGCTCCGGAAGTTTTCCTTAAGTAGAATTAACTGACCTTCTTTGTCATTTTGAGCAAATCTATGGAATTTTTCATTGAAGATTTGAGGATCTGCCTGTCTGAAACGATAAATTGACTGCTTAATATCTCCTACCATAAAACGGTTATGGCCATTAGAGAGGAGTTCCAACATCCTCTCCTGGATATGGTTGGTATCTTGATATTCATCGACCATGACTTCGTGAAAGCGTTCCTGATATTCTTGTCTAACTTGAGGGAAGTTTTCCAATATCTCAATGGTATAGTGGCTAATATCCGCAAATTCAAAGGCATTTTCTTCACGTTTACGTTGTCGATAAGCATCAACAAAATCACTCATGAAAACTTGGAAAGTCTTTGCTAAATCCCAAGACTCTTGATGATAATCTTCTTGGAATTTCAATAAAGCGATTTGTTCATTTAGTGCAATCAGCTTTTCAAACTTTGATTTTCTCTCTTGGTTGTAAGCTTCTTTCAAGTCTTGCAGTTCGGCCTTGCGACTGGCATTTGTGAGAGCTTTACCATTCTTAGCTTTAGAAATATTTACAACTCGCTCTAAAACTTCTTGGTATTGTTCAAAAGTAGATTCGTTGGTTAAAGCTCCGATTTCATCAAGAACTTGTTGAACAGCCTCTAAATACGCTGCTTTACCGAATTCCTTTGCATCATTTTCCAAATGATGACGGAAAAAACTTTCTAAATCCCATAGTTTTTCTTTTATAGGATCTGCGAGTTTTTCTTTGGCGACTGTAAAATCAGCCTTTTCGAAGCCTTTTAAGAATGATTCTTCTAGCCAAGCCAGAGAATTACTTGTAGATTGCAAAAAGTCATAAATCATATAGACCTGTTTACGCAAACCGCGCGCATCCTTGCTTTTTCCAGCAAAGTTTTTGACTAGCTTACTAAACTGTTCTTGTTCCTTACTTTGATAGTGATTTTCAAAAACTTGACGAAAAACATCATTCTTTAAAAGGAGTTGCTCACTTTCATTCTCAAGAATCCGAAAGTTTGGAGCTAGATTAAGGAGATAGCCATGCTTGGTCAGGAATTTTTGCGTAAAAGAGTCCATGGTTCCAATCGCAGCATTGGGTAAATCAGCTAATTGTCTGCCGAGGTGTTTTTTTAGTTCTGGGTCTTGAGTCTCTTGGATTTGTTGACTGATTTTCTTTTCCAAGCGTTCTTTTAACTCGGTTGCTGCCTTAACGGTAAAGGTTGAGATAAAGAGTTGGCGAATTTCTACGCCACGCGCTAGTTGGTCAAGAATTCGTTCAGCCATGACAAAGGTTTTCCCTGAACCAGCTGAAGCTGAGACAAGAATGTTTTGTCCAGAGCTATAAATCGCTTGAATTTGTTCAGCTGTTTTCTTGGGTTTCTTATCAGAATTAGCTTCTGCTACTTGTAACTCTTTAATCTCTTCTTGAGATAAAAATTTCATCGCTCCAACTCCTCTCTGATTTTATTAAACCATGCTTTCTTGTCATTGCTCTTAGCTACCTTATCTAACAATCTAGCATGACCTAGATGATAATTAGCTTCAAATCCTGTAATAGCTTGATATTGTTGAACATAGGGCGCAATGCTTCTACCGTTTTCTGTATATGGATTGATAGCAAATTGACCAGATAAAATCTTCTCTGCTGCCTTTTTGTAGATAAGGGCATTATAGTCTAGTAATAATTGGAATTCTTCATCAGATAACTGATAGGTCTTGTTTTTATTGTAAAACTCTCCAAGGTGTTGCATCTCTTTTTCGAGAAAGAGACCTTGGTATTTCATACTATTATTCGTTTCTACTAAGGCCTTTGATAGAGTTTTAACCTTTTGTAAGGACTGAACCGGTTCAGCCATTTCTAGGTACATGGCTCCAAACAAATCTTTATTACCTTCTTTTTTAAGAGCAGCCAGATAGGTTGGTAGTTGAGAGTTAAGACCGTTATAAAAGAGAGGGAAGTTAAACTGAGTTAGAGAAGATTTGTAATCGACAACACCAATAGCTTCACTGGTCTTTAAGCGGTCGATACGGTCGACTTTACCACGAACATAGACATTTCTGCCGTTTTCTAACTGAACAAAAGCTTGTTCCTTACCACCAAAGACTGCCTCTTCTTGAATCGTTTCAATCTCAGAATTGTGACGCAGAATATGTCCTGTAGCTCGAGCTACATCCAAAAGAACTTCCTTGGTGAATTGAGCTTCTAAACTTTCTTGATAAATAGCTTGAAACTCTCGTTCCTGACTAGTTTCAGAAATGGCTTGTTCTAAACGTCGGTCAAAGGATTCATTAGGCGGAAGTTTCATGGCACGTTCAAAAATACGGTGCAAGAAATTCCCGTGACTTCTAGCGTCAGGTTTCAATCGCAATTCTTCCTGTAAGCCCAATACATATCGCAGGTAATAGCTGTATTCATTTCGATAGAATTCTGTTAGACCAGATGTTGATAGATAAAAATCTTGATTTTGAGGATACAAGGCTTCCAAAGTTTCAGTAGCTAAGGTCTTACTTTTTGGACTTGTCGGTAGGACAGGATTATCAAGACCTTGATCTTCTAATTTTCTCCCCATGACACGAGCTAGAACCTTAATAAAGGTTAAGTCCTGCTCACTTGTCTCCGACTCACCTTGCTGGTGATAAGCAACAAGACTAGACAAAAGACTATGATAAGAACCAATGTCATCCTTTGTTAGATTTTTTCGATCAATTCTCTGTTCAATCTTGCTAAAACCAAAATCCTGCAATTCTTTCAGATAAACAGACTCTTTACTCTCGTTTTCATTTAGTAAACTTGGTGCTGACAAGACTAACTGTTTACGGGCAGAATTGACCAAAGAAAGCATGGTATAGCGATTCTTCTTAAGATTTTCTTGACTTGCAATCAGTAATTGAGAACCTTCTTGAGTTGCTTGGTTTAGCACTTCTCTTTCTTCATCGCTCAACAAACTAGTGTTTTGAGCAATTTTAGGCAAGTGGTCTTGAGTTAAGCCAAGTGCATAGATGTAATCAGCTGTCAAGGGTGCAATCAAATCATAACTCTGCACCAGGACAGTATCTACCGTTGCTGGAATTGTACGGTAATTTGACAAGCTCATACCTGAATGAAGAAGTGCCAAGAAATCATCTAAAGTGACCTGAGAACCTTCAAATACAGTTGCAAATTGCTCCATTACGTGGCAAAATGCTTTCCAGACCTCCTCTTGTCTTTCTTGCTCTGCTACTTCCATCGTTGCAGATAAGGTTTGTAACTGCTTGGTCAAATAAGCATCTTTCAAAAAGTTGCTCCATCTTGCAAGAAGATTCTCAGCTTTTTGCTTACGACTAGATAATAAAGTTTCTAGTGGATTTAGAACACGAACACGAAGCTTATTTAATTTTTCTAAATCAAATTTCCCATGATGATTTTTTGTGAATTCTTGTTTAAAACTAGAAAGACCATCAATACCTAGATAACGAAGATATTGTTCAAAGCTATCAATTTCCTCTTGGTTAAGGTCAGTATACAAGCCAGTGCGTAAGAGATTAATCAAATCTTCTTGACGGAAATTGTATCGTTTCAAACGCCCGATGGATTCTACGAATTGCGTTAAAGGATGATGAGCCATGGACTCACTCTTGCCCAGATAAAAAGGAATCTGATATTGATTAAAAATTGTCTGCAGAGACAGTTTATAAGACTCTACATCTCCGAGTAAGATACGAAAATTCTTATAGCTAAGTTTTGGCTCTTGGTGCAATTTCTGACGAATACTACGAGCAACTAACTCCAACTCTTCTTTTTGGGTCAGACAAGACCAGATTTGCAAGTCTTCTCTATCCTTAGCATCCACTTCTAAGCTAATTTCAGAATAATCATAAGCACTTTCCAGTAATTTTGAGGCTTTGGCAAAGGCATCAAGTTGCTCATGTTCTTGACAAGTATTTTCTGCCTTAGTCTGATATTTAAAGGCCAAATGACGTAAAAACTCAACACTGGCTTGATAGAGGTTCCCTTCAGTAAACGGACTTGTATAAGCTTTTTTAGTCGCATAAGCCCCGATAACAATTTCAACACCCTTACGATATAGTAGATCCACTAGGTGTTCTTCTTCTGCAGAAAATCGGGTAAAACCATCAATGACTAGGGCAATCTGACTAAAATCACTACTTACCTTGTTTTCTTCGATAGCATCAATCAGATATGATAATTGACTCCCTTGCGAAACTTGACCTTGATTCAGATAAGCTGTTACCTTTTCAAAAATCAAGAGTAAATCAGAACGTTTATCAGCGTCAGATAGACTTTCTAAATCCAAAAAGCTTATCTTCGCAGTTGTCATTTCGTGATAAATTTCAATCAATTGCTGGATAAATTGCTGATCTTGCTTAATAGCCCCGTAAACACGTAAATCCTTAGCGTCTATCTCAGACAGACACTTATAAAAAGCCATACCCAGACCAATATCATCGAGACTAGACTTCGCTGGTATATCGTTTAAAACCAGATAACGAGCCATTTGAGCAAAGCGCGTGACTGTGATTGCAAAAGAAGCCTGCTGACTCAAGCACTCCAGCACGGCGCGTTCCTTTTCAAAAGAAAGAGAGTTAGGGGCGATATAAAAGACTCGTTTTCCTTGGTCAACTAGTCCTTGAGCCCCCTTGGTTAGGATTTCTGTCAAAGAAGTCCGAATGTCGGTATAAAGTAGTTTCATCTCTGCCTCATTTGTTGTTTCATTACTCTCTATTATACCATTTTTAAGCTGAAACAGTTTGGTGCAAAGAGTAAATTTCAGCCTATACAAGATATATAAAAAAATAAAAAGTTGGAATTACATCCGACTTTTTAATATTTACCTAGAATGAAACAAGAGTACCCATAATTCCCAAAATGCAGCAATGTTGATCATGATGTGAAGTAAAATGGGATAATAGAGAGAGTGAGTTTTTCGGTAGAGGAATGCTACAATCGCTCCTCCGCTTGCATAGGTGAAAAAGGCAAGTGGTGTTATACCATCAGAAACATGCACATAGCCAAAGACACAGGCTGATAGTAAAACATCTCCATACCAAGGTGAATCTTTCAAAAATGTATTCATGAGAACTCCTCGATAAACCAATTCTTCTGTAATTGGTCCTAGCAAACAAGTAATAAGCAATAAATATAGTAACTCTTGTCTCCCTGTCATCTCAACTAATTCATTTAAAGCCATTTGATTGGACGTTGCTGGGGTTAAAAAGGAAAACACAATACCTGAAAGATGATTGACTCCATAAGCAAGAAGCAAATAAACTGGATATCTCCATTTCCACTTCAACTCAAGAATTTTCCTACCTTCGAATACTAATAAATAAAGAATAGCTATAAAAGTAACGCTAAACTCTAAAAAAGCAAGAATTTGAAAAAATTCTCTACTAGCAGGTACAAGCCTACCTGCAAAATGATTAAAAATCCACCAAAACCAAGTCTTTCTATAAATGATTACCAATAAGGCTAGTAAAATCTGTACTACTCTTTTTTTCATGATAAATCCTCTGCTTTTTATACTTTATACTATAATATTAAATGCATCGCAAATTTAGTATATCATATTTTTGTTATCTATCTACTAAAAACCTAAATAGAAATGGCATTTCACTTAGCTTTAGACTTATTTGCCTCAAAATATGCTATAATAAAGGCAAAACACGAGAAAAGGAAAGACTATGATTAAATTACTTGCTCTAGATATGGATGGTACTCTTCTCAACGAAGCCAAGGAAATTCCTCAAGCTCATATTGATGCTATTCATAAAGCTATCGAAAAAGGTGTCAAACTGGTTCTCTGTACTGGTCGTCCCCTCTTTGGAGTTCTTCCCTACTACAAGAAACTCGGTCTTGATTTGCAAAATGAATACGTTATTGTCAATAATGGTTGTTCTACCCACCAAACCAGCGACTGGAGCCTTGTCTTCTGGCGAGAACTTAGCAAATCTGACATCGAATACCTGAATGACCTAGCTGAAAAGAGTGAGGTTCAGTTGACTCTCTTTGATGAGGAACACTACTTCGTTCTCGGAGGCAAACCAAATCCTATCGTTCAATATGATGCCACACTTGTTTTTGCTGACCTGACTGAAATCTCACTGGAAGAATCTACTAGTGGTAAATATCGTATGTTCCAGGGAATGTTTTTAGGGACAAAAGAACAAACAGATGACTTTGAACAACGATTTGCTGATGAACTTTGTCAGAGATTTAGCGGTGTTCGTTCCCAACCTGTTATCTATGAGGCAATGCCACTCGGTACAACCAAGGCTTCTGCTCTTTCTCGTTTGGCTGAGATTTTAGATATCCAACCTTCTGAAATCATGGCTATGGGTGATGCCAATAACGACATTGAGATGTTAGAGTTTGCTGGGCTGGGGATCGCTATGGGAAATGCCAGCGACCACGTCAAATCTCTCGCAGATGCTGTAACTGCCAGCAATGAAGAAGACGGTGTTGCACGCGCTATTGAGAAATATATTTTGTAGAAAATAAGCCCAGTCAACTAGTATTTCTAGCCAACTGGGCTTTTATTTTTTTAAAATATAAAAACTTTAGAAACTCTTTAGAAATGCTTGACGATTCTTTGATATCTATGCTTTATACTAGAGTTATAAAAATAAAACATCTTATACTCTTCGAAAATCAAATTCAAACCACGTCAGCTTCGCCTTGACGTACTCAAGTACAGCCTGCGGCTCGCTTCCTAGTTTGCTCTTTGTTTTTCATTGAGTATTAAAGGTTAAAGGAGAAAACTATGAAAACAGTCCTCGAAATCCATGGCTTGTCCAAACAATTTGGCAAACAACCTATTCTACAAGATCTTAGTCTCTCAGTTAAAGAAGGAGATATCTATGGACTTATCGGAAAAAATGGTGCTGGTAAAACAACTCTGATTAAAATCGTTACACAATTATTATCTGCTGACCAAGGAACTATTTCCCTCTTTTCTAGTCAAGGGTATAAGGAGTGTACGAAAGCCCTATCTCGAGTGGGTTCAGTCATTGAATCCCCAGTAGCTCACAATCATTTAACAGCCTATCAAAATCTAAGGTACTATTGTACTATTCGACATATCCCAAATGCTGATCAAGTCATTCAGGAAACATTAAAGTATGTGGGGTTAACAGATACAGGTAGAAAAGTTTTTCGAGATTTCTCTCTTGGAATGAAACAACGCCTAGGCATTGCGATTGCCCTCCTATCAAAACCAGACTTTCTCATCCTTGATGAACCTATCAATGGACTTGACCCAATCGGTATTAAAGAGTTTCGTCAAATGATTCAACGTCTGAATCAAGAACTAGGCATAACCATTCTCATCTCTAGTCATATCTTGTCAGAACTCTATCTGGTTGCCAATCGCTTTGGAATTTTAGACCAAGGGAAAATCATTCGAGAAATCAGTAAGGCCGAATTTGAGACGCTTAATGAAGACTATATTGTTCTAAAAACAAGTGACAAAGAAAAAGCTAGTCAAATCTTAAAAGACAAAGTTCATCTCGAATTTAAAGTTGTTAATTCAGATAATGAGATTCATATTTTTAGTCATGAACAAGATGTCAAACGCATTCTCAAAGAACTTACTCTAGCAGATGTTGACGTGGATGAGATTTACTATGCTCGTCAAAATCTTGAAGAATACTTCACACAATTAGTAAAATAGGAGGAAAACCATGATACATACAATTCAAGCAGACTTTTACCGTCTTTTCCGTTCCAAAGGATTTTGGATTACAGAGCTCGTTCTCTTTGCACTCATGTTAATGGGGGCTACTTTCGGAGCTACAGGACAGATCATATCCGTCAGTACAAGTACAAACGCAGAAACCGAACTGCCAAGCAAGGGATGGGATGGGATACAAGCCCTTATTAACACCTCTAGCAATAGCTCAAACCTAGTTTTCCTCTGTATTATACTTGCTTGCTTAGTTCTAGGAGTTGATCTTATCGGAAAACTCTATAAAAACAGTTTGACAGTGGGTGTTTCTCGTACAGAATTCTTCCTAGCCAAGTCTGTAGTATTAGCAAGTATCGCTCTAATGCAAATTCTTGTTAGCCTAGTTATTGCTTTCGTACCAGCGACTATCCTAAACGGTCTTGGTACGATGCCAGAAGGATTTATTGGCAATCTCCTTATTACTATTGGTCTTCAATTCCTCTGTCTTCTAGCTTGGCTATCTATTGTTTCCTTCATTCTCTATGTGACTCATTCTTATTTGGCTGTTTTCATAGGCTATTTAATCAGCTCTATCTTGCTTTCAACGCCAATGCTTATCTTTCCAGATATCGAGATTTTGCGCTATTTATCCTTGAACTTTGCCTATGCCATGACTGACTATAGCCAGGCCATTCTATATACCGTTATCGTTACTGTAACCATTATTCTACTCTTTACCATTAGTGGGCTTGCTGTTTTCAAAAAGAAAAGCTTATAAAAATAACCTCCTCTATTCAAAAAGAGGAGGTTATTTGTTTTAAAAGAGTATCTTAACTGTAAACCAAGCACCATCACTACTTAGTTGTAGTTCTGCACCAAGTAGATGAGATAATTCTTCTGTAATATAAAGACCTAAACCAGAGGATTCTTCTGTATCTGAGAGGTTTTCAGAGTAAAATCGTTGACTGAGATTTTCAATTTTACGAATCGGTTGTTTGACAAGATTAGCAATTTCCAAACAGATATGATTGTCCACTTCTTTCAAAGAAAATCTCGCTTCATCCTTACCATGTTTTAAAACATTGCCAATAAGATTTTGTAACATACGATCTAATAAATCTGGATCTGTTAATAAATAGAGACCAGGTTCTACTTGCAAATCAAGGTTAATCTTTGCCGTCTGAAAAGAATCATAATAGGTCAGCAATTTTTGCGTCATAAATGTTGAAACTTCTAACTCAGATAAGTCAGGCTTAACTGCTCCCTCCATTAACCGACGGTAGTCCAAAAGAGCCTCTAGGCGTTTTGAAACTTGATTGAGATGATGAGCAATTTTTCTCAAACTCTCAGACTCAGGATTTTCTGTTTTAAGCAATTGCTGAGTGTACCCCGACGCAATCGTTAAAGGCGTCCGAATATCATGGGCAATATTGCTAATAGCCATGTCTAAAGTCTGCTTCTCTCGCTTCATAATCAAGCGTGACTGCTCAACATCTTGAAAGAGATGATTGATTTGCTGGTAAAGATGTATAAAATCCTTGGAGAAAGTGGACACCCCGATTCTCTTCATACTTCCAGTCAGAATCTTGTCTTCAATTTGTTGGCTCAAGTTTACCAGTGCTAGATGATAGCGAATCAACCCTATCGTCAATAGGATAATAACCAACAGTAGCAAAGAAAGTAAAATATAGATCATTGCTCATCTCCTTTTAACCGAACACCAACTCCCAGATAGTTTCAATATACTCTTGCTCTGGATCAAGTTGGCTTAATTTTTTACGGAGATTACTTAAATGAGTGTTGAGAGTATTGTCGCCTGGTAAATAAGTATCCTCCCAGACTAATTCATAGAGTTCTTCTTTCGTAAAAATCTTCTTAGGATGTCTCAGCAAGGTTTGGAGTATCAAACATTCTTTCTTAGCTAGGCGAATAGTTTCCTGGCAATTTTTGATTTCAAAACTATCTGCATCAAATTGAATATTTTTTAACTGTTGAATCAATTTGTCAGGATGTTCGATTTCAGCTGCTTGCTTATCACTATTTTGACGTAATTGTACCGTAACCCTAGCAAAAACTTCATCCAAATCAAAAGGCTTTACAATATAATCATTAGCACCATCTAAGAGATATTGGCTGATGAGCTTTTTATCGCTTAGGGCAGTTAGCATGATGACAGGAACTGAACTATCGTGTCTAATGGCTTTTAAAACCTGATCGCCATTTTTTCCTGGAAGCATAATATCTAACAAGATTAGATCAATGTCACCTTGTTCAAATCGTATCATTCCTTCAGTACCAGAAAAAGCCTGAATCACCTCATGCTCCTCAGAAAGAAGAGTTCTCAAAATTTCTTGAATCTCATTATTATCTTCAACGATAAGTATTCTAGCCATAAACACCAACCTTTCTAATAGTATTATATCATGTTTTTTTAGGAATTTCGGATAAAGAAAAACTCTCCTTCATGCTTAAATACGAAGAAGAGTTCATTAGCTATATTAAATTAAAGCTGTCAATGCGGTAATAAGTCCAAAAACGATACCTGGTGCATTAGCTGCTGCCAAAGGAATATCACGTTCTTTTTTAAAGAGACCGTAGTAAACCCAAAGACTGCAGTTAAGTGCAGCTACTGCTGGTTGGATAAAATTCCCTTTTTGACCAGCAAGGTTATTCATAATTTGAGGAATATAAGAGACATACATCATTACAGACATAAAGGTTGCAATCCAACCTAAAGTTTTCATTTGTTTTTCAGTCATTTTTTCTCCTTTCAAAAACAGTCTCAATTATACACTATTTTTTAAGATAGTGAAGTTTAAAAACCTATTCGTTTAAAACTTACTTCTTCTCAATCGGTGCTACACTGGCTAAGAGTTTTTTGAGACCAACCTCTGGAAAATTGATTTTCAATTCCTGTGTTGATCCACTACCTGATACTTCAAGGACAGTCCCTTGACCCCATTTTTTATGAAGGGCAATATCACCGATAGACCAATTTGTCTCACTAGAAGAAGATTTACTAGTAGATGCAAATTGTCCAAACGGTAAACCACTTGATTGGATCGATGTAGGCGCAGTATTCCGTTTTCGTTCTTGAAGAGACTGAGCCAGACTCACTCCTTGCCCAAATGTAGTACCACCACTACTGTATGATGCTTTAAAACTTGTATTAGCTGGACGAGCCAAACCTTGATAGGTCAACAAATCTGAACTAATCTCGTTGATAAAACGGGTCGGACGATTGTAACTTGTACGTCCGAAAAGTAAGCGAGAGTTTGCGTTAGTCAGATAGAGAATCTTCTCAGCGCGCGTGATACCTACATAGGCCAAACGACGTTCTTCTTCCAATTCATCAGGATCTTCAGAGGCACGACTAAGAGGAAATACATTCTCCTCCATACCAATAATAAAGACAACTGGAAACTCGAGTCCTTTGGCAGAGTGTAAGGTCATTAAGGTTACTTCTGACGTCTCCTGACTGCCTGAGTCCGTATCTGCAATTAAGGCAAGATCATTCAGGAAACGACTCAGTTTATCTAGTCCTGTTTCCTCTTCTTGGCTTTCAGGATTGTCATCAAAGTTTTTGGTAACAGATAAGAATTCCTCGATATTTTCAACCCGAGCCTTACTTTCCAAGGTTGCTTGTGCATTTAGAATATCAACGTAACCTGTTTTTTCAAGGACAGCCTCAACCAACTCTGTAATGGTTAATTGGTCCAATTGCTCCCTCAAATCAAGAATCATATTGGCAAAGTCCCAGATTGACTGGGCTGCCTTACCCTTAATTCCTGATAACATGATATTGGCTGAAGCATCCAGCATGGACATTTCTTGCAAATTAGCAAAGTCGCGAATCTTCTCAACAGTTCCTGGTCCAATACCACGCTTTGGTTCATTTATGATACGCTCAAAACTGATATTATCACTCAAATTGGCAATGAGATTCAGATAAGCGATAATATCACGAATTTCCTTACGGCTGTAGAATTTTGTTCCTCCAACCATAGTATAAGGAATATTGGACTTGAGCAGAGCTTCCTCAATAGTACGTGACTGGGCATTAGTACGATAAAGGACTGCAAAGTCTTTATGTAGGAAGTTTTGACTTCGACCAAGTTCATCAATGGTTTTGGCTACAAAAACAGCCTCATCCTGTTCATCGTTAGCTCGGTAGTAAATAATTTGTTCCCCATCCGCATTTTGAGTCCATAGATTCTTAGGACGGCGATTTTTATTGTTTTTAATAACGTCATTAGCCGCTTGTAGAATGGTTTTTGTTGAACGGTAATTTTCTTCTAGTAAAACCACCTTAGCATCAGGATAATCCTTTTCAAAATCGAGGATATTCTGCATATCAGCACCACGCCATCCGTAGATAGACTGGTCCGCATCCCCAACAACACAGATATTTTTAAAGCGAGAAGCCAACAGTTTGACCAGTTGGTACTGGGCATGGTTGGTATCTTGGTACTCATCGACATGGATATATTGGAATTTTTGCTGATAGTAAGTCAAGACGTCAGGATTTTTATCAAAGAGGCGCAAGGTCAACATAATCAAATCATCAAAGTCAACTGACTCAGATTGACGGAGTTCCTTTTGATAGGCCTCATAACACTTAGCGACAATGTTTGTATATAAATCTCCTGCTTGAGCAGCATAAGCAACATCGTCAATCAGATCATTCTTAGCATTAGAAATGGTCCCTAAAATAGAGCGTTCATTCCACTTTTTAGGATCCAAGTTTAACTGCTTGAGAATGCGTTTCATCAGTGTTCGTTGCTCACCTGGATCGATAATGGTAAAGTTACGATTGTAACCAATATGATCCGCATCACGACGTAAGATACGAACGCACATAGAGTGAAAGGTCGCTATCAAACAGTCCTGTGTAGATGGATTAAGCCCATAGGCACGTTCTTTCATTTCACGAGCAGCCTTATTAGTAAAGGTGATGGCTAAAATATTCCAGGGATTAACCATCTTTTCATCAATTAAGTAGGCAATACGATGGGTCAAAACTCGTGTCTTACCAGAACCAGCCCCCGCCATGATCAGCAGTGGACCTTCTGTTGTTTGGACCGCTTCAGCCTGTCGGTCATTCATACCGTTTAATAAAGGGTTCATTTTCTCTTCCTATTCCTATTCTTGAAATCAATGTTTCTATTATATCAAAAAAGACTGAAAATAACTTTATCAGAGACAAGCTTCCTTTTTTTCTAAAAAAAGAACACTAACAAGTGTTCTTTTTATTTTAATCATGAATAGATTGTAAAAGTGTCAACAAGGCTTGAGCCGATCTGCGTCCTGCTTCTACGATAAATTCATCAAATGAAATAGAAGCTTCGTGGTTAGCATTATCACTCATGGCACGGACAACTAAGAAAGGTAGATTCAGAGCGTGAGCTGCTTGAGCGATAGCCGCCCCTTCCATCTCCACAGCAAGAACTTGAGGGAAATGTTTTTTTATAGCAGCTATCTTGTCTTCACCAGCTACAAAGCTGTCACCCGTCACAATCAAACCTAAATGCCATTTTTGGTTAAGCTTAGACAAACTCTCTTGAATCAAGCTAACAAACTTTTTATCTGTTTCAAAATAGAGTGGTTGTTGGGCCATCTGACCGTATTCATAACCAAAAGCAGTCACATCAACATCATGATAGGCTAGCTTTTCAGCAATCACTACATCACCGACTTCGATCCCTTCTGCTAAAGCGCCAGCTGAACCAGTGTTGATAACAGCATCTACTTTAAAGTGATCAGCTAAGATTGCTACACTCATAGCAGACATAACTTTACCAATTCCACTCTCGACCAAGACAAGCTCGACTGAACCAATTTTACCTGTATGATACTTATTTCCTAATACCGTCTCTTCTTGAGCATTTTCTAAATGTTGAATTAGATAAACTAGCTCTTCTGGCATAGCTGCTATAATTCCTATTTTCATGACATTCCCCTTAAATAAATCTCATTGCTAAAACTAGCAAAATCAAGAGAAGAATAACAGCAAATAGAATCTTATTCAGTTTTGAGTTAAAGACATTTCTCTTAGTATTTTCGATTCGACGACTTTTATGGATTTGCGGTTCAACCTCAATCGTTATGGTATCTTGACTAAATCCATGGTCACTTGAACGTGAAGCTCTATAATGTTGAGATGAAGTAGATAGTATCTTTGTCTCTTGATCGTCTACTAAAGTAGGACCAGAGATATTTTCACCACGATTTGCACGCTCGATTATTTCGTCTGTTAATAAAGGTTTTCCCATGGGTTCCTCCCCTATTTTTTTTGTAATTCCCAGTACTGGATAGCCATGATAGTCTTGGCATCACAGATATCACCAGACTGGATCAGTTGTTTAGCTTCTTCAAGACTAACTTCAAGTAATTCTAAAGTTTCATCTTCATCCTGCGGACGTGGATTCTTAACCTTTGTCAAATCACTTGCCAAATAAAGTTTTAATCGCTCATTACAGAAACCAATAGCAGAATAGAAATCATACAAAAGAGTCAGTTTTCCAGTGTAAGCTGCTTCTTCTTCCAATTCGCGAAGGGCTGCCGCTTCAGGATCAGCGTTTTCTCCAATTTCTAGTTTTCCTGCAGGAATTTCAACAGAAACTTTTTCAATCGCCTTGCGATATTGCTTGACTAGAACAATCTTATTTTCTGGAGTAACTGCAAGAACACATACTGCACCATTATGGAAAATCAAATCACGTTGAGCTGTCCCTTTTTCATTAGGAAGTTCGACCTGGTCTTGTACCAATTGGAAAATAGGACCTTTATAGATTTCTCTACGGCTGAGTGTTTTCTCTTCAAATTCCATGATTAGCTCCTATTTGTTTTTAGGATGGTGAGGGAGATGGGTTGCATATTCGTCTTTGTTAACTTGGCGGCCACGACCGATGGCAATAGCATCAGCAGGCACGTCTTTAGTAATGGTTGAACCTGCGCCAACAAGAGAGTTATCTCCTAGTTCAACAGGAGCAATGATGGTTGAATTAGAACCAACAAAGACATTGTTTCCGATGACTGTCTTATATTTATTTTTCCCATCATAGTTGACTGTTATTGTACCAGCACCAAAGTTGACGTCACTGCCAACTTCACAGTTACCAATGTATGTCAAATGACCAGCTTTTGTATTTTCTCCAATGCTAGAACCTTTAACTTCAACAAAGTTTCCAATATGAACATCTTTTGCCAGGCTAGATCCTGGACGAATATGAGCGTAAGGTCCGACTGTAACACCATCTGCTACTGTGCTTTCCTCAATCATAGAATTGGTAATTACAGCACCTGAACCTATAGTACTATCGACAATATAAGTTCCATTCGTCAAAACAGTTTCTGCACCAATCTTACTAGAACCTTTGAGGGTTACATTAGCTTCAATTTGTACATCTGGAGCAATTTCAACATCCACATCAATATAAGTCGCTTCTGGATTTACAAAACTAACACCATTAACCATGTGGGCTTGGTTAATACGACGACGCATAACAGCTTCTGCCGTAGCGAGCGCTACACGATCATTTACTCCAAGGCTTTCATCAAAGTCTTTCAGAGTATAAGCTCCAACTTTCTCACCAGCTTCACGGAATATTCCAATCACATCCGTGATATAGTATTCACCTTGAGCATTGTTGGTGTTGATATTCTTAAGTGCTTCAAAGAGACGAGCGTTATCAAAAACATAAGTTCCTGTATTGATTTCTTTAATTTGTTTCTCGAAATCAGTCGCATCTTTTTGTTCTACGATACGTAGCACTTCAGCATTTTCATTACGAACAATACGTCCATAACCAAATGGATCTTCAGCTTCTGCGGTAAGGATAGTGGCTACGTTCTTGTGATTCACATGAAAATCAATCAAGTTTTTCAAACTTTCACCCGTGATTAATGGTGTATCACCTGCAATAACCAATGTTTGTCCAGAAAGACCCTCAAGAATTGGCTCGGCCATCATAACCGCATGACCAGTACCTAATTGCTCAGATTGTCTCACAAAATCAGTCTGTCCTGCTAAAACTTGCTCTACAAGTTCAGCCTTATGCCCGATTACAGTAACTGTTTTTTCAGGATTAATTACGCCAACGCTACGAAAAACATGCTCAAGCATTGAAATTCCCGCAACCTTGTGCATAACTTTAGGTAGATCTGATTTCATACGGGTACCTTTACCCGCTGCTAAAATAATTGCATAATTTGCCATATTTTTCTCTTTTCTATAGAAATTCTTTATTATTATACCACAATTTACTTCACGATACACAAATTTGTTGACCTCAACATGACGTTAATGACTGTCACTACTCCGTTTTGAGTAAATTTTTTGATTTTTTTAACAAATTACGATAAACTATAGGAGTATGAGAAAAAAAATTCGTCCAGCTTTTATAGTTATTATATTTGCTGCTTTTATAGGACTCTTGATTCTCAATCGTCCACGATTCGAAGAACATCCTGTAAAAACCAAACAAAATCCAGTTCAAATAGAAACACAAGCTCTACATAACTTGGATAAGCCTATCATCGATATCTCTGGTTGGCAAAGACCGTCAGAGATCAACTATGATATTTTATCTAAAAACATCTCTGGTGCTATTGTTCGAGTCCACGGAGGAAACCAGATCACTACTGAGAACGATGCATCTTATACGAATGGAACAGATAAAGCTTATAAAAGTCATATCACAGAATTCCAAAAAAGGAATATTCCAGTTGCTGTCTATGCATATGTATCTGGAAAAAGTGTAGAGGAAATGGAAAAGGCTGCTGAAGCATTCTACAATTCAGCTTCCCCATACAATCCAAGTTACTATTGGTTAGATGTCGAAGAAAAAACCATGTCAGACATGAATAAAGGGGTTGAAGCTTTCCGTGCTAAACTAGAATCTCTAGGTGCTAAAAACATCGGTATCTACATCGGTGTTTACTTCATGGAGGAGCATAGCATTAGTACAGATAAGTTTTCAGCTATTTGGATTCCTTCCTATGGCGCAGATTCGGGCTATTTTGAAAATTCACCAAATACAGACCTTGACTTTGATCTTCATCAATATACATCAAAAGGAAACTTGGTTGGATTTGAACATCATCTAGACTTAAATCTTATTTCTTTATCAAAAGATAAGGAAGAAACGTTTAGAAAACTATTCTTAAAACCTTAATTTCATTCAGCAAGCAAGATATTACTTCTGCTTGCTTTTTTTATTTCTCTTACTTTGTGATATAATACAAGAAGAGAATTTTAGAGAATAAATATGGAGAGAGTTTATGTTATCTTGGATTTCAAAAATGATTAAAGGAATTGTTATTGCGCTAGGATTTATCTTGCCTGGTATTTCTGGTGGAGTCTTGGCAGCTATTTTGGGTATCTATGAGAGAATGATTCGTTTTCTTGCCCATCCATTCAAAAACCTAAAAGAAGATATTCTTTATTTCTTACCTGTTGCTATTGGGATGTTACTAGGTATTGGGCTATTTTCTTATCCAATTGAGTACCTCCTTGAGCACTATCAGGTTTATGTTTTATGGAGTTTTGCGGGTGCCATTATTGGTACAGTCCCAAGCCTTGTAAGGGAGGCTACTCAAGATTCAGAAAGAGACAAAGTCGATCTTATCTGGTTTTGGGTGACCTTTATTGTTTCTGGAATTGGTCTTTATGCTTTAAACTTTGTTGTTGGTTCACTCAGCGCAAGTTTCACAAGTTTTATCCTAGCTGGTGCTCTGCTTGCTCTAGGTATCTTGGTTCCAGGATTAAGCCCCTCAAATCTTCTCTTGATTTTAGGTCTTTATACCCCAATGTTAACTGGATTTAAAACTTTTGATTTATTTGGTACCTTCCTTCCAATAGGAATTGGAGCTGCTGCTACTCTAGTCATTTTTTCAAAATTGATGGACTACGCTCTTCGAGTGTATCACTCTCGTGTTTATCATTTCATCATTGCAATAGTTCTTTCAAGTACACTCTTGATATTGATTCCAAATGCGGGTAATGCTGAAAGTATTAACTACACTGGTTTATCTCTTGTGTCTTATGTCATTGTTGCCTTCTTTTTTGCTCTTGGTATTTGGTTAGGTATTTGGATGAGTCAATTGGAGGATAAATACAAATAATGGCTAAAAAAGTAAAAGTTAAAAAAACCTTAGTAGAGCAAATATTGACTAAGGCAGGTATTGACCATCAAGGTATTCAAATTAACGCTTTAGAGGGAGAACTTCCTTCTAATTATGATAGAAATCATATCTTTAAGACCTTAGCATTATTGGGTGACAAGACTGGTCCGGTTATTGGAATTGTTCCTATCACCGAACACCTTTCTGAAAAGAAATTAGCAAAGATTTCTGGTAATAAAAAAGTGGCTATGATTCCTCAAAAGGATTTAGAAAAAACAACTGGATATATCCATGGAGCTAATAATCCAGTCGGTATCCGTCAAAAGCACAACTACCCTATTTTTATTGATGAAACAGCTTTAGAATTGGAAAAAATGATTGTCTCTGCTGGCGAGGTCGGGCACAGTATCATCATCACACCTAAAGATCTGGCAAACTTTGTAAAAGCCAGCTTTGTTGATATCTTGGAGGAAAGTAACTTATGAAACTTTACTTTGTCCGTCATGGTCGAACAGTCTGGAATCTAGAAGGTCGTTTTCAAGGGGCTGGCGGAGATTCACCACTTCTTCCTGAATCTATTGAAACTTTAAAAGAGCTGGGTTGGTATCTTAAAGATATCCCTTTTGACAAGATCTATTCGAGTGATTTACCAAGAGCGGTAAAATCAGCTGAAATTATCCAAAGTCAACTGACAAATCCATGTCCTTTAGAAAGTGTTCCTGAACTCAGAGAATGGCACCTCGGTAAACTGGAAGGTCTAAAAATTGCGACTTTAAATGCTATCTACCCTCAGCAAATTCAAGCTTTTAAAACAAACTTAGCTAAGTTTGATACTCGCATGTTTGAAGCCGAATCACTCTACACTACAACTCAGCGGACCATCCAATTTATCAAGTCCTTAAAAAACTCTAAGGCAGAATACCTATTACTTGTTGGTCATGGAGCAAACCTTACTGCAAGTCTTCGCACGCTGATAGGCTATCAGGAAGCTCTGCTTCGTAAAGACGGAGGTTTGGCTAATGCAAGTCTAACAATTATAGAAACTGATGACTTTGAAACATTTACTCTAAAGACTTGGAACGATACTTCTTATCAAAAAATATAGAACTTGATATTAACAATCAAGTTCTTTTTAGTTTTTATAGAATATCCGTGAATTTCTTGACTATTTATGATAAAATGGAGTATCGTGAAAAATTAATTTATTATTTCAAATTTCGATTAAAATTAGGAGGAACTCATGTCAACAGAACACATGGAAGAATTGAATGACCAACAGATCGTTCGCCGCGAAAAAATGGCTGCGCTCCGTGAACAAGGAATTGATCCTTTCGGTAAACGTTTTGAACGTACTGCCAACTCTCAAGAACTAAAAGATAAATTTGCTGATCTTGATAAAGAACAGCTACACGAACTAAACGAAACTGCTACTATCGCTGGACGTTTAGTGACAAAACGAGGTAAAGGAAAGGTAGGCTTTGCCCATCTTCAAGACCGCGAAGGTCAAATCCAAATCTACGTTCGTAAAGATGAGGTCGGTGAAGAAAACTACGAAATCTTTAAAAAAGCTGACCTCGGAGACTTCCTTGGTGTCGAAGGTGAAGTCATGCGTACCGATATGGGAGAGCTCTCTATCAAGGCAACTCACATTACTCACTTGTCTAAGGCTCTTCGTCCGCTTCCAGAAAAATTCCACGGTTTAACTGACGTTGAAACCATTTACCGTAAACGTTACTTAGATTTAATTTCTAACCGTGAGAGCTTTGAACGTTTTGTCACTCGTTCAAAAATCATCTCTGAAATTCGTCGTTACCTAGACCAAAAAGGATTCCTTGAAGTTGAAACACCTGTTCTTCACAACGAAGCTGGAGGTGCTGCTGCTCGTCCATTTATTACTCACCACAATGCTCAAAACATTGACATGGTGCTTCGTATCGCGACTGAGCTTCACTTGAAACGACTTATCGTCGGTGGTATGGAACGCGTTTACGAAATCGGTCGTATCTTCCGTAACGAAGGTATGGACGCTACACACAACCCTGAGTTCACTTCTATCGAGGTTTACCAAGCTTATGCAGACTTCCAAGATATCATGGACTTGACTGAAGGCATTATCCAACACGTTGCAAAAGCTGTTAAAGGCGAGGCTCCAGTTATCTATCAAGGAACTGAGATTAAACTTAACGAACCATTTAAACGTGTACACATGGTGGATGCTATCAAAGAAATTACAGGTGTAGATTTCTGGCATGGCATGACTTTCGAAGAAGCTAAAGCTATTGCTGCTGACAAGAAAGTTCCAGTTGAGAAACACTATACAGAAGTCGGTCACATTATCAATGCTTTCTTTGAAGAATTTGTTGAAGAAACCTTAATTCAACCAACCTTTGTCTATGGTCACCCAGTAGCTGTATCACCACTTGCTAAGAAAAATCCTGAAGATGAACGTTTCACTGACCGTTTTGAACTCTTCATTATGACTAAAGAATACGGAAATGCCTTTACTGAATTGAACGATCCAATCGATCAGCTTAGCCGATTTGAAGCCCAAGCCAAAGCCAAAGAACTTGGTGACGATGAAGCAACTGGCATTGACTACGACTACATCGAAGCCCTTGAATATGGTATGCCACCAACAGGTGGTTTGGGAATCGGTATCGACCGTCTCTGCATGCTACTCACTGATACTACTACTATCCGTGACGTACTTCTTTTCCCAACTATGAAATAAAAACTAAACTCCTAGATGATTTCTAGGAGTTTTTTGTAGTTAAAAAGACAACCTTATCTAAGAGGTTGTCTTTTGTGTTTGAATTAGAATAATCCAAGAACAGTTCCATCGCTTTCAACATCCATGTTGAGAGCGGCAGGACGTTTTGGAAGTCCAGGCATAGTCATGACATCACCAGTTAAGGCAACGATGAAGCCTGCACCAAGTTTTGGTACCAATTCACGAATGGTAATTTCAAAGTTTTCAGGTGCTCCAAGTGCATTTGGATTATCTGAGAAACTGTACTGAGTCTTAGCCATACAGATTGGCAGTTTATCCCAACCATTTTGTACGATTTGTGCAATTTGGGTTTGAGCTTTCTTCTCAAAGTTAACCTTGCTACCACGGTAAATTTCAGTCACAATCTTTTCGATTTTTTCTTGAACAGAAAGGTAGTTGTCATAGAGACGTGTGTAGTTTGCTGGGTTTTCGTCGATTGTTTTTACGAGAGTTTCAGCTAGAGAAACTCCTCCTTCAGCTCCATCAGCCCATACGCTCGCTAATTCGACTGGTACATCGATTGAAGCACATAGTTCTTTCAAGGCTGCGATTTCCGCTTCTGTATCAGAAACAAATTCATTGATAGCAACAACTGCTGGAATACCGAACTTACGAATATTTTCAACGTGGCGTTTTAAGTTTGCAAATCCAACACGTACTGCTTCTACATTCTCTTCTGTCAGAGCATCCTTTGCAACACCACCATTCATCTTAAGGGCACGAAGAGTCGCCACAATGACTACTGCACTTGGAGCTGTTGGCAAGTTTGGAGTCTTGATATCCAGGAACTTCTCAGCACCAAGGTCGGCACCAAAGCCAGCTTCTGTTACAGTATAATCAGCTAAACGAAGAGCTGTTTTAGTCGCCAATACAGAGTTACATCCGTGAGCAATATTGGCAAATGGGCCACCGTGTACGAATGCAGGTGTACCATAAATTGTTTGAACTAAGTTGGGTTTAATAGCATCTTTCAAAATCAATGCCAAGGCACCCTCAACCTGTAAATCACCAACTGAAACTGGTGTGCGGTCATAACGGTAGCCGATGACGATATTAGCCAAACGACGTTTCAAATCTTCAATATCAGTTGCCAAGCAAAGGATAGCCATGATCTCTGAAGCAACTGTGATATCAAAACCATCTTCACGTGGAATACCATTAAGTGGACCACCAAGACCAACAGTTACGTGACGAAGAGCACGGTCATTCAAGTCAACAACACGTTTCCAGAGAATACGACGTTGATCGATTTTTAGCTCATTTCCTTGGTGCAAATGATTGTCAATCAAGGCAGAGAGAGCATTGTTAGCAGTTGTAATAGCATGCATATCTCCAGTAAAGTGAAGGTTGATATCTTCCATTGGTAACACTTGTGCATAACCACCACCAGCAGCTCCACCTTTAATCCCCATAACAGGGCCAAGAGAAGGTTCGCGGATGGCAATCATAGTTTTCTTACCAATCTTGTTCAAAGCATCAGCAAGACCAATGGTAATGGTTGACTTTCCTTCACCAGCAGGTGTTGGGTTGATAGCTGTAACAAGAATCAACTTACCAACTGGGTTTGCCTCAACTTCACGAATCTTGTCAAAGCTTAGTTTAGCCTTGTACTTTCCATACAACTCCAAATCATCGTATGAAATACCAAGTTTCTCAACAACATCAACGATCGGTTTTAACTCAATACTCTGTGCAATTTCAATATCTGTTTTCATAAAAAACTCCTCTAGCCTCTAATGTGTTAATTCATTATATCATAAAACAAGATTTTTAACAGTCATTATGATTAGTAACGTTCGTGAATATCGCTAAATAACAGACTTTCTTAATCTCTATTTAAATTTTTATATGCCTTTATAGATTTTAACTATGGATTAACATCCTATTTTCGGCCCTTGTTACATCGCTTTCATTTTACTTAATGCTCATTTTTTTGTACAATAGTTCTATGAAAATTTTAGTTA
Organism: Streptococcus sp. oral taxon 061; assembly: GCF_964211575.1. GTDB lineage: Bacteria > Bacillota > Bacilli > Lactobacillales > Streptococcaceae > Streptococcus. The sequence goes on along the minus strand of NZ_CAXOQQ010000004.1, from coordinate 181,299 downwards.
CTTCTGGTGGTACAAGTGAAAAAATTGATAGAGTTCGTTCTATTACCAATCACTCTTCCGGTAAACTTGGAAAAATTATCACCGAAACTCTTCTAAAGGCTGGCCACGAAGTTTGTTTGATTACCACTCTTCAGGCAGTTAAGCCAGTTAGTCATCCAAACTTGACCATCATCGAAATTAAAAATACAGCTGATTTGCTACAAGTCATGAAAGATAAGGTTACGGATTACCAAGTCTTAATACATTCTATGGCTGTATCAGATTACACGCCTGTCTATATGGCTGGTTTTGACGAGGTTGAAACTAGTCAAGATTTAACAGAGTTTTTAGATAAGAAAAATCAGGAAACAAAAATCTCCTCTAAAGATGACGTACAGGTGCTTTTTCTCAAGAAAAATCCTAAGATTATATCTCTTGTTAAAGAATGGAATCCCAGCATTCATCTCATTGGGTTTAAATTATTGGTTGATGTCAGTCAGGAACATCTGATTCAAATTGCTCGTGAAAGTCTTGAAAAGAATCAAGCTGATTTGATTGTAGCAAACGACCTCACTCAGATTAACAGCGAGCAACATAAGGCTTATTTAGTTGAGAAAAACAGTTTTCAAACTGCTATGAGTAAACATGAAATTGCTGATTTACTCCTCGAGAAAATCAAAAGTTATGACTAAAAGAAAGGAATTTTATGGCCCGTATTACACTCGCTATTACAGGTTCTATTGCTGCATACAAGACAGTTGACCTAGTTAGTTCTTTAAAAAAACAGGGGCATTCTGTTACTGTTCTTATGACTCAGTCAGCAACAGAATTCATTCAGCCATTAACTTTACAAGTACTATCTCAAAATACTGTACATCTTGATGTCATGCAGGAACCTTGTCCAGATCAAGTGAATCACATTCAAATAGGAAAAGAAACAGATTTATTTATCGTAGTTCCTGCGACAGCCAATACAATCGCTAAATTAGCTCACGGTTTTGCTGACAATATGGTGACTGCTACTGCTCTTGCTTTGCCATACTTTGTACCCAAACTATTGGCTCCAGCTATGAACACAAAGATGTATGACCACCCTGCGACCCAAGCTAATCTTAAAACTTTAGAAGATTATGGTTATACAATTATTACTCCCAAAGATTCTCTACTGGCCTGTGGGGATACAGGTCGTGGTGCTCTCGCTGATCTCGAAACTATTTTACAAGAAATAAAGGATAAAATTCATGAACAAACGCTCTAATATTGCTCCAATCGCTATCTTTTTTGCTATTATGATTGTTATTCATTTACTAAGCTCAATTTTATTTAATGTACTTCCCTTTCCAATCAAACCAACCATCGTTCACATTCCAGTAATTATTGCAAGTATTATCTACGGACCAAGAATCGGGGCAACCTTAGGTTTTCTGATGGGAATGCTTAGCTTAACGGTTAATACTCTCACAATCCTGCCAACAAGCTATCTCTTCTCACCATTTGTACCAAATGGTAACTTTTATTCAGTTGTGATTGCAATTGTTCCTCGTATCTTAATCGGTTTGACCCCTTATTTCGTCTATAAACTACTAAAGGGTAGAGCTGGACTCATCTTTGCAGGTGCACTTGGTTCACTCACGAATACAGTATTTGTCTTAGGTGGTATCTTCTTTCTCTTTGGTAATGTTTTTGATGGAAATATTCAAAAACTATTAGCGACTGTTATCTCAACAAATTCAATCGCAGAATTAATTATCTCAGCCCTCTTAACTCTCGTCATTGTTCCGAGACTTGAAAAAATAAAACAATAAAAACTGTATCAATAGATACAGTTTTTATTTCTATTACTGGGCTAAACGAGCCTCTTCTAAAATCTTTTCAATCTTTGTTGTCAGCAAATCAATAGCTACTGTATTTGTCACTCCTTCTGGAATAACGATATCTGCATAACGCTTTGTTGGCTCGATAAATTGATGATACATAGGTTTTACGACACCAAGGTACTGATCAATGACGCTATCCAAACTACGACCACGCTCTTCCATATCGCGTTTAATACGACGGATGATACGAACATCATCATCAGTGTCCACAAAAATCTTGATATCCATCAAATCACGAAGACGTTTGTCTTCCAAAACCAAGATTCCTTCTACGATAAAGACGTCTTGAGGTTCTTGACGATAGGTTTTCGAGCTTCTTGTATGGGCAGCATAATCATAGGTAGGAATATCAACAGGACGCCCCGCCAACAATTCCTTAATTTGCGCAATCATCAAGTCAGTATCAAAAGCAAAAGGATGGTCATAATTAGTCTTAATACGTTCTTCAAAGGTTAGATGAGATTGATCTTTATAGTAGGAATCATGCTCAATCATGGCAATTTTTTCGTTGGGAAAATGCGATAAAATTGCTTTAGAAACACTGGTTTTTCCTCCACCAGATCCCCCTGTTACTCCGATAATGATTGGTCTGTTTTGCATAGTTGCCTCCGTATTTTTCCTTTGTCTATTTTACCATATTTTTAGAAAATTTTACAGGATGACTTTTAAAATTATCGTACAAAAAACCTTGTAGTTTAGTTCTACAAGGTTTTAATGTTTTTAATCAAAGTTAACGTATTCTTTTGAAAGTTCAAGAACTTCTTCCATTGTTGAACATTCAGTAAGAGCACGGTTAGCGTATTCTTGCATCTTAGCTGTGTCAAGTTTCTTCATCAAGCTACGTGTACGAAGTACTGAAGTAGCTGACATTGAGAACTCATCCAATCCCATTCCGACAAGAAGTGGAACAGCTGTTTGGTCACCAGCCATCTCACCACACATACCAGCCCATTTACCTTCAGCGTGAGCTGCTTTGATAACATTGTTGATCAAGCGAAGGATTGATGGATTGTATGGTTGGTAAAGGTATGAAACTTGTTCGTTCATACGGTCAGCAGCCATTGTGTATTGGATCAAGTCGTTTGTACCGATTGAGAAGAAATCAACTTCTTTGGCAAATTGGTCTGCAAGCATAGCTGCAGCAGGAATTTCAATCATGATACCAACTTGGATATCATCTGCAACTGCGACACCTTCAGCAACCAATTTTGCTTTTTCTTCTTCAAGAATAGCTTTAGCAGTACGGAACTCTTTCAACAAAGCAACCATCGGGAACATGATACGCAATTTACCGTGAACAGATGCACGAAGCAATGCACGCAATTGTGTACGGAACATTTGGTTACCAGTTTCAGAGATAGAGATACGCAAAGCACGGTAACCCAAGAATGGGTTCATTTCTTTAGGAAGATCGAAGTAAGGAAGTTCTTTATCCCCACCGATATCCATTGTACGAACGACAACAGGTTTACCGTTCATTCCTTCAAGAACTGCTTTGTATGCTTCGTATTGGTCGTCTTCAGTTGGGAAGTCTTGAGAATCCATGTACAAGAATTCTGTACGGTAGAGACCAACAGCTTCAGCACCATTTTCGTTCACACCTTCAACATCTTTAGGTGTACCGATATTAGCTGCCAACTCAAAGTGTTTCCCATCTGCAGTAACAGTTTTAGCATCTTTCAAAAGAGCCCATTCAGCTTTTTGTTTAGCGTAAGCTTCACCAGCTGCTTTGAATTCCGCAATTTGTTCTTCAGTTGGGTTGATAACAACTTCACCTGAAATACCTGAAACAGCCAAAATGTCACCATCTTTTACAAGTTCAGTGATGTTGTTTGTACCCAATACAGCTGCAATTTCAAGTGTACGAGCCATGATAGCTGAGTGACTTGTACGTCCACCAATGTTTGTTACAAAAGCTTTTACAAAGTTTTTGTCCAATTGAGCAGTATCAGACGGAGTCAAGTCATGCGCAATCACGATTACTTCTTCATTAATTGAAGCTGGGTTTGGCAGTTTCTTGCCAAGAAGATTTGCCAAAACACGTTTGGTAACGTCGCGAATATCCGCTGCACGTTCCTGCATGTATGGGTTGTCTTCCATACCTTCAAAGATTGTGATAAACATGTCTGTAACTTCTTTCAGACCTGCTTCTGCATTTACTTTCTTAGCACGAATTGTTTCTTTAATCTGACCGATCAATTCAGGGTCAGCAAGAACCATCAAGTGAGCGTCAAATACTTGCGCCGCTTCTTCACCAAGCGTACCTACAGCCTTCTCGCGGATAAGAGAAAGCTCGTTTTGAGAAGCTTCAAGAGCAACATCCAAACGAGCCTCTTCTGCATTTGTATCTTCGACTGTAATAGTCTCGAATGATAAATCCGGTTGAACGAGTAGATATGCTTTAGCAACTGCAACACCATCAGATGCTGCGATTCCTTTAAGCATTTCTGTCATATCCTTATGCCAATCCTTCTTTTTCCATTGTTTCTGAGATAGCAGCGATAGCGTCATCAGCGTCTGCACCTTCAGCAGTGATTGTAACGTCAGCACCTTGACCAACACCAAGGCTCATAACACCCATGATAGATTTAAGGTTAACTGATTTACCTTTGTACTCAAGAGTAATATCTGAAGCAAATTTGCTTGCAGTTTGTACCAACAATGTTGCTGGACGTGCGTGAATACCTGTTTCTGCCACTACGTGGAAATCTTTAGAAGCCATAATTTGACTCTCCTTTAAATGTTTTCTTTTTGAGTTATATCTGATAACCCTTACAATTTGGTATTATATCATCTTCTAGGAATTTTTTCAAGTATTTTATGGGATTTCTTCTTTTTCCTTTCAGATAACTTGCTGAAAATCTTCTATTTTATGTATCAAAATACATCATGTAGTTTTTTATAATTTTAACATTTAGAAAACGCTGTTATTTATGGGTTTTATTTTTTGTAATCACTATATATTGTGTTTAGATAACTCTCATCTAAAAAAAATCTACAATATTTAGTTTTTCTTCGTTGACAAAGATTTTTTTTTTGATATACTTAAGAAGTAATTAAATTTTGAAAGAGGAGTTACAGAATGGTAACCGTTTATTCTAAAAACAATTGTGTTCAATGTAAAATGACCAAACGATTCTTAGATAGTAACAAAATTGCATATCGCGAAATCAATCTTGATGAACAACCTGAATTTATTGAACAAGTTAAAGAGCTAGGCTTCAGCGCTGCTCCTATCATTCAAACACCAACTGAAGTTTTCTCTGGTTTTCAACCAGCAAAACTTAAAGAACTTGCTTAAGTATCAGGATTAAAAGCTTCTATGTCAATCTTAGAGGCCTTTCTTTTGTAATGAATTAAAGGAAATTTTATGGGATTAAAACAACTTGAGGATGTAACTTACTTCCGTCTAAATAATGAAATCAACCGTCCTGTTAATGGACAAATCATGCTCCACAAAGATAAAGAAGCCTTGGACGCTTTCTTTAAAGAAAACGTTGTACCAAATTCTATGGTTTTTGATTCTATCACTGATAAAATTGATTACCTTATTAAACAAGACTATATCGAAACAGCCTTTATCAAAAAATATCGTCCAGAATTCTTAGAAGAGCTTTATCAATTTATTAAAGATCAAAACTTCCAGTTTAAGTCTTTCATGGCTGCATACAAGTTTTACAATCAATACGCCTTGAAAACTAATGACGGAGAGTACTATCTTGAGAGCATGGAAGACCGTGTCTTCTTTAACGCTCTTTACTTTGCTGATGGTGACGAAGCTATCGCAATTGATATTGCCAATGAAATCATCCACCAGCGTTACCAGCCAGCTACACCTTCTTTCTTGAATGCAGGCCGTGCACGTCGTGGTGAATTGGTATCCTGTTTCTTGATTCAGGTAACAGATGATATGAACTCTATTGGACGTTCTATCAACTCAGCTCTTCAACTTTCACGTATCGGTGGTGGTGTCGGAATTTCCCTCAGCAACCTTCGTGAAGCTGGAGCACCTATCAAAGGGTATGAAGGGGCTGCTTCTGGTGTCGTACCAGTTATGAAGCTTTTCGAAGATAGCTTCTCTTACTCTAACCAACTAGGTCAACGTCAAGGGGCTGGGGTTGTTTACCTTAACGTCTTCCACCCAGACATTATTGCTTTCCTTTCTACTAAGAAAGAAAATGCTGATGAAAAAGTTCGTGTCAAGACTCTTTCACTTGGTGTTGTGGTACCAGATAAATTCTACGAATTAGCACGTAAGAATGAGGAAATGTACCTCTTTAGTCCTTATTCTGTTGAAAAAGAGTATGGTGTACCTTTTAACTACATCGATATCACAGAAAAATACGATGAATTGGTGGCAAATCCAAACATCCGTAAGACAAAAATTAAGGCCCGTGATTTGGAAACAGAAATTTCTAAATTGCAACAAGAATCTGGCTATCCTTATGTAGTCAATATCGATACTGCTAACCGTGCAAATCCTGTCGATGGTAAGATTATCATGAGTAACTTGTGTTCAGAAATTCTTCAAGTCCAAGAACCAAGTCTTATCAACGATGCGCAAGAATTCATTAAAATGGGGACAGATGTCTCCTGTAACCTTGGTTCAACCAACGTAGTCAACATGATGACCTCACCTGACTTTGGACGTTCTATTCGCGCAATGGTTCGTGCTTTGACATTTGTAACAGATAGCTCTCACATCGTTGCTGTTCCAACTATCGACCACGGAAATAGCCAAGCTCATACATTTGGACTTGGTGCTATGGGGCTTCACAGCTATCTTGCTCAGCAATTAATCGAATATGGATCTCCTGAGTCTGTTGAATTTACAAGCATCTACTTTATGCTTTTGAATTACTGGACTTTGGTAGAATCAAACAATATTGCACGTGAACGTGGCATTACCTTCCACAACTTTGAGAAATCAGACTATGCAAATGGTACTTATTTCGATAAGTATACGTCTGGTCAATTTGTTCCAAAATCTGATCGAGTTAAAGAACTCTTTGAAGGAATCTTTATCCCGTCTGCAGCTGATTGGGCTGAACTTCGTGATAAAGTTAAAGCAGATGGACTTTACCATCAAAACCGTCTTGCTGTAGCGCCGAATGGTTCTATCAGCTACATCAATGACGTGTCTGCTTCTATCCACCCAATTACTCAACGTATTGAAGAACGTCAAGAGAAGAAAATTGGTAAGATTTACTATCCTGCTGCAGGATTATCAACTGAAACTATTCCTTACTACACTTCTGCCTATGACATGGATATGCGTAAAGTTATCGATGTCTATGCTGCTGCAACTGAGCACGTTGACCAAGGGCTTTCACTTACTCTCTTCATGCGTAGTGATATCCCAACAGGTCTTTATGAATGGAAGAAAGAGAACAAACAAACAACACGTGACCTATCTATCCTTCGTAACTACGCCTTTAACAAGGGCATTAAGTCTATCTACTACGTTCGTACCTACACAGATGACGGCGGTGAAGTTGGTGCTAACCAATGTGAAAGCTGTGTGATTTAAAATCTCACTAGAATCTTGTTTACAAAGATAAGGTAACATCAAAAAGTCGGACTACCGACTTTTTGTGCGGTAACCCAATCACACAAGGCTAGAATATTCATCACTATTTTAATAAAATCAAAAGAAAGAGATTTGTAATGGAAACTTACTACAAAGCCATTAACTGGAATGCCATCGAAGATGTCATCGATAAATCAACATGGGAAAAACTAACAGAACAATTTTGGTTGGATACACGTATTCCCTTATCTAATGACTTAGATGACTGGAGAAAGTTATCAAATCAAGAAAAAGACTTGGTAGGAAAAGTCTTTGGCGGTTTGACACTTTTGGATACCATGCAGTCTGAAACAGGGGTTCAAGCGTTACGTGCAGATATCCGTACACCACATGAGGAAGCTGTGTTTAACAACATCCAATTCATGGAATCTGTCCACGCTAAATCTTATTCTTCTATTTTCTCAACCTTGAATACCAAGACTGAGATTGAAGAAATCTTTGAATGGACTGATACAAACCCATATCTTCAGAAAAAGGCACAAATCATCAATGAGATTTACCTTAACGGAACACCACTTGAAAAGAAAGTAGCTAGTGTATTCCTTGAAACCTTCCTCTTCTACTCTGGTTTCTTCACTCCACTCTACTATCTAGGAAATAACAAGTTGGCAAACGTTGCTGAAATCATCAAACTCATCATTCGAGACGAGTCAGTTCACGGAACATATATTGGTTATAAATTCCAACTTGGTTTCAACGAATTACCAGAAGAAGAGCAAGAAAAATTAAAAGACTGGATGTACGACCTTCTTTACACACTTTATGAAAATGAGGAAGGTTATACAGAGAGTTTATATGATGGTGTTGGTTGGACTGAAGAGGTTAAAACTTTCCTTCGCTACAACGCCAATAAAGCTCTTATGAATCTAGGACAAGATCCTCTCTTCCCTGACTCAGCTGACGATGTAAACCCAATTGTTATGAATGGAATTTCAACTGGTACATCCAACCACGACTTCTTCTCTCAAGTTGGTAACGGATATCTACTTGGTGAAGTTGAAGCTATGCAGGATGATGATTATAACTACGGATTAGACTAATTAAAAAATATAAAAACATCTGAGTTAAAAATAAACACAGATGTTTTTTGTTTTTGTTTATTTTTGTTTTATTTAAGTTGCTTGGATGTTTAAAATGTGATAGAATGATATTGGATATGGGGGTGATTCAATGCTAAAACAAGAAAAACTAGATGTGATTTTAGAGATTGTCAATACAAGAGGAACCATCACAGTCAAAGAAATAATGAATCGTTTAGATATTTCTGATATGACTGCTCGACGTTATCTGCAAGAGTTAGCTGACAAGGATCTACTTGTTCGAGTGCATGGAGGTGCTGAAAAACTTCGTTCTGGTTCTCTATTAGCAAATGAACGCTCGAATGTCGAAAAGCAAGGTCTTCAGATTGCTGAAAAACAAGAAATCGCAAAGTTTGCTGGTCATTTAGTCGAAGAAAGAGAAACGATTTTTATCGGTCCAGGTACTACTCTTGAGTTCTTTGCGCGTGAACTTCCAATAGATAATATTCGTGTGGTAACAAATAGCCTTCCTGTTTTCATTATCTTGAATGAACGAAAACTGACTGATTTAATTTTGATTGGTGGAAATTATCGAGAAATCACTGGTGCCTTTGTCGGAACCTTAACGCTCCAAGATATCGAAAGTCTTCAATTCTCTAAAGCTTTTGTTAGTTGCAATGGAATTAAAGATCAAGCTATTGCTACTTTTAGCGAAGATGAAGGCGAAGTCCAAAAGCTAGCATTAAAAAATGCTAATAAAAAGATTCTTCTTGCTGACCACAGTAAATTTAATAAGTTTGATTTTTATACTTTCTATAACATTGCTGATATTGATACAATTATCTCAGATTCAAAACTTAGCCAAGAAACCCTAAAAACTTTGTCTAAACAAACAAAAATTATTAAGTCGACACCTTAAAAAGTCTCACCAATGGTGAGACTTTTTTTATCGTTACATCTACTCAATAATGCCTGTTTCAGCTACTTTCTTGTACCAATGAGCTGACTTTTTAGGATAACGCTCTTGAGTTTCGAAATCTACATAAAAGAGTCCATAACGTTTTTCATAGCCATTTGACCAGGAGAAGACGTCCATGAGTGACCAGATGAAGTATCCTTTGACGTTTGCACCATCGGCAATCGCATCAGACAATACTTCCAAATGTTGTTTCACATAATCAATACGGCCATCATCGTAAACAGTGTTGTCCACAAATTCATCTTTGTATCCGAGTCCGTTTTCTGTGATATAGATTTTCTTGTAGTTTGGATAGTCTTTCTTGACGCGCATGATTTGGTCATACAAACCTTGAGGATAGATAATCCAGTCCCAGTCAGTGCGAGGTACATAGTCAGGAGCTACACGACGACCAACACCTTTAATTTGGTATTTAGAGCTTCCTTTCTCCCCTTTACCATTGTGGATGATTTCAGTTTCACCATCAAAGGCTTCCATCCAGTCACTCATGTAGTAGTTGATTCCAAGGAAATCATTCAAGTCTTTAGCTGCTTCAAGTGCCACAAAGTCTTCGTCTCGAAGATCCAACTCACCACCATTAACTGAAAGAATGTGGTTTACACCTTCCATGGTTGCATCTGAATAGTGACCAAGGTAGGTTGCGTCCAAGATAAATTTGTTGTGGATGATATCTTCCAACACAGCAGCCCGAACGTCTGCAGGATTTTTAGGATCTAATGGATACTTAGTTGGAAGGGCGTGAACAACCCCGATTTCACCTTTATAGCCTTTGTCTTTGTACAATTTCAGAGCACGTGCATGAGAAACCATCATATTGTGGTGTGATTGGAAAACTTTCGCAAGGTCATACTGAATCCCTGGAGGGAATTTTCCTACTAAGTATTGACCATCTCCGATTGGGCCAATTTCATTGAAGGTTGTCCAGTAGTTGACTTCTGGGAATTCTTCAAAACAGAAGGCTGCATAATTAACGAAATGGTCCATATTCTCACGATTCAAGAAGTCTCCGTTTGAGTGAAGAGCTTCAGGAGTATCAAAGTGGTGAAGAGTTACGAATGGTTCTACATGACGTTTATGACATTCTGCAAATAACTTATGATAGAATTCTACCCCTTTTGGATTTACTTCACCATAGCCAGTTGGGAAAATACGTGACCAAGCAATAGAAATACGAATTCCGTTTACGCCATATTCTTCAGCCAACTGTAAGTCTACTGGATATTTATGGTAAAAATCACTAGCTGGTTCAGCTGTGTACCAATAGTTGTCTGCTAAATATTTGTCCCATGCAACAGGTCCTTTACCGTCTGTATGAGTCGCACCTTCTGCCTGATAAGCTGCTGTTGCGCCACCAAAAATAAAATCTTTAGGAAGTGTTTTTGTCATTTTTTCACCTATTTCTTGATTGGATAAAATGAAAAGTGAGGGGAGAGGAGTTAGTGAAGCATCCATCTCCATCTCACTTCTTATTTACGTCACCAATTTGTGACATTAGGGGGAAACAAATTTATAACTATAAGAAAATCGGAGTAATTTTCCAAATAATAGGAGACTGTTTCACAATACCTATCGTTAATCAAATTGCGCCTGAACGAATGCCAGAGCACCTTTTCCATCACGGGTTAACTTAATGTACTGTGCACCTTCTGTCTTAGCAAGTTTGATACCTAGTTTATCTGTTTCAGCCTTCATATCTTCGAAGTTGGAGGCAACCTGAGGCGCCAAGATAACAAGGTCAAATTCTGGCAACATTTCACGGTGGGCTCCATAGCCACCTGCTGCAGCTTTAACTGGAACTTTATACTCTTCTGCGGCTTTATTCAAAGCATTGGCAAGAAGACCACTTGTTCCTCCACCCGCACAAAGAACGAGGACGTTTGTTTCTTCAGTAATTGTATTTTGTGCTGAATCTACTCCAGCTTTTTCAAGAATAGCATCTGCTTTTGCAGTGTTAAAGTTTGCTGCAACTTTTTCTTTTAATTCATCATTAGCTTTACCTGAACGTTCTTCTTCAAGAATTTGTTCATCATAAACCTTGAGGAATGGATAGTAGATAACAATATCTACTACAATTAACAATGCTGCAAGAGCGAATGATAAGAACTGGAAGTTGGTACCAAGAACAATACCAAGAGGTCCTGGTGTAGTCCATGGAAGGTTGGCAGTAAATGAGTTCATGCCAAGTGTTTCAATAAAGAACTTAAAGATCCATACGTTTGCAATTGGTGCAAAGATGAATGGGATAAAGAAGATTGGGTTCAAAACAAGCGGTGCACCAAACAAGATTGGTTCGTTTACACCGAAGAATGTAGGAACTACTGAAGCGCGTCCAATAGCACGATTTCGTTTCGATTTACACAACCACATAAACATGAATGGAACCACAAGAGTTGCTCCTGTACCACCCATAGTGACGATGAACATTTGTGTACCAGATGTAAGGATCTTATCAGCGTGCATACCTTGTTGAAGGAGGTTCAAGTTGACTTCGGCATTTGCATAAGTAATCGCTGCAATCGCAGGCTCAACGATAGATGGGCCATGGATACCAATAAACCAGAAGAATGCAAAGGCACCAAAAATGATCGTAATACCAACATAACCGTCTGCTGCTGAGAATAGAGGCGCAAAGAATTTACCGATTGATTCTGCTACGCTTGCACCAACAAAATGACGAGCAAGTAAGTCAAGACCGTATAGGGAAACGACAGAAAGCGTAAATGGAATAACATCTTTAAAGACCTGTGAGATATTTGGTGGAACTTCATCAGGCATTCGAATAGTAACATTATTCTTCACACAAACCTTATAGATTGCTACAGTCACAAAGGCTGCTAGGAAAGCTGAAAGCAAACCTTTTGTTCCGAGGAAACCTGTTGCAAAGCCCCCTTCAATTGGGTCAGCTGCCAACATCAATAACCCAACAATAGCAGCTAATAGCGTTGACATATAGTTGATTTGATTGGTTTTCTCCATGTTACGGTTAACAGAGTCTGTTAAGGATTTAGCTGTTGTACCAGCAACCAAAAGTGCGAGAATACCCATTGAATAGCTATAAGGTTTCATCAAAAGCGCTACAACATCATCAGACCATACAAATCCCCATGAATTAGGCACAAAGGCAATCAAGATAAAAATACTTGAGAATAGAATGACTGGCATCCCAGCGATAAATCCATCCCGAATAGCACGAAGATAGATATTTCGAGATAGTTTTTCAAAGAAAGGCTTCCCTTTCTCGATATAGGCAATTAACTTATTCATTATTTAGCTCCTCTTTTATAAAGTTCAATTAAATGATGCATCAAATCTTTTAGCAAGATTGTTGTCATCAGGTGATCTTGGCCATGCATCATGGTCACGCTATAGGCTAAATCGTCACCTGCAGCTTCCTTTGTTAACAAGCTTGTTTGGGCATGGTGAGCCTCTGCGATGCAAGCACCGGCTTCTTCAACTAACGCATCTGCTTTAGCAAAATCACCAGCTTCAGCAGCTTTCAGAGCTTCTAAGAGTTTTGAACGAGCATCGCCAGCATAGGCAACAATCTCAAAACCTAACAGTGTTACTTCTTCTCTATTCATGATAGATTTCTCCTTATATAATTTTTAGTAAATATTATGACAATAAACGTTGAATATGTAGAACAAGGTAAACTCGTTCACTCTTATATAGGTCTACCCCAGTTTCCTGAGCAATGACTTCATAAATTTTGCTACCAATTTCAAATGCTTTTGGATATGTAGTTTTGATATGTTCTTCCATATCGAGCAAGGATTGATTATCATCCCGACTTCGATCAAGGTAATCCAAGAAATAATTTAGATGAATCATAAAACGATCGTAGAAATTATTATTTTCATGGGTTCTTTGAATGTCATAGCTCCTGAGAAGACTCTCAACCTTCTTTATGATTTCCTTTCTCTTATCAATAGCTTCTGCAACTTCTACCTCATTCTCACCCTCGGCATTAATAAAGTGGTAGGCTATTCTTTTTATTTCATCCTTTGGTAAATTACCAGATAGTTTACTATTATAGATTTCAAAAGACTCTTGAGCTATTTGAAAAGCAATAGGATACTCCTTTGAAATATCAGGTAAATTACTATCCTTATAACGTCCTTGGCTAATCGCTTGATAAGAACAATAGATATGGTCTGTTAAGGTTACGTAGAGGTACTCTTGAACAGGATATTGGTATTTTTTTGAAAGATTATCGATAATTTCATAAGTAACGGTAATAAAGTCTAACGGAACATCCTTGAGTAGAGTCATAAAATTTTCTCGAGATTCTTCAGTCTTCATCCGAAAAACTTTTTCAACTTGCTCTTCGGAAATCAAATCACCTTTCTTTTTTCCAAAGGCAATCCCTTTCCCAATTACTACAAGCTCTTCACCGTTTCCGTTACGTACAAGAGAAACATTATGGTTCATTGGATTTAATATCCGATACATGTCGACCTCCTTGTTCTGTCATTTAAGAGCTAGAGCATAAAAAATGACCACAAATGACCCTGAAAATAAATTTCTGAGTCATCTGTGATCATGCCTAATATTACTTAGTAACACTCACTCTTATTAACTTGTGACTTAAGTATAGCACAAGATTTTTATTTTGTAAACCTTTACATACAACTTTTTTTTAAAAGTTTTTAGCTGGGTTTTGACATAAAAAGGGTGGAAATTTAAACACGTTCGGTCCATGAAGTTGCTGTTGTTTTAAGAACTTTGTTGAGTTCATCGATGTTCTCAAAACCAGTTGTACGAAGCCATTCGCGAGCAGCTGCTTCACCGTCTTTGATATAAGCTTCAACTGATCCAGCCCATGTTGCACGTCCACAAAGAACACCATTGAAGTTTGCACCTGATTCGTGGGCAAATACAAGAGTTTCTTGGAAGAGCTTAGCTGATACTCCTGCACTCAAGTAGATGTATGGCAAGTTAGTAGCTTCGTCTTGAGCTTTAAAGAAGTCTGCTGCTTCTTCACGTGTGTGAACGATTTCGCCATCGCCAAATCCTTCAACGTATTTCACGTTAACTGGAACTTCCACTTTCAAGACATCGATATTAAAGCGTGGGTCTGAGAAGACCTTCATAGCACCGATAACCTTGCGTGGTTTTACTTTAGCGTATTCTGCAGAACCTGCGTCCGCAATCTTTTCATCGTAAGCCAAGATTTCAAGGAAGAATGGAATGTCTTCAGCTACACACTCAGAACCAATACGTTCAATGTAGGCTTGTTTTTGTTGGTTGAGTTCGTCAGAGCTATCTACGTCATAGTAAAGCAAGAATTTAACGGCATCTGCACCTTTTTCTTTGATACGTTTTGCAGACCAAACATCCAAGCAGTCTGGCAAGCGTTTTGTACTTGTTGTATCGTATCCTGTTTTCTCATAAGCAAGGAGAAGACCAGCATTTGGATCAAGAGCTTTTGTAGCTGGAAGTCCGTACTCAGGGTCAAGTAGCATAGATGAAGCATATTTAGTCAATTCATCTGCTACCAATACTTTAAGTTCTTCCATTTGAGCAACTGTTGGCTCTTCTGTTTGGTATTGAGCCATGAGGCGTTTCAAAGCACCACGTTGGTCAAAGGCGAGAGCTGAGATGATACCATTCTCATCAGAGAGTTTTTGCATACAAGCGCGTTTATTTTCTGTTAAAACCATTTTATACCTCTTTTACAATTAATTGGTCATATAGACCTTGATAGTTAGCCATATTGACATGACCGGTCATTTTTTCTTGAGCATTAAGCATACCAAGGACATTTGCCTTGATCAACAGTTCTTGATCCGTTTCTTTATGGAAAAGCCCTGAAGCAATACCTGCCACTGTAGAATCGCCAGAACCGACTGGATTTACTACTTGAATTCTAGGAATATCTACTTTGTAGAAAGTGTTACCGTGTTTAGCGAATGCTCCGTTAGCACCTAAGGAAACGATAATCCACTCGATTCCATCAAATAGTGGTTCTTGAAGGACTTCTTTTAATTCATCCAAGTCTTTAGAAATTTCTCTTCCTAAAAGTTGAGATAATTCTTCATTATTTGGTTTGATGACTGTTGGTTTATGTGGAGACTCAAGAACAGCCTGAAGTGCAGCGCCTGAACAGTCCAATACAACAGGTTTCCCAGCATGATTCGCAAGTTCAACTAAACTAGCATAGTAATCAACTGGAAGACCTGCAGGTAGACTACCTGAAATGGCCACTACCTCTACAGTCTCTAAAAGTTCTTTGAAATGAGCCAAGAAATCTTGACCTTCTTTTTCTTGAACTTCAGGACCTTTTTCTAGGATTTCTGTTTGGTTTTCTCCATGTAGAATTGCGATACAGTTACGGGTTTCACCTTGAATAGAGAAGAAACGTTTACTTACTTTATCATCAATATTCTCTACTAAAAAATCACCAAGTTTACCACCGACAAGTCCTGTTGCGACTACGGAGTCACCAAATTCGGATAGGACACGAGTAACGTTAAGACCTTTACCACCAGCAGTTTTAGTGACATCCACCACACGGTTGACAGTGTCAATTTTCAGTTCATCCAAAGGATAGGAAATATCAATGGATGGGTTCATTGTGACTGTTAAAATCATAAGTCACCTCTTAGTCGTGGTATTCACCACGATCCCATTTTTCAAGGAACTCTGTAAAGAAGTTGGCATCAGTTTGATGATCGTTATGAGTTTCAACGTGTTGGATTTTAGCGATCAATTTTTTGTTTTCTTCTGATGGTTTGTATTCAGCGTTGATGAAAGCTTCAATGATATCACACATGAGCAATTCACCAGTGATTTTACCACCAAATCCGATTACGTTGGCATTTAATTGTTCTTTTGCATATAGAGCTGTTGTCATATCGCGAACCAAAGCAGATCGAACACCAGGAACCTTGTTAACAGCATTATTGATACCTACACCAGTACCACAGATACATACACCAAGATCAGCTTGGCCACTAACTACTGCTTCACCAACTTTTTTACCAAAGATTGGATAGTGGGTACGAGCGTGGTCATAAGTACCAAAGTCGATGACTTCATGTCCTTTAGATTTCAAAAATTCTGAAACCGCCATTTTTTCATTTGTTACGATGTGGTCACATCCGATTGCAATTCTCATTAGTTATTCCCTCCGATTAATTGTATAAATCTAATATCATTTATCCTAACTCAAGAAAAATCAAGATTAGCTTAGGAAGCGAGCTGCGAGCATAACTGAGGTTAGCTAAAGTTAGCTGACGACAGATTATCTTGATTTTTGAAGAGTATTAGCACATTTTGTTCAACATGTCGACCCTGATTTGGTGACGACCGCCGTCGTATTTACCATTCACAAAGCCTTTAGCAATGTTTTTAGCCAATTCATCACCAACAAGTTGAGCACCCATCGTAATTATACGTGAGTTGTTGTGACCGCGAGTCATATAAGCTGAACGTTCATCAGAAACTTCTGCAGCAACCATTCCTTTGATTTTAGTAGCAACCATAAATGGACCTGCACCATAAGCATCAATGACGATACCAAGGTTTTGTTCTTCTTTCTTAACTTCTTCCGCAACTGCTAGAGTTACATCAACAAAGTCTTGACCTTCTGCTGTAACATCCACTACGTGGAAGTTTTCTTTTTCCAAGAAGTTTTTTACAACTTCTTTCAATCTTAAACCTGCAGCATCTGCACCAATAACAATAGCCATATTGTATACTCCTTTTTTATAATAGACCAGTAAAACTTTCTGATTCTAGCCTAAAAGAGACCTTTCTCAAATAGTTACTAGTAGTTATGTTGACAATAATTTAAATTAAGAACAAATATCTTATTCGTTTCTTAATAAGCTTTCTTCAGAGAAAAGCCAGAACTGTAATCTTGTTAAAATAAACACAAATTGTTCTTTATAAACATAATATACTACTATTAGTTGGAAAAGTCAACAATTTATGTTTGTTTTTGTTTATTTTTTATAAAATCTCGATATCGAAACCAAGCTGTTCAAAACGGCCAGGCTTCAAAATTTTAACATCTTTCTTATCTTCCAGTCGATCTCCTTCTTCTATTGAAGTAGACAAACCTGACCATGGTTCCAAGGCAATAAAAGGACCTTTATTAAGAGTTGACCATACGATTAAATTTGGAAACTCTTTAAAATGTAGTTTCAAACCTTTATCATGTTTTCGTGAACGCAAAGCTACTGTGCGAGATTCCAACTCATCTAATGTCACAGCATCATAGCTAAAGAAGTCATAATTCAAGTCTATTTCTTTTTGATTGTTTAACCAAGAACTTCTATCTTTGAAATCTAACATTCCTGTTTCTGGGAAAGGTTTTGGAACTGTACATGTTTCTGGCTTTTCAAATTCAAGATAGTAATCTTCATATACCTCGTCATCTAGTAAGGGACAGTTAAAACCAGGATGCCCACCGATAAAATATGGCATACTCTTTTCTGATTCTTTATTATAGATTTTATACTGAGTACGTATGGTTTTCCCAGTCACTGTATAAGTGATTTCTAAACGAAAATGATAAGGGTAATTTGCATACATTTCTTCATCGTCTTCGATAGCGAATGTAACAGAATTATCTGTTTGTTCTACTAATGTAAATTCTTTTTTTCTTACTAGACCATGTCGAGGAATTTTTCCTTCTTTTTGACTACCATCTTCTTGATCATATAGGACCGTATCATTTCTAACCGAGCCACAAATTGGGAATAATACAGGAGCTTGTCCACTCCAATAAGTTGGATCTCCCTGCCACAAATACTCTACACCATCCTTGTCCTTTATAGAAGAAAGTGCGCCACCAAGTGTTTGAAACTGAACATATAATTGATCTGATTTTAATTCAATCACAAGTCTTACCTCCAATTCTCTAAAAAAACTAGGCTGACTGCTCCATAGTGGAAACTGACAACCTAGTTTTTACAATTTACATTTTTAGGAGCAAATTATTTTGCGTTTGCTGCGTATTCTTCGTTACGTTTGATCATTTGTTTTCTGTACCATGCGAAAATACCGATATAGAAAGTAAGGAAGATTACTGCACCAATAATTGCTTTGATATCACCTGTTGTAGTGTTACCAATTGTCCAACCAAGAAGTTTTTCGATTGGTCCTTCAAGTGTTGAGTGAGTGATCAATTGAGTTTGGCTCACACCTTCTGGGAAGGCACCTACACTTTTAGCAAGATCTGTTGCAAATGGTGCGATAAGTGTACCTGAAAGAAGGAAGAGTGGCAACAATAGTGTTCCGAAGATAATCATACGGAGCAATTTACCACGAGTAACTACCAAGAGAGCTGGAGTTACACCCATTGCGATGATACCAGCAAGTGGCAAGATACCATTTCCGACATTTGAAAGAAGCACTGCTTCAATCAACATGATTGGTGCAAGTACGTTGGCACAAGCCCAGATTTCAGCACGACCAGCGATAAATGGCCAGTCAAGACCGATGTTGAATTTACGTCCTTGAAGACGTTTAGTAGCAACGTTTGTAATACCTTGTGAAAGTGGTTCTACGGCTGCGATGAACCATGAACCGATCAATGAGAAGAGCTCCAAGCAGACACCGGCAGTCAAACCAAGTGACAACCAACCTTTAATAACTAGTTCCCATTTATCAGCACCTTCAACACCAGCAACTGGATGTGGAGTTCCCATCAAACCGATAACGATACCAAGGATGAAACCGATGAAGAATTTAGATCCCCAGAAACCGATTCGTTTGTTCAATTTAGCAGCGTCAAAGTCGTATTTATCAAGACCTGGGAAGAATTTATCAAAAATCTTATCCAAAACCATGATAACTGGGTTCATCATGTAGTTCATGTGAGTTGAAGTCATTGGTGATGAACTTGGTGCGTTAAGAAGATCATCAAATGTTGGTTTCATCAAGTCAGAGTTGATGATTTTAAGAACCCCTACAAGAACAACTGCTGCAGTCGCGATGAAAAGAGAAACCCCTTGACCAACTCCACTCTTGTCAGCATACCATTTAATCAAAAGACCTGTAATAGACAAGTGCCAGATATCGAAGATATCAACGTCAAGTGTGTCTGTTTTCTTCATTGCAAGCATTACAATGTTGACAATCAACATCACAAGCAAGAAGTAGAGTGTCCAGGCAGAACCCCAAGTGATTGTAGCAAGTGGTGCCCAACCAACGTCGGTGATGTTCAATTGAATACCAGTATTTTCAACGAATTTTGCAAGAGAAGCTGAGAAAGCTCCGTTAAGCATTCCGATGATAGCACCGATACCAGTAAGCGCGATGGCAAGTTTAATACCACCTTCAAGTGCTTTGGAGAATTTAACTCCGAAAAGTAAAGCCAATACTGTCAAAATGATCAGCATGATGATTGGGCCACCCATATCCAAGATTGGCTTGAATACTTTATTGGCCAACTCAATAATGAAATCCATAATTTTTCCTCCCTTTATTTTTATGGAAAATTACAAAATAATAATTAACTTAATCCGTGTTCTTTAATTGCTGCTTCAATATTGTCATAAACTGGAGCACTCATCGCTGGAATACGGAATAAGATAGGTCCAGCTTCTACTACTGGGATACCAGGGTCAAAACCTAAGTCTGTTGCAGCAATTGGTGTGAAGATATCATAACCTTTAATCAAGTCTTCGTTGACATCTTTAACCATAACTGCGTCACACTGTACGTCGTATCCACGGTTAGATAGCTCTTCTTCTAGAGCGCTTTTAATTTGGTGGCTTGAGTTAACACCTGCACCACATGCAGCAAGAATTTTAATCATTTGGATTTCCTCCGATTTTTATTTACTATTTATTTATGAATTTAAGCAGTTGCTTCTGAGATATACTGGAACAAAGCTTCTGGTTCTGTAATCTTAGAAAGTGCTTCTAGATGACCATTGCCTGTAAAGAAGTCCATCAATTGAGCAAGAATATTAGTTTGACTCGAACTTGAATTATTGATGATAAAGAAGAGTAATGATACTTCTACTTCCTTGTCAGGAGCAATCATGTTGTGGAATGTTACTGGTTTCGCTAAGCGAACCACAACAACGTTTTCAGTTAAATTATGAATCGTGTCTGTGTGAGGGATTGCTACATTCGGCAAGTCCTTCCCAAGAAATTCCATATCTAAACCGGTTGGGAACATTTTTTCACGTTCAATCAATGCCGATCGATAGGTATCCGTAACAACTTTCTTTTCTTCCAATAGGGTCGCAACTTGATCAAATAGTTGCTCTTGATTATCTGCTTCTAAACAAAAAACTAAGTCTTTGCTGAAGAAATGATCTAATCCCATGACCTTCTCCCTTCATATTTAACTTTTATGATAAAAGTATAACACTATATGAAACCGTTGTCAATATTTTTTTGTTGTATTTTGTTTGATTTTTATTTTTTTTGTTTGATTTTAAACAGCAAATAATTTTAAATAGTTTTAAAAAAAGATAGAAAAAAACAGGACATACATCCTGTTTTTTTTATATTAATTATTTTTCGTAGTCCAACTTTGTTCAATCAATGGAAGCATATCCTTTAAAACTTCAGGTGTTCCTTCTAGAGAAACGTATCTAAACTTACCATCGTCTGATTTAAAGATCCAGATCACTAAATATTTACCATTTTTAGCAATACAGTTTACGACATAGGCGTCATAACCACCAATTTTTGACTTAGATCCCCAAACTTTAGAGAAATCCTTGCTTTGTTGTTTAGTTTGATAAACACTAGTAGAGACTTGAACAGCATCAAGAGCAGCATATTCACTTTCACTAACACCAAGGTGCTCTGGTTTAAAAGTATTTAGGGTTACGATATTGATGTCCGTTCCATCACAGTACTGAATATCATCACCACCCTCAACTTCTGTAAAATGAATCCATGATTTTGGCACTTTTACGTAGCCATAAGCATCTGACCCAATTACCTGTGTATCTTTAATTGTTGATTCGGCTACAGTTGTTGTTTCTTGAGCAGTGGTAGTTTCCTGGACTGTTGTTGTATCTGAGGCTACTTCTTTTTTAGATTTTGAAGTATTACAAGCAGCGAGGCAAAGGCAACACACTAAAAGTGTAGATAAGCTGACGATTTTTTTCATAATCCTTCTCCTTTCACTTCTATTCTAATGAATGAAAAGATAAGTGTCAAAAGATAACTGTATTAGGAATCAATTATTCTTCATCCATACTCAAGACACTTAGGAAGGCTTCTTGAGGAACTTCTACTGATCCGATAGCTTTCATACGCTTTTTACCAGCCTTTTGTTTTTCAAGAAGTTTACGTTTACGCGAAACATCTCCTCCATAACATTTGGCAAGAACGTTTTTACGAAGAGCTTTGATATCTGTACGAGCTACAATCTTGTGTCCAATAGCTGCTTGGATTGGAACTTCAAACTGTTGACGTGGAATGATTTTCTTGAGTTTATCAACGATGAGTTTCCCACGTTCATAGGCAAAGTCCTTGTGAACGATAAAGCTGAGTGCATCAACCTTGTCTCCATTGAGAAGGATATCCATTTTAACCAGTTTAGATGGACGATACTCTGACAGTTCATAGTCAAAGCTTGCATAGCCACGTGTTGAAGATTTGAGCTTATCAAAGAAATCAAAGACAATTTCAGCAAGTGGAATTTGGTAGATAACATTCACACGATTATCATCGATATAGTCCATCGTCACAAAGTCACCACGTTTGCGCTGAGCTAGTTCCATAACAGCTCCTACAAATTCCTGTGGTACCATGATTTGTGCTTTAACATAAGGTTCTTCAATAGTCGCAATCTTTGTAGGATCAGGAAACTCGGATGGATTCGATACATCCATAGACTCACCATCAGTCTGATTGACCTTGTAAATAACGGATGGTGCAGTCATGATCAAGTCAATGTTGAACTCACGTTCCAAACGTTCCTGAATAACATCCATATGAAGGAGACCCAAGAATCCACAACGGAAACCGAATCCAAGAGCTTGCGATGTTTCGGGTTCAAACTGAAGACTAGCATCGTTCAACTGCAATTTTTCAAGGGCTTCACGAAGGTCATTGTATTTATTTGACTCGATTGGATAAAGACCTGCGAAAACCATCGGATTCATCTGCTTGTATCCAGATAGGGGTTCTGAAGCAGGGTTTGCCGCCAAGGTAACTGTATCACCGACACGAGTGTCTTGAACAGTCTTGATAGATGCTGCAATATAACCAACGTCACCTGTCGCAAGGAAGTCACGTCCCACTGCTTTGGGTGTGAATATTCCGACCTCAGTAACATCAAAGGTTTTACCATTGCTCATGAGCTGAATCTTATCACCTGGCTTAACAACTCCATCCATGACACGAACTTGGAGGATAACGCCACGATAAGCATCGTAAACTGAGTCAAAAATCAAAGCTTTTAGTGGTGCTGATACATCACCAGTTGGTGCTGGAACTTTTTCTACAATTTGCTCTAAAATATCTTCAATTCCAATCCCAGCTTTTGCTGAAGCTAATACAGCCTCACTAGCATCCAGACCGATGACATCTTCAATTTCTGTACGCACGCGCTCTGGATCTGCTGCTGGTAGGTCAATTTTATTGATAACTGGAAGGATTTCCAAATCATTATCCAAAGCAAGATAGACGTTTGCCAGTGTTTGAGCCTCAATCCCTTGGGCAGCATCGACAACCAAAATGGCTCCCTCGCAGGCAGCTAGAGAACGTGATACCTCATAAGTGAAGTCCACGTGTCCTGGTGTGTCAATCAGGTGGAAAATATAAGTCTCGCCGTCTTTGGCAGTATAATTAAGCTCGATGGCATTCAGTTTGATAGTAATCCCACGCTCTCTCTCTAGGTCCATACTATCAAGAAGCTGAGCTTGCATTTCACGACTAGAAACCGTCTCTGTAGCCTCCAAAATACGGTCTGCCAATGTTGACTTCCCATGGTCAATATGAGCGATAATGGAAAAGTTTCGGATCTTCTCCTGACGTTTTTTCAATTCTTCTAAATTCAAGATTCTCTTCCTTTCAGGGTATCTATTAATTATAAATTGTTTTTATGTTTTTGACAAGACCATAATACCCTGTAGAGAGTATTAATCTTCCGCAACAAAGCCGTCATTTTCGATGAAATAGTGGTCTGTCATACCTTGGTCAGTAAAGACAATTCCATGAAGGACACCACCATAGACAGCTCCTCCATCCATTCCGATTTTTCCATCTTCTGTCATCCAAAGTTCTGCAGTTCCTGGTTTTTGTTCCAAAAGTCCATAGACAGGTGTATGCCCAAAGACAATTGTTTTCCCTGTATGATTAACTGCTTCGTGGAATGGTTTTCTGAGCCAGACTTTCTTGTAATCTGTAGTTTCATGCCAATCATCCAAAGTTAAATCAATTCCTGCATGAACAAAGATATACTTATCTGTTTCAATCACAAAAGGCATCTGACGGATAAATTCAACTAAGTCTGTAGCTTCCGTCTCAACACGCTTAGCATCTGCTACTCCATCTACTGGTGCATCCAGTGGACGCCCCAAAATAGAATTAATAGTTGTATCTCCACCATTCCTACGGTAATGATCATAGCTTTCTTCAGGATCATCCAACCAAGTTAAAAACATGTACTCGTGATTTCCTGAAATGCAAATCGCTCCTTGATTTTCTACCAAGTCTTTGACCATTTCAAGAACACGACGACTATCTTCTCCTCTATCAATCAAATCTCCAAGAAAGAGTAATTGAGTCTTACCATCCCATGTTTTTAGAAGGTCTTCAAGCATTCCTGCTTTCCCATGGACATCTCCAATAACATAATAGTCTGTCATTTATTTCTCCTTACTTTGCAACAATTCTCTCGCTTGACTAAGTGCTGCTTCAGTCACATTCTCCCCAGCCAACATTTTAGCAACTTCTTCCACCCTTTCTTCGACTGTCAACAAGCGAACTGTTGAAACAGTTGAATGGTCATTACTAATCTTTTCAATAAAGAACTGATAATCTGCGATCGCAATGACTTGAGGAAGATGAGATATAGCTAATACTTGGCCGTGCTGACCAATTTTATGAATCTTTTGAGCAATTGCTTGGGCTACACGACCTGAAACTCCTGTGTCCACTTCATCAAATACAATGCTGGTCTTACCTTCCTTACGAGAAAAAGCAGACTTGATCGCCAACATGAGGCGAGATAACTCTCCTCCAGAAGCTACTTTAACCAATGGTTTAAAGTCTTCTCCAGGGTTGGTGGAGATGTAAAATTCAACACTTTCATTTCCTTCACGAGTAAACTTACCTTTATTAAATTGAACCTGAAATCGAGCCTTATCCATATAAAGGTCTTTGAGTTCTTGCTGAATCTCAATTTCTAATTGTTGAGCTAAGTTATGTCGAGCAGATGCAAGCTTACTTGCTAAATCTACCAGGCTTACTTCCAACTTTTTGAGTTCGACTTCCAAATCATCTGAAGATAAATGATTGCCAGTCAGAAGGTTGTATTCTTCTGTGATTTTAGCAAAGTACATCAAGACATCGTCAACATTCCCACCATACTTACGTGTAATGGAGTGAATGAGATCTAAACGGCTTTCAATCTGCATCAAGCGATTACCATCGAAATCTAAATCTTCGATAATATCCTCTAAACGCTTAGTGACATCCTCTAAAACATAGTAGGATTCAGATAGAGAGGACGATATTTCACGGTACTCTGCATCATAGTCTTCTAAACTTTCCATATCATTCATTGCTGAACGCACGTTAGCTAGACTTGAAAATTCTTCATTATCTAACATTGTATAAGCATTAGTCAACGTATCAGCAATATGTTTATGATTTAAAAGTTTATCTCGTTCTTGGTTTAGTTTGAGGTCTTCACCTGGCTGTAGGGATGCAGATTCAATTTCAGCCATCTGAAATTCCAACATTTCAATACGAGCCTTGTGCTCTTCTTGATTTTTCTTAATCTCAAGAAGTTGTTTGCGCATTTTACGATAAGCATCAAAGTTTGTCTGGTAGGCTTGCTTCAGTTCCAGAAAATCTGCATCACCAAACCCATCAAGCATCTGAATGTGCAATTGGGGACGCATTAACTCTTCTTGATCATGTTGGCCATGGATATCAACCAGATACTGTCCAATTGAGCGAAGAACAGATAGATTAACCATCTGTCCATTGACACGACTAACACTACGCCCGTTTTGTAAAATTTCACGACGGATGATGATTTCATCGCCTAACTCCAGACCTTGCTCATCAAAAATCTCTTGTAAAGCTCGACTATTTTCAATTGAGAAAAGACCTTCGATTTCAGCCTTAGGAGCACCATGACGAATAACATCCGTTGTGGCTCTTGCTCCCAGCATCATATTCATAGCATCGATGATGATAGACTTCCCAGCACCGGTTTCCCCCGTCAGAACTGTCATTCCCTTCTCAAAATCAAGTGAAATAGCCTCAATGATGGCAAAGTTTTTAATTGAAATTTCAAGTAACATAAGGTCCTACCACTTTTTAACTTGCTCGACAATCTCTACAGCTGCTTCTTCAGTTCGCGCCACAATTAAAATTGAGTTATCATCTGCTAAACAGCTAAAAATCATATCCGAAAATGTTTGAGTCAATTGACTTTTAACAAAAATTGTATTCCCAGGAATAACATCTAAATTAATGAGATTCCCCATTCTTTCGAAACTTTCGATATTGTTCTCAGCTAACTGTAAACTTTTAACTACTGACTTTGGTAATTCATAGACATATGTATTGTCTTTCAAAGGAATTTTTACAATCCCTAATTCTTTGATATCACGTGAAACAGTTGCTTGAGTGGCAGAAATCCCTGCTTCTCTCAAGTGTTCAACGATTTCTTCTTGTGTGCCGATTTGATAGTCAGTCACAAATCTTCTAATCTTTTCAAGTCTTTCTTTTTTATTCATCTTTAAACTCTCTATGTGCTTTTTCTACTACTTTTTCTATTTCAGAAACTACTTGGTTGCTTGCATGTTCTTCTTTACGTAAATAAGCAAGAAACTCAATATTCCCGTGTCCACCTTGAATAGGAGAGAAATCCAATCCTAAGACTGAGAATCCTTCATCAACTGCCATTTTAGTAACTGATTCTAAAACATTTTGGTGAACTTTGGCATCTCTGATAATTCCATTTTTACCAATCTGTTCTCGGCCTGCCTCGAACTGTGGTTTTATGAGTGCAACAACTTCCCCTTGGTCGACCAATATTCTATGTAGAGCCGGTAAAATGAGACTCAAAGAAATAAAACTCACATCGATACTTGCGAAGCTTGGCTCTAGTTCAAAATCAGCCTTTTCAGCATAACGAAAGTTAAATTGCTCCATGCTGATAACACGTGAATCTTGGCGTAATTTCCAGGCTAGCTGATTGGTCCCAACATCAACGGCATAAACCAGTTTTGCACCATTTTGAAGCATGACATCCGTAAAGCCTCCTGTTGAAGCACCAATATCAATGGTCGTTTTGCCTTCAACTGATATGTCAAATTTTTCTAAGGCTTTCTCAAGTTTCAAGCCGCCTCGACTCACATACTTGAGTTTCTCACCCTTGAGTTTTAATTCAGTATCATCAGGAATTTTTTCTCCTGGTTTATCAAAACGCTCACCATTAAGGACTGCAATCACTAATCCAGCCATTACGCCACGCTTAGCCTGTTCTCTTGTTTCAAATAAACCTTGTTTGTAGGCAAGTACATCTACTCTTTCCTTAGGCATTGATTCTCAAACTTTCTACTATTTCTACAATTGGTCCTTTATCAAAGTTGACTAATCGACTGATTTCTTCTAACTTTGCGTTAGCCCGATCCAAAGTATGATTGCAAAACACAATCGCCTCATCTAAACCTAGCAAAGCAGGATAGGTCGACTTCTCTGCTTGCAAATCTTTCTGCGGGGTCTTACCGATTTCTTCAAAACTAGCAGTAACATCTAAGACATCATCTCTGACTTGGAAAGCAAGCCCAATCAACTCGCCAATGTATTTGAGGTCTTCTTGTAGCCTTGCATCTAATCCTGAAATAATTCCAGCTGCTTGAAAAGGAAAGGCTATGAGTTTACCAGTTTTGTTAGCGTGGATGGTCTGGAGTTCTTCTAAGTTTAAGTGTTTGCCTTCACCTTCCATATCCAACACTTGACCGGCTACCATTCCCATACTACCAGAAGCAAGAGACAAGGAAGCTATCAAATCTACCTTAGCCTGACTGGATAGATCAGCTTGCGCTATTAAGGCATAAGGATCTAAAAAGAGAGCATCGCCAGCTAAAATAGCTAAAGCTTCACCAAACTTTTTATGGTTGGTTAAACGCCCACGACGATAATCATCATCATCCATAGCGGGAAGATCATCATGGATTAGGCTTCCTGTGTGAATCATTTCAAGAGCTGCAGCAACCTGTGCATGAGCTAATGTAATAGGAACCTTTAAGGCCTCTAAAACTTCTAAAAGCAGATATGGCCGAATCCTTTTACCTCCAGCATGTATGGAATAAAGAACTGCTTCTCTTAAGCTTAATGCAAATTGCTGGTCACCATAAAACTCTTCAAGAGCTGACTCGACCATAGCTAATTTTTCTTGCTTGTTCATAGAAGTTCGCTTTCTGTTCCATCTTCTTGCATGACTTTAACCAAGGTCTTTTCAGCTTTATCAAGCGTCGCTTGCAATTCTTTTGATAATATCATCCCTTTTTGAAAAGCAGCAATGGCATCTTCTAAAGCAATTTCACCATTTTCTAAACTCTGAACAATAGTCTCAAGCTCTGCTAAATTATCTTCAAATTTCTTCTGTTTTGACATCTTTAACCTCTAATTCTACATGACCATCTCGCATCATCAACATCACCTGGTCATTTTTTTTCAAATCATTTGCTGAAGATACCACGGTATCCTCTTTTTTAACAATCGCATAACCCCTTGCTACGATACGACTCGTATCTAACATGAGTAGAGCTTCTGACAAGCGTTTTACTTCAGCAACCTTGGCATCATAGATCACAGCCATCTGGCTACGCATTAATTTTTGTAACTGTTGAATACGGTCTTGGTAGCGCTGAATCTTGACATTTGGCGATAATTGCTCCAAACGGTGAATTTGAGCTTGAACCTTCTGTTGATTTCTAACTAACTCACCATTCAATCCCTGCTTCAGTCGAAGCATTAACTGATCCAAGCGTTGCAGATATCCATCATATAAACGCTCTGGTTGCCTGAAGATGACTGATTGACTAAGCCCTCTCAAGGCTTCTTTTTTCTTTGATAAAGTATTTTGTACGGCAGTAGCCATTCGTTTCTCTTGATTTTTAAGGTAGGTCAGTAGATCTAACTTAGTCACAGGAGTAGCTAACTCTGCTGCAGCAGTTGGTGTTGCTGCTCTCTTGTCGGCAACAAAATCAGCCAAGGTTACATCTGTTTCGTGGCCCACACTTGAAATAATCGGTAAACGAGATTCAAAGATAGAACGCACTACAATTTCTTCGTTAAAAGCCCAAAGATCCTCAATTGATCCACCACCACGGCCAATGATAAGAACATCCAAGTCTTCTCGTTCATTAGCTCTAGCAATGTTACGGGCAATCTCCTCTGCTGCCCCTTCGCCTTGAACCTTGGTAGGATATAAAACAATCTCTACCCCTGGGAAACGTCTGCTAACGGTAGTAATAATATCCTGTATAACAGCACCACTACGACTAGTCACAACCCCAATGCGTTTTGCAAACTGAGGGATTGCTTGTTTAAAGCGTTCTTGAAAAAGCCCCTCTTCCGATAATTTCTTTTTTAATTGTTCGAACTGAATTGCAAGAGCCCCTACACCATCAGGCTCTGCCTTTTCAATGATGATAGAGTAGCTCCCACTTGGTTCATAGACTTGGACACGACCGATAACATTGATCTTCATCCCTTCTTCCAAATCAAAACCTAGTTTCTGATAAATACCTGACCAAATAGTTGCTTGGATAACAGCTCGATCATCTTTTAGAGAAAAATATTGATGAGTTGGACGCTTGCGAAAGTTAGAAACCTGACCAGTTAAATAGACCCTCTCCAAGTATGGGTCTTTATCGAATTTCATTTTCAGATACTTAGTCAAAGTTGTTACCGACAAATACTTTTCCATCTCAACCTCCTTCTTTCTCTATTTTTTCCTGGGTATTATTATACCAAAAAAACGTTTAAAAATCTCTCTTTTCACCTCTAGAATACGAAAACAAGACTGGATTTCTTTGAGCTTGTCTAATAATATACAAAAGCCCTCGGAAAAATCCAAGGGCTTTCATTAGTTCACTGAACTATTTTATTTTTTCAAGTTGTAGAATGATTTCAATCCACGGTATTCAGCTACTTCACCAAGTTGATCTTCGATACGAAGCAATTGGTTGTATTTAGCGATACGGTCTGTACGTGAAAGTGAACCAGTCTTGATTTGTCCTGCGTTTGTTGCAACTGCGATGTCAGCGATTGTTGAATCTTCAGTTTCACCTGAACGGTGTGATACAACGGCAGTGTAACCAGCTTCTTTCGCCATTTCGATAGCGTCGAATGTTTCAGTAAGAGTACCGATTTGGTTAACTTTGATAAGGATTGAGTTAGCAGCTCCTTCTGCGATACCTTTTTCAAGGTAAGAAGTGTTTGTTACGAAGAAGTCGTCACCAACCAATTGAACTTTACCACCAAGACGTTCAGTAAGAGCTTTCCAACCGTCCCAGTCGTTTTCGTCCATACCATCTTCGATAGTGATGATTGGGTATTTGTTTACCAATTCTTCAAGGTAGTCGATTTGTTCAGCAGCAGTGCGGACAGCAGCTCCTTCACCTTCGAATTTAGTGTAGTCGTATACTTGACGTTCTTTATCGTAGAATTCTGATGATGCACAGTCAAATCCGATAAATACATCTTTACCTGGAACATAACCTGCAGCTTCGATAGCAGCAAGGATTGTTTCTACACCATCTTCAGTTCCGTCGAAACGAGGAGCGAATCCACCTTCGTCACCTACGGCAGTTTCCAAACCACGTGATTTAAGGATTTTCTTAAGTGCGTGGAAGATTTCAGCACCCCAACGAAGAGCTTCTTTGAATGTAGGTGCACCAGCAGGTACAATCATGAATTCTTGGAAAGCGATTGGAGCATCTGAGTGAGATCCACCATTGATGATGTTCATCATTGGAGTTGGAAGAACTTTAGTGTTGAATCCACCAAGGTAGCTGTAAAGTGGGATTTCAAGGTAGTCAGCAGCAGCGCGAGCTACAGCGATAGACACACCAAGGATTGCGTTTGCACCCAATTTACCTTTGTTAGGAGTACCGTCAAGAGCGATCATAGCACGGTCGATAGCTTGTTGGTCACGTACATCGTAGCCGATAATAGCTTCAGCAATGATGTTATTTACGTTGTCAACAGCTTTTTGTGTACCAAGACCACCGTAACGAGATTTGTCACCGTCGCGAAGTTCAACTGCTTCGTGTTCACCAGTAGAAGCTCCTGATGGAACCATACCACGTCCGAAAGCACCTGATTCAGTATAAACTTCTACTTCAAGTGTTGGGTTACCGCGTGAGTCTAGGACTTCGCGAGCGTAAACATCAGTAATAATTGACATTTTTTACTCTCCTTTGAGTTAAATTATTTTACACCTCTATGATACATCAAAAAGATACCTTTTTCAAGAAAAAACGTTATCTTTGTGCAAATTTTCCTTAAGTTTGTTAAGTAATCGCTTTCTTTTTCGCCTTATCTATAGACTTTTATGATATACTATATTTATGACTGATGTATCAAAACAAATATTAGAAAAAGCTCATGGCGGGCTTAAATTAAATCCAGACGAACAAAGACGCTTTCTTGGTACCTTTGAAGAACGTGTTCTTGGCTACGCTGAACTCGCTACTGCGAATGATGACAGATTTCAAAAAGGTTTTTTGACTATTTTGGAGACTTTTAAAAAAGAAACTGAACCTCTGTTTGTCAAGATTTCTCCTCAAGTTGAGTTTGAAAAACAAGTTTTTTATTTAAAAAATGCTAAAGATTCTGATTGCCAAGCAACTATCGTTTCTGAAGATCATAACTCTTCTCCTTTCGGACTGGTTATCCATAGCGATGTTCCGGTTCAAACAAGTGAAAAAGACCTCAGAAAGGCCTTTTCAGACTTGTGGCAAGAGAAAGAGACGAAAGCTCCTATTTCTCTCTGGAAAAAATGGTTTGGTTAACTCTATCTCAAAGACATGATTCGTGCGATACTTGCAGCTGTATTTTCTAGATAACCAGCTGCTTTTTTTAGACTGTCTGCTAACGGTTCGCTTTTTTCAAGTATGGAAAAAGCTGCGACTATATTCTCAAATGGTAAGGGTGGTAAATCCTCTGATAAACTACCACAAATAGCAATAACTGGAACACCATTTGGTGTTCTTTTTGCTACTCCAATTGGCGCCTTTCCAGCTAGACTTTGCGAGTCCAGTCTACCTTCGCCAACGATAACTAGGTCTGCATCAGTAACTTTTTCATCGAAGTTTATCAAATCCAAACAAGTTTGAATACCAGATACAATCTCTGCTCCAGCGAAGGCACACAAGCCAGCTGCAATCCCACCGCCTGCTCCTGCACCTTCTAATTTTAATATTTCAGGTGCAACTTTACTATAGAAGTCTTTAATAGCAGCATCAACTTCTTGAAATTTAGATGGATCCAATCCCTTTTGTTTCCCAAATGTAAAGGTAGCACCATAAGGTCCACAAAGAGGATTGGTCACGTCTGCTAGTATTTTGATATGTACATCAGAAGGAATTTGAAGTACTCCCTCCTTCAAAATTTTCCTGATATCAAATAGAGATTGACCATTTGCTTGAAGTACAATTCCGTTTTTGTCATAAAACTGGTAACCAAGTCCTGAAGCAATGCCAATTCCCCCATCGTTACTAGCCGTACCACCGACACCAACGTAGATATCTTTGATTCCTTGTTCTATCAAAAGGAGAATAAGTTGACCAATTCCCTTTGTTTGAATCTCTAGAGGATTACGTTTTTCAAAAGGGATTTTAGCAAGACCCACTAAATTTGCAACTTCAAATAGAGCTAAATCTCCTTTTTGAAAGTAAGACATCAAAACCTCATCACCAAAAGGTCCAGTTACCTGGACTCTTTTTTCTTCCAAACCTAGAGAACTTTTAATGGCGTCTACTGTTCCTTCACCTCCATCACCAACAGGTAAAAGTAGACACTCCACGTTAGGTATGGCCCTTTCGAATCCTCTTTTTATAGCTTCTGCTACTTCGTTTGCAGGAAGACTCTCTTTGAAAGAGTCCGGCGCGATAACAATTTTCATTTTGATTCCTCTTTCTATCTAAAGGAAGTCTATCAATTCCAAAACTTTCCCAAAATCTCTCTCATCTACCTGAAGATTTATTTCCTTTTTCACAATATTCTTGGCACAAAAGGCTATACTAAGTCCTGCACTTTTAAGCATTTTTAAGTCATTAGCTCCATCACCGATTGCAATCGTTCTCTCGAAAGGTACTTGTAATTCTTTAGCCCACCTTATAAGTCTTTCTTCTTTAACTTCTCTGCTTATAATAGGGCCGATTAGATTTCCAGTTAAATGATCATCTCTGATTTCCAGTTGATTAGCAGCAACTAATGAAATTCCTAAATCTTTTGCTAATCTTTCTACAATAGTGGTAAATCCGCCTGATACTAAACCGACTTCTATCTGGTTTTCTTGAAGAACTTTAATAAACTTAGCAGCGTTTTTACTAAGGTGAAGTTCATGATAAATCTTATCAAAAACATTGATAGAGAGACCTTTAAGAAGAGAAACACGTCTTTTTAAACTTGCTTCGAAGTCTAATTCTCCTCTCATCGCTTGAGCTGTTAGCAGGGCTACTTCTTCTTCGCACTTTGCCTCTTTCCCTAATAAATCAATAACCTCTTCTTCTATCAGAGTTCCATCAACATCTAGGACACAGAGTCCTCTAGCTTTATTCATTTATTTCCCATACTTTCATCATCTCAAAAAATCGTATGAAAGCATCATACGATTTTATTTATTTAATTTGCTAAGCTGTGATACAAATCAAGGTAAGACTGACAAGCTGTATCCCAAGAGAAGTCACATTCCATTGCTTGGACTTGAAGCTTATTCCAAACATCTGGATGGTTATAGTAGACATCCAAGGCTGTTTGTAATGCCCAATTTAGCCAGTAAGAGGTTAAGTTATTAAAACTAAATCCTGTACCCGTTCCTTCAACTGGATTGAATGGTTGGACAGTATCTCTCAATCCGCCTACCTCATGAACAAGTGGTAATGTTCCATAACGCATAGCCATCATTTGAGAAAGTCCACAAGGTTCAAAACGACTTGGCATGAGGAAAATATCACAGGCTGCATAAATCTCTTGTGCTAGCTTGACATCAAAGGTAATATTGGCAGAAAGTTTATCTGGGAATACTTGACCAAACCATGAGAACGCTTGTTCAAAACCAGGATCACCTGTACCCAAGAGAACAATTTGAACATCTTCTTGAAGCATGCGATGCAAACCTTCAACAACGACATCAAAACCTTTCTGTCTTGTCAAACGCGACACAATACCAATCATTGGAACATCGGGACGAACTGGAAGACCAACTTTTTCTTGAAGTTTAGCTTTATTCTGAGCTTTTCCTGATAGGTCTGATTTGTTAAAATGGTAATCCAACAAAGGATCCGTCTCTGGATTATAAAGATCCGTATCGATTCCATTTACAATACCAGAAACCTTACCAGACTCCATTCGAAGAATTTGATCCAAACCACATCCAAACTCTGTTGTCATGATTTCATAAGCATAGCTTGGCGATACAGTAGATACACGATCTGCATAGAGGATACCAGCCTTCATCCAGTTCAGGCAGTCATTCCAGCGAACTGTACCATCCGCATAGCGTTCGAATCCAACTCTAAACAAGTCCCAAAGCATACCTTCAGAGAATTGACCTTGGAATTCCAGGTTGTGGATTGTTAAGACAGTCTTAATGTTTTGATAGGCCTGAATCCATCTGTATTTTTCCTTCAACAAGAAAGGAATCATAGCTGTATGATAATCATGAGCATGAAGAACATCAGGAATAAATCCAATACGCTCCATAGATTCTAAGGCTGCAAGTTGGAAGAAAGCAAAGCGTTCACCATCATCGAAATCACCATACACATGACCACGGAAGAAATAATACTGGTTGTCAATAAAGTAGAAGGTAACACCATTTAAAACAGTCTTCTTAATGCCACAAAATTGTCTACGCCAACCAACGTATACTTCAAATTGAAGAACATCTTCAATTTGATCACCAAACTTGGCTTCCACCATGTCATAGTATGGCAGGATAACAGAAACTTCATGACCAGCTTTAACTAATGATTTTGGAAGAGCCCCAATAACATCTCCCAAGCCACCTGTTTTAGAAAAAGGGGCTCCTTCGGCTGCTACAAATAAAATTTTCATGAAAGAATGTCCTCTGTTATTTTTTCACCTTTTTTGATGACAACAGGATTTTCTGCTGTACCACGAATAACAACTCCATCAGCTACTTCAGCACCCTTATCAATAATTGCATACTCAACTTGAGCGCCTTCACCAATGACAACACGAGGGAAAATAATAGACTCTTTAACTAAGCTATCTTTATGAATTTGAACATTACGAGAAATAACTGAACGAACAACTTTACCTTCGACAATACTACCAGAAGCAAACTGCGAAGTATTTACTTCACAACCAGGTGCATAATAAGTTGGTTCTTCGTTTTTCACCTTTGTATGAATCTTTTGATTTGGAGAGAACAAAGAGTAGAATTTATGCTGATCAAGCATATCAATATTGGCTTGGTAGTAGGTTTCTACAGAATGAATATTTGCCAAATAGCCAGTATACTCGTAGGCAAAAGCACCTTCTTTAGCTGCCAAATCACGAAGAACATAGCGAAGTTTTTCTGGATGTTCTTTCTGAGCTTCTTCTTCAAGACGTTCAATCAACCATGGGGTATCAACGACAAAGATATCGGTAGACATATTGTAAAGATTTTGGTCTGATTTTTTGTCAAAAAGCTTGTGAGAAAGCACATGGTCAGTTTCATCGATATCAAGGATTGCATTTACTTCTGAAATATCCTTCTTAGGTAGTTTCTTGTAAACAACTGTGATAGGAGATTTTGTAGTATTATGCAAATGGAAAACCTGAGCAAGATCAATATTTACCAAAACATCGCAGTTCAAGGAAACAGTTTGGTTAGATCCAGAACGTTTTAAATAAGTCAAGAGTTGTTGATAATACTCTTTACCGACTGTGCTGCTTTCTACACGTGTATTGTAAATACCTAAATAGTAGTGACTAAGTAGTGTATTCAAGCCCCACTCGCGACCTGAACGAATGTGGTCGAAAACTGAGCTGATATTATCTTGTTGGAAGATTCCAAAGACACTACGAACACCAGCATTTGCTAAACTTGAGAGTGGGAAGTCAATCAAACGATACTTTCCTCCAAATGGCAAACTTGCCACTGGACGGTTACTTGTCAAGGTTGACATATCATGGAAACCAACGGTATTTCCTAAAATCGCTGAATATTTATCAATCTTCATCTGTTGCTACCCCCACTACTTCGTTATATCCGACTACTTGTACTTCTTCTGTACCATCAATTTCTACACCATCGGCAATAATTGCACCTTCACCGATGATTGCACGTGTAATTTTAGCACCTCTACCGATAACTGCTCCACTCATGATGACAGAATCAACAACTTCTGCTCCCTTACGAACTTGAGCAGCTGTAGAAAGAATGGAATGTTTTACAGTACCATTCACGTAACATCCATCTACTACTAGAGAGTCTTCTACTTGAGCAAATTCTCCAAGGTAGTTTGGTGGAGCGATAAGGTTACGAGAATAAATTTTCCATTGACGATTTCGGCTATCTAGAGCATTTTCTGGAGAGATGTATTCCATATTTGCTTCCCAAAGAGATTCGATTGTACCAACATCCTTCCAGTATCCATTAAATTCATAGGCATAGACACTTTCACCTGTCTCAAGATAATTAGGAATAACATTCTTACCGAAGTCAGACATGTCAATATTATTCTTTTCAGCAGCAACTAGCATGTTGCGAAGTCGTTTCCAGTCAAAGATATAAATCCCCATTGATGCCTTGGTTGATTTTGGTTGGGCAGGTTTTTCTTCGAATTCAACAATGCGATTATTAGCATCTGTATTCATGATACCGAAACGACTAGCTTCTTTTAGTGGTACATCCAAGACAGCTACTGTCAAGCTGGCATTGTTATCCTTGTGTGATTGGAGCATATCATCATAGTCCATCTTGTAGATATGGTCTCCTGAAAGAATCAAAACATACTCAGGGTTAATGCTATCGATATAGTCAATATTTTGGTAAATCGCATGACTTGTACCTTCAAACCAACGATTTCCTTCACTTGCAGAGTAAGGTTGAAGGATAGAAACACCTGAATCAATTACATCAAGACCCCAACTAGAACCATTACCAATGTGGCTGTTGAGAGCTAGTGGTTGATACTGTGTGATAACCCCAACATTGTGGATACCAGAGTTGGCACAGTTAGAAAGAGCAAAGTCAATGATACGATAGCGCCCACCAAATTGAACAGCAGGTTTTGCAATGCTTTGAGTGAGTTTACCGAGTCGAGTTCCTTGCCCACCGGCAAGGATTAAAGCTAGCATTTCATTCTTCATTTTCTACTCCTTTTTGAGATTTATTTGATTCTTTTTTAGCGGGTTTCAAGCGACGTTTGATTTTCCAGATACTTGCCCCCATAGCTGGCAAAGTAAAGGTCAATGTCTGCTCATAATCCTTCCATAACCCTTCTTGAGTTTGAACAGTTTGGTTGTGTTCTTTCCAAACACCTCCCCATTGTTCCAACTCTGTATTCCAAATTTCTTCATACACACCTGCAACTGGCAGTCCAATTGTGAAATCAGGTCGTTCGACTGGTGCCATATTAAAGACACAGACTAGCATCTCGCCTTTCTTTCCTTTACGAATAAAGGAAAGAACACTCTGATCTCTATTATCTGCATCGATAATTTCAATTCCATCATAGCTTGTATCAATTTCCCAAAGACAACGGTGGTCCTTATAAAGTTGATTCAACTGAGATGTGAAGTATTTCATCTTGGCATTCATTGGATCTTCAAGGTTTGACCATTCTAATTGCTCTTCTGATTTCCACTCTAAGAATTGACCGAATTCGCTACCCATAAAGAGCAATTTCTTACCAGGGTGGCAAATTTGATAAGTATAAAGGTTTCTAAGGCCTGCAAATTGATTGTAACGATCCCCCCACATCTTATGCATCATACTCTTCTTACCATGTACAACCTCATCATGTGAGAATGGTAGGAGATAATTTTCATTAAAGACATACATAAAACTGAAGGTTACAAGGTTAAAATCATACTTGCGGTAAATTGGATCTTCTTCGTAGAAACGTAAGATATCATTCATCCATCCCATGTTCCACTTGTAGTCAAATCCAAGACCACCCATCTCTTTCGGACCTGTTATTTTAGTTGCCGAAGAGCTTTCTTCTGCAATCATCATGACATCAGGGTGAGCTAGCTTAATAACAGTATTTAAACGCTGAAGGAAATAATAGCCTTCGTAGTTAAGATTTCCACCGTCTTTATTTGGTGTCCAAGGTGCATTATCATAATCAAGATAAAGGATATTACTTACGGCATCTACACGGATACCATCTAAATGATAAAAATCAATCCAGAACTTAATGCTAGAAATTAGGAAAGATTGTACTTCGTTTTTACCTAAGTCGAAGTTTAATGCACCCCAACCATAGTTATGAGCTTTGTTATGGTCTTGATATTCAAAAGTCGGAGTTCCATCATAGTAGGCTAAGGCATCATCATTGATTGTAAAGTGACCTGGAACCCAGTCAACGATAACACCGATATTGTTTAAATGACACTCCTCAACAAAGTCTTGAAACTCTTCTGGTCTTCCGTAAGAATGTTCTAAACCGAAATATCCCATAAGTTGATAGCCCCAACTTAAACCTAGCGGGTGAGCCATCAAAGGCATAAACTCTATATGAGTGTAGTTCATTTCAACTAAGTAAGGAATCAACTCTTCTTTTAATTGAGCAAAACTATATGGAGTTCCATCTGGATTTCGTTTCCAGGAACCAGCGTGTGCTTCGTAAATATTAACTGGTCTTTCGAAGAATCCCAAACGTTTTCTACGAGCTAACCAAAGTCCATCCTTCCATTTCTTTTCTGGAATTTCTGTTAACACAGCCCCTGTTCCTGGACGTGCTTCATACCGAACAGCTAAAGGATCAATCTTCATAAGCTGATGACCGTTAGCCCGTGTGATATGATATTTATAAATCTGACCTTCTTGGGCAAAAGTTGTAAAAACTTCCCAAACTCCAGATTCGTTTCGAACCATAGGGATTTGATTTTCAACCCAATTCGTGAAATCACCGACTAGATGAACAGCCTGCGCATTCGGAGCCCAAACACGGAATGTGTAACCCCATTCCCCGTCTTTCTCCTCACGATGTGCGCCCAAATAGTGCTGAAGATGGAAATTTTCGCCTGTTGTAAAAGTTCTTAAAGCTTCTAATGTATCCATAAATCCCCCTTTATATTGTAAGCGTTTTCTATATTTCTATTATACTATCTTTTAAGAAAACTTTCAACCAATTTCCGAATTATCATAAATATTTTTTAGAAAATCTTCAAGTAATTATCTTGACATTTCTTAAATTTTCAGTATTTATTGATATTCTACCTTGATAAAAGTTTTTGAATCATTAAATCACTTACAATATTTTTTTCAATGCTAATTTTGCAAAACAGATACTTAAAAAACTTAACGTTATTTTCATGAATCAAACTTTTTGTTCGGATAAAGTATCTTAAGTACAATTTTATCAAATTTTCTGAAATTTTCAACTATTTTTGGTAATATTCCCATATTTTTTATTAGGACAAATTTATATAGAAAAAAACTCAAGATTAATCTTGAGTTTTATTTTTTTAAACTAAAACATTCATAACTGCAACGCTCACATTATCAAGAGTGTTTTCTTGGTTTGAACGACTATTTGTAACCAACATTTCTAGATTTCCAGCATTTTCATAATAGAAAGATGCACCTTTGGCATTAAATACAACCAAGAAATGTTCTTTAGTTCCCTGAATCTCATAGACAATCCAGCCACTATTTTCAATAGCTGTGTGAACAAAGACGTGACGGTATACTTCCTCGTATGTTGGATATGAAAAAGCACTAGTCTTTGTTTTAAGCCCTATAATCTGACGAATAAATTCTATGCTTTCTTGACGCTCATTAATTAAATCCCAGTCTACCTGGTTAACAGCGTCTGGAGCATTGTAACTGTTCATAGCACGTTCGCGATCATCATGAGTCAACTCACCGTTTTCGCCTGTAGGAACCAGTTTGGTACGTCCAAACTCTTGACCAAGTTCCATAAAAGAGATGCCTTGCATGAGTAGATTCATTGCAGTTGCTGTTTCTACCTTTTTCATGATACTTGCTTGGTCTTCTGTTGGATGAAGTGTAGTTAATAAATCATGCAAGTTATAGTTATCATGGGCTTCTACATAGTTGACAACCTGGTTAGGGCTTAGATAAGAGCCTAGTTCACGACTACCAAGGATAGCTTTGGCAACAATTGGCTCAGTGGCAGCACCACTTACGAAGCCTGATTTGATATCACCATAAACTTCAGCACCCTTAACCGCATTACGTTGATCATCATTGAAGAAGCCAATATTAGGTAATTGATAGGCATTGTCTTTCTTAGCCTTATCATAAGGAGCAAGACCAGTTCCCATATCCCAGCCTTCTCCATAAAGGATGATTTTAGGATCAACTTCATCCATAGCCCAACGGATCATCTGCATGGTTTTAACATCATGTATTCCCATCAAGTCAAAGCGGAAACCATCGATATTAAACTCATTCACCCAATAAAGAAGTGAATCAATCATGTACTTACGAAACATTTCGTGTTCACTGGCAGTCTCGTTTCCTACACCTGTCCCATTTTGATAGCTTCCATCACGGTTCATTCGGTAATAATAGTCTGGTACCGTTGTTTGGAATGGGGCATCAACAGTCGAAAACGTATGATTGTAAACCACATCCATAATGACGCCAATTCCAGCATCATGATAAGCTTGAATCATCGTCTTCAAATCGCGGATGACTTGACCTGGATCATTTGGATTCGTAGACATGCTGGTTTCTGGTGCATTGTAGTTTTGTGGATCGTAACCCCAGTTGTAGGTCACACTACCATCTGCATCATACTCTTTATGACGATCAGCAATTGGTTGCAGTTGAACATAGTTCACACCAAGTTCTTTGATGTAGTCAAATGCAGTAGACTGACCATATTTGTTGACAGTTCCAGTTTGAGCAGCACCCAAGAAAGTACCTCTTAATTCTGGAGCAACACCAGAAGTTTCAGACTTAGTCAAGTCACGAATGTGCATTTCGTAAACAACCGCTTTACAAGGATTTTCCAATCGCCAAGTTGCTTCCGTTCCATTCTTAACTTCAAAACCTTCAACTTGACGTTCTTTTTCTGAAAGGATTGCTGAACGTTTGCCATCTGGACTTGTCGCTATTGTATATGGATCCCGGGTCAATGATTGATGATGTGGAAAATCAATCTGATATTGATAGGCACGACCTGCAAGACTTTCAGGAATTGTCAAATTCCAAACGCCAATTGTATTATCCTTGTGACTGTAGGAATAACTATTCCCACGTTTCATTTCATAGGTTTTTAGAATTGGAGCATCATTACTGGCTGATTCATAGACTACAACTTGTACAGTTGTTGCTGTTGGCGACCAAAGTTTAAAGCTTGTTTCTTCTTCAGAAACATGGCATCCCAACTCTCCTTGGTAACCCCAGTGGTGATCAAAACTAGCACTGTTAATCGCTTTGTCAAAAGCAAATGGATTTTGATCTTTATAGTGTGGACTTGCAATAGCTGGATTTTCAGAATAATAAACAGTGTCATCTCCATCTAAAATCCATACTTCCGTTAGAAGAGGATAATAATTAAATCGGATTGGATATTCTTTAGTTTCCCCATCTTTTTCTACTCTAAAAACCATTTGTGAAAGAGGACTTTCACTTGATTGAGTAAATGACAACTTCTCTCCAAAGTATTCTTCCTCTTTAACAAATTCTACTGAATCAGCTAGCCCCTTACTAAAGTTGCAATTCTGATATGCTCCATCCTTACGATGATAATGAATAAGTACAGGATAATTGTACATAGTTCTCCCTAATTTCTAATTGTTAAATTTTAAAAAATAATTTCTTGTTTATATTTTCGAGTTGGATCAAGAAATCTAAGATAGTCATTCTTTAGTGTGTAATGATTATAAACTCTCCAACCAAGCTTCATCTCGAATCTCAATTCCAAGTTCTTGTGCTTTTTGGAGTTTGCTACCTGCATCTGCTCCTGCTACCACAAGGTCAGTCTTCTTCGATACACTACCCGTTACCTTGGCTCCAAGATTTTCGAGTTTACTTTTAGCTTCCGAGCGAGTAAGACGTTCAAGTTTTCCTGTCAATACGACTGTTAGACCTGATAAGGCTGCATCTGCTGCAACGACCTGTCCTTTGTAGTCTAGATTAACATCTAATTCTTTCAATTCTCTTAAAAGGATTTTAGCGCCCTCAGTCTCAAAATAAGATTGGAGACTTTGAGCAATGACACTTCCTAAACTTTCAATGCCTGCAACTTCTTCAGGACTTGCTTGAGCCAGTGTTTCGATTGAGTGGAAATGTTGTAAGAGTAACTGACTTGCCTTGCTTCCTACATGTCGAATTCCCAAACCAAATAAGAGTTTTTCGGCAGAATTTTCTTTAGAAGCTTGAATAGCCTGATAAAGTTTTTGAGCCGATTTCTCCTTGATGCCGTCTAACAGGAGAAAATCTTCAATCGTCAATCGATATATATCTGCAACATCCTTGACCAATTGTGCATCAAAAAGTTTTTCAACGACTGATGGACCGAGGCCAGAGATATTCATGGCATCACGGGATGCGAAGTGAATTAGACCTTCCTTGATTTGAGCTGGACAACGTGGGTTTATACAACGAAGAGCCACCTCATCTTCAAAGTGTAATAGCTTGCTCTCACAACTTGGACAGTTTGTTGGAATATCTAGTTTCTCCTCAGAAACTCGCTTAGACTCAACCACTCGTAAAACAGCGGGAATAATATCGCCTGCCTTGTAGACAATGACTGTATCATCCTTGCGGATATCCTTTTCAGCGATATAGTCTACATTATGCAGGGTTGCACGACTAACTGTTGTACCTGCCAATTGCACCGGAGTAAGATTAGCAGTCGGAGTTACGACACCAGTTCTTCCTACTGTCCAGTCAACAGAAAGCAATTTTGCTTCTTTTTCTTCTGCAGGGAACTTATAAGCTACTGCCCACTTAGGTGCTTTGACTGTAAATCCAAGCTGCTCTTGACCAGCTAGGTCGTTGACCTTAATCACGACACCGTCGATATCATATGGCAATTGGTCTCGTTCTTGACCTACTTCTTGGATAAACTCCCAAACCTCATCCATGCTGTGCGCTAATAGTCGTCTTGGATTGACAACAAAGCCCAATTGTTCTAAATGTTTTAAAACCTTCTCTTGGCTATCTCTAGTTGAGGGACTTGCTTCCTGATAGAGGAAAGTTGCAAGATTACGCTTAGCTACTACTGCAGTATCTAACTGGCGAAGAGTTCCT
This sequence comes from Streptococcus sp. oral taxon 061, assembly GCF_964211575.1. Classification (GTDB taxonomy): domain Bacteria; phylum Bacillota; class Bacilli; order Lactobacillales; family Streptococcaceae; genus Streptococcus. The sequence continues at coordinate 138,039 of NZ_CAXOQQ010000004.1, read as the reverse complement.
GCAGCAGCATTTCGAGGATTAGCAAACTCCGGCTCCCCGTTTTCTTGACGAGCAAGATTGACTTGATTGAAAGAAGCTCTTGGCATATAACATTCACCACGAACAGTGATATCTAATTTTTCTGGTAAAGATAAAGGAATGTCTTTCACTCGTTTAAGATTTTCAGTGATGTTTTCACCGATGGAGCCATCACCACGAGTTGCCCCAGCAACAAAAAGTCCTTGCTCATAAGTCAAGGAAATCGATAAACCATCAATCTTCAACTCACAAATATAAGTGACATCATCCAATTCTTTACGGACACGCGCATCAAAGGCATCCAATTCTTCACGTGAAAAAGCATCCTGCAAACTATAGAGAGGATACTGATGACTATATTTTTCAAAACCATCGAGGATCTTTCCACCTACACGATGTGTCGGGCTTTCTGGCAAGACTTGGTCCGGATGAGCTTTTTCTAACTCTACCAATTCACGATAAAGACGGTCATACTCACTATCAGATACAGATGGATTGTCACTTGTATAATACTCTGTCGCATAGCGATTGAGCAACTCAACGAGCTCTTTCATTCTTTCATTCATAAAACCATTTTACCATAAAAAGGACTATAGAAACAATATTCAAGTTCTAAAAAAGAAAATGAGAAGGATATTTCTATCCTTCTCATTTATTTTTATTTTTTACGATTCAAAATAGCGTTCAAAATGATGGCCACCGTACTTGCAATGACGATACCATTTGAGAAGAACATTTGTAATTCAGTCGGTAAAGTATTGAAGAGGTTGCTTCCGTTTAATCCCACACCAGCAGCAATAGAAACTGCTGCAATGAGGAAGTTGTGTTCATTGTGCTCAAAGTCCACACGAGACAAGATTTGCATTCCTTGTAGAGACACAAAACCGAACATGACAAGCATGGCTCCACCTAGAACAGGGCTAGGGATAATCTGTGCCAAGGCACCGAACTTAGGCAAGAGACCAAGTAAGATAAGAAAACCTGCAGCATAGTAGATCGGCAAACGTGTACGAATACCTGAAAGTTTCACCAAACCTACGTTTTGTGAAAATCCTGTATAAGGGAAGGTATTGAAAATACCACCGAGAAGCACCGCAATACCTTCAGCACGATAACCATTACGGAGACGAGTGCTATCGATTGGATCTTTAGTAATATCAGAAAGGGCAAGATATACACCAGTTGATTCTACCATTGATACAGTAGCGATAATACACATCATGACAATAGAAGAAATCTCAAATTGTGGAGCACCAAAGTAGAATGGAGTTGGGATATGAACAAGTGGAGCTTCTGCTACTGGAGAGAAATCAACCAAGCCCATAGTCGCAGCGATGATAGTACCTGCAATCAAACCAATCAAAATAGAAATTGACTTAATAAATCCTTTTGTAAAAATATTAACCAAAAGAATAATAAGAACAGTAATCATTGCCAAGGCTAGACTTTGTCCCGTTGGTTTTTCGACGTTATTTCCCATATTCCCAATAGCAACTGGAATCAAGGTCAATCCGATTGTTGTGATGACAGAACCTGTTACGATTGAAGGGAACAGATTAGCAATCTTAGAAAATACACCTGCTACAAGAACAACATAAATACCAGAAGCAATCAAGGCACCAAACATAGCACCACTACCGTGACTTTGTCCAATCATAATAAGTGGAGCAACAGACTGAAAGGCAACACCCAGAACAACCGGTAAACCGACACCGAAATATTTATTTAATTGTAACTGCAATAGAGTTGCGACCCCACACATAAAGATATCTGTAGAGATAAGGTAGGTCAACTGTTGAGCTGAATACCCCAAAGCACCTGCAATCATAATTGGTACTAGGATTGAACCTGAGTACATAGCAAGTAAGTGTTGCAAACCAAGAACGGCTGCCTGTGAGTGTTTTTCCTGTTGTTTCATTAGATGTCTGCCTCCTTGAAGATAACTCTTCCATTTTCAAAACGCTCTAAACGAGCAAGTGATACTACCTGATGACCTGATTTTTCTAACAGCTCACGACCATCTTGGAAGGATTTTTCAATCACAATTCCGACGGCCTCAACTGTAGCACCAGCTTGCTCGATAATCTGAATCAAACCTTTAGCTGCTTGACCATTAGCCAAGAAATCATCAATAATTAATACTTTATCTCCTGGAGATAAGAACTTCCCTGCAATAGATACAGTGCTAGTAACTTGTTTCGTGAAAGAAAATACTTCTGCAGTTAAAATTCCTTCATTCATGGTAATATTTTTTGCCTTCTTAGCAAAAATCATAGGTACATCTAATTGTTCTGCAACATATAGAGCTGGAGCAATTCCAGATGCTTCAATGGTTACAACTTTTGTAATGCCAGCATTTTTAAAATGCTCTGCAAAAGTACGACCAATCTCACGCAGCAAGGAATAGTCAACTTGGTGGGTCAAGAAGGAATCCACCTTAAGAATATTCTCACCTAGAATATTCCCATCTTTTAAAATACGTTCCTCTAGTAATTTCACATTAACCTCCGAAATAAAAAGGGACTTACAAAGTAAGCCCCTTAGAAAGATTGAAACAGATATCTCTGCTTCTTTTATCTCTCTTGACTTACTCATTGTTAGGTATTTACGGTACCTTGTAGAAACGCCACGCCAATTCGCGGCATAAATAAGTAATGATATTTTTAGTGAGCATCTCCATTCCAGATAGAGTTCTTCACAATCACATAATCTACATGTCTAAGATCAGCTACCTTTCGACCTCCAGCATAAGAAATCGAACTTTGCAAATCTTGTTCCATCTCAGTTAAGGTATCTTGTAAATGTCCTTTGGCAGGAAGGAGAATCTTCTTACCTTCAACATTCTTATAAGCACCTTTTTGATATTCTGAAGCTGAACCATAGTACTCTTTGAATTGTTTACCATCAACTTCAACTGTTTTACCAGGACTTTCGATATGACCTGCAAATAGTGAGCCAATCATCACCATACTTGCACCAAAGCGGATTGACTTGGCAATATCTCCGTGTGTACGGATACCGCCATCGGCAATAATTGGTTTACGCGCAGCTTTAGCACACCAGCGAAGAGCTGCTAACTGCCAACCACCAGTACCAAAACCAGTTTTGACCTTAGTAATACATACCTTACCTGGACCGATTCCGATCTTAGTAGCATCTGCACCAGCATTTTCAAGTTCACGAACGGCTTCTGGAGTACCAACGTTACCAGCGATGACAAAGGTATCTGGCAATTCTTTTTTGATGTGCTGAATCATTGAAATCACACTGTCGGCGTGTCCATGAGCGATATCAATAGTGATGTACTCTGGCGCATCTTCCTTTAATTGACTAACAAAATCATACTCGTAATCTTTAACACCGACAGAGATAGAAGCAATCAAACCTTTTTCATGCATGCGTTTCACAAAAGGAATGCGCCCAGCTTCATCGAAGCGATGCATAATATAGAAATAACCACCTTTTGCAAGTTGTTCTGCAACATCTTCATCCAATATAGTTTGCATATTAGAAGGAACAACTGGTAATTTGAAAGTGTGCTTCCCTAGTGTTACTTGTGTGTCAGCTTCTGCTCGACTTTGAAGAACACACTTATTTGGAATTAGCTGAATATCTTCATAGTCAAAAATCGGAAATTCGTTTAACATTTCGATGTCTCGTTTCTTTTATAATGACCTACCTATGCTTTCGCATCACTACGTCTTTTCCGACGTTTCCTTTAAAGATTATAAACTAAGGTAAAGTTTTTGTCAAACATTTTGAAACCTAAAATTTATAACGTTCGGATTTTACTTATGGTTTCATAAAAAATAGAGAGTTTATGAACTCTCTATTTTTGTTTTATATTATTTTGAAAAATTATTTCTGATATTCCTAGCATGTCATGGAATTCGCTGTAGGATGAAGCCTTCTGCGGGATTTGGATAGACCATTTTTTCAACTGGGCTCCATAACCTACAACCTTTCCTATTTCACTACTTACTGTCTGATCTATGCTCGGGAAAATCAAGCCAGCTTTTTCCGCTTGTAAGATATAAGCATAAGAAATCAATTGAAATAGATCATCACGATTGATTCCTTTTTCAGTTAATTCTAGTTTTTTATATTTAGCATCTAAAACTATTTTTAACTCTTTATGATAATAATCTGGATATACCTTTCGTTTCCCACCAGAAAATACAGAGATACCACCCTTCTTTTCTTTATTGCGTGGATGTATGAAATCTTTTGGCAACAAGGTATGAACATATTCTTCCCAAAGCCAAGCAACGTCAAAGAGAATGCCATGAATTTTTTGCTCTTGATATCCTAAACCGTGCTTTTCTCTGTTTAATATCATTAGACAAAGCTCTTGCAACTTTCTGTATTCTCGAAAGTAGGCATGACGAAGTGGTTTGGTTTGATTTCGTAGAATTATCTTAGCACGATCAGCTAGTTTATAAGATGGGGTTACACGAATAATTTCTGTAATATTTTCACGATTGCTATCAATGATGCCTCTTCCTAGAGATTTCTGATTTTTAATGTACTCAATAGTATGACGGATCAGCTGCATTATAGGATTATCAAAAGTAAACTCTCTGGTTGTATAAGCAATATTACCTGTGAAAGGAAGATTTTTCTTGAGATGGTTTCTTACATCAATCACTCCCTTGATATGGCTATCATTATGAGAAAATCTCTGGTATTCCTTATAAAGTCCCTTTCGCATAGCAGCTTCCAAATACTTTGGAAAGAGGTAGATTAAAAGCTGATAGAGTCGATCCTCATACGATAACTCTACATCTAAACTAGTGAGATTGATATTTAGAACTTTCTGCAATAGATAATGCAAAAAATAGTCATCACTTTTACTCGAAAAGCGAGAAGAAATCGTTATTCTCTCCTGACCACAACCCAGAAATCCAATCACATTCCCTGTCTTGATTTTCTGATTTACGGTTTCCAAAATCTTTTGGTCCTTATCCAAATCAGGAGAGTTTTTCAGGTCGTTTGGAAATATAAAGATACTATCTTCTTGAGAAAGATTATCTAGAGTTCTATCTAAAAGAACCTGACTAATTTTAGGATACTTTGCGATAAACTCTTCTTTGCTTATGCTCTGTTGATTATCAGTTAACTGCATCGTCATCACCAATATCTTGCTGATTTTTCAGATCATATGCTTTTTTCAAAGTATTCAGCGTCGTATCTTCTTCATAAGAACCACGCAAGTAATCTTCCAAAAGAGGTTTAAGATAATCGGACCAGAGTAACTCATAGTCAAAGTTTACTTCTTCTAGTTTAAGGAAATAACTTGGTCCGATATGATAATGACTGTTTAGCTCCTGAACTTTCTCAATTTCAGCATTCAAGTTTCTTAGACGCGCTTTCGCTTCTTCAGCTTTATCGCCAAGAACATCATCCAGCATTCCTAGTTGGCTTTCAGCAGTAACTTCAACAAAACGGAAACGACGACGCATTGCAAAATCAAAGGTGTCCACCGAACGATCAATATCATTCATAGTTCCGATAATATAGACATTTTCAGGGATATAAAACTTGTCATCAGTTTCGTGTAAATTTGCATATTGAGTAGAAACACTTCCCTTTTCACCACGATAGCCAGGGTCAATAGAGAAAAAGAGCTCTCCAAAAATCTTAGAAATCTCACCTCGGTTAATTTCATCAATGATGAAGACGAATTTCTTGTCAGTGTCAATCATTGGAGACACATAATCACGTAATCCATAACTTTCTTTCATGTGATCCAAAACAATTTTTTGATAAGTTTCGTACTTTAAATTAGTATCTTCACCCTTATACAAAAGATACACTTTTTCTTTGGTGGCAACAGGAGAATCAAACTTCACATTCCCTTGACTATTTAGACTGGCTGGAACAGAACTACGAGGGAAGAAATATTGTCCTTGCTTTTCATTGATAGCATTCGTAAGCTTAGCCCACGTTTCCTCAAAATTATCTTGCCCTCCGATTTTCTGAGCTTCTTTAGCTAATTGACAAAACTTCTTAAAGATACCATCTTGTAGTTTAAAATCAATAGTTCCATCCTCATTTGAATCCGGTCTTAACCCCTCAACAAAATCCGTATAGTCATAAGATGGGTGGAATTGCACAAAGCCGATTTGGTCTTCGTTTCCACCTGTTAATTCTAAGGCAATTTCTTTAGCAAGATAAGTTTTTCCCGTTCCTGGTGCACCACGGAGGATGAGGTTTTTGGATTTTACTAATTTATCTAAATAATCATTAATATTTTTATTCATAACAACTTTCTCTATATTTTTTCTGTATGTACCATTTAGAATGGATTTATATAAATTGATACGTTCTTTATTACTATCCCAAAGGACGGTTTGTCTTGCACCTTTTGTACCTTGGTATTCCCATCCACCATCTACTTTCAACCAATTAACACCAATACAATGTTTAAACTTTGATTTTGTTTCATCAAAGTAATATGTTTTCACACATTGACCAATTCCTAAAATTTCCTTAAACCCTGAGGTAGCTATTATATAATCATTTATTTTTATGTCATGTGCAAACTTCCAAATAAATAAATTTCTCCGTTTTCCTTGCTTCAATTCTTCAGGATTATTATAATCTAAAATATTAGATAAATTAGCATCATAATCTATACAAGCTATATTTTCATCTTTAAATAAAGACCAGACCTTTCCACCTCCTCCTGCAATTATCATCCAATAATTTACTTTCTCTTCCATTTTGTTACTCCGTTTTTATAAATAGGAAAGTTAATATCCAAGATTACTAAATCCTACTTTCATTTGTTTCATATATAGAATATCATATCCTATGGAAAATGAAAAGAATTTCTAAAGAAAAAGCCCAGCGTTAGGAGCTTCAACTGCTCTTAACACTAGACTATTTTGAATCTTAATAATACTCACCCTGACGGTAGTCCCATGAGTTAAAGGTATCTGATAAGTGCATCATGATTTTATCAATATCCAGTCCTTTACGGATCACAACTGGCGCTGGTGAAGTTGAACGTGCTCCACCTTGTTCTGGGATGAGTTTTCCATCCTTATCAACCATAGAGACCATCACACCTTGCTCGTAACGAGTTTCAATCGTTTTGTCTGGCTGGATAGATGCAACATAGTCGTCAGCTTCAATGACAAGGTCCACTGCCCCTTCGATACGTTGACCGATTCCTTCAACCTTACCACGATTTCCTTTTCCTGATGGGTTAGCTGATGAAGCATATACCATTTTGCCTTCTTCCCAAAGTTTGGCAGCCAATTGTTCACCAGCTTTACCAAACTTGATGACAAAACAGCTAGTACCACGAACGTCAGTCATGAGTTCTTCACGGCCATCACCGTATGCTTTCAATTTTTCAAAGGCTTCTGGTTTCCATGGAAGGATACAACCAAGAAGAATGTCTTCATCCCAGTGTTTTTGATAGAAGGCTTCAGTTTCTGGGTTGAGTTGTGCTAAAGCGCGAAGCTCGTCCATGCTACCACAGAGAACTACTCCTGGTTTATTACGATTACGTTCTTTGGCTTCAAACTTACGTTCAAGTCCTGCCTTGTCACTAGTCATGATAATGTAACCAACTTTTGTAGGGCAAACGATACATCCGCCCTCACCTTTCAAGATTTCATAGCCTTCTTGTGAAAGTGTTCCCTTCCATTGAATGTGTTTTGTCATAGTTCTATTTCCTTTTCTATTTTTTTATTCTTGCCAGTAGGCTGGGCGTTGTTTTTCATAAGCAGCAATCAAGTCTTCATACTGCAAGGTAATACCGATATCATCTAAACCATTTAAGAGCTTGTGTTTCCATTCACTATCAATTTCGAAAGTGAATTCTCCAACTGGTGTGATGATTGTTTGTTGTTCCAAATCCACAGTTACCTGGTCAGTCGGTTTGAGTTGGGCTAGCTTTTCTCTAACCTCCCTAGGCTGAACAATAGGCAACATACCATTATTGAGCTCATTATTGTAATGAATATCTCCAAAAGATCCTGCAATCACGACCTTAAAGCCATAGTCTGCTAATGCCCAAGCTGCGTGCTCTCTAGAAGAGCCAGCCCCAAAGTTATCTCCTGTGATTAGAATACTGGCTTTGCGATATTCAGGTCGGTTAAAGACAAAGTCGGGATCCTCAGTGTACTTATCATCTAGATAACGCCAAGCATACATGAGATATTTGCCAAAGCCTTTCTTGTCAATTAACTTCAGAAACTGTTTTGGAAGGATTTGGTCGGTATCGATATTATCATTCATAAGAGGAACCGTTGTTCCTGTATAAACTGTAAATTTTTCCATATCCTCTCCTTACTGGGCCTCTGGCATTTGCCGAACGTCTACGAAACGTCCTGCGATAGCTGCCGCAGCTGCCATTGCTGGACTGCAAAGATGGGTCTTCGCTCCAAATCCCTGTCTATCTTCAAAGTTACGATTGCTGGTCGAGGCACAGTGAACACCATCTGGTACCTTGTCAGGATTCATCCCTAGACACATAGAGCAACCTGGATCTCTCCACTCGAAGCCGGCATCTAAGAAAACCTTATCCAAGCCCAACTTCTCAGCAGCTCGTTTAACAGGACGAGAACCTGGTACTACGATTGCTGTTAGATTGGGAGCAATCTTCTTCCCTTTGACAAATCGCGCAGCCAGTTGCAAATCGCTAAGTCTAGAGTTGGTACAAGAACCAATAAAGACATAACCTAGTTGGATATCTTCTGGTTTTTGACCTGGTTGCAAATCCATGTAATCATAAGCACGTTCATCATTCATATCCTTAATTTCTGGGAAGCTAGAATCAAAGTCAACACCCATAGCGGGATTAGTACCCCAAGTCACCATAGGAGCCAATTCAGAGACATCCATTCGGATAACCTTGTCATAAACGGCATCGTCGTCGCTAACAAGCCTTTTCCAATCAGCAATTGCTGCGTCAAAATCCTTAGGAACACACTCACGTCCCTTTAGATAGTCATAGGTGGTTTGGTCTGGATTCATGATTCCCATCTTGGATCCAAACTCGATAGACATATTGCAGATGGTCATTCGCTCTTCCATACTAAGTGCATCAATGACCTGACCTCGATACTCCACCACGTAGCCAACACCACAAGCAACACCATACTTGGCAATCAAGGCTAAAATGAAATCCTTGGAATAGACTCCCTTTTGAGGAACTCCAGTGAATTCCACCAACATCTTCTTGGGTTTAACCTGCCAAATGGTTTGCGTAGCAAATACGTGCTCGACTTCACTGGTTCCAATCCCAAAGGCAATCGCTCCAAAAGCTCCATGGGTTGCCGTATGACTATCTCCACAGACGATAAATTTTCCTGGTTGTGTTCGTCCTGTTTCTGGACCAACCATGTGAACGATACCTTGTTTTTCAGAACCGTGGGCCGCATGTTCAATCCCGAATTCCTCAACATTTTCAGCTAACTTATCAATTTGAGCCTTGGAAATCACATCCCGAATATCGTAGATATTGACGGTCGGAACATTATGATCAAAAGTTCCAAATGTCAAGTCTGGTCGTCTCAATCTTCTCCCTGCATCTCGTAATCCTTGAAAAGCTTGAGGACTGGTCACTTCATGAATGTAGTGTTGATCCACATACATGAGTTGCGGTTGACCCTCTTCTCCTGTGATTACATGGAGGTCCCATAATTTATCAAAAATTGATTTTCCTGCCATTCATTACCTCCATATCAAATACAAAGCTACTAGTGTAGTCACTATTCCTAGGAACCAAACCGTTTTAAAATACCATTTTCTAGTCTTGTGGTGAAAGGTGATTCCTGCTAACCAGGCACCAAAACCACCACAAAAGAATGCAAATGATAATAAATATTTTTCTGGGATTCGCCAAGCACCTCTTTTGGCTTTAGATTTATCAACACCATAAATCATAAATATAAATAGATTCCAAATCAAAATAGCAAAAGTAATTCCTTGATTTATCTTCATAATCTTTCAATGATGGCTTCCGTCATTTCCTTGGTCGAAGCCTGTCCTCCTAAATCTCTCGTTAAAATACCTGCAGCTAGACTTGCATCAACAGAACGCTCGATACGCTCCGCATCCTCATAACGTCCAAAACTATCACGCAACATCATAGCGACTGATAAAATCATGGAAATTGGATTGGCAATGCCTTGACCTGCTATATCAGGTGCTGAACCATGAATCGGTTCATAAAGGCTCGGTCCATTTTCAGAGTGACTAGCCGATGGCATAACTCCAAGTGTACCAGATAGAACGCTAGACTCATCAGATAAAATATCTCCGAAAAGATTCTCTGTCACGATAACATCAAACTTGGCTGGATTTGTAATCATGAGCATGGCAGCCGAGTCGACTAGCTGGTGCTCCAAGGTTACATCCGGAAAAACTTTTGCGACTTCTTCAGCCACTTTCCTCCAGAGTTTTGAAGTTGCTAACACATTTTGTTTATCGATACTTGTAACGACTTTTCTCCGATTCCTTGCGATTTCAAAAGCCTTACGAATAATCCGCTCCACTTCCTCATAGCTATAGTCATTGATATCACGTGCCGATTTCTCTTCAAGGATATGTTCACCAAAGTAAATCCCACCTGTCAACTCACGTACTACAACAAAGTCAACACCAGCAATTCGTTCTGGCTTCAGAGGTGATAAATGCTTGAGACTCTCAAAAATTTTAACCGGACGAATATTGGCATAAAGATTCAATTCCTTGCGGAGTGCCAAAAGCCCTTGTTCGGGTCGAACTGGAGCATCATCATACTGAGGACTACCAATTGCAGCTAGCAGAATAGCGTCCGCTTCTCTAGCAGCCTTTAAAGTTTCATCTGGTAAGGGATTTCCTGTAGCATCAATACCAGCACCTCCAAATGGTCGTCTGTCTATCTCAAAGTCAAATCCTGTTTTTTCGGATACCGATGCAAGAACTTCTAAACCAGCTTCCATAATTTCTGGTCCAATTCCGTCGCCTGCTAGGGCAACTATTTTCTTTGTCATAGAATTCTCCTTTAAACACTAGGCATGTCACGGTAGGAAAGATTTGGGCCGATCTCGCCAGTATTCTCTTTTTGAACAAGGCTATTGGCATTAATGTATGCAATAGCTGAAGCCTTTAGTACATCAAAATCAAGTCCGGCCGCGTTAAAGATGGTTTCTGTATCTTTGTTTTCAACAGTAACTAAGACTCTAGCCTGGGCATCGATTCCATCTGTTACTGCATCAATAGTGTAGGATACCAAGCGAACAGATTGATTAAAGAACTTGTCAACAGCGTTAAAGATAGCCTCAACAGAACCTTGTCCAGTCGCATTAAAGTCGACTTTCTCACCATCCAAATTAGCCAATCTGACAGTCGCTTCAATTTCATTTTCCGCATGAGTTTGAAGTTGTAAATCATCAAAGTGAAAGCCTTCTGGGTTTTCAACCATGGTTCCAGCTACCAGAGCACGAATATCCGCGTCTGTGACTTCTTGTTTCTTATCTGCAAGTGATTTGAATTTGTCAAAGAGTGGCTTAATATCCTCTTCTGTGAAGTCTAAGGCCAGTTCTCTCAGTTTTTCTACAAAGGCATGGCGACCAGATAATTTTCCAAGCGGAAGACTATTACTCTTTACACCCACCAATTCTGGTGTTATGATTTCATAGGTAAGTGGGTTTTTAAGAACTCCGTCTTGGTGAATACCTGATTCATGAGAAAAGGCATTTCCACCGACAACTGCCTTATTTTTGGGAACTGGAATTCCTGAAAAACGAGAAACCATTTCAGAAGTATTGATGGTTTCATTTAGGACAATACTTGTCTCTGCTTGGTAATAATCTTGGCGAATATTGAGAGCTACTGCTATTTCTTCTAAAGCAGCATTCCCAGCTCGTTCTCCAATACCGTTAATGGTTCCTTCGACACGTCCTGCACCATTCTTTACAGCTGCAAGGCTATTTGCTACTGCCATTCCGAGGTCATCATGACAGTGAGGAGAATAGATAATCTGACGGTCTGTTTGGACATTGTCAATCAGATATTTAAAGATACTTCCGTATTCCTCTGGAGTTGTAAAACCTACTGTATCAGGAATATTGATATAAGTCGCACCCGCATCAATCGCAGTTTGAACGACTTGTAGGAGAAAGTCCAGCTCAGTTCTAGTCGCATCTTCTGGAGAGAATTCTACTACTTCAAACTTACTCCGTGCATAGGAAACATGTTCACTGATCGCTTCCAAAATCTCTTCCTTACTCTTATTGAGCTTATACTTACGATGAATAGGACTTGTTGCTATAAAGACATGTATTTGTGGATACTTAGCATCCTTGAGTGCTTCATAACAAGCGTCAATATCTGATTTAACAGAACGAGCTAAGCCTGTCACGGCTGTTTTTTTCATAGCCTTAGCAATTTCTTGAACAGCTGTAAATGAATCTGGACTGGCAGCCGGAAAACCAGCTTCGATTGCTGAAATTCCCCATTTCTCTAGCTGTTTTGCTATAGCAACCTTTTCCTTTATTGAAAAATTGACACCTGGTGTCTGCTCACCATCTCGAAGACTGGTATCTAAAAACTCAACTACACGCATGAGAATTCTCCCTTCACATTTTCGATATAGAAAAAACATCTCGCTCGGGGTTCCAAGCGAGATGTTGATTTACTCCCGCTTGGTAAGCCAAACAGGACTAATGCTTTTGCACTAGTCCGAGTACCTCAACAACAAAGCAAATTGATTAAACTTAGCTGTTTTCATGTTTGGCTTTCTCCTTTGTTTGATGTCTTGTTTAGTATTCTAGCATAGGAAAAATCACTTGTCAAGAAAAAATCCAATATTTTCTGAAAATTTCTTCAATAAAGAATATTTTGCGAATTGAAAGTATTTGAAAACTCAAATATATTTATTTCTTAGAAGTCAAAAACCAACTTCTCTCAAATAATTCAAGGACCTTTTCGTCAGTTAGAGTTTCATCAAGTGGAAGACTAATCCAATAGCGTTTATTCATATGAAAGGCTGGATAAATCCCATTTTGTGAAAGCAAGTCAGCTACTTGGTCGTGTTTGAGGTTGACTGCTTCCACTAGCCCTTCTCTACCCTTATCTAGCCTATCCCAAGGAATTCTCATTAAAATAGCATACCACTTCTGATTATCTTCATGACGCAAAACCGCCGTATCAGGTGATTTCTCCCATAGATATTCCAGCTGATTGCCATACTTTTCTTGAACAAGCGTCATGATTCTCTTGGTCTGTGGACAGAGAAATTCCTGTACCTCAAAACAAGCCTTTCGAATGCCATAAAGAACTTCTAAACAAGCCTCTCGAACGCTTCCGGCAAAAGTACCTCTCATACTTTCCATATGAACTTGAGGATAGAGGTCCCTAGTTTCTTGGTCATAAACTCGAAAACTTAAGTCCCCATCCTCAACTGTAACCATCATGAGAAAATCTCCCTGCAAGATAGTCGAACTATAGGTCCATACACCTTGATTTTCTACAAAACCATACTCTTTAGCCTTTTTACTATTAAACTGATAGGCTTTAAAAATTTCAAACATAAGCGAAAACTGCTACCAAAAGCTAGCAGTTCCTTTCTATTTTTTAAAAGACAACCTTTGTTCCATGTAATTGTGTCACGCCCAGTTGATCGATAAAGGTTTGACGGTTGTCCATGTCAATCCCACCACCCGGTAAAATTTCGATTTTTCCTGCAGCGTGTTCTAAAATTCTGCGGTAGTGAGCAAAACGTTTCTCTAACGAGTCGCCAGATACACCAGCTCGAGTGAGGATGCGTGTTACACCAGCCTGGCTGAGCCAATCAATGGCTTCCAACTGCTCTTCATCGCTCAAATCATCGAAAGCCATGTGGAAGACAATCTCCATACCTTTAGATGCAGAAATCAACTTTTCGAGGTTAGCCTTATCCAATTTCTTATCTGCTGTTAAGGCACCAAAGACAACCCCTTGGCTTCCTGCTTGAGCAGTTAGACGAATATCCTCAAGCATAATAGAAATCTCGAGGTCATTGTAAACAAAGTCACCACCACGTGGACGAATCATAGTCATGATGGTCGTATCATAGTCGGCCGCCAGTTCCACAGCTGCCTTTGTCACTCCGTAGCTTGGAGTTGTTCCACCAACTGCTAAATTATCACAGAGCTCAATACGGCGAGCTCCAGCTTGCATAGCCTTTTCAAGCAAGGTTACATTTTCAGCACAAAATTCGTAAATCATTTGATACTCCTTGAAGGTTTCTTTGATATTATTATATCATATTGTTTTAAGTAACCCCTACTTTTTATCAAGGAAAATCATGACTTTTTTAGCTATTCTTTATCTGGTATCACCTTAAAGAGATAATAGGTTATAAATACTGTTAAGCAGCCTAAAGCAATTTTTACAGGTAAGAGCGGAGCAAAATAAATCGAGATACCCATCAAAATATAAATCGATACGATAATCTTCTTCTTCCGTTCACGCGCAATAGACTTAGTTTCTCTAAAGTCCGCAACATAGGTTTGGTAGAGCTTGGTATGATAGAGCCAATCTTCAAAACGTTTAGAAGATTTTGAAAAACAAGCTATTGACAACAAGAGAAAGGGAGTTGTTGGCAATAGTGGCAAGGCAACTCCAACGATTGCCAAAGCTAGTGAAATGAATCCGATACTGAGATAAATGATGCGCATATCTACTCCTAAGTAAGAATAATCTTCTTCTAGTTAAGCATAAAAAGATAAAATCTGTCAAGTTTAAATTAAAAAGAGCTGAAATTATCATTTCAGCCCTAATTATTTTTATTTAATCTTTTCTTCTTCGTAGTCACCATTGCTACATACGATCTGTTTCCCGCCACCACGGATTTTTTTCTCCATGAGGAAGTGACCACATTTAGGACAATCACGTCCAACAGGTTTATCCCAAGAGGTAAACTCACATTCTGGATAACGATTGCATCCATAGAAAATACGATTACGTTTGGTTTTGCGTTCGATGATTTGCCCTTGATGACAATTTGGACATGTAACACCGACTTCTTTAACAATGGCTTGCGTATGTCGACAATCTGGAAAATTACTACATGCGTAAAACTTACCGAAGCGTCCAATCTTAATTACCATAGGACTACCA
Organism: Streptococcus sp. oral taxon 061; assembly: GCF_964211575.1. Taxonomy (GTDB): domain Bacteria; phylum Bacillota; class Bacilli; order Lactobacillales; family Streptococcaceae; genus Streptococcus. The sequence continues at coordinate 122,916 of NZ_CAXOQQ010000004.1, read as the reverse complement.
CAAACTTCACAGTCAAATCCAGCTGGCTCATCCTTGATTTGAATTTTTTCCATCTCTGCTTCAGCTTTTGCGACCTCTTTAGAGAATGGTTTGTAAAATTCATCAATAACCCGTTGCCACTCTTCTTTTCCGACCTCGACATCGTCCAGTTTACCTTCCATTTCAGCGGTAAATTTCACGTTAACAATGTCTGGGAAGTATTCAACAATCAGCTTGTTAACGACTTGACCTAGTTCAGTTGGTTCAAAGCGTTTAGATGCTAGTCTTACATAGTAACGTTTTTGGATTGTTTCAATAGTTGGAGCATAGGTAGATGGGCGTCCAACTCCGTTTTCTTCCAAGGTCTTAATCAAAGTAGCCTCAGAATATCGTGCCGGTGGTTGTGTGAAATGTTGTTCAGGTTTGCTATTAACCTGTTTGACCACATCTCCTACTTCCATATCAGGCAGCATCTTATTTTTATCAGAATCATTGTAAATGGCTAAATAACCATCAAATTTAACCTGACTACCATTCGCTGCGAATTGAACACCATTTTGCGAAAGTTTAACAGCCATGGTATCAAAAATTGCACCAGTCATTTGACTCGCTACAAAGCGGTTCCAGATAAGGGTATAAAGTTTTAGCTGGTCTTTATCCAAATACTTAGCAATTTTCTCAGGTGTATTAAAGACACTTGAAGGACGAATAGCTTCGTGGGCGTCTTGAGCGCCAGAGGCATTTTTCACCTTGCTACCATGTTTAGAATACTTACTACCAAAACGTTCATTGATGTAGCTAGCGGCTTCATTCTGAGCAACTGGACTGATACGAGTAGAATCCGTACGCATATAGGTGATCAAACCTTGGACACCTGTACCAATATTGATTCCTTCATAGAGTTGCTGAGCAACCATCATCGTCTTTCGAGTACGGAAGTTAATCTTGTTAGCAGCATCCATCTGCATAGAAGACGTTGTATATGGAAGAGGAGCATTGCGCTTTCTTTCCTTTTTATCTACTTGATCAACTGTAAAATCCTTGCTGTTCAAATGAGATAAAACTTTTTTGACTTCATCATTGGTAGTCAACTTCATCTTCTTACCATTCATTCCGTTGAAAGAAGCTTGGAATTGCTTGGTTCCCTTTTTGAAGGTATCATCAATCGTCCAATATTCTTCTGGTTGGAAGGCATTGATTTCATTTTCCCGATCAATGATTAGCTTAAGAGCAACAGACTGTACACGCCCTGCTGACAAGCCTTTTTTAACCTTTTTCCAAAGAATTGGTGAAATTGAATACCCCACTAAACGGTCCAAAACACGACGGGCTTGTTGGGCATCGACCAAATCCATATTGATTTTACGAGGTTCTTTAAATGCATTCTTAACCGCATCCTTGGTAATTTCGTTGAAAACAACGCGATTAGTATCATTCTCATCCAATTCAAGAATATGCGCCAAATGCCAAGAAATAGCTTCTCCTTCACGGTCCGGGTCACTCGCAAGAAAGACTTTATTCGCCTTCTTAGCTTCTTTTTTCAAATCATTGATGAGAGGACCTTTCCCACGAATATTGATATATTGCGGTTCGTAATTATTTTCCACGTCGACTGACATACTTGACTTTTTCAAATCACGGATATGTCCCACGCTGGCCAAAACCTTATAATTGCGTCCTAGATATTTTTCAATCGTCTTCGCCTTAGCAGGCGATTCCACGATTACAAGATTTTTTTTACTTGTTGATTTTTTCTTTTTGGTTGCCGTTACCACAGTATCACACCTTTTCAAAGTAATAAACTTTATAAAGTGTAAACCATTTTTAAAAACCTGTCAAGACATAACACCCATATAATAGAAGAAAAGTTTGCTAAATGAAATCATTTTATTCGTTAAAACTCAAACTCAGCAAGAATATCTTGCCCACAGGTTGCTAACTTCGCTCCTTCTTGGATCAAATGGTGACAACCATCTGAACGACCATCTAAAATGGAACCTGGAATTGCAAAAACATCTCTTCCTTCCTCCATGGCACGCTCACAAGTGATTAAGCTTCCAGATCTCATTTTAGCTTCTGCAACGATGACTCCTCGACACAATCCCGCAATAATACGATTTCTTGCAGGAAAGTGAAATTTCAAGGGTTCTTCTCCTGGACCGTACTCACTTAGTGCTAAATGATTGTCTCCAATATATTCTTGAAGGCGTTTATTGGAGCGGGGATAATAGACATCTAAACCAGTCCCAATCACTGCAATCGTTTTGCCCCCAGTTTGTAGAACAGACATATGGGCTGCTGTATCAATTCCTCTAGCAAGTCCACTCACCACAACTAATTCATTTTCCAATTCTTCAATGATTTTACGGACTGATTTGGTTCCTATTTGACTACAAGAGCGACTACCAACAACAGCAACCTTGGGTAATTTTAAGAGATTTAGATCTCCTTTATAAAAAAGCAATACAGGTGCATCATAAATTTCACTGAGTGAAATGGGATAAACATCATCCAAAATTGAAAATGATGGGAACTTTTCAAAATCTTTCTTCAGGCGTTCCATACTTTCAAAAGTCAGTTTATGATACCGCTCCATAAAAACTACTGGATTACGACACTCCGATGCTTCAGCGATTTTCTCTAAACTCAATTCCTGATCATAAATTTCTCCGTATTGAAGTACTTTCAGAACCTGCTGATTACTTAAACCTGCTTGCTTTAACTTATAAATCTCGAAATTATCAATCTTAATTTTCATGATCGACTCCTTTTTTCTCTCTCTATTTATATATTCGTAGAAAAAGAAAAAAACTTCCAACAATTTTACTTGTTAAGAAATTTTTTTAATATTTGTTATTTTAATAATCAGGTCGAAGGACTCCGGTGACAGTCGCCTTGGTCGCTTCATAGTCTCCATCAATAACAACCTTGATAATGCGTTTAGCATCCTCTTCAGGCGCAGGAACCAATGGGAGGCGAGTTGGACCAGCTTCAAATCCCATATAGTTGAGGACAGCCTTAACAGGTGCAGGACTTGGGTATGAGAAGAGAGCATTAACCTTGGGAATAAACTTACGTTGAATAGCTGCCGCTTTCTTCATATCACTCTCTTCAATCGCAGTGAACATTTCATACATTTCATCACCATTGGTATGAGAAGCAACAGAGATAACCCCGTCAGCACCAAGGTTCATAGCATGGAAAGCATCTCCATCTTCACCAGTGTAGATCAGGAATTCTTCTGGTTTATGCTCAATCAAATAAGCCATATTTGCAAGGCTGGTACATTCCTTGACACCAATGATATTTGGATGTTCCGCTAAGCGAAGCATGGTTTCTGGTGTCAACTCAACTACTACACGACCTGGAATATTATAGATAATGATGGGTAAATCAGAGGCATCTGCAATAGCTTTAAAGTGTTGATACATTCCTTCTTGAGAAGGTTTATTGTAGTAAGGAACAATTGCGAGACCAGCCGCAAAGCCTCCAAATTCTGCTACTTCTTTGACGAACTCAATAGAGTCGCGTGTATCATTAGTACCAACACCAGCAATTAAAGGAACACGTCCATTAACAACCTTCTGAACTGCCGCAAACAACTGTAACTCCTCATCGTGAGTAAGAGTCGGACTCTCAGCAGTCGTCCCCGCCAAGAGAATTCCGTCTGTGTGATGTGCCAATAGATGTTCAATCAATTTCGGAATCGCGTCGAAATTTATGGAGCCATCTTCATGAAAAGGGGTAATAAAAGCAGTGATAATTTTACATTCTTTTAAATCTTGATAAGCCATAGAAGAAACCTTTCTCTATATAAGAAAGAGGCTGGGGCTTACTTGCCTTTGCCTCCTGTTCTGTTCGTAAAATAAGAGGAAGAAATCAAACTCTTCAAGTTACTGATTTCTGTTTCATAACGCAGTGGTTGATTGGAACTACTCATGTTTGCAACATTCGTACTTACTAATCAACTGTGCGGGGGGAGTATAAAAGTCCGGTGGACTTTTATAGCCTGAGCCTTAAATTATAAAAGCGAGGAAGAAATCAAACTCTTCGAGTTACTGATTTCTGTTTTGCTCCCTATTTCAATTCAAATTTTAATTCTGTAGTTGGACGAACCAAACCACGTTCATGTAAAGTCTCTGCAATTTGCACTGAGTTCCAAGCAGCACCCTTGAGAAGGTTATCAGATACCACCCACATATGGATCCCTTTTTCAGCATCCAAGTCTTTACGGATACGACCAACAAATGTGTCGCGAGAACCAACCGCATTGATAGCTTGTGGATAGATTTGGTGAGCCACATCGTCTTCAAGAACTGCACCCGGGAAGGCAGCAATCGCAGCTTTGACTTCATCGATTGGAGCCACTTCTTTTGTTTCAATATAAACTGACTCAGAGTGAGCTGACAAGACAGGAATACGCACGCAAGTTGCTGAAACAGCAATGCTATCGTCTTCCATGATCTTCTTAGTTTCGTTTGTCATCTTCATTTCTTCATAAGTGTAGTCATTATCGGTGAAGACGTCAATTTGAGGAAGAGCATTAAAGGCGATTGGATAGTGCTTCTTATCTCCACCTGAAGGTAAGATTTCCGCATGCAAATCACGTGGATTTACACCATCATTCAATACTTCACGCAATTCACGTTGTGTCTCAAGAATGGCTCCCATACCAGCACCTGAAACAGCTTGATAAGTTGAAACGATGATACGGTCTAAGCCCCATTTTTGACGAACTGGTTCAAGAGCTACCATCATTTGAATAGTTGAACAGTTAGGACATGCAATGATCCCATTATGAGCATCAAGGGCATGGGCGTTTACTTCAGGAACAACCAATGGCACATCTGGATTTTGACGGAAATAAGAAGTGTTATCTACCACTACTGCCCCTGCTTTAACAGCATAAGGTGCGTATTTTGCAGAAGTTGAACCACCAGCAGAGAAGAGAGCAATATCAACTCCTTCAAAAGCTTCTTCTGTTGTTTCTTCAATAGTCACATCTTGGCCCTTGAATTGCAAGACCTTTCCTGCAGAACGTGCAGACGCAAGGTAGCGAATCTTATCGATTGGAAGAATTGATTCTTCCAACATTTTGATCATTTGAGCACCAACGGCTCCTGTAGCACCGACAACAGCAACTGTATATCCCATAACAAACCTCTTTTGGAATTTTCTAAAAATTTCTATAATAGAAACATTATACTACTTTTTAGAAAAATTGAAAAGTCTTTACCTTATCTATTTTCTGAAATTGACAAGAAAAAAGGTCGCTATCATTAGCGAACCTTTTTCAAAAAATTTACAAATTAATATCTTTGTTTATACGGTTTATTAAATGCTGCCAAGACATCTGACGGAGTGTCTGAATAAGATTTGATTTCTTTTAAATCTCCCTTTACGATAATCCGTTCGGTTGCATCATAGTCTACACAAGTCACCAAGGTAATTTCATTGATACCTTCACGATCATCAATTTCATCAACTCGATCTGGGGTTACGTGTTTCACTTCCCGAATATCGTAGGTATAAACTTTATCCTTATCAGTCAGATAAATCTTCATTCCTTCTTTGGCATTAACCAAAGGAGAAAATAGCATTTGGCTAGCATTCTCAGCTGTAAAGATATGGTGACTAGCTAGAGAATAATTTCCTTCACCCATTTTTTGATTTGGTTTCATGGTTCCTGCTCCGTAGAACAAGTTTACATTGTCCAAACCTTTAAAGATTGGCAAGTTGATTTCTACTTCAGGAACTGCAATTCCACCTATAACGGGCAACTGTTGTGCATCCCATTGGGATGATAAAACAGCCTCCGAAGAAATAGCTTTCACGGAATTAAAATCAAAATTCCCTTCTGCACCATTGTTTTCTTCTAGCTTCTCTTTTGAGACTTGACTAACTTGATACTTGTTAGTATTCCAAACCATAAAGATATTACGAATCTTTGAGTTAAAAATCAAGGCTAGAGACAAAAGGATTAGAAAGCCAGCTAAAATATTAATCAGCAGATTCTTACGTTTATTTTTTTTACTCTTAGTTCTTTTTTGAGACATTATTCTTCACTTTCTGTTTCGTTTTCTGCCCCAACTTCTTCTTTCTCAGCTGCCGCAACTGTTGTAAAGGTTACAATCTTAGCGTTCTCATCTAAACGCATAACCTTAACTCCCATGGTTGAACGTCCAGTTTGAGAAATATTGGCAACATTTGTACGAATCATGACACCGGTATCTGTGATAACCATCAAATCTTCGTCACCTTTTACTGTGAGAAGGCCTGCAAGTTGACCGTTTTTATCAGTAATATTAGCAGTTTTCATACCTTTACCAGCACGACCTTTAGTTGGATATTCAGTGGCAACTGTACGCTTACCGTATCCTTTTTCAGTAATGATAAGAACTTCATCTTTATCGGTAATCACTCTAGCTCCAACTACAGCATCTCCTTCACGAAGATTTACTCCTTTAACACCTGTGGCGCTACGGCTCATGCTACGAACGGATGATTGATTGAAACGAACTGCATAGCCTAACTTAGTACCGATAATGATATCAGTATCTTCTTGAGTCAGAAGAACATTGATCAATTCATCCTCTTCTTTCAAATTCAAGGCTTTGAGACCATTTTGACGAATGTTAGCAAATTCTTTGACGCTGGTTCTCTTAACGATACCTGCTCGAGTTGTAAAGAAGATGTATGCATCATCACTACGTTCTGATTCGACATTAATGATAGTTTGGATGCTTTCTCCCTCATCCAGTTTTAAGAGGTTAACTACAGGCAATCCCTTGGCTGTACGACCATATTCTGGTATTTCATAACCTTTCAAACGATAGACACGACCTTTGTTGGTAAAGAAGAGCAAGTGATCATGGGTGCTGGTAGAAACCAACTCACGGACAAAGTCATCATCCTTGACTCCTGTACCCTGTACGCCACGTCCACCACGTTTTTGGGCAGTAAACTCGTCTTGGTCCAAACGCTTAATGTAACCTTTATTTGATAGAGTGATAAGAACATCAGACTCTTCAATCAAGTCTTCATCTTCAAGGGTCAAGACTTCACCAATCATTAACTCAGTACGACGTTTATCGCCAAACTTGCGTTTGACTTCATCCAATTCTTCCTTGATGATTTGGGCCACGCGTTCTGGTTTAGCAAGAATATCTGCTAAGTCGGCAATCAAAGCAATGAGGTCATCATATTCGGATTGAATCTTATCACGTTCCAAACCTGTCAAACGACGAAGACGCATGTCTAGAATTGCTTGGCTTTGACGTTCAGATAGCTTGAACTTGCTCATCAATTCTGCTTGAGCTTCTTGGTCAGTTTCGCTGGCACGGATGATACGAATGACTTCATCAATATGATCCAGAGCAATTAGCAAACCTTCCAAGATATGTGCGCGTGCCTCAGCTTTTTCTTTGTCAAATTGAGTACGACGAGTCACAACTTCTTTTTGATGCTCAATATAAGCATCTAAGATTTGGCGAAGCGATAAAATCTTTGGAACACCATTTTGAATAGCAAGCATGTTAAAGCCGAAGCTGGTCTGCATCTGAGTCATCTTGAATAAGTTGTTCAAAATAACATTAGCTGATGCGTCGCGTCTAACTTCAATAACAAAGCGAACACCTTCACGGTTAGATTCATCACGAACAGCAGTAATTCCATCGATACGTTTTTCCTGAACTAAGCGCACAATATGTTCATGTACTTTGGTTTTGTTGACCATATATGGGAATTCAGTAACAACAATACGTTCACGACCCGTTTTAGTTTCCTCAATTACCGTACGAGAACGAAGAACAATAGATCCCTTACCAGTCTCATACGCCTTATGAATACCTGATTTACCCATAACTAGGGCACCAGTTGGGAAGTCTGGACCAGGCAAAACTTCCATCAAATCTTTGGTTGTAACTTCAGGATTATCCATGACGAGTTTAACAGCATCAATGGTTTCGCCCAAATTATGAGGTGGAATATTGGTCGCCATACCAACGGCAATACCTGTGGCACCATTGACCAAAAGATTTGGAAAACGAGCTGGTAAAACAACAGGTTCTCGTTCATTGGCATCATAGTTATCAACAAAATCAACAGTATTTTTATTGATATCGCGAAGCATTTCAAGAGCAATCTTGCTCATACGCGCTTCGGTATAACGTTGCGCGGCAGCACCATCACCGTCCATAGAACCAAAGTTACCGTGCCCATCTACAAGCATGTAGCGGTAGCTCCACCATTGAGCCATACGAACCATAGCTTCATAGATAGATAAGTCTCCGTGTGGGTGGTATTTACCCATTACATCCCCTGTAATACGGGCAGATTTCTTATGAGGTTTATCAGGCGTAACTCCTAATTCGTTCATTCCGTACAAAATACGACGATGAACAGGTTTCAATCCATCACGAACGTCAGGAAGAGCACGCGATACGATTACACTCATGGCGTAGTCGATAAAGCTAGTCTTCATCTCCTTGGTCAGATTGACATTCACTAAATTTTTATCTTGCATTAACAAATGCCTCATTTCACTATTAGTAACTAGATATATTATACCATAGTTTGGACTATTTTACAGTTTAACAACACGTGTAAAACGTTTACATATTTATCCCGAAGGTATATCCGTGACAAAGCCTTTCAAAAGTGATAGAATGAAATCAAATGGGGGTTCCCCCTTAATAAAATAAAGGAGATGTTTAGACAAATGACAGCAACTAAACAACACAAAAAAGTTATCCTAGTCGGTGACGGTGCCGTAGGTTCATCTTACGCTTTTGCCCTCGTAACACAAGGAATTGCACAAGAACTTGGTATCATTGAAATTCCTCAATTGTTTGAAAAAGCAGTTGGTGATGCTGAAGACCTTAGCCACGCGCTAGCTTTTACTTCACCTAAAAAAATCTATGCAGCTAAGTACGAAGACTGTGCGGATGCAGACCTTGTAGTTATCACTGCTGGTGCTCCACAAAAACCAGGTGAAACTCGTCTTGATCTTGTTGGTAAAAACCTTGCTATCAACAAATCAATTGTTGAACAAGTTGTTGCATCTGGATTTGACGGTATCTTCCTTGTTGCTGCTAACCCAGTTGACATCTTAACTTACTCAACATGGAAATTCTCAGGTTTCCCTAAAGAACGCGTTATCGGTTCAGGTACTTCACTTGACTCAGCTCGTTTCCGTCAAGCACTTGCTGAAACTATCGGTGTTGATGCACGTTCAGTTCACGCCTACATTATGGGTGAACACGGTGACTCTGAGTTTGCTGTTTGGTCACACGCCAACGTTGCCGGTGTTAAATTGGAACAATGGTTGCAAGCTAACCGTGACTTGAATGAAGCTGACCTTGTTGAACTCTTCATCTCAGTTCGTGATGCAGCTTACTCAATCATCAACAAAAAAGGTGCTACATACTACGGTATCGCAGTTGCTCTTGCTCGTATCACAAAAGCTATCCTTGATGATGAAAATGCGGTTCTTCCACTTTCAGTCTTCCAAGAAGGACAATACGGAGTTGAAAACGTCTTTATCGGTCAACCAGCTATCGTTGGTGCGCACGGTATCGTTCGCCCAGTTAACATCCCATTGAACGACGCTGAAACTCAAAAAATGCAACTTTCTGCTCGTGAATTGCAAGAAATTATTGACGAAGCATGGAAAAATCCAGAATTCCAAGCAGCTTCTAAAAACTAATTTAATATTAAAAAAGCTGTCTAGACAAACGTTTAGACAGCTTTTCTTATCTTATTTATTCCATCTCAGCAAAGGCTTTTTCAGCATCTGCATTGCTAATCGCTCCAAGCTGAATTTTCCCAATTTTCCCTTGTGAATCAATCAAAAATTCTGTTGGAATGCTTCGAATTTGATAAGCTTGGAAGGTTGTTCCCTTAGTGTCATATAAGACAGGTATATCCTTATAGCCCTGCTCCTCAAACCATTTTGGAAATTGCTCAACAGTTTTTTCACCTTGAAGCCCTGGCGCAATCACCGATAAAATTTCGAAATCACGATCTTTCTTAGCAGCGAGTTCCATTAATTCTGGCATGCTTTTTTTACATGGTCCGCACCAAGAAGCCCAGAATTTTAGATAAACTTTTTTACCTTTAAAATCAGATAGTTTGACTTCTTTTCCATCCATCGATTGGAGCGTAAAATCCGGTGCTTCTGCTCCTACAGCTATTTGCTTAACCGTTGCTTGTTGCTGTGCTTGAGTCGTTTGATTTTCTTGACTTGATTTTCCCTCTTCCTTGCCACAAGCAATCAAAAGAAAGATAGATAAGAAACTAAGTCCAAAATAGATTGTTTTTTTCATAGATAACTCCTTTTATCCTAATATTCCAGATAAGACATTTAACTGTCCCAACATCAATAAAATTCCCATGAGAATAATCAGTAAACCACCAATTCTTTTCAGTAAGAGCAGGTGAGATTTAATTCTACTAAAATAAGGCATAATCAGACCTGATGCCAAGGCCAATACTAAAAATGGAAGCGCCATTCCAAGAGTATAGATAAGGGTCAATAATGCCCCTTGAAGAGCTCCATTTCCTCCCGAGGCAGCCAGTGCTAAAATAGAACTTAAAACTGGACCAATACATGGAGTCCAACCAAAGCTGAAACTGATACCTAATAGAAAGGCTGATAGATATTTACTAGACTGTTTTTGATTAAATGTTACTGTTTTTTGGAACTCTAATTTTTGTAAATGAAGGATTTCCATCTGATGCAAGCCTAGTATGATAATAATGCCACCCATAACATAACGGAACCAATCAGCATAGAGTAAGTTCCCGAGAAATCCTGCTCCAAACCCTAGAATAAAGAAAATCAGAGAGATACCTGTGATAAAACAGAGTGTCCGAATTAATCCTGACCAGGCAACATCTTTACCTAAAAACCGAAATGTTTTTGACTGTTCTTGATCATCTAATAAAACACCTGCATAGACTGGTAACAAGGGAAAAATGCAGGGCGAAAAGAATGACAAGACACCAGCTAAAAAGACAGAAATAAAAAATATAATACTTTCCAATTAAGAACCTTCTTTCATATAGTTATCTTTTATTTTACTATAAAAGAAAACTTTTGTAAGATATCTGCTACGCAAATTTGATTTCAACTAAAACGAAAAAAAAGGAGCTCAGCTCCCTTTTTTATTAATAAGTTCCTTCTTCACCTTGACTTGTCAAGATTACAGGTCCATCCTTGGTAATAACAAACTGGTGTTCATACTGACATGATAGACCACCGTCAATAGTTTTGTGAGCCCAGCCTGTTTTCATGTCTGTATCGATTTCCCAATCACCTGTATTAATCATAGGTTCGATTGTCAAGACCATACCTTCACGAAGACGGAGACCACGACCAGCTACACCATAGTTAGGAACCATTGGTTCTTCATGCATGGTTGGGCCAACACCGTGTCCTACAAGATCACGAACAACACCGTATCCACGACTTTCAGCATATTCTTGAATTGCTGCACCAATATCACCAATTCGGTTACCAACAACAGCTTGCTCGATACCCTTATACATAGCTTCCTTGGTCACGTCCATCAAGTTTTTAACTTCTTCTGATGGTTTACCAACTGCGTATGCCCAACAAGAATCAGCTAATCCACCCGTAAAGTTTTGAGTATATTTTTTTATCTGCTCAACGTTGTTAAAATTGAGTTTAGAAACATTGAGGTCAGACTTAGCGATTGGCCCACCAAGGACCATATCAACCTTGAGCAAATCGCCTTCCTTCAAAATATAGTGGCGTGGAAAAGCATGAGCTACCTCGTCATTGAGTGAGCAGCAGGTTGCATATGGATAGTCCATGATGGCTCCATCCACACCGATTTGTAGTGGAAGGAAATTCTCTTCTTTACAACGACGGCGGACATACTCTTCTACTTCCCACATATCTACACCTGGTTTGATGATATCACGCAAGCCAATGTGGATACTTGCAAGAAAATCACCAGCCTTATCCATAGCTTTGATTTCTCTAGCTGATTTTAATGTAATCATGTTTTCTCCTAGATTCTAATTAATTTTTACAGTAACATTTGCTTTTGATACAATTTGATGATTGAGATAAATATCATAATCAATAATAGCCGACCGTCTCGTATGGTGAATAATTCTAGCTTGAATACGTAGAACATCATCAATCTGAACAGCCTGTAAGAAGTAAATCAACATCTGTTCAATGATGAGGTTACGCCCACTATTAACGACCAAGTCCTGAGTCATGTGTGTTAAGATTTCTGCAAGAACACCATTTGCAAGGACACCATTTTTCTCAAGCATAAACGGTTCAACTGTAATGACAACCTCATCGTGATGATAAGACAACTTTTGTCCAATCTGTTCTGAAAATGTTGGGAGTGCTGAAACCTGAGAACGACTCATTTTTTCCATGACATCCCGTCTAGTAATGACACCTAGCAAGGTTTGATTGCTCCTCACAACGGGTACCATCTCAAAATCTTCTGCAATCATTCTCTGGCTCACGTTAGCAATATTCGTTGCTAATCCAGTCATATAGACAGTTCTTGTCATAACCTTATCAATGGTTGTACCTGGTGATTTATCTCCAGCATCTCGCATGGTTACAACACCCACAACAACCTTATGCTGATTGATAACAGGGAAGCGACTACTTCTATTCTTACGAACTAAATCTAAATAATCTTTTACAGTATCCGTTTCTTGTAAAAAACCATATTCATGACAAGTACGATAGATTTTTTCTACTGTTAGAATATCTGTCTTAATTTGAACATTTGACAAAGCACGGTTGATCATCGTCGCAATCGTAAATGTATCATGCTTGCTTCGTAATACAGGGATATTCTTCTTATCAGCAGCATTCAAAACATCTTTATGAACTTCAAATCCACCTGTTACCAAGACAGCATTTTCGTTTTCTAGTGCCAACAATTGGATACGTGTTCGGTCACCGACAATGACTAATCCACCATCATGAAGGTATGAAAGTATATTTTTCTCAGTCATCGCCCCGATGGAAAATTTACTAAATTCTCTATTCAAACCAGCTTGTCCGGCTAAAACTTCTGAACCAGTAACTTCTGCAATTTCTGCAAATGTTAGCTTTTCGATGGCAACTTTTTTTGACTTCACACGGACTGTCCCACTTCGAGGACGTGTTTCAACTAAGCCTCTATTTTCAGCTTCTTTGATCGCACGATAGGCTGTCCCATCGCTCACTCCCAGACGATTTGAGATACTTCGAACGCTAACCCGTTTTCCGACTGGTAATTCTTCTAAATAAGCTAAAATTTCTTGGTGTTTACTCATTTAGCTCTCCTTTTGTATAGCGAAATTCTAGATAATCCCGCATCTTACGAGTATAGCGGTCACTACCTTTAAACCGACGATATAAAACGAAGCCGGACTTTTGCGCAACCTTTTGACTGGCGCTATTTTCCAGATGTGTCACAATAGACAGTTGTTTTAATTCAAACTGATTCACAGACAAATCTCGCAATTTGGTAACTGCTTCCGTCATATATCCCTGAGACCAATAGTCTTTCCTTAAAAAATAGCCAATTTCAGCTTCTTTCCTTATTTCATCAAGCTTTTCAAACTTGATGGCTCCAATCATTTTTTGGTCTTTTTGATCACAAATGGCCCAAATTCCCAAGGGTGATTTCATAAAGTAGTTGGCAAGAGCATATTGACTTTCTTCAATACTAGCTTGCGTAGGAAAAATAAATTGAAGATTTTCAGGGTCGGATGCTAACTGATGAAAGTCATCTACATCTGTAAAAAAGAATGGACGGAAATACAAACGTTCCGTCTCATAGAAAGAAAACATTGCTAATTTTGTCCAGATATTCATTGTTATCCTCGAATTGCTAATCTTTAATTAGCTCAATATCTGCTCCAAGATTACGTAATTTCTCAATAATATTTGAGTAGCCTCGTAGGATGAACTCAACACTAGTAATCTCTGTTCTACCTTCAGCCATTAATCCAGCAATAACCAAAGCTGCACCTGCACGTAAGTCTGTCGCTCTTACACTTGCACCTTGTAAAGGATTGCCACCTTTGTAGAAAATATGGTCATTCGTTGTAGAAATATCTGCATTCATTTTGGCTAATTCGAAGACATGGTTCACACGTTTTTCATAAATGGTATCAATCAGTGTTCCTCGTCCTTCAGCTTTCAACAAAAGAGGAGTAATCGGTTGTTGAAGGTCTGTAGCAAATCCTGGATATGGAGCTGTTTTGATATTAACAGCCTTAAGATTTGTTTGCTCTTCAACGAAGATACTATCTTCAGAAACCGTCATATGAACACCCATTTCCTCAAGTTTTGCGATAAAACCTTCTAAATGTTCATAAAGTACATTGTTAATACGAATTCCTTGTCCCACAGCAGCAGCCATTGCAATATAAGTCCCTGCTTCAATACGGTCAGGAATTACTTGATGGCGTGTGCCGTGTAGAGATTCAACACCATCGATAGTAATCATATCTGTACCTGCACCACGAATATGAGCTCCCATATTATTTAACAAAGTAGCTACATCAATGATTTCAGGCTCTCTAGCAGCGTTTTCAATGACTGTACGTCCTTGAGCTTTTACTGCTGCAAGCATTGTGTTAATCGTTGCTCCAACACTAACAGTATCCATATAAATATGTGCGCCTTGTAATCTAGAGCCGTTTGTTGAGAGATTCATATTGTCTCCCTCATAGGTTGTCTTAGCACCCATGGCTTCGAAGGCTTTTAAATGCAAGTCAATCGGACGAGGTCCTAAGTCACATCCACCAGGTAAACCTACTGTTGCTTCACCGAAACGTCCAAGGAGACTGCCGTAGAAATAATAGGATGCGCGAAGACTGTTGATTTTACCATATGGCATTGGTTTATTTTGAACACCACGAGGATCAATCTCTAAAACATCATCATAGCGCTTTACACTAGCACCCATAATTTCCATGATATCAACCAAACTAGCAACGTCAGAGATGTCTGGAACACAGTCCAAAATAACTACATCATCTGACAAAATAATAGCTGGAATCAAAGCAACTACACTATTTTTTGCTCCGCTAATGGTTATTTCACCCTTTAATGGACGCCCACCGTTAATGACAATTTTTTTCATTATTTTTTATATACTCTTTCACTATTTATTCATAAGGTCTCACCCTATATTATACCATATTTCTTTCTTATTATCTATCATAATAAATCAAATAAGTCCCTTAAGATTTTATTGATTTAGAATAGTTTCTCAAGTAAACTTAAAAAATAACTAATGCTAATTTTATTCAAGAAAAAAGCTTTCCAAAAATCTTGGAAAGCCTTTTATAATTCTTATTTAGCGATTGGGTAAACAGAAACTTGTTTCTTATCGCGACCTTTACGTTCGAAACGTACTACGCCTTCAACTTTAGCGAACAAAGTATCGTCTCCACCACGACCAACGTTTACACCTGGATAGATGTGCGTACCACGTTGACGGTAAAGGATTGATCCACCTGAAACAGTTTGTCCGTCAGCTGCTTTAGCTCCAAGACGTTTCGCTTGTGAATCACGTCCGTTTGATGTAGAACCTCCACCTTTTTTGTGGGCGAAAAGTTGCAAGTTGTTAAGAGTCATTTTTAACATAATGTTTTCCTCCGTGTTAGTTTTCTGTGATAACTCTGGTTTGGACGAACTCAGAAGAGTTCTCCGATAAGTTTGCCATACCTAAGAAAAATGATTCGAAGAATAACTGGGTCATTTCTCTCTGGTGTGAAGGAAGATCCGCTGGTATATCAACCTTTAGATAGCCACCTTCATCTTCGTTTAATTCTAAGATTGGTTCATAGCCTGCAAATTTCTCAATGGAATTGATAAAGTTAATGGCAAGCGTAGAAACCGATGCACACACGACATCTAGGCCGTATTCGCCACTCTCGGCGTGTCCAGTAATCTCCGCACTCCTCAGCTCGCCATCTTCGGCTCTCTCAAAGACTGCTTGTATCATGTGTTCTCCTTAAAATTAAGCGTTGATTGCATTGATGACAACTTTAGTGTATGGTTGACGGTGACCTTGTTTACGGTGGCTACCTTTTTTAGGTTTGTACTTGTAAGTAACAACTTTCTTTTGTTTTCCTTGTTTTTCAACAGTTCCAACTACAGTAGCTCCAGCAACAAGTGGAGTTCCGACAACAGTGTTTTCACCACCAACAAGAACAACTTCGTTAAAAGTAACTTCTTGACCAGCTTCAACGTTCAATTTTTCAACGTAAACTGCTTGACCAACTTCAACTTTAACTTGTTTTCCGCCAGTTTTGATAATTGCGTATGTGCTCATTATGCACCTCCTATGATTTTTTGGGGTTACCCCGAATTTTTGTGAAGACTCGCCTAGCATCGTGGGACGAACCACTTAAACTTGATGAATCAAGCAACGATGTTCGTGCGGTTGCACAGGATCGTGCATAGTCAACTCTACAAGTATAGCATGATTCCAAATTTTTGACAAGTATTTTCACTCAAAATTCAGCCTTTTATCAGACTTTTTTTCAAAGAAGATAAAACCATACTTAGATAAAAAATACTCATCATGATAGGGACGCCTAAAATCGTTTTTTCGTTGAAGATAATCGTTAAGTAAGCTGAAAATACTACTCCTAGAATGAAACTAACTAGTAGGCTCACAAAAATCAATCCCTCCATTAAAAATGCTGTATGCTTGGTCCGGACGTATTCACCAAAAGCTAACATGGTACGTTTGATATTTCCCGTCATAAAGGCATTGTTATAGGCAATTCCAGAAACTTCTCCAAAAGCTGTTGTAACGAGACCCATACAAAAAGCCAGAGGAGGAACAATAAACATGTTATCAACACTCAATGGAATAAAGCCGATTATCAATGATAAAATAGCTAATGGAACAAGTGATAGAATGGGTTTTTTAACAATGCGAAGTTTTTCCTTGTAAATCGTCAGCAAAAAAACGCCTAACATGAAAGATAAAAGTGTCAATATCTTTATTTCAGCATCAGCCAAATTTCTCTGAACGATTCCTACTGATAGAAATACCACATTCCCAGTTTGCCCAGCGACTAAGGTATTCCCTCTTACAATAAATGTATAGGCATCGACATAGCCTGCACAAAAAGTCAAAAAAAGCGCCAATCTTTTTGAATGACGAGAAATTTTTCTCATAGGTAATAATCTCATACTAATCTCCTAAATATACTGTAACTATTGTATCATTTTTTCTAGAAATTTCGAAGTATCAAAGCAAAAGAATTATCTCAAGGTAACGAGTTGGCTCTTTCTATGATATAATGAAATCAATGATTACTTGTGGAAAAGGAGTAACTATGCTAAAACTTGGTATCATAGGAACTAGTTCAATCAGCCATCATTTTCTAGAGGCTGCCCATACTAGCGGGAAATTTCAACTGAGTGCAGTCTATTCTAGAAAAATAGAAACCGCAGAAAAGTTTGTTGAACAGTATCAAGGCGTTAAGCTATTTGATCAGCTAAATGATTTCTTTAATGATTCATTCGATGTGGTATACATTGCTAGTCCGAACTCATTGCATTATAGTCAGGCAAAGATGGCTTTATCTGCTGGAAAACATGTTATCCTTGAAAAACCAGCTGTCACTCAACCACAAGAATGGCAGGATTTAGTTCAAACGGCTAAAGATAATAAATGTTTTATCTTTGAAGCAGCACGTAACTACCATGAAGATGCTTTTGCCACAATCAAAAACTTTCTTGTGAATAAACAAATTCTTGGTGCAGACTTTAACTATGCCAAATATTCTTCTAAGATGCCTAACCTACTTGCCGGCAATACTCCTAATGTTTTCTCAGACCGTTTTGCAGGTGGTGCACTTATGGATCTGGGTATTTATCCTATCTACGCTGCTGTTCGCTTATTTGGAAAACCGACTCATGCAACCTATCAAGCTCAGAAACTAGATAATAGCATTGATTTAAATGGTGATGGTATTCTCTCATATCCTGACTATCAAGTGCATATCAAAGCAGGAAAGAATATCACTTCTAATCTTCCTTGTGAGATTTATACTACTGATGGAACCTTGACACTTAATACAATCGAGCATGTCCAATCAGCTATTTTTAAAGATCATCAATGTAATGAAACACATCTAGCTATCCAGCAGGCTCCTCACAACATGACTGAGGAAGTTGCTGCTTTCGCAAACATGATCCAGCAACCAGATCAAACTCTCTACCAATCTTGGATTGATGATGCTACATACGTCCACAACCTACTTTACACCATGCGCCAGGATGCTGGCATTAGATTTGAGGCAGAAAAATGAAAACCAAACTACCTACCGAATGGCAAGAATTGATTGATCAACTGGGGTTCCAAGAATTTACTCCCATTCAAATTCAACTTTTTGAACCTATAACAGAAGGTGAAAACCTACTTGGAGTCAGTCCAACTGGTACAGGGAAGACTTTAGCCTATCTCCTACCTAGTCTTCTCAAACTGCAAAAGAAAAAAGCCCAACAATTATTGATTTTAGCACCTAATACTGAGCTTGCTGGACAAATTTTTGAAGTCACTAAAACCTGGGGTGAGGCCATTGGTCTAACGGCTCAGCTATTTCTATCCGGTTCGAGCCAGAAACGCCAAATTGAACGACTTAAAAAAGTACCAGAAATTCTGATTGGAACACCTGGGCGTATCTTTGAACTGATTAAATTAAAAAAAATCAAGATGATGAACGTGGAAACAATCATTCTTGATGAATTCGACCAGCTCCTTGATGATTCTCAAATTCATTTTGTCGAGAAAATTACCAACTATGCACCTCGTGACCATCAACTTATTTACATGAGTGCCACTACCAAATTTGACCAAGATAAGATTGCACCTAACACACGCATCATTGATCTATCAGACCAAAAGTTAGACAATATTCAACACTTCTACATGCAAGTAGACCAACGTCACAGAGTAGATATGCTTCGCAAACTGGCACAGGTTGAAGATTTCCGTGGTCTTGTCTTCTTTAATAGCTTGTCTGACCTTGGAAGCGCCGAGGAAAAATTACAATATCGTGATGTTTTAGCAGTTTCGCTAGCTAGCGATGTCAACGTTAAATTTAGAAAAGTTATTCTAGAAAAATTCAAAGATAATCAACTGACACTACTTCTTGCCACAGACCTTCTCGCTCGTGGTATCGACATTGATAGCTTGGAATGCGTGATTAACTTTGATGTCCCTAGAGACAAGGAAACTTACACTCACCGTGCAGGTCGTACAGGACGTATGGGTAAAGAAGGCTATGTCATCACTCTTGTCACCCATCCAGAAGAGCTTAAAAAACTGAAGAAATTTGCAAGTGTACGTGAAATCGTCCTAAAAAATCAAGAACTCTATATCAAATGAGAGTGGGACAGAAATCGGTAATTCTTTAGAATTCGATTTCGTCGTCCCACCTCCGCACAGTTGAGTAGGGCTGTAAAAGCTGATGAAATCAGCGTAGTAGAGCCCACTCAACCACTGCGTCTTGCTCGACACTCCAAAGACAATTGAGAGGCTAGGACTTTTGTCCCAGCCTCTTTTTCTTATCCCCAAGTAATTTCTAAACGGTAGTTGGCAAATGGAACTCCTTCTTTGTTTTGTAGTTGGTAGGCTAGTTCAATCTTCTCTTCACCAACTTCGTAGTGGCTTGTTTGGATGATAAACTCCTGCAGTCCCATAGGTGTTGGGATATAGGCTAAACTATCAGAATCCTTGAGAAAACGCATGATAGTCTTGGGATTTGAGAAACGTGACATGACCAGTTCCTCCCCATTAAATTTCAAAACTACTTTTTCTTGGTCTTCATTGTAAAAAAGGAGATAGGAAAAATCGCCCTTTTCCCGTAATTCAACATCATAAAGTTGGTCGATTACTTCCAATTGTTCATCGAACTTGATGGTATTTCTCATTCTAATCTTCACAACTATTCCTCTTTCTTCTCACTTATCCCTACTATTTTACCAAAAAGGCAAGGAATTTGCTATAATGGTCTTATGAATGAAAAAGTATTTCGTGACCCAGTTCACAACTATATCCACGTTAATAATCAAGTCATTTATGACCTGATCAATACCAAAGAATTTCAGCGGCTCCGTCGCATCAAACAGCTTGGGACATCTAGCTATACTTTCCACGGTGGAGAGCATAGTCGTTTTTCTCACTGTTTGGGTGTCTATGAAATTGCCCGTCAAATCACTGAGATTTTTGAGGAGAAATATCCTGAGGAATGGGATTCTAACGAATCACTATTAACCATGACTGCTGCTCTTCTACATGATCTCGGACACGGTGCTTACTCTCATACTTTTGAAAATCTCTTTGACACTGACCATGAGGCAATTACCGAGGAAATTATCCAAAGCCCTGATACAGAGATTCATCAGGTCTTGCTACAGGTGGCGCCTGACTTCCCTAAAAAGGTTGCTAGTGTCATAGACCACATCTATCCCAACAAACAAGTGGTTCAGCTCATTTCTAGTCAGATTGATGCAGACCGTATGGACTATCTCCTACGCGACTCCTACTTCACCGGTGCTTTTTATGGGCAATTTGACCTGACACGTATCCTTCGTGTTATTCGTCCTGTTGAAAATGGTATCGCCTTTCAACGGAATGGGATGCATGCCATAGAGGATTATGTACTCAGTCGTTACCAGATGTATATGCAGGTTTATTTCCACCCAGCTACACGAGCCATGGAAGTCCTTCTGCAAAATCTTCTCAAACGTGCTAAGGAGCTCTACCCTGAAAATAAGGACTTCTTTGCCCTTACATCCCCACATCTACTGCCATTTTTTGAGAAGAAGGTAACCTTATCTGACTATCTTGCACTTGACGACGGGGTTATGAATACCTATTTCCAACTCTGGATGACTAGTACAGATAAAATTCTAGCCGACCTTTCCCAACGTTTTATCAATCGTAAGGTCTTTAAATCTATTACTTTTTCTCAGAAAGATCAAGACCAGCTTGAAATCATGCGAAATTTCGTAGAAGAAATTGGTTTTGACCCCAACTATTACACAGCTATTCATAAGAATTTTGACCTTCCTTACGATATTTATCGACCAGAGTCTGAAAATCCAAGAACTCAAATCGAGATTGTCCAAAAGAATGGCGAGCTGGCAGAACTTTCTAGCCTATCTCCTATCGTTCAATCTCTTGCAGGAAGCCGTCATGGTGACAACCGTTTCTACTTCCCTAAAGAAATGCTTAAGCAAAATAGTATTTTTACAAATATCATTCAACAATTTTCCCATTTGATTGAGAATGATCATTTTACTCCAGACAAGAAATAACAGAGGAAATTTATGAGTATAAAACTAATCGCCGTCGATATAGATGGTACCCTAGTTAATAGCAAAAAAGAAATTACTCCCGAAGTTTTTGCAGCTATCCAAGATGCCAAAGCAGCTGGAGTCAAGGTTGTCATTGCAACAGGACGCCCCATCGCTGGTGTTGCTAAACTCCTTGACGACTTGCAGTTGAGAGATGAAGGTGACTATGTTGTGACCTTCAACGGTGCCCTTGTTCAAGAAACTGCTAATGGCCATGAGATTATCAGCGAATCCTTGACTTACGAGGACTATCTGGATATGGAATTTCTCAGCCGTAAACTGGGAGTCCATATGCATGCAATTACCAAGGACGGCATTTACACTGCCAATCGCAATATCGGAAAATACACCGTACACGAATCAACCCTCGTCAGCATGCCAATTTTTTACCGTACACCTGAAGAGATGGCTGATAAAGAAATCGTCAAATGTATGTTTATCGACGAACCAGAGATTCTCGATGCTGCTATTGAAAAGATTCCAGCAGAATTTTACGAGCGCTACTCTATCAACAAATCTGCTCCATTTTATCTAGAACTCCTTAAAAAGGATGTAGACAAGGGCTCAGCTATTACACATCTGGCTGAAAAACTAGGATTGACAAAAGATGAAACTATGGCTATCGGGGATGAAGAAAATGACCGTGCCATGCTTGAAGTCGTTGGAAATCCAGTTGTTATGGAAAACGGAAATCCAGAACTCAAAAAAATCGCCAAATACATCACCAAAACAAATGATGAATCAGGCGTTGCCCATGCGATTCGTACTTGGGTCTTGTAAATTTATTAGAATATAAAAAAGCACCTCAGAAGTTAGAGATAAAAAACTAACTCCTGGGGTGTTTTAAATTACAGATTATTCTTCTGATTCCCTTTTTATACTTGGAATTTTCTTAGTATCAAGTTTAGGAATACCCTTATTCTCAATCTTAGGAAGGTTCTTTATTTCATCGGCAGTAGGGACCTTCTGGTATACCTTAGCAGGCCTATAGAGTAAGGCAAACGAGAAGAACAAAGCAATGACACTTCCAACAGCTGCCAAATTCCGTTTACTCGTTTCTGACGATGGGACCTTAACTCTACTTGTACTAAGGTCCTTCCATTCAGGATGCTCTGCTTCAATCGCTTTTTTCTCTTCCCAAAGTGGAACGAGTAAAAAATGGTTAAATGGCACAACTGTAGCCATTGCTGTTGCTCCTAGTGGGATAAATCTATTGAGATTTATGATAAGCATAATGCTTAGAATAGAAAATAATACGAATAGAGCTATTACTAAAACTAGTCGAATTTTATATTCTTTTTTTAGTCGAAGGTATTCTTCTTGGGACATCTGACATATTACCTCTTTTCTCTAAACTCTATACAGCTAAAAAGCATTAGTACAGTGACTCCTACTGTAAATCTTTGATAAACTCCACAACTTGACGATTCTCAATCTTCACATAATATCCACCACTATTATTAACAAGTTTATTCCCCTCATATTTATCAATCTTTACAGCATAAAGACCGCTTGGAAGGGGTTGATTGTTAAAAAATTCTTTCATTTGCGATTCAAGATCTTCAAGATAGGCATCATATAACTGATCCTTCTTGTCTTCTGGAGTGTAGTATCCAAATTGAAATTCTGGTATAAAAATATCTTTTTGGAAAAGATATTGAGCATCCATAGGATACATCCCTTGTAATGCTTGTCCATTTTTTTTATTTTCCTCTAAGATTTCATCATAAAGGTGGATATTACCAGATTTACTATTAAATTGAAAATCAATCCCTTCGTACTTCAAAGCAGTCATTTTAGGATCTGTTATTGAAGTATCCAATGTTTTTAAAAATTCGCTGGTGCCTGGACTAATCTCAATTCCTAAATAAGCTAATTCTGGAAAAACTTGATAAATTTTTTTGTTTTGTTTATAATCTACTTCCGCATCAGTCTTTCTATACGTTTCTTTTTCCGAAGGACGAGTATAGTATTTAAAACGAGAATTAACCTGATAGATTTTACCATCTATATTTTCAGTGTAAGTACCATGGATTACAAATCCTCCTACACTTGTATAGTTTTTTTCGTATTTTTCTAACTCAAACTGACCTTTAAGACCGTAGTTCTCATAAGAGCGATGTACTACTTGCTCAAGTTCATTCCGACTTGCATGGGCAAATAGACCCCACATATCCATCATTGCAAGAATAGGACTAAGGATTATGAACATTACAAATAGTATAACTATGGATAAACAGCCAATTAATAAACCTTTTTTCATCTTTTTCTCCTGAACATTCTATGTCCATTATAACACACCATGGATATCTTATGAATGGTTCAAAATTTGGTCAAAGAAAAAACACTGGTTATCCAGTGTTTTTGTGACTAGTTTCGCTCCCTGCAGGAATCGAAAAACAGGTCTCAAAGCCTTATTTTAAAGGGCCTTCTGTCTTACTTGGTCAATTTTTGGTCAAAAGTTTTGCTTAATTTTTTTCAGTTATTACTAATCATCAATTGTACATTAATGGGAAAACGTCACTCTTCTTTACAACAATTATAAAAGACATGACAAAATTAAAAGTTCAATTTGTAATTTCAAATAAACTGTTCTGAGCAGAATCAGTTGTACTATCTAGAATCTTTCGATTCATAATATCATTACCAGTATACATGATATATCTCATACCACTAGCGACTGACATTTCTTCAGCTGCTTCCGCCTTGGCTTTTACAACCTCATCATCAATCATATTGTCACCTTTTACTTCTATAATCTGATAAGAACCATCAGCCATCTTAGCCAAGAAATCAGGATAGTAGCGTCTTATCCTCTTAGATTCTGGATCATAATATTGCACGAATAAGTCACCTTGGTTTGCCGTAAACATTCCAGTAAAATAAATCTCTTCTACCTTCACATTAGAGATATACTGCAAGAAGCATTCTCTCTCTGGCCTAGAATCGAAGCAATATGTATCCGCATGGAAGCTTTTAGCTTTCTCCGCATCAGTAAAGCTATAATGTTCTTTTTCAATGACTAGACTTGGTTCCGCTGAAAATTCATAATAACCTGCATCCTTTGGTTCTTTAAGTAAAACTACATCTATATCTTCATTCTTCTGCTCTGATTTAACTTCATACAAAGCATGGAATACTTTAGGTATTATGATATCATCTAAAATCTCATTATGTCTGTTAACTGCATCAACAATTTCATCAAACCCATCAATAGATTCTTTCAAAATATGCTCAATCATCAAACAAGATAAATTCATATAACGTGAGATTTCTCCAACCAAAGAAAATCTACTGAACTTGGTCTGTTCTTTAATATCATCAATGATGGTTTCTTTTGCAGTCATATCTAACCTAATACTAACTTTTTCATACATTCTAGATTCATACTTTGTTTCATCAATCTGTTGTATTTCGAAGTTTATTGGTTCAGAATAATCCTTTTCAATCAATGAGTACTCATGCCATATACGTTTCATTTTTATGCTTCTTGGTGGTGGTAAAACTCGAACTTTGTAACTGCTCTTTTTCTTTTTAGGTCTTTTCCCCAGGTCACTAATCTCCATATTATAGTTATTACGAAGTTCAGCATCTAGCGTATCTAAATTTTCCTTTGACAAGAAAACTGTAGCCTTAAGTTGCTCATCTGTAAGTTTTCTCAAACATCTCATAGTTGCTTGCAATACAAAAATCTTAGATTTAGGACTGCGGAATAGAGCGATACTCAATAAAGAGCGGCAATTCCATCCTTCACGTCCTTTTTCAACAAGGATAATAAATTGTTTTTTACTTCCTTCTGTTCCGAGAACATCAAGATTGTTAAAATTTCTGATGTCTTCGTTCTTTGTCACAGTCGAATCACCTGTATTAACTAAGATTGTATCTAATGGTACATCAAGTTCACTTAATACCTTCTCCACTATAGGCCTAACTACGTCCGTAGCTTCTGCAACACTAGCCGCAAAAATTGCCATCTTAGGAGGAAGCCCCTCGTAGGTCTTGCCACCATATCTTTCCCAGAACATTGTGATTGACTTTTTCAAGAACTCTTCGTTCTTTACATTTTCAAAACCAATAGGATCTGCATCTTTTAAAAAACCATTTCTAATCGATTCGTTAAGACCATACGCATAAACAACTTCTGGCAATACTTGTTTTTTTACGTATGGAGTACCTGTGTAGTTATAGCACGCAACAATTGATGTTGCTTCTGCAAGCATGTTAATAGTATTTCTCAATGTTGTCTTATTTGTGCCACCCGATCTTAATTCTTTTTCCAAGTTTGCTCCAAATAAATGATGTGCCTCGTCAACATAAACTCCAAGCTGAGGTAAACGGCACAATTTTTTAAATCTCTGATTATCCATTAAAGTGGTATCATCCCACACGTCACTATCACCATCGTCCCCGTAGATTCCAGCAAGTAGTGAACCACCAGCGAATAATACGTCTGTCGGCTTATCTTCTTTACGCTTTTTCTTTACAATGATCTTCTGATTGTTTGAAATTATTATGTTGAAATTTGAATCATCAATTGTTTGAAGAGTAGTCACTCTATTATCTAAATAATGAAATTTTATATTTGCATCAAGCACACGAGCATATTCTGGTGGTACAACTTTCGTCTTATCAAAAGTCATGATCTCACGTAAAGATTCAAGTACTGTCTTATCTGGTGCAAACACAAGAGCATTGTGACAGAATCTTTTATCCTTAGGATACTTGTTTGCTAACAAGAATTCGTAAAAAATACAGGCTCCCATCAGGATAGTTTTACCGAGGCCCATGGTAAGTGCATAAATATAGTTCGGGTAAGATTCTTTATACTTTTTCATTTGTTTG
Source organism: Streptococcus sp. oral taxon 061 (assembly GCF_964211575.1). Lineage (GTDB taxonomy): Bacteria > Bacillota > Bacilli > Lactobacillales > Streptococcaceae > Streptococcus. Next base: position 96,707 of record NZ_CAXOQQ010000004.1, on the reverse strand, counting down.
AAGATAATTTCATTTTGTTCATCTCCAATATCAATAAAAGTTCCTTGTCCATGTTTGTGGATACTGTAATATGAAGCATCTGCAAACTTATCCCTGCGTTTTCTCCAATCATCAAACATCTCGTACATGTGTGCGTTATTCATGAATTCTTTTATAAACACATACATCTCTAATGCTTCAAACTGTGGTTTACGCAAAAATGCATCTTCATTTTCATTCTTATCGTTATATGCAAGAAATTTCTTTGTAAGATCATTATATCTAGAACGAATTTTCCCCCTATTTGAAGTGTAATACCACCATAGCTGCTCATAGAATGCAAAATCTTCTACGAATGTCATTGAAGACTGTTTAGCCATATGCTACACCTCCTTTTCTAATGATTCTGATAGTAAATCTGTTATTTTAACCTTGATATTTCCTGCACTTTCTGGTATTTCATAAACACCAGAAACAAAAGAGTTTTTATCTGGAACATCTGTTACCGTTGGTTGCATAACAGCACCGTCATAATTCCAGTCAATCATAATTGATTCAACTAACTGTTTCCAATCTTCCACATACTCTTTTTGTAAAGAGAGTTTTTGCATTAGATTCATCGGGTAAAATGAACGAACAATAAGCTGATTACCTTCGCGCACAATCTCAGCCTCTGCCTCTCTCTTTAGTTGAAGATCTGATTTATCTCGTAAAATATCTACTATTTGCACATCAACCCTATAATCTGTCAAGGACTGTTCAAGCGAAGCTTTTAGATCAGGTTCGTGTCCCATACACACTATAGTAATATGTTCCACTGCCTGACGAGGATTTTCCTCTTTTCTTTTTTCATAAGTCTTATATGGAAGATTTGCTTTTAGTTCTTCAAGATCTGCTTTAGTAGCAATTCTATTTACTGGCATAATCTTAACCATTCGACCGTCCAACTCGCCATCCCATACATTTCCCTGGGTAAAAGGTTGTATCTCTAATGCTTCAATTATTAAATTTTTAGCTTCAATTGGATTTCTGAAGAAATCATAATTATTAACATTATGGACTTCAAAACCTGTTGAAATATGCGTGTTTTTGGGCAATTCACTAGCTACAGTAATCAACCTTTTTGTAGTAGTCTGAATTGCAGCAAGATTTATATCTGCTCCAATGAATCGTCTACCTAATTTCATTGCAACAGCTTGCGTTGTCCCACTACCCATAAAACAATCAAAAATAATATCACCAGGATTTGATGATGCAAGTATGATTTTTGTTAATAAATCTTCAGGCTTCTGAGTTGGATAGTTTTCCTTTTCTTTTGCCATCGCATTGATGGTCGCTATATACCACGTATCTGATGGAAGAACTTTATCTTCAGGTATTTCAGAGGAAGCGCTTTTAGATGTAACCATAGCACCGGCATAATTAAGACGATTCTTTGATCCTTCAGACATTAATGTATGATCATCTAACACATCCATATAGTTGAACGTCCATTTTTCAGTTTTACTATAAAATAAAATATTGTCATGTTTGCTATTCCACTGTGTTTTACCTCTACCGCCCCACAAGTACCACCAAATAACCTCATTTCTAAAATTATCAGGACCAAAGACTTCATCAAGTACTAATCGTAAATGATGCACCTTATGCCAATCGCAATGCACATAAATACAACCTTTTTCAGATAATAGTTCCTTCAATAGGATAAATCTTTCATACATAAATTGAAGGTACTCATCATTGGTCCAAATATCTCCATACTGTTTTTCCTCGAAAGAGGATGTGTCAGATGATGTACACCCTATATCTTTTAGCTTAATCTTTTTTTTATAATCTGCTTTCGAATCAAAGGGTGGATCAATATAAATAAGATCAATTTTTCCTCGGTATTCCTTAAGCATATGGCTCATTACCTGGAGATTATCTCCCCAGAAAATTTTATTAATCCAATTATCCTTCTCTTCTCCGTACCTTTCACGAAGTTGAGCTGGGTAATACTGTGTCGAACGATACGGTCTTTTACCTGTCCACCTAAGTTCAGGAAACCCCTTTATAGTCGGTCTCTGTTCAAAATCAAAAGTGATTGGTTCTTCCATTTTTATTTCCTCCAAAATCATTATTCAGTAAGATTATTTATGACAGTAGTGCCTGAAATCGCAGTTCGAACAAATTTTTGCATCATTCGAACAATTTTTAAAGTCTTTTCTTAATATCTTGTGCACAGTATCATCAAATGCAGCCACAGTACCATCGATAGCACTTTTGGTGTAAGGAAAGCTAATCATCGGATTACCATCTTCCTCACCAGTGTAGTATAAATGCATTTTGCTGACCTTCTGACCTGTTCTCTGCTCAATAAGATAAGCATAAATATGAAGCTGTCTTCGATAATGTTCAAGTCGGTCTCTCATTTTTTCCATATCTGGTTTCTTCTCAGACTTAAAATCTACGAGCTCTACAGTCCCATTCTCTCCTTTTACCAGATCTATTTTACCCTCTATGATATAATCTGGCTGCACTAAACTAACGTCAACCTCTACTTGTTGAATTGAACTCCAGTTACCATTTTGACGTTCTACATATCGAAGAACTTGATTTAAGGCTGCATTACGTTGTCCTTCAGCTAAGTATCCATGTTCTCTCTTAATAAGTGATATATAGTTACTTGCAAACCAATTTGTAATATTCTCAGTGGAAATCTTCTCTGTTTCATTCTTCAAGGCTGCACGATGAACATCTTCTATTGTTTGATGAACTAAAGTACCAAAAAGCATGTCACCCTGACGAATCGGCATAAATTCTAACTCTTTATAAAATTTGTATTGAAGTGCACAAGTTTCATATACTGAAATATGAGAAGTGAATGAAAATGTGTTTTTTAAATTCACGTTCTTCACCTTTTTAAAATCAAATTCATTTAGATCAATTGACGCAATAGGTTGAAGTTCATCGTACACCTCTTTAAAGTATTTGCTTGGTGAATTCTTGTTTTCATTACATGTTAGAATCAATAAATTCTGTGCCCTAGAAAATGCTGTGTAGTAAAGTCTCCAGAAATCAAACATCTTCACTACATCATGTGGTTCGAAAGCCTCACGATGATAATACTTTTCCTCTATATGGCTTAAAATATCTTTATAGCTTTTTCTAGGAACATTGCTAAGCGAATCAACAAATACTACTGGGAACTCCATACCTTTTGATTGATGAATTGTAAGGAATGATACACATCCACTCGGTGCATATTCTTCATCGTCTTCATACTCTGCGATTCCGCCATCATATAGAAGTTTCAAATACATATTGAATAATTGTTCTGTATTCTTTAAGATATATTTTCCAGTGATGACGTCAATATTATGCAGATACTCGAACTTGCCGACTATTTGAGTTAGCTTGGCCAGGTTTCTCGCTGGTCTAATATCAACAATTCCTAATTCTAGATCCGTATCCAATATATCACTAAACGGTTTAAACATAAATAATCTGTAAATTAATCCTGAATACGTATAATCTGTCGTTCCAGAAGACGATGAAGCTAAAGAGAAATGCTCTTTACCATGATCTCTAATAAATCTTTTCAATTCAATATTTTCAGGCTTAGTCACAAATTCATTAGCTGCTTTGATACAGTCACTAAAGTAAGAATAATGTTTAGTATCTAAGTATTTATATTCTCCTTTTTCCAATCCATTTACGTAATTAGGAAACATCAGCATAAGACATCCTATAGTCTGCATGATTTCATCTCTTTTAAAATACATATCTGACCTAGGTGAATAAATATTAATATGATTATTTTCCAAAAATCTAGCTAGACTAATAACTCTTTCATGCTTTACTGAACTAAATAAGAAAGCTAGTTGATTATAATCCTGTATCTTTCCTGATTCTTTAAGACAATTTATAAAGTTAAGGATATTCTCATGCCATTCATCCTCATCGTCTTTACTAGCTAATTTTGCAACACAAGTACTATTTATAGGAGACTTTTCATGTGGCTCAATTCTTTTTGAATATCTATATTTTCCCCACTCAAATTTAAATTTTGATCCTGAAGTAGTATCCATCCACTTATTATAGAAATCAACGATATCACTATCTGATCTATAATTCACTACCAAGGGAATAACTTCACATTTTCCTTCATCGAACTTTGAAGGAAATTCCAGTATATTTCGGATGGTTGCACCCCTAAAACGATAAAGACCTTGATCATCGTCTCCTACAACACAAATATTCTCATGATTTCCTAGAAGGAATACTATCTGTTCTTGAATATAGTTTGTATCTTGGTATTCATCGACCATAATGTATTTAATACTACTTCTTAACGATTCAAGAATATTTGAATTTTCTGTAAGCATTCTATAGCATTCAGTCTGGATAGACGAAAAATCAACCAAGTTTTCCTCATCAAGCATTTTTTGATAAACACTTACTACTTTTGCAATAGTAGAAATTTCAACATCTGGATCTTCTAACATTAAATTGAAATCTACAAGTTCTTCCGATAAATTATTTGATAGCTCACAAATTGCTTGTGCCCATTTCCATGCTCCACCTCTAGGCATAACATTTTCAATCCCTGCAATTGTTCTAAAGTTATAGATACTCCTAAAAACTAGGTATTGCTGATCAACAGTATCTAGAAGCCTGTAATTTTTTTTTAATCTCGTATATTCAAGGTTGTCTTTTATAATTCGTAGACACAAAGAATGAAACGTGCCCACATACATCTCATTGACATTAACAGAGATATCTCTACTAACCAATTCATTTGTGATACGCGTAATTAACTCCTTAGCTGCTTTTTCTGTAAAAGTAGCAATAAATATTTCTTCAGGTTTTATTCCACATTCTTCAATTAAATAAATTGCTCTTTGAACCAAAGTGTAAGTCTTTCCAGTTCCAGGTCCGGCAGTAATAAGAACCGGCCCCTCTGTAGTAGAAATTGCTTTCCTTTGTCCATCATTTGCATTTCCAAAATCAAACATAAATTTTCATACCTCTTTATTATGATTTACTTTTTCTTAACCTTATTCTTCATTCTGTACAACTTCAACAATTTTGTCAATATCACAATTCAAATATCCACATATTTTTAGAAGTACATCCGTTGTTGTGTTTTCTCCTTTTCTAAGTTTTGCTGACGAAAACTGAGTTCTCTTCATTTCCAATTCAGCAAGTTTTACCAATAATTTTTTATATCATAATTTGATCTTAATTTCTCCGGAAGGTCTTTTCCAACTAGGTAAAAATCCATTTATCTAGTAATAAATTTGCTAAATATTCTTAAATTTGAAATCGCAATCATTAGCTTTAGAATAGACCATGTTTAAATATATTATCTATAAAATTATATCATAAAATACCTGCATTTTGGTAATCAGATACGAATGAATCATCTAATTTACTTGACAGAATATTTTCAATATAAATCTTGACAAAATTTCTTAATCTGGATTAAATCGAAAGATTCTTAACCCTTAAAATATTATTGTATTTGACTATTTTAAAATCTGAATAATGAAGAGTCAAACAACTAATTACAATAAAATAGACCAGTCACCTGATCTACTTTATTCTATTCTGATAAGATTTGAATTAGTTTTTGTTCAAAAATTAGGCAAGAGTTATTCAAAAAAATTAAAAATACTAAATTATTTTAAAAATGAAATTGTGGAAAAGTCATTAAATAAACACTTTGAATATTCTATACGCTTCTTTACGCTTCTTGAACGCACCCTGCAGGAATCGAACCTGCAACTACTCCTTAGGAGGGAGTTGTTATATCCATTGAACTAAGGGAGCTAGAGAAAAACCCTGCCTTGCAGCAGAGTTTTTTCATCGAATTAACGACGGATTTCTTTGATACGAGCTGCCTTACCTTGAAGAGCACGCAAGTAGTACAATTTCGCACGACGTACTTTACCGTAACGAACAACTTCGATCTTTTCAACACGTGGAGTGTGGATTGGGAAGATACGTTCAACACCTACACCGTTAGAGATTTTACGAACTGTGTAGTTTTCTGAGATGCCAGCACCTTTACGTGCAATAACAACACCTTCAAAAATCTGGATACGTTCACGGTTTCCTTCGACAACTTTCGCGTGTACACGAACAGTGTCACCAGGACGGAATGAAGGGATATCTGTACGAAGTTGACCTTCAGTCAAGCTTTGGATTAATGGATTCATTTTATTCTCCTATCTTTGTCAATCTTGAGGAAACTTCCTCAGCGGATAAACTGTATTTTTGTGCGTCCATTACACACAAGATACAGTTTACCAAATTTCATAGAAAAAGTAAAGAAATTTAAAGTAAAATTCCTAAAAAAATCGCAAGCAAACCACCCAAGTAAGTCACAAGTAAATAACTATAAAATGCCTTCTTGTCATTGAGCAGTCTTTGGAGTTCATCATTCAAGGTTGAAAATGTCGTCAGACCACCACAAAAACCTGTCGCAAGGATAAGATAGACTTCTTTCGACTCCACATGATTGTAAAATAAGCCAATCAGAAAACAGCCCAGAATATTGGCTATGAGAGTTCCTAGAGGCAGTACTGAACCCTGATTATAACGTGAAAAGAAATAACGAACAAGAGCACCCAGTCCACAAGCAAGCGCTAGATAAAATACTACCATTTCTTCCTCCCTAGACAATAAGCAAATAGAAGTCCACCGCCGATGCTCAAAAGTAAATAGATGACTAAGCTCAGATAGCGCCCTGTGTCCAGCAATTTCACTGCATCTAATAGGAGACTAGAAAATGTCGTTAAGCCGCCACAGAATCCTGTTCCAAGTGCTAGAATGACACCTTTACTGCTTCCTTTAGAAACCAGATATCCTTTCACAAGATAGACCAAGCAGAAAATCCCTAGATAATTGACAATCAATGTCCCCCATGGGAAGTCTGGACTCGCTGGTAACCATTTAGATATCTGATATCGGACTAATCCTCCTAACATGGCAGCTAGAAAGATTCCTAGTGGATAGAATTGTTCTTTTTTCATTTGATCGTTTTATCCTGATAATCACGTGAACGTTTGAGAATATCTGAAAAAGTCTCAACAATTGTATCTTCGTATTTTTTATTGCCTACACGACTTTTGACTTTTTCAAAGATAACTTCTTCTCTTTTAGTATCTAGAATAGGTTTTCCTGAAGCTTTTTTATAGGCAACTACTCCTTCAACTAAATGCATCCTCTCTTCTAAAAGTTGAACGATCTGGTCATCGATTTTATCGATTTCTTGTCGAATATTATCTAAATCCATAGAGTCTCCTTTTTAATTGAACTATTGTACCAAAAAAGCACTAAATAGGCTAGTAAAGTCCTAATCCTGCTTAATAAAAACTGCACTGACAATTTTCATCAGTGCACTTCATGCTTATCCTACTTTAGCAGCTAATTCTTCAGCGAATTGCTCCAAGCGTTCAATATCTTCTTCCTCGGCAGAAAGGTCAACTTTAACGCACTCTGAACCCTTTTCAGCTCCAGTGGCGATAAATACTCGGTCGAAGTCATCAACAGCTTTACAGAATTCATCGTAGAAAGTATCACCTGATCCGACTACACCATAAATTTTACCGCTCAAGTTGAGGTCTGCTAGATCTTCGTAGAAGTCCATCATCTCATCTGGTAATTCTCCATCTCCGTAGGTATAGGTTGCGACAATGGCGATGTCTGCTTCTAAAAAGTCAGAAGCGTCAACGGTTGTACACTCATCAACATCCACTTCTAAACCACATTCTCTTAATTTATCTGCTACAATATCAGCGATTTCTTCAGTATTACCGGTCATACTGGCAAATACAATTTTTGCTAATGCCATAAGGTCCTCCTCAATTAATCTTTCTCCATTATATCACATCTTTTTCATTTTAAAAATAAAAACTCTTGTGCTACAATGAAATGAGAAAGAATTGAGGTTATTTATGGAAATTTGCCATCAAATTTTAGAAAAAATCAAAGCATACAATACTATTATCATCCACCGTCATATGAAACCAGATCCTGACGCTCTGGGGAGTCAGGTAGGTTTAAAAGCCTTGCTTGAGCATCATTTCCCAGAAAAAACGATAAAAGTAGTTGGTTTTAATGAACCAACCTTAACTTGGCTTGCTAAAATGGATCAGGTAGAGGACACAGACTATCAAGGTGCACTTACCATTATCTGTGATACAGCAAACACAGCACGTATTGATGATAAACGTTATCTTAAGGCTGAGACTATTATCAAAATTGACCACCATCCAAATGATGAAGTCTACGGCGATCTTGTTTGGGTTGATACTAATTCAAGTAGTGCGAGTGAGATGATTGCTCTTTTTGCTGAAGCAACTAACTTAGAATTATCCGACTACGCTGCTAAAATGCTCTGCGCTGGAATTATTGGTGATACCGGCCGTTTTCTCTACCCTTCTACTTCTGCACGTACGCTTCGTATCGCAAGTCAACTCAGAGAACATAACTTTGACTACGCTGAATTGATGCGTAAAATGGACACTATGAGCTTTAAGATTGCTAAACTGCAGGGTTATGTCTATGATCACTTAGAAGTTGATGAAAATGGTGCTGCGCGTGTTATTCTCACCCAAGAAATCTTGAGGAAATACGAAGTTACTGATGCGGAAACAGCAGCCATCGTTGGAGCTCCGGGCCGTATTGATACTGTTAGCCTTTGGGGAATCTTTGTGGAGCAAGCAGATGGTCACTACCGCGTACGTCTTCGCAGTAAATTTGTCCCAATCAATGAAGTTGCAAAAGAGCATGATGGCGGTGGCCATCCTCTTGCTAGTGGAGCTAATTCCTATAGTTTAGAAGAGAATGAGCTCATCTACCAAAAATTAAAAAACTTGCTGAAAAATAGATAAAAAGCTTGCCAAACTTTTCAGAATCTGATAGACTAGTATGGTAACAATCTATGGCTCGCAAAGAGACCATGGCAGAAAGGAAATATTGCAAAATGAAAAAAGATATCCATCCAGAATATCGCCCAGTTGTCTTCATGGACACAACTACTGGTTACAAATTCCTTAGCGGTTCAACAAAACGCTCTAGCGAAACAGTTGAGTTCGAAGGCGAAACTTACCCATTGATCCGTGTGGAAATTTCATCAGACTCACACCCATTCTACACTGGACGTCAAAAGTTCACTCAAGCAGATGGACGCGTGGATCGTTTCAACAAAAAATACGGTCTCAAATAATCAACCGCATTTATTGCTTAAAAACGTTGATACAAAGCCTTTTCCAAGAAATTGGAATTGGCTTTTTTTATTTTTAGTACCGTTTTTGGTACCGTCTTGGAAAACTAACCTTTTGCACTATCCAGGTAATCTACAAATTTTGTGATAGCTTTCTTCTCTCCTGCTACTGTAGAATGGCTATAAGTATCCAGGGTCATCTGGCTACTTGCATGACCTAACCTTTTGGCTGCATTAACAGGATCTACACCCGTTTCAATCATCAAGGTAGCATGAGTATGTCTGAAACCATGAGGAGTTATCTTCTTCAAGCCATGTTTCCTGATAATGCGCTTCAGTACACTATTGATATAGTCCTGGTATAAAGGCTCTATCTTTCCATCTCGGCCAACAAACGTAAACATGTAATCACTATCAATCAATGGGGTAACTGACAGTTGCCCCTTTTCTCTTCTGCTCTTTTGTTTCCACTCTTTCAAAATCGAGACTGTCTCAGTATCTAAAGGGATTTGCCGTATGGAAAACCTGTTTTTAGTGCTTTTCTCAACTGCTTTCCCTTTGATTCTACCTAGATTTTTGCTGATAGAAAGTAATTGATTATCAAAATCAATATCAGACCACCTCAAAGAATACAGCTCCCCTTTCCTTAAGCCACTATAGGCCAACAAACGAAATAAGGCATAGTTTTTATAAGGCTCTTCTGCCTTAATAATAGCTAAAAACTCATGCAACTCCTCAACGCTAAAGAAGTTATCTGACTTCTTCCGCTCTCTTTTTGGGAGTATCGTTTGCTTCATTGGGTTGTCTGTAATCAATTTCATTTTCAAAGCAAAATCAAACACTTGGCTAGTATAAGATTTTACCTGTTTGATATTTCTAAAAGTCTGACCTTTTTCGGTAATAAAGTCCTGGCAGTGCCAAGGAGTAATTTTGGAAATTTTCATCTTTCCAAGAACTGGCAAGATATGGATTCTAAACAAATCATCTGTACGGACGCTTGTCGTCCTCTCTACTGTGTTTTGATAAGTTTTGAACCATTCCTCAAAAACTTCATCAAAACGTCTCTCAGAGGCTCTCAGAAGCCCTGAGAGGTCTCCTGACGCTTTTTTGTGGTAAATCATAGCTTCATACTGTCTAGCCTCTCTAAGGCTCTTAAAACCGCTTTTAAAGAAGTCCTGACGTTTGCCATCAATCACCCTGTAGATTCTAACCTTATAAAGATAGCCTGATTTAGACTTTTTAGCCTTATATTTAATAATAGACATTCTAACTTCTCCTTTATTTTTTAAGGTTTCGGAGCTTATAAAATAAAGAAATCATGATTGTCAGTTATTTCTTACGCTTTTTCTCTTCTTGCCGTCTCTTGTATTCAGGAGTCTCTACCCATGCCTCCCAGACATAATGATAAGGGGAGTCTTCTGCTCCTGATTTGTTAATCAAGAAAGGAATAAGGCCTTGTTTCTCATCAGCTATAAATTCCTTAATAGCTTTAACTAAAATAGGGTTAAAGTCTTTTTTACTTGCTAGAAAATCAATGTAATCAGACAATGCCTCTGACCGATTGAGCTCTGCAAGTATAATAGCAAGATCTTCTCTAAAAGGAGTCCATTGAGTGATTTTATTTTCAATCGTACTTTTTCCCTGAAGCACTTTGGCGAAGCCTTTAAAAATTTCCTTGGCTGATCCTGGATTGACTAATACAGGGTTATCATCAAGCCCCAACAAGTAAGGGATAGATACGCCAAAATATTCCGCTAGAATTTTAGCATTTTCTTTTTTGGGGCGTCTAAGTTGCCTTTTGTACGCTGATAAAGTTTCATAATTAATATTTATCTCCTGACTTATTTGTTTCAGGCTCTTATCACTGCTATTAATTAATTCTCCAATTCGATTTGGAGTTTTTTCAAATGGATCTAACTTACTCAACTTCATCTCTCCTTTTTTGTAATAAGGTTATTTTATCATTTTTATACAAATTTGTACAAAAATAATTGACAACGTACAAAAAAGTATGATATTATTTATTAAAACGTACATATTTGTACGTTTCGGAGCTTATAAAATTAAGAAAGGGGTCAGAATATGACAGAAAACTTTACCATTCATCTCCCAAAAGCAGCCGAAAAGAAGTTGCTTGCTCGCTACGATAACATGCTTCAGAAAGCTATCGAGAAAGCCCTTGAGGACCAGGAACTCTATAAACCTATGGTTCGTATGGCAGGCTTGTGCCGTTGGCTTGATGTATCCACTACTACCATTGTCAAATGGCAACGTGAAGGCATGCCTCACATGGTCATTGATGGAGTGACCCTGTACGATAAACACAAAGTCGCTCAATGGTTACAACAATATGAAAGGTGAGAAATATGATTGATTATGAAAAAGATTATTACTTAATACCTAAAGTCTTATTTCAAGACGATTTCTATAAGGATTTGATACCTCTTGATGTTATTGTCTATTCTGTGCTAAGAAACAAACAAGAAGAGGCAATAGAGAAAGGTTGGGTAGATGATGAAGGAAATATTTACCTAGCATATAGAATTGAGGATCTAGCCAAAAAATTTTCCTGCGCCAGATCGACTATGGTAGCCGTTTTACAACGCTTGGAATCTGTCAACTTAATTGAACGTGAAAGGCAATGGAATACAAGCTATTATAATCATAACTTACCATACATGACTTATATTAACGAGGTTTAAACAATGATAAAGATTTATTTTGGAAAAGATACAGCACTTAATCAGGCTATCCAGTCACGATTGGATAGCTATCAGCTTGACTATCAAGTATTCTCAAGTAAAGATATCGATACTAAAACGTTGATGGAATGGCTTTTTAGGTCAACTGATATATTTGAACTGTTAAGTACTAAGATGTTGAAGTATAAATTAAATACACAAATTACACTTAGTCAATTTGTTAGAAAGATTTTGAAAGACGTAGATAGTTCCTTAAAGCTCCCCATTGTTGTAACAAAAGAAGCAATCTATTCAAACATGACTCCGGAGTACGTGGGGGCACTTTTACCAAAAGAATACCGTAAAGTAGAACGAGAGAATTTATTTAGGAAATTTGAAAAGCTAGATGAAGGTAGACGTTTTTGGAGAAACTTCGAGGTTGTACGTAAACAATCTGAATTACCTTGGTTTGAATTGCATAAGTTGTTATTTGCTGATGTATCTGACGATTTAGGAGAAATCAAAAAAGCTAAAGACCGATTCTTTAAATACAAGAAAAACAAGCAGATCCCACCTGAAGATATCATCGAAAAAATCCTAGAAGTATTTTTGATTGAAAGAGTTGACCTTTTTCAAAAATCTGTTTCAGATCTACAAAATTTCTAGTCCTAAAACAGTTATGAAAACAACTATGAAAATATTTTGAAAATGAGATTTTGAGACTAAATTTTTGAGCTTTCTCAAAATTTATAGCGCGGGCTCCTCTAACAGCCCGCTATGTTCCCATTTCGTGGGATTTTACTGCACCCATTTTTTGGCAAGTTTGACCGTAGCAAAATGAAAATGGTCCGACGAAGTCGGCTTGGGGTTGCTCCCCCAAGAATGTCATTTTACGGAGGTCTTTGCGCAGACAAAAAAGAGGCGCCGACAGGCGACCTCTACAAGAAAGGAGGTTGATTTGGAATTAAAAGTTAGCTTGGACAACATCACTATTACAGCTTATATCAAACCTATCAAACTCCTTGATCTCAAAAGTTTGATAGAAAGTCATACAGCCATTATCGTCCAGACTGCAATGACTGATATGTTTAGAGCAATCACTCGGGACGGAAGTCACGTTAGACTCCTCCTAGACTACGACAAATTAAAAGGACAAGCCTTTAATGCTCGCCCTTTCAGGATAGAGTTTAACCCCAATAAACTCCGACAGATTGATATTAATATCTTAGATACAATTATACCATATCTTGAAGATATTGCAATCTCTCGAGTCGATTTAGCTTTTGATATATTTGAAGTTGATTGTAGTGAGTTTATTCTTGAAAAGAAAGGCCGCCCTACTGCTACCAAAGAATGGAGAGACCAGAATGGAAAACTAGAAACTAAATATCTAGGCGCCTCCAGGTCAGAAAAGCAAATCAGACTCTATAACAAAAAAGTTGAACAATTAGAAAATGGCTCTGATGAAGACAAGAAATTTGCCCAGCAGTTCCAGCATTGGTGGCGCTTAGAATTTCAGCTCCGCAGTCGCTCGGTTGAAGAAATATTTGAAGTCATTGACTCTGTTATCTTTAAACCGTTTAACTTTGAAGGTTTAGGCATAGAGGCTCAACTTTACTTACTTGCCCTTACTCGTGATAAAGGAATCTGGAACAAAGTCAGTAAAAACACACGTACAAAATACAAGAAACTTTTACAAACCTATAAAACATCTGATATTGACTATCTGAAATTGATGAAAGATTTATTAAAACATGAACGACCAATATTAGAAAAACAGCTTGCTTATTATGGGGGAAGAGAAACAAAAAATAGCTTTCAACCATTTGGTTGAAAATCCAGTATTAACAAGGAGTTACGAGGCCTAAAATGAGAATAAAAGACTACGCTGATAGCCTGGGAGTTAGTAGTCAATCCATCTATAAACGGATACGATCTCCAAAATATAAAGAGAGGTTGAAAGGTCATTTATACCTAGACAACCAAAAGGTTGAAAACCTTGATTTAATAGGCATTAGAATACTTGAAGATTATCATTTTGAAAATGATGTGATTAAACTTGAGAAAGAATTAGAGGAGACTAAAGAACAAGGCAAACAACTAGAACAAGATTTGCAACTATTGAAAGGCTATAGGAAGAGTGAGCAACAAAATTTAAAAGCTTGGACAGATTATGCTGAACGATTGGAACAACATCGATTTTACTTAATGATTGCACTCACTACTGTATCTATAGCTTTCCTTGCAGCTTTAGCCTTTGCCGTCTTCTGACGGCATTTGTCGGACAATGCGAAGCGTCCGACCCTGGGGCACTGATAGAGTGCCCTACTCGCTTCGGCGAGTATAGTCGAAACTCCTCTTGTGGCTCGAGAGGTGGTTCGATGTCGCTCCTGTATTCGGAGCGATGTGCCGTCTGCAAGACCCTTCGGAGAACGCACATTTACGGAGTAAAGTGTAGTGCGTTACACTTTACATGGAAGTCGTGCCGATCCTTCAGGAAAAAATCTACCCTATGGGTCACTTAGTCCTGGTGGCAATCTTCCGCCACCAGCTCGGCGACCCTTTGAGCCGAGAAAGGAGAACAAGCTATGAGTTACGCAGTAGCTAGGATGCAAAAAATGAAATCTGGAAATCTTGGTGGTGCCTATCGTCACAATGAACGAATTTTTGAAAATCACTCGAACAAGGATATTGACCCGGAAAAAACTCACCTAAACTATGAATTAACCGACCGTGACCGCTCTATCCCATACGATAGACAGATAAAACAATACATCAACGATAATAAAATATCCAAACGTGCTCTACGTAAAGATGCCGTTTTGTGTAACGAATGGATTATTACATCAGACAAGGCATTTTTTGAAAATATGAGTCCGGATCAGATTAAGAATTTTTTTGAAACAGCAAAAAATTTCTTTGCTGAAAGATACGGTAATAGTAATATCGCTTATGCTATGGTACATCTTGACGAGAGTACGCCACATATGCACTTAGGACTTGTACCTATGCAAAATGGCAAGTTAAGCTCTAAGTCATTATTTGGCAGTCGTGACCAACTGAAAGAGATCCAGGAGGCATTTCCTAGATACCTAAACGAACATGGATATAATTTGCAACGTGGTGAGTCTGATAGCAAGAAGAAACACCTCGAAACAGCAGAATTTAAAGAAAAGCAACGCTTACTAGATGATACTGATAAAAAGATAGTTGATAAAACCGAAAAACTAAAGCAACTAGAAAAACAGGAAAAGCAAGCTACTGAAAAAATCAAGCAACACGAAAAAGAGAAAGATGCTTTACTAGATGATATAGCTGTTTTAGAGTCTATTCAACCTTTACAGATTGAAGAAATGAAAAAAGACAAATTAGTCAGACGTACATTTGACGGTAAACTAAAAATGGATAAAGCAACCTATGACAGACTCTTTCATACAGCCTCCCAAAATGCCCTAGATAATAATAGGCTAAGGCACGAAAACAGCAAACTTGAACATCAATTACAGCAATCACTTTCTAAACAGAATAACTTAGCTAAAGAACTGATGAAGAGTGATCATATATTGTCTGAAAATCGTACGCTAAAATCAGAAGTCGATAAACTAAAACACGCAAATAAAAAACTCAATGAAAGTATAAAACGATTAGGTGAGCAATTAAATGCCGTAAATAAAAAACTTGCACTTTGGCGCAAAACAGCAAGAAATTACATGCACCCTAAAGAATTCAGCAGAATGTTACATGTCATAAATCAAATACGTCCACCAAGAATAACCATTATGTCAGTCGCTCGAAGTGTTAAAAATATGATTGAAAAAAATATATTTTAAGCACTTTATGCCGTGAAAGTCTCTTGATAACAAGCTAGTCGACTTTAGACTAAAGTCAGTCGAGTCGTCAGGCTGAAAAGCTGACGACCGATTGCCAAAGGCTAAAAAAGACTAGGTTACTTGTTGTCAAGAGAACCATGGAATAAATGAACAAGGAGAAAAAGATGAACAATATTAACAAACCTTTAGTACACAAAATTAAACAACCCGGTACATTTTCCGGAAAAATATTACTGGGTTTCCTACAGTCAGTTTTTAAGGAAATCACTGGGAACTATATACCATCAGCCTATCCACTCAGCATTATTGAGCCTTATTTTACTTCAGATGAACAGGGAGAATCGTTTTGGTCAAATGCCCTGGCTATCAATGTTTTAGAAATTCGCCTCAAGGATAACTATAACATCCATCTAATACAAAAATCACCTTATATTCTTCTTGTTATTGAGGATATTGATAGCTTTAAAACTGGAGTTATTAAACTCTTTAATGACTTACTTGACCCTGAAAAAAAGTACCTGGTTTATCGTGATTTTATCAAAACATATCGCAATATGACTCCGATTGAAAAAATCGATTTTTTCAAAAAGAAGACCGTCGAGGGAATCGCAGCTAAAAAATAAGCTGTGGTAGACTATTTAGTGAGGAGGTAACGCTATGAGAAAAACACTATTTGGTTGGATGCTTGCATTTTCTGCATTACGCTTTCTTGATCGCTCAGTACGACAGTCAACTAAAGCGCTACGACGATTTTTAAGATAAATTATATAAGTTAATAAAAATTATTATTGACATTCTCTCTTATTTATCCTAAACTATAACTAAGGATAGGATGTTTGTCGGGTGACTGGTAACAGTTTGCTCAAAGGTACTTGTTTCAAGTACAGGTGAGGTACTGCCTTCAGCTTTAGGCTGTAAAGAACCCGTGCCACCACTGGTCCTATTTGTTTCACTCTTGGATTATATTCAAGAGTTTTTTCTTGCCAAAAAAAAATCTCAAACACCTGAGACATCTTTCTTTATTTTATAAGCTCCGAAACCTTAATTTTTGGTACCTTTTTGGTACCGTCTTGGTTTAACAATACGGTATATATATAATATTTTACAGCTATATCTCTTTTAGAAACGTTGATTTAATAAGGATTTAAACACTATAGAGTATATCTTTGTAAAATACGGTCTCAAATAATCAACCGCATCATTTGTATACGGTTAAACGAAAACAACTTCGATTCGGAGTTGTTTTTTTATTGCTTTCATGAACATCATCGATGAGTTTTTCAAATGTAGTTCGACTAGAAGTACTATTTTAACTTCCCCTACTACTTTCATGCTCCCTACAAATAAAAAAGCCTGTCACTTAATATGACAGACTTTTTATAAAATCATTATTTAACTGCTTCTTTGAGAGCTTTACCAGCTTTGAATGCTGGAACTTTAGAAGCTTTGATTTTGATTTCTTTACCAGTTTGTGGGTTGCGACCTTTACGAGCTGCACGTTTACGAACTTCGAAGTTACCAAAACCGATCAATTGAACTTTTTCACCAGCTGAAAGGAATTCAGTTACAGCTGCGAATACAGCGTCAACTGCTGCTGCTGAATCTTTCTTAGTCAATTCTGTAGCTTCTGCTACTTTAGCGATCAAATCTTGTTTGTTTGCCATGTTAATGAATCCTCCAAAATTATTTCTAATTAACACTTATAATCATAACCTAAAATTCCTTTTAGGTCAAGTCAAAAACACCTTTTATCTCAATTTTTCTTCATTTTTTTAGGAATTATAGCGAATTAAGATCGCCCAGGCGTTTTCTCCGGTGTGAGTTTGGATAATTGAGCCTGTTTCTAGGACTGAAATCGGTTTTTCAACGTAAGGTTGTAGAACAGCTTTCATCTCGTTTGCAAATTCATTTGTACCTGCATAAGAAATACCAATCTCAGCTACTGAACGATTTGAAAGAGTGGCTACTAACTCATCCAACCATTTCTTAAAGGTTTTTGAACCACGTCCTTTGACAATCGGTTGAAGCTCATGGTCTTTCATTTGCATAACTACTCGAATATTAAGTAAAGAGCTCAGCAAACCAGTAACACGGCCAATTCGACCACCTTTTACAAGATTTTCTAAAGTTGAAACACCGATGTAGAGTTCAGTGTGATTTTTTACGTCCTCTACATGGGTTAGAATAGTTTCAAGGTCTTTTCCTTCTTGAGCTAGTTTAGCAGCTTCCACAACTTGGAACTTCAAGGCCTGATCTGTAAATGAACTATCCAAAACAGTGACATCTGCTGTTGACAAACTTGCTCCTTGACGAGCCGCTTCAACAGTTCCTGATAAAGCATGGGACATGTGAATAGCTAGAATCTGACTACCATCCTTACCCAAATCATCAAAAATTTCTGCAAAGAGTCCCACTGGTGGTTGACTAGTCTTAGGAAGATTTTTACTAGCTTGCATCAAGCGAAGAAATTCTCCTTCTTCAAGATCTGCATCTGAATAAAGGACGCTATCAATCATTACAGATAGTGGAACAACAGTAATATCAAATTCTTTAACCACTTCCGGTTCAATAGTAACCGAAGAATCTGTTACAATTTTTACTTTTGTCATTTTGCTAATCTTTCTATTTTTACTATTGTTGATTATTCAACTTATAACTATAACAATTATATCAAAAAAATGCTAAAAGTTCATACTCAATCCATCTAAATTTAAAGCAATTTATACTTCTTTTTAATAAAAAAAGAAAATCACCTATAGTTGGTGATTATCTTTTGTATTTAAGATAAATAATCATACAAATCTTGCATTTGTAAATCATCGGGTACTAATTGTAGATAGGATTGAATGTAGTCTTTTGCTTCTTCTAGCTTACCGAGTTCTCTTAACAAATAAATAAACTGTTCCAAAAACTCTGGATTGTCCTTTAGTTCAGTAGCAAGTTCCTTATAGAGATCATATGCTGCATCTAATTCTTCAGTCTCTTGATAGCTTCGAGCAATCATCCATTTAGTCAAGAGGTTCTCAGGTTCATAGACTGCTAAAGCTAGAATATCTTCGTATCTTTCTTGTTCTTGGTATATGGTAGCTAAGCGTAGCAAAATTTCTTCCTGGTCATCAGCATTTTCTTGTGCTTGAATCAGATAAGCTTCTGCTTGCTCAGGTTGATGCAACTCATAAGATAGCTGAGATGCAAGGAGTAAGAGCCGAGTTTCAAAAGGATTTTTTGACAAGCCCTGTTGAGCTATTTTAAGAGCCTCTTCTGTCTGATGCTCCTTATGCAGTGCTTGACTATAACCATACTCATAACCCTCAAAATCTGGAGAAATAGTGTCTAGTTGTTTAAAGTATAGTACGGCTTTCTGGTAGTCTTCTTGGTCAAAATAAAGACTTGCAAGCTCAAAGGCTGTTTGGTCATCATATTCTAATTCTAAGGCTTTCTCTAAAAATTCTATTGCAGATTCAAACTTACCTAAACGTGCATAAGCAAGACCAATTCTCTGATATGTCGAAATTCCAGTTTGATCGTAGATAACTCGATTATCTAATTGAGCATAGCCTTTAATGGCTTCTAAATCGTTTCCTAGCTCGCTATCTAGCTCAGCTAGTCCAAATATTAGGAGAGGGTCATCAGAGTAGCTACGAGCTTCTAGAAGCTTCTCACGAGCAACATCTGTCAATCCTTCCATTTGATATAAATCTGCTTTTAAGGCAAGAGCTGATACGTACCATTCACTTTCCAGACCAATATTCTCTAAATAATCAAAAGCCTCCTCAATCAATCCATCCTCACCAGCTATTGCAGCTAGATTGATGTAGACTTCTGGAAATTTCGGCGCTAATTTCTCATAGATTTGTGCTGCCTGTGGATAGAAACCAATCCCTTCGAGATATGCAGCAAGTTCAAGAAGAACTTCATCTGAATCTTCATCCAGGGCTTTTTGGAAAAAAGATTCTGCTTTTGATAAATCTTGTTGCTCCAAGGCTTCGAGCATTTGTTGACTATTGTTCACGATCAGTCTCCTCTACTGGCTCATAAAGTCCACTAACTCCTTTATACCAATCAAAAATTGCTGAGATGACTACTTTTGCGGAAGCGTAGATTGGAATACCTAGCAATACACCCCAAATACCAAACATGGATCCTGAAGTCAACAGTACAAAAAGAATGGTAATTGGGTGAATATTCAATTGGCTACCCAAAATCAGTGGAGAAACAAAACGTCCCTCTATAGTTTGCTCTACAATGAAAACGATAATAACTTTTAAGAGCATAACAGGACCAGCAATCAAACCCAAAACAAGGGCTGGAATCATAGCAAGAAAACTACCAAGATAAGGAACTAAATTGAGAATACCAGCTGTAATACCTAAAGTAACAGCATAACGAAGTCCAATAATCTTGAATAAGATAATAAACATGATGGCGACGATTACAGCCACTGTAATTTGCCCTCGAACATAATTGGAAAGTTGTTGATTTACTTCTGAAAGAACCTTACCAACTGGTTCTCTCAATTTATTTGGTAAGAATTGAGTAATATAGTCTCTAAGTCCTTTTCCATCTCGAAGGAGATAAAAGAGCATAAATGGCATGATGATCAGAGCGACAATGACCTGTGACGTTCCACTGATAAGAGCACTTACCCAGTTAACAGCCTTAGAAGAAATATTACTTGCCCAAGCAGTTGCTTGTGTTGAAAAATTAGCTAAAACTTGCTCCAGTTGGGGTCTAAAGTCATCTGGCAAATGCTTGGTTACAAGGTCATTAATGACTCTATCAGCATCCTCGAGATAACTTGGGACATTTTGCGCAAAAATTACTACTTGACGTTGAAGGTTTGGAATTGCAACGGCTAGTCCAATAATCAAGAGAATGGCAATAATGATAAAGATGATACTAATGGCTAAGACACGGTTAATCTTGTACTTCTCCATCAGATCTACTAGTGGATTTAAGAGGTAAAAAAGTAGACCCGATAAGATAACCGGCAACATCACTACTGATAAAAAGTCTATAACTGGGAAAAATAAAAAGCTAATTTTACTGAGAATAAAAATATTGAGACCTAATAACAAGGTCACCAAGAAAACAGTGGTCGCTTTATTGTCTAAAAACCATTTAAAAAACCAAGATAAAGTAAAGTGTTTCTCTTTTTGTTCCATTTTTTCTTCCTTTCCTTTGTCCTAATATTATACCATGTTTTAAGAAAAATAAGGGTTTTTTATAGTCTTTTAGCAAGGGATAAATTTGTCTTCTTGACAAGGGAAGAGCTGTTTTTTCTGACCTAGATTTTTCATCTAGCAGGCCTTTTTATGTTATAATTGAATTATCTTTTTCTAGAGGTATGAATATGAAAGAAATAGTATATTTTGGAACTTATACACGACGGACTTCCCAAGGGATCTACAAGGCTGATTTTGATACAGAAACAGGCAAACTCTCAAATCTAGAGCTCTTTGCAGCAGAACCAAGTCCAACCTATTTAGCTTTTGATCAAGACCATCATTTATACACGGTTGGAAGCCATGATGGCAAAGGGGGAATTGCCGCATACAAAACTGATGGTGTCCTCCTGAATCACGTCGTTGAAGAAGGTGCTCCTCACTGCTATGTTGCAGTTGATGAGAAACGAGGGCTAGTCTATGGCGCTAACTATCATAAAGGTCAAGTTCTAGTCTATAAACGTAAAAATGATGGCTGTCTTGAATTGGCAGACAAAGTTCAACACACTGGCCATGGTCCACATGAAAACCAAGCTTCTCCCCACGTACACTACACAGATTTAACACCAGACCAATATTTGGTAACCTGTGACTTAGGTACTGACGAAGTCACTACCTATGATGTCGATCTAGAAGGAAAGTTGACGAAACTAGCAACTTACAATTGTAATCCCGGCGCTGGTGCTCGTCACCTTGTTTTCCACCACCACTACAAGATTGCTTATCTCATCTGTGAACTCAACAGTACGATTGAAGTTTTGATTTACGATGGAGTCGGAGAATTTGAACAAATGCAGGTCATTTCAACCTTACCAGATGACTATAGTGGTTTTAATGGTACTGCGGCTATTCGTCTTTCTAAAGATGGCAAATTCCTCTACGCTTCTAACCGAGGCCATGATTCTATCGCTGTTTATAGCATTTTAGCAGATGGAAGCTTGGAATTATTAGAGATTGTTCCAACCAATGGGAAAAATCCACGTGATTTTGATTTGTCACCTGACCAAGAATTCCTTATCGCTGTTCACCAGGATTCTGATAACGCGACAGTCTTTAAGCGCAATCCTGAAACTGGTAGACTGGCAGAACTCTCTAATGAATTTCAGGTTCCTGAAGCAGTCTGCATCAGTTTCAATAAATAGGACATAAAAAAATGAACTTGATTTAACAAGTTCATTTTTTATTTTATAATTTATTTCCGACATTAATACGGTTAATAGCACGTTGCAATGCAATTTTAGCACGGCGCTCTTGATCGATTAAGTGTTTGTCTTGTGCTTCTTCGATTTCACGTTCTGCACGAAGTTTAGCACGTTCTGCACGACTAACATCAATATCGCGCGCACGTTCAGCTGAGTCAGCAATAATGGTAATAACATTATTAGCAATCTCAATGATTCCTCCGTTTACCGCAATCCAGTTCACATGAGTATCATCATCGATGCGTTTAACCTTTACTTCATCAACTGCTAGAACCGCAATCATATTTTCATGTCGTGGCAAGATCCCCATCTCACCATCCAGAGTTCGTACCGATACAAAGCTGGCATGGTGATCATAGACGAGGCCATCTGGTGTCACGATCTGGACAGTTAAATGTGCCATAGATCACCTCTTAAAATCCCATTTTTTCAGCCTTAGCAATAACGTCTTCGATTGAACCTACTCCACGGAAGGCATCTTCTGGAAGGTGATCGTATTTACCGTCAAGAATTTCCTTGAAGCCACGAACAGTTTCAGCTACTGGAACATAAGAACCTGGTTGACCTGTAAATTGTTCCGCAACGTTGAAGTTTTGTGACAAGAAGAACTGAATACGGCGTGCACGAGCAACCAAAGTCTTTTCTTCGTCAGAAAGTTCATCCATACCAAGGATGGCGATGATATCTTGCAACTCATGGTAACGTTGAAGAACACGTTTAACTTCTGCAGCTACTGCATAGTGTTCTTCTCCAACAATTTCAGGTGCCAAGGCACGTGAGCTTGAAGCAAGAGGGTCAACGGCAGGGTAGATCCCCAATTGAACCAATTTACGTTCCAAGTTAGTTGTTGAGTCCAAGTGAGCGAAGGCTGTTGCTGGCGCTGGGTCAGTATAGTCATCCGCTGGCACGTAAATGGCCTGGATAGAGGTTACAGAACCCTTCTTGGTTGAAGTGATACGTTCTTGCAGTTGACCCATTTCTGTTGCGAGGGTTGGTTGGTAACCAACGGCTGATGGCATACGACCCAAAAGGGCAGATACTTCTGAACCAGCTTGTGTGAAACGGAAAATGTTGTCAATGAAGAGAAGAACGTCTTGACCTTCTACATCACGGAAGTATTCAGCAATTGTCAAACCAGTAAGGGCAACACGCATACGTGCTCCTGGTGGCTCATTCATTTGACCAAATACCATGGCTGTTTTTTCGATAACGCCTGATTCTTTCATTTCCCAGTAGAGGTCGTTCCCTTCACGAGTACGTTCTCCAACACCAGTAAATACTGAGATCCCACCGTGTTCTTGGGCAATGTTGTGAATCAATTCTTGGATCAATACGGTCTTACCAACTCCGGCACCACCGAAGAGTCCGACCTTACCACCTTTAAGGTAAGGGGCAAGAAGGTCGATAACCTTGATCCCAGTTTCTAGAATTTCTGAAGAGGTAGACAATTCATCAAAAGTTGGTGCTTTTTTATGAATTGGCTGACGCTCTGCATCTTCACCAAAAGGAGCTTCCAAGTCAATGGTATCTCCCAAAACGTTGAAGACACGTCCTAGAGTTTCTTTCCCAACTGGCACTGAGATTGGACGACCTGTGTCCAATACTTCCAAACCACGGGTCAAGCCATCAGTTGATTCCATAGCGATGGTACGAATCATACCATCTCCCAACTCCAAGGCTACTTCAAGGACGATTTTTGTTTTTCTTTCGTCATTTTTGTAGACGACAAGTGCATTATTAATCTCTGGTAGTTTCTCACCTGCTGCAAACATGACGTCTACAACGGGACCGATAACCTGAGCAATTTTACCTGAACTCATCTACTTCTCCTATTCTGTATAAGATACTGTCGGTTCCTAGCTCAACTAGGTCCTAATACTCTTCGAAAATCAAATTCAAACCACGTCAGCGTCGCCTTACCGTATATATGTTACTGACTTCGTCAGTTCTATCTACAACCTCAAAGCAGTGCTTTGAGCAACCTGCGACTAGCTTCCTAGTTTGCTCTTTGATTTTCATTGAGTATAAGTTCATTTTCATACGAGCTGGACTAGAGCCTATTCTAAGGCACTAGCTCCTGCTACGATTTCTGTAATTTCTTGTGTAATCGCCGCCTGTCTGGCACGGTTATACTGGATAGTCAAATCATTGATAACTTTTTTAGCATTATCTGTAGCTGTTTGCATAGCCGTCATCCCTGCCGCATTTTCAGCTGTCTTGGCATCAATAATAGCACCGTAAATCATACTTTCTGCAAACTGTGGCAATAGTTGATCCAAGATTTCTTCACGACTTGTTTCAAGCTCAAATGTCAAGCTGTAGTTATCATCTGCTTCATTTGGGTCCAAGTCGACAATTGGAAGCATCTGCTCCACACGCATTTGACTTGTCAGTGTATTCACGTGGTGGTTGTAGCAAACATAGAGCTCATCGAAAAGTTCATTTTGATACATTTCAATGGTTTTTGAAATAATCTTACGAACTTCATCGAAGCTTGGTTGACTAGCTAGACCACGCAATTCATAAATTGGCTGAATACCACGAGCTTTAAAGAAGTCTGCTCCCATACCACCGATACAGATGACTTCAAAATCATCACCTGAAGGATGGTATTCTTGTTGCAGTTCCATGACAGCCTTCAAGATTGAAGAGTTATATCCTCCAACAAGACCACGGTCAGATGTAATGAC
Organism: Streptococcus sp. oral taxon 061; assembly: GCF_964211575.1. Taxonomy (GTDB): domain Bacteria; phylum Bacillota; class Bacilli; order Lactobacillales; family Streptococcaceae; genus Streptococcus. Next base: position 71,886 of record NZ_CAXOQQ010000004.1, on the reverse strand, counting down.
GATATAGCCTGTTTTCTTGACAGGGCGACTAATCAACATTGGATTTGTTGATCCGCCAGCACCATCCCCGTGAAGGATGTCTGTAAGGAGTTTACGGACTTTTTGAGCATAAATCTGGAAGTTGCGTGCAGCTTCTTCAGAACGACCTAACTTAGCTGCAGAAACCATCTGCATGGCGTTAGTAATTTGACTAGTATTTTTCGTTGAGGCGATTTTTGTTTTAATATCATTTAGAGATACTGCCATCTGACACCTCTATTCTTATTGGAAGCTGGATTGGTTGAGAAACTCAGTAATCGCAGCATCCAAGACTGCTTCTTCTGGCAAGTCTTTTGTTTCACGAATAGTTTCCAAAATCTCTGGATGTTGCGCATCAAAGAAGGCATGGAATTCTTCCTCAAAACGAACAATATCATCAACTGATATAGTATCCAAGAATCCATGAGTCAAGGCATACAGAATGGTTACTTGTTTCTCAACAGGTAGTGGTTTATGAACTGGTTGTTTCAATACTTCTACAGTACGACGTCCACGATTCAATTTAGCCTGAGTAGCAGCATCCAAATCTGAACCAAATTTAGTGAAGGCTTCCAACTCTCGGTATGAAGCAAGGTCGATACGAAGAGTACCAGCAACCTTCTTCATGGCTTTAATCTGAGCAGAACCACCAACACGAGATACAGAAGAACCCGCATCAATAGCTGGACGAATACCCGCATTAAAGAGACTATCACTTAAGAAGATTTGTCCATCCGTAATAGAGATTACGTTTGTGGCGATATAGGCTGAGATATCTCCTGCTTGGGTCTCAATAAACGGAAGAGCCGTGATAGAACCACCGCCAAGCTCATCTGAAACTTTAGCAGAACGCTCAAGTAGACGACTGTGAAGGTAGAAGACATCCCCTGGGAAGGCCTCACGACCTGGTGGACGACGGAGCAAGAGAGAAAGTTCACGATAAGCTACCGCTTGTTTTGAAAGGTCATCATAAACAATCAACACATGCTTCCCTTGGTACATGAACTCCTCTGCCATAGCAACTCCAGCATATGGTGCGAGGTAGAGCAATGGTGAAGGCTGTGAAGCTGAAGCTGTCACAACGATTGTGTAATCCAAGGCACCGTACTGACGAAGTGTTTCCACTTGTGTACGAACTGTTGATTCTTTTTGTCCAATCGCTACATAGATACAAATCATATCTTGACCTTTTTGGTTCAAGATAGCGTCAATAGCGATAGTTGTCTTCCCTGTTTGACGGTCACCAATGATCAACTCACGTTGGCCACGACCGATTGGAACAAGGGCGTCAATAGCTTTCAAACCTGTTTGCAATGGTTCTGAGACAGACTTACGTTGCATAACACCAGGAGCTGGTGCTTCAACTGGACGAGTCTTATCTGTGTTAATCGGACCCAAACCATCCACTGGACGACCTAGCGGATCGACAACACGTCCAATCAAGCTATCACCAACTGGAACTTCCATGATTTTCCCTGTACGACGAATTGTATCGCCTTCACGGATATCTGTAAAGTCCCCAAGGATGATAATACCGACATCTGTTGATTCCAAGTTTTGCGCCATACCATAAGAGCCATTTTCAAAAATCAACAGCTCACCACTCATGGCATTTTCAAGCCCATGAGCACGCGCAATCCCGTCACCAATATAGGTTACAACACCTGTTTCAGTCACATCAAAATTGGGTTTGAAATTTTCAATTTGTTGCTTAATTAAAGCGCTGATTTCTTGTGCGTTAATTGCCAAAAGAACACCACTTTCTATTTCAAATTTTCCTTAACAACTTTAAGTTGTTGTTTAATACTCACATCAATTGTCTTGTGATTGGCAAAAATAACAAAACCACCGATTAAACTATCGTCAATTTTTTCCTTAATGCTACGAACTTTTAGAGACATCTTTTTCTCGATTAGAGGAATTAGTCGTTCTTTCTGTTCACCAGTCAAAGGATGTGCAGACAAAATAGTCACTTCAAAACGATTGGTTTCTTTTTCAAGACGATTCAAGCAATCTACAATCACATCATAAAACAGGTTTGATCTGTGATTGTAAAGTAGAACCTCGATAAAGTTTTGTACTAAAGGTGACACAGAGTCTTGGAAAAAACGAACCGTTTTTTCTTTATCCGACTCATCTACTGCCACCTGAGCTAAAAAAGAAGGTAAGCCTGTTTCTTCAGCTACTTGCTTGATTTGAGACAAGTCTGAAAAAATAGAGTCTTCTTCTCCTTTTTCAATCACCAATTGGACAAAAGGCATGCTGTATTTTTCAATTACCTTTAGAGTCTTTTTGTCCATTAAGCTTCTCCTAGCTGATCGATATACTGATCAATGAGTTCTTTATGGGCCTGACCGTCAAGGTTTTGAGAGATAATTTTTCCAGCTAGACTGATTGTCAAGTCTGCCACATCTCCCTTAACACTTTGTAAAGCTTCAGCTTTATTTTGAGCAATTTCTTGGTTGGCTTTTTCCTTTAAGCGTCCTGCTTCAAGTTTAGCTTCGGCCAAAATATCTGCTTTACTTTTCTCAGCTGTTTCCTTTGCATTCTCGATAATCGTTTTAGCTTCGGTACGGCTACCTGCTAACTCAGCTTCACGTTTGCTAGCAAGTTCCTCTGCCTTTTTACGGGCTTCCTCGGCACCATCAATATCTGAAGAAATCTTTTCAGCGCGTTCATCTAAGACACTGGTAATATTTCCCCAAGCATATTTCTTCACTAAAAAGATCAATAAAAGGAAGGAACCAGCGATCAGAATAAAGTCACCAATAATGGTACTAATAGTTAAATCCATCTTCTAATCCTCCTCTACTTACTCTTCCCCTTCATTTATTTTTTTACCAATGTACATAGATGACAACATGGTAAATACATAAGCTTGAATACATGAAATGAAAATCGAAAATGCTGTCCATAACATGTTTGCAATAAAGGCAAAAGGATACCAATACAAGGCATGTTGTGACAAGGCCAATAGCAATCCTGCTAAAACCTCACCGGCAAAGATATTTCCGTAAAGCCGAATCGCCAAGGAGGCAAAATTGGTGAACTCTTCTAAAATGTTCATCGGAGTCATAAAGCCAGGTGTAACAAATGCTCTCAAATATTCTTTAACGCCTCTACGACGAACTCCTTCCACATGAGCGATCAAAGTGATCAATAATGAGAGGGATAAATCGTATCCAAGGTTGGCTGTTGGAGAAGTCCACAAGTTATAACCGTTTGTTGTTTGTACTTTTGCCATTAAACCAATATTATTGGCAACCAAGATAAACAAGAATAGAGAAAATAGGAACAAGGAATAGTCCTTGATGTATGAATCTCCAATGTTTGGTTTTGCAAAACTAACCACAAAGTCATAAATCATCTCAAGAGCATTTTGTTTGCCCTTGGGACGGATGGTCATTTTTCGACTTGCCCAATAGACAAAGGCAAAAACCATCAAAACAGTTACAAGAGACATGGCAAGCAGGGTCAAATCAAAGGATATTGGTCCAATATTAACGGTTGGATTCAAACTTTCTTCCATGGTTTGACACCTCCATTTCTAAATAGAGTTGTCTATTTAATGACAAATGCCATCGCTAGGGTTACAAAGAAGGTACCTTCTACAAAGGCAACACCAAGAATTAAAAGGCTGCGTAATTGGTCAATAATTTCAGGTTGACGAGCGGCAGACTTGAAGAGATTACTCATAATCAATCCTTCAGCAATAGATACACCCATACAGGCAAGACAAAGTCCGAAAAATGTTAAATTCATGACGAATTCTCCTTTTTTAAATTAAATTTACATCCCTAGTTTAGTCCTAAAATTTGCTTTTGTCAACTTTTTACTAGTAATGAAAGCGTTTCGAATCATTTATTTCTAATTTTACGATTTTTAAGACAATTATATAGAAAATATTATTGTCTTTTCCTACCACTTTCACTGCCTTTCCTTGTTTTCTGAAAACAAAAAACCGAGTTTTACAACTCGGATTTGTCAGTTCTTATCTGAAATAAATTGAGTAATGATTTTGACAAGCTGGATTAAATGCAGCATCACAAAATGGACAAGTGCCCGTCTCTGTATACTCCTCATACGTTAGTGTTTTCCCACAGGATCCACATAAGATAGGTCTATCCTCTTTCAGATTTAAAGGATAGGGAGAAAATATGTGCGACTCCAGTTCATTATGACACTGATAACAGGCATAGTATTTCTTACACTCATAGCACTGTAAGGCTACGATATCCTTATCACCATGGTAATGAACACATCTGCTTTCATGATCTACTAGTAATCCCTGAGCTTGAACCATTCTTTTTCCTTATCTAGGCACGAACTGTGACGCTTGTTCCATCTTCTTTATAGAGATTGATGAGACCTTCTTTCAGGGCACGTACCATGTCACCAGCTTCTACTGGTTGAGGAACCTTGATAGTCAAAAGTTCCATTGGATTTGGGGCACGATCGATTTTATTTCCTTTAGCATCGTGAAGGTCTTCGATAAAAGTTTCAAAATGACGGAAGCCTGGACCGTAGAACTCAACTTGGTCGCCTTCGTTGATAACATTACGTTGACGAATAGTTGCTGTTTGAGTTGCAGCATCATAAGCTACTACTTCAGCAACAAACTTGTATTCTGGAATCTTACGACGAGCACCGAACAGTTGTTCATTTTCAGATGGTGTTCCGTAGTAGAAACCTGTAGCCAACTCACGTTGGGCAACCTTCCACATTTCATCAATCAAGTCTTGCTTAATAGCTTCAAACTTTTCAGGGCTCTCAAGATAGGCATCAACAGCTGCCTTATAACAGTTTGTTACTGTTGAAACATAGTGGATCGACTTCATACGGCCCTCAATCTTAAGACTGTCCACACCATTTTCAATCATATCAGGGATATGGTCAATCATAGACATATCAACCGCAGACATAGAGAATTCTTCAGGAATTTCTCCCTTAAGACTCTTACGTTCCTTACCGAAGGGCATATCGTAAAGGTCATATTTCCAACGGCAAGATTGTGAACATCCACCACGGTTGGCGTCACGCATACTCATATGGTTAGAAAGAGTACAACGACCAGAGTATGAGATACACATAGCACCATGGACGAAGGCTTCAATCTCAACATCGGTACGTTTGCGAATCTCTGCCAATTCTTCCATAGAAACCTCACGCGCCAAAACGACACGCGTCAATCCAAGTTCTTTCCAGAATTCTAGAGTTTCATAGTTGGTAGCACTTGCTTGAGTTGAAAGGTGAATTTCAAGTCCTGGTGCTTCTGTTGCTGCAATCATGATCAAGGCTGGATCAGACACGATAACCGCTGCAATCCCAATATCACGTAATTTACGGAACCATTCTCCGGCACCTTCTTCGTTTCCTTCGTGCATAACCATATTGGCAGCCACATATACCTTAGCTCCATACTTAGCCGCGAACTGAACTCCTTCTTCCATTTGTTCGAAAGTAAAGTTCCCTGCACGGCTACGTAAACCATAGGCCTGCCCACCGATAAAGACAGCATCTGCTCCATATTGAACAGCTACTTTTAGTTTTTCAAGTGTTCCTGCAGGTGATAGAACCTCAGGACGTTTCAAAGTTTTTGTCATGTTTTCTCCTATTTGCAATATAAAAGTTTGACACTAATCTTTACCATTTTATAGCAAAAAGGTTCTAAAATCAAGTTTTGATTGATTGTTTAGACAATTTTAATTTTCTTGAAAAGCTAAGCTCAGCGAACTGTTTCTATTTGCCAAGCACCCCAACCTTTAAAACGAATGGCCCCCTTTTGATCCGTTTTGTAAATCGAATTCCCAAGTTCTTGGTTATTCTCCCCATTTTTTTCTTTAAATTTTTTCTTCTTGTCTACAGAAATGACAGTAATTTTAGGCTGAAAGATTTCGAAGACTTCGACATCTGTCTTTTTCTTCGATACTTGCTGATGAGTTAGCACTACATCTGCTTGGATTTTTGGATAAGACTTGTTTAAGAACTTCTCCTCTATATTTCCAGTGACTAGAAAAGTTTGATTTAGTAGCTTTCCATACATTGCTATTGAGGCTTTACTATCACTGTTTTGATTTTCGATTACTTCTAAACTACTCCCAAAAATAAATAACTGCTCTCCTGTTTTAATAGGACGTACTTTCAAGTTACTTTCATTTAATTTATCCATAAATTCTCTTTTAGATAGAGTTTCTTCAGTTACTAGAATCTCTCCAAGATTGAAGGCTTTACTAATTTCTAGTAGATGGTCTAGCTGCTTAGGTTCACTATCCGTTAAAACAAGCTGATCAATCTTTGCCACTCCTCTACTTTTCAGATAGGGAATTAAACTCCGTTTGGCAACACTCGAGGTGACTTTCTCCTGCCAAGCTTCTTTTTTCTCAACTGCTAACTTTTCACCGACATCCAGTAATATTGTCTTTCCTGTCATGTCTCTTAGGAAAATGCTACGTCCCTGCTCCATGTCTAGAACTGTGATTTCATTTTCCAGTGGTTGTTTGGTTACTAAGAAAAGTAAAACGATAAATAGGATAAGCAAAGGTGCTTTCTTCAAATTTTTACGATAATCATAAATCAGAGCCAAAGAGACTAATAGACATACCAGAACCCAAAGACTCGGTTGACCAAAAACTAAAGGTCTAGTAGATAGCTGAGATACATAGCGTATGATGTTTTCTAGCCATTCAAAAAAAAAGTTAAACTGGGTAATAGGATATATCCATGACAGACAGAAGAGTATTGATAAAAGTGGTAGCAAGACCATATCAAATAAAAAAGAAAAGACAAAGGTTAAGAGTATGGACCAAGGTTGAAATTCAGAAAAATAGAATGATAAAATTGGCAGAATTCCTAGGGAAATAATGAAACTTTCTCTTACCAAACCTTTTATCCCTGCTACTTCTTCACCAGTCATGGTCAGGATAAAGGCATAGGCACAGGAGAGCACTCCACCAGCAGTTAGGAAGAAATTCGGCATCACGATAAACAGGACAAGGACTGTCAAAGCAAAGTTATCCAGACCCTTGAAGCCATGCTGAGCCAAAAGTTTTTGCAACAGGCTTCTAATGACAGAAGCTGAGAAACCTGTCAAACCTGCATAGACCAAAGAAAAGGGATAGGCAAGCCATTTGAACTTCTCTTGCGTCAAACCCAATCGTAAGAGTGACTTCTTAAAAGCATTCATGAAGAAACCGACTTGCATTCCTGACAAAGCAAAAAGGTGAATAATCCCTAGACTGGAATAGAGTTCGTTCATTTCCTCAAAATCTGTGTCCAAGTGCCCTAATAAAAGACCTGTCATATAATTACGCATGGGGTCAGGAAAATTCCTTTTAATCCAGACAACTGCTTTTCTCCGCAAGCTGGATAGATTTTCTCCTATATCCCAGCTGGATGTTTTCTTTAATTCGACCATTTCCGATATAGTTAAGGTCTGATAAATCCCCTGTGTTTTGAGATAGTTTTGATAATCAAATCCAGCAAAATTATTTGCTCCTTGAGGAATAGCTAGCTTTCCTTTTACTACTATCTCATGCAGTTCAGATAACTCTTTAAGCCTTTCCTTTTCAGCCTCTGACTGGAATTTATAATAGACCTGAAAGAGTCTGCCATCAGCCTTCCCACGAAAGGATAAACTATCTCCATTGACCTTGATAGTATCGGGCAAGATTCGTACCGTATTAACTGAGTCAACAAGATGTTGACTCGCTTCTTCTTGCTGCCATTTTTGAAATAAAAACCAACTCCCAAAAAGTCCACAAATCAAGAGAACCTTGACCACAGTTTTCCATGGAAATTGAAAAAAGAGGCAGAGCAGTAAAAAGACAAAGCCCAAAAGTGCTAAAAAGCTTGCTGAAAAGATAGCATAGTAGAGCCAAAGCAGGAGAAAACTGAGATAGATTTTTGGGATGGGAAATCGACTAATCCACTGTGACATACTCTTTTAACTTTTCTATCGTTTTTGCACCAATACCAGAAACCTTTTTGAGCTCATCTACTGACTTAAACTTCCCGTTGGATTCACGATGGTCGATGATATCCTGAGCACGTTTGGCTCCCAACCCCTTGACTTGTTTAAGTTCTTCTAAACTGGCTTTATTAAGATTGACTTTCTTGTTTTCTTTGGTGTTGGAAGCATTTGAATGCGCCTCTTGACTGGTAGCTTCTTCCTTAGTCGGAACATAAACAAGTGCTTCGTCACTAATTCTCTGGGCAAGATTGATAGACTTACTGTCTGCATTATCTGTCAAGCCACCCGCTTTTTGGACAGCATCGTTGATACGACTTCCAACTGGCAAATCATAGATTCCAGGTGATTTGACCGCACCTTTTACATCAACAGTAATCAGATCTTGCTCTACCACTTCTTCCTTCTGATTTTTATCTTCCTTTTCATCCGTCGAATTCTTTGAAACAATTGTAACTTCTGTTTGCAAATTGCTTTCCTTAGCAGGTGCTTGAGCAACTGGCTTTAGGAGGAAAAATCCACCCAAGACTAAACCCAAAATAGCACAGATAACAATGATTTTATATTCTTTGATTTTCTCAATAAGTTCTTCCATATTTTCTCCTCTCTTAGCTTATTCGTAAGAGAAAGAAAAAACAGCTGAAAAATCATTTCAACTGCTTACTTATTTGCAAAATATTCTTCTTTGGTCAAGACATAATGGACATCTGTTACGAATCTTCCAGGTTCATTTTTATCCATTCTAGCATATAGTTCTTCGTGAGAGAAACGCATTCCTGATTTCTCCATGACCTTTCCTGATGCGGGATTATCCTTATCATGAAAGGCATCTAACTTATTCATTCCTATCTTTTCAAAAGCCAGTTCAATTACAGCTCGATTGGCTTCAGTTGTCAAACCTTGATTCCAATATTTTTGATTGATAATATAACCAATGGTTGCCTTCTTAAGAACAGCATCCAACTTGTGCAGGTCAATAGTTCCGATAAACTCTCCAGTACTTTTTAGTTCAATTCCCCATCGGCCCAATGGATTGGCTAAATAAAACTGGGCAATATTATTCTTTGTTTCCTCTAAACTTTGATTGGTTGGAAAAGTGTAGCGCGTAGTTTCTTTATCTGAAGCATACTCAAACATGGCTTCTGCATCATCAAGTGTTACAGGTCTAAGTACTAAGCGCTCTGTTTCGATAACGATATGCTTCGCTAGTTTGATAAATAGTGATTCCATGATTGTACCTCCTAAAATAGGTTGCTAGAAGAATAACATAAATGTTACTCTCTTAGTTTCATTCATAAACATCCAATTTTTGTTACCTATTGTCCAAATAAATCTTTAGTAATTAAGGACAATCCCCCAAAACCTATAAAACCTGTGTTCCTATCGTCAAAATAACCTTCACGAAATAAAACTATTCCACCACTACCAACCACATTCTCAATATACTCACTATTTTCAGCTATTATCTTTGAAAAACCTGACTGTAAAAAAATTGTAACTTTAAGTTCCTCTGGCAACAATAATAAATGAGCCGTTTGTTTTGCTAGCAAGATTGAAACAATGTCTGTAACAGACTCTCTACCTAATACTTGAATTCCACCAAAAAATTTCACTTTATTATTCTTCTTAATCATAATCTCATCAGAATAATTTGCATTCCTGACTTCTAGGTCTTGCTTTTTTAGCAATTTCCAAAGTTTATAATATTGGATTATTCTAGTATTATCATTAAAGCAATCATCTCCTAATACTAAATATAGATTGAATTTATTTTTAGTTGAATAATCATATAGTTGCGAAATCAAATACTGTAAATACTCCTCCCTTCTTCTATAGTCACCAATAATCTCCCAACGTCTCACATAGACATTAAATTCAGATGTAAAGTGAATAAGAGAAGAATCTATATTGGCATCTTCATAAATAATCACGTAGCTTGTCCCTCACTAAATTAAGTTTATTTTCTAAAAGCTTAACAAAAAATACAATACAAATCAATAATTTTCCTTGCCTTTTAAAACGGTTTTATATACAATAAAGTCATCACAAAAACTCTGATGAATGATGTGATACATAAATTGAAACAACTTAATAGAAAGTGAGTTATCCTATGTTAATTGGAATTCCAAAGGAAATTAAAAATAATGAAAATCGTGTTGCTTTGACACCTGCTGGTGTACAGAGTCTTGTCGGTCGTGGTCACCGAGTACTCATCGAAACAAATGCGGGACTTGGATCTGGTTTTGCTGATGCTGACTATGAAAAGCAAGGAGCTGAGATTGTCGCAACTGCTGCTGAAGCATGGGCTGCAGAGTTAGTTGTTAAAGTCAAGGAGCCCCTTGCTAGTGAGTACCAGTTCTTGCGTGACGATTTACTTCTCTTCACCTACTTGCACATGGCAGCAGCCCCAGAATTAGCGGATGCTATGCTTGCAGCGAAAACAACTGGTGTTGCTTATGAAACTGTACGCAATACTGAAGGTCAACTTCCTCTATTGGTTCCAATGAGTGAGGTTGCAGGTCGTATGGCTGTCCAAATCGGAGCTCACTTCTTGACGAAACAAGCTGGTGGTTCTGGAGTTCTTTTAGGTGGTGTCCCGGGTGTACCAAAAGGAAAAGTAACCATTATTGGTGGTGGGGTCGTTGGTACACACGCAGCACGTATCGCTCTTGGTTTAGGAGCTCAAGTAACTATTCTTGATATCAGCGCTAAACGTCTCTCTGAACTTGAAGATGTCTTTGGTCACCAAATCCAAACACTCATGTCTAACCCATTTAATATCGAAGCAAGTGTGCGTGAAGCAGACGTTGTTATCGGTGCAGTATTGATTCCTGGTGCCAAAGCTCCAAAATTAGTGACAGATGACATGGTTCAACAAATGCGTCCTGGTTCTGTCATCGTAGACGTTGCTGTAGACCAAGGTGGTGTTATTGCAACAGCTGACCGTGTGACAACCCATGATGAGCCTGTCTATGAGAAACACGGTGTCCTTCACTATGCAGTTGCTAACATTCCTGGAGCAGTTGCTCGTACTTCTACTATCGCCCTTACAAATGTGACCCTTCCTTATATCGAAGCCTTGGCAGGAAAAGGATTTAAGAAAGCAATCCTTGAAGACGCAGGCTTGCTTGAAGGTGTAACAACTTATCAAGGTCAACTCACCAGCCAACCAGTTGCTGAAGGTTTAGAACGTGACTTCACACCTATCAGTGAACTTGTCTAATAAGAAATTCAAAAAAATTAAGAGCAGTTTTTCAACTGCTCTTTTCTTTATTCTGTTTCTTCTTGATTTTCTTCAGCTTTGACAGGTCGAGGTTCATAGGCTCTGATAATCTGAGCAACGACTGGATGGCGAACCACATCCTTGGCTGAGAAGTGTACAAAGTCGATCTGGTGAATATTCTTAAGTTTTTCCTGGGCATCAATCAGACCTGATTTAACATTACGTGGCAGGTCAATCTGGCTAATATCCCCATTGACAATCATTTTAGAATTGAATCCAAGACGTGTCAAGAACATCTTCATCTGCATGATGGTTGTATTTTGGGCTTCATCCAAGATGACAAAGGCATCATCCAAGGTACGTCCACGCATATAGGCCAAAGGTGCAATCTCAATAATTTCTCTCTCCATGAGACGAGTTGTTTGGTCCTTCCCTAAGATCTGATATAAAGCATCATAGACTGGTCGAAGATAAGGATCCACCTTTTCTTTCAAATCACCAGGTAGAAATCCTAGGCTTTCTCCAGCTTCTACTGCTGGACGAGTCAGGATAATACGCTTGACTTGGCCACGTTTAAGAGCTGTAACAGCCAAGGTCACTGCTAGGAATGTTTTACCCGTACCAGCTGGCCCAATCCCGAAGGTAACATCATGATTCTTAACACTATCAACATAAAGTTTTTGTCCCAGTGTCTTGACCCGAATCGGCTTACCAGTATTGTCTTTGATAATCTCTTCTTCATAGAGGGCAACAAACTTATCGATTTCATTGTTTCTAACCATATTGATGGCTGTCACCACATCTGGAGTTCCGACTGTCATCCCACGATTGACCAAGACCATCAAGGCTTGAATTACTTGCCGTGCTTCTTCACAAGAAGACTCCTCTCCCAAGACTTGTACAATCTCTGTACGAGCATGGATGATAACATCTAACTCATCCTCCATCAAGCGAAGATGGCGTTCATTGGAACCAAAAAGATGAAACAGGTCATCTGGATGACTTAACTGAATGTCTATTGAATGTTCCTTCAAATAAAGAACCTCTCTAACTCTTTAATTTCTTTTTATTATAGCAAAGGCATTTAGAAATTGCTATCCTTAACACCTATGCCCTTTTTAATGTTCTAAATATTCCTGCCAGATGCGATCGAAGTCTCCCATATTAAAGGAAAAACTAGCATGTTCTTCTAAAAATCGACTCACCTGATCGAAATCATCCGTATGTTTCGGGAAGGCTGACTCCTCAAAGGCAAGATCCGCTAAAATTGCTTTGGGACTATTACTTTTAGGATTACGCTCTGTCATAAGCCAAGTATAAAATGATTTTCGCATAAGCCTCCCTAAATTAACTCTGTACCAAATTGGTCTTGTTTAATCTTTCCAGCTTTCATTAAACCACCAAGCGCTTTTTTAAACTGACCTTTTGAGATACCAAAGGTAGCCTTGATGTCATCTGGTGAAGATTTATCATTTAAGGTCATAAATCCACCATTACTTTCCAAGTAAGTCAGAATCATTTGTGCATCGTTTTCTAACATCTCAAAAGAGCGAGGTTTTAGTGATAGATTAAGAGTTCGGTCAACTTCACGGAAACCAATGACACGCACATCTAACACTTGCCCCAAACGTGGCTCTGCATAGCGCTCACTTGGGTGGATAAATCCAAGCATGTTGTTTTCTGGTAGATAGACAAAAGTGCCTGATAACTTAAGACGATAAACGATTGCGGGCCAATTCTGATTTTGCATGTTGTTGTATGCTGGACGTGCCAAACGTTGGAAGTCCTCTTGGTAGGCTAAGAGTCCCCAGATGCGGTCTTTCTTGTCTACTTCTAGACGAACATAAAGTTTATCGCCCTTCTTAGGCCAAAGCTCTTTCAGTTCAGGTAGGATGTCAAGTGACACAACGATTTCCTTGTCAGGAAGCCCTGTATCAACAAAAACACCCAAATCCTTACGCACTTCTGTTACAGTTCCCCAACCAAATTGATCCTGAGTTGCAGTCACTTCTTGAGTTGTCAAGCGAAGTTTTTGCTTCATGTCTGTGTAGGCGAAACCTTTAACGGTATCACCAACTGTATGCTGACCTTCTTCCTTAGCAAGAGCGTATGTTTGACCATCCTTTTGAACAAAGTAAAAACGGTCATTTTCATCGATGATCAGTCCAACAATAAAACTTGCAAGATTTGTATTCATGTTTCCTTCTTTCGAATAAAACTCAGCCAGCAATGCCAACTGAGTTTTTCTGTTTATTTCTTAGACTTCCAAGATTTCTTTTTCTTTATTGGCAGTCATGTCGTCGATGTGTTTAACAGCATCGTCTGTCGCTTTTTGAATATCTTTTTCAAGAGTCTTCAATTCATCTTCAGTGATTTCTTTTGCTTTTTCTTGTTTTTTAGCTTCATCCATAGCATCACGACGGATATTACGGATCGCTACTTTAGCATTTTCACCAACTTTTTTCACTTCTTTAGCAAGATCACGACGAGTTTCTTCTGTAAGAGCTGGGATTACCAAGCGAATAACAGAACCATCGTTAGCTGGTGTAATACCCAGATCTGAAGCGTTCAAAGCACGCTCGATATCCTTCAATGAAGATTTATCAAATGGTGTTACCAACAAGACACGCGCTTCAGGTATTGTGATAGAAGCGATTTGGTTAAGAGGTGTTTCGACACCATAGTATTCAACAGTAATACGGTCAAGCAAGCTAGCGTTAGCACGACCTGCACGGATACCACCAAATTCACGAGCAAGTGAGTGGTGAGATTGAGTCATTCTCTCTTTAGCTTTTTCTACAATTGCGTTAGCCATAATTTTTTTATTCCTTTTCTTCGATATTGTTTGAAACAGTTGTTCCGATATTTTCACCAAATACAACACGTTTGATATTGCCAGGTTGGTTCATATTAAAGACGACCAAGTCAATATCGTTATCCATAGATAGAGTTGAAGCTGTTGAATCCATGATACGGAGACCTTTATTAATAACATCACGGTGAGTCAATTCTTCAAATTTAACAGCCGTTTTATCTTTCTTAGGATCCGCATTGTAGACACCGTCTACACCATTCTTAGCCATCAAAATAGCGTCCGCTTCAATCTCAGCTGCACGAAGAGCCGCTGTTGTATCTGTAGAGAAGTAAGGTGAACCAATTCCCGCGCCAAAGATAACGATACGTCCTTTTTCAAGGTGGCGAAGGGCACGTCCACGAATATAAGGCTCTGCTACTTGTTGCATGGCAATAGCTGTTTGTACACGAGTATCAACACCAGCTTGTTGCAATGAATCTGCCATCACAAGAGCATTCATAACTGTCCCAAGCATTCCAGTATAATCCGCTTGAACACGATCCATACCAGCTTCTGCTGCAGGTTCTCCACGCCAAAGGTTTCCACCACCGATAACCAAGGCGATTTCAATTCCTAGCTCGTGAACTTCCTTGATCTCTTGGGCCATACTTTGGACGGTTTTGATATCAATACCGACACCACGTTCGCCGGCAAGGGCTTCACCAGATAGCTTGATTAAGATACGTTTATACTTAGGTTCTACCATTTTCTCTCTCCTTTTTTCATCCTACCTATTTTATCACAATTTCAAGGATTTTTATAGTATCATGAACAATTCTTTCAAAAAAATTAGACAGATAAAAATTTCTCTAAATCAGACAAGGCGCGTTCTGCGATTTTCTCATAACGAGCCTTTTTATCACGAATACGCTCACCTTCTAACTCCTTGATAATCCCAAAGTTGACATTCATGGGTTGGAAGTGTTTGCTATCAGCATGAGTTATATAATGAGCTAAACTACCGATAGCTGTAGTCTCTGGGAAAATAGCCTCACTTTCTCCCTTGAAAAGACGAGCAGCATTGATTCCAGAAACCAATCCTGAAGCAGCTGACTCAACGTAGCCCTCTACACCAGTCATCTGACCAGCAAAGAAGAGATTTGGCTGTTTCTTAGAACGGTATGTCTGTTCAAGAAGATTTGGCGAATCCATATAGGAATTACGATGCATGACGCCATAGCGAACAAACTCAGCATTTTCAAGACCTGGAATCATTTGGAAGACACGCTTCTGCTCTCCCCATTTGAGGTGAGTTTGGAAACCAACGATGTTATAAAGACTTCCAGCTGCATTGTCCTGACGAAGCTGGACAACTGCATAAGGGGTTTTAAACTCTCCATCACGAGGGCCTGTGTAGTCATCTGGATACTCCAGACCAACTGGTTTCATAGGGCCATAGAGCATGGTTTTGATACCACGTTTAGCCATAACTTCAATTGGCATACACCCTTCAAAGTACTTTTCTTTTTCAAAAGAATTAAGGGGTGCTTCTTCCGCATTGACCAAGGCTTCATGGAAATCCATAAACTCTTGCTTGGTCATCGGAGCATTGAGGTAAGCAGCTTCTCCCTTGTCATACCGAGACTTGAGATAGACCTTGCTCATATCGATGGTATTGACGTCTATAATAGGCGCTGCCGCGTCATAGAAATAGAAGCCATCGCCGTCATTAAGGGCATGAATTTTCTCAGCCAGGGCATCGCTAGTCAAGGGACCAGTAGCGACAACCGTAATAACATCTGTCGGCAATTCTGTAATTTCATCACGAACCACTTCAATTAAAGGGTGATTGGCAATTTTTTCAGTGACCATTTGAGAAAAACCGTCACGATCAACCGCAAGCGCTCCACCTGCAGGAACCCGCGTTGCTTCTGCTGATTCTAAAATCACAGAACCAAGACGACGCATTTCTTCCTTTAGAAGACCTACAGCATTTGTAAGAGCATCCCCTCGTAATGAGTTGGAACACACTAATTCTGCAAAATTATCTGTTTTATGCTGAGGTGTTGATTTGACACCACGCATTTCATAGAGTTTAACTGGAATACCACGCTCTGCGATTTGGTAAGCTGCTTCCGAACCTGCTAAACCAGCACCGATAACATTGATATAAGATTGAGACATGACACTAATACCTCTTTGGGTGGAAACTAAGTTCATATCAAAACAAGCTACTGGACTGTTTGACACCCACAAATCTTTCTAATTTTTCTTTTACTAGTATAACAAAAAAAGGGAAGAAGGCAAACTTCCCTGTTTAGTCATTAAATTGATTCTCTTCCCATTCGTGATATGCTGCGTAGAGCTGGCTTTTGTTCCACTGATATATTTTTGCGACTTCCTTAATGGCTTGATTTTTCTTAACACCTTCTTGGATGCGCTCTTGGATTTCAGAGAATAAATCTTCTTCATCCTTATCTTCAACTTCTAGACTAGCACCTTCTACGATGAGAAGGCACTCGCCCTTGAGCGGTGTTTCAGAGATACTTTCAAGCAACTCAGTGATTTTCCCCCGTTGGTATTCTTCATAAATCTTAGTCAATTCTCGAACTAAGACAACTGAACGATCACCGTAGATCTCTAGCATATTTTCTAGGGTATCAGCTACACGATGTGGAGATTCATAGAAAATCTGGGTCTCAGGATAATCTTTTTTTGATTCGAAAAATTGCTTTTGTTGTCCCGATTTTCGAGGTAAGAATCCATAAAAAATGTGGGGTTGTGGAGCTAAACCACTGGCAATCAAGGCAGAAATTCCTGCGCTAGCACCTGGAACTGTGACAACTGCTATATCTTCTTCAATTGCAGCCTTGACTAAATCATGACCGGGGTCAGAAATGCTTGGCAAACCCGCATCAGAAACTTGAGCAATACTTTGTCCTGCTTTCAACAAACCAATGAAATCAGGAATCTTTTCCTTGGCATTGTGCTCATGAAAACTGATTTGTTTGGTTGAAATATCGAAATGCTTCAGCAATAGACCAGTATTACGAGTATCCTCGGCAGCAATCCAGTCCACTTCTTTCAAAGTCTGAATAGCACGAAAGGTCATATCTTCTAGATTCCCAATCGGAGTTGCGACAAGATATAACTTACCATAAGGTGACTGCCCTTTAAAACTTTTTTGAATCTGCATGCTTACTCCCTAAACAACAATTCATCACAAAACATACATTCTGCATCTTGTTCACGACGTTGGCCATAAAAGTCGCGACACACATGAAAACCGTCGTCATAGATTCGGCTCACGTTTTCTCTAACATGCTTGGTCTTAGTTGGAGCTGTTTCTTCTTCCTCACTCAAGCGCTCTCTCAGTTTATCGTTCTCTAAACGAAGAGCTGTATTCTCTTCTACAACACTCTTGAGATTTTTTTTGATGGCTTCGACATCTGCCAAGGTTGCCAACAACTGTTGAGAAAAATCATCTAAGGCATCAAATAATTCTTTCTTGTTCATGAACAGCCCTTTCTTTTTCTGTTTTCATGTTCATTTTATTGTAAAACTAGGTATTCCAAAGAATTCTGGAAAGACACATTTGCTTTCCACATTTTTCTGGCTTCGAGAAGGTTTTGCAATATTGTACGTGCTACATTTTTTTGAATCTCTTGACCTGCTAAAACTTCTAAAATTCTAAAGACTTGGTCTTGTTTTTCTTTGTCATCTGCTAAACTAGCTAATTTTGCAACCTGTAAGTAGGATTCCTTTTTCCCATTCTCCAACCAGCTATAGAATCGTTCACTTTCTTCAACCAAAGTCCAAAAACTTGTTTGATTTGTCAGTTTTTCGGCTTCTGCTTGCGATTGACTAAACTCGGCTAAAAGCCTTGCTTTATTTTTTATCAATCCTGCTTGTTCAAGTTGATTCCTAAGGCTTTCGACTTGTTTCTTAAATTGGAAAATTTGTGTCCGGCTTCGAATAGTTGGTAACATCTGCTCTTGATCATTGGTTAAGAAGAAAATATAGGTTTCACTTTGCGGTTCCTCAATAACCTTAAGTAGTGAGTTAGCAGCGTTAACATGCATTTTTTCTGCTTGTTCAATAATAAAAACCTGACGTTGATTTTCGATTCCTGATTGAGAAAATTGGCCAACTAATTCTCGGATTCGTTCCGTTTTAATGATTTGATTCATCGGACGAATAATGGTGACATCAGGAAATTCTTCCTGATCAATCAACTTACAATTTCGGCAAGACTCGCAAGGTAAGACACCCTGCTTTTCTGTACAGAACAAACTCTTAGACAGAAATAAGGCCATCTCCATGCTTCCGAAATACCCTGAAAAGAGATAGGCATGATTCAGCTGTCTTTGTTCTAAGATGTGAACAAAACGGTCAAATTGCTGGGGTTGACAAGCTCTTAATTGCTCTTGATTCATTCTGTCGGCCCCATTCTGTCAAATAAAACTTGTTTAGTATTTTCAACCACTTGATTTAGTGGTAAACTCGCATCGATTTTAACAATACGCTCACCTTCTTTCTCAAGAAGGGAAAGATAGCCTTGACGCACTTTTCTGTGCAGGTCTAAACCTTCCAAGTCCAAACGGTTGACTTCGCGATCGCTGTTTGCAGCGATTCTTTCAAGTCCCTTCTCCACTTCAATATCAAAATAAAGTGTCAAATCTGGCTTGAGTCCATCTGTCGCAAATTGATTGAGCCAGTCAATAGCTTCAATATCCAAACCACGACCAAAGCCTTGATAAGCAACGGAACTATCAATAAAACGATCCATGATGACCAATTTTCCAGCTGCAAGTGCTGGCAAGACCTTCTCTACTAGGTGCTGTCTACGACTTGCAATATAGAGAAGCAACTCTGTCTTTGGATCCATCTGAGTATGACTAGGATCTAAAATGACTTCTCGAATCTTCTCACCAATCAAAACACCACCTGGCTCACGTGTTGTTAAAAACTCAATATTCTTTTCTTCTAACAAAGGGAGGATAGCTTCAAGCACACTCGTTTTACCAGCTCCCTCTGGCCCCTCTAAAGAGACTAAAAATCCTTTTGACATGACGAACTCATTTCTTTTTTTCTTCCTTCTATTCTATCAAAAAAACAGGCATTTGTGAAAAGCTTTTTAACCTAATAAAAATTTATTCTGAAAAACTAGGAAATACATTCGTTAATAAATAAGATAAATATTTAATTAAGTTTATATATTCGTAATCAACTACCATACTGTCTTATTTTGTCTTTGTATAACTAGAAAAAAAGAACCTTGCATAGCAAGATTCTTTTAATGTCTGACTTAAATAATTGTTCTTCTGGGAACTAAATCGAATTAAGCTTCGATTTCTGTAACCATACCTGAACCAACAGTACGTCCACCCTCACGGATAGAGAATGTAGTACCTTGTTCTACGGCGATTGGGTGGATCAACTCAACGTCGATTGTCACGTTATCACCTGGCATTACCATTTCAGTACCTGCTGGAAGTTCGATTGAACCTGTAACGTCAGTAGTACGGAAGTAGAATTGTGGGCGGTAGTTGTTGAAGAATGGAGTGTGACGTCCACCTTCTTCTTTAGTAAGGATGTAAACTTCACCTTTGAATTTAGTGTGTGGGTTGATTGAACCTGGTTTAGCGATAACTTGTCCACGTTCGATTTCGTCACGTTGAACACCACGAAGAAGGACACCTACGTTATCTCCTGCAAGACCTTCGTCAAGTTGTTTACGGAACATTTCAACACCAGTAACAACTGCTTTTGAAGTTTCTTCTTTGATACCAACGATTTCGATTTCGTCGTTGACACGAACAGTACCACGGTCGATACGTCCTGAAGCAACTGTACCACGTCCAGTGATTGAGAATACGTCCTCGACTGGAAGAAGCAATGGTTTGTCAGTGTCACGTTCTGGTTCTGGAATGTACTCATCAACAGTGTTCATCAATTCCATGATGATGTCTTCGTATTTAGAGTCACCTTCAAGAGCTTTAAGAGCTGAACCTTGGATAACTGGAAGATCGTCACCTGGGAAGTCGTATTCTGAAAGAAGGTCACGGATTTCCATTTCAACCAATTCAAGCAATTCTTCGTCGTCAACCAAGTCGATCTTGTTCATGAAGACGATAAGGTGTTTAACACCAACCTGACGTGAAAGAAGGATGTGCTCACGAGTTTGTGGCATTGGTCCGTCAGTTGAAGCTACTACAAGGATAGCTCCGTCCATTTGAGCGGCACCAGTGATCATGTTTTTAACGTAGTCCGCGTGTCCTGGAGCGTCGATGTGAGCGTAGTGACGTTTTTCAGTTTCGTACTCAACGTGCGCAGTGTTGATAGTGATACCGCGTTCGCGTTCTTCTGGAGCAGCATCGATAGACGCATAGTCTTTAGGTTGGTTAACTGCTGAAGGCAAGCGACGTGCCAAAACAGTTGTGATAGCTGCAGTTAGGGTAGTTTTACCGTGGTCAACGTGTCCGATAGTACCAATGTTAACGTGTGGTTTACTACGATCGTATTTTTCTTTTGCCATTTGAGTAAAAGCCTCCAATAAAATATATTTTATAGATAGACAGTAGGCAATACAGTCTAACTTTCCTTACTATTTTATCAAATTTTAGCTAAATTGCAAGTCTTTTACAAAGTTTTTATTAATTATTCTTATTCTTACTATAAGTTGTCGATTTATTGATAAAAAAAGAAACAGATGAATCCGTTTCTTTTTAAAATCTTTATTTTTCTCCCACTTCTTGTACTTCTTTATGTTTTTCATAAAGTCGGACTAGGAATTTGGAAATTTCTTTGAGAATTGAGTAGGTAGGAACGGCAACGATCATACCTACGACACCATAGATATTACTTGACAACAATAATAGCACGAGAATTGTAATCGGATGGACTTTCATGACTCCACCAACAATACGAGGGTATAGGATATTCCCATCTACTTGTTGGATAATCAGCATATAGATAACTGCTATAATCATCTTTTGAGGATCCGTAAACAGATTTGAAATAATCATCGGAATTAGTCCAATACTCGGTCCAACATAAGGAATCAAATTTGCTAAACCTGAGAAAATAGCAAAAACTAATGCATATTTTAAGCCAATCACACTATAACCGATAAAAGCCAAACACCCGATAATGAACGCATCGATTGATACTCCACTTATGTAACGGGAAATAGTCTCATTCAAGTTTGTTATTAAACCAGATATATTGAGTTTGTCTCGCTTTAAAATAGTTCTTTCTAGCATCGGTAAGAATTTATGACCATCTAAAAGGAAATAAATCAAGAAAACCGGTGTCATAATGATAATTAAAACAGTGCTTACCAAAGCTGAAAGGACACTTCCCACACTATTTGTCACACTATTCAAGATATTCTGTAAAATATCGACATAAGAAAGATTTAATTGTTGGATTGTTTGTTGAATATCTAGCTCTTGGAAAGTAGGATATTTCGATAATTCTATCACTAAATCTTGGATTCGAGAATAGATATCTTGGCTAGAATTAATCAAGCTACTCAACTGATTAATTAAAATCGGCAAGAGATAGACGACAGCTATCACTATGGTTCCAAAGAGAACACAAAGTGTTAACAAAATACCAATGATTCGATTAATGCGACATTCCTTCTCTAAAAAAATGACGATTGGATTTGTTAAGTAGTATAGAAATCCACCTAGTAAAAAGGGAATCATGATTGTATTTACGACACTTACAAACGGTGTAATAATAGCACCCATTTCTCGCCATAAGTAGAAAATAAGGGTTATTAATAATATCTCAGTGGTCCAGAAGAATAATTTATTTCTCCGAAACATATGCCACCTCCTCTTTTTCCTATTTTACCATATTTCGAAAAAGATTGATAACCTACATTATAAAAACAAGAATATTTTTTGTCTTTATGATAGAATAAAGTTACTATGAAGAAATTATTTTTAACATTAATCACGCTTATTTCATTTGGTTCTGCTACTACTGTTTTTGCTCAGGATTTTGATGTCGCAGCAAAACATGCCATCGCTGTTGAGGCTAACAGTGGTAAGATTTTATATGAAAAAGATGCGACACAACCGGTTGAAATTGCCTCTATCAGTAAACTACTTACCGTTTACCTAGTATATGAAGCTCTAGAGCAAGGCAAAATCACTCTTTCTACCCCAGTGGAAATTTCAGATTACCCCTACCAGCTTACAACCAACTCCGAAGCAAGTAACGTTCCCTTGGAAGCTCGTAACTACACTGTTGAAGAGTTGCTAGAAGCAACATTGGTATCTAGTGCCAATAGTGCAGCTATCGCGTTGGCAGAAAAGGTTGCTGGATCAGAAAAAGACTTTGTTGATATGATGAAGGCTAAACTTCTTGAATGGGGAATTCAAGATGCCACCCTCGTAAATACAACTGGTCTAAATAATGAAACTCTTGGGAATAATATCTATCCTGGTTCTAAGAAAGATGACGAAAATAAGATGAGCGCCTATGATGTTGCAGTTGTCGCTCGTAATCTTATCCTCAAATATCCTCAGGTTTTAGAAATCACGAAGAAACCTTCTTCCACTTTTGCAGGAATGACTATTCATTCTACAAACTCAATGTTAGATGGTATGCCTGCTTACCGTGGTGGTATTGATGGTCTTAAGACTGGAACAACTGATAAAGCAGGTGCTTCTTTTGTTGGTACGACTGTTGAAAAAGGAATGCGTATCATTACCGTTGTCCTTAATGCGGATAATCAAGATACAAATCCTTACGCTCGTTTCACAGCAACTTCAGCTCTTCTGGACTATATCTCATCTAATTTTGCTCTCCAAACAATCGTTAAGCAGGGAGAAAGCTACCAAGATAGCAAATCTCCAGTTTATGACGGGAAGCAAGATACGGTTACAGCAGTCGCTAAAGAAGATATAAAAATTGTTCAACGTCTTGGTAGTCGAGCGGAATCAAGTGTTACATACACACCTGATGCTACTGAGCATGTTGCTCCTCTAGAAGCAGGTACAGTTGTTGGACATCTGACTTACGATGACAAAGACTTAGTCGGTCAAGGTTATATCACCACTGACAAACCAACCTTTGAAATGGTCGCTGAAAAGAATGTTGAGAAAGCCTTCTTCTTAAAAGTATGGTGGAATCGTTTCGTTCGATTTGTAAATGAAAAATTATAAAAAAATCGCGAAAAATCGCGATTTTTTCTTTATTGATTTTTTGATAGTGTAGAGTTTTTATAGCCATAAGTAAAGTAAGTAATAACTCCTACTATTAAAGCTAATACAAATGCTATCCAAGTTTCAAGAGTGTATTGAAGCATAAAGGACACACAGATCGCAGAAATCACGATAGATACCACAAGAGCAGGTCCTGCTAGTGTTGCTGCAGCTGTTCCTGTAATGGTAAAAATACCAGTTCCCACCATGGCCCCAATTCCTTAAAGAATTAAATCCCATAATTTCAAATGACGATGCATTTCTGTTTTACTTAGACTGAAGTCTTTAGTTCTAAAAATATTCATTCTTGAGCTCCACTAACAATAATTGTTTTATTTTACCACAGATAATGTATTTTGTGAATATTTATAAAATTGTATCTAAAAAACTGAACAAATGTAATATTTGCTCAGTTTTTATTTATAATGATTATCCAACTGACCCTTCCATTTCATAGCTAATCAAGCGATTCAGCTCAACTGCATACTCCATTGGAAGTTCTTTGGTGAAGGGCTCTACAAATCCCATGACAATCATCTCAGTTGCTTCAGTCTCTGACAAGCCACGACTCATAAGGTAATAGAGTTGTTCTTCTGAAATCTTAGATACCTTGGCTTCGTGCTCCAAAGCAACTTGTGAGTTGTGGATTTCATTAAATGGAATGGTATCTGATGCTGATAAGTCATCCATGATAATGGTATCACACTCGATGTGAGAAACAGATTTCTTAGAGTTCTTGTTGAAAGTCACTTGTCCACGATAGTCTACCTTACCACCGCCTTTAGCGATTGATTTAGAGACGATAGAGGAGCTCGTATGTGGAGCATTGTGGATCATCTTAGCACCCGTATCTTGGTGTTGCCCTGCATTGGCAAAGGCAATCGAAAGCATCGTACCACGCGCTCCTTCTCCATCTAGGTAAACAGATGGGTATTTCATGGTTGTTTTAGCACCCAAGTTTCCATCAATCCACTCAACTGTCGCATCTTTCAAAGCTTTAGCACGTTTGGTTACCAAGTTATAAACGTTGTCAGACCAGTTTTGAATAGTCGTATAACGCATATAAGCTCCGTCCAAAGCAAAGATTTCTACAATAGCAGCGTGCAAGCTGTTGCTTGAATAAGTTGGCGCTGTACATCCTTCTACGTAGTGGACACTTGCTCCCTCATCAACGATAATCAGAGTACGTTCAAACTGTCCAGTATTTTCATTATTGATACGGAAGTAGGTTTGAAGTGGAATATCTACCTTGACACCTTTTGGTACATAGATGAAGGTTCCACCAGACCATACTGCTGAGTTGAGGGCTGCCAACTTGTTATCTGTCGGCGGTACTAACTTCGCAAAATATTGCTTAAACAAGTCTGGGTATTCCTTAAGGGCAGAATCTGTATCTGTAAAGATAATTCCTAACTTCTCAAATTCTTCCTTCATGTTATGGTAAACCACTTCTGACTCATACTGGGCAGAAGCTCCAGCTAGATAGGCACGCTCAGCTTCAGGAATCCCGATTCGTTCAAAGGTTTCTTTGATTTTTTCAGGAACGTCATCCCAAGAACGGGCTGGTTTATCAGATGGTTTTTGGTAGTAGATCAAGTCATCAAAGTCAATCTCTGACAAATCTGCTCCCCAAGTTTGCATGGGCATTTTTTTGAAGGTTTCATAAGATTTCAAACGGAATTCCAACATCCACTCAGGTTCTCCCTTAGCTGCTGATAGTTCACGAATGACATCTTCATTCAATCCTTTTCCTGTCGATAGGACAGGCTCTACATCGTCATGGAAACCAAATTTATATTCACCAAGATCAATTGGTTTTGGTTCTACTCTTTCTTCAGCCATAATATCCTTTCTTTCATTCTTTATTTCTAATGATTTATAAGACAAAGAAAGCTTGTCTTATTTATTTTCTTGGTCTTCAATTGTTTTTTTAAGGGCATTCCAAGCTAGGGTTGCGCATTTGATTCGTTGCGGGAATTTGGCAACACCTGACAAGAAAGCTGCATCGCCGAGACTATCTTGTCTGTCATCTTTTTGCCCTTGAACCATTTCAGAAAAAATGGTTGCAAGTTCTAAAATTTCTTGCTTGGTCTTGCCCAAAACAGCATCCGTCATCATACTAGCAGAAGCAGTGGAAATCGTGCATCCTGAATTTAGAAAAGCAATATCTTCCAAACGATCCTCTGCGTCAAACTTGACAGAGAGGTTGATAACATCCCCGCAGGTTGGATTATTGAGACTGATTTGCTCAGCATCTTCTAACTTTCCTTGATGATGAGGATTTTTCGAATGGTCTGCTACCACTGCCATATAAAGGCTATCTAGTTTAGAAAGTGCCATTGAAAAACTCCTTTGTCTTTTGTAGGGCATCTACCAACTTGTCGCAATCAGCCTTGGTGTTGTAGATATAAAAACTAGCGCGAGCTGTTGCTGGAACATCCAAATATTGAAGCAAAGGTTGCGCACAATGGTGACCCGCACGAACTGCTACTCCTTCATAATCCAGAGCAGTTGCAAGGTCATGAGGATGAAGATCGCCAAGGTTAAAGGCAACGACACCTGAACGTTGTGCCAAATCTTGCGAACCGTAAATGGTCAAACCTTCAATTGCCTGCAATTTTGGAAAGACGTATGCAATCAATTCCTGTTCATGGGTTTCAATGGCATCCATACCAATCTTTTCAAGATAATCCACGGCAGCTGCAAGTCCAATAGCACCAGCCATATTGGGAGTTCCTGCCTCGAATTTCCAAGGCAATTCCTTCCAACTAGCAGATTGCTCGTAAACAAAATCAATCATCTCGCCGCCAAATTCTACTGGAGACATTTGCTCAAGATACTTTTCTTTGCCATAAAGGACACCGATACCAGTCGGACCAGCCATCTTGTGACCTGAAAAGGCAAAGAAGTCCACATCCAAATCCTGTACATCAATCTTCATATGAGGTGTAGACTGAGCACCATCCACCACCATAATAGCTCCAACTTCATGAGCCATTTGTGTGATTTCTTTGATAGGATTAACCACTCCAAGAACGTTTGATGTGTGAGCTAGTGAAACAAATTTAACTTTGTCAGTCAATTTAGAACGCAAGTCATCCATATCCAGAGCTCCATCTTTGAGATAGACATAAACAAGCTCTGCCCCAGTCTTTCGGCAAGCTTCCTGCCATGGAATAATATTGGAATGGTGTTCCATGACTGAAATCAAGACCTGGTCTCCCTCAGTCAAGATTTCTTCAGCAAAACGCGCCACCCAGTTGAGACTGGTCGTAGTTCCTCTAGTGAAGAGTACTTCCTTTGTCGAACCAGCGTTGATGAACTTACCAATGGTTTCACGAGCGGCTTCATATGATGCTGTCGCTCTCTCAGCCAAGGTATGAACACCTCGGTGGACATTGGCATTGTCCTGTTCATAGTAGCGATTAATGGCTTCCAGAACAGCTAGTGGTTTTTGTGTCGTCGCAGCATTATCCAAATAAACAAGAGGTTCGTCATTAACAATCTGATCTAAAATTGGAAAATCCTTGCGAATCACTTCTGCATCTAACATAGGCTTCCCCTTAGCGTTTTGACAATTTTTCTTCGATCGTCGCAATCATTTCATCACGAACTTCCTTGACAGGAATCTCAACGATTACAGATCCAAGGAAACCACGAACAACCAAACGTTCTGCAGTTGCCTTGTCTAATCCACGGCTCATGAGGTAGTACATGTCTTCCGGATCAACTTGACCAATAGAAGCCGCGTGACCTGCAGTGACATCATTTTCATCAATCAACAGAATTGGGTTAGCATCTGAACGCGCTTGGTCTGAAAGCATCAGAACACGGCTTTCTTGTTGGGCATCTGCTCCCTTAGCACCCTTGATGATGTGGCCAATACCATTGAAAGTCAAAGTTGCTTTTTCAAGGATAACCCCATGTTGAAGGATATTACCGATAGAGTTGCAACCATAGTTAGTTACTCGAGTATCAATCCCCTGTACCTGACGACCGCTTGAAAGTGCTACAACTTTCAGGTCTGCATGGCTACCATTACCAATCAAGTCACTATCAAAGTCAGCAACGACATTTCCTTCGTTCATGACACCGATAGCCCAGTCAATACTTGCATCGTTGCCTAATTTACCACGACGGCTAATGTAAGCAGTGACGTTTTCACCTAGACGGTCAATCGCAGCAAATTTCACTTGAGCACCAGAACGTGCAATCACTTCAACAGTGATATTAGCAGTCGCCTTAGCGCTACCCTCACCGCGTGATTCTAAACGTTCGAGGTAGCTGATTTTAGAGTTTTTACCTGCAATGATCAGAATATGCTTGTTAAATGGCACATCACTATCACTATCTTGGTAGAAAATTCCTTCGATTGGTTCTGTGATTTCGACATTGTCTGGAATATAGAGAACAGCACCACTATTAAAGTAAGCTGTGTGGTAGGCTGCCAATTTGTCATCGTCGTATTTTACTGATGACATGAAAAATTCTTCTACGAGTTCTGGGATTTCTTCTAAAGCTGAATGGAAGTCTGTAAAGACAACTCCTTGTTCAGCCAACTCAACTGGAATTTGTTCGAAAGCAGTTTGAGTTCCAACCTGCACCAATTTCAAGTGATTATCTAAAGCAGTGAAATCAGCAACATTTGCTGATGGTTCACTTTCTTTGATGGTTCCATCACCCAGGTTCCAACGATGAAATTTTACACGCTCAATGACTGGTAATTCCAAACTCTCAATCTTATCAAAAGCTTTTTGACGGAGGTCTGACAACCAGCTTGGTTCAGCGTGCATTTCTGAAAAAAGTTTAATAGTTTCTTTAGTCATTTACTTCTCCTAAAAGATACGATGGAATTACAATTCTTCCTTGTAGTCATAGCCAAGTTCTTCAGCTAGTTTCGCGTATCCTTCACGTTCCAAGCGTGCAGCCAATTCTGGACCACCAGAAAGAACAACACGACCTTCCATCATAACGTGTACCACATCTGGTGTGATATAGTTCAAAAGACGTTGGTAGTGAGTAATGATCATAGCACCAAAACCTTCACCACGCATAGCATTCACACCTTTAGAGACAACTTTAAGGGCATCAATATCAAGACCAGAGTCAATCTCATCTAAGAGGGCAAAAGTTGGTTCCAACATCAAGAGTTGAAGAATTTCGTTACGTTTTTTCTCACCACCTGAGAAACCTTCGTTGAGGTAACGCTCTGCCATTTCTTCTTTCATGTTGAGCAATTCCATTTTTTCGTCTAACTTAGTGATAAATTCACGAACTGAAATTTTCTCATCATCTTCTTTACCAGCATTCATAGCTGCACGAAGAAACTCAGCATTTGTAATCCCAGGAATTTCTGATGGATATTGCATGGCAAGGAAAAGTCCCATACGCGCACGCTCATCCACTTCCAATTCAAGGATGTTTACACCGTCAAACAAGACTTCACCTTTAGTGACTTCATAGTTTGGGTTCCCCATAATAGCAGCTGAAAGAGTAGACTTACCGGTACCATTTGGTCCCATGATAGCTGCAATTTCTCCTGTTTTAAGAGTCAGATTGACCCCTTTTAAAATTTCTTTTCCTTCAATTTCAACGTGAAGATCTTTGATCTCTAATACTGACATGATTGTTCCTTTCTTTTCATCCTTTTTACTGTATTTACCTGAAATTTAACCTTTTTAAATCCCTAGAAAAACACAGTAAAATGTCAATAAATATACCTTAATAGTATAACAAAAAAAAGCCTAAAAGGCTTTGATTTTGTCTAGAAGCTAGGAGCTACTTCTTCCCTTGAAAATGATCATCTATAGCGCTCACAATTTTACCCATGATATAACTCACGCGAAAATTTCTCAGGATCAAAATAGCCCAAAGCAAGGCCACGATATACCGTTGCTCCATGATGGATTCATTAAAGAAATAAGTCTCAGCAGCAGTAAAGAAGGCCATGATAATAAATTGTTGTCTGTTCATAGTCTTTTACCACCAATTCCCTTTAATCTTCAGCTATGGTCACTTTATCTGCTAAAAATTCAAAGCCTTGAGGAAGTATGGACTCTTCGGGTTCTTCCTTATTGACTTGTTCTTGAGAACCTTTAGCTCTGCTTGAAAATGCAGCTCGAACTTCCTTCCATTCTTCCATAGAAATAGCAAGAATCTCTGGAGAAAATCCAGCAGCGCAACTAAGAATATTGCCAAACATAGTGTTTAGATTGTCTCGTTTCATGGTTTGACCGGCATTGAAATTCGATTCAAAAGCCAAAATCGCATGATGTTCATTAGCAGCAACTGGTTTAGAACCAGCCAAGAGTGCCTTATCTGGACCAGATAAGCTTTCAATGACTTCTCCCCAAGCATTCTGAAGACGGATTAAGTTTTGACGGGCTAAGTCTGGATTTTCTACTGCTTCTTGAAGAATAGACTGAACCTTATTTCGGTCTACACGATAGATTGACTTACTGTTAGTCGGACGACTTGGTGTAGAAACAGTTTGTTTGGGATTAGAACCAACATTTGCAAGAGCTTGTTTCAATCGTGCAACTTCTTCTCGAAGAGAAGACAATTCCTCAGCCACCTCACCTGAAAGTTCTGGTTGAGAATCAATTTCTGCTAAACGAATAGTCATCATTTCGGCATAAATTTTAGGTTGTAGGCTAGCCTTAATATCAGCTAGACTTTTAGTAGCAAGACTAATCATCTCAAACAAGACATCCTGCGGAAGAGCTAAGTTTCTCTCAAATGCATCACTATGATGTGTATTTTCTCCGCCTGCTTGAACAATTAAGATATCACGTAGATATTGCAGCAAATCGACTACAAAACGTGTCATGCTCTTTCCATTCTCAAAAATCAGATCAAGATTTTGAAGGGCTCCCGGTACATCCTTTTGAGCTAAAGCAGCTACGTAATGATCCAAGGCACTTAAACTAATGGTACCAGTGATTTCTTCTGAGACTGCTGTTGTCAATGTAGCTTCTTGGGTTAAGCTTAATGCCTGGTCTAGAATTGACAAGGCATCCCGCATCCCACCTTCAGCTCGTCGAGCAATAATTTCAACAGCTTCTGTTTCGTAATCAATCCCTTCTTTTTCTAAAATCTGGAAGATATGATCTCGAATATCCTGAGTCTTAATGGACTTGAACTCAAATCGTTGAACACGAGACAAAATAGTTGCAGGAATTTTATGAAGCTCAGTCGTTGCCAAAATAAAGACTACATTTGGAGTTGGTTCTTCAAGTGTTTTCAAAAGGGCATTAAAGGCACCTGTCGAAAGCATATGAACCTCATCAATGATATAAACCTTATACTGAGCTATACTTGGAGCATAGGTTGATTTATCACGAATATCACGAATTTCATCAACACCATTATTAGAAGCAGCATCCATTTCGATAACGTCTTCTAAACTTCCATCCGTAACAGCTTGGCAGATATAACAGTTATTACAAGGTTCTCCCCCTACTTGATTAGGGCAGTTCATAGCCTTAGCAAAAATCTTAGCCACACTAGTCTTACCAGTTCCACGAGGCCCTGAAAAAAGGTAGGCGTGACTAATCTTATCCTGTTCCACAGCCTGTTTAAGAGTTCTAGCAACAACTTCCTGGCCCACTAGCTGTGAAAAATTTTGACTTCTATATTTTCGATAAAGCGCCTGATACATTACACTTTCTCCTCAAACATTGAAAAGTTCCATTCAGTTTTATCTAGCAGAATAGATACAAACTCTTCTAAATACTTCTGATCAATTTCATCATAATCATCAAGGACAGACGAATCCAAATCCAAGACACCCAGAAGATGACTATTTTTTACCATCGGCAAAACAATTTCACTGAGTGCTTTACTATCGCAAGAAATATAGTTAGGATAGGTCTTTACATCTCCAACAATAACCGTTTGACGGCTAGCTGCTGACTCTCCACAAACACCTTTTCCGAGTGCGATTCTAACACATGAAACTCCACCTTGAAAAGGCCCTAAAATAAGCTCATTTCCGTCATATAAATAGAAACCTGCAAAGACAGTACGAGGAAAGTTCATTTTTAAGAGAGCACTGGCATTTGATAGATTAGCCAACACATTGGTCTCACCTTCTAAAAGTGAAGTGAGCTGAGCATTGACCATTTGATAAATTGATTCTTTTTCGGAATATAACATAAAACCATTATATCAAAAAATACTAGTTGAAAAAAGAAAAATCCCTTGTTTTAACAACAAAGGATTTGTAATTAAATCTGATTGATTAAAGTTCGATGTCTCCGAACAAGTCAGCCATTGAGAATCCAGTTTGTGTTTCTGGAAGTTCAAAGTCACGTTTTTCTTGACGTTTTGGACGACGTGGACGTGGAGCACGTTTTTCTTCGTTTTGTCCTTCTTCTTGAGCTGGACGTTCTTCAAGAGCTTTGATAGAAAGTGAAACGCGTTCTGCATCAGCATTAACATCAAGAACTTTAACAGTAACTTCTTGACCAACTGTAAGAGCTTCTTTTGGATTTTCAATACGTTTGTGTGAAATTTGTGATACGTGAACAAGTCCATCGATACCTGGCAATACTTCAACAAATGCACCGAAGTCAGTCAAACGTTTAACTGTTCCTTCTACAACGTCACCTTTAGCCAATTTTTGCTCAACGCCATCCCATGGTCCAGGTGTTGTTGCTTTAAGTGAAAGTGATACACGTCCTTCTTCTTCGTTAAGATCAAGGATTTTCACTTCAACTTCTTCACCAACAGTTACAACTGATTTTGGTGAAACGTTACGTTCGTGTGACAATTCAGTCAAGTGAACCAATCCATCAACACCACCAAGATCGATGAAAGCACCGAAGCTTGTGATACGAGCAACTTTACCAGTTACTACATCACCAGCAGCCAATTTACCGAACACTTCAGCACGAGCTGCTGCAGTAGCTGCTTCTACAACTTCACGACGTGAAAGGATGAAGCGGTTTTCTTTAGGATCAACTTCTTTGATTTTAGCTTCAAATTCTTGACCTACAAAACGCTCAGTGTTACGTACGAAACGAGTATCCAACATTGAAGCTGGGATAAATCCACGTAAACCTTCAAATTCTACTGAAAGTCCACCTTTAACAGCGCGAGTTCCTTTAACTGTAACAACTTCTTCTTCGCGTCCTACAAGCTTGTCCCATGCTTTGCGAGCTTCAAGGCGTTTTTTAGATACAAGGTATGTTACTGTATCAGTATCTTTACCAACTACTTGACGAAGTACAAGAACGTCAAATACTTCACCTACTTTTACAAAGTCATTGATATCTGCATCGCGATCGTTTGTCAATTCGCGAAGAGTCAAGACACCTTCAACACCAGTTCCTGAGATTGCAACGTTAGCTTGATTAGCATCAACTGTCAATACTTCAGCACTAACAACATCACCAGGTTCAACTTGGCTAACGCTATTTAGCAAATCTTCAAATTCATTCATCTAAAAAATCCTCCAACAATCAAGTTTTTTAACTTGACATACTTATAATTTTTTTCCTAAGCACCCGCAACGACATGAATATCTCGAACGTCCTTCAATTATAAAAATAAAATACCCTAAGATATTTTTCTTTTTATCTTGAATTTATTACCTAGAAACTGGGGTAGCTGGATTCGAACCAACGCATGAGGGAGTCAAAGTCCCTTGCCTTACCGCTTGGCTATACCCCAAAAGTGAAATGGAGAGAGAGGGATTCGAACCCCCGAACCCGAAGGAGCGGATTTACAGTCCGCCGCGTTTAGCCTCTTCGCTATCTCTCCGATAATGAACAAAATCTATTATATCATGAAAAATTGCAAAAAACAAGCACTATTTTGCTAAATTATAGTTTTCAATCAATATTTCCACAGCTTTTTCAAGATTTTTGTAAAAACTATCGACATTTCCATTCTTTATAATAGCAAATTGGTTATCTAGTTCGGCAATTTCGCCAATCAATTTTTTACCAATCGTTAATGTATAACCATCGTACTTATCTTTTCCAACTACTACTTTAGCATCTGACAACTGAATCTCAATTTTTTTATCTTTTTTACTCATACCATACCTCTTTTCACTTTTTCTATTTTACAAGAAATTCCCTAATCTAGCAAGAAAAAACTCTCTACCAAGCTAATCTTGGTAAAGAGTTCCTTGAATCATCTAGAGAAATTTTTTCCTTGAATTTTAGTCCATTAATGGGTTGCTCCACCAACTATTTTCAAGTCCTTATCTTTGTAGTCCACGATAGCACCAATCGCAGCTTCGATTCCTTTGACGATATCAGCTAAATTCATGGATGCAGTATTAGGCTTAT
The DNA here is from genome assembly GCF_964211575.1 of Streptococcus sp. oral taxon 061. Lineage (GTDB taxonomy): Bacteria > Bacillota > Bacilli > Lactobacillales > Streptococcaceae > Streptococcus. The sequence continues at coordinate 38,360 of NZ_CAXOQQ010000004.1, read as the reverse complement.
TTACCACTTGTTCGGTCTTATAGGGAATATGCATAAAACCTGCTCTCATATTGGGAAATTTCTTATCCGCTAAATAGAGAACCTGATACATCAAATGGTTGCAAACAAAAGTTCCTGCTGAATTGGATACTGAAGCTGGTAGTCCTTCCTCTTTTATGGCTTGTACCATTGCTTTGATAGGGAGTGTGCTAAAATAAGCAGCTTCTCCATCTAGGCGAATGGGTGTGTCAATCGGTTGATTCCCTTGGTTATCTGGAATTCTTGCATCATCTTGATTGATGGCAACTCGTTCAGGAGTTAAACTAGCTCTACCTCCTGCTTGTCCGATGCAAAGTACCACATCTGGTTGATACCGGTCAATTTCTGCTTCTAAAACCTCTGCTGATTTATAAAAGACTGTTGGAATCTCTACCCAGCATATCTCCGCTCCATGAATTACAGACGGTAATGATTTAACTGCTTCCAGAGCTGGATTGACCTTTTCACCACCGAAAGGATCAAAACCTGTTACTAATATTTTCATTTTATTTCCTTTGCTAAAACGCCAAATAGTACATTAAAAATACATGTAGGATTATCATGATAACAGCCACTCCTACTTGCGCTTTGATAACGCCATTTGGATCTTTCATCTCCAAAAGTGCTGCCGGTAATGCATTAAAGTTAGCAGCCATTGGAGTCAGTAAGGTCCCACAGCAACCAGCTGTCATTGCTAGAGCAGCAGATACGATTGGATCAGCTCCCAAGGCAAATACAAAGGGAACACCAATCCCGACAGTAATAACAGTGAAAGCAGCAAAGACATTACCCATTATCATGGAGAATAGAACCATCCCAAGGACATAAGCTAACACACCCATAAAACGACTGCCCGAAGGAACTATACCGCTTATCAAGTGAGAAATTAAGTCTCCAACTCCAGCTACAGTAAAAATAGCACCTAAAGCTCCTAAAAGTTGAGGAACAATCCCACTAGTTGAGACTTGCTGAACCATGCGATTGTTTTCTACCAACAAGCTTTTAGGATGACTTTTAGTGATCAAAAGAAGAGACAGGGTTGCAAAAAATGCTGCAAGACTGATAGCAATCTTACTAAACTCGGGAATCACTTTTGCTAATACCAAAGCAATCAAAGCCATCAGCATGACCGGAATAAAAATTTTATTCTTCAATCGTTTAGCTTCAAATTTTGCCTTGACTTCATCCAGAGACGGCAAGGTTCCGATACGAACCTGTTTAAAGAGCGTCAGTAGGGCTAAGAGCACTACGATTACTCCAATATAGAGAGACGGTAGATAGGAACCACCAATAAAACTGATGCCCAATAAAGCCCAAAACCCAGCTGTTCCATATCGAACTGGGTTTGTTTTGTCATTATAGCTACAATAGGCCGTATGAAGAAATTGACAACCAATCACAATATAGGTTAACTCTAATAACTGTCTTGCTAGTTCGGTCATTCTTCTTTTCCTTTGCTAAGCTTTTTTGCTAGCAGTTTTTTATCAAATAGGTAATTGTACAGTCCTACCACAAGCAAGGCAACTCCTGCAACAATCAGAGAAGCCGAAGCGATGCCTGCATAATTACTTTCGTAACCTAATTGGTCCAGAGTGCCCCCAACTAAGAGGACACCACCTGCACCAACGAAAGTATTCTGAGCAAAGAAATTTGCAAAATTATCATTTGCTGCTGCACGCGCTTTTAGCGCTTCGCTTTCCTGCTCTGTTAATTTTCTACCTAATTGTAACTCTGCTGCTGCCTGTCCCATGGGTTGAACTAAGGGTCTCACAAACTGCGGATGTCCTCCGATACGAATGGCAAAGAACCCGTCGAGTTCCCGAAAAAAGAAATAAATTGTATAAAAACTTCCTACGGTCAGTCCTTTAATCTTTTGAATCAAGTCAATCGACCGTTGCTTGAGGCCAAAAGTTTCAGATAATCCTACCAGGGGTAAGGTTACCATAAAAATCGTCAGAACTCGTTGATTGCTAAATTCTCTTCCTAAAATTTCCAAGAACTCAACAAGAGAAACTCCAGAAACTAGAGCTGTAACTAAACTAGCTAAGACTACCGTTGCAATGGTATCTAACTTATAGATAAAACCAATCACAATGATAACTATTCCTATTAGTTTAATCCATTCCATATAGGCCCCTTTTCCAAAATACTAGTATGGTTTATTTGACATGACTTTCTAGTTCTTTTTGGTATTTATTGTTTGATTCCAATTTCTCTTTTTGCCATTTTTCAAGAGCTGCTTGATATTCTTTAGCCGTTACAATCTCTTTTTGCAATTTCATGCCCTTGAAGATATATGGATCACCCTTGATACCTACTTGTGAGTATGGTTTAGAGAATGGAACGACGTTGCTGACTACTGGTGAGCCTCCTGATGAAGCTGTCGGCATCAAGAGAGAACTATCAGTAAGCCATGCTTGAGCTTTGGCATATTTTTCATATCTCTTGTCCAAGTCATTTGTCTCAGAAACTGCATCATCCAAGAGTTTCTTATATTCATCCAAACCAAGTTGAGCTACTACTTCCTTGTCTTTACCTTTCGTAATACCAAGGTGTTTCATAGCAGAACCAGTTTTAGGATCCATGATATTTAGATAACTTGCTGGGTCTTGATAGCTTGGAGCCCAACCAGTGCTATTCAAGTCATAGTCTTTCTGAGCAGGAACACGTGCTTGAGATGTAATACTTTCCTTCTCGTTATCAGTCATCTGAAGAACATCGATCACGACATTTTCAGAACCAAGAGTTGACTCGATTGATTGTTTAAAGGAATTGCTTTGTTGAACAGCAATGGTATCTGTTTGTTCAACTGGGACATCCAAGTGAATTGGGAAGGTTACACCTTTTGCTTCCAATTCTTTCTTAGCTTTTTCAAATGAAGTTTTGGCTTTATCAGGATTGTAGATGGTATCTTTTCCATCAACAAGCTCAACGCCTTTCCATTGGTCACCGTAGTTAACCAATTCTGCTTGAGCGATGTCACCAAAGTTTTTACCGCCAGATTGTACAAAGTTATCTGGAACTAGGCTGTTACGAATAATCTTATCCGCACCATCTTCACCGTTGAGCTGTGCAGCATATGAATGACGGTTGAAGGCAAAGTTGATTGCTTGACGGAAGTCCTTGTTCAACATCGCTTCTTTTGTAGAAGTTTTCTGTTCTTCACTTGTTTTTGCTGTCTTATTGTATGATTGACGGTTTACATTAAAGGTAAAGTAGTAACTAGTTGAATCCTGTGGACTGTATGTGATTTTATCTCCGTATTGTTCCAATGTAGAAGCAAAGTTTGAGCTACTTGGGAAGATACGAGCTGTTGTATAAACACCTGAAGAGAAGCTACGGATTAATGATTCTTGGTCTGAACCATCATAGTAGGTCAATTTTACTTTCTCAATTTTAACCTTCTCTTTATCCCAATAATTTGGGTTCTTTTCGTATTCGATTAAAGATTTTGAAGTCAATGTCTTCAGGATATACGGACCGTTATAAAGAATTCCAGATGGACTTACTGCTCCGTAGTTCTTACCTGAAGCTTTGAGGAATTCCTCGTTTACCGGCAACATGGTTGCTGAAGTCACTTTTGAATTCCAGAAACTTTCAGGTGCATTAAGAGTATACTGGACTGTGTAGTCATCCAATGCCTTAACCCCAACTGTAGAGAAGTCATTAGTCTCACCAGTCATATATTCATTCAAGCCCTTAATGGAGTTTTGAATAAGAGTGACACCGTCTGATTTACCATCTGCTACGTGTTTTAGTCCTGTAACAAAGTCATGCGCTGTTACTTCAGCGTATTCTTCACCCTCTGAGGTATACCATTTAACTCCTTTACGAAGTTTATAAGTATAAGTCAAACCGTCTTGTGAGACACTCCAGTCTTCTGCTAGTGAAGGAACCAAATTCCCATATTCATCGTTTTCCAACAATCCATCAACAACGTTACCAATAATATCCGTTGTTGAAGTACGAGTTGCAATACTGTAATCCAAAGATGATGGGTCTACTCCATAGACATAAGAGAAGGTTGTAGGTGCATCTGCTTCTTTATCAGCTTTACCACAAGCCACAAGAAGAACTGCTGTACTCAGGACAACTCCTGCTGTTAACATCCACTTTTTCGTTTTCATAAATATCTCCTTTAATAATGTTTAATCTACTTTTACAATCCAGCCTTCTGGTGCTTCAATGTCACCAAATTGGATACCAGTCAATTCATCGTATAGTTTACGAGTCACTGGACCAACCTCTGTTTCGCTGTAGAAAACATGGAAATCATCACCGTGTTGGATTCCCCCAATAGGTGAGATTACTGCTGCTGTTCCACAGGCACCTGCTTCTACAAATCGATCCAGACTATCAATTGGTACATCCCCCTCGACAGGCTTCAAGCCTAAACGATGCTCTGCCAAGTAAAGCAATGAATACTTGGTAATCGATGGCAAAATTGACGGACTCAATGGGGTTACAAACTCATTATCAGCTGTAATTCCAAAGAAGTTTGCTGAACCAACTTCTTCAATCTTAGTGTGGGTTGATGGGTCTAGATAAATAACGTCTGAGAAATGACGTGATTTAGCCACTTTTCCAGGCAGTAGACTAGCTGCATAGTTACCACCGACCTTGGCAGCTCCTGTTCCATTTGGTGCAGCACGGTCATACTCATCTTGAATCAAGAAGTTTGTTGGAACCAATCCACCCTTAAAGTAATTTCCAACTGGCATAGCAAAGATGGTAAAAATATACTCCTCGGCTGGTTTTACCCCAATGATATCTCCAACACCAATCAAGAGCGGACGAAGATAAAGAGTTCCACCAGTTCCGTAAGGTGGTACGTATTCTTCATTAGCACGAACAACTGCTTTACAAGCCTCTACAAACATTTCTGTTGAAACTTGGGGCATCAATAGACGATCACAGGTACGTTGGAGTCGTTTAGCATTTTCATCTGAACGGAAGAGTTGAATACTGCCATCCTTTGTACGATAGGCTTTCAATCCTTCAAATGCTTGCTGTCCATAGTGAAGGCTTGGAGATGATTCTGAGATATGCAAGGTTGCATCTTCTGTTAATTCTCCCTGAGTCCATTGTCCATTTTTAAAATAAGCGATATAACGATAAGGTAGTTTCATATAGGAAAAACCGAGATTTTCCCAATCGATCGTAACTGTCATGACAATCTCCTTTATTCTAATCAAGCTTTGTGTTCTATTCTACACTATTCTCCTAAAAATTCAAGTATTATTTGTAATTTTCTGAAAATTTTACTTATAAAAAAATCAGTCACTAGGACTGATTTTCTTCTTAATTATCTTTTTCTTCTTTAAAGACTTCTTTGAGGAAGGCATCGAAAACTTCTTCGTCTGAAATAGTATCTGAGATAAAGCTTCCATTACTTGTGCGCTCTGATAGATTCAAATCTTGCAGAATTGCTTCATAAATCGTTCCATTATTTGATTGGATAACCAGAGTTTGTTCTCCGTCTTCCACTTCGGTGCTAAAGAGATCTCCAACAAATCCTTGTTCAGAAACTGCACCGGCCAAGAAGACGCGATGTGGTTTACTCTTCAATTCTCTAAGAACTTGAAGACCACGCTTAGCACGACTGGTTGCTGGAATTTCCTCTGTTGAAACACGTTTCAAACTTCCACGTTGCGTTAACAGATAGAAGGATGAAGTATTGCAGATAAAGGCAGATTGAAGCTCATCATCTGCTTTCAAGTTCATGGCTTTGACCCCTGCAGCCTTAGCTCCTACAACTGGAACCTCTTCGATATTAAAGCGAAGAGCATAGCCATTTTTACTGATTAATAGAACATCATCAAGCTTGATTGGTGCAACCGCTACAATTTGATCACTATCGTCTTTCAACTTAGCGAACTTAACAGATTTAGAACGGTAGGTTCTCCATGGAGAGAATTCTTTACGTTCTACACGTTTGATTTGTCCAAGGTGAGTCGCTGCAAAGTAGGTTGTCGCATCCTCAAACTGATCCACAACTTCAACATAGAGCACTTCTTCATTGGTTTCAAAGTTGGTAATCGTTTGACTCAAGTGCTCCCCGATATCCTTCCAACGAATATCTGCTAATTCATGGATAGGGCGGTAGATGACATTTCCTAGGGTTGTAAATATCAAGAGATGTTGAGTAGTTTTGACAGATTGTACAAATAGTAATCGGTCGTCATCTCGTTTCCCAATCTCCTCTAAGGTCGAAGCTGCGAAAGAACGAGGACTAGTACGCTTGATGTAACCTGCCTTCGTCACGCTAACGTAAGTATCTTCTTCAGCGATTAGACTAGCTGTATCAATCTCGATGACTTTTGCTGTATCTTCTAAAGTACTCAAACGTGGAGTCGCAAATTTCTTCTTGACCTCACGAAGTTCTTTCTTCATGAGATTGTACATGGTTCGTTCGTCACCGATGATAGCCGCAAGCATAGCAATCTTTTCACGAAGTTCTGCTTCTTCTTCCTGCAAGACAACAACGTCTGTATTGGTCAAACGATACAGTTGCAAGGTAACGATTGCTTCAGCCTGTTCTTCGGTAAATTCATAGCTGACCTTGAGGTTTTCCTTTGCATCAGCCTTATTCTCAGAAGCACGAATAAGGGCAATGACTTCATCCAAAATCGAGATAACGCGAATCAAACCTTCCACGATATGGAGACGTTTTTCAGCCTTTTCCTTGTCAAAGCGAGAACGCGCCAAGATAACTTCACGACGGTGGGCGATATAACTAGACAAGATTGGTACAATTCCAACCTGGCGAGGCGTAAAATTGTCAATCGCAACCATGTTGAAGTTGTAGTTGATTTGCAAGTCAGTGTACTTGAAAAGGTAGTTGAGAACAAGTTCCGTGTTCGCATCTTTTTTTAGTTCTATAGCGATGCGAAGACCATCACGGTCAGACTCATCCCGAACCTCAGCGATACCTGCCACCTTGTTATTGACACGAACTTCATCGATTTTCTTGACCAAGTTAGCCTTATTGATTTCATAAGGAATCTCAGTGATAACGATTTGTTCCTTACCACCTTTTAACTTCTCAATTTCAGTCTTGGAACGAACGACCACGCGCCCTTTACCAGTTTCATAGGCCTTCTTGATTTCGTCACGGCCTTGGATAATGGCACCAGTAGGGAAATCTGGCCCAGGCAAGAATTCCATCAACTTATCTACGTTGGCAGTCGGATGATCAATCATGTAGACTGTCGCATCGATAACTTCAGACAAATTATGCGGTGGAATATCTGTGGCATAACCAGCTGAAATCCCGGTTGAACCATTGACTAAGAGGTTTGGAAATGCTGCTGGTAAGACAGTTGGCTCTTTCTCCGTATCGTCAAAGTTCCAAGCAAAAGGAACTGTCTTTTTCTCGATATCCTGAAGAAGATAGCCTGCAATCTCAGACAAACGGGCCTCTGTATAACGCATAGCCGCAGGTGGATCTCCGTCCATGGAACCATTGTTACCATGCATTTCAACCAGAATCTCACGGTTTTTCCAGTCTTGAGACATACGGACCATGGCATCATAGATAGAATAATCTCCGTGTGGGTGGAAATTACCCATGATGTTTCCGACAGACTTGGCTGATTTACGATAACTCTTATCAAAAGTATTGCCATCCTTATTCATCGAATAAAGAATACGGCGCTGAACCGGCTTCAAGCCATCACGAATATCTGGCAAAGCTCGGTCTTGAATGATATATTTGGAGTAGCGACCAAAGCGCTCTCCCATGATGTCCTCAAGGGACATATTTTGAATGTTAGACATAATAATTCTCTTTTTATTTTTCTGTTTAATAATAATTAGAAGCCAAGCCTCTCTTTAGCATACTTAATCATCTTTTCAGCCACTTCCTTATCATAGTCAAAGCCCATCTCATTGGCTAAATCTTGCGCTTCTCTATGAAAGAGACTCATAGTAGCCAATAAAGACTGACTGATTTTCTCTATACTAGATAGATCAAGGAGTGCATAGAACTCCTTCTCCTTCTTTGCAGGCAAATAGTGAAAGAGATACTTGTAGTTTTTTCCGATATCAACTGCTCCCCTATCACTTGCTACCTGCCAAGCTAAGATTTTCAAGAGTTCTTGCTGACAAATACCGTAGAGATGGTCTGTCGCATAGATGACTTGCTTACGACAAATGCCCTTCACTACATATGCGGAAACCCACCAAAATTCATTGCAGACTTTTTTAAAATCCTTCTCAGTAGCTAGACTTGTCCAGTAGCGCTGAGGATTTGGAGAATAAGGCGTAAACAAGCCCATAGTGTCCTCTAGCACCGTGAAATCCGCTTCGCTTTCTACCCACTCCTTGATATACTCTTTAGGACATAAAGTCAAATCTATACGGTTACCATCTTCAAAGAGCATGAGATAGAGACGGCGATGGCCTAGGATATTATGTTGCTCAATGATACGTGTACCAAACTGGTCCAACCAAGCAAGGTCACTCGTTAGATTATCTAAATTATCTACGACATAGACAACATCATAGTCTTGAAATTTATCTTTTTGGGCTTTTGAATCAGTCCGTGAACCAGATAGAGCCACAGCATCAACTTGTAACTTTTTAGCTGTTTCTAAAATCAGTTCAAGCATTTCCTGGTCAGTTCTCATGTGGTTCTTCCTCAGTGGTCTCTATGTTCTGAATAACAGCATCTTCTTTTCTTTGCTGAAGAAGCTTTTGAACTCTTTTTCTTTCTAACTCTCCGACTATAAATTGGATAATTGAACTGATCCCAAAAAGTGGTAATAGAAATAGAATTCCCATTTCTTCAGTCAGCATTAAAAAGAGGAAGTTAATAATCGAAAATATTGCTAAAAACCAGGCATTTATCTTAAGAAATTTTGAGTAACCACTAGGATAATGTTTGAGATGTTTATTGCTCTTATAAATAGCTGTGAATCCAAAAGCAAGGCTCACTGGTGTAAAAATATAAAAGTCAAAAACATAGAAGAGCAAACCTGCATAAGGATTAGACCTTAAAGGGTTATCAAATAAAAAGACACCTGTTGTTACTATAGTTAGTAGTAAGAATTCAAGAAAGCGAATTTTTTCAGGTTTTCCTGGTTTAGCAATCATATACGTAACTGCTCCTAGAACCAGGACTATCACAAGAAAAGGAGTATCGAACAAAACACTTATCATGATGTATACCTCTTTTAGAGAGCAAAAATTATTTAGAAGAATGATTTAATTAAATTAACCCTTGAGCTTGACGCCATACATCATAAGACTCGATATCCGTTTTAACCATTGTTATACAAAATCCTACAACAGCCATATCATCCAAGTAGCCTATACCTGGTAAGAAATCTGGAATCAAATCTATCTGAGATAAAAGATAAATTAATGCACTTAAAATAGCCAAAATAGTTCCATAAGGAACAGTCGTATATTTGCCTTGAACATAATTCTTCACTAAGGAAATCATAACTGGAACCATCGATAATTGTTCACCAACATTTGGTATTTCCTTAATTTTTTGCTCTAAATGATACAAAAAATCATCTAATTCATCTTTATCGTTTAATAAGGCCTCAGATTGCGCATAGCCACTTTCAAGAGCTTCTTTAACTTGCTCTTCACTTAGATTTTCAGACATATTTGGTCCTCCATTTGTATTTATATCCTAATTTTAAAACACAGTCGCTTCTTCTAGCGTAAATTTGACATTATCTTCAATCCACTTACGACGTGGTTCAACCTTATCACCCATTAAGACATTGACACGACGTTCTGCACGTGCCAAGTCTTCAATCGTGACACGGATTAGGGTACGAGTTTCTGGGTTCATAGTTGTCTCCCAGAGTTGGTCCGCATTCATCTCACCAAGACCTTTATATCGTTGGAGGGTAGCTCCTTTGCCAAACTGCTTGCGGAGTTCTTCTAGCTCACCGTCCGTCCAAGCATAGGCCACTTCTTCTTTCTTGCCTTTTCCTTTGGACATCTTGTAAAGAGGCGGAAGGGCGATATAGACATGTCCTGCCTCGACTAGCGGACGCATGTAACGGTAAAAGAAGGTCAAGAGAAGAGTCTGGATGTGGGCACCGTCGGTGTCGGCATCGGTCATGATAATGATCTTGTCATAGTTAGCATCTTCAATAGAGAAGTCTGCTCCCACACCCGCACCGATAGTATAAATCATGGTATTGATTTCTTCATTTTTGAGGATATCTGCCATCTTGGCCTTGGCTGTATTGATGACCTTACCACGAAGAGGCAAAATAGCCTGGAACTTACGATCACGGCCTTGTTTGGCAGATCCACCGGCAGAATCACCCTCGACTAGGTAGAGCTCGTTCTTAGCTGGATTTTTAGACTGGGCTGGCGTTAATTTACCTGAAAGCAATCCCTTGTCTTTCTTATTCTTTTTGCCATTACGGCTCTCATCACGTGCCTTACGAGCTGCTTCACGAGCATCACGCGCCTTGATAGCTTTACGAATCAGATTTGAAGCTAATTCCCCATTTTCCATAAGGAAGAAGGTCAGTTTTTCAGCAACAATGCTATCAACAATCGGGCGAGCTAGTGGACTTCCAAGTTTGTCCTTGGTCTGTCCCTCAAACTGGAGGTGTTCTTCCGGAACTAAGATAGAAAGAACGGCCGCTAATCCCTCACGATAGTCTGAACCTTCAAGGTTTTTATCTTTTTCCTTGAGAAGACCTGTCTTACGAGCGTAGTCATTCATGACCTTGGTAATGGCAGACTTGAGTCCTGTCTCGTGCGTTCCACCGTCCTTAGTACGAACGTTATTGACAAAGGACAAGATATTATCTGAAAATCCATCATTGTACTGGAGGGCTACTTCTACTTGGAAACCATTGTCTTCCCCTTCAAAGTATAGGACTGGCGTCAAGGTTTCCTTGTCTTCATTGAGGTAAGAAACAAAGTCTTGTACCCCGTTCTCATAATGGAACTCTATCGCTTCATCTGTTCGTTTGTCTGTCAATGACAAGGTCACATTTTTCAAGAGGAAGGCTGACTCATTGAGTCGTTCTGAAATGGTATTGTACTTAAAGTCTATCGTAGAAAAGATACTGGCATCTGGCATGAAGGTCACTTTGGTACCTGTCTTAGACTTAGGTGCAGTTCCAACCTTTTCTAAAGTGGTAACTGGCTTGCCTCCATTTTCAAAACGTTGTCTATAAACTGCTCCATCACGAGTAATTTCTACCTCTAACCAACTAGAGAGGGCATTGACGACAGAAGATCCAACCCCGTGGAGACCTCCTGATGTCTTATAACCACCCTGACCGAATTTTCCTCCGGCGTGAAGGATGGTAAAGATAACCTCAACCGTTGGAATTCCCATAGCGTGCATTCCAGTCGGCATTCCACGTCCGTGGTCTTGAACCATTAAACTTCCGTCTTTATTAATAGTCACATCGATCCGGTCACCAAATCCAGACAAGGCCTCATCGACAGCATTATCGACGATTTCCCAGACAAGGTGGTGGAGACCAGCACCGTCGGTCGATCCGATATACATCCCTGGACGTTTACGGACCGCATCCAACCCTTCTAGCACCTGAATGGCATCATCATTATAATTGTTAATATTGATTTCCTTTTTTGACACAAGGAACCTCCTATTTGTTCATCTTTACTATTTTACAGGTTTTCTAGGGATTTTGCAAAGTTTTTCTAATTGTAGATTCCTATTGTCTAATCTTTCAATAACAAGATTTAAGATTTCAGATGTCACAATTCCAGACAAGATTCCTTACGTTTCTCTCCTAATTCATGGTATAATAGAAACATGATGACAATAGTATTATTAATTTTAGCTTATTTATTGGGTTCAATTCCTTCAGGCTTGTGGATTGGACAAATATTCTTTAACATCAATCTAAGAGAACATGGATCTGGTAATACTGGAACGACCAATACCTTCCGAATCTTAGGCAAAAAAGCTGGAATGGCAACCTTTGTAATTGACTTCTTTAAAGGTACTTTGGCCACTTTACTTCCACTAATCTTCCATGTGCAGGGAGTTTCACCTCTAGTCTTTGGCCTTTTAGCTGTGATTGGGCATACTTTTCCAATTTTTGCAGGATTTAAGGGAGGAAAGGCTGTCGCAACTAGTGCTGGAGTCATTTTCGGATTTGCTCCTCTATTTTGCCTCTATCTAGCAGTTGTCTTCTTTGGAACTCTATATCTAGGAAGCATGATTTCTCTCTCTAGTGTTACTGCTGCTCTCGCTGCTGTACTTGGGGTGATCCTCTTTCCGCTTATCGGTTTCCTACTGCCAAGTTACGATTTATTATTCGTAGCGATTATCCTAGCTCTCGCAGGTTTAATTATTATCCGCCACAAAGATAATATCAATCGTATTCGTAATAAAACAGAAAATCTTGTTCCCTGGGGCTTAAACCTCACACACCAAGAACCAAAAAAATAAAACGTCAGTTTCAACTGACGTTTTTTTATGTTATTTAGACTTGATATAGTTGATACCATCTGCCTTCGGCGCAACAGCTTTACCAAAGAAGGCTGCTAGGACGACAATAGTCAAGAGATATGGTGCGATTTGCAAGTAAACGGCTGGTACTCCTTGCAAGAATGGAAGCTGAGAACCGATAACTGCCAAACTTTGTGATAGCCCAAAGAAAAGACTTGAAAGCATAGCACCAACAGGATTCCATTTACCAAAGATCATGGCTGCAAGAGCGATAAATCCAGGTCCTACGATAGTTGTAACTGAGAAGTTGACGGAGATTGACTGAGCGTAAATAGCTCCACCAATTCCTCCAAGGAAGCCTGAAATCACTACTCCAAGATATCTCATCTTGTAGACATTGATACCCAAAGTATCTGCTGCTTGTGGGTGTTCACCAACTGAACGAAGGCGAAGTCCAAAGCGAGTCTTAAAGAGGATAAACCAAGCTAGGAATGAGAAAGCAATTGCTAGGTAACCTAGTAGACTAGTTGACTTGAAGAAGATATCTCCGATAACAGGGATATTAGCCAATACCGGGAAGTCAAAACGACCAAAAGTTTGCGTTAAGTTATCCGTTTGTCCCTTATTATAAAGCACCTTCACCAAGAAAACCGCCAAGGCTGGCGCCATCAAGTTCAGCACAGTACCACTGACAACATGGTCTGCACGGAAATGAACTGTAGCTACTGCGTGAATGAGCGAGAAGATAGCTCCTACTAATCCACCAACTAGAAGAGCTAACCAAGGAGTTAATGCTCCCAAATCTTGAGCAAATTCAAGGTTAAAAACAACTCCAGAAAAGGCACCCATGACCATGATTCCTTCAAGACCAACGTTAACAACTCCACCACGTTCTGAGAAAACTCCTCCGATACTTGTGAAAATAAGTGGTGCTGCGTAAATCAACATCGAAGAAACCATAAGGGTTAACATTGTTGTAATCGACATCCTTATTTACCTCCTTTAAGTTGCTTTCTTGGTTTGACAAAGCGTTCGATGATGTAGTGAACGCTGACAAAGAAGATAATTGAGGCTGTAACGATACTTACAAGCTCAGATGGTACTTGTGCAGCATTCATACCAGGGGCTCCAACTTGAAGAACACTGAAAAGGAAGGCTGCAAATAGAATTCCAACTGGTGAGTTTGAAGCAAGTAGGCTTACTGCCATACCGTTAAATCCGATTGCCAATGATGAACCTTGAACATAAACGTTTTGGAAGGTACCAAGTCCTTCTACTGCGCCACCAAGTCCTGCAAGGGCACCAGAAATAATCATTGATAGAATAATGGTGCGTTTCGCTGAAATACCTGCGTATTCAGAAGCATTTGGATTGAGACCAACTGCACGGATTTCAAAACCAAGAGTTGTTTTCTTGAGCAAGAACCAGATAACTGCAACTGCTATGATAGCAAAGAAAATTCCAATGTTCATACGAGAGTTTCCAGTTAACTCAGCAAGCCATGGTGTCTGATAGGTTGCATTTGCACTTACTCGAATGGATGAGTCAGTACTTTGCATGATTTCTTTAGGGAAGTGATGAATAAAGGCATTTCCTACATAAAGAACAATGTAGTTCATCATGATGGTTACAATAACTTCAGATGTCCCAAGGTAGGCTCTTAAGATACCAGGAATAGCACCAACGATCCCTCCTGCAACTAAGGCAATTACAATCGTCGCAAGAATCATCAATGGTCGTGGCAAATCTGGGAAAGAGAGAGCGAACCAGCCACTCATAATCCAACCTGCGAGAGCTTGTCCTGGAAGACCAACGTTAAAGAAACCAGCACGACTTGCAACTGCAAATCCAAGGGCAATCAGAATTAAAGGTCCCATAGCACGGAAGATTTCACCGATTCCACGAACACTACCAAATGCTGTGTAGAACAGTTCTTCATAGCCCCAGATAGCATCGTAGCCGAAAATCCACATGACGATGGCTCCGAGTAGAATTCCTAAAATAACAGAAATCAAAGGAACCGAAATTTGTTGTAATTTTTTAGACATCACTCTTCTCCTTTTCCAATTCACCACCAGCCATCAAGACACCAAGCTCTTGCTTGTTGGTTGTTTCTGGTGTTACAATCCCTTGAATCTTACCATCATGGATAACAGCAATTCTATCAGAGACATTTAGAATCTCATCTAGTTCAAAGCTGACTACAAGGACAGCTTTCCCATTATCACGTTCTTGAATCAAGCGTTTGTGAATATACTCAATGGCACCGACGTCCAAACCACGAGTAGGTTGACTGACGATTAGGAGATCAGGATTTCGGTCGACTTCTCGAGCGATAATTGCTTTTTGTTGATTTCCTCCAGAAAGAGCTGATGCTGGAACAATCTCACTAGCAGCCCGCACATCGAATTCTTGCATTAACTGTTTAGCGTACCCGATGATATTGGTGTAATTTAAGATTCCCTTCTTGCTAAGAGGTTCCTTATAGTAGGTTTGAAGAGCGATATTTTCAGAAATCATCATTTCTAAAACTAAACCATCACGGTGGCGATCTTCTGGAACGTGGCCTACACTCATTTCTGTAATTTGACGAGGGTGTAAACCTACGATAGACTGGCCTTTCAACTCCACGCTACCAGACTCAATCTTACGAAGACCAGTGATAGCTTGGATTAATTCAGATTGACCATTTCCATCAATACCGGCAATTCCGACAATCTCACCAGCTCGAACATCGATTGAGAGATTTTTAACAGCAGGAACACCACGGTTTTCGTTTACTACTAGGTCTTTAATAGACAGAATAACTTCTTTAGGTTGAGCTTCCTGTTTCTCAGTTTTAAAGGAAACAGAACGTCCTACCATCATCTCAGCTAAGTCAGCATTAGTCGCACCAGCAATCTCAACTGTTTCAATAGATTTACCACGACGGATAACTGTAACACGATCTGATACAGCACGAATCTCATCCAACTTATGGGTAATCAAGATAATTGATTTACCTTCTTTAACCAAGTTCTTCATGATAGCCATCAACTCATCAATTTCTGATGGCGTCAAAACAGCAGTAGGTTCGTCAAAGATAAGAATATCAGCTCCACGATAAAGTGTCTTTAGGATTTCAACACGTTGTTGAGCGCCGACAGAGATGTCTGCAACTTTGGCAGAAGGATCCACAGCAAGACCATAACGTTCAGACAACTCATTGATTTCTCGAGTTGCACGAGCAATATCTAGCACACCATTTTTGGTCAATTCACTCCCCAAAATGATATTTTCAGCAACAGTGAAAGCTTCTACCAACATAAAGTGTTGGTGGACCATCCCAATTCCTAAGCTAGCCGCTTTTGATGGCGAATCTAGCTTTACAACTTGACCGTTGACCACAATTTCACCACTAGTTGGTTCTAGAAGCCCCGCTAGCATGTTCATAAGAGTGGACTTACCAGCTCCATTTTCTCCTAAAAGTGCATGAATTTCACCTTTACGAAGTTCAAGGTTAATCTTGTCGTTAGCGACAAATTCACCAAAAACTTTGGTAATTTCACGCATCTCAATGACATTTTCGTGTGCCATGTGCTCTTCCTTTCAGAATTATATTTTATTTCAATAAAACCTGCTAAAGAAACTTAGCAAGCTCTATTGAGACAAAACCATTTGTCTCAATTCTTAAAGAAGCGGCCACTGGCCGCTTCCTAAGAAATGACTTCCTTCAATTATTTTTCAGGAACTTTGATGCTACCATCAAGGATTTTAGCTTTTGCATCTTCAACAGCTTTTTTACCTTCTTCAGAAAGGTTTGTCACTGCCAAGTCAACACCTTTATCCTTCAATGAGTAAACGATAACTTGACCACCAGGGAATTCACCTTTTTCAGCCTTGTTTGAGATGTCTTTAACTGTTGTTCCAACTTGTTTCAATGTAGAAGCAAGCACGAAGTTAGCTTCTTTACCGTCTTTAGAAGTGTATTTACCTTCATCAACTTGGTCACGGTCTACACCGATAACCCAAACTTTTTCGTCTTCATTTTTACTTTCGTTCAATGATTTAGCTTCAGAGAAGACACCAGCTCCAGTACCACCAGCTGCTTGGTAGATAACGTCTGCACCTGCAGCGTATTGGGCTGCAGCGATTGTTTTACCTTTAGCCGCATCACCAAATGATCCAGCATAGTCTACTTGAACCTTGATAGATGGGTCAACTGACTCAACACCAGCTTTAAAACCAGCTGCGAAACGAGAAATAACTTCAGATTCCATACCACCTACAAAACCAACTTGTTTAGTTTTTGTAGTTTTAGCAGCTGCAACACCTGCAAGGTAAGCTGCTTCGTTGTCTGCGAAAGTAACGCTAGCAACGTTCTTTTGATCTTTAATCACATCGTCAATCAAAACATAGTTTTTATCTGAATGTTCTTTTGCTGCTTCTTCAACAGCGTTGTGAAGGGCAAAACCAACACCAAAAATCAAGTTGTAGCTTCCAGCTGCTTGGTTCAAGTTGTTAGCGTAGTCAGCTTCACTTGTTGATTGGAAGTAAGTGTAACCATTGTCTTTTGAAAGGTTGTGTTCTTTACCCCAAGCTTGAAGACCTTCCCAAGCTGATTGGTTAAATGATTTATCATCAACACCACCAGTATCTGTAACGATAGCTGCTTTAGTCTTCACATCAGAAGAAGATGAAGCTGCGTTACGAGAAGAGCGATTACCACATGCAGCAAGTCCAAATGCTGCTACTGCAACTAGACCAAGGCCTAGCCATTGTTTCTTGTTCATTTCTGAACCTCCTAAATAAGATGCGCAACTAAGTTGCAAGTATGGATTGATTGGTCACAAGGACCCTTGCCACTCAGAGAGTGACACAGACTATTGCAAGTCTGTAAAAGAATATGGAAGTAATTCCCCGACCGTCATCTCGACCGTCGTTTTATCTTTGGCAACTAGAGTCACCTTTAGATCTGGTTTAAAAAATTCGACCATAACTTGGCGACAAGCACCGCAAGGCGAAATTGGTTTTTCAGTTTGACCATAGACAATCAATTCTGAAAAGTCTCGTTGTCCTTCAGAGACCGCCTTAAAGATCGCAGTCCTTTCGCCACAGTTGGTCAAGGGGTAGCTAGCATTTTCAATGTTAACCCCTGTATAGATACTTCCGTCCTCGGCTACCAAAACAGCGCCAATCGGAAAATGTGAGTATGGAACGTAAGCTTTTTTACTAGTTTCAATCGCTAATTCAATCAACTCAGTAGTCGCCATCAGCTAATTCTCCTTTTAAGATTGCAACACCAGAAGATGTTCCAATTCGAGTAGCTCCTGCTTCAACAAAGGCAACTGCATCTGCATAAGAACGAGCTCCACCAGCTGCTTTGACCCCCATATCAGGACCAACTGTCTGACGCATTAATTGAACATCTGGCAAAGTTGCTCCACCTGTTGAGAAACCTGTAGAAGTCTTGACAAAGTCTGCACCAGCTTTTTGAGCAAGTTGGCAAGCCAGAACTTTTTCTTCATCCGTTAACAAACAAGCTTCAATAATAACCTTAACAAGTTTGTCTCCACTTGCTTCAACAACAGCTTTAATGTCTGTCTCAACTAATGAAAGATTTCCTGATTTTAGTGCACCAACGTTGATAACCATATCAATTTCGTCAGCACCATTTTGGATAGCTTCTTTGGTTTCATAGGCTTTGACAGCTGAAGTTGTAGCTCCAAGAGGAAAACCTACAACTGTACAAACCTTGACATCAGTATCTGTTAGACCAGCTTTTGCATGCGAAACCCAGCAAGGATTCACACAAACACTGGCAAAATCGTACTCACTTGCTTCAGATAGCAAACGATCGATTTGTTGTTCAGTTGCATCTTGCTTTAAAAGCGTATGGTCAATGTATTTATTTAATTTCATTTCGGATTTTCCTTAAATTAGGAGATAATTTCGATGATTTCACGCGTTTTAAGCGTTTCATCACTTATTTTAATTTTAACATATTTTTGGAAATCTGTAACTAGTTCCGGAGAAATTTTGCCATTTGCATATACTTTTGCGACAATTTCACCTTTTTTGACTGATTCTCCAACTTTCTTCTCAAAAACAATTCCTGTCTCATAATCAAGAGCATCTGTTTTGACTGCACGACCAGCACCTAATTTCATAGCGAAAAGACCGAACTCCATGGCTGGCAGTGCCTCAATAACACCATCTTCCTGAGCAGGAATTTCTACCACATGATCAACTGTTACAGGTCGATAAAGATCTTCTAAATCTCCACCTTGAGCGAGGACCATCGCTTCGAATTTCTTGAGGGCCTGCCCATTTTCAAGATGTTGCCTTACTTCCTCGACTGTTTTTTCAACATTTGCCAGAGAAAGCATAATCTGGGCTAACTCACAGATAAAGTGACTAATATCCTCGCGTCCTTTACCCTGAAGAATTTCTAGCGCTTCTAGAATTTCCAAGCGATTCCCAATGGCACGTCCCAAAGGTTGACTCATATCCGTAATGACTGCTACTGTCTTGCGACCAACAGCTTTCCCGAGATTCACCATGGTTTGAGCCAGTTCACGCGCTTCGTCGACTGTCTTCATAAAGGCACCTTCACCGACAGTAACATCCAGCAAAATAGCATCCGCTCCAGCTGCAATCTTTTTACTCATGACAGAACTAGCAATCAAGGGGATGGTATCAACTGTTGCTGTCACATCACGTAGTGCATAGAGCAACTTATCCGCTTTGACTAATTGGTCAGATTGACCAATAACTGAAACACCAATATCTTGGACTTGTTTGATAAAGTCATCCTGACTGCGTTCGACTTGAAAACCTTTGATAGATTCTAATTTATCGATTGTTCCACCAGTATGTCCTAGACCTCTACCACTCATCTTGGCAACTGGTACGTCAAAACTAGCTACCAAGGGTGCTAGGATTAAAGTTACCTTGTCACCAACACCACCCGTAGAGTGTTTATCAACCTTGATACCTTCAATAGCAGATAAATCAAATTCCTGACCTGTCTTGACCATGTTCATAGTCAAATCGGAAATCTCTCTAGTGGTCATACCTTTAAAATATACAGCCATAGCAAAGGCTGACATCTGGTAATCAGGAACAGTTCCTGCCACATAGCCTTCAACCAACCATTGGATTTCATTGGAACTGAGTTCTTGTCCATCTCTTTTTTTCTGGATTAGATCTACTGCTCTCATTCTTTCACACTTCTAAGGATATAATATCCCTTGTCTTTCTTCACGACCTCACAATTACCAAAGACTTCTTCCATCTTGTTTTTGGCACTAGGAGCTCCTTGTTTTTTCTGGATGACAATGGTCAAATCTCCACCATCCATAAGATAATCAATACTGTTCTCGATGATTTCATGAACGACCTGCTTGCCTGCACGAATGGGCGGATTCGAAATGACATGATCGAATTGACCTTCTACCTGCTCATAAATATTGGACTGGAAGATAGTCGCTTGAACCTTGTTTTTTACTGCATTTTGCTGGGCTAAATCCAGGGCACGATTATTGATATCCACCATGGTCGCTTGGGCACCATAAGCTTTAACCAAAGACAAGCCTATTGGACCGTAGCCACAACCAACATCAAGGATTTTTTCATCTTTCTCAACATCCAGACATCTTAACAACAGCTGACTTCCGAAATCAATCATTTTTTTGCTAAAGACACCAGCATCTGTCAAAAAGGTCATCTTTTGCCCAAGTAGCTCAACTCTAAGTTCATGAACATCATGGGCTGCATCTGGATTTTCTGCATAATACATTTTACTCATAGTTTCATTTTACCATAAAATTTAGATATTTTAAATCGTTTACACGGTCTATACCATCTAAGGCCCTAAGAAGAGATAACCTAGGAACATACTAATAAAAAATGAAAATAGACAAGCTAGACCAATCAATATCATCCACCATTTTCTTGTTAAAATGGCGAGAATCAAGTAAATAAAACCAATAATTGGTAGCAAAAATAACAAGACAAAGGCAGACCAACTATAGGTTTGACTTCCTAAACTCACAGTAAACTCAATCAAAGTCGGAGATAACCACAGAATCACAACCAGTAAGCTAGTCAGTTTTAGAATTTTATCACTCACTACTAGTCTCATAACATCACCTCTTTTGATGGCTATACTACTTATATTTTAACAAAGAAAACGCTTTTTCTCAAATGATCCAGATGTCTTTCTCTGTAAATTATGGTATACTGAGTTATCAAACGAGGATATTTTATGACGAACGAATTTTTGCATTATGAAAAAATCAGCCGAAGAACCTGGCAATCTTTGCACCGTAAAACAACCCCACCTTTAACTGAGGAGGAATTAGATTCAATTAAGAGTTTCAATGACCAGATTAGTTTACAAGACGTAACTGATATTTACCTGCCGCTAGCTCATCTGATTCAAATCTACAAACGCTCCAAAGAAGACCTAGCCTTTTCAAAAGGGATTTTTCTCCAAAGAGAGAGTAAAAATCAGCCTTTTATTATCGGAATTTCAGGTAGTGTCGCTGTTGGCAAATCAACTACTAGCCGACTCTTACAAATTTTGCTTTCCCGTATTTTTCCAGAAGCAAGTGTTGAATTAGTGACAACTGATGGATTTCTGTATCCTAACAGTATCTTAAATGAGCGAAATATCCTAAACCGAAAAGGTTTCCCTGAGAGTTATGATATGGAAAGCTTGCTCGATTTCCTTGATCAACTTAAAAACGGTCAGGATGTAGATATCCCCGTTTATTCTCACGAAATCTACGATATCGTACCTGATAAAACACAAAGAGTCCAAGCAGCGGATTTTGTCATCGTAGAAGGTATCAACGTCTTTCAAACACCACATAACAGCCGTCTTTATATTACAGACTTCTTCGATTTTTCAATCTATGTAGATGCTGCAGTCGAGGATATCGAGAGCTGGTATTTGGACCGTTTCTTGAAACTTCTTAGCTTTGCACAAGATGATCCAAACAACTATTACTATCGTTTCACCCAGCAACCAATCAGTGAAGTCAAAGATTTTGCCCATCAGGTTTGGACAAGTATTAATTTGACCAATCTACAAAACTACATTGAACCAACCAGAAATCGGGCTGAAGTTATTCTTCACAAATCTAAAAATCATGAAATTGATGAAATTTATTTAAAAAAGTGATTTCCCCTTGTCAAAATAATAGTTTTCAGATATAATGGTATAGTTAGTAAATATGGAGGTAAGAACATTGGCAAACATTAAATCAGCTATCAAACGCGCTGAATTGAACGTTAAACAAAACGAAAAGAACTCAGCTCAAAAATCAGCTATGCGTACTGCTATCAAAGCTTTTGAAGCAAACCCATCTGAAGAACTTTACCGTGCTGCTAGCTCAGCCATCGATAAAGCAGAAACTAAAGGTTTGATCCACAAGAATAAAGCTAACCGTGATAAAGCACGTCTTGCAGCTAAACTTGGTTAATATTTAACTGGATACAAAATGAGCTCTTCGGAGCTTTTTTTGTACACATTTTTCTGGAGGTTATCATGAAAATTGCTATTATAGGATATTCTGGCTCAGGTAAATCTACTCTGGCTGAAAAACTTTCCAGCTACTACTCCATTCCTAAACTCCATATAGACCGATTGCAATTTCAGCCTGGGTGGCAAGATAGCGATCGCGATTGGATGTTAAAGGAGATGAAGACTTTCCTTTCTAAACATGAGGATTGGGTTATCGACGGCAACTATACATGGTGTAGCTACGAGGAAAGAATGGAGCAAGCCGATCAGATTATCTTTTTAAACTTCTCAGCATGGAATTGTTTAGCAAGAGCCTTTAAACGCTATCTAAGATACAGAGGAAAAGTTAGAGAAAGTATGGCAGACGGTTGTCCTGAACGTTTTGACTGGGAGTTTATCCGCTGGATTCTTTGGGATGGACGTAACTCTTCTCATAAAGACCATTATAAACAAATCTGTTCAGACTATGCTGACAAGGTAACCATAATCACTAATCAAAAAGAACTAGATGGCTTTCTTCATAAAAAAGAGGTTTCCTGTTAAGGAAACCTTTTTTCTTATTCTGCAATTAAAGTCTCTAGACCAACCTTCATCATATCAGTAAAGGTATTTTGGCGTTCTTCAGCGGTTGTATCCTCATCTGGATTAACCAAACTGTCTGAAATAGTCATGATGGCAAGGGCATCAACATGGTGTTGGGCAGCAAGATAGTACAGAGCTGCTGCTTCCATTTCGACAGCCTTCACACCCCATTTACCAAGCTCGATGTTCTTTTCACCATAGTTTGAATAGAAAACATCTGATGACAAGACATTCCCGACGTGTGTCGTCATACCAAGGTTTTTGGCAATATGGTAAGCCTTGTCTAGCAAGTCAAAACTTGCGATTTGTGGGAAATCGTATTGAGGCCAATCGTTGCGGATGATGTTTGAGTTGGTTGCAGCTGCTTGAGCCAAGACCAATTCACGGACGTGAACATCCTCATTCAAAGATCCAGCCGTTCCCACACGGATCAATTCCTTTACTCCGTAGTCGACAATCAACTCACGCGCATAGATAGAGATCGATGGCATTCCCATCCCAGTTCCCATGACAGAAACACGGTGACCCTTGTAGGTACCAGTGTAACCAAACATGTTACGAACTTCGTTAAAGCAAACAGCATCTTCAAGAAAATTATCAGCGATAAATTTCGCACGAAGAGGGTCCCCAGGAAGGAGAATTTTATCAGCAATTTCACCCTGCTTAGCAGCAATATGGATAGACATAATATAAGATACCAAACCCGTCAAAAAGCGAAGGGAAAATAGGAGTTGGGCGCAGTGAGCGATGCTCGCTAGACCAACTATCTTTTTCCCACTGCTTTTAGGGTGGGTTCAATTCCTTTCTTTTTTAATTTTGATGATTTAGAGGAGAGTAACTCGTATTCAGTTCTGCGAATACGGTTAACCCTTCCTTTCTGTGTGTATTTTTTGTTTAGAAAAGTTTTCCGCATGTGTTCAAATCTGAACACATGCTCTACCTTTCTTTATTAAATGATATTGATTATAAATTTAAAATATATTTTGGATTAGAAAAAATAGAGTATTCTTATTAAGTTTCTTTTATCCTTGTCTTTGGTCGTAAGTATTTCTCCCAAGGGATTCGGTCCAGCACTTTAGCAAAACCAAATGCCAAGTAAGCATTCACCAAAAGAAAAGGTATAGCCTCTAATGATTGACCAGTGAAGCCCATTACCAATCCAGTTGCAGACAAGGGAGCCTTCAAGGTCACTGCTAAAAAGCAAACCGAACCTAATAGCATGACTGCTGGCTGGTTGCCACCTCCAAGAATCATAGTCAGGAGTGCAGCTCCTGCCATCCCCAAGGCAAAAGATGGGGTCAAGGTACCGCCATAGGCACCTGCCCAAAGGGTGACTAAAACGACCACGGCTTTCAAGATAAATAAGAGGATTACCGTCTTGGCATTACTGCCGTTTAAAATTTCCTGAGCCATCATACGCCCATTACCAAGTAGATGAGGCAAATGGCTAGCCAATCCAACAAGGAAAAGGAATGTTACAGGCAGAGTATAGAGTATCCGCTTGTCCTTTATTCTCTTTGAAGAAACTTGTTTGTTGAAGCGACTAAAAAGCCAAGCGAGTGGAGTCAGGAAAAGAACTAATAAGGGAACAAGCCACACATCACCTAGTGGCCAAGTCAGAGCTGGAATCTGGTAGAGAGCATGATCTGAAACAACAAAGCCTGCTGTAAAGGCTGATACATATGTAGTCAGACCGACCAAGAAAAAACGTTTGACAGATAAAGCAATTCCCAAGGTTTCAAAAACGAAAAACACACTCGTTAACGGAACCTGATAGACAGCTGCTAAACCCGCACCAGCTCCACAGGCAATGAGAAAGATTTGGTCCTTCACGGAGAGAGAAAAAATATTGGCAATAGGTCTTGCAAATAAAGCTCCAATCTCCCGTGGCGCAGCTTCCTTACCGATAGGCGCTCCTCCTCCAACTGCAACAATCTGCCAAATTGAATGAACTAACTGTTTTAAAAAATGAAGTTTGTATTGTAATGTTTCATCTTTCATCTGCGCTTTGATGGAAAAAATCTTTGCTTTTCTTTGCAAGAAATACCAGACCAAGGCAGAACTGACACCCACGATGATTAAACTGAAGCCTATTCGTGATGTGGCAACCCCATCTGTCAAGAATCCAGTGTTATGTTCTGTCTGACCAAAAGCAATCCCTTCAACCAGCTCTAAAAGATAATGGAGCAAAATTCCGAATATACCTGTAACTAGCCCAAGCATGATGACCGCTAGGACTAATTTGAGGTTATATGGGATCTTCTGAAGACTCCTCCTCAACTCATGTATCATGATTATAATTCAGTAAGAATCGCTTTCAGCAATCCTTTGAAGTCGCCTTTGACGCGTTCTGTCACTTCCACTACTTCTTCGTGGTTGAGTTCTTCTTGGAAACCAGCAGCATGGTTAGTGATACATGAAATTCCTAGAACTTTCAAGCCTGAGTGGGCTGCCACAATAACTTCAGGAACAGTTGACATACCAACTGCATCTGCTCCCAATGTCTTATATGCACGGATTTCAGCTGGAGTTTCATAAGTTGGACCTGTCACACCGATATAAACCCCATCATCCAGTTTAATGCCCAATTTGTCTGCTACTTGATGAGCAGTCTCACGGTATTCTGGAGTGTAAGCTTTCGACATATCAGGGAAACGTGGACCAAAGTCATCCAAGTTTTCACCGATCAATGGGTTTTGACCAGTCATGTTGATGTGGTCAGTAATAGCCATCAAGGTACCAGGACCGAAGCCGATACCGCCAGCAGCGTTGGTTACAATTACACCTTCGCATCCCAAAACTTTCATGACACGGACAGGGAAAGTCACAACTTCAAGAGGATTTCCTTCGTAGAAGTGGAAACGACCTTGAAGAGCCAAGACTTTACGTCCAGCAAGATCACCATAAACCAATTTCCCAGCATGTCCGACTACTGTGGATTGACCCCAGTTTGGAATGTCAGAGTAGTCTACTACGACTGCATTTTCGATTTCTTCAGCCAATTCTCCAAGACCTGAACCAAGGATCAAACCGAACTCAGGAGCTTCGATTCCTTTGCCCTTCAAAAATGCTGATGTTTCATTGATTTTATTTAATAATGTCATTAGGTATCTCCTTCTTTATGTTTTAAAAATTGACCAATTTTGTCAAAGGTATTAGCGTTACGAATGGTAATATTACGATAGAAAGGCATCTTAAGCAAGTGCTTGTGATAAGCTGTTTTAGAGTAGCTAGCTTCTGACAATTTACCCCAAAAGATCCCTAATTCCCCAAAATGAAGCACTTCATCGACCAGTTCCAAACTGTTCACTTTCTCGATGACTTGATCCACATCCAAGCTCTCAGTGTAAAAGAGCACATCCTTTCGAGCCATCTCATGATTCCACCAATCAGGAAGATTTCTAAGGTCCTCTTCATAGTCTTCGTAAGACAACAAGGAAAAACTCTGAATAAATGGATAACGTCTTTCAAAGAAAGCCTGTAAATTCTCTATTAATTTAGTTCTAGGCACAATGCTATTAAAGAAAATATTGCCACTGTTGATGTAGGTTTCAACCTTTTCCAGTCCCAACTCTGTCAGTTCTTGACGAAGTTGCGCCATGACAACCTTATTTTTCCCACCGACATTAATGCCCCGAACAAGTAAAACATATCGCGTCATCTTATACCAATTTATCTAAGAAACTTTCACCGATCATGGCTTTTTCAACGCCAAAGTTATCCGCAATTGTTGCTGAGATGTCGGCAAAATGTCCGACTGGAATCAAGCCGCTACCTTTGAAGGATGGACTGTATGCCAAAAGTGGAATATATTCACGAGTATGATCTGTACCAGCATAGGTTGGGTCATTTCCGTGGTCAGCAGTAATCAAAAGAAGATCGTCTTCTCTCATTGCTGCCATGATTTCTGGCAAGCGCTCATCAAACTCATGCAAACAATCACGGTAGCCGTGCGCATTGCGACGGTGTCCGTAAAGAGCATCAA
Organism: Streptococcus sp. oral taxon 061; assembly: GCF_964211575.1. Lineage (GTDB taxonomy): Bacteria > Bacillota > Bacilli > Lactobacillales > Streptococcaceae > Streptococcus. The sequence goes on along the minus strand of NZ_CAXOQQ010000004.1, from coordinate 11,846 downwards.
AGTCTACCAAGTTGGTAAATGAGAAGCCTTCTTGGAATTCAGGAAGTCCCATGGTCTTAATCAAGGTATCTATACCGTGGCTATTTGATTTGTTATGGCCCATATCGTGGTTGATACCAGCACCGTTGAAGATATCGTTAATCTTACCAACTGCATAGGTATCAATACCTGCTTCATTCAATTTGTCCAAAACAGTTGGGGCAAATGGAGATACAGCCAAGTCACGACGGTTAGCCGTACGAGTGAAGTTTCCAGGCTCACCAACATAAGGACGAGCAATGATACGTCCTAGAAGAGCTGGGCGCTCAAGGGTAATTGAACGAGCGTATTCACAGATACGGTAGAGTTCATCCAAAGGAATGATCTCTTCGTGAGCTGCGATTTGAAGAACTGGGTCAGCTGATGTATAGATAATCAACTCGCCAGTTTCCATTTGGCGTGGTCCAAAGTCATCGATTACTGCTGTTCCTGAGTATGGTTTGTTGGCTTCACGAATAACCTTACGTCCTGAAAATTCTTCGATTTTAGTAAGGATTTCCTCTGGGAATCCATTCCAGAAAGTATCAAACGGTTCTGTAATATTAAGACCCATGATTTCCCAGTGACCAGTCATGGTATCTTTACCTAGAGATACCTCTTCAAGCTTAGTTGCATAACCTGTTGGATTGCTCTCAGCTGGAACTGTCTTCAATGGTGTTTCACGAGGAATGTTCCCAAGACCAAGTTTTGCCATATTTGGAACATTCAAACCTACTGATTTTGAAATGTGTCCAAGCGTGTCTGATGCACCATCAGGAACACCAGCGTTGACAAAGTTATGAGCATCTGGTGCTGCACCGATTCCTACAGAATCTAGTACCACCAAGTGAATACGATTAAATTTTGGCATAGTGTGTCTCCTTTTTATTTTGATTATTTTGCTTTTGTTGAAGTTAAAATCTGAACGCCCTCTTGTCCAGCAACGATGACCTTATCCACCATTTGGTTAAACAAGCCGTGCTCAACGACACCAACGACATGATCCAATTCTTGTCCAAGAGCAATTGGGTCTTCAATCACTTCCAAGGCGAGGTCGATGATAAAGTTCTGCATGTCCGTCACAAAACGTTGACCATTTTTTTCACGAAAGCTCGGTTTATAGCCAGCTCGTTCAAATCGACGAAATACCTGTTCGGCACCATATTGAACAACCTCTACTGGTAATTTAAAGGTACCGAGTTTCTCTACTAACTTACTTTCATCAACTACCCAGATATATTCTTTAGATGGAGTTGCAACAACCTTTTCCATGAGAAGGGCCCCACCACCGCCTTTGATGCCGTTAAACTGACTGTCTACTTCATCTGCACCATCAACTGTCAGGTCTACAAAGTCCACTTGATCAATTGACTTAAGAGGAATATTGAGTCCTTCTGCCTGCTTGCTGGTCACACTAGAAGTCGTTACAGCTGTAATCTGTAAGCCCTCTTCCTTGATACGACGACCTATTTCTTCTACGAAATAGTAGGCAGTTGAGCCTGTTCCAAGCCCGACAACCATACCATCTTTGACGAACTCGGCAGCTTTAATCCCTGCCATTTTTTTCAGATTTTCCACTTATACACCTCCAAATAGAGCTACTTCTATTATATCATGAATACGCTTCAAATTCATCCTTGCACTAGAAAAACCCGAACATTTTATGTCGGGTTTTGTGATGTTTACTTAACCATATCAGGGTCATAGTCGTAAAATCCAGTATCCAAGAAACGATTTTTAGGATGGAGCTTGCGAACTTCTTCATCGAGCAAGAAGGCCTGGTCATGAGTAAAGTTACCTTCTTGAATTAAATTGCGCGCTTGGATAAAGAGTTTTGCAATTTCTACAAAGTTTTGGCCTGGAGTGTAGAGACCTTCAAGCTTCCAATGAGTGAAACCATGTTCTACCAACTCAGTCAACTTGGTCATCAAATCAAGATCATTATTAGCAAAGATATGAGTCCCATGATTGTCTTCAAAAATAGAATAATGGCTCTCTGGGTCACTTGGCTCAGCCAAGAACAAGTCACGTTGACGAGATTTTTCATCATCAATCTGTGTGAAATTATAGTAGTTTTGCAAGAGTGGACGCTTCGAATGGTGGATGACACTAGCACCGTATACCAAGACCTCAGCAGGAATTTCTAAAATTTCAGGCATTTTGAAAAGTTCTGCAGATGGGATTTCACGCGCCAAAACAGCTTCTGATGCTCCTGCTTTTTGTCCCCAGAAATTAATCTGACGACTGCTTGTGACCATGGTTGAGGCATCGTAGATGGTTTTGAAAGAATAGCCATCACGGTTGACTACATAAAAGACACCTGCGTCCCCAACTGTGATATAGTCCGTTTTGATTTCTTCTAAAAAGTCCAAGAATGGCTTGATACGGTCCATCATGTCTTGGTGCATAAGAGCATTGACCGCAACGATTAATTCCTTACCGGCATCATGAACGATTTTTGCGATTTCACGCAATTCTTCATGACTAAAGGTAGTTGGCAAACGAAGACCAAAATCTTTCTCACCGGCATAAATGCGGTCGACACCAGCTTCAAGTAGCTGTTTTACTTGTTCAATACTTTCAGCAGTTGCTGTAATGATAATCTTTTCCATAGAGAAAATTATACCACATTTCCAAAAAATCAGCTATATAGAAAAGTGGGTCTTGTTAGTCCAAATTTTGAAAAAAAAAGTGAACCGTATCACTAACAGTTCACTTTTTAGATTTATGCTTGTGTCTTTTCAACAAGTCGTCCGTCATTCATCACATAAATACGGTCAACCTTATCTAGTAAGCGAGTATCATGTGTAATCATGACAACTCCCCTGCCTTGCTCATGGGCAATTGAAGCCAGCATATCCGTCACTTGATAAGCACGTTGTGTATCCAAGCTAGCTGTCGGCTCATCTGCAAGTACGATACTCGGGTTATTGTATAAGGCTCTAGCAATTGCAGCTCGTTGGCGTTCTCCACCAGAGAGAGCTTTGGGATAGTGATTTTGAACCTTTTCCAAGTCCAACAAACTGAATAACTCTTGTCGGTTACTTTTTATAGATTTCTTTTTATCCAAACGGTCAATTAAATCTAATTGCTCCTTAACCGTTAAAAAGGGAATCAGATTTGAAGCCTGGAGGATAAAACCAAATTCACTGAAGCGTAAATCCGTTTTTTCTTTTTCAGATAAATGCCCAGTCTCTTTTCCCTTTACTAGAATCTTTCCACTTGAAGCTTCTTGAAGTTGGCCTAGAGTCGTTAAAAAGGTTGTTTTACCTGATCCAGAAGGCCCCACAATCGCTACAAACTCCCCAGCGTTTAGCTGAAAATTGGTCTCATGGAGAGCTGTAACTTTCATATTGCCTTCGCCATAAGTTTTTGTCACTTGAATCATCTCAATTAATGTCGTCATATCATTCTCCTTATCATTCTGCAATCGCTGTAATTGGATCCACTTTAAGTAGACGCGGAAGTGAAATGACGCCACCTAGTAGTGCCATCAAGCAAATGACCAGGCTTAACACAAAGTATGCCAACCAACTAGGGTAGAAAAAGAAGGTTGCAGGTAAGACTAAAATGACAGCCCCAATAGCAAATAAGGCTAATCCGATACCCAAACCAGATAAGAGAAAGATTTGGCAGAAAAGAGACCATACGATGGATTTTATCTGAATCCCTTGTGCTCGCATAATTCCATAGAGACCTAATTTTTGAATAGTAATGATATAGATAAAAATCCCTACAATCAGACCTGTAATGACAATCATAGCTAGAATCATTCCTGAGAATACATTGACCTGAGGAGTATAGCCAGGAATTTTCGAAATCATTTTTTGAATAGAAATCTGCTTCAAACCATCACCAGTCACTTCCACATCATTTTGCAATACCAATGCAGAGATCGAACGATTACCTTTTGTTGTTCCTTGTAAATCCCAATACGTTGTTAAACTTGTAAAGACAACAGGTTCCGTGAAAAATTTATTTTCTCTGGTCAAACCTACAATCTTAAAACTTGTCTCACTTCCGTTGAGTTGAATAGCGTCCCCGAGTTTGATGCCGTAATTTTCAAAAGACTGATCCACTACCACTTCTTGGTCATTTTCTGGGTAACGCCCTTCAATCAGGGTTGGCGAAATAAAACTGTCCCACTCTTGACCAAAAATAGAGACATTCATCTTGTCACTACTATTAACAAGGTTTGTCACCGCAAACATGTAGCTTAGAGGAACAGCATCCCCAGACACTTTATCTTTGTAGTCTTTTTCTGGTATAAAGGATGCAGTTAAATTATCATTTGCATAATCGGATAGCACAACACCTGTTGCTTGCCAATTATCAATAGCAGCCCTGTTATTTCGAACAAGCCCGAGAGCCAAACTGGTCATAAAAAAGACCATAAAAGCAATGAGAAAAATGGTTGTTAGAATTAAACTGTAACGCAGTTTATTTTGTAAAATTTCTTTGAAAGCAAGATACATGCCAATCTCCTTTAAGTATTCTGTTGTTGAGGAAACAAATCTCCTATTTACCATAGCACTAAAGACAGAAAACTATCTCGTCATGAACAACTAGAATCAATTTAAAAGAATCCTGTCCTTACTTCAAAATTGAATTTATTTGCATCTGTGTATGATTTTTATTCGTTTCAACCATCAAATTTTCCTTGTATATAATATGAGAAAATGATAAAGTTTAAACGGTTTACTCATCCTATCATTTTCCCATTAGCATGTCAAGAATTCCGAAATTGGCCTTGATAACAGATTTTATGCAATTTGTAACAATCCTGTAATAATTCTCTCTTTAAAAAATGATAAAATAGTAATGTACTGTTAAGGAGAGAAATATGCCCGCAAGAAAACTACACCCGTATGAGTTAGAACAAGAAAGTATAAAAGCTGCTCAGTTTCAAGATTATGTCCCAGAAAATACTTCTGTTGCTAGTGTAAAGGAAGTCCTATTTTTTGTAAACATTGCTTGCTTCTGTGTCTTTTTAGCTATCTTTAGTTTTATGTTCTTATCGCTTAAATTGAACACTGTTTTATCATTTGCTTTGGCTATCGGCCTCAGTCTTGTAGCTTTACAATTTCAGCGCACTTTTATCAAGAAAAAATTCAAATAAAAACCTTCGATAAATCGAAGGTTTTTTTTATTTATTCTTTCGTTTTGATGGTGTTGTGATAGCTATCTTGACTTCAAAAATTGTTCCGTTAGGTTTGTTATCTTTCACACTGATAGAGCCTTTTAAGGCATCGACGATCTGCTTAGCTAAAGACAAGCCTAAACCGAAACCACCCTTTTGCCGTGTACGTGCCTTATCAACACGATAAAAACGATCAAAGATTTTCTTTTTATCGGCTACAGAAATACCGATCCCATTATCAGCTACCGTTAAATAGAGGCTTCGTTCTTTCGTTGAAATCTCAAAATATATATCTCCTTCTTCTTCTGTATACTTGACCGCATTGTCAAACAGAATGGTCATCAATTGCTTGAGGAGGAGTTTATCTGTGATAATGGTGCGATGAACACGATTTTGGAAACGAAAAACACGATTATTCTCGGACGCAATCATCTCATAGTTAGTAAAGGTTGTATTAAAGAAGTCTGGCTCTACCTCTCCAAACTCAGGCTTGATTCCATCATCTCTACGTGCCAGATTGAGAAGGTTAGTTGTTAGAAACTTCATATTTCGAACTTCTTCCAAACTAGAAGCGATACTCTCACTTGACTCCATAATAGTCGCCTCTGGTTTTCTAAAAAGAGTTTCCAGACGGTTCTGAAGAACTGCCAACGGAGTCCGTAATTCATGACTGGCATTTTCCACAAAGCTTTTTTGCTTTTGCATACTTTCAAGTAAGGGTTTAACACTGACACGTGCAAGATAAAGACTGGCTAAGATAGATAGAATCCAAAAACTTGCCATTACCACCACGATTAACTGCTCGTGGTTTTGACTAATTTGCTCTAGTTGGCTTGTGTTAATCAGGATAGCAGCATACTTAATATTAGTCGAAACAGAATCAATATTCATTTCCGTTAAGACCACCCGATAAATCTCATCCTGGCCGTAGCTATTCACAACATGAAGTTGTCGGATATGGTTTAAATCCTTTTTATTGAAGGTGATTCTGTCTAATCCTAAAAAGCGATTACCAGTCACTAATTGATTCAAATTTGAATCTAGCAAAATCACTTCAGTATTGGAACTCACATTTGGTTTTTTATCAGATGCTGAAGCGACACTGCCACTACCTAAATCCTTAACGTCTTCAGTTGCACGATTGACGGCCAATTGAATGATGTCCTGAGGATTGTTGCTGAGAGATAGCAGTTTCTCATCCACTGATGTGTAGAGACTGGAGTGCATAACCTGCAAGATAATCAAGGTCATGGCAGAGAAAATTAGGGTGAACACACCAAAATTACGAATAAAGTAGCTAAAATCTTCTGCGTACCAATTCTTTTTTAATTTCTTAAACATGTTTTAAAATATACCCAACACTACGCAAAGTTTGGAGATTTTCAGCAAAGGTTGAACCTTTCAATTTCTTACGAACTTTTGATACATAAACTTCTACAACGGAAATGGTTGTGTCACTGTCAAATCCCCATAAACGGTCAAAGATTTGGGTTTTTGGTAAGATGACATTTTGGTTTTGGAGGAAATAGACCAAGAGTTCAAATTCTTTACCAAGAAGCTCAACAGAGGCATCTTGAACCTTAACTTCATTCGTAGATAGATTGACTGTCAAATCACCGTACGTTAAGGTATTTTCGTTAAATTTACCTGAGCGTTTGAGAAGGGCCTGAATACGCATCTTGAGTTCTTCTAGATAAAATGGTTTGGTTAGATAATCATCTGCTCCCAGCTCAAAGCCATGTCCTTTGTCATCAAGACTTTCCTTGGCTGTCATGATGAGAACAGGAGTCGAAACACCTTTTTCACGTAGTTCTTTTAAGACTTGGAAACCATTTTTTTCTGGTAACATCAAGTCCAATAGAATCAGGTCATAGACACCACTTTCAGCCTCGTAGAGACCTTCTTCGCCATCAAATACCTGCATAACATCTGCAAAATCATCCAAAAAATCAAAGACTGAATTTGACAGGCCTAGGTCATCTTCCACTAATAGAATTTTAATCATCAAAAATTCCTCCTTATTATATCCATTATAGCAAAAATATCTTAAAAAAAACTCAACTTTCCTTGTTTTTCTTAGAGAAAGTTGAGTTTTTATATACTATTTAGTCAAGAAGTTTTTAAGCCTTACCATATTGTGCAACAACTGCTTCAACCGCTGCTTTTTCACGTTTAATCAATTCAACGCGAGCCGCGATATCCTTGATACCCATGCTGATATTACGGCTAAGGGCAAGATCAGAAAGTTGTGGTTCAAAGAAGGCCTTATACTCTGCCAAACGTTGTTCTGTTTTAAAGATGTGTGATGGGAAGATAACAAAGCTATCAAAGCTCATATCTCCACCAAGGGCTGCCTTGATCCAATCCCAGTTTTCACGAGCCCAAACCCAAACAGTTTCTTGGGTAGCTTGGTGTCCAAGGAATTGGAGGTACCATGCTGAAAGGTCTTGTGGTTTCACGACAAATTTGTCCTTCCAAGTTGCAAGAAGAGTTTGGATGTTTTCTGCATCTGTACTGTATGCAAGCGCAGCTGCTAATTGACGTTTGAAAACTGCATCTGTTGCATGAGTGTATAGGTCTAGGTAAGTTGCAACCAAGTCCTTAGTCTCATTGTGTTTAATCTCATTGATGAGGACTTGAGCACGAATGGCTGCTGGAAGTCCTGCAAGTTTTTCTTTATGGGCTGCAAAGATTTGACTTGCTACCTGACTAGCTTCTTCATCATTTGAACGAATCATCATAGAAATGGTCAATTGACGAACCAACTCATCCTCATCTGATTCTCCGTCTTTCGCTTCAAAACCAAGTCGTTCATAGTTGTGACGGGCCAATTTAGCAACTAGAGTGTTAAAGGCTTTCTCAGCTTCTGTTCCTTCATCGATAAAGCGCTCAAGGGCAGAAATAACTTGAGAAACTGCAGCAACAACCAGGTAAGACTCTTCCTTAGCAAGTTTATCAAGTACTGGCAACAAGTCTGCATATGATACATGTCCTGCTTCAGCAAGCAAGCGACGTTCTTGGACGATTTGAAGCTTACTTGTGTTATCAAGTTCAACTAATTCTGAAAGGATAGCATCCAGTAATTCACCTTGATAGTCAGTAATGTAGTGGGCAGTATTTTCAGTGTTGAGACGAAGAGCTGTTTTGTTTTCAGCAAGAAGAGCTGCATAACCAGGAATTTCGATGCTTTCAGTTTCGAGTGTATCTGGCAAACCTTTCCAGTTACTGTTAAGGGGTACTACCCAAAGACGATTCTTGTCTTCATGCTCACCGATGAAGAATTGTTTTTGTGAGATCTTCAAAACATCATTTTCAACTGTAGCAGTCAAAACTGGATAACCAGGTTGCTCCAACCAAGAATCCATAAAGGCTGCTACATCACGGCCTGATGCTTGACCAAGGGCATTCCAAAGGTCACGACCAATAGTGTTTCCGTATTGGTGTTTTTCAAAGTAAGCATGCAAACCTTTAGCAAAATCAGCATCTCCTAGCCAACGACGAAGCATGTGCATGAGACGACTTCCTTTAGCATAAACGATAGCAGAGTCAAAGAGTGTATTGATTTCATCTGGGTGTTTGACTTCGACGTGAACAGACTGAACACCATCAGTTGCATCACGTTTAAGAGCAGCTGGCACTCCACTTGTTTGGAAATCTTCAAAAATATTCCAGCTTGGCTCAATCGCATCTACACAGACGTATTCCATCATGTTGGCGAAGCTTTCGTTGAGCCAAAGGTCATCCCACCACTTCATAGTCACAAGGTTACCGAACCATTGGTGAGCAAGCTCGTGGGCAATGACAAGGGCTACTTGTTGACGGCTAGCAAAGGTGGAGTTCTCATCCACAACCAAGTAGACTTCACGGTAGGTTACGAGACCCCAGTTTTCCATAGCACCTGCTGAGAAGTCAGGAAGGGCGATGTGAAGAGATTGAGGGATTGGATACTTGACTCCGTAGTAGTCTTCGTAAAATTCGATAGAACGAACAGCGATGTCTAGTGAGAAATCAAGGTTTGAAAGTGGATGGGCCTTGGTTGAGTATACACCTACCAAGGTACCATTTTTAGTTGTAGCAGTTACCCCCTGCAAATCACCAGCTACGAAAGCTAGCAAGTAAGAAGACATTCGAGGTGTAGTTTCAAACTTCCAGATGCCAGTTTCTTTGCGATTTTCAACGTCAATCTCAGGCATGTTTGACAAGGCAAGTTCGCCTTCTGCTTGGTCAAAACGAAGAGCTAGATCAAAGGTTGCTTTCGCTTCTGGTTCATCCACACATGGGAAGGCTTCACGGGCAAAGTGGCTCTCAAACTGAGTCGACAAGACTTCCTTCTTAACTCCATCAACTGTGTAGTATGATGGATAGATTCCTGTCATGTTGTCTGTGATTTTACCTGAAAAAGCAATAACCAATTCAAATGAACCTGCTTCTGTAAGTTCGATATGAAGGGCTTCGTTTTCGTTATCAACTGTAAATGGACGAGCTTGACCTGCTACTTCAACTGAAGCAATTTCCAAGTCCTTTTGGTGAAGGGAAATACGGTCACTTTTAGCTAGACCGGTAATAGTTACTTTTCCTGAAAAAGTCTTGGTCTCACGACTCAAGTCTAAAAACAAATCATAATGTTCAGGAACAAATGTTTCGATATAATGTTCTACTGCTTGCATCATATTCTCCTATTCTAAATTCATGAGCATATGCTCTAGTTCAAACATACCTATTTTATCATATTTTAAGTCAGAAAAAAGCTTTGAAAGTTCATTTACACATTTTTGTCTTTTTGAACTCAAATAATAAGAAAATGGTTTTGTGAACGCCTAGAATTTCTATATTTTAAGCCTGTTTTGGTATTTTGTCAAAACGAGCAAAAAACACCAAAATTTATAGGAAATTCGCATCAATTTCTTTGACTAATGCATACGTTAGTGCTAAAATAAGTGTGTTTGGTATATTAATACTTAATCTATGATAATCATTATGTCTTTTTTAATGTATTGCACTTCTATTTTTAGTTTTCTTCAAAAGCGAATCCAATATTTAAAACATTCATTAGTTATTTTTTAAATATTGGATTCACGTCCATGAAATAAACTAGCATAAAATCCCTTTTACGTCTAATAGTTACTCTAAATATAAAGTAGTTGATAACATACGGAGTCTCAAAACTATTGCATTAATTTATCTTCACTGGAGCTGGAGTAAACTGCAATAAAGAAAGGATTATTCGTCAGAGTAGGACTGTCAATTTTATTAAAAGATATAAATCAACATTTTGGTTGTTATTACCAAACAAGAAGATTTTCTGGAAGAAAGGAATGGAGGAACAAGTGAAAACTTTCTATAAAAAATTATTCGCGTTTGTAGCAATGTTCAGTGTAGTTGCTCTTGGTTTGTCAATCATCAAGCCAGTTTCTGCAGCAACTGTCACTCCCACTATTACAAACCTTAAAGCAGATACATCTGGTCAAAAGGTCACATTTTCTTTTGAATGGGACTTAACAGGTAAATCTGTTAAAGAAGGAGATACTTTTACCATCGATGCTCCCGAAGGTTTAAATATCACAGAACTCGCTACTCAATCACTTCAAGCCAACGGTGCTGAAGTAGCTACCTTGTCAATGACAAACAAGAAGATTACTTTTACTTTTAAAAAAGCAATCGAATCCATGAACCAAAATGTTAAGGGTGGGTTCCAATACCGAGCAGTGTGGGATAGCACTCCAGGAAATCCTGGAAACAAGACCGCCACTTCTAAAGTCGGTTCAGAATCTGTCATCATTACACGCCCTGATGGACCTGGCGTATTTGAATCAGTATTGAATAAATACAACCTTACAGGTGACTATGTATCTAAGACATTCAAATTGGATGTTTCTGAAAACTATGCTTGGATGAATGTTGGAGATGACTACTATCTAACAAAATGGTTTATCCGTATCAATGGAGATGGTAAAAAACAAGCCATCACAAACCCTGTTGTATCAGATAAAATCCAAGCTCCAGCCGTCGATTACTCAAAAATCACTTTTGCTCCTGCTGCAAACCACGCTGCAAGTGAATTCTTCGTTGGAACTTACTTGAAACCATCATTCACATTGAGAAAAGGTGGACAAGTGGTTGCTTCAGGTTGGGATTTCTGGAAACATGTGAAATTCGATGCAGACGGAAATGGATTTACCGTTAATTTATCAGACGTAAGTGATGTTTTCAAAACAGCTACGGACGAAGAATTAATCGTTGAATACCAAACAATCATTCCTAAGACAACCATCCGTGTTGACAACAATGCAACCTTGACAGCTGATGAAATCACAACACCTCAAACTGATCCAGCTTTCTGGAACAATAATGAGTTGAAATTCTGGGTATCTGGTGATACAACTGTGACAGTTCAGAAAGAGTGGGTTGGTGACGAAGAATCTGACCGTAAAGATATTACTGTTCAATTGTATGCTGACGGCCAAGCCTTGGAAGGGATGACACAAGCTCTTACAAAAGCTTCTGGTTGGAAAGCAGAATTTACTAAATTACCAGGTATCAAAGACGGTAAGAAGATTGAGTACTCAGTAGTGGAAACAAATACACCTGAAGGTTACACTTCTAAGGTTGAAAAAATTGATGATGCAAACGTAATTAAGGTCGTCAACACATCAAACAAACCAACTACAACAACTACTGAAGCCCCAAC
>NZ_CAXOQQ010000003.1:0-233668 GCF_964211575.1 Streptococcus sp. oral taxon 061 | reverse complement strand
TGGATCTGGAGTTGGTGTTGAATCCTTCAACTGATCCAAATATTCTGCAAAGAATGTCACCATTCGATCTGTTAAGAGGTGGTTATCTGTTGCATACTTCATGCTTGCAACTACACTTGCCACTTCTTCTTGATTGCTCTTATCCGTTAATTTTTGGGCCTTAGCTAATGCAGTTTCATATGCACTTGTATCAAGACCTGCTTCAGCAACTTGAGGACGAGCAAAGATAAGTTCTGCAGCTGATTGATATTGGTTTTCAGTATCACCATAGGTTCTTGTTCCAGTTAGAACAATCTTCTTAGCCTTGATAGTCTTACCAAAGTCAATATCTTTTGGCTTATTATTGCCAGCCCAATTCGTTGCATTGAAGGTATGGTCCTTACCTGTTTCATCAGTAACCACAAGAGTCACATCTCTCAAGGTACCATTTGAACCTGAACCACGTGGAACATAACGGAAGCCTGTAATTTCTGTTGGTTCTTTCAAGACCATTGTTGCTGGTTTACCAACATCGCCTCCGCTCCATGATGTATGCCATAGGCTAGACAAGTTACCATCAAAGGCATTTTCAAGACCTTCACCAGCCTGAGCAGGAGCTGAAAGACTTGCAAAGTCATCTGATACAAGAGCTGTTTTCTTCATAACCAAAGCATCTTTAAGAGCATTGACCTTATCGATTTCTGCTTTTGCTTCTTCTAGACTAATGTCATCATCTGCTTGGCTGAGGTTGAAGACTGCTTCTTTCAAAGCATCCATACTTTCTTTGGTGTAGTTAGTCATGGCTACAGTTGGAAGATAATTCTTGACAGCATTTTCTGTCATCATCTTACCAGTCAAGACAATCTCTTCGATTTGAAGTCTATCCATGATGAAGTCATTGTAACCACGGAAGTTAGCATTACCACCAGAATCTCCACGAGTGTTACTTGCGTTTCCTGTAGAGTAGATACCTACCCAGGTATCGCCAGTTTCAGCACCTGTCACAAGGAAGGTTGCACGTTTCGCTTTTTGAGAATCAGTCCATGAATTTGGTAATTCATGCATTTCGAGGTCGCTTGCTTGGCTACCACGACGGCCAGATTGGAATTCTCCCTTACCTACAACAAATGCGTAAGTACTATCAGAACCTGCTTCGTAGTCAAATGTGATACGGTAGGTCTTACCTGCTTCAAAGCGGAAGTTTTGTGGGATTGTTTGGTAAACCAAGTTACGACGGCTAACTAGACCATTTGTCTTGAGTGACCAATTTCCTTCGATAACGTCGTCAACTTTCTTGCCATTCCAATCACGTTGTGTGTATGGACCATGTTTTTCAGACAAGTGAGTACGGTTATCTTCAACACCTTCGATTCCACCGATGACAAATGGGAAGATACCTTGTCCGACATTTTCAAAGTCTTGTTTGAAGACGCCTTTTGCAGTATCATGACCATCACCGTACATGTTTGAATCATTTTCGAAAGTACGGATTTCATCGAAGTAAGTTGCTTCATCTCCTGCTTCACGACTCAAGGTCAAGGTTACATTTGATACATCTGAACCTGTTGTGAAGAAGGCATACATATTTTGGAAGTAACTTGTATCATTAACAGTTGCGTTGTCACGACGTGTGTTATGAGCGTATGCTTTAACATAGTTAAGAGCGAGTGACTTGTTAGTGTAGTTGGTCACTTCTTTCTCACCAGTGTTAACAGTAATGCTTGCTTTAGCATCACTACGGTTATCAACACCGACATAGACAGCATATTTAGTATTTGGTTTCAAGCCAGTCAATTTTTGAGTGAGACTAACTTTTTCTTTATTGCCTTGGATGCGGAGCATTTGGTTCGCACCTTGAGATTTAACAACTGTCGCTTTAGAAGCATCACCTTCAATCTTCCAATGATCTAAAGATTCACTGTTAAATCCTTGGTCATAGATGTGCATTCCTTCGCTCCATGACATTTCAGGATTAGTTTGTTTAGAGCGATAAAGAACATATGGTTGATTTGCTAGAAGGTCGAGTGTGATCTTACCATCTTTGACAGCTACTTCTTGTTCTTCAGTCTTACCTTGGTCTGTTAGTTTGTAAAGGTAAACTTTGCCGTTTGCCCAGTCACTAGGAAGTGTCCAAGTTGTTGCACCTTTTTCAGTATTGAAGTAGTACATCTTTTCCTTGTCACCAGTAAGCTTATTACCATTGGCATCCCAGTTCCAAGGAGTCAAGTAGGCTGAACCATCTTGAATGACACGATCATTAAGTGTTACAATTCGTTCACGGTATTGTGGGCTATTGACATCGTTAGATTTACGAGTAACAACTACCTTGTTGTTTTCCTCATCTACCAATTCAACCTTCATCTCAGGTGTCCACTTATAAGTACCACCATTGTCAGTCATGGTTACTGGTTTACCATTTTCCCATTTGCTAACAGTGAAGTGTTGGAAGTACTTAGTCATAACATCGTGGGCAAACAAGTTGGTTACATAACCATTATAGTCGCTACGACCTTGCCAACCTTCGAAGTCTTTCATGCTGTATCCGCCTAGAAGTGGATAGTTTGCCGCACCTCCGTAGCTTCTGTAATCACCAACCCAAGCATCTTTTTGGTGGTTACGGATAAAGCGAGTAATCGCACTGTTGATACCTTTATTGGTATAGCCACCATAAGTCAAGTCAGCTGCCCAGTGATGGAAGGTAGAGTCATACTCACCACCATGGCCCCACTCAATTGCAAAGCGCCAACCTTGTTGGTTGATTTCTTTTGCAAGAACGTGAGTTGCCCAAGCACCGTTGTCACCTGATTGGCCGTTACCCCAAACGTCGACATAAATGAAGTCTAGACCTTCACCCAATTCTTTCTTCAATTCTTCCCAACGCGCTAAACGTCCATGAGCCAAGTCATAAGCTGCATCGATATTAATACCTTGGTCAAGCCAGTTCCAACCATAGCTATAGCTACCGTCAGCATTTTTACGAAGGATATTTTCATTGAAGTATTTTGATTCAGGATAGGTTTCTGAAGCGTTAACGTGGATACCCAGGTGGGCACCATATTTCTTAGCTTTTTCAATAAGAGCTTTAAAGTCTTTCGTACCACCGATACGTTTACCGATATCCGCGTAGTTTAAGTGACCTGAGTCATGTCCTTCACTACCGTAACCTTTAAGGAGGACACCCTGTCCAAGACCATCTGTGTGGAGGTTAATCTTCTTGATACCATCCAAGGTCATCAGGAATGGGTTTTGTGCCTGTGAACCAAAGTTCATGGCGATACGGTAGGCAGTGATATTTTTTACTTTTTCCCAACCTTGAGGGTTGTTCATGATGCTACGGTATGCAATCGCACCATCTTGCCAGTCTACTTTATTATCAGCATTGGCATCTTCTGTGATGACAACTTTAGCACTTGGAAGTTCCTTAGTATAAGCTGGGAAGACAATACCATTGTGTGCTTTTTCCCACTGCCATTCAGAACTATGGATTTCAACGTAGTTAGCATTACCAATAGTGTTCTTGTAGGCTGTCAAACGTGTCCAGTCATAAGAACCACCACCGTAACTATTTTGAGAATTACTCCATACACCAGCAGCTAGTTTATCTGTTGAAACAAATCCATACATGTAACCTTTGGCCAATTCTTTCATTGGATTGGTTACTTCGATATGGTCATCCCCACTTACGTGAGTATTGTTTGACATGGTTGCCCCATCAAACTTAGCTCCAGGTTGGTCACTTGAAACAGATACCAAGGCATTGCCTAGGAAGCTGATAGAAGAAAGTAATTTACGTTCATCATCAATCTTCTGTCCTGGTGTTACTTGGTTATGGTTGACAATCTTAGTCACATCAAAGTGAAGTTGATTGCCCACTACTTGTAAACGAACAGTCATATCTGCATTGATGAGATTTTCCTCATCACGGAGTTTCATTTCATACTCAGCAGTTGTTGCGTTTACTTTTTTATAGGTAACTTCAGGAGTTACGGCATGCTTATTGATAACAACTTGATTAATTGGTTGAAGTTGACCTGGAAGCTTGTTGCCGTTAAGGACATATTCTTTAATACGAGGGAAGGCTTGGTCAATAACTGCTTTCAAAACAGTAGACTCAATTGTGTCGTATTTCACGTTACGATCATCGACCTCATCGCCTTTTTCTTTTTCAGCAACTTCTTGGTCTGCTTTAACGCCTTCTTGGTCATCTGTTTTAATGTTTACAATTGTTCTTTCGCTACTATTGTATGTTCCAGCTTTAAGAACAATCTTCTTCTCATCTTTTAATTTGTCATTAACTGCAGAAGGTAAGGTAAGAGTATCGAATAACTTGACATCATTGTTGGTTGCGTTCAGTTGTCCGTCCGATTTGAGACTGATCGTCAAATGGTTAACAGAACCATTTACTGGTGCTGCGACACGTCCGCCTTGATACCAAAGTCCGCTACCATTTGTCTTGTATTCCCAGAACCATCCGCCTTGGTCATACCCTACAAAAACGTTATTATCCGTGTCTTTAAATTTCATGAAAACACCAAAGCGAGACTTGCCTGTTTCAGACTCTTCTTTGAAGGTCAAATCAACTGTAGCATTGCCGTTAGCGTCAACTGTCAAACCTTCTTTTTCGAACAAAGCTGGATTTTTTCCGTTATCATTTTGAGCTGTTGAAGCTAGTTGATTGTATCGAACACCTTTTTCTTCACGAATTGCTACTGTTCCTTGTTGTTCCTTCTTTTCAACAGTTTTCCATTCTGGTTTAACTTCTTTTCTTTCAGCCGGTTTGTTTTCCGCTGGTTTATTCTCAGCTGGTTTGTTCTCAGCTGGTTTGTTTTCAACTGGTTTTTCTTCCTGAGGTTTGTCCTCTTTTGGTTTTTCTTCTTTATCTTCAACTTGTTTATCAAGTGCATCTAGACCCGCTGGTTTCGTTGTTTCAATACCTTTGATATAGTTTTGAATCCATTCTAACTGTGCAGGTGAGAAGAGGATACCACCACTACGTTTACCAGATACACCGTTTTGGTGAATACCAATTAATTTTCCATTTTCATCAAAGATTCCGCCACCACTGGCACCAGGTTCACTTCCTTGGTAGCTAATGCCACGAACGCCTTCGCCATGATTGTTAATAGCTTCGACAGTGGTATTAAGGATTGGATCGAGCTTTCCTTTTGGATAGCCAAAGACGTGTACCTTATCTCCTACCTTAATGGTAGATGGTTTATCTAAAACTTCAACTGGAGCATTTGCAAGAGGTTTGCGAAGTTTGACAATGGCTAAGTCATTTTTATAACCTTTTAGAAAACCTTCACGATCCCAGTGTTTTACATCATTTTTACTAAACTTAACGTCTGGTGCACCTTCATAAGAAACTGTATACACATCCTTATCACTTTCGATGTTGTCTGCTACCTTACGATTGTTGCCATCTGGAACATCCTTGATAAAGTTATGAGATACGGATAAAACAAGATTTTCTCCGATAACAATCCCACTACCAGTCCCAGCATCGCTCTTAATTTCAACAGTTGCACCGTAATTCAATTCACCGTTTTTTGTTTTAGCGACATCTTCTGGAACTAAACTTTTATCTTCTTTTGCTAAGTCTTCTTTCGAAGCAGTATGGCCACTATCTTCAGCCTTATCAAGTTTTTCACGCAAATCTTTTGGAAGTTCATTTTCAGTTGTTGCAGCTTCTTTTTCTTTCGCTAGTAATTCTTCCTCAGTTTTTGGTCCTTCGGTAACTTCAGGAGAACCATGATCTTCTCCAGGTTTTGGTGCTTCAAAATCATGTCCATTATCATCTTTTGCATTTGCCAGAGCAGCTGCTAAATCGGCTGGCATATTTGCAGTAGAACCAGTTTGGGCTGTATCTGCCAAAACAGTACTTGTTCCAAAGAATGTAGCACCAATGACAACAGAAGCAACACCTAATGAAAATTTCCGAATACTATATTTACAACGTTTTTCAAATAATCTTTTATCCATTATTTTTTTATTCCTTTCCGCTTAAAAAGTAAGCGTTTGCATTTTGTCTTAAAAAAATAACCCCCTTCATTATTTTCGCTTATTTTTTAAACATATAAATATTTCTTATACCATTTTAATATATCAAAAACCGGTTTAAAAATCAATACTATATTAGTTAAAATTAGTAAAAGTAAAATCTAAATTCCGAACCAGACTGAAAGTCTTTTTACTACAAGAACACCTATAATCATAGGCATAAAAAAAGAAATCACCTTCGAAAAATTAGAGTAGATTATCCCCATTTTCGAAAGGTAATTTCTTGAATTTTTATTCTATTTTCAAACAATTATTGTTGTAAGACTTTTCGAGGTTTTGTCCCTTCAGCAGGACCAATAACTCCAGCCATCTCTAATTCTTCCATCAATCGAGTAGCTCGGTTAAAACCAACCGATAGACGGCGCTGAATCATGGATGCACTTGCTTTTTGTGTCTCGATGACAAGAGCCTTTGCTTCTTCAAAGAGAGGATCTCCAGCATCATCGCTAGAACCAAACTCACCTTCTGACTCAGATACTTCTCCTGGGTCAAAGCTTTCATCATAATCCGCATCAGCTTGAGCCTTAATGAAGTTTACGATGCGTTCCACATCATCATCTGAGATAAAGGATCCTTGGAGACGGACAGGATGGTTTTCATCAATTGGCTTAAAGAGCATATCCCCTCGGCCGAGTAATTTCTCAGCACCATTTTCATCCAAAATCGTGCGTGAATCTGTTCCTGAAGAAACTGCAAAAGCCACACGAGACGGCACATTTGCCTTAATCAAACCAGAAATAACATCCACTGAAGGACGCTGGGTTGCAAGAATCATGTGAATACCAGCTGCACGCGCCTTCTGTCCAAGTCGGATAATGGCATCTTCTACTTCCTTGCTAGCAACCATCATGAGGTCAGCCAACTCATCCACAATCACAACGATTAAAGGTAGAGGTACTTGTTTGTACTCTGATTGAGCGTTGAATTCCTCAACTTTAGCATTGAAACCAGCAATATTTCGAACTCCGACTTTGGCGAAAAGTTCATAGCGGTTTTCCATCTCGTCAACGACTTTTTGAAGGGCCTTGCTGGCCTTACGAGGGTTGGTCACAACTGGAATCAAGAGATGAGGGATATCGTTGTATACTGAAAGCTCAACCATCTTAGGGTCCACCATCATAAACTTAACCTGGTCAGGGCGGGCCTTCATCAAAATACTTGCGATGATTCCGTTAACTGCAACGGATTTACCAGAACCTGTAGAACCGGCCACTAGCAAGTGAGGCATTTTTGCCAAATCAAAACTACGAGCCGTACCATTGACTGCTTTCCCAAGAGGAATTTCTAGAAGGTTTTCAGGCTTAGTTTGAGATTGTTCCCAAAGCTCACGGAAGGATACAGTTGCAATTTCCGAGTTAGGAACTTCGATACCTACCAAGGATTTCCCAGGAATCGGTGCTTCGATACGGACATCTTTAGCAGCCAAGGCGAGAGCCAAGTCATCTGCTAGGTTTGAAATACGGTTGACACGGACACCAACTGCAGGTTTAACTTCATACTTGGTCACCGACGGACCGATTTCAGCACGCTCAACCGTTACCTTGATACCGAAACTTGCAAAGGTTTCTTCCAAAATTTTAATATTTTCTCGAACGATTTTCTTTTCTTTTGACTGATCTTTTGGTTTGTCTGGCGCAAAGAGTTGCAAGCTTGGAAGCTTATACTCCAAGGCCTTTTTAGCAGAAAAATCTACTTCAACCTCTTCGTCATCATCATCTTCTTCAGAGAAAACTTCTTCCTCTGGATAGTCTCCTTCTTCAGGGTAATCAAAATCAGCTTGCGGGAGAATAATCTCAGGTTCTACCCATTCCTCCTCTGGAAGTGGAGGAAATTCTTGCAGTGGTTGGTCTGATAAGATTTCTCCAGTTTCCATATTTACAGGCTGCATGTCAAGCAAAACCTGCTCTTCTCTTTCTTTTTCAAGTCTCGCTTGCTCTTCTGCTTCTCTTCGTACCTTTTCTTCTTCACGCTTGATAAAGCGCTCTTGCTTTTTCTGTTCACGGCGTTCCATCCAGATAGCAAATCGAGCTGAAAGAAAATCAGCAATATCATAGATAGACCATGGACTCATTAAAAGAGCTCCGATTAGGATTAAGATTGCCCCGATGAAATAGGTACCGATGTTTGAGAACAAAAAGGCTACCGGAATGTAGAGCCCTACCCCTAACAAGCCTCCCCCTGCAAAACCGCTTACTTGAAAACTGGTTAAATCTTTAAAGATTTGTCCAATTGTTCCTTGAAAAATAGCATTTGCCATACTAAGCTTCCAGACAAGATAAGCTTGAAAGATGAGGAGTAAGCCTGCAAAAATAAAGAAGAAACCTGCTAGCAAGCCTTCTTGTTTATGAATCCATTTAAAGAAGAATAGATAAATCAAGAGAGAGAAAATAGCTAAGTATGCTAAACTCCCTACGAGTAAGCGAATCAGGTTATAAACAGTGATTCCGACAGCTCCCCATTTGAGGGCTGCAAAAATTAAACAGATAGCCAAAGCTAAGGAAATCAACATTCGTTGAATCGCTTGTTTTCTTTCCAATTCTGCTTTAGACGGTCTGCGTCTTGTTTTAGTTGTATTCTTGTTTGCCATGCTTCTATTATATCATATTTCACCGCCATTTCTAAAAAGATCAATATCCTCCTTGAGTAGTTATGTATTAAGAGATTCAAAAAAAATTTTCTTATCCATAGTTTCCCTCTCTAAGCAATTTCAGAACATCTTTTTGATAGCCTTTATGATCCAGCTGACTGTTCATCAGAAAAAGAAGATATGCAAAATTTTAAAATTTTGATATAATAAAACTATCAAAAAGTAAAGGAATGATTGGTATGAACGCAATCACAGCTCACAGCTCACAGCTCACAGCTCACAGCTCACAGCTCACAGCTCACAGCTCACAGCTCACAGCTCACAGCTCACAGCTCACGCTGATTATGTAATCGGACGTGTTTTTTGTCAAGCACTAAAACAGGCTTTTTCACGTTTTTGTGGAGAAGTCTTTTCTGCTGTTCCTCAACTATATGGGTTGATTGTTGGAGGTGTAAAATGACGCCTCTAGCTATTGATAGAAGTTGGCAATCTGGAAATGAAAGAGCTGACAATTTATTTTTCTGGAGAAGTTTCGGTTTTGACGAAAAGGATATTTTAATCGAAAATACTGATGGTATCGTTAACGGAGCTCTGTTTGAATTTAAAAATAGCATTGCTGATCTTAATGCTGTGCTTACTCAAGCTATCCACTATCTGTCTAAATTAAGGATTAAAGGTGGTATTCCTATACCAAGCAAAATCGTTTTAGTTGATATAAATAAAAATCGTGCAAGTGTTTATGATGCAACTAAATATCGTTTAGAAATTTTACAAAATTATACGAATAGTGCATCAAAAAATGTAAATCAGAAGACTTTAAAAGATGCTACTAACCCTGAAAAAGTAATTGAATTTGACGTTCTTCAACCAAAAAGCCCTAAAAATCATGAATTGCTTGAATTATTCCAAATAGACGAGTATCAAAAATTTGAAATTGATTTTCCAAACATTTTAGGGTGGGCGAACTACATATACCGTCACGATAAAACAACAACTAAATCTCAAATGTTTGAGATGCTCAAACAACCATCTAATTCAATAGTCGAAAACTATATCTTACCTTGGTGTGGAGACGAAAGCGATTTTGACACCGTAATGGACGCATTAAATGACCCTGCAAATAGAAAAGATTTAGGAGCGTTTTATACACCACTACCCTATGTTAAAGAAGCAACTAAACTTGTTCATCAAGCTATTAGCAGTCTTCCTAAAGGTATGGACTATGTTATTTTGGATAGATGTGCTGGTACAGGAGCATTAGAGCATTATTTAACTGAAGAAGAGTTAAGCCATGTCATCTTGAATACTTATGAAATAAAAGAATGGCTTGTTTTGTATAACAAATATATTGGGAAGGTACGGGCTATCATACCACCACTTTCATTGGTACAAGCAAACAAAGGGAACTTAGTAACAGGTGGAGATGCTTTATCAGAAGAGTTTTTATCAATTCCAATGGAAACAGATGGAAAACATAATACATTACAAGAAGTCATAGATGACAAAAATGTTGCGATTATTGGTTTCGAAAATCCCCCTTATTCTAGCGAGTTAGCCCGTGCTCAAGAAGGAAATGTTAAATCTAAAGATAAATACAGCTATATAAGAAAATTGATGTCCGATGAATTTACTGGGGATAGTAGTCATGCAAAAGATTTACTCAATCAATTTGTTTGGTCGTTTGAGAAGTATTTTATGAGAAATGAACATGATTATTACATCCTATTTGCACCAGTAAAGTATTGGAAGTCTGTAGGATTGATGAAAAAAATTTTCGTTGATGGTTTTTTAGCAAATAGAGGGAATTTTAAAGCACAAGAAAGTTCTGTTTTAGTCGCACAATGGAAGAATGAAGTTGATACCATAACAGAAAGTTTAACTGTTCCAGCTAAAGAGATTTGGAAAGATGACAAAAAGTGGGGAACTGGGAAAGGGGCTGCAGTCATTGATGTACCTGAGGATGCTATTCTTAAAGATGTGAAGCATGTCACTATAAGAAAAGTATACAAAACGCTAGGAGAATTTTATTCTAAAAAGGTAAAAACAGATGTATTGTCTAAAATTGCTACTGGCTACGATGGTAGAGAAGTGCCACTGAAAAGCTATGGGAAACCTGTTTATAATGATAATATTTTAGCGGTTATAGAAGCCAGTGGTTTTGGTATTACTCCGCAGGACATACGAATGACTAGAATTGCTATATATCATGGACGAGGTAGTCAAGTTAGAACAACTAATTATGCAGAGCAGACAGTTTTGTTTGTTGCCAAGCAGTATCCTCAAAAAAACTGGTATGAAAGAGATATTTACTATACAACTGCCGACAAAGGAGATTTGTATAAAAAGGATATAGATTTTCTTAGAAAATCTACGTTATGGACTTGCATATCTCAAAAGAATCATTGTTTAAGCTTCCATGGTTCTGATGGGAAATTTTACAATAACGAGATGTGCTTAGATGAGAACTCTATAGTCCGTAAAGAATTGGTCGAACAAGAAAAGTATGGGAAGCTTGATAGAGCGGACTTAATGTTGTTAGGTGTCTTCGATGAATTACTTGAACTAGTCAAAGATACTCAAGAATACAATCCGGAATACAATTATGGCACTTATCAAATTGAATTAGAGATAAACACATCATACAAAGATAGTAATGATAAAAAGATATTCAACAATGAAAAAGTTAACACCAAACTAAAAGAGCTTAAAACAAGGCTAGCAGATTACTACGAAAATGAGCTTGAAAGTAAATTATTTGAATATGAACTATTGAAATAATGAGAAGACGATTTCCAAACGGAAATCGTCTTTTTCATATTATTGAAGTACTACATCTTGTTGTTGTAAACAGATATATAGTTCCCTAAATATATTTGACTTATTTCACTGCTTGTGGTTTACGAAGGTAACCGTAAACTACACCACTGACAATTGCTCCTACCAAGACAAAGACAAGGTAAAGAAGAGCATTTGAAGTAAGGGCGATAACGAAGATTCCTCCGTGAGGAGCCATGAGTTTGATATTTGCAAGACCAACGAGTCCACCTGCTACCGCTGAACCAAGGATGAAGCTTGGGATAGCACGAGCTGGGTCTGCTGCACCAAATGGAATCGCTCCTTCAGTGATGAATGACAAGCCCATAACGATGTTCGTCAAACCAGAGTTACGTTCTTCTTTGGTAAATTTATTCTTGAAGAGAAGTGTTGCCACAAAGATTGCAAGTGGTGGAACCATTCCTCCAGCCATAACTGCTGCCATGGCTACTGAACCACCTGTTGCAACTGTTGCTGCAAGAGTACCAGTACCAAAGACGTAGGCTGCTTTATTGACAGGTCCACCCATATCGACAGCCATCATTCCTCCAAGAACGACTCCAAGAAGGACAGCTGATCCACCTTCAAGACCACCAAGGAAGTTGTTCATACCAGTGTTGATTGCGGCCATTGGGATATTAACAGCTAGCATGACAAAGCCTGTCAAGATTGTTCCAAAAAGTGGCAAGAGAAGGATTGATTTAGCACCTTCAAGTGAGCGAGGAACCTTCACGTATTTCTTAACCAAGAGCACCAAGGCACCTGCGATAAATCCACCTACGAGGGCTCCAAGAAAACCTGATGATACTCCTGCAAGAGCTGAAGTTGCTTCACCACCCTGAGCGTAAGGGATTTTACCAAAGGCATAACCTTCTTTAGCGATAGCACCAGCTACGAAACCGGCTACCAAACCTGGTTTTTCAGCAATTGAGTAAGCAACATATCCTGCAAATACTGGCAACATCAAACCAAAGGCTGACCCACCGATTTTCATGAACATAGAAGCTAGCTCATGGTAAGAACCAAGATTTCCAAGACTCTCATTTGGAACACCCAAAGCACCATCAATCAAGAAGGCGAGGGCAATCATGATACCTCCACCGATAACGAATGGCAACATTTGTGATACACCACTCATCAAGTGTTTGTAGAAGGCACCACCTAGACTTTGTTTTTCATTAGATGCTGTTGCAGCTTGCACTCCATTAGCAGCACGATATACTTCAGCATTACCAGAAAGAGCCAAGTTGATCAACTCTTCTGTCTTACGAATACCATCTGCAACCGGACGGTTTACCAATGGTTTACCATCGAAACGATCCATCTCAACTGCTTTATCTGCAGCAATGATAACAGCTTTGGCATTGCGGATATCTTCTGCTGTTAATTTGTTGCCTACACCACTTGCACCGTTGGTCTCAACCTTGATACCAACACCCATTTCCGCAGCCACTTTTTGAAGAGCTTCTTGAGCCATGTATGTGTGGGCAATTCCTGTTGTACAAGCTGTAACTGCTACGATAAAGTCACCAGATTCATTTACAGGAGCTTGAACTGGTTCTTGAGCTTTTTCTGAAGCTTGGTCAAAGAGTTCAATGACTTGATCAGCTGATGTTACTTGACGAAGTTTATCAGCAAATCCGTCTTTCATCAAATATTGTGACAATTCTGCCAAGGCAGCCAAGTGAGTATCATTGGCACCTTCTGGAGCAGCAATCATAAAGAAGAGGTCAGTTGCTTGTCCATCCAAGCTTTCGTAATCAACACCCTTGTTCGACTTAGCAAAGAGAACAGTCGCTTCCTTAACAGCAGCATTTTTGCTGTGTGGCATTGCGATACCGTCACCCAAACCTGTAGAAGTCAAAGCTTCACGCGCTAAGATTCCTTCTTTGAAGGTTTCAAAATCCGTCACATATCCATGCTCTACTAGACTATGAATCATTCCTTCAATAGCTGCAGTTTTTTCAGTTGTTTGCAAATCAAGCAACATGACATCTTTTCTCAATAAATCTTGAATTTTCATCTTTTTTCTACCTCAACTTTTTCATAAGTTTCTTTAATAAATGCTGCAGTTGCTAAATCATCTGAGAAGGTAGTTGCTGTTCCACAAGCCACTCCCCACTTGAAGGCTTCTACTGCATCTTTTGATTTGACAAACTCACCCGTAAATCCAGCAACCATCGAGTCACCAGCCCCCACTGAGTTTTTCACTGTTCCCTTGATTGGTTTAGCAAAGTATGCTCCATCTGATGTTACCAGAAGGGCACCATCACCAGCCATAGAGATAATCACGTTTTGAGCACCCTTAGCCAGTAATTCTCGAGCGTATTTTTCTATTTCATCAAGGCTTTCAAGCTTGACTCCAAATATAGCTCCCAGTTCATGATTATTTGGTTTGACTAAAAGTGGTTGATAATCCAAACTATCAATCAAGGTTTGACCTTCAAAGTCACAGACTACTTGTGCGCCTGTCTGACGCGTCAAAGCAATTAATTCTTTGTAAACAACATTACCCAAGTTTTTAGCACTCGAACCCGCAAAGACAACTGTATCTTCTGCTGTCAGACTTGAAAGAATGGCTTTTAACTCTTCAAGTTGTTCGGGCTCAACATTAGGACCTGTCCCATTGATTTCAGTTTCTTGGTCGGCTTTAATCTTAACATTGATACGCGTATCTTCTGCCACTTGGACAAATTGCGTTTCTATTTGTTCTTCAGCTAAAGTATCTGTGATAAATTTTCCAGTAAAGCCTCCGATGAAACCTGTCGCTGTATTTGGAATATCCAAACGCTTCAAGACACGGCTAACATTGATACCTTTACCACCAGCAAACTTATCATCACTATCCATACGATTGACACTACCTACTTCCACTTTGTCCAAACGAACAATGTAGTCTATAGATGGATTGAGTGTGACTGTATAAATCATACTTCTATTACCTCCGTTTTCTCTTTGATAGCTGACAAGAGCTCGTGACCCTTGCTTGTAATGACAATAGCACGTTTTATAGGAGCCACCTTAGCAAAACAAGACTGACCAATCTTGGATGAATCTGCTAGAACATATGTCTGTTTAGCATTTTCTAAGATAGCACGCTTGACTGCGCCCTCCTCCATATCTGGAGTTGTAAAGTAACCTTCATCTACACCATTCATTCCAATAAAGGCACGATCAAAGTGCAGTTGGTTAATCTGATTGAGAGCTACTCCTCCGATACTGGCATCAGTTGTCATCTTGACTCCACCACCGATAATGACTGTTGGGATTTGCTTATCCACTAATTGAACCGCATGGTGAATGGAATTGGTTACCACTGTAATGTCTTTTCGCTCCAATTCCTTAATGAGAAAGGCTGTCGTACTTCCTGCATCCACAAAGATAACATCTTTTTCTTTGATGAGAGAAGATGCTTTTTGAGCAATCAACTTTTTCTCTTGAAGGTTTTTGACAGATTTTTCTTGAATGGTTTCTTCTTCTTGCAAGGAGTGAGGTAACTCTGCTCCTCCATGCACTCGACGAAGTTTATTTTCAGACTCCAATTCATCTAAATCACGTCTGACCGTTGATTCTGAAGTATCTAACAAACCTACTAATTTCTCAAGTGAGACGATTTTATGCTGTTTCAATTCTTCTAAAATCACCTGTTTTCGTTCACTTTTTAGCACTAGTTTACCTCCTGTTAACGATTACATTATTCATTCTATCATAAAAAATAACAAAGTCAAGCATTTTTTGTCAATTTCTTTCACTTTCTATCATTTTCTTTTTCTAAAAATTTATTTGCAAGAATGAATCCTTTATGATAGACTATTTTAGTAAGTGTGGAAGATTACTCAAGAGGCTTAAGAGGCCGTGTTGGAAACGCGGTAGGCGTGTTAAAGCGTGCGTGGGTTCGAATCCCATGTCTTCCGTTTATTTTCTAAAAAAGATACCCAAGAAATCTTGGGTATCTTTTTTCTTATATGTTTGTTTTATAACTCGGGTGAATTTCTTAGAAAATATCAAATAACAATTTCACATTGAGAATTGTTAAGATAATGGAAACAATATAACCAAGGATGGTATTCCATTTAGCATTGGTAAATTCGCCCATCAGTGATTTCTTAGAAGTTAGATAAATCAAAGGGAAGATTGAAAACGGAAGAGCGATTGAAAGAAAGACCTGCGAATAGACCAATAACTGATCCAAGGTTTTTTCCTGATGACCAAACACAACCGCTACAATCATGACAGGCAACAAGGCAAAGAGACGAGTTGCCAAACGAATGAACCACTGAGGCAATCGCATACGCAAGAAACCTTCCATAACGATTTGTCCAGTCAAGGTACCCGTAATTGTCGAATTTTGACCACTGGCTAATAAAGCCAAGGCAAACAAGGTTGATAAGGTTGAGCTAGCTATAGCTCCTGCAATGGTGGAATCCTGCAGGGCGTTATACATTTGAGAGAAGGCAGAAATCTCGGATGCATGGCCGAAAAAGAGGGCCGCCCCGAGGATTAATAGAAGGGAGTTAACGATAAAGGCCAAGGACAGTTGAAGATTTGAATCCCAGGTCATAAAGCGCACGGCTTTTCGAACATCATCCTTGTCCTTGTGATTGATTTTCCGAGTTTGAGATAAGGAAGAATGCAAATAGAGGTTATGGGGCATAACCGTCGCACCTACAATCCCCAAGGCTAATGTTAATTGACTTTCATGTCCTGGCAAAGGACTCTCAAATAAGGTTGCATTTGGCAGATAACCTTCAACGATTCCTTGGAAACTTGGATTTGATAAAGCTACCAGATAAGTAAAGATTGCTAAAATCGTTAAAATCAGTGTTGTCACAATAGCTTCTATCTTCTTAAAGCCAAATTTCATCAAAAGCAATAAGAGAAAGACATCTAGAACCGTCAAAAGGATGGCTATCATAATCGGAATCTTAAAGAGAAGATTGAGAGCAATGGCTGAACCTAGAACTTCTGCCAGGTCTGTCGCCATCAAGGCCAACTCCAAAATCACCCATAAACCATAACGCAACCACTTTGGTGAGTGACGAGCTGTTGCTTGAGCCAAGTCCATTTGAGTTACAATTCCAAGCTTTCCTGCCATCTGCTGAAGCTGCATAGCAATGAGTGATGAAATCAAGATGACAAATAAGAGACTGTACTTATAGGATGCACCTCCAACCACACTGGTTATCCAGTTTCCTGGATCCATATACCCTACAGCCACAAGGGCACCTGGACCCAAGAAGGCCTTTAAATTTTGCCAGAAATGATTGTTATTTGGAGTATCGATAGATTGATTAATCTCAGAGAGTGACACTTTTTTATGAGAAGGCATAGATACTCACCTCTTTCTAAACCTACTTTTTCATTATTTTCTATTAGAGAAAAATAAGATTGACTTTAAACTATTAAAACAATGAAAACTATATGAAAAACATTTAGTTTTTTCATTATTTTTCTTAAGGCACCTTAATTATAACACAAAATATGATAAAAACTTAAGAAAATTCAGGACTTGATTTGATATTTAGGATACAACGGAATGTTGTATCCTTTGTTGTATCCTTTTTGTGAAAAGGAATGCAAAGGAATACCAAAGAATAAAATAAAAAACGTTGTAAAAACAACGTTTTAGAAAGATTTACAAAAAAATGTAAATCATTAATGGAGCCGGTGGGAGTCGAACCCACGTCCAAACATCTGCTAACATATTTGTCTACAACCATAGGTTATGTATTGTTTTAACAGCTCCTCGACACATAACTCAAGCCTAGGAACTGCGAGTCTATCAATCTCTTATCAAACTGCTAGACAAAGTTTGATCGTATCTCGCTAATAATAAGACCTGTCATCAGACACGAGCAATCCGAATCGGGTCACGCCTGCTGGTTTTTAGGCAGCTAGAGCGTAAGAAGTGTTATTTTTTGCAGTTATATTTAACTGAGCGTTTACGTCGCCACACGAGTCGCAAAATATGCCTCATAATGCCTGTCGAATCCGTAACGACCCCAAAGACTATAAAGATATTATACCTTATCTAGGTAAAAAAATCAAAAATGCAAGTAGATGTTTAGAAAAGTCTAGTTTTCAAGGTTTCTGATAGAGCCTGATAGCCAGAAACGCTAAGGTGAAGCCCATCTGTTGTATAGTCTGATTTGAGTTGCCCTTCCTGATTGAGTAGCTCTTCAAAGACAGATACATATTCTACCTGCATGTAGGCAGAAGCTAGCTCTTGATAGGCTTGGTTCCATGCCTTGATTTTCTCATTTGTACGAATATAAACGGTCTGTTTGTACTCTTCCCCTTGATGAACTGGCAGAATAGAAACTAGCTTAATCTGTGACAGCGGATAGTCACGAGAAATACTTTGAATTACACTTTCGAGATTGGTTAGTGCTTGACTCATTGGAATATCTTTCCCAATGTCATTGGTCCCAATCAAAAGCACAATTTGATCCACTGCATCACCATAAAGATGGGCATCAAGGTTATCAAGTAAAAGTCCAGTTTGATAGCCTCGAATACCTCGATTCACAATAGTCTTTGTTGTCCCTAGTAATTCTTGCAAGGGATAATACTCCACAATAGAATCTCCAATAAAGATGATATCTGGTTCAATTACAGAAATCTGATTGAGTTCACGATACTTGGTTTGGATTTTCTCTTGCTCTTTTAAGAGCCAGTTTTCTAATAGCTGTACTGCCAAGTTATTCTCCTCTTTCTAGCCAGTTCTCTAAAACTTTGTAAACACCTGCCTGACTGTTGGCTGGAGCTACTTTTGTCGCAACTCTCTTAACAGCCTCTTCTGCATTTTCCATTGCGTAAGAAATACCCGCCAACTCTAACATTTCAATGTCATTTTCACTATCTCCAAAGGCCATGATTTGTTCAGGTTTCAAGCCCCAACGTTTGAGCAATTCCTCTAAGCCCCAAGCCTTATGAATTCCATCTTGCAAGATATCAATACAGCCATAACCGCTGGAAACAGCTCGCACATGCCCATCAAATAGGTCATTAATTTCCTGTAAAACCGATTCGGATCGCTCTTCACCAACTACCATGCTCATCTTGAGAACACCACCGAAGAGTTTAGAGTCAAATTCATCAACAAAGTTCGTTCGTTGATAGAGCTTCTCAATCATCTCTGGAGTCATAAATTTATCAAGTTCTGTAAAAACTGTACCTTCTTTGACAAAACCACCATTCATAGCAGTTACAACAAACTGATCCTGACATTCTCTACCTTTAAAGTGCCCCAAAGCCCTATCAACCATGGCATCATCCCAAGTTTGTGCTTGAATCAATTCATTGTTCTCGAATATCCGAGCGCCGTTAGCAACTACCAGAACCACTCTCTCTGCTAAATGTCCCAGTAATTGTCGCATACGATGAACTTCATTTCCCGTTGCAATGACAAAACGAATATCACATTGGTCCAGCTTGTCCAAAATTTTTTCTAGACGAGGTAGATCCAGTTGTCCCTTGGGGTCCAACAAGGTGCCATCCATATCCGTCGCAATTACTCTAATATCCATCTTTTTCTTCTCGCTCTCCATTGCTACCATTTCAAACCGACATGCTCATTCATTTCTGTATAAGCTGTGTCTATCCGTTCTTTGGTTTCATCATCTAACTGGCTACGATATTTCCCACCCTCAATGAAATCATCTAAGATATAGGTCTGGTATAGATAGAGTGGATAACCTTCTGGAGAATAAGTTCCTTTTGGTGTTCTATTAACCCAGCTAGGATGAGCTTTAGCAGTCTCAATCGTAGTCTTTCCTGCTTTTTTCTTAATGGTCACGTCCATGAGAACACCACGTTCTGTCCATTTGGCATTTTCCTCATCCTGCATAGTTTCAATTCGCTGATTTGAGAGGAAATTTCCCATAGAATAGATGATGAGTTTTTTATCTCCATCTTTATCGACTGTTTCAGCTGGTTCAACAACGTGAGGGTGTCCTCCGAAGATAATATCAGCCCCCCAATCAATCATTTTATGGTAGAGTTTCTTTTGCTCTTCTGTTGGTTCCAATTGATACTCAATTCCCATCTGAGGCATGACGACTGTTATATCTGCTTCTTTTTCAGCTCTTTCAATTTCGTCCTTCATTTTTTCTTCGTTGAGGTCAGAAAGATGATTGTTGTAGTCTTCTTTAGAAATGTATTCTTCAATACCGTTAAAACCATAAGAATAAGCTAGAAGAGCAACTTTTATGCCCTTGACTTCCTTGATGACGATAGGCGCCTTATCTCTTGGTTCGTGGGTGTAAACTCCGATTGGAGTCATTCCAGCTTTTTCGATAGCATCAGCAGTTGAAAAAACTCCCTCAATCTGAGAATCTAAGATATGATTGTGAGCCAAGTCTAACACTTGGTATCCAGCATCCTTTATAGCATCCATGACTTCTCCAGGTGCATTAAACAAAGGATAACCTGCAAGATAGTGGTCTTTATTTAAAGTTCCTTCAAAGTCACCGATGACTAGGTCTGCTTGTTTGAGCCAAGGTTTTACATACTCAAAGTTTTCATGGAAATCATAAGTACCATCTTCCTTTAGGGCAGTTCTATAGATCGGAATATGATAGAGGAGGTCACCATTTGCCATGATGCGCACACTTGTTTCTTCTTCCGTTACGGAATTCTTACCTTTAGAGTCTGAATTCTGACTCACTGCAGGTGCATTCCTATTCCACAATGGAACTCCCTTAATTCCTTGAGCTAATAAAGTCAAAGCCATCGAGAAAGCAACAACAATCAATAACACAACAACAAAGGTTTTATTACTCCACTGTTGATATTTTTTGAAAAATTGGATAGACTCTCTGACAACTGGTAATCCTGATTGCTTTTTTCTTCTACTACGTTTTTCCATATCTTTTCTCCTTGCTTTTTGATGCAAATCTCCTTACCTTATTATACCACAGACAAATAGCTATTTCCCTTTATTAGCAAATTCTGTGACTTTCTTTCTCAACTATTTTGTGTTATCATGGAATTGTAATGGAAGGAAGGAGAGAAGATGTCTGCTATAGAACGTATTACAAAAGCTTCACATTTAATCGATATGAAAGATATTATCCGCGAGGGTAATCCAACCCTACGTGCAGTTGCCGAGGAAGTCACTTTCCCATTAAATGATCAAGATATCATCCTTGGTGAGAAAATGATGCAATTTTTGAAACATTCACAAGACCCAGTTATGGCTGAAAAGTTAGGTCTACGTGGAGGAGTCGGACTTGCTGCACCACAATTAGATATCTCAAAACGCATCATTGCTGTTTTAGTTCCTAATATCACCGAGGAAGGTGAAACACCTCAAGAAGCCTATGACTTACAAGCTGTTATGTACAATCCTAAGATTGTCTCACACTCAGTCCAAGACGCTGCTCTAGGAGAGGGAGAAGGTTGCCTATCAGTCGATCGTACTGTCCCAGGTTATGTTATCCGCCATGCTCGAGTAACTGTCGACTACTTTGACAAAGATGGCGAAAAGCATCGCATCAAGCTAAAAGGCTACAACTCCATCGTTGTACAACATGAAATCGACCACTTAAATGGTGTTATGTTTTATGACCGTATCAATGAAAAGGATCCTTTCTCAGTCAAAGAAGGTTTACTCATTCTGGAATAAAGAAAATCCCGTTGAAAGACGGGGTTTTATGTTATAATAGAGCCATGAAAACAAATGATATTGTCTATGGCGTTCACGCCGTTACCGAAGCACTGTTAGCAAATACTGGAAACAAACTCTATCTCCAAGATGATTTAAGAGGTAAGAATGTAGAAAAAGTCAAGGAACTGGCAACTGAAAAGAAAGTATCCATTTCTTGGACTTCAAAAAAATCTCTTTCCGAAATGACTGAAGGAGCTGTCCACCAAGGTTTTGTCCTACGTGTTTCTGAATTTGCCTACACTGAACTTGAGCAGATTCTTGCTCAGACTCGTCAAGAAGAAAATCCACTACTATTGATCCTCGATGGACTAACTGACCCTCATAACCTAGGTTCTATCCTAAGAACAGCCGATGCAACCAATGTTTCAGGCGTTATTATTCCAAAACATCGAGCTGTTGGTGTGACACCCGTAGTTGCAAAAACAGCAACGGGTGCCATCGAGCATGTGCCTATCGCTCGCGTGACCAACCTCAGCCAAACCTTGGACAAACTTAAAGAAGAGGGCTTTTGGACCTTTGGAACTGATATGAATGGAACTCCTTGCCATAAATGGAACACCAGTGGAAAGGTCGCTCTCATTATCGGAAATGAAGGAAAAGGTATCTCAAGTAACATCAAAAAGCAAGTGGACGAGATGATCACTATTCCAATGAATGGACATGTACAGAGTCTCAATGCAAGCGTTGCTGCTGCTATTCTTATGTACGAAGTCTTCCGCAATCGATTATAAAAAAGTGAGGTTGGGACAAAAGATCCCGACCTCACTTTTTATTAGCAATCAAACTTTGACGCGGTAGCTGATTGAACTTTTTGTTCGTCTCTTAGACTCCAAAAAGCTCCTAATCATCCTCGCGGGGCTGGGACTACGAAATCGAGACTTTGTCTATCGATTTCTGTCCCACCGCCTTTTTAACTATGTTCAGTAATATATTTATAGGCTTCTTGACCTGCAATCGCACCATCTCCAACTGCTGTTGTAACTTGGCGAAGGTCTTTCTGACGAACATCTCCAACTGCAAAGACACCTGCAACACTTGTCTTCATGTGGTCATCTGTCACAATCCAACCTGACTCATCTTGGATTTGTAAATCTTTTGTAAAATCGCTAACTGGATCTAAACCAACATAAATGAAGACACCTCCAAAGGCATGTTCAGTCACTTGATTTGTTTTAACATTTTCAATGACAACTGACTCCACACGGTTTTCACCCTTGATTTCTTTTACGACAGAATCCCAAATGAAGTAGATTTTTTCATTGGCAAAGGCGCGGTCTTGCAAGACTTTTTGAGCACGAAGCTCATCACGACGGTGAACGATGGTTACAGATTTGGCGAACTGTGTTAAGAAGATTGCTTCTTCAACAGCCGAATCTCCTCCACCTACAACCAACAAATCTTGGTCACGGAAAAAGGCTCCATCACAAACCGCACAGTAAGAAACTCCACGACTATTCAGTTCTTCTTCACCTGGAACGCCTAAAAGTCGGTGCTTAGAACCAGTAGCCACAATAACTGTGCGTGTTTCAAATTCTTCATCGTCTGTGATGACTTTTTTAACATCACCATGGTTCTCAATATTTTTTACAAAGCCATAGAGATGTTCAACACCTAGATTTTCAAGAGGTTCAAACATCTTTTCTGCTAACTCAGGTCCACTAATGTTAGCATAACCTGGATAGTTTTCAATGTCAGAAGTATTGTTCATCTGACCTCCAGGAAGGCCACCTTCAATCAAAGCTACTTTGAGATTGCTGCGAGCTGCATACAAGGCTGCAGTCATCCCAGCAGGACCTGCACCAATAATAATCGTATCGTACATTCTATTTCCTTCTTTCTTGTTGTAACTATTCTTATTCTAACGGATGAAATCCTATTTGACAACTATTACGCCTTGAGAACCAACAAGATGCTCATGGTTGCAAAAGTCAATACTGGAATTGTTAGAACTCCAATCATAATCATATCATAGAGGTGAGCCTGACGCTCCTTAGCAGTTTTATCCACACCTGATAGAGCTCTTAAACCAATCCAGATCCCTAAGACAACCAAGACTAGTAAAATTGTCAACACCAAACTCTCTAAATACAAAGCAAATAGCTGAACTAGCATGCTCTCTCTCATTTCTATTATTTTTAAAGAGCAAACCCAGTTAGCTTAGCCAACTGAGTTTTTCTTATCTTCTATTATATCAGATATAGGTCCGTTTGTAACTAGCAAAGAACTCTTTTGTTCGTTCTTCTTTGGGATGGTTAATAATCTCATCCGGTGTTCCAGATTCAATAATCTTTCCTTTATCCAAGAATAAAACCTTATCAGCTACTTGAGCAACAAATGACATATCGTGACTAACCAAAACCATGGTTTGGCCTGATTTTGCAGCATTGGCAATCGATCTTTCTACCTCACCAACCAATTCTGGATCAAGTGCTGAAGTTGGTTCATCCAAGAGTAAGACGTCTGGTTTCATTGCTAGAGCACGCGCTATAGCTACCCGTTGTTTTTGCCCCCCTGACAAGTGACGCGGATAATGCTGTTCACGATCAGAAAGCCCAACCTTAGCTAGCTCTTCCTTAGCAATTTCAGTTGCTTCTTCGTCCGATAGTTTTTTAACGACCACCAAGCCTTCTTTAACATTGTCTAGCGCTGTTCTACGCTCAAATAAATTAAACTGTTGGAAAACCATCGATAGTTTGCGACGAAGAGTTAGAATTTCTTCTTGCGTAATTTG
Organism: Streptococcus sp. oral taxon 061; assembly: GCF_964211575.1. GTDB lineage: Bacteria > Bacillota > Bacilli > Lactobacillales > Streptococcaceae > Streptococcus. Next base: position 209,827 of record NZ_CAXOQQ010000003.1, on the reverse strand, counting down.
AGAAAAATCAACTTTGAAATCATCAATCTGAATACTTCCACTATCAGGAGTTTCTAGATAGTTTAGGCTACGAAGAAAAGTTGATTTCCCAGCTCCTGAAGAACCAATTAAGGCAACAACTTCCCCTTTTTGAATATCTAAGTTCAGATGATCCAGAACGGTTTGACCTGAAAAGGATTTGCTTAAATTTGAAATTTTAATCATTAGCGAAGCTCTCCTTTCACATCTGTCTCAACATTATCTGGTGCTGTAATAGCCATTTTTCTTTCAATGAAACGGCCAAGATTTTCAATAACGATATTTACCACCCAGTAGACGAGAGCTACTGAGATAAAACGTTCAAAGTAACGATAGTCTGCACCACCCAAAATCTGAGCTTGGGCAAAGACTTCTACAACACCTGCACTAAAGGCTAGGGAAGTCCCCTTGGTCAAGCCAATCAAGGAGTTTATCAAGGTTGGTGTTGCCACAACCGCCGCATTTGGAATGATTACTCGACGGTAAACTTGACCACGTGTCATACCAAGACTTCGAGCTGCTTCAATTTCCCCTGGATTTACAGAAAGAATGGCTGCACGGATAGTTTCACTAGCATAGGCTGCCTCGTTAAAAGCAAATGCCACAATCGCAAATGTCGCTGCTGGAATCGCATTAATGTTTAGAGAAGTTCCCCATTGTTGATTCAAGGCTTTCAAAGCTAATGGAATCCCATAATAAGTCAACATTAGTTGAACTAAAATTGGGGTTCCTTTTAGGAAACTAACAAAAAAGGCTTGTAATGGGTAAAGAAATCTAACTCTGTTGATTTTCACAATCGCAAAGACTAGGGCTAGCATGATACCAAAAAAGGCACCAAATACCGTTAACATCAATGTTGTAGGTAATTGCTGTACAATTCTTGGAATCCCATCAAAGACCGAACGCCAACTAAAGAGTTTGCCATCTGGGATATATTGCATCAAATTTTGATACCAATCAGATGCTAAAATCGTTGTAACATTCATAGAAACATCCTCTCAAGATAATGATTTATTCTATCATACTTATGCTCTAATTAAAAATATTTGCTACGAGCATATCAGATTTCATCTACCTTCTAGTTTATCATACTTTAAAAGTGGGAGGTTATATATTTTATCTATCAAGGAGATAGATAAAAACTAATTCAAATCCAAGTTATTGTATGTTTTACGATAGCCAATTTGTTTTACAAGACCATTTTCAACTAGTATCGGACGTTTTAACAGCATACCATCACTAGCTAAGAGTTTGGCTGCTTCTTTGTTTGACAATGTCCCAACCTTATCTTTCAATCCGAGTTCACGATATTTTATGCCACTAGTATTGAAAAATTGCTTCAATTCAAATCCCGAAGTTTCGAGCCAGTTTAAAATGACCTTTTCACTCGGAGTCTCTTCAACGATATGAACGTCTTTATATTCTAGTCCGAGTTGATCTAATTCTTTCTTAGCTTTTTTACAAGTTGTACATTTTGGATATTCGATAAATTCTAACATATTTTCTCTTTCTATTTTTTATTTTCTTGATAACTTGCACCTTCATGATTCAAGAGCCAAGCCTTCTTATCAAGTCCCCATGCATAGCCTGTCAGACGTCCTCCAGCACCTAGCACACGGTGACAGGGGACAAGAATAGACCAGGGATTGCGCCCTACTGCTCCTCCGATTGCTTGGGCAGAAGCTACTTGCAAGTCCTTAGCTATTTGTCCATAGGTAACAGTCTGTCCAAAAGGAATTCCACGCAAGTAGTTCCAGACTCTTTTTTCGAAGTCACTACCGACAGGAGCTAAAGGCATCTCAGATAAGTCTTGATCTTGCCCCTTAAAATAAGTCTCTAAATAGGAAGTAATTTGATTTAAAATGGGATGACTTTCAACAAGAGTTACATCATTTTCAGATAATCCCTTTTCAAAATCGCTCTCTTCTTCAATCCATATCCCAAACAGATAGTGATCATCTGCTATCAGAGATAGGGGACCAATCGGTGACTTGTACAGCATCTTTGCATACTTCTTAGGCATTTGATTTTAATTTTTGATAGGCCAAGCGTTCCCCGTCTACTGGAACTTTACCAACCTGTTTAAAGCCAAGTTTTTCAAAAATATGTTGCATAGCTTTGTTTTTAGCGTGCGTATCTGAACGAAAATCTAGGTAATCAAAGCCTTCAATCAAGCCTTCTAAAAAAGTCTGAGCAACACCTTGACCTTGCACATCACTAGCAACAGCAATACGGTGAAATACTAAGTATTCTGCTTCATTTCCCTCCCAGTTGCCATCATAAATTGCTTCATAAGCTTTTTCCGGGCTTTTAGTCACTGCTGCATAGGCTAAGAGTTCTCCTTCTTCCAGCGCTACGTAAGCCTGTCCAGAGATAATATCTTCAATAATGGTATCTGCATCTGGGTAGCCGTTTTGCCACTGAGTGCTACCAGCTTCTGCCAAACATTTCTTGGCTCCCTCAATCACTTGCATAATCTGATTTACTTCATTAGGAAAGGCTAAGCGAATCTCCATCATTTATCCTCTTTTCATACTATTTTCTCTCATCATAGCATAAATTATTTCTTTCTACAAGCACTTGAAACTTGACTTATTATTTCTAATATTTTATAATCTAGTTATCGAAACTAGATAAAAAGGAGTTGGAAATGAAAACCACTTTTTCCTATCCAAAATGGGAAGAAATTCCAAGTATCAATCTCTATCTGGACCAGGTGCTACTCTATGTCAATCAAATCTGTCCTCCAGCTTCTCCTGACAAGGAGAAAGGTTTGACAGCATCCATGGTGAACAACTATGTCAAACATGGTTATATCAGTAAACCTGAAAAGAAAAAATATCAACGCAAACAAATCGCACGATTGATTGCTATTACCACTCTCAAGTCTGTTTTTTCTATCCAAGAAATTGCTCAAACCCTTAATACCCTACACACAGACACTAATTCAGAAGAACTTTACAATGCTTTTGTGGACTATATGAATGAAGATATTGATCCAGCTAATCCCATTATCCAGGCAAGCTGCCAAACGGTCAAACTCTATCATCAAACACTAGCATTAGTCTATGCAGAAACCCAAGAGGAGGAAACAAATGAATACTAGTTTCAAACTTAGTAAACGGCTTAGTTTCGGAGAAGAAATTGCCAACAGTGTCACCCATGCTGTAGGAGCATTTATCATGCTCATCCTACTTCCTATTTCATCAACCTATAGTTATGAGGCACATGGTTTCTTATCGTCTATCGGTGTTTCCATCTTCGTCATCAGCCTCTTTCTCATGTTCCTTTCATCGACCATTTATCATTCTATGGCTTATGGTTCGACTCATAAGTATGTCTTGCGTATCATCGACCATTCTATGATTTATGTGGCAATCGCTGGATCTTATACTCCTGTGGTTTTAACTTTGATGAACAACTGGTTTGGTTATCTCATTATTGCTATCCAGTGGGGGACAACTATTTTCGGTATTCTTTATAAAATCTTTGCCAAAAAGGTCAATGAAAAATTCAGTCTCATTCTCTACCTCATCATGGGATGGCTTGTATTAGCTATCTTACCAGCCATCATCAGTCAGACAAGTCCAATGTTTTGGAGTCTTATGGTATCAGGTGGCCTTTGCTATACAGTTGGCGCTGGATTCTATGCTAAAAAGAAACCATACTTCCATATGATTTGGCATCTCTTCATTCTAGCAGCCTCTGCTCTCCAATATATTGCCATTGTTTATTATATGTAAAAAAAAGAAGTTGGGAAAATCCCAACCTCTTTTTTATTTGCACATATTGATAAAATACTGGTGCAAGCGAAGATCATTTGTCAATTCCGGATGAAATGAAGTTACTAGCATATTCTTTTCTTGAGCAGCAACGATTTGATGATTCACTACTGCCAGAACATCAACACCCTTACCAACTTCACTAATAATAGGTCCACGGATAAAGGTCATGGGAATTTTACCAACACCCTTACAGTCTGCCTCAGTATAAAAGCTTCCTAGCTGACGCCCATAGGCATTACGCTCTACTACTATATCCATAGTCGCCAGATGACTTTCCTCTTGGGAAGCTATTTGTCTCGCTAGCAAAATTAAACCAGCACAAGTTCCAAAGACTGGTAAGCCATTGAGAATAGCCTCTCTTAGAGGAAGTAGCATCTGCTGATCTCGTAAGAGCTTGCCCATGGCCGTTGACTCACCTCCTGGCAAAATCAAACCTGAAAGCTCACTTCGATGTTGCTGAAAATCTTCTAGGTTTCGCAGTTCAATACTTTCAACTCCTAGTTGAGCAAGCATTTTCTCGTGTTCTACAAAGGCACCTTGTAAGGCCAATATTCCGATTTTCATCTATTTTCCTCGCTCAGCCATGAGAATTTGGATCTCGTTCTCGTTGATACCTACCATGGCTTCTCCTAAATCTTCAGAGATTTCAGCTAGAATTTGAGGATTTTGATAATTCGTAACAGCCTTAACAATAGCAGCTGCACGTTTGACAGGATCACCTGACTTGAAAATCCCTGAGCCAACAAAGACGCCTTCCGCACCGAGTTGCATCATAAGAGCTGCATCTGCTGGTGTTGCCACACCACCGGCCGCAAAGTTGACAACTGGTAATTTCCCATGTTCGTGGACGTATTGAACTAATTCTACTGGAACTTGGAGTTCTTTTGCTGCGACATAGAGTTCATCTTCACGGAGATTTTGAATGCGACGGATTTCTTGATTCATCATACGCATATGACGGACTGCCTGAACGATGTCTCCTGTTCCCGGCTCCCCTTTTGTACGAATCATTGATGCTCCTTCAGCGATACGACGCAAGGCTTCTCCTAGGTCTTTAGCACCACAAACAAAAGGAACTTGAAATTCTTTCTTGTCCACATGGAAACGATCATCAGCTGGAGATAGAACTTCGCTCTCATCAATATAGTCAATCTCGATTGCTTCTAAAATTTGAGCTTCGACAAAATGTCCAATTCGAACCTTAGCCATAACTGGAATGCTGACCGCTTCTTGGATTTCCTTAATCATCTTTGGATCACTCATGCGAGAGACACCACCCGCTGCACGAATATCAGCTGGGATTCGCTCCAAAGCCATCACTGCTGCTGCACCTGCAGCCTCAGCAATTCTTGCCTGTTCAGGATTTTGAACATCCATGATGACACCACCTTTAAGCATCTGTGCCAAATTTTTGTTTAATTCATAACGATTTTCAGTCATTTTTTCTTCCTCAATAGTTGTATTGGTAGCTACAGTTTTATTGTACGGTAAAAAAGACTGCATAACAAGATAAAATAAATCAATTTGTCCGGGTACAATTGTCTCTATCACAAAAAAAGCACCCACATCGGGTACTTTTATTTCTTAGATTTTTTAATACTTTTCACAAGATAAAAGAGATATCCTGAAACCATATAAGCAACAAAGATAGTTGCTGCCCATTTAAAGACAAAGCCCCAACCATGTTTGGTAGCATTCAAAAAGAAATAAGGGAAGGGACTATCCTTAGCATTAGGGACATCCATCTTTAGGACAAAACCGTTTAAGAGGGCAAAAATCATATAAAGCAAAGGAAGACTAGTCCAAAGCATGGGATCAACCAACTTATATTGGCGACTCTTGTCAAAAATAATTGTATCTGCTAAAAACCAGAGAGGGACAATATAATGGCAAAGGAAATTTTCCAAACGGTAAAAATCCGTCGTCAAAGGAGCTAGCATGAAATGATAGATGACACAAGTAATCATAATACTCATAGTGACGCCACCTTTGAGACGTAGAATACCAGGACTCTGCCAACTATCACCACCACTACGCATCTTTAACAAAAGATAACCTGTAAAGAGTACAACCAAAAGGTTAGAAAGTACTGTGTAGTAAAGCAACATCCCTAAACCACCGCGTTTGGTAATCTCCAAGTATACACCGGTAAAGGCTGCTATAAATAAAAAGATACGACTATAAAATATTACTTTTTCATTTTTAATCATGATTAAATTTTCTTCACAAATTCTGATTTAAGTTTCATAGCGCCAAAACCATCAATTTTACAGTCGATGTTGTGGTCACCTTCTACAATACGGATGTTTTTAACACGAGTTCCTTGTTTGAGGTCTTTTGGAGCCCCTTTGACTTTAAGGTCCTTAATCAAAGTGACTGTATCTCCATCAGCTAGTTTATTTCCATTTGCATCGATGGCAACAACTCCTTCTTCAACTTCTGCTTGCTCAGCAGGATTCCACTCATAAGCACATTCTGGGCAAACAAGAAGTGTGCCATCTTCATATACGTATTCTGAATTACATTTTGGGCAATTTGGTAATTGACTCATGTTATCTCCTTAAAAATTTATGATTATTTGATTGTCAAATTTTCTTTAACAGCAACTATTATACCTTAAAACAGACTATTTGACAAATCATGATAAAAAAACGACAAACCGAAATTCAGTTCATCGTTTTTATAGTTCTTACAAATGTTTTTGGGCTTCTGATTTAATTTTTTCAACAACTTCTAAAATAGAGAGTCCAGTCGTATCCAAATAGATTGCATCCTCGGCTTGCTTGAGAGGTGAAGTTTCACGATGACTATCTTTATAATCACGCGCCGCAATCTCTTCTTTCAAAGTTTCCAAATCTGTTTCGATTCCCTTTGAAAGATTTTCTTTGTAACGACGTTCTGCACGTTCATCTACAGATGCTACAAGAAAAATCTTCAATTCAGCCTTAGGCAAGACTACTGTTCCAATATCGCGGCCATCCATAACGATACCACCTTGTTGGGCAATTTCTTGCTGAAGGGCTACCAATTTTTCACGAACAGCTGGAATCGCCGCAAAAGCAGAGACAGCGTTGGTTACCTCATTTTCTCGGATTGGATTTGTTACATCTACATCTCCAACGAAAACAAGTTGTTCTCCATTTTCAGCACGTCCAAAGCTAATTGGATATTGTTCCAATAATTCAAGAAGTTGAGATGGCTCATCTGGGCTAATTTGGTTTTTCAATGCGATGTAAGTCGCAGCACGATACATAGCGCCTGTATCGAGATAAGTATAGCCAAAGTCCTTAGCAATAATCTTAGCTACTGTACTCTTACCACTGGAAGCTGGCCCATCAATAGCAATCTGAATTGTTTTCATTGTCACTCCTATCTTGTCTTAAGGACATCACCAGGATTTGCAAACCAAGTTCCTGAAGACATATGACCAGGATTCAAGGCTTCAAGTTGAGCAATAGAGATTCCAGCGCGAGCCGCAATGGCTGCTTCTCCTTCTCCTGCCATGACTGTAATAGTTCCTTCAGAATCAGTATGTGCCTCTGTATGTTCTTGTTGAGTTTTCTCTGCTTCTGTTGACTCTGTTGACTGAGCAGTAGTAGCCACTGTTGTAACTTCTTCTACTTTTGGAGCTGAAGAATCATAAAAATCTTTCAAAGCTGAAGTGCGATCACTTCCGCCTGATGACAAGTAAACCAATACAACTACCATCCCAACAACAATGACAAAGAAGAGAATAGCTAGAACCGTTAAAATACGATTGGCCACGACACCTGAACCTTTTTTGTTTCGTTGACGGCGTTCTGTTCTTGATTCCTCTTCTTGGTTTTCATAAATATCTTCTTGCCACGGTTCCTTTTCCATACCTTACTCCTTGAGTTTTTTTTAGTTTCTTATTACAATATAAATATGAAGATTAGACTTATACCTGAACGTTGCATCGCTTGTGGGCTCTGCCAAACTTATTCAGAATTATTTGATTACCATGATAATGGTATAGTCCGTTTTTACGATGAATCTGAACAATTAGAGCGAGAAATTGCTTGCAACGACGACATTTTAGAAGCCGTTAAAAATTGCCCTACTCGTGCTCTGATTATAGATGAATCTTAAAATTTGGTGGAACATCGATCTCTAATTTCCACTCCCTCTAGTTTAGCATATTTTTCTAGAAAATTATAGTCTTTTGCTAGCTATTTTTATACAATTTTACTTTTATTTGTTCCAGCATTTCAATAATAAATAAACTGTTCTTTTAAGACATTTTTCTATCACTTAAGCACTAATCAAATTTTTTATTTCAACCACATATAAAGTTATAAAAAAAGAGGAATTACTTCCTCTTTTTTTGTTTAATCAAACGATTAGTCTTCAAATCCATCTGGATGCTTGCTTTGCCAACGCCATGCATCTTCACACATTTCTGTAATACCAAGTCCAGCTTCCCAACCTAGTTCTTCCTTAGCTTTTGCTGGGTCTGAGTAGCAAGCTGCGATATCACCTGGGCGACGTTCAACGATACGGTATGGAATTGGGCGTCCAACAGCTTTTTCCATATTTTGGATAATTTCAAGAACTGAGTAGCCTTTTCCAGTCCCAAGGTTATACACATTGAGTCCTGAGCCTTTTTGAAGCTTCTTAAGGGCGGCAACGTGTCCTTTGGCTAAGTCAACGACGTGAATATAGTCACGAACACCTGTTCCATCTTCAGTATCGTAGTCATCTCCGAAGACTTGAACTTGTTCTAACTTACCAACTGCGACTTGTGTTACATACGGCAAAAGGTTGTTTGGAATGCCGTTTGGATTTTCTCCTAGGTCACCACTCTCATGCGCCCCAATTGGGTTGAAGTAACGAAGTAAGACAACGTTCCACTCTGAATCTGCTTTATGGATATCTGTCAAAATTTCTTCAAGCATAAGCTTGGTACGGCCATAAGGGTTGGTAGCTGAAAGTGGGAAATCTTCTAGGATTGGAACAGTATGTGGATCTCCATAAACTGTTGCTGAAGAACTGAAGATAATGTTCTTACAGTTGTTTTCTTCCATTGCCTTCAAAAGGCTAACTGTACCGGCAATATTGTTATCATAGTAGGCAAGAGGGATACGAGTTGACTCACCAACTGCCTTCAAACCTGCAAAATGGATGACTCCTGTAGGTTCTTCCTGTTTGAAAATATCACGAAGCGTATCTGTGTCACGAATATCTGCTTCGTAGAAAGGAATTTCAACTCCTGTAATTCTTTCCACTACTTCTAAACTTTTACGGCTACTGTTGACCAAGTTATCCACTACAACAACCTGATGTCCAGCTTGGACCAGTTCGATGACCGTGTGAGTTCCGATAAAACCTGCTCCACCTGTTACCAAAATCTTTTCTTGCATCATTTTTCCTCAATTCTTGAATTATTTTTTTCATTTTACCATTTTTGATGGGGAATGTCATTTGCTACCCTAATCCTATCGTAAAAACTAGGTAAAAAGTTTACGATTATTTCTCTTTAATATATCTTTCAGTCGGATAATCCGCTGGATCCAAGACTCCTTTTCTCCCTTGAAGCATTTGGGCTAAGTGATAGCCTATAATGGGTCCAGTTGTCAATCCTGACGATCCTAATCCACTCGCAGCAAATACTCCTGACAAGTTTGGCACTTGTCCGAAAAACGGCGAAAAATCATTCGTATAAGCCCGAATTCCTACACGTTCACCACTTATCATTGCATCTTTTAAGCTAGGATAAAACGAACTTGCTGCTGCAGCCATTTGTTGGAGCAAATTCTCATCAACTGCTAGGTCAAATCCCATGTCATTTTCATGGGTAGCTCCTAGAGATAATTTACCTACCGGAAATGGTATCAAATCCCACTCACCTTCCGGCATAACTACAGGGTAAGTTCCCATGTCTTGTGGCACTTGGTAATCTCGGAGTTGCCCCTTTTGAGGCCGAACATCCACCTCATATCCTAATGGCTCTAAGATGTGGCCAAGCCAAGCTCCTGTGGATAAGATGACTTGGTCAAACATTTGATCGTCTATCTGATAGCCCGATGATAGAGGGGTTAGACTGACCTCTTTATTTATGACCTTCACTTGACTGGCTTCCAGTAAGCGACTCACTAGGAGTTGCCCATCTACTCGAGCTCCACCAGAAGCATAGAGTAAACGTTCAAATCCCTCAAGACCGGGAAATAAGTTACTAGCAGTTGCTTGGTCCAAAATGGCTAATTCTCCAATCAAGGGAGATTCATCTCTACGTTGCAGAGCCAGTTGATAGAGCTCTTCTAGCTTAGAGTCATCGTTTTTAAGAAGAAAGACACCAGAACCTTGGTAAAAATCAACATTTTGACCCGATTTTTCTAGGTCAGCTAATAAATCTACATAGAAATCAGCTCCTAGGCGCGCCATCTTATACCAAGCCTTATTGCGTCGTTTAGAAAACCAGGGACTAATAATTCCTGCCGCGGCCTTGGTTGCTTGGCCGTGTCCAAAATCAAAAACAGTTACTTCGATATCAGCTTCCTTAGAAAGATAGTAGGCAGCTGTGGCCCCTACAATTCCTGCACCTACAATGGCAACTTTTTTCATTGTCTTTACCTTCTAACTAGATATGATGGAATGGATTGGTGGACGCTTGACTCGCGATAACCTCTAGAGACCAAGCATTCTCTTCCTTCCATTCATTCAGGAACGCTGCAATTTTTTCAACAAAGAGAACTTCAATATAGTGGCCTGGATCCAGAGCCAACAAGCCGTCTGACAACATATCTTGGGCAGTGTGGTAATAGATGTCACCAGTAATGTAAACATCTGCTCCTTTTGCTAAAGCATCAGAGTAGAAAGACTGCCCACTGCCACCACAAATAGCTACTCTTGAGATTGTTTTTTGCAAATCAGTCTCTTTATAATACACCATACGAAGGCAATCTAGACCAAATACTTCCTTAACATGACTAGCAAATTCTTCAAACGTTTGAGGTTTAATATTGCCAATACGCCCGATGCCACGTTCAGGACCTGTCTCCTGTAGATAAGTTGTATCCTTAATATCCAATAGTTGGCAGAACCAGTCATTAAGGCCGTTTTCAACAATATCAATATTAGTATGGCTAACATAGACTGCAATATCATGCTTGATTAGATCAATATAAATCTGATTTTGAGGGCGACTAGCTACCAAGTCCTTTATCGGACGGAAGATGGGCGCGTGCTTAACAATAATTAAGTCGACTCCTTTTTCAATAGCTTCAGCTACAGTCTCTTCACGAATATCAAGGGCAACCATAACTTTTTGGATGTCCTTATCTAAAGTTCCGATCTGCAGTCCACGACTATCACCCTCCATAGAAAATTCTTGGGGGCAATAGGTTTCATAACGCTTAATCACTTCACTTGCTTGCATGGAGCACCTCCTTGATGGCTTGAATTTTATCTACTAAAACTTGACATTCTTCATGATTTTTTTCTGGGATTTGACTAAGGGCAAATTCGAGCTTACTTGCTTCTCTTTGCCACTTTTGGACAAATACGGGGCTAAGTTCTTTAGAGAGAAAAGGACCAAAACGGGTGTCACTTGCTGACAATTTCATTTCTCCAGCTTCCACTACTAGAATCTCGTAAAATTTTCCAGCTTCCTCTAAAATACTTTCAGCTACAATCTGAAATCCATGCTCTTGTAACCAAGTACGCAACTCATCTTCACGATTATTGGGTTGAAGAATCAATCGCTCAACATTGGCTAGTTTATCCAAGCCCTCTTCTAATATCGTAGCAATCAAACGACCACCCATTCCTGCAATAGTGATAACAGAGACCTGGTCACTTTCTTCGAAAGCTGCTAAACCATTGGCTAAACGAACCTGAATTTTCTCAGTCAAGCCATGACTTTCAACATTTCTAACTGCAGATTGATAGGGTCCCTCTACAACTTCACCCGCGATGGCAGCTTCAATATGACCTTTTTCAACTAATTCAATAGGTAAATAAGCATGGTCGCTCCCAACGTCCAGCAAAACAGCTCCTTGGGGAACAAAAGAAGCTACTGTTTCTAATCTCTTTGAAATCATCTTCTCTCACTTTCAAAAACTCTATTTCCCTTTATTATACCATATTTTATCTGGCTATCCTGCACCTAAAAAAGACCGCAATCATAGATTGCAGTCTTTCTTTATCTTTTAACTTGATAACGACTGGTTAGAATGAAAATCACTGTAAAGATCAGCATCATGGCCCCATAGACAGTCAACGTTTGTCCAGTCAAGGTTGAAATTTCAAGCAATTTTTGGATTCTTGGGAATAGAGCTGTTCCAAGAAAACCTCCAACTGACCAAATAATCAATAGCACACGCCACAAGCTAAATGGCAAGCAAGCTCTAACTACAGACATAAAACCAATCGATGCCAATAGATAATACAGAAGTGTCGAAATTTCAATGTCGGTCCAGCCTTGACTGGTTCCAAAAATTTTAACAAAGAGAACACTAAAGACTACCATCAAGGCACTTGGTAAAGCTCGAAGCATGGATTTTCTGAGGAAGTTTTGTTCCACAGGTTTGATATTTCGTTCAAAAGTTAATACAAACGGTGGGAATCCTTCCACGAACTGGTCAATCATAGTTATCTGAATCGGAATGAATGGGAAAATCAAAATCCATTCAGTACGTCCCAACAAAGCACTGGCAATACAGATAACTGCTAGCAAGAAGGAATAGATTGTCTTAATCAAGAAAATCGGAGCAATGTGGGCAATATTATTGACCACACGACGACCTTCGAAGAGAATCTCAGGAACATCATTGAAATCTGAATTCAAGAGAACCAGATTTGCAATCTGACGAGTTGCTGGGTCTCCCTCAGCCATAACAATGGAACAGTCTGCCTCACGCAGAGCTAGGATATCATTGACACCATCCCCTGTCATTGCTGTAGTATGTCCTGCTTTTTTCAGAGTTTGGATGATGAGTTTCTTTTGATGAGGTGAAACACGTCCGAAAATGGCTGTTCCTTCAGCCATGGCTATCAATTCTTCATCATTAATTTTCGAACAATCTACATAGCTGTGATAGTCTGCAAAACCAGCCTTCTGGGCAATACTTGAAACAGTGACTGGATTATCACCAGAGATAATTTTCAATCCCACTTCCTGAGAACGAAGATAGTCTAGCGTCTCAGCAGCACCTTCTCGAATCGGATCTAGAATCTCAAGCAAAGCCAAAGCCTGAATATCAGATGGCTTTTGTGGCTTGTGATGGTCAAGTTTTTCTTGACTGAGCGCTAACACCAAGACACGAGATCCTCGTTCAAGAGCTTCTCTAGCTTCAGGAACTTCAGCATCCAACAACATCTCCGGTGCGCCTAGGAAAACAGTTCCTAGACCTTCCAATTCCATCGCTCCCCATTTTCGATCACTAGAAAATGGAAGACTAGAAATCATCGGATAGGCTACTTGACCTTGGAAACGTTGACGAATAGCTTGAGCTGTTGGATTCTTATCCTCGCTGTGCGCTATATAGCTGGTTAGTATTTTTGCAATAGCATCCTTGTCATAAGCATGTGTCAGAGGAAGAACTGTTTCAACCTGCATTTTCCCTTGGGTGATTGTCCCTGTCTTATCCAAGCAGAGCATATCCACACGTGCCAAGGTCTCAACAGAATACATCTCCTGCACCAAAACCTTTTTCAAACCTAGCTTGATAACAGCAGTTAAGAGAGAGGTGATGGTCAAAAGGGCTATACCTTTAGGCAACATCCCCAAAAGAGCTGTAGATGAATTGACTACAGAAGACTTGAGTGGCAGACCTTTTAAGACCAAGGCTTCAAGCAAGAGAGCAATACCAAAAGGAATGATAATTTTCCCAGTAAAACCAGCTAACCGGTCTAGCGATTTCATGATACGAGAGTTAATTGGCTTCACTGTCTTAGCTTCAAGCATGAGTTTAGCAGCATAGTTATCCGCCCCAACATGATGTACCTGAGCGAGGACAGAACCACTTGCAAGAAAGCTACCCGACAACATTAAGTCTTCTACTTCTTTTTGCACCAAGTCGCTCTCACCCGTTAACATAGCTTCGTTGACTTCTGCAAAACCTTCTAATACAATGGCATCACTTGGAATCTGATCTCCTGCTGACAAGCGAATAACATCATCTAAAACAAGCTCTTCAGGGTCCAAAGCGATCTCTTGTCCATCACGAATAGTGATAATCTTTTCTTTATTCAAGAGATTGAGTTTATCAACCATATGTTTGGCACGTAGCTCGGTTACAATCCCAGAAAATGCATTAAAGCAGATAACCGCAAAGAAAACTAGGTTGCTCCAGGCTTGAACAAAGGCGAGCGCTAGGGCAATGGCAAAGTTTAAAGCATTGAATAAAGTAAAGACATTTCTCTTCACAATCTGCCATGTACTAGTACTAGCTGAAGCTTGGAAATCATTGACCTGTCCCTGTTTTTGACGTTCTTTGACTTCTGATTGGCTTAATCCCATAATTTTATTTTTATCCATAAATTCTATCATATCATTTTTTTTTGAATATTTCTAATTTCATATAAAAAGCTATTCCGCCTAAACAAAAAACATTTGCCTGTCCTAGTATGATAAGGTATAATAAAAGAAAGAAAACTGAAGGAGACATCATGTTTTATACTTATCTTCGTGGGCTGGTTATGTTGATTCTATGGTCAATTAATGGAAATGCTCACTTTCACAATACTGATAAAATTCCGAGTCAAGATGAAAACTATATCCTAGTCGCTCCCCATCGTACCTGGTGGGATCCCGTCTACATGGCATTTGCGACCAAACCGAAACAGTTTGTCTTTATGGCTAAAAAGGAACTTTTCTCCAACCGAATCTTTGGCTGGTGGATTCGTATGTGTGGTGCCTTCCCTATCGATCGTGAAAATCCAAGTTCTTCTGCTATCAAATACCCAATCAATGTACTTAAAAAGAGCAATCGCTCACTGATTATGTTTCCTAGTGGTAGTCGTCATTCTACCGATGTTAAGGGTGGTGTTGCCCTAATCGCGAAGATGGCAAAGGTTCGCATCATGCCAGTTACTTACACTGGTCCTATGACTCTACAAGGGCTTGTCAGCCGTGAACGTATTGATATGAACTTCGGAAATCCGATTGATATCTCAGATATTAAAAAGATGAATGATGAGGGAATTGAGATGGTTGCAGACCGCATCCAATCTGAATTTCAACGCCTGGATGAGGAAACAAAACAGTGGCACAACAATAAAAAGCCAAATCCACTGTGGTGGCTCATCCGTATACCTGCCTTGATTCTAGCAATTATAATAGGAATTCTGACAATTTTCTTTACTTTTGTTGCAAGTTTTGTTTGGAACCCAGATAAAAAGAGAGAGCAATTACAATAGTCTAATTTTCATAAGCCCAAGTTTATTACTTGGGCTTTTCCAATGAGTTAGCATACTAATTAGCATATTGACAAAAGCTTAAATCTATAGTATACTTTCAAAGTAAGCTGATTTAGCTCAGTAGGCAGAGCGCATCCATGGTAAGGATGAGGTCGCCGGTTCGATCCCGGCAATTAGCATCAATT
The DNA here is from genome assembly GCF_964211575.1 of Streptococcus sp. oral taxon 061. GTDB lineage: Bacteria > Bacillota > Bacilli > Lactobacillales > Streptococcaceae > Streptococcus. Next base: position 194,460 of record NZ_CAXOQQ010000003.1, on the reverse strand, counting down.
CAGCAGTTCCTATCTGGGGAGCTTTTTTTTCTTGACAAAGTATTGGCTCTATAGTAAAATAAAATCTGCGATGAGTCGATATGTAGCGAGAGCTACAATTGCGCAAAGGAGGTCATTACGCAGGAGCGGACCTTGAGAAATTGTGTGAACCAGTTTCTCACATGGAGATGCCTCTCACACTCTCTGGTTTTTCCAGAGAGTTTTTTCTTTTCTTAAACAAATAGGGTTCTGGACCTTATGAAACAAAAAAAGACCTATCATACAAGCTGTAAAGCCTAGTATGATAGGTTTTTAATGTTAGATTAACGTACTGTACGGATACGCATTGTGTTTGTACGAACAGCTTCACCAAGTGGTACACCTGCAACGATAACGATATCGTCACCAGATTCTACAAGACCTGCTTCAACTGCTTTACGTTCAGCGATTTCGAACATATCATCAGTTGATGATGGAGCTTCAGTCAACATTGGGATAACACCCCAGTTCAACATCAATCCACGCTCTGTCAATTCGTCGAATGTCAATGCCAAGATATCAGCATTTGGACGGTATTTAGAAATCAAACGAGCTGTGTGACCAGTCTTAGTCAAAGTTACAACCAATTTGATATTCATTGAGTTAGTAGCGTCTTTAACAGCTGAAGCCATAACTTCTGTCTTAGAGTTACGTTCGAAAGTATCTGAGTTCAAACGTCCGTATTCGTTAAGAAGAGTTTGAGCGTTCTTGTCAATTGTAGCCATTGTTGTTACTGACTCAAGTGGGTATTTACCGTTTGCAGACTCACCTGAAAGCATTGTAGCATCAGTTCCGTCGATAACAGCGTTAAATACGTCTGATACTTCTGAACGAGTTGCACGTGGTTTTTCAGTCATTGTTTCAAGCATGTTTGTTGCTGTGATAACAACTTTACCTGCTGCGTTCACTTTAGTGATGATCATTTTTTGGTAAACTGGAACCATTTCGAATGGTACTTCGATACCCATGTCACCACGAGCGATCATAATACCGTCAGCAGCTTCAATGATTTCGTCCAAGTTATCGATACCTTGTTGGTTTTCGATCTTGGCGAACAATTGAACATGACCGTTACCAGTTTCTTCACAGATGGCACGAACTTCTTCAACGTCTTTTGCAGTACGTACAAATGAAATCGCGATGAAGTTAATACCTTGTTCCAAACCGAAACGGATATCAGCGTTATCGCGCTCAGCAAGTGCTGGGAAAGGAATTTTCGTGTTAGGGATGTTCACACCTTTCTGCTTAGCAATAATACCGTCATTTTCAACAACTACTTCAAATTCACGAGTTTCATCGTCTTTAGCGAAAATACGAAGACCCAATTTACCATCGTCAACCAAGACTTGATGACCAACTTCAACATCATCGTAGATATCAAGACCACCAGCAACGTTCAAAGCAATCACTTCACGAGTTGATTTGATTCCTTGTTTAGTAGCAACACGGATCTTTTCACCAGTTGTATAAGAGTACTCTTTAGCATCGCCTTCGAACAATTCAGTACGGATTTCTGGACCTTTAGTGTCAAGAAGGAAACCAACTTTTTTACCTGCAAGTTTTTCTGCAAGTTTAACAGTTGCCATACGGTCACCTTGTTCTTGGTGGTCACCGTGTGAGAAGTTGAAACGGAAAGTGTTAGCTCCAGCTTCGATCAATTGAGCAATGTTTTGTGCTGAAGCTTCAACGTCAAGTTTTTCACCCCAATACCCATCATCACCAAATTTTTTACCACCACGGATTTCTACCGCAGGACCTAAGGTTGCAACGATTTTTACACGTTTGTTCATGATTTTGTGACTCCTTTATATAATTCGACCTTTTATGGTCATTTTACCAGATTAGTTAAAGTTGATTATGACAAGCTCTTGTTCAAGTCAGAAAGTTCAAGGTCAGCTTTATGAGGATTGTTAACAACAATCTTACCATCAGCTGTTAAGCTAAACAAAGCTCCCTCTTCTGCTGTTCCAAGAATTGGATTTTCAACCATTTTCTCGTTACGAATACCGACAGCAACACCACCGATTCCTTGTTTAAGGAGTTTAACAGCGTGTGCGCCCATACGAGATGCCAATACACGGTCACGAGCAGTTGGTGAACCACCACGTTGGATGTGACCAAGTTCTGTGACACGAAGGTCACTTGTATCGCCAGCTTCTTTTAGTTTTTGACCAAATTCAGCTGCTGACATGACACCTTCTGCTAAAACGATAATGTTGTGTTTTTTACCGTGTTCATATCCAGCTTTGATGCTTGCTACGATATCTTCAAATTTGAAGCCTTCTTCAGGGATGATGATTTCGTCAGCACCTGTTGCAATACCTGCCCAAAGAGCGATATCACCTGCGTTACGTCCCATTACTTCAACAACGAAAGTACGACGGTGACTTGATGATGTATCACGAATCTTATCGATTGCATCCATTGCAGTTGTTACTGCAGTGTCAAATCCGATTGTAAAGTCAGTACCTACGATATCGTTATCGATTGTTCCAGGAAGTCCAATAGCAGGGAATCCATGCTCAGTCAGGCGCATAGCTCCATGATAAGAACCGTCACCACCGATAACCACGACACCTTCGATACCGTGTTTTTTCAATTGCTCAATCCCTTTAAGTTGACCTTCGAGTTTGGCAAACTCAGGGTAACGGGCTGAGTGAAGGAAAGTACCACCACGTGAAATGATGTCTCCTACTGAAGCAGCATCAAGTGGATAAATTTCACCAGCAACCATACCAGCGTATCCATCATAGATACCAAAAACTTCCATTCCTTCTGAGATTGCTTGACGAACAACTGCACGAATGGCAGCATTCATACCAGGGGCGTCCCCACCACTAGTCAAAACAGCAATACGTTTCATTTGGTTTTGCTCCTTTTTCTTTTAACATTCTAACTGATTATACCATATTTAAAGTTAAAATTCTTTTATTTTCATTGATTTTTAACGATAAATCGTTTTCATGACAATCTGTTTTAAAGATTCTTGTAAGCCAGCGTCTTTTGCAACTAAATAACCAGGCAAAAGAATATTTTTTTGTTCATTTTCATAACGAATGACAACAGGAATTTGTCCCTTGTACTGATCTAAAATATGATAAATTTCAGCATCGTGGTCATGATTGGGAACTTGAATCCAAAAACGCTCACTCACTGCCTCTTTTAAATTATTTAAAACTAATTGAAGTCGTCCGTCCCTAGCCTGAACTTTCCCATTTAGGTAATAGAAACTTCCTTCGTTCAAAAGATTTTTAAATTGGCGGTACTGTTCAGAAAAAACAGTGACCTCCAAACTTGTTTTACTATCAGTAACTTTCAAAAAGGCCATGTTTTCACCTTTTTTAGTTCGAATCACTCGGATAGACTGAATCTCAACGAGAACTGTAGCTGTCTGTCCCTCGGAAAGCTCAGATAAACTCACGATCGGATACAAAGGATTCTTCGCTAAAACCAGCAATGGGTGTTGGCTAATTCCAACTCCTAACCAATCCTGCTCTTTTTGGAATTTTTCAATATTTGAAAAGTCCTCTGTATCTGTCCAACTATAGCTAGAATCTGCAAAGAGGCTACCTAATTCTTCTACAAAGATAAATAGAGTTGGTAGATTGGTTAAGATTTTTTGACGATTTTTATCGAATCCATCAAAAAGACCTACTTCCACTAAAGGGGTTAAGAGGCTAATCTTTTTATAATTTTTGGGTAATCGTGTGATAAAATCTTCAACACTGCTAAATGGACGATGCTCGATAATCCAGTAGGCAAAATCACGAGGCATTCCCTTGATACTCTTAAGTCCTAGATGAATTGTCTTATCAGCTAACTTATCTTGATATGGAACCGTATTGATAGAAAGCGGAGCTAGTTCAAAGCCCATTTCAAGCGCATCTAGAATATAATCCCCGCTGGCATAATTAAGCATGACCTGATAGAAGATTGCTGGAAAATGTGTTTTAAAGTAGGCAAGCTGAAAAGCTAAGGCAGCATATGCATAAGCGTGCGAACGGTTAAAACCATAACCGGCAAATTTTTCCATTACAGCAAAAACTTCTTGAGCCTGTTTTTGTCCATGCCCTTTTTCGAGGGCGCCTTGGATAAAACTCTCCTCCATCCGATGCATCTCGGCCGCATTTTTTTTCCCCATAGCACGACGTAACATATCGGCTTTTCCAAGACTGAAACCTGCATAGCGTTGAGCTACTTGCATCACTTGCTCTTGATAAAGCATGATGCCATAGGTTGGAGCTAAAATATCTTCTAGCACAGGGTCCAGAACCGTAACCTTTTCTTTTCCATGTTTTCTGGCAACAAAGTTATCTATATAGTCGCTCGCACCTGGTCGGTTCAAGGAAGTCGTCGCCACTACTTCTTCAAAGTTTTCTGGTTTCACGCGCTTCAATAAGCGAATAGCCCCAGGTTGTTCAAACTGAAAGATTCCCTTTGTCTTACCAGCTGCAAAGAGGGCTAAGGTTGCCTTATCTTCAAGATCAATATCCTCAATTCTTAGTGAAATACCTTGAGTTTCATATAAGAGCTCCTGCATTTTTTGAGCGAAGGTTAAGTTTCGTAGACCCAAGAAATCCATCTTGAGCAGGCCATTTCCTTCAACTCCATGGGCATCATACTGGGTAATGAGCATATCCTCTCCATACTTGAGAGGGATATAATCTGTTAGATTTTTGTCACTGATAACGACACCAGCTGCATGGATAGAAGTCTGTCGTGGATAACCTTCAATCTTTTTGGCAATTTCAAAGGCCTTTTGGTACTCCATCTTACTCTGAATGAGTTGTCTAAAACCAAGATTTCCTTCATAGGCTGTCGTTAGAGTATCTTTAGATCCAATTTTTTTTGTAATAGCTGTCAACTCATACTCAGGGACACCATAACGCTTGAAGATATCTCGGATGGCTTGCTTAGCTCCAAAGGTCGAGTAAGTGACAATCTGCGCAGCATGGATACTACCATAGCGGTCACGAACATAACGAATAAACTCAGGGCGATAGATATCTGGAATATCAATATCAATATCTGGCATGGTGTAACGTTCACGATTCAAGAAACGCTCAAAGATAAGATTTTTAGCTACAGGATCAATCCCTGTAATATCTAAGGCATAGGCCACTAGACTTCCAACCGCAGAACCACGTCCCATCCCGATATAATAGCCTTGAGACCGACCAAAACGTAAAAGGTCCCAGACAACCAAGAAATAGTCATCGAATCCCATATCATGAATCACAGACAGTTCTTCTTCTAAACGTACCTGATAAACTGAATCTAGTAAACCTTTCTGTTCCAAGCCCTTGATAGCTCTTTCTCGAAGTTCCTCAACAGCAGGTCTCTCTGGATTGAAACGTGGAAGCTTGAGACTACTATCAATCTCGTAGGAAGTATCCTTGACCAATCTTGCAAGATTATCCAGTGCGATTGGGAACTTCTCTAGAAAAAACTGTTCAAGACGTTCAGCAGGCAAAAATAAGCCCTGTTGAGATTGAACATCAACCTCTCGCAAGGTCACGTTTTCCTTAATCGCCTTGAGCATTTGAAGTGTTTCTAAATCCTCAGCTTCAAAAGAATTAACACGATAAAGTGGGAGAATAGGGTGAGAAAAATTCGATTGAGCTGTATCTGGAAACACTCCGATATAGTATTCATGCCCTAAGTCCAAGTCATTCATTCCAGAATAATAAGGAACAATGATACCAATATCTTCAAGGTAGGAAGAGTAGTCAGCCCATTCTCTTTTACCTGTCATCTTCAGAGACGACAGCTTCATCAGGTTTTGATAACCTCGGTTTGATAGGGCTAAAAAACGTAGATTGATCCATTCATCTTTATGATGAACAGTCATTTCAAGACCTAATAAAGGCTGAATCCCCTGTTTTTGGCATTCTTTGATGAAATAATAGGCTCCATAGAGATTATCTTCATCCATGATTCCAAGTGATGAATAGCCATATTCTTTTCCAAGGCTGACATATCTCTTGATTGAAACCATACTCTCCATGAAACTATAGACAGTTTTCGTATCCAGTTGGGCAATCATTCTTTCTCACCTCCCTATTTCTTTTTCTATTATACCATTTTAAAAAATAGAAGCACAATTTCTTTCTAATCATGAAACTAAAAAACCACAGCTGTTGCTGTGATCTTTTAGTTTAGTTTTTTTCACGAATCACTTCTACCTTGTATCCATCTGGATCTTTAACAAAGTAATAGTTTGGTTGTGTTCCTGGAAGTCCATTTGGATTTGTCACTTCGTAGCCTTTGTCGCTATGTTCTTTATGAAGACCCTCAAGGTCAGGTGTGCTTAGAGCGATGTGAGCAAAACCGTCACCTACAACATAAGGTCCATGATCGTAGTTGTAAGTCAACTCCAATTCATAATCATCGCCATCAAGACCTAGATAAACAATGGTAAAAGCGTGTTCTGGGAAGTCCAGACGACGCAATTCCTTAAATCCAAAAGCATCTTGATAAAAAGCAATTGATTTTTCAAGATTTTCTACTCGCAAGCAAGTGTGTAACATTTTTGAAGCCATATCATTACCTCTTTTATTTTACTAATCCCATTATACCCTTAATGGACAAAATTTGCTAGAAACACGTACTATAGACCTTTAGTCTATGTTTCAATGCTATCCAATATCTTCACGATTATCCTTACGAATATTTCGTACAAGTAAGAGTAAGATAAGGACAAAGAGCCATTCTAAGAAATAGAAAGCAAATTCATTGTTCATCAAGAGAACATTAACATCAATCTTTTTAGCAAGTAAATCAGTTACCGGACCAAATAAAATGATAAATAAGCGTCGGAGAAAAATAAGAATCTGGACACCATACAACATATGAATTTTCATTACCGCAGCGCTTGAATTTTGTTCCTTGGTGAAATAAGACAAGGCAATTGCATTTAAGAATACTATCAGTGTTATTTTAAACGTATCCATACTAAGGATAACAGCATCAAAGAAAGCTAACCGAACATGAACATAGGGAATGAGGTAAAACACAAGGATACCTAACAAGGCTGGAAGAAACACTTTTATAATTGAAGATGGAAAACCTGACTTCAGTTTTGTATAGAAAACTACTGCAATAACAGGAATGAGAATATAAAGATAGTTAAAAACCAAACTAAAACTCAGTTCATTTTCGGTAGCCAAAGCAACTAAAAAACCAGCTGATAGAAACAGCCCCAGTGGAATTAACTTGTTCAAAGAATAGGTCACTCTCAACCCATAACGAACATGGAAACCATCGATAATAGAAAAAATGCTTATAAATAATAGACAAGAGATGAGTCCAAGTGGAATAACTGGAACAAAGGAAAGCAGTATTACTGTTAAAACCCAAAGATTTCTATTATAATAAAATTTTATTTTTTGCCCTCGGGTATTGAGTCCTTCTTTGATTGGTTGGTCAAGTCTCCTATGCATGTAATAATTATAGAGAGAAATCATTCCTATGTATAGCCATCTATTTAAACCAGGTTCATCATAGACGCTTAGAATAAAACTGACAATGGTTAAAGTCGCAAAGGTAAAAGTTAAGAGCCTATTTTTAAGAACATCTCTTTTAATCCGAGAAAGATAAGATACTTTAGGATTCGGATGACAGAGTTGATAGGCATAATTGGTCATTTCTTCTAATTTCTGGTCTGTCTCTTCTGTCATAAAACGTGGAGCCATACTAGAGGTGTGAAATTGACCCAATATAAACTGCAATAGTTCTCCGTCTGTAAAACGTTTATACCCCTTATAAACTTGTTGAAAAAAGATAGGATAAATGCGAGGCTTCTTTTTAAAAACTTGTTGAAAAAAGATAGGATAAATGCGAGGCTTCTTTTTAAAAACTTGTTTCCAAATCGTCCAATCATTGATGAGTTTATCATCTTTTAACAATTTATCGACAAAGAGATAACCCTCATAATACCAGTAATCAAATTTCTCTTTTTTATTGAACTCATATTTCTTGATAGCCCAAGGATAGGAATAAATATCATTCCAAAAATTGAATTTCTTTAGATAAGGATTTTCTTCATCCTTGATGTTATTTTTTACAAATCGAAAAACAAGATTCAAAACCTTCTTATTTGTAAATGGATAAACATCAATTTCCTCTAATAATTGAAGTAAGAGAGATTTATCCTGAGTCTTTTCTAGAAGGTGTTTCCAAGAGTCTACAAGTATAGCTTCGTCTTGATATGGCGTATAGACTAAGAGATACAGGGCTTCCTCAAGCTCTGAAGGATTTAGCAAATTATAAGAATGGATATCGAATGGTTCTTCTGAATCTGCTTGTAATTCCTCAAAGTAAGCTAGAAGTTCATCATAGGCTTTTTGGTCCTCTTTAGTCTTTACTTGGCCTATCATATCAAGAATATAAGCCAATACTGGAATGCTCTTAATATTGTACCCTTCTTCATTCAACTGAAATAGTACCATTTTAGACCAATAAGAATGTCTGAAAAATTCTATCCAGGATCTGATTTGATTGGCTGTTTGAAAATCGTCAAGAATCTCTTGACACATCAGATAAGAAGCATAAAACTGCTCTGTTTCCTTCCTAGCATTTTCAAGGGAAACTTCATACTTTTCGGTTTCCTTTATTTTTTCTCTCCAGAACTCAAGTTTATAGTAGTAACCCCAATACTTAAAGTCTGGTACATAGTCTTCCAGTAAGGGAATGATGATAGAGAATTGCTCAGGTTTGTTAAAAATATAAACATCCATTTCCTCTAGGACATTTTTAACAAAATACAAACTGTCTTGATAGTTATTAAAGAGCTGTTTCCAAAGATTTTCTTGTTCTTCTATGGTATAGTCAGGATTCCCTACAATACTTTCAATTGCATTTCGAATCAAATACTCTGACTCTAGATAATCACTAAAATCTAAGACATTTCTAGATGCAGCTACCTCTTGAGAACTTGTATCTTCGTTGACCGTTTCAAAATTTAGTCGAGGAGCGACTGGTTCCTTGTAGCTTTCATTTGAAGCAGCAGTCTCATGAACATCACCGAAGTCAAGAGAAGACTTTGTAGATTCTTCCTTCTCTGTTTTCTCCTCAGACTCAAGAGATTCAAAATCAAGTGAATTGGTAGCTGAGTTTGTCGTTCTGTTTTCTTGTTCATTGAGCTACTGAGTTGAGCTAGCTGCACTTCTACCACTTTCTTGTCCGGTCTTTTTAGACCGTGCTTCTCTCAAAGCAGACTGGTAGGCTTCCACAATTTGTTGGTAGATTTCTGGTTGGTCCTCTGGGTGATAGAGTCGAACCAGCTCTGCATAACGTCTTCTAATAAGCTTAACATCATGAGTTGGCTCAATTCCTAAGATTTCCCATTTGTTCATACAATCCCCTCTCATAGACCTCGTTCTAGAAATTCTAGATAGTTAGAAAATGATTGATAAAGTTTTGGTAAATGATACATAGATGCTTGTTTGACTTCCTCTTCAAAGCGTCTAGTTTCTGCCATCAACTCATCTCTCCTTCTCCCTAAGAGCATGCTATACACACGATTGGCTTTTTCAATCAAGAAACGGTAAACCTCAGTTTCCTGGGCATTAATCTTATAGCGAGTTAGCTCGGCTTGTTTTTCTTTGATTTCATCTTCAGTCAGAGTAATACTCTCTTGAAGAATAACATGGTTAAAGACTTCCTGTGTTGAGTCGATGGTTACTTCTACATCTAAAATCCCATTTAAGTCGTAGGTGAATCGTATAGTGAGACCTTCGTTAGCTTCATGGTTTACAGGCACAGGAACTTCCAATTCTCCTAGAAATAAGTTTTGTGAAGCCTTCATCATTTCTCCTTGATAGACTTTTACTCTCACTTGACTTTGTCCTAGTTCTGCAGTGTAATAATGTTCTGTTCGTGAAGCAGGTAAAGGAGAATTGCGTTCGATAATCGGAGAAAAACGATCACCCACTACTGAAGTTCCAAGCGTAAAAGGACAAATATCCGACAATAATAAGTCGCGAACCTCTCCCTGACGCCCCTTTATTCCCGCTAGAAGAGCACAACCTTTTGCAATCATTTTATCAGGATCATCAGTTAATTGAACCGCTTGGTCAATACAGTAAGATAGAAAATCTTGAACTAAACGAAGTTTTGAAGTCCCGCCGACAAGAACAAAGTTGTCAGAGGATACATAACTATAGCGCGCATCCATCAAGGCTCTATCTAGTACGGATTTTAGTCGAGCAAGCAAAGGCTGGCAAAGCTCATAAAATCGCTGATAAGTTAGGTCTAAAGAGTACTCCTTTTCCTGATCCATTACTAGCATCTGCACTTCTTCATTGATATTCAGATTCAACTTTGCCTTCTCAGCTTGAACCAGTATTTTACTGTAAAATTCCCGAGAAATAGATTTCTTAGACAATTGATTCGACTCTAAAAATTCCTCAGCAATTACTGCAGTAAAATCCTCACCTCCCAATCGATTATCACCCGCGATAGACACAATCTCTACAACGTTATCAAACAACTCAACAACCGAGATATCTAGCGTACCACCACCAAAATCGACAACCACAAAAGACTGGTCTTCTTGATTGCTCATAGATTTTTTAGCAAGGGCAGCTGCGGAAGGCTCATTGATAATACGCTCTATTTTAACCCCTGCAAATTGCCCTGCCAATTTTGTAGCATAGCGTTGAGCATCGTTAAAATATGCTGGTACACTGACAATGACTTCCTCAACTTTTTCACCAAGGTAAGTCTCTGCATCATCCACTAATTTTCGAATGACAAAAGAACTTAGTTCCTCTGCTTTATAGGTTCTATTTCCAAGGACTAATTCATGTTTGGTTCCCATAAATCGTTTGAATTGGGAAAGAGTTCTGTCAGGATGTGTCACCAAGCGTTCCTTTGCAATTTTTCCTACAATGATCTGGTCATTATCGTCCAATGCAACAACAGATGGTGTTAAATATTCTCCAAAAGCATTTGGAATCAGTTTTACTTGACCATCTTGATAAACTCCAACTAAAGAGTTAGTCGTTCCTAAATCAATACCTACAATCATTTTTTAACTCCATATCTTTTAACATACTACTATTATACAGGAAAAGTCCTATTTCCTTAAACAAAAGATGGTACTCCTTGTTTATACCATGAAAATAAAAAAAGCTTCATTACACTCCTGTAGCTTAAACCACTAGAGTAGAAATGAAACTTTTTAAACATTATTTACCAAGTTTTGCTTTAGCTGCATCTGCAAGAGCTGTGAAAGCTGCTGCATCGTTAACAGCCAAGTCAGCAAGCATTTTACGGTTAACTTCAATCTCAGCCAATTTCAAACCATGCATCAATTGTGAGTATGAAAGTCCGTTCATACGAGCTGCCGCATTGATACGTGTGATCCACAATTTACGGAAGTCACGTTTCTTTTGACGACGGTCACGGTATGCATAGTAGTAAGAGTTCATTACTTGTTCTTTCGCAGTACGGAACAAGATGTGTTTAGCTCCATAGTAACCTTTTGCTAATTTTAAAATACGTTTACGACGTTTGCGTGATACAACGCCACCTTTAACACGTGCCATTTATATTTCCTCCAATATTTCCTAGAATTGTTAACTTACAAATACGCGATTATTTCAAGCGAGTAAGCATTGCTTTGATACGTTTGAAATCTCCTGAATGCACCATAGATGCTTTACGAAGATGACGACGTTGTTTCTTAGTTTTTCCGTGGAAACGGTGAGAAGTGTAAGCACGGAAACGTTTAAGTCCACCAGAACCTGTACGTTTGAAACGTTTAGCTGATGCGCGGTGTGTTTTTTGTTTTGGCATGATATTTTCTCCTTTTTTTAACTTTCTGACAGATTATTTCTTGTCAGTTGCTGGGGCCAACTGCATGAACATTTGACGACCATCCATTTTAGCACGTTGTTCGATGATAGCAATATCTTGAGTTGCTTCAGCGAAATCGGCTAAAACTTTTGCTCCAATCTCTTTATGGGTAATCATACGACCCTTAAAGCGAATGGAAACCTTCACTTTGTTCCCTTTTTCAAGGAACTTGCGAGCACTGCGAAGTTTCGTATCGAAATCACCCTTATCAATAACTGGGCTCAATCGAACTTCTTTCACGGTCACAACGCTTTGTTTTTTGCGTTGTTCTTTTTGTTTCTTCTGGTACTCAAATTTGAACTTACCGTAGTCCATAATTTTCGCAACAGGAGGTTTAGCTTGAGGTTGAATGAGAACCAAGTCCACATTAGCGTCGTCCGCAAGTGCTTGCGCTTCACCAAGTGGTTTGATACCCAATTGTTCGCCCTCAAGACCGATTAAGCGAACTTCACGTACACGAATTTCATCATTGATGAATAAGTCTTGCTTTGCTATGGTTTTCACCTCTTTTTTAATTTTAGAGAAAAACAAGAGCGGACTTGCTAACGCAAATCCGCTCTACATGATTATAGTTCATTTCTGAAACTTGATCTGTAGGGGCCAGACAACGTTAGTCGCAAGGCGAGAAGTTCTCACTTCTGCTTTTCTCATCTTGTATATGATATCAAGTTTTTTCCTACTTGTCAAGATAAAAATAATCTTTTTTAGTTTTTTTCTAATATTTGAATTTAATTTCAACTATTGGTTACGAGAATAGTATATCTCATGTGGTTTTACATGATTCCCTAGTAACTCAGAGACTGTAACAAAGCTGTACCCTTGTCCCTGCAAATATTCAATAACTTTTGGCAATGAGTTAACAGATGTTTGATGGATATCGTGCATAAGGATAATAGAACCATCAGTCGTTTGACGTTGAATTTCTGTTAAAATAGCAGCTTCGTTTTTACTCTTCCAGTCTAAGCTATCTACATCCCACATGATAAAGCTCAAATCGAGACTATTACGAATATCATCCGAAATAGCACCATATGGTGGACGCATCAATTTTGTACTCTTCCCGAGAACACTAGTAATTGCTGATTCTGTATCCGTAATTTGTTTCTTAGCATCTTCTAATGAGAGTTGTGTTAAAACTGGATGGTTCCAACTATGATTTCCAACTTCATGGCCCTCAGCCTGCATACGTTTGAGGATAGCTTCATTACCTGCAATATTTTTCCCTTGGACAAAGAAGGTAGCTTTGATTTTGTACTTAGCTAAGATATCCAAGGCTTGTGGTGTTGTATTGCCATCGGGACCATCATCAAAGGTAAGAGCTACCACTTTTTTATGTTTTTCCGCTTGAACTTTTTTATAAAGTTCAGCATCTTTTTCTGTTAGATAGGATGTTTGAATATAATCAAAGAAATCTGAAATAGGCATTGCTATTTCTTCTACATTAGTCATTGCTTTGACTGAATATAGAACCAATTGACTATCTTTGTAAGCAAACTTCCAGCTTGACAATTCTGCAGCTGAGAAATCAGCTAAAACTTGGTCAACAACTGATTGATCTATTTTTTTATCTTGTAGAGTTGACTTAACTCCCTCAAGGATTTTTTCTTTGGCTGTGGATGGGTCTGTAAAGAATTGATCCAAGGTAAAGATAGAGCCATCCTCTTTCAGATACAGCTGGTCTAAAGTAGTATTTTCCAATTCGACTACATTAGAATTTGCCAAGTCATAGGCCTGTTTTTTTATCAAACGATTTTCAACCCCAGTTAAAGAGGAATCCCCTTTTTCTGAGTAATAAAAAATTAACTGTTCTTTACCTTCTACTTTGTCAGTGATGTCTTTTACGATGATATCTTTGACAGAGGAGATAAGGTTGTCCCCGACTAGTGGATAATAGGTGATGATTTCAGATTTCTCTTTGCGGAAATGCTCTTTTTGACTTCCTTGGGAGTAGGCGTCATCTTTTTCCTTCTTGAGGTTCTCAATCTTCTGTTCAAAGGCTTGCTTGTTCAACACTTTATAGGTAATCACACTACCGAGTGCTAACATTGTTAGAAACAAAAGCAAGACAAAAGTGCCAAGCTTTTTATTGTTTTTCTTCTTTACTTTATTCTGGGGTAATCTCTTTTTTGTCATAGTCTTATCATATCAAATATGAACTATAATTTCAATGAAAACATGGAATAAAAATATTTAAAATAGGTAAAGAAAAGTAAAAGAACCCTAGAAAAATCTAGGATTCTTTTATAAATTAGAAACGAATACTTTCTCTTGTTTTTTCATAAGAAGTAACGAAGCGATTGGTAACACCAGGCTCAGCAACTTCTAATGCTTGAGAGATTTTTTCGAAAGATGCTTGATAATCAAATGTTGTTTCAAAGATATTCAAAGCTTCTTGGAAAGCTTGTTGAATACGATCATCAAATGATCTGTAACGGTTCGAATATTGAAGCAATTGTTCTGTCAATGTTGCATTTTGAACGATACTGTATGTTTCTTCTTCCAACATATTCATATCATTTGTCGCAATCTCAAGGATGCGATTAACAGATTCGATATTCACTTGAGCTTGTTCTAACTCAGCCATCAAGTCTTCTGTACTGTGACTTGCATCAAAGAAGAGCTTCAAGAATTTTTGTGGAATTCCTGGAAGATTTCTCTTCTCCATGTAGCGTTTAATCGTATGCAGACGGTTGACATATACATTTGCTTTTTGACGAGCATTGATGTCATCTTTTTCAATCTGAACAAGACGCTCACTAACACCGATTTGGTCATCTTCAATATCTTTTAATGTAGATTGGAGATTTTCCAAACGTTCTTGTAAGACAGAATATGCTTCTGAAACTTCTGACTCTGCATTATTCATTTCTTCAATAGTAGCATTCAAGGCTGAGATATCAGCTTGAAGACGACGAACTCGATTCACATCGCTTTCTGAAATCAAATAGGTTTTCCCAAGACGTTCGATATCTTTAACTAGTACCTGATTGTTTTCTTTCAAGTGTTTAAGATAGGTAGGAAGGGTAGTTACCAATTTCTCAAAAGCTTTATGGGCTGCAATTTCACGAGTGAAAATATCATAAAGTGCATTGATTTCTTCTTGGATTTGAGTGTTTTCATACTCTGCATTATCCAACTCCAATGTACGGATATTTTCGTGATTATTCTTCAAGGCTTCATAGAGAAGTTGAAGACGAGATTCGATATCAGTTTCTACAAAATGGTAGTTTTCATCTAAAAGCTTGCGGTAACCAGCTTCTAAATCTTCAAGTTGTTCTGGCAATTCAATAGTAAGCTTAGTGACAATCGCTGGAATTCTTTCAACGATATGTGTCAAAGCTAAAATATGATTTTCAGCGTTATCTAAAATGCCTGCTGCTTCAACCGGATCTCCCGAAGAATTCAAGGTTACAAATTGAGAAAACTCAGATTGGATGTTCTCCAATTGTTTTTCAATTTCTGGAAGAGCTTGACCATATTTTTCAGGATCTTCAGCTACAGTGTTTTGTAGTTTCTCAAATAAATCTAGGGCATGCAGAACACGTCCACTATTTTTTGATTCTTGTTTTTCCAACTCAGATAAGGCATTACGAATTGCTGCAATATCTTCTTCAACAAGTTGGATTTGACTTTCAATTTGATCAATCTGGTGCTTAGCTTTCAAGAAACGGAATGAGTTATTGTATCCTTCAGCTTCAAAGAGGTTATTCTCGATATCTGCAAAAGAGTTAAGAGACAAATCTACCCATTTTTGGTTCCATTCTCTAAAAGCAACCTGACTTTGACCAATCAGATGCATGTTTTTTACAACCTCTACCTCATCATTAACAGGAAGGTTATATAGTTCTTCTTTTCTTTCTTCTAAAGCTACAAGTCTACTCTCATTTCGTTTACGTAGCAAAATTGCTACTGCAAAAGCAATAAGAAGCAGGACTGCAATTCCAATCAAAGTAATAATCAACTGATTATTTGACATATCAAACTCCTTTTATACATGACACAATTGTAATGATTATATCATATTTTTCAAACCTTGGGAACTATTTCCCAATATTTTTATACGTCAAGAGTACTGTAAACAGCGTTTTCTTCGATAAATTCTCGACGTGGTTCTACTCGATCACCCATGAGCATATCAAAAATCTTATCTGCTTCTGCAGCGTCATCTACTGATACACGAGCCATGAGACGATGTTCAGGATTCATAGTAGTTTCCCAAAGTTGGTGGTCATCCATCTCTCCAAGACCTTTATAACGTTGAATGGTTGGTTTAGAACGACCTTCGCTATAGCGAGCTAGGGCTTCTTGTAGGCGGATTTCTTGGTCTGCTCCAGGTTGAATATATTCTTTAATCTCACTACCAACTTTGACACCGTAAATTGGTGGTTGAGCGATATAAACATAACCAGCCTCTAGAACAGGTTTCATATAACGATAAATCAGAGTTAACAAGAGAGTACGAATATGGGCTCCATCGACATCAGCATCTGTCATGATAACCAGTTTTTGATAGCGAGCTTTGCTAACATCGAACTCAGCGCCAAATCCTGTTCCCATAGCTGTGAAAAGACTGCGAATCTCCTCATTAGCAAGGATTTTATCCATAGTTGCCTTTTCAACGTTAAGGATTTTACCACGAATTGGTAAGATGGCTTGGAACTCACGATTACGTCCTGATTTTGCAGAACCTCCTGCAGAGTCTCCTTCGACGATGAAAAGTTCAGTTTCAGCTGGATTGTTTGATGAACAGTCCGCTAATTTTCCTGGAAGATTTGAAATTTCTAAACCAGATTTCTTACGTGTAACTTCACGCGCACGCTTGGCAGCAACACGCGCTTTGGCAGCCAAAATCCCTTTTTCAACGATGCGCTTAGCAATCTGTGGATTTTCCAAAAGGAAGTCTGAAAATGCATCGCTGAAGAGGCGATTGGTAATCTTCACAACTTCACTATTTCCAAGTTTTGTCTTAGTTTGTCCTTCAAACTGAGGGTTTGGATGCTTCACAGAGATAACGGCTGTCAATCCTTCACGGACATCCTCACCTGTTAGGTTATCTTCGTTATCTTTTAGAAGTTTGTTTTTACGAGCATAGTCATTGATAACACGAGTTAAGGCTGTACGGAAACCTTGCTCATGTGTTCCACCTTCATGGGTATGAATATTGTTGGCGAAACTCATGACATTCTCGTGGTAACCCGTTGTGTACTGCATCGCAACTTCGACTGTAATATCATCCATTTCACCATCTGTGTAAATTGGTGTATCAAAGATAACATCCTTGTTTTCGTTGATGTACTCAACGTAGCTCGCAATCCCGCCTTCGTAGTGATAATGCTTGGTTTGTTCAAGTCCTTCACGTTTGTCAGTGATAGAGATTTGAAGCCCGCGGTTCAAAAAGGCTAACTCTTGAATCCGTTTATTTAATTTATCAAAATCAAATGTCGTTGTCTCAGTAAAAATTTCTGGGTCTGGAGTAAAGTGAACGATTGTTCCTGTTTTATCCGTATCCCCAATCACCTCAAGGTCTGCAACAACATGTCCACGACGGTATTCTTGGTAGTGAATCTTTCCATTTTTATGAACGCGAACATCCAACTGAGTAGAAAGAGCATTTACAACTGATGATCCTACACCATGGAGTCCACCAGATACCTTGTATCCGCCACCGCCGAATTTACCTCCGGCGTGAAGAACAGTAAAGACTGTTTCAACGGCAGGACGTCCTGTTTTTTCTTGGATATCAACTGGAATTCCACGACCATCATCGATAACTGTAATTGAATCATCCGGTTCAATAAAGACCTCGATATGACTAGCGAATCCCGCCAAAGCTTCGTCGATAGAGTTATCTACGATTTCCCAGACTAGGTGGTGAAGACCCTCTTTCGAAGTTGAACCGATGTACATCCCTGGACGCATACGAACTGCTTCCAGACCTTCCAAAACTTGAATTTGACTGGCATCATAATCTTGTGCCTGTTGGTTTTTAATATCTTCTGTCATTTTTCCCCTTTTTCTTACATGTCTATTGCTTGTTTTAAGGACACAACATCCTCAAAGAGATAGGCATCTAAGCCTGCAGCATGTCCTGCTTCTACATCAATGGCACGGTCACCAATGACTAGACCTGACCTTATATGATACTTATCACGTAAATAAATCATCGATTCAGGATCAGGCTTGCGTTTAAAACCTGAACTAGCCGTCACTACTTCTGTAAAGTAAAGAGCTATCTCAGTTTTCGCTAAAATCTCCAATACTTGATCGTTTCGATGAGAAACCAAGAAGTTACGGCCACCTTGGTCCGAAATATTTTCTAAAAGAGTAGGAATCCCATCAAACAAAACTGGATGTTCAAGCTCTCGGGCTTCATTTTCCTTATATTTTTCAAGAAAGTTTTCAATACCTGGAGCATACTTTTCGATGGCAAAGGCAGTCGAAACCTTCAAAGCCTCGTAAACACTATCGTGTTCCTGCTCAATCCCGAACTCTGCTAATGTTTCTACAAAAGCTGCTGTAGAAGTTTCATAATTATCAAGCAGGGTTCCACCTAAATCCCAGATGTAATCGTGATATTTCATACCCTTCATTATACCATTTTTTATAAAAAAAAGCGATGTTTACCTTGGTTTTTGCCATTAAAAAAGAGAAGAATCTTCTCCATCAAGAAAGATTCTCCTCAGTTTGTTCATTATTTTTCAAATAGGTCTGTGTAGAGCATGCCATTTCTTAGAGACTCAGCATCTCCGCCCAATGTTTCAACCAAGTGGTAAGCAAAGGCTAAAGCTGTTGCTGGCCCACGGCTAGTGATAACATTTCCATCCACTACGACTGTTTCTTTGTGGTAGTGACCGTCAGCAATTTGTTCTTGGACTCCATCATAGCAGGTGAAGTTTCTTCCTTCTAGGAGACCAGCTCGATTCAAAGCAATTGGAGCAGCACAGATAGCTGCTACTTTTTTACCGGTTTCCTCAAATCTTTGAAGCTCAGAGATTAATTGTTCATTGTCCCTCAAGTGGGCAGCACCAGGCATACCTCCTGGAAGGACAATCATGTCATACTCTGATAAATTACCATCAAACACCCGATCAGCTTGAACTTGAATAGCATGTGAACCTGTCACTTTATCTTCAAATCCTACCATATGGCAGGTGATATTTGCGCGGCGCATGACATCTACGACCGTCAAGGCTTCGATTTCTTCGAAGCCGTTTGCTAGGATAACTGCAACTTTAGGCATAGCGACCTCCTTATTTCACTTTTTTCAACACAACTTTTTTACGTTTGAATCTTGTTCGACCACTCTTTTCATCAGCTAAATGAGTTTGGTAGCTCATTGATAACAGCAAACCGACACCAATTAGATTACTGATAATAGCGGATCCCCCTTGGGAAATAAAGGGCAAAGGAATCCCTGTCAGAGGAAGAAGACCAGTAACCGCACCAATATTTTCAAAGATATGGAACAAGAGCATCATGATAAATCCAGTTGAGATATAGGTATAAAATTGATTATTGGATTTTAGGGTAATCTTTAACATGCGATAGATGAGCAGTAGATAGAGCGCAACCACAACAACTGAACCAATAAATCCAAAATCTTCCGCAATTACTGTGAAAATCATGTCACTCTCGCGGACTGGAATAAGGAGATTAGACACATTAAAGCCTTGGCCAAAAATTCCACCGCTACCAATCGCAATTTGCCCCTGCGCCTGTTGATAGGTAGTCGTTTGGGCATAATCAAAGGGATTGAGCCAAGCTAGGATACGATTTATCTGATAAGTTGGCATCCCAATCTGATGCATAAACGCACGCCCGTCTTTTGTGATAAAGATTGTTAGGAAGCCTGCAATCGCGGACACAACTGCTACAAAAATTGGAATAATAATCTTCCAAGAAACACCAGACAATAAGACAAGTCCTGCAAAGATTGCAACAAAAACCATAGCTGTTCCAAGGTCACTTTGCAAGGCTAGTAAAACCATAACTGGCATCGTGAAAACGATCATCCACAAAATCAATAGAAAATCTAGGCCAATCGTTCGTTCTTTGTCTTTATGTTTCTTGGTAAAGGTTACGATAAGGTATGCCAGCATCAAAATATAGGATATCTTCATGAATTCGGAAGGTTGAAAGAGTGTATAACCACCGATTGACACCCAGTTTTTCGCACCAGTTGCAGCTACTAAACTTGGGTTGTAGAAGACTAAAGGCAAGACCATCAAGGCTAGACCGAGTCCATATAAATAAGGCGTGGACTGCCAGAGAAATTTTGTGTTAAAAAACATGACTATGAAGCTAAAAACAATCCCTAGCGAAATCCAAGCCAGTTGTTGTCCAAGTATGGGCCAAACATTGTTTGGGTAGTCATGACTAACTGCTATATAAATAGCTACGACTCCAATCACCAACAAACAAAATACTGGTAATATTAAACTATAATCGACCCTAGAGTCGAGAGAACGTTTCATAAAAGGCCTCCTTCGTTCTTTCAGGTATTCATTTCATTATTTATTTAAAAATTCTTGAACATTGATATAAATTTGCTCTCGGCTAATGACTCTAACGCGATTGCTTCGAGCTAAAGACTTGCTGATTTGCTTACCATAGCGTTTACTTGCCATGCGGCTATCTAGAATCAGAACTGCAGAGCGTTGCCCCACTCGACGCATGGTTCTTCCAATCGCTTGCTTGAGGCGAATAATGGCCATAGGAAGCTGATAATCGTAAAAAGGATTTTTCCCTTCAAGACGGAGCTCTTGGTTCATCTTTTTAGTAAAAGGATCTTCTGGGTTTTGGAAAGGTAAACGAGTCACCACTTCAATAACCCGAGGATGTCTTGAAAAATCGACACCTTCCCAGAAACTCCCCGCACCAAGTAAGAGCTCACGATCTCCTTTTTCAAAGCGTTTTTTCAATTGTGCTGGTTCCCCATGCTTATATTGGGCTAAATGGGGAATTCTTAAAGTATCAGATACCTGCAACAATAAATCTTTTGCAGTAAACAAGACTAGAATGGGTTCTTTAAACTGGAATAATTCTTCTAGAACTTCTACAATTGCTTGTGCATATTCCTCAGATGAAATTTCTGTCACCAACGGAAAATCATTCACTAATAAAATTTCCTGATTTTCTTGAAACTGTTCGTCTAGACAATAAAAGGTTGCTTGAGGGAAACCCAAAAGTTCCGGCAAGGAAACACGACCACTAATTTCTAAAGTTGCGGAGATTGCTAAGAGCTGACAGGAGTCTGGAAAGATTTCAGAAAAGAGCAAACGCTGATTGCGACTAGAAGTTATTTCAACCTTCTTACTAGACACATCTGAAGTCGATAACCAAAATTCTCCCTCAGATGCAAAAAACTTCTGATAATCTTTAAATTCTGGTAAATTCAACTCAGAAAAATCTTGTCGGAGTTTGTCAATGCTACTAGCTGGGCACATCTTACGTTTGCCAGATAGAAACTGCTCCAGCAGATAAGAAAGCTCAAAACGAATACTCTCTAGCAAGCGTCTTTGAAGCATACCTTCTTCCCTCGATATAGCTTGGTCAAGTTGCTCTAGCAAATCCGTTAGCAAATAAGATTTTCGAGAAAGATTTTCCAATGTCAACAAGATTTTCTGGGCTTCATCTAAAATCAAGAGACGCCCTTCTAAGAGACTAGGATCATCTTCAAGTCGGGTAACTAAGTAAGCATGATTGGTCACAACCAACTTGCAAGAACGAGCCTTGTCCTGACCTCGTTTCCAAAAATCCTCTAGCCAAAAGAGAGAGTCTTTGTGAAGATTACCATCGTGTACCAAGTTCGGTAAAAACTGCTGGTAGCGATATAGCTGACCAATTTCGTCTAAATCTCCTGTTTCTGTTTCAGTCAACCAAACTAGAAGTTGCATCTTGAAACGAGTATACAAACGATTGGACTCTTCTTCCTCTAGCGCTGCATGAAAGGCATCTAGCTTCAAGTAATTCTGAGGACCCTTAAGACTATGAATAGAGATATGGAAAATCTCTTCTAGTCTTTTAGCCTCCTCTTGTATCACCTGATTTTGAAGGATTTTAGTCGGAACACTGAGTAGGATTCCCCCTTCATTCTCAAGTGACAAGGCCGGTAGCAGGTAACCATAGGTTTTCCCGATTCCTGTTTGAGCCTGAATAAAGGAAATGGCTTCCCCTTGTAAAAACTCTTGAACCTTTTGGGCAAATTCTTCTTGTTGACTTCTCTCCTCCAAACCTAGCAAGGCAATATTAGTTTGGAAATCTTTTGAGAGTTTACGTGGAGAAAGGACTGGCTTTTCTTTTCTCAAAAATAAACCTTGCACTTCTACCAAATCATGCTCAACGAGGAGAGACTGCTTCTGATAAACTTCCTCGATAACTAGGTAAGATTCATAGAGTAAGCTGTCTGATAAACTCAATAAGCGCTCCAACAACCCTTTTGGCAGTCCAAACATCTTTTGTCTCATACAAAGAAAGAGTTCTGCTGTTGCTTGGGCATCAGATAGAGCTGAATGGGCTTGCTCTAGAGGAATCCCCAACTCTTGGCAAAGAATGCCGAGATTATACTTCTCAAGCTGAGGGTAAAATATTTGAGCCAACTCCACTGTATCGATACGAGGCGTGCGCAATTCATAACCCTCAAAAAAGAGGAATTCTGCCAATAAATTAGCATCGAACTGAACATTGTGCGCAACAAAAATACCGTCTTTGACCAGTTCAAAAATCTTTTCAGCCACCTGAGAAAACTCTGGAGCCTTTGCCAAACGTTTATCAGTCAAACCCGTTAATTCTTTGATATGAGAATCCAAGTGTTCATGAGGGTTGACATCAGTCGCATACTGCTCAACAATCTCACCATCTTCAATGACTACAATTCCAACTTGGATGATTTTTGCCTTGCTTCCGGTACTTGTAGCTTCTAAATCTACAACCACATACCGATTATTTCTAAAATTCATCACTAAAAATTATATCAAAATTTGCACCATTTGACACCTCTGAACTTTATTTGAAGAGTCAAGTTTCTTGCAAGATTTGAAAAAAAATGATTGAATAGAATTGTAGAAAAGGAGGAAACTCATGAACCCATTAGATTTGTTTAATCAAGTAAAAGAACTAATTGAGAATAAAGATTTTTCTGCAGCAAAAACATTTGTCGAAGAAAACAAGGACCAACTCGGTGAGTACCTAAGCCAAGCACAAGCTTTGGTCTCAGGATCAGAAGGACTTGACGGTCTTGTAGATAAGGTCAAAGGCCTCTTCTAATCATCAAAAGACACCTGATATTTTCAGGTGTCTTTTTGTATTTTTTTCATGAATGCAGGAATATGTTGACTAATCGTGGTTGGCAGAACTACAAAGTTGTCCTCAGCTAGTTCTTGGGCAATAGCTGAATGTAGATAGGTCGCTACCGTCACTCTTTCATAGAGACTTGCTCGAGGAAATTGCCCTGCAAAGCCAGCAATCATCCCAGCCAGAGTATCTCCCATTCCACCAGTCGCCTGATAGGGACCTCCAACCTCTAACTGATAATATTCAGGCTGACCAGCTTGCCAAATTCGAGTAGCAGGACCTTTTTGAACTAGAATCGTTCCTGAAGGAAATCTCTTCAAGGCCTCCCCTGTTTCCTCGCTTCCATGGGAATCCAAATCTAATCCTGACAAGACTTGCCATTCCCTTTGGTGTGGCGTTAGAACAAGCTTAGCTTTAGGAAATTTCATCCCCCTCTTAGCAAAAATAGAAAGGGCACCACCATCTAGTATGAGGGTCTGGTCTTGCTTTAAATGATGAAAGACTGTTTGGAGAAGCCCTTCTCCACGCTCATCATCCACTAGTCCAGGTCCGACCAAGACAATATTAGCCTTCTGCAACTGTTGCTCAAGTAACTGCTTATCACCAAGGTCAAAAGCCATAGCCTCTGGCAGATGGCTATGTAGAGCTAAAATATTCTCTTTATCCGTTGCTACTGTCACCAAGCCTGCACCGCTTCTAACCGCCCCTAAAGCAGCCATAACAATCGCTCCCCCATAGGGATAAGTTCCCCCAATCAAGAGAAGACGACCATAGTCTCCCTTATGACTAGAACGAGGACGCTCGATGATTACTTTTTTCAGTAAAGCCTGATCAATGACTTTCATAAGCTACTCCTTCATGCTTGTTCTTACTTTCATTATACACCTCACTACCCAATTAATAAAGGAGAAGACTATATAGTCTTCTCCTTTTTTTATAATGATCAGCCTTTTGAGAATAGTGAGTTATGAATCATTATTCTTCCTTGCGTTTCCCATTTAGGAAGGCTACTGATAAGGCTAGACTGAGACCTGCTAGGAAAATTGCTGTATCAGATTGACTTTCCCCAGTTTCTGGAAGTCTTGCTGAGACTGCTTTTTCCGAAGCATTTCCAAGAACTTGTGAGCCCTGAGTCTGCTCAGCAGAAGCCTGAGTTTCTGAAGGTTTATCAGATAAACCTCGAATATCTGCAACAGGTTTATCGATTGTTGGAGCCGCTTGATCTCCTGCGGTTCCTAGAGTTCCTTTGTATTCTGGGAGTTCGTTCTTGTCTGCTTGCACAGCATTGACTCCACCCTTGAATTCAGGCACTTCATTTTTAGCAGCTTCAACCCAATTAGCTCCGCCCTTGAACTCTGGGACTTCATTTGTAGCGGCTTCGACCCAATTAGCTCCGCCTTTAAACTCTGGAACTTCAAGAACTGGGGCTACTTGGTCTCCTGCAGTACCGATAGAGTTGCTATATTCTGGGACTTCTACTATTGGGGCTGGCTCCTCACCTACAGTTCCAATAGGATCTGTGTATTCTGGAATTTCAAGAACTGGAGCAGGCTCCTCACCCTTGCTACTTGTAACAATTGCTTTCACTCCTACTTCAACAATTTGATCTTTTGCATCTCTTGTTTCAGTATGAACAACCTTACGACTTGTTCCTGATACTTCGACGTAGTCTACCTTTTCTCCATTTTGACCTTCTGAGACGATACGACGTTCATCTTTGGCTAAGTCACTATTCTCACGAATAATTTCCTTGAATGGAATGACAGCTTTCTCAACTTCTAGACTTGGACGGTCTAGAACAAGAGCTTGATCATCCACTGCATGACTAGCTTCTGAACCAGCTTCAAAGTGAAGGCGATATTCTTTCACAAGACTACCATCTTTAGCAAGGAGTCGAACAAGTGTTGGAAGGTTGCCTTGATTTGACTCAACGACAGTCGCCACACCGTGACCGCTTGTTTGGACAGTCACCTCTGGTTTCGCTCCATTAGCGGTTAATCGATATTCTGAAACCGCAGGATCAAAGTTTTCCAATGCTTTTCCATTAATTGAAATTGTCACTGCAGGTGTTTCTGAATCACTGGATTTGGCTGGAGAATAGGCACTAAACTCGACCATTGCGAGACCATTAGTGGTTGATTTGCGAGTCATACGTGCGCGAATAGCGGTTGTCTGAATCGGATCAAAGGTAAATTCGATTGGCTTACCAGCCTCGATTGCTCCAGATGCCTTATAAGGAATTTCTTGCCAATTTTCTGCCTTGTTAAACGGATGATCAGCATTTTCTTCATAACGTGAAATGGTGCTTGGTTCAGAATAAGTTGGTCCAACATATCTTTCGAGTACCATTGTCGCTGGTGCATCTGTTCCACTGTCTTTGAAGAACTGAATTGCTACTTTTCCTACAGACCGAGGTGTAATCTGACCGTTCTTCTTAAAGAGAACCCCTACCGACACTTCCTGATTTTTTGGAGTACGAGACCAGTTAGTCCAACGTCCATCCTCATTAAATCGCCCATCGTTGATATAGAAGATTCTATCATTAGAAGCGGCATCGGTATCGTTTGTAGTAGAGGCAAAGGCTTTAGAGTCGGTCGCATTATTGCTTGCATTCTCAGAGATAACCTGATTTCCTCTTGCTAGAACGGTTACTTGCATCTTAGTTGTCAATTCGGTTCCTAGAATACGGCCGATGACTTCAAAGGTGCCTTCCTGGTCTGTCGCATGTTCAGGGACTGCATCCCATTCTACGGCTAGTTTATCTCTTGTCCAATCTGTTTCTGATGGATAGTAGACTGTCACTTCTGTAGGTAATTGAAGCTTATCACCAACACTCAATGTCATGGCAGCATTTTCGGCAGCTACTGGTTGCGTAGATTCTTTTTGATCATCGCGGAAAATGCGGTACTCTTTCAAGATGGTTCCGTCTTCTGCCTTCAAAATGAGACGTGTTGCTCCTTCTGGGCTTGTAGCAGGAACGATTGTTACCAAACCATTGTCGCTTGCTGTTGCAGTAATCACTTTGCTAGCTTGAGGAATATGATAGTCTGTCTTAGCTGGATTGAAATGTTCCAGCTTCTGACCGTCTACTCTAATAGAAATCTCTGAACTTGAAGCAGCTGGGACTTTATTTCCCAAGATAGTGATTTCGGTCAAACCGACACCATCCGTTCCATTTGCTTTCTTCATGCGAATACGAACGGCATAGGTCTCAACCTTGTCAAACGTAAAGTGGTTAGTTTGACTTGCGGATAATTGACCTGGAGCTTTGAGATGTTCAACCTCTTTCCAGTTGGCAGCATTGTTAAATGGATGGTTGGCATCTCCTTGAGCATGATTGACATCAGTTGGCAAATCTGGAATTTCTTGACCAACGTAGTATTCAATAACATATTCTTTTGGAAGTCCAATAGCACCATCTGTATAGAAATCAACTGAAAGATTGTCGACAAAGCGCTTGGTCAAATCACCTGAGTTACCAAACAAGATAGATGCCCAATCGTTATCAGTATTTGTTTGCCATGTTGTCCATCGATTTTTGACATCTGTATTGGCTCTTGAAACAGTCAAGTCGTTTAGAGTATTGGCCGAATCATCTCCACCCGTATTGGATACGATAGCTGCTGGCAATTGTGAACCTGTCCATTGTTTCGAGATATTATTTCCCGCAACAACCTGACTGGAAACACGAACATGAGCCTTGGTAGTCAGAGAGCTACCAACCAATTGACCTTTGATTTCAAAGATTCCTTCAGTTTGACTAAAGTTAGCTGGCACCTTATCCCAAACGACATCATTATAGACAGTTGTTCCATTAGAATGGTAGGCACGAACGTTAGCTGGTAATTGAACCGTTTCACCCTTAGGAAGAGTCAGGCTGATTTCTTCAGCAACCTGCAATCCTTCAACAGTCACATTTGCAATAGCTTCAATGTCTGTACCTTCTACATGACCTTTAAGGGTAAAACTATGATAGCTAGCGAGTTCTTTTTCATCCACCTTGTCCCAAGTTACAGCTAGCTTACGAGGCAAACCTTTGTCAAATTCTGCTCCGATTTGATCAGGCAAATTTGGTTGCTGATTGATATCTGTAGAGATTGAAACAGGATGAAGCTTAACAATTTTCTTAGCTACTTTGTTTTCTTTGATGACCACTACGGTGGCTACAGATTGAGTCTTATCAGTTTGATTGTCAATACGAGGTGTGAGCGTCACACTACCTTTAGTGTAAAGTAGCAAGTTCTGTCCGTTTACTTCAAGATGCCCACCATCAGTAGAGCTAGCATCCAAGTGAATATCTGATGCTGAAAATTCAGTCTGTGTACCATCTTCGTAATGCCCAATGACATGATAAGGAAGGACTTGGTCTTCTGTTGCATTTTCTTTACCTTCTACACTTACTTCCAAGCGTGTCAAGGCAGGGGCTTCTTTCACAAACTGAATCAAATAAGTTTGAACTAAATCGCCCTTCTGGTCACTCAAGAATACAGAAGCCTGATAATCATTAGCTGCTGAAGCTTGTTGAACTGTTACCTGATAGCCTCTTGTTTGTGCTCCGACACTTGGAATCTCAGCACTGTAAGGAAGGGATACTCGGTAGTAGGTCTTTCCAGGCTCAAAGTTTTCAAGAGTCTTATCTCCAACCGTGAGACCTGTAACAGTACTTTCGGTTTCCTGATTACTTGCGATAAAGGTTGCTGTCACCTCGTAGTCATTTCCTACTAATTTACCAGTTGCTTCAGTTCGTCCACCTTCTTTTGTCAAGGCAGAAGGATCTTTCAAGGTCCAAGAAACGACATCCGCATCAACCAAGTTACCATCTGACAAAACAGCCGTTACCGTTTTATCCAAATCCTCTGTAGCTGTACCAACTGGTACAGTTGCAACTTTAGGCAACCACTTATCAAGAGCAATGACCTTAACAAGGGCTTCAGCCTTAGCTTCGAGACCTTCCACACTACCAAGAACTTTTTTCTCACCAGCACTTGTAAGGAGATCATCTGGGATTGCCCAAACCACAGATTTTTCTTCGACACTACCATCACTATAAATAGCTGTTACTGTCTCTGGTAGTTTTGGATTTTCGCTGACATCAGTAGTTGCTTTAACAGGGGCAAAAGCGACAAAATGACGATTTTCTTTTTTTCCTGAAACGGTTGTAACCGTCGCCTGATCAGAAGCCAAACCTGCAGAATCTGCATAAAGGGTGAATTTCCCTTCTTTTTCAGTAGATTTTACAATGACAACACCTTTACCATTGAAGGCTTTTCTTTGCCATGTGCCATCTTTCTGAGCTTTATAACGCTCACGGCTAGCTTGTTCCCCATTGTCCACACCAACGATTTGCCCTTGCCCATGAAGATTGAAATGAACAAGATTGTTAGCTGTTGGAACGACATTGCCGTCTTCATCAACAATTTCATAATGGATATAAGACAAATCTTTACCGTCTGCAGTGATAACATGTTCTTCCTTGGTGAGACGAACTCTAGCAGGTTCTCCTGCTGTTGTTACACTGTCACGCGCAATCTCTTTGCCATTTTCGTCACGAGCAATAGCTGTTAAGGTGCCTGGTTTATAGTCAACCAACCACTCAAGATACAATTCACCAGGGTTTGCACCTTCATGATAAGGTCGACCATCCGCAGTAGTTTTCTTGGTAAATTCTTTCTTACCAAGGGACTCGTTGTTCAAGAACAATTCTACGCTAGCAGCGTTTGAGAAGGTCCGAACTGGAACCTTGCCATTGATAAGCATATTACGTTCCTTGAGCGTTTCTTCTGTCCAATTCCAGTGAGGCATGATACGAACAGTTGGTTTTTCTTTGACACTATACCATTCACTACGGTAAAGGTAGAAATCATTCTTAGGCAAGCCTGCAGTGTCAATGATACCAAAGTAAGAGCTTTTTACTGGTGTATGATCTTGGTTGTGCCAAGGTGTAGGCTCACCGATATAGTCAAAACCAGTCCAGATGAACTGACCTGCATAGCCAGCACGATCACGGTCAAAGGTCCAAGATTCAGTAGCTGTTCTACCCCAGGCTACACGGTCATTACCATAATCAGATTGTTCATAATGACGATTTGGACGATTATCGTGATAGAGATTTTTAGCAGGATAAAAGTAGGAATCACGTGTTCGAGTCGCTGAAGAAGTTTCAGAACCGTAGATCAACCAGTCTGGATGGGCTTTACGAACAGCATCGTAAAAACGCTCTCCATAGTTCATACCTACAGCATCCATGATTGCTGCTAATTTTAAGAACAAGCCCGTAGAAGCACGACTGAATTTATTTTCACCCATAGTCACATAGCGCTCTGTATCAATTGCTTTGATAACAGCTTTCAAACGCTTGGCTGTTTCTAGTGAACGTTCTCCACCATCTGCTTCATCCACTTCATTACCGAGCGACCACATGATGATTGAAGGATTATTTTTATCTCGTTCGACCATGGTTCTGAGGTCAAAATCAGACCATTTCTCACCCTTCTTGGCTTCTGGGTGAGTTGCATCTTGGTCAAAGAAGCGTCCATAGTCATAAGTTTTCTTACCACGATACCAAGTGTCAAAGGCTTCTTCTTGGACCAAAAGTCCTAGACTAGCAGCAGCATCTAGCAACTGTGGACTTGCTGGATTGTGGGTTGTACGAATAGAGTTAACTCCCATATCTTTCAGGAGTTTTAATTTACGGTAGGTTGCCTTATAGTTTTCTTCTGCCCCCAAGGCACCATTATCATGGTGGATACTAACCCCGTGGAATTTCATTCTCTCACCGTTCAGTGAGAAGCCTTCTTTAGCTGTCCAGTTAAAATAACGATAACCAAAAGTATCTTCTGTCACATCAACTAGCTGTCCTTCATTATAAACCTTTGTTTTCAGAACATAGAGCTGAGGATGATAACTTTTGGTTGTCCAGAGAGTTGGCTTGTTAACCAAGATTGTTTGCTTAAAGTCTGCTGTCTCATTTCCTGCTAGGTTCTTGGTTACCGAACGAACCAAATCTGAAACAGCTTTACCTTCCTTAGTAAAAATTTGTTGCTCCACAAATACCTTGGCTAGAGTCTTGGCAGTATTTTTAATCTTGCTTTGGATTTGTGTTTCAACATTGCCATCTTTTTGTTGAGCTAATTTTGGAGTTGTAATATGATTTCCATTTTCAGCAACCTGCACCTTATCACGATAGCTAAGCGTCACATCACGATAGATGAGTACCAACGACTACTTGGTTGCTTATTAGTCACTTGAACAGCAATAGTATTCTCACTGCCATCTTTATTTAAAAATTCAGTAATGTCATATGAAAAATGATTGTAACCACTTGGATAATGACCTACAAATTTACCATTTACATAGACCTTGGAGTCCATGTAGACACCGTCAAAGTTGATACGGACGTCTTTATCCTTAGCAGCTTCGTCTACAGTAAAGGTCTTACGATACCAGGCAGTCCCACCATTTAATTGACCTCCCTCATTTCGAGCAGGAGATTTGTGATCAAAATCAAAATAGATACTCCAGTCATGAGGAAGGTTCAACTTAGACCAGTCATGAACGTCCACGTCTTTCTTCGAAAAATCACCCTGAGCATTTAATTTAAAATACCAGTCTTTATTGAAATTTTGTTTTCTTTCCTGTAAAAGTTGGTCTTCTTTTTCTTTCTCTTTGGTAACTTGAGGTAAGTCTGTTGAAGATGTTTTTTCTTCCTTAGCCTTATCGTCAGATACCGGTTTATTCTGATTAGCTTCAGCAGTATGTTCTTCCAAAACTGCTGGCTTTTCAGTACTCACTTCTGCCACTGTAGGTTCTTTCTCATTCACTTCAGTAGCTGCTTTTTCAGTTTTTTCTTCCTTAGGACTAACTACTTCTGCTTCCTTTTTTTCCTTAGGACTGGTTTCCTCAGTTACTTTATCTTCAGTTACTGGTTTTGCTGCTTCATCCGTATCTTTTTCTTCTTTTTCGGTAGCGAAATCTTGTGGGCCATTTTGCTCCGCTTTTGCAATGGCTACAGCTATATCATCTGGAAGTTTATCCAAAGGTTGAACTTGATGAATTGTTTCTTCAGTGGTACTTGACGTTTCAGTTTCAGCTGCTTGCGCTACCTGAAGACCAAAGATACTAGCTCCAATCATAACCGAAGCAGCACCAATTGCAAACTTACGAATACTAAAATGACAACGTTTTTCAAAAAATCTCTTATCCATTATGGTTCCTTTCTAAGTTTTAGTAAGCGATTACATTTTTCCTCAAAAAATAAACCTCCCTCTAGACGCTTACTTATTTTTGCATATACATATTGATGCTTTTAATATATCAAAATAGTAGAAGTTTTTCAATAATTTGTAGAAGTTTTACTGGAATTTTAGTAGAAATAGAGCAAGAAAAAAGCAAGTCCATTAGAACTTGCTTTTTAAAAATTCATTAATGATTGTAGTAGAGATTAGTCCCTATCCAGCGTTCTTAAAGCAGCCTGATAAGTCTGCTCCATCAGCATAGTAATGGTCATTGGACCAACTCCACCAGGTACAGGGGTGATATGACTAGCAATTGGTGCAACAGCATCGTAATCAACATCTCCACAGAGCTTGCCATTTTCATCTCGGTTCATCCCTACATCAATGACAACTGCACCTGATTTGACAAAGTCAGCAGTCACAAATTTGGCGCGACCGATGGCTACGACCAAAATATCGGCTTTGGAAGCTACTTGGGCTAGATTGTGGGTACGAGAGTGGGTCAAGGTTACAGTTGCATTTTTAGCCAAGAGTAACTGGGCCATAGGCTTCCCGACAATATTGGAACGACCTATGACAACTGCATTTTTACCTTCTAAGTCAATCCCATATTCATGAAACATTTCCATAATTCCTGCAGGTGTTGAAGGAATCATAACTGGGTGACCAGACCAGAGGCGTCCCATGTTGAGAGGATGGAAGCCATCCACATCCTTTTCTGGATCAATAGCTAGTAAAACAGCTTCTTCATCGATGTGTTTTGGTAATGGCAACTGGACCAAAATCCCATGCCATGCTGAATCTTGATTGTATTTAGCGATTAATTCTAACAATTCCTCTTGAGTAATGGTCTCCGGAACTCGCACGACTTCACTTTGAAAGCCTGCAGCGATAGCAGAACGCTCCTTGTTGCGTACGTAAACTTGGCTTGCTGGATTTTCTCCGACTAAAATAACGACCAATCCTGGAACCAAACCTGTCTCTTCCTTTAATTTGGCTGTTTTTTCAGCCAACTGTCCTTGTAGCTTGGCTGCTAAAGCCTTTCCATCAATCATCTGTGTCATGTATTTTCTCTTTTCTAACAAATATTTTCTATTATAACAAAAATTCGTTCTGCATTCTAACACTTCTTACCTAAGATACCCTATAGCCTGAAACTATAAGAAAAAGCTCAGTTGGAGAACTAGTCATTCTCTTACTGGAGGATAAAGGAACTTCACAGAATAAAGATATTAATTTTTGATTCTGCATTTAAAATAATGTATAATGTAAGTAATGGAAATCTTACAATAAAAGGAGGAAATCCATGCCAATCTTTAATAAATATATACTATTTTTTATATTTCTTATACTAGCATTATACTCTGATAAGCTTTTCAAAAAGAACCAACAAGTTTGGAAAATTATTTTCGCAGTATTAGGTATACTTACAAGCATTACCTTCTTATTTTAACTACAAAAAGTAAGCATCAGCATTTGCTGATGCCTACTTTTTATTTATAACTTTAATCTAAACTAAGTAATGAAGTTTTGCTCTAACTTGTCGAACTATCCACCTAAAAAAAGTCGAAATGGATATCATTTTACGACTCTTACAAAACCTTACTCAAGAAATCCTTGGTTCTTTGTTCTTGGGTTTGTTCAAAGACTTGCTCTGGAGTTCCGTCTTCAACAACAACACCATCAGCCATAAAGATAACACGATCTGCTACTTCACGAGCAAAGCCCATTTCATGCGTTACGATAACCATGGTCATTCCTGACTGAGCAAGTTCTTGCATAACTGCTAGTACTTCTCCTACCATTTCTGGGTCTAGAGCAGAAGTTGGTTCATCAAAGAGTAGGACATCTGGTTCCATAGCAAGACCACGAGCAATAGAGATACGTTGTTGTTGCCCACCAGACAGACTTTGTGGATAAGCATCTGCCTTATCTGGTAAACCAACCTTTGCCAAGAGCTCATGGGCTCTCTTCTCAGCAACTTCCTTACTTTCGCCTTTTGTCTTAATAGGAGAAAGCGTGATGTTTTCCTTCACTGTCATATTTGGGAAGAGATTGAATTGTTGGAAAACCATTCCCATCTTTTCTCGCATGGCAAAGAGGTCATTTTTCTTATCCGTAATGTCTACACCTTCAAAGATAACCTTTCCTTTTGTAGCTTCTTCGAGAAGATTCATAGAGCGAAGGAGGGTTGACTTACCGCTACCAGAAGGGCCGATAATGACCACTACTTCACCTTTTTTAATTTCAAGATCAATCCCTTTTAAAACTTCATTTTTTTCAAAGCTTTTATGAAGGTTTTCAATTTTAATTAGCGTTTCAATCATTATTTCTTATCTCCTTGTCCCATACGATTTTCAAAAGCTTTCAAGGCTAGTGTCAAGATAGAGGTCATAATCAAGTAGTAAAAGGCTGCAAATAAGAGCGGTGTCAAAGGTAGGTAAGTAGTTGTTGATACTGTAGTAGCTCCATTCCACAACTCCATAACCCCGATAGCTGACAAGAGCGAGCTATCCTTGATAATAGTGATAAACTCATTTCCTAGAGAAGGTAAGATATTTTTGATAGCCTGGGGTAAAATGACATAGCGCATGGCATTCTTAGGGCGAATACCTAGTGAATAGGCTGCTTCTAGTTGTCCTTTCGGCACTGCATTAATGCCAGCACGAACTGTTTCTGATACATAGGCACCACTATTCATAGAGATAATCAAAATCCCTGGAATCAAGCGAGTCAAATCGACATCTAAGATCCCAATTTGAATAGTTGGAGCACTAATATGCATCAAGGCAAATGCTATCATAATCTGCACCATCATCGGAGTCCCACGGAAGACCCAGATATATAGATTAGCAAACCAGGAAAGTGGTTTAATCTTTGAACGTTGTGCAAAGGCCAACAGTACTCCTAGAATGGTCCCCAAGAAGACCACCAAGATAGATATGATAATTGTTACAACGGCACCATAGTTAAAATATGGTAGATATTTCGGTAAAAAAGAAAAATTCATGGATACTCTACTTTCTGTTTTTAATATTTAAACTTAAAACTTGTATAAGGATAACATATATTGCATAAAAATTCAACATTTTCTCCTAATATTTTCAATAAATTTTCAAAGACGATAGAAATAGCGAGAAATCTTAGTTTTTTTCTAGTCAAGTCGAGTCTGTTTATGGTAAAATAGTAAAGATAAGAAATGGAGGAGAATCAAAATGGAATCACATTTGGTTAGAATCATCAATCGCTTAGAAGCAATGACTAAAGATGGTGGTAACTTGAAACGTAACTTTGAGCGCGAAGGAGTTGTTGTCGCAGAGGTTGCTTTTAACCACGACGAAGAAAACGGACCACTCTTTACACTTCGTGATGTTGAAGCTCGTGAAACATATACATTTGATAGCATCGACCTCATTGCGATGGAAATCTACGAACTTTTATACTAATTGTTGAATAAATGCCGGAGAAGTCTCCTGCTTTGACCAATGAAAATCCTTTTTGCATGACAAATAGGATTTTTCTTTTTATCCCTATATTTCATTTACAAAACTCTCTTATCATGAGTTCTAGGACTCAATCTTTTTACTTGCTTTCCCCTTCAATCATGATATAATGAGACTAAAGAACTTTGACTATTTTTGACCTTTCTGTTTTAGTCAAAGCCAAGAAAGAAACGAGGTAGTGGTATGCTCTGTCAAAATTGTAAAATCAATGACTCAACGATCCATCTTTACACCAATCTTAATGGGCAACAAAAGCAAATCGATCTTTGCCAAAATTGCTACAAAATTATCAAAACAGATCCAAACAATAGCTTATTCAAAGGCATTACAGATTTAAACAATCGTGATTTTGATCCATTTGGAGACTTCTTTAATGATCTGAATAACTTTAGACCTTCTTCCAATAATAATGTTCCTCCAACCCAGTCAGGTGGTGGATATGGTGGCAATGGTGGTTTTGGTTCCCAAAATCGCGGGCCAGCTCAAACACCTCCTCCTAGTCAAGAAAAAGGACTCTTGGATGAGTACGGTATCAACATAACTGAGATTGCCCGCCGTGGAAATGTCGATCCTGTTATCGGTCGCGACGAAGAAATCATCCGTGTCATTGAAATTCTCAACCGTAGAACCAAAAACAATCCCGTCCTTATCGGAGAGCCTGGTGTTGGTAAGACAGCCGTTGTCGAAGGCCTCGCTCAAAAAATTGTAGATGGTGATGTTCCCCACAAACTTCAAGGGAAAGAAGTCATTCGTTTAGACGTTGTTAGCCTTGTCCAAGGCACAGGAATTCGTGGACAATTTGAAGAGCGCATGCAGAAACTCATGGAAGAAATTCGTGAGCGCAAAGATGTCATCCTCTTTATCGACGAAATTCATGAAATTGTCGGTGCGGGTTCTGCTGGAGACGGTAATATGGATGCAGGAAATATTCTGAAACCTGCCCTTTCTCGTGGCGAACTTCAACTAGTTGGTGCTACTACCCTCAATGAATACCGCATCATCGAAAAAGACGCCGCCCTTGAGCGCCGTATGCAACCTGTTAAAGTTGATGAACCAACTGTGGAAGAGACTATTATTATCCTCAAAGGGATCCAAAAGAAATACGAAGATTACCACCACGTTCATTATACAGATGCTGCTATCGAAGCCGCTGCTACTCTTTCTAACCGCTACATCCAAGATCGTTTCTTGCCGGATAAGGCTATTGACCTTTTAGATGAAGCTGGTTCAAAAATGAACTTAACCTTGAATTTTGTAGATCCCAAGGTCATCGACCAACGCTTAATCGAGGCAGAAAATCTCAAGGCTCAAGCAACTCGAGATGAAGATTTTGAGAAAGCAGCCTACTTCCGTGACCAGATTGCTAAATATAAGGAAATGCAAAAGACCAAGGTAACGGATCAGGATACTCCAATCATCAGCGAAAAGACGATTGAACACATTATTGAGCAAAAGACCAATATTCCAGTTGGTGATTTGAAAGAAAAAGAGCAGTCTCAACTCATCAACCTAGCAGACGACCTCAAGTCACATGTTATTGGCCAAGATGATGCAGTTGATAAGATTGCTAAGGCTATCCGCCGTAACCGTGTTGGACTTGGAACTCCAAACCGTCCAATCGGTAGCTTCCTCTTTGTTGGTCCTACTGGTGTCGGTAAGACAGAACTTTCTAAACAACTGGCCATCGAACTCTTTGGGTCTGCTGATAGCATGATTCGCTTTGATATGAGCGAATACATGGAAAAACATAGCGTTGCCAAACTCGTCGGTGCCCCTCCAGGATACGTCGGTTATGATGAAGCAGGTCAGTTGACTGAGAAAGTGCGTCGCAACCCCTACTCACTGATCCTCCTAGACGAGGTTGAAAAAGCCCATCCAGATGTTATGCATATGTTCCTTCAAGTATTGGATGATGGCCGTTTAACGGATGGTCAAGGCCGAACTGTTAGCTTTAAGGACGCCATCATTATCATGACCTCAAATGCAGGTACAGGCAAGGCTGAAGCTAGTGTTGGTTTTGGTGCTGCTAGAGAAGGTCGTACCAACTCTGTCCTTGGAGAATTAGGCAACTTCTTTAGTCCAGAATTCATGAACCGCTTCGATGGGATTATTGAATTTAAGGCTCTCAGCAAGGAAAATCTCCTACAAATCGTTGACCTTATGTTGGAAGATGTGAATAAACGTCTCTCAAGTAATAACATCCATTTAGATGTAACAGATAAGGTTAAAGAAAAACTTGTAGACCTTGGTTACGATCCAAAAATGGGAGCTCGTCCACTCCGTCGTACCATCCAAGACTATATCGAAGATGCCATTACAGACTACTACCTTGAAAATCCAAGTGAAAAAGACCTCAAGGCAGTCATGACAAGTAAAGGTAAAATCGTGATTAAGTCCAAAAATAAAACGGAAACAGTCGAGTCAAACGACTAGTTCCTCACATACAAAAGAATGTTCTTGCTTGACAGTAAGAGCATTCTTTACTATTATAGAAAGAAAGCGCACTCACGAAGGAGAAATTTATGGCAAATCCAACATTTGGAGAAAAAAAAGAGGGAGTAACCTACAAAAATAGATATGGCGTTTATGCAGTCATACCTGATGCAAACCATGAAAAGATTATCCTCGTACAAGCTCCAAATGGTGCATGGTTCTTACCAGGGGGCGAAATTGAAGAAGGTGAAAATCACCTTGAAGCTCTCAAACGAGAATTGATTGAAGAATTAGGATTTACAGCTGAAATCGGCACCTACTACGGGCAAGCTGATGAATACTTCTACTCTAGACATCGTGATACCTACTACTACAATCCAGCCTATCTCTACGAAGCCACTTCTTACCAAGAAATTCAAAAACCTCTCGAGGACTTCAATCATCTAGCTTGGTTCCCAATCGATGAAGCTATTACTAGCTTAAAACGTGGAAGTCACAAATGGGCGATCGAAGCTTGGAAAAAACAACATCAAATTTAAACTATCTTTACCAAATTTCCTAAAAAGTGCTATAATAGACATAGAAATACAGGAGGAAACCCTATGAAGCTTATCAATACTACAAATTCACACTCGCAACTTGTTAAAAGTCAGCTAGAAAGCACCGACGCAACGCTTGTAGAGGTTTATTCTGCGGGAAATACAGATGTTATTTTTACTCAGGCTCCACTTCATTACGAAATCCTCATTTCCAATAAACATCGTGCAATCCGTGAAAAAGAAATGGAAATAATCAAAGAATTTTTCCTCAGTCGTAAAATTAATCAACAGGCTATTGATAAGGCAAATATTAAAACCCTCTATTCTGATAAATTGATTGAGATTTCAATCCCTACAAAATAGAATTAATCTACCCTACAGTTAAAACTGCGGGGTTTTTTAATACCTTTTCTTGTTTATATCTTTAAATAAATTATTGTGAATAAAGCTTTTTTGTGAAAATTTCACACTTTAATCGAAAAATGTGAGAAATTTCGTTATAATAGATAGAGAGATTTTAATGAAGGAGTTTGATATGAAAGAAATAGTATACAGAGAAGCCAGGCTAGATGAATATCAAAAAATTGGAAAAGTGTTGGCTGGTGCCTTTATGGACTACCCTTTCATGACTCTTATCAAAGATGATTTAAAAAAACCAGAATATTACCAAGCATTCTTAGAATTATTGGATAGCCTTCTGACCAGACTCTATATCAAAGGAGAGACCTGTCTGATAGCTGAACAAGACGGGGAAATCATGGCCGTTGCCCTCCTGCAACAAAAGGATTTTTCCATTCTATCTTATTTGCTGAATGGTATGGTCAAGCTTTTCCGTTTTATTACTCTGCGCAATCTCTTGAAATATCTTGATTTGGTGGAACGTTCCGAACAGCATTTGAAAAGATCAGGAAATTTTGACTGGTATTTGATGATGTTGGGAGTCAACGCTTCTAGTCAAAACCAAGGAATCGGGAGTGCTTTTCTACAAGAAGGTGTTGAACCTTATCTTAAATCCAAAGGCTGCAAACGCTTGGGCTTGATTACTAGTACTGAAAAAAATGTTTGCTTCTATGAAAAAAACAAGTATGAATTACTAGATTCGATGATGTTAGAATACGGAACAAAATCTATTGGAAACTGGGCTTTTGTAAAAATACTGGATAACTAATTTTAAACATAAAAAAGATTGGTCTAAGGACCAATCTTTTTTTTAGTTTACTTAACGGCTTCTTTCAAAGCTTCTACTTTATCCAAGCGTTCCCATGGAAGATCAATATCTGTACGTCCCATATGTCCATAAGCCGCTGTTTGACGGTAGATTGGACGTTTGAGGTCAAGCATTTGGATAATTCCTGCAGGACGAAGGTCAAAGATTTGACGCGCTGCTTTTTCAAGTTTACTTTCAGCTACTGTTCCTGTACCGAAAGTATCGATACGGACAGATACAGGTTGAGCTACCCCAATCGCGTAAGCCAATTGCACTTCTGCTTTCTTAGCAAGACCTGCAGCAACAATGTTTTTAGCAATGTAGCGAGCTGCATAAGAAGCTGAACGGTCAACCTTAGTGGCATCCTTACCAGAGAAGGCACCACCACCATGACGTGAATAACCACCATAAGTATCCACGATGATCTTACGACCCGTCAAACCTGAGTCCCCTTGAGGACCTCCGATAACGAAACGACCAGTTGGATTGATAAAGAATTTTGTATCATCGTCAAGATACGAAGCTGGAATCACTTCCTTGATGACCTTGTTGATTACATCCTTATGGATCTGTTCATTGCTGACTTCTGGATCGTGTTGAGTTGAAATAACAACAGTGTCCACGCGCACTGGTTGGTCATTTTCATCATATTCAACAGTAACTTGAGATTTAGCGTCTGGACGAAGGTAGCTAATTTCACCAGACTTACGTAGCTCTGCCAAACGACGAACCAACTTGTGGCTGAGTGAGATTGGCAATGGCATGAGTTCTTCAGTTTCATCCACCGCAAAACCAAACATGAGACCTTGGTCTCCAGCTCCAATCAAATCAAGTGGATCTTGATCCGCATTCCCACGAACCTCTAAGGCTTCATTAACCCCTTGAGCGATATCTGGTGATTGTTCTACCAAGGATGGGTGAACTCCTACCGTCTCTGCAGAAAAACCGTACTCTGTATTGGTATAACCGATTTCTGCAATCGTATCACGAACCACTCGGTTAATATCGACATAAGCATTGGTTGAAATTTCACCGAAAACATGTACTGAACCAGTATAAACAGCTGTTTCAGCAGCAACGTGCGCCTCTGGATCTTGCTCTAGAATAGCATCCAAGATAGCATCTGAAATTTGGTCTGCAATCTTATCTGGATGCCCCTCAGATACAGATTCAGACGTGAATAATTTACGTTCTGACATAAAAATGTCCCCCCTTAAAAAATATTCGTTATAGAGTTACAAAGAACTGGTAGATGCATTCTACCACCTTATCGGGACCATATAACCTAACTATTATAACACGAATCTTTAAAAAAAACTCGTATGATTACTATTTTTCTTACTAGGAGAATGTTTTCTAATCATAACTAAATAAAAACTCTTAAAATAGATGAGTTTCTACTTTAAGAGTGATGTTATAAACTAATTATTTTCTAGATAAAATTCAAACCGTTCTCCGACGTATTGGCTCTTTACATACTCAAAAGCCGTTCCGTCATCAAAGTAAGAAACCTGAGTCAAACCTAAAATAGCATGTCCTTTTTCAACTTCTAGGTAATGAGCTATCTTTTCTTTTGCTAAACGTGCGTATATGGTCTGGTGAGATTTACCAATTCGATAACCATGCTCTTGCAAGGTTTGAAAGAAGTGCTTAGTTACTTCTTCTTTTTTGAAATTTTTGATAAATTTCTCAGGAATCGACGCTACTTCATAGACAACAGGAACCTTATCCGCATAGCGAACACGTTCCATACGAATGATGTTATCAGTTGGCAGTAAACCAAGTTTAGCCACTTCTTGCTCATTTGGAATGGTTCGACGATAAGAAATCAAGTGACTAGACGGAGTTTTCCCTTGAGCTTTAACAATTTCCGTAAAACTAGTTGTTCCACGCATTCTTTCCTGAACACGTGTGCTTGAAACAAAGGTCCCACTACCTACACGTCGTTCCAAAACCCCTTCTTCAACCAAAAGAGAGATTGCTTGACGTAAGGTCATGCGGCTAACAGCAAATTCTTCTGCTAAATCTCGCTCACTTGGAAGTCTTTCCCCAATTTTCCAACTTCCCTCATCAATGTCTTTCTTGATTTGGTCGTGGATTTTCATATAAGCTGGTAACATGCTTGATCACTTCTTTTCTTTATTTTTTCCATTGTACCGTAACTCATAGGGAAAAGTCAAACCGCACTTGTTTGGTTGGTAATTCTAACCCTTTTATGATAGAATATTCAAGAAGATATTTCTTTTAAGAAAGGGAAAAGATGAGCAACATTTCAACTGATTTGCAAGATGTCGAAAAGATCATCGTTCTGGACTATGGTAGCCAGTATAACCAACTTATCTCACGTCGCATCCGTGAGATTGGTGTCTTTTCAGAACTAAAAAGTCACAAGATTTCGGCTGACGAAGTCCGTGCTATCAATCCTATCGGGATTGTACTTTCTGGTGGTCCAAACTCTGTTTACGAAGAAGGATCGTTTGATATTGATCCAGAGATTTTTGAACTTGGAATTCCGATTTTGGGGATCTGCTACGGTATGCAGCTATTGACTCACAAGCTTGGAGGAAAGGTTGTTCCTGCAGGCGATGCTGGTAACCGTGAATACGGTCAATCAACATTGACTCACACAGAATCTGCTCTTTTTGCTGGAACTCCAGAAGAACAACTTGTATTGATGAGCCACGGAGATGCTGTTACAGAAATTCCTGCTGACTTTGTTCGTACTGGAACTTCTGCAGACTGTCCTTATGCATCTATTGAAAACCCTGATAAGAAAATTTACGGTATCCAATTCCACCCGGAAGTTCGCCACTCAGTTCACGGTTATGATATTTTGCGTAACTTTGCTTTAAATATCTGTGGTGCCAAAGGTGACTGGACTATGGATAACTTTATCGAGATGCAAATCAAACAAATCCGTGAAAAGGTGGGAGACAAACGTGTTCTCCTTGGTCTTTCAGGTGGTGTTGACTCTTCAGTTGTTGGGGTTCTCCTCCAAAAAGCCATCGGAGATCAATTGATCTGTATCTTTGTAGACCACGGTCTTCTCCGTAAAGGTGAAGCTGACCAAGTTATGGACATGCTTGGTGGTAAGTTTGGTTTGAATATCGTCAAAGCAGACGCTGCAAAACGCTTCCTTGACAAACTTGCTGGCGTTTCTGACCCTGAACAAAAACGTAAGATTATCGGTAACGAGTTTGTCTATGTCTTTGATGACGAAGCAAGCAAACTTAAAGATGTGAAATTCCTTGCTCAAGGAACGCTTTACACTGACGTGATTGAGTCTGGTACAGATACTGCTCAAACTATCAAATCACACCACAATGTTGGTGGTCTTCCAGAAGACATGCAATTTGAACTGATTGAACCATTGAACACTCTTTATAAAGACGAAGTCCGTGCCCTCGGTACAGAGCTCGGTATGCCAGACCACATCGTATGGCGCCAACCATTCCCAGGACCAGGACTTGCTATCCGCGTCATGGGTGAAATCACTGAAGAAAAACTTGAAACTGTTCGTGAGTCAGATGCTATCCTTCGTGAAGAAATCGCTAAAGCAGGTCTTGACCGCGATATCTGGCAATACTTCACTGTTAACACTGGCGTTCGTTCAGTAGGTGTTATGGGAGATGGCCGTACTTATGACTACACCATCGCTATCCGTGCCATCACTTCTATCGATGGAATGACTGCAGACTTCGCTAAGATTCCATGGGAAGTTCTCCAAAAAATCTCAGTTCGTATCGTAAACGAAGTTGACCACGTTAACCGTATCGTCTACGATATTACAAGTAAACCACCTGCAACTGTAGAGTGGGAATGATTTATAAACATGATTTGAAGTGAAATGGTTGATTTAACAGCATTTTCAGTTATTATAAAAGGTTAAAAATCAGTCAAAATTGATTGGTTCCCCACCAAAACCCCCACCAGAAATATTCTGATGGGATTTTTTTATATTAAATTTTATTCTTCTATTATTTGATGCTTTACGAGCTTTCTTAAGACCTGGTTGGAAACATTTCTATTTGAATAAGTTTCAAGATGGTCTTAAAATCAATGTTTTCCAACATTTACAGAAAACAGAATTTCATCTAATTTGAATAAATTTCATTTAAATGGTGTGAATTTTACACTAAAAATACACGAATTGAGCTAGATTTTACCGAAAAGTTCACACCATTTAAATTGTTGTTTTGTACATCTTATATTTATATTTTTTCAAAATCAGTTTGATGATATAATCTTATCTAGGAATCAGCTAGAATTACTTTACAAGTATAGTCCAACTTAAATTTTCTACTTACATAAAAAATGAAAGAGTAAAACTTCATAAACATATGTCTAATATGAATTTAAATTGTGAATTTCTTGAAAAATATCCT
The DNA here is from genome assembly GCF_964211575.1 of Streptococcus sp. oral taxon 061. Lineage (GTDB taxonomy): Bacteria > Bacillota > Bacilli > Lactobacillales > Streptococcaceae > Streptococcus. The sequence continues at coordinate 150,987 of NZ_CAXOQQ010000003.1, read as the reverse complement.
TTATATTCGCTAATAAATTTTCTGGAGTATTATTTTTATAAATTACATGAAGATTTTTCTTAGCTCTTGAAAAAGCAACGTATAAAAGATTGCGAACTTCTTGAAATTGTGAATCAGAATCAATTGAAGTATTATACTTTTCAAAAAAATACTTACAATAATTTTCTTTTTTTGCAAATTTATCTTGTAGCACAACAACTACATTATCAAATTCTAGCCCCTTTGAGCCATGCAATGTGTAATAGCTAATTCCTTCATTTTTCAAATTATCAAAAATATAATTATACCACTTGATAAATTGAGAAATATCTAGATTAAAAAATTCATCAACAACTGCCGTTTCTCTTTCCGATTCCTCCGAATCTTGAGAATAGTAAAAATAATCATAAGCACGATTCTTTATATTCAGTAGAATGTTGTCTGCTGTATCATCTATGGAAAATATTTTTCTTAAAATCTCTTTACCTGATATTTCTTCTTGAATATTAACGATTCTACTAAGACATTCATCGATTGTAAGTATTGATGGATTAATCTCTCTCAAATTGTCAATAAACTGTTTCAACACTGCAAAAGTTAGTGATGATTTAGACGTTGCTATAAATTGAATAACTTCCTTAACAGTTGAATTACAATCTGTTGATTTTTGAATAAAGTCTATAAAAATTAGAATTTCTCTCAAGAACCACCCCATATGTTGTAGATTTTTCTGTAGAAATTCACTGTTTACATTATCCCAGTTATTGCCACTAAATCTTGGGAACTTTTTCAGTACTGATAATAATTCATCAAATCCTCTTGCTTTAGAAATATCATCATTTTTCATAAGAAGGCAAGCAGTATTATTAATTAGTTGATTTTCCTGTAAAAAAGTATCTAAGTTAAACTCATCACCAGCGACATAAAAATTATAAGAACCATTATCAAAATCATTATATATAGACTGTTGACCAAAATTGTCATTTCTAATTTTTTCAATTAACTCGACAATCTGCTTAGAAGAACGTCGGTTAAATTTTTTTTCAATGATTTTATATTCATGTTTATTTGGAAGAATCCCCACTCCTGAACCATAAATATTTTGCAAGGAGTCACCAAAAAATCCTACTGCTAACTTTTTCCGAGAATTTGAATATTCCCTGATACTATCAATAATAGCAACAACTTTTTCATCTGTATCTTGGTACTCATCAATTAAAATATATGGATACCTATCCGAAAATAATCTCTTTAATATATCTTTATTGGTAATTATATTTTTACAGTAAAGTAATAATGTGTCATGACTAATGACATAATTTTCAAGTTTATCACGGTTTTGAACTGGATTATAAATGATTTTTTTAGATTCTTTATCTTCAATTTCCTTTAATGTTATTTCGAGTTTATACTTTTTATTAATATCCTTAACTAAACTGCTAAACTTACTAACATTACTTAAATAGGGAGAAAAGTATTTATCATGCTTTCTTATAATAGCTTTAAAATTCTCTGCAGGAGAACTAGGTGTATTGTAGAAAATTTTCATAAATTTATCATCATTAATCTTATTTTGGAAATCAACTAGATTAACACTGTTAGAAGGAGAATTTTCATTTATTTTATAATCAATAGCATGGAGTTCATCAATTATTTTATTCTTATGTTCTATAGTCAGTAACTCTTGCTGAATAGAAATAAATCCCCATAGAAATTCATGAATTGTGGAAACTATTACCGAAGAATTTTTTCCAAGTCGAGCCAGAATCTCATCTTTTGCAGCATTAGTATATGTAATACATAAGATTTTTTGATTTCTTAACTTTAAATTTTCTCCCTCACTCTTCAAAATATGTTCAATTGATTTTTGAAGTGCATAGGTCTTCCCTGCACCAGCACCAGCATCAAAACAAAAACTCTCAAAGTTATCTAAACATTCATTAATTTTTTGCTGAATATCTAACTCTAGTTGTTTATTTTCTGGACTAATCGTATATGTCATATTTTACTCCTTAAAATAACTACAAAGTGAGTTCAAACCTGATTCAATATACTGAGGTTGTTTAAGGCTGAAGTCATCATCAGTTACAGATAAATATACAATCCCAGTAGAAAACCTTGATTTTCCATCAGATAATTTAACTTGATACATATAAGATTTATCGGCTATTTCTGATGTTTCATCAATATCACCAAAATACCTCATATTAGGATGGACATATTGTAGTGCTTTAATCAAGGATTTCTTGTATTTATTTTCATCTTCGTTTCCTGCATTCGTTAAAACAACTGCTTCCTCAAAGCTAGTAGCATAATATCCATTTATTTTACCTTGCGAGAACATAGTGATGTTATTGTAATCAATAATCAATTCTTCATTGTTATTAAGCTTTTCGATTATCTTGTTATTAATCTCACCATATTTAGCTTCTTCATCTTTTAGCTCTTTTTTTATAAAATATTGCAGAGTACCATTCGTACTCAAGGAGCTCGTTGCAGCTGCATATTTACTCTCTAAATCTGATATGTTTTGTGGAATCACATCAGGATCAGGATCATCATTATCTTTTATATCAACTTTCTTTTCAGATTCAGATCTTTTTAAATCTAAATCTGTAAAAATAACAGTTTTAATTTCTAATAAGTCCAATAAACTAATAAACTGGTGAGCGTATGCTCCATCAATCCTGTAAACTTTAATATGATGCTTCTTCAATATTGGGTGTTTATCAATCTCATATCTCAGGTAAGTTTCTTCAGAAACTCCCTCAACTAAAACAACTGCATCAGCAAAGAAAATATCTGATACCTCTAGTCTTAAATATTTTTTGATATATTCATAAGCTTTTTTATCAATATTTCTACCAGATACTATTGCGTCATCACTTATGTTCTTTATGATATTATTTACACCTGCTTGACCTAGATAACTAATATTATTAAGTGTATTTCCTGATTGAATCTTACTGTTCAAAATATGTGTTGAGTGAGTCGTAATGATAATTTGAAATGTATCTAGCTGCTGTTTTTTTCCTAATAAGGTAGCGATTGCTTTTGAAATATTCTTTATAAACAGCTCCTGCATCTGGGGATGCATAAACGACTCCGGTTCTTCAATACAAAGAATATTTACTGAACCATTAATATCTTTCTTGCTGTATAATTCAATGTAGTCAACAATCTTTGCAATAATAACCATCAAGTTTGTATATCCCATACCAAACTGGCTTTCAGGTATATTATTATTTCCCTCTTGATACTCATAAATAATACTATTTGCAAAAATTTTCTCTAAAGTTACATCTGGATGTAAATTCATCTTTAAATTCTTAGTTGATTCAATGCTTGATACTGCACTCTGAAGAATATTCTTGATATTGGTATCAACCATATCCTTTACTTGATAATTAATGGCACCAACTAATTTATCAATTGTAGCTATATCATTATTTTTTATATAAGTTGAGACTATTTTATTGTAAGCTTGCGAAAGTGTCTTGTCATTTTTAACCGTATTTGCCTCTATTGTTTCTACCTTTAGCAATGAAGATAGAGAAAATTCTTTAGCAGGCTCCTCTTTTCCTATAGGATAAAAATTTAATACAAAATAATTACTGCTAAATAAACCTAAAAATTGTCGATATTGAATCTCTTTTTTATATACGATATTTTTATCTTGCTGATTATCTGTTTCTGAATTACTTTTTTTTAGTTTAATAAGCTCTTCTTTAAAAGATTTCTCATCCGCCACTTCATACTTAATATCGATAGTTACTTCCGCAATATCTTGATTTTCTTGAGTTTCTACTGTTTTTATACCACTTACAACTAATATATCTTCGAAACTTGAAATCAAATCATTTCCATCATCGATTCCTAATATCAACTGAAACTCTAGTTTAGGAAAATAAGATTGATCAATACTTTCTATCTCTTCTTCAGATTTATTGTCAATATTTTCGTGATACCAATCTGATAATGTTTTTAAATTAAAATCGGTATATTTAAAAACACTACGACTACCTGACTTACTATTTTGTAGTGTATTCAATAATTTGACAATTGTACTTTTACCAGAATTATTTTTACCTACAATTAATGACGAACTTTTTGATATATACTCTTCTGTTATATTTATTTTCTCTGTTTCATCTTCATCTTCTGGAATTTCCGGCCATTTGCTATGAGCGAAGTTAATTACCTGAACTTCTTCGCCATATTTTCTATAATTTTTTATTGATAAACTTTTTAAATACATAAAAATTCTCTCCTATTTTGGAGTTCTCATACCCAGCTCTCTCAACCGTTCCTGTCCCATCTTCAACATCTCTTCCTCCACCTTACTCCATTTTCCAAATAGGCATTCGTGTAGAACTTCTGCTGCTGAGATCTGATCTACTTCCGAATCATAAACGCACGATTGATCCCTTTGAAAAATTTGAATTTGATTAAAAATATTGTCATTTTCTAACTCCCGTAAGTTATCAACTAAATGTTCTACAATTCCATCATGGTGTTCTTTGGGAGTCGCTCTAGCTTGACTAAGATCTATAGCATAGAGCTCCTCATAACGTATCAAAGTACTGAGATAGGACAATTCTGGCTTGGTCGCAATCAGTGCAAGTGAGACTTGATATCCTCTAGTTATCAATAATTGTGCCGTTTTTCTAGGAACTTCTGTTGTTCTCAAGGTGCCCTCGATTATCAAATGATAACCTTGTTTACTCAATTCATCTACGAGATATTCAACCATTTGGCCCGCAAATACTTTGGTATAATCCACACTATCTTTTCCATACTTTTCCTGTAGGCCAAGATAGTTCGGATGAAAAGAGCGATAACTATCTCCATCAATGATAATGATATTGCCTTGAAATTCCCTTTGTTTCACACGATGAATCGTTGTCTTACCAGCACCACTCTGTCCACCTAGCAAGATAGCCTTGGGCTGAGACGAAGTTGTTTTACCACGAGTTAAAGAACGGATAAGTCGTTTGGATGCTCGTTCAAAATCATCTTGACTAAATTCTTCTAATTTCATTAAGCCACCACCAGATGACTAGCTTGTTCTAGCATACGTTCAATGCCATCCAAATAGCCATTATATCGCTCCACATCCTCAAAAGTTGCAACAAGATAAATCTTCGTGTTAATCAAATCAGAAAGATCATTGCTCATTAGAACCCAAGGATTAGAAGCATCGTCAAATGCAATTCCTTGTTCATCTTGAAAACGATAAAGTTGCGCTAAGATATTCGCCCCTCGTTCTTTAATCACTTCAATTTTCAGAGTTAACTGATAATCTTCTACTGGTGTAAGCATTTTTTCCTCCCCTACGATATCGATATACGAAACATTAAATTTCTTGCAGATACGATCTATTAATTCTGTCGAAACTGAACTTGTCCCATTTTCATAACGACTCAGACTATTTCGAGAGATACCAACAATCTTTGCAAACTCAGGTTGCGTTAATTTATGTGTTTTACGTAACGTTTTTATATTTTCTCCAATCATGTAACTCCTCCTTTTATTTATTTCTATTATAACATAAAAAAGATAAATGCACCATTTTTGGTGCATTGTTGCTGATGGATATAATACCATATATTTAGTTATTGAAGAAAAGGTTCTATGAATCTGTTCAAAAAGTTTTTGAGAATATAAAAAAGTAAGAAAAGTATAATCTAAAACATATTGGAGATATGAATCTATGGTATACTAGTGATAATAAATAGTTATCGGTAGGAGAATACTATGGAAATAAAAATAATTGATATAATTTTATCTCAAAAATGTTTTTGGACAATTATTTTTACTTGTTGGATTTTTATTGGAATTATAGTATCAATTTTTGATTCATCATTAAAATACAATTATATATATGTTTTCGGGGTGAATTCTCTATTGTTAGCCCAGATTATCACATATCAAAATTTAATGAAAAAAGAAATAATCCTTAAAACATCTATTTCAGGTACTAAAGTCAATAATCTTCCACTATTTCCAGTATTCAGTAAAAATAATAGTTATCTAAACAAATGGTATAATATATCTATTTGTTTTGTAATTGGTTTAATTTATTTCATTTCTCTAGTATTATTAAAGGTTCTTATCTTGCAGGAGCTAATTACAATCTATGGTGCAATTACTTTAATTCTAACTGTATTTATTGCAATACAACTGTATTTAAAGTATATACTTTATATTCTCACATTAAGGAAAATTTCAAAATTAGAGTTTATTTCATTAGTACCAATTTCCCTGCATAATCCATCTGAATGTGATTGGATAGTTAAATTTACCGATAGTATGAGTTCATTTAGTAATTATTTTGGAATTTTAGGTATTGCTTATACTGCTCTATTCTATTTAACCACTCCACTATCTGCTATTAAATTTACCGGATATACATTAATAATAGATACACCTAATAACCTAGTATTTATAATTACTTGGGGAATAATTTTTATACTGATTGGCTTTGGTTATTTAATTTTTGACTATCTTTGGAAGAAATATATTAAAGAGATAATAAAAAAAATAAAAATAATGCAACTAAAGGAATATGATATTACTGATTACAGTAATAAACAACTTAATAAAGATTATATTGAACTATTTAAACTCTATAAAGATTCCCCGAACTTTCCACAGTTATTCAATGGAAAAACACTCAATCCGATAGGTTACATCCCCATTTTGATAAATCTATATAGGTTACTTCAACCATTTTTATCACAAAATTAGTGTTGTTAAAAGAGCAGAGAATTCCAATCTCTGCTCTTTTATTTTAATAAATCCCCGCTCTCACCTTCGCTAATTTAATTGAATAATCAATAAAATAATTTAATCTTTCCATAGAGTGATTTTTTTCTAAAACTTCACATTGTTTTTTAATATCAAACTCAATTAACGAAACTTCATTTTTTATATGTTTTAACACACTATATTTATTCAATAGAATTTCTATATTAGTCACCTTATCTTTATTCTGAAGTCTCAATTTTTCTTTATTAGAGAGAAACTGTTCAAGGTAAACGTAACATAAATTTTTCCTACTTTTATTAATATCAAAATTATGATTCCCTTTGTATTTTACAGTGAACTCAGGATTAAAGTATGCTTCGCAATCATTTAGTAATTGAAATAAGTAGCCTAATTTATAACCAATAATTGCTAAATGTTGATTGTCTAATTCAGGATCATATGATTTCATGCCAATCACTAAACAATTTTGAATAACTTGTGAAGTTTGGTTATCTAAGATTTCTTTTATTTTATCAATACTTACATTAATATCAATATTCAATTCTTGTATTGTTCCCTGACACATTCTAATAATCATTTGGCTAAATATCCTAATCGTAGAATCATCAATTTCAGATAATAATTCAATACACTTTCCTAATAAAAAAACTGTGATTACTAAGGCTTCATCAATAGAATATTGCTTATGTACTGTGTATATGCTATGTCTTTTATCGTCTTGATCTATAATATCATCAATAATAATAGAGGATTTATGAATTAACTCAATAGCTATTGCAGATTTGTAAACTTTTTCATTTAGATTCTCAGAAAACAACTTATAACCATAATATGTTAACAACGGTCTGAAACGACTCCCATTCACCACTTGAAGTATCTCATGATATTGTACTGGTAGTTCAAGCAGTATTGATTTAATCCTAGAATCAATAGTGAACAAAAAATCTTTTTCTTCACTATTTAACGTAATTTTTGGTGTCTTTTCCATAGTATTCTCCTAGTGATAACTATTTATTATCACTATACAAAGCTCCCAAATAAGTTTATAATAGCATGATTATTGATAAAGGAGTTATTCATGGATTATACACTTATTTCTACTTTCTTAGACCACTGCGAAACTCATAGACGCTTAAGTTCACATACGATTAGAGCTTACAAAAATGATATTTTGCAATTTTACAATTCAAATTACACCCGTGTGGAAACCTATGTTGAACATTTGATAAAATCCAATCTTAAATCTAATACATTACGTCGCAAAATCGCTAGTTTGAAGGTGTTTTACAACTACTTGAAATATCAGAATTTAGTTGATGAGAATCCTTTTAATCAATTACGTTTTCAATTTAGAACGGAAAAAATATTACCTAAAACAATTCCCTATGACATTTTGAAAAGTATTTTTTCACATTTAGAAGAGAAAGTTACCTATTCAAAATCTATATATCAAAAACAAATAGCTGAAAGAAATTTGCTAATCATTTCCTTATTACTTTCAACTGGTATTAGGGTTTCCGAACTTTGTCATATTCATCTCAAAAATATTAATCTTTCAAATAGGACTCTCCATATTATGGGAAAAGGTAAGAAAGAACGTATCCTATTTTTAGGAGATCAAATAACATTTAGCTTATTAGAAACATATATAAATAACTACTGCTTTCAAACCAGTGACTACCTATTCCCTGGAAAATATTCTCTCAAACCATTATCAGAGCAAAGTGTACGCTTAATTCTAAATAATCTTGTTGAACAACATAACTTAACTACACCTATTACCCCCCATATGTTTAGACATAGTTTCGCAACAATGCTTCTAGATAACGACGTAGATATTCGATACATTCAACAAATTCTTGGACATAGTTCTATCTCAGTCACACAAATCTATACTCATGTATCTCAGTCAAAGCAAAAAGAAATTCTAACTCTGTGTAATCCCATCGCTTCGATTCATTCACAGTCAAAAAAATAGGGCTACCTTCATGGAGGTAGCCCTATCCTGAATAATTAAGTCCAGTATCGTCAAGATCCTTGCCGTTATAGGCGAATGGATCCCCTGTCGTATCTGTGCTTGTCTTTCTTGCCCCATAGAGGTTATAGCTGCTTGATGCGACGGCTTGTCCATCCTTGGTCAAGCCTGTCACAGAGCCTGACTGGTTGGTCAAGTAGTTGTAGCTGTCACCTGTTTGGTTGTTGAGGTAGCTAGCTCGACCCTGACCATAGCTATAGGTCTCACGAGCCTTGCCATCATGGTCATAGGTTTCGAGGACTTCTGTATGTTCACGATTGACATCGTTGACATAGTTGCGTTCCTCGTAGTAGTTGTAGGTGTCCTCTCGTGTGGTATAAGGGATCAGGACATCCTGAACCTGACTGGCATAGGTCACTTCTCCCTGACCCGGTAAGTTTCCAAGTTCTGGTGGGTTGACGACAATCCCCTCCTTGGTCGCTCGATCCTTAGCCACTTTCTGGTGATAGGCTGTCGACACATCGTCAAAGATGCTGTGCCAGATGCTTCCTATTGTCTGTGGTAGGGTGGATAGGGATTGGAGGACATTCTGACTAAATCCATACCAAAAGAGAGAGTTTTCTTCCCCACTTGGGGCTGTATATGGCGACTTACGACCTGACTTGCTTTCCTTTGGTTTGCGTTGGAAGAGCTGATAAGTGTTCTTGCCTTCCTTGCGACTAGCAGTGAAGACACGATTATCATCCCCGTCGTAAAGTGCAGCCATGAGAAGACCCTTCTTATCCTTGATTGCAAGCAAGCGGTTCTCTGTATCGTAGATATAGTCTAGCTTCTCTGAATTCTTCTCAGAAGCGATACGATTTCCATTCTTATCGTAGGTATAGGTGATGGTACCATCTGGACTTTCTAGTTTGGTCAAGCGGTTATGATCATCGTAGGTAAAGCGTGTCTGGTTCTCCTTACCATCAACTGTCTCGGTGCTAGTCAGCTTATTGCCGGCTAGGTCATAGGTGTAGGAGAGCTTGGAGAGTTCCTTACCAGCTCCATCCGATACGGTCATGTTTTCCACTTGACCCAGAGTATCGTAGGTATAGGTATGGACTAGGGTTTCGCCATCCTGCTTAATGGTTTCCTTAGCGATATAGCCACCATCGTCATACTCATAGCCGTAGCTAGAGATGAGTTTGTCCTGCTTATCCATGTGACGGAGTCCGGTGAGACGGTGAGCCTTGTCATAGGTCAAAGTTGAGCCATTAGGGATTTGAATCGCACCAATATAGCCATCTGTATTATAGGTGATACTATAAACCAAGCCTGTAGGAGATGTAATCTTGACCAGCTGGTAATTTTCATTATAATCAAAGCTTGTTTTATTGCCTTTTTCATCTGTCTGACTCGTTAAGAGACCATGATAGTTAAAGGTTTTCTCTTGATGATTGTGATCAACAATTCGGTATTCCTTAACATCGTAGTCTTCTTTTTTATCTCCTCCAAAGTCACCTTTCTTTGTTTCAACTGTTTTTACTTCGAGAGTGAGGTCATAGCCACTTGGAGCACGATATTTATCACCATCCTTTTTAAATTCCTTGAAACCATGCTATAATATAGTAAGTATAGCTCCAATAACCTAATGTTAAAGATTTCTTACATCATCCGTAAGTGTTATTCTACTCTGATTCATATTATAATGAAAGTAACAAAAGATGGAGGTGTTTCACATGGAAACAATTTTACGAGTAGAATCATTAAAAAAGCATTATGGAAAAGAACCGAATATCACCAAAGCCTTGAACGGTATATCTTTTCAGGTTGTCAAAGGTGAGTTCTTAGGGATTATGGGGAGCAGTGGTTCTGGGAAAACAACCCTTCTTAACTGTCTCGCTACTATCATCAAACCAACTGACGGCTCCATTCAAATGCAAGAAAAAGATTTAGGTCAGTTAAAAGGTAGTCAGTTAGCTGATTATCGTGGCAAGGAAATTGGTTACCTCTTTCAAAATTTTGAGCTTTTGGACAATCTGACAGCCAAAGAAAATATTTTACTCCCCTTGTCTTTGCACAAGGTCGATGCCAACGAAAGCAAGGTTCGGTTAGAATTGCTTTCCCAATATCTAGATATTTCTGAACTTCTGGATAAGTTCCCATCTCAATTATCAGGTGGTCAACGGCAAAGGGTAGCTGCTGCGCGTGCCTTGATTTTAGACCCTAAGATTGTATTTGCAGATGAGCCCACAGGAGCTTTGGATTCAAAAAATGCGACCATTTTGATGCAAAAATTATCCGAAATGAATCAAGTGGAAGAAACCACCATTCTCATGGTGACCCACGATTCAGTCGCTGCCAGCTTTTGCAACCGCATCTTGTTTATCCAAGACGGAAAACTATTCCATGAAATTCGACGCGATTATCCAAGAGAAAGTCAAGAAGATTTTTACCACAGAATACTAAAGGTCATGTCTGCACTGGCTGGAGGTGATGGCAATGTTTTCTAAACTAGTCTCAAGAAATAGCAAGAGGGATCGAAAGAATAATGGCTTGTATTTCAGTTCCATGGTTCTTTCTATTATCTCCTTTTACATCATCCTTTCTTTGTCCCATCAAGATGTGATGTTCTTTCTCAAACAAATAGAGAGTGACGCTGTAAATAAACTCTTTAGCATGATTCCCATTCTTTATGTAGCAACCCTCTTTATTCTCTTTTTTCTAGTCTATTTCGCAAGCAGTATGCAGATGGAAAGGAGAAAACATGAATTTGGTGTCTATCTAACGCTAGGGATGCGAAGAAGCAAACTGTTCTTGCTGCTCCTACTCGAGGATTTGAGAAACAGTATCCTTGCTCTTGGAATAGGTCTTCCAATTTCAATCTTGATTTCAGAACTGATTAGCCTAATAACCGCTAAAATTGTTGGGCTAGGGATTATTGAACATCAATTTTCTCTATCTACTACAGCTCTATTCTATACAATCATCGGTTTCCTAGCCGTAAAATTAGCTGTCTTTATTCTTTTAAGTGCAAAAACAGCCAATAAGCAAATCGGAGATCTGCTATCCTATTCTCCTTCAGGCATGAAGAAACTACTCCCCAAGGGTGTGTACCTTCTTGCTTCTGTCCTCGGAATTTTGCTTCTAGGAACAGCCTATTACTTGGGGATGAGTGGACGAGCTTGGGAAAATGCCATAACAATGGGCATCACTGTTCTCTTGGGAACTCTAGGAACTATACTACTCTTCTTTGGTATGCGTTTGTTTATAGACTTTTTGGTCAAGCTTGGAAGCAATCGAAAACTCCACACCTATAATTTTAGACAGATTCAGGAATTAGTTATCCAGCGCTCAACTATACTGGCTATCTGCTCCCTCTTAATCTTCTCTGCCTTGTGCCTCTTTGGAGCAGGTGTTGCCATTGCAAGTGGCAGTTCAGGCAATCGAACCCACGTTTTGGATTATACATTTAGAGATAGCAAGCAGGATACAGATGAAAATCTTGATGTAAGTACAGTAAAAAAAGAGCTTGAAGCTGCTGGACTAGAATCACAGTTTTCAAAGATTCTGCAAATTAAAGTAGGCAAACCTAAAGAACACGAGTCCGTGTCCTTCGAAGAGATTATCAAGGAGTTGAAAAAGCAAAAAGACAGCAAGAACAAGGAAATTTTGCTCCAAAGATTTAAACAGTCTACTACTTCCCACCTCATACCAGTTTCCGAATACAATGAACTTAGAAAGGTTGCCAATCTCCCTCCTCTAGAATTAACTAGTAAGGAAGCATATTTGTATATGGGGAAAGATTTTCTGCCAGATGAAAGTCTCGTCAACTCTGTCCTAAAGACAAAGCCTCAAATCAAAGTCATGGGAAATGATGTAAAATTGATTGGAGAGGTTCAGTCTTTACCGATTGTAACGGATCGTGAAATAACCATTTCTGTTGCCCTCATAGTCCCAGATGAAGTCTTTATGAACTATACAGACGGTCGATACTCGAACTATGTCAGCGGTATCTTAGCTCCTGAGCTAGTCAAGGAAAAAGGCCTGATGAGGGCTATCTCAGATACCAATGAAAAGCTAAATCAAACCTCTCTTGGCTATGAAAGCTATATACAAAATATGGGAAGACAATTATTTTACATTATCTCTGCCAGCTATATCACCATCTATCTGGCTATCATCTTCCTTGTTGTGGCAAATACAATCATTGGCGTTCAGTTTTTGATGGGACAAAGACAATCCTACAGACGATACCAAACCTTGATCCATCTTGGAGCCAACTACGAAACTCTTTGTAAATCGTCAGAAAAGCAAATCAACTGGTATTTTGGTCTACCAATAGCCCTTGCACTTATCAGTAGTAGCTTCGGAGTGAGCTCCCTCCTCACAGGAATATTACCAGCCAGTGCAAGAATGGCCATGGGGCAGAAATTTATGACAGCCATGGTGATAATACTGCTGTTAGCTGGATTTGAAGTCATCTATATAAGAATTGTAAAGAAAAATAGCAACAAGTACTTGTTGTCATTGATGGAACCCAAAAGAGGTGAATAAGGTAGAATAAAATAGGAAAAGGAGGAGCCGGTATGAAGCATATTCTGGTTATTGAAGATGAAACCTTGATTCGAGATGAAATTGTCATTTTGTTAGAGAATGCGGGTTATCAAGTTGATAAGTTGACTGACTTCAAAGATACAAGCCAGCAAGTATTGCAATACGATACGGATTTAATCATACTAGATTTGAATTTGCCAGGAGAAACAGGTTTCCACATTTGTAAGAATCTCAAGTCCAAACGCTCTGTGCCCATATTGGTTCTCACCTCCCGTGAACAACTAAAAGATGAGATTTACGCCCTAAAATTAGGGGCTGACGAGTACTTAACAAAACCTTTCAAGAAAGAAAGATTCTTGGCTCGTATAGAAAACATCTTGAAACGCTATGAAGGTAGACAAAATTTGCTTGAAAAAGATAATTTCCTGCTGGATAGAAATACCTATACTCTTTATATCAACGGACATTCGATTTTACTCCCTAAAAACCAAGGGAAATTGTTAGAAACCTTATTAGTGGCAACTGGTTCTGTCGTCACAAAAGAAGAACTAAGCATGAAACTGTGGAATACAACTGAGTTCATCGATGAAAATGCCCTACAAGTAAACATTGCAAGGCTGAAAAAGATGATGAAACAGGTTGGCATTGCCCTTAAAGTCAAGTCCGTCAGAGGTATTGGTTACAAGCTAGAAGAGGTAAGTCCAGATGAAACATAATCTAAAATATCTAGCTAGTTATCTGCCTTGGTTACTTGTTCTCTTAGCATTTGATCTATTTACAGCTGTCCTGCTTTGGCTTTCAGATGTGAGAATGTTTCAAGCTCTCATCCTTCTCTATATTTTAGCCACCGTCCTGCTTTTTTTCATCCTATCTTTCTTACTTATAAAAAAAGAAAGAAAAAAAGCCGCTGCTTATAAAGCCTTCATAGCCAATCCTAAGATCGATACTGAGCTTGAATTATTGAATTTATCAAGTGCCTCAGAGAAAGAAAGCATTGAAAAAATAGCAGATACACTTTATCAAAAGCAGGCTCAAATAGGAAAACTCAACTCATTACTAGCCGAGTACGAGGACTATGTTGAAAAATGGGCGCATGAGATTAAACTTCCTTTATCGCTTCTTTCCCTCCTTTTAGACAATCAAAGTGACCAACTACCTGAGGATACTGCTTTTAAATTGGACTATGTGAAAAATCAAATCCAAGGAAATGTATCACAGATCTTATTCTACTACAGGGTGAAAAGTGAGAAAAATGATTTTCTATTTGAAGACCTTGACCTAGAAGAGTGTATCCAAGATCTTTTGGAGAACTTTGATCCCTTGCTCAAAGAAAAGAATTTTACGATTAAGTTAGAAAACATACAAGGAACCTGCTACACCGATCAACGCAGTTTTGGATTTATCCTGTCTCAAATACTAGCCAACGCCCTTAAATATAGCTCTGACAAACCAGAACTCAAGATTTCTATGTCAAGTGACAAGGGGCGCAAAACCCTGATTATTAGGGATAATGGGTGTGGAGTTAAAGCTTGCGACCTGCCTCATATCTTTGAAAAAGGATTTACAGGTGATTCAGGAGAGACAAGGAAAAAATCAACAGGCATGGGTCTCTATCTTGTCAAACAATTAGCAGATGCTTTAAAAATCGACATCGTAGTAAAATCCGAATGGATGCATGGATTTGAAATCTCTCTTTCTATTTCGTAATTTTTCGATTAAGAAAATTGCCCAGTCATAGAAAGCACATATTTTATACCAAAAAGGAAATCAGCGTTTTTATTTTTTTGTTAGCATCAAAATTCTTAATTTATGAATCAAAAACACCTGATAAAAGCCTATCAGCTCTAATTCAGGTGTTTTGTTTTTATTGATTTATCTTTTGTTCTTTTCTTTTATTTATAGTATACTGATATTAAAAGTATATTGTAGGAGAATTTAAATGAAAGTTTTTTTTGCAAGATTTGGTGAATTAAACCTTGTTACTTATCTGATATACGTGTGCATTGGCCTCGCTCCTCTCTTTCATATCTTTATTATCGGATCAGAAGTGAGTCCTGGAAAATTTGTTTTAACCATCTTGGGTATCGTTTACGTTATCGTTTTAACGATTGCTAAAATTTATAGGAAATTTTTCTGGAAATCATCGTAAAGAAACATAAAAATCCCATCAGAATATTTGAACCACACCTACTTTAGTCTAATTCTAATAGCTCTCATATTATAATAAAAAAACACTTGAGCGGAAAGCATATAGCCCACATCAAGTGTTTTTTTATTACTTTATACTACTGTTCTTTTGATTTTCTGTTTCCTAGGGCTAATCCAAGTCCAGCGAACAATAGACCAAGTCCCATGAGGCTTTGATTTCTTGTATCATTGCTTCCAGTTTCAGGAAGTTTAGCTGGTTCTGGTTTGTAAGCAGTAGGTTCTGGTTTAGGAGTTGCTTTCTGCTCCAAAACTGGCACAGTTGTACGACGTTCCAAGTAGAATTGGTAGCTGTCTTTTGTTACCTTGTACTGACGTCCCTCACTGACTGTTTCCACAATCCATGAAGCTGCATCCTTAGTTAAAGAATCAGCCAAGTTACGATCAATATCCATTAAACGTCCCTCAGACACAAAATCTTTATAGTTTCGTTGATTATAAAAGGTTGTCGCTACGATTCTATCAATACCAGCTTTTTTCAGAGTTGTTAAAGTCTCATCGATAGATGGAATTGACGGATCTTCTTTCATCCTAGCATCTGTTAACAACACCACAAACTTTTTATTTTTTGGTGACTTAGACCAGTCGTAAGTAGAAACAATCTTTGTGAGAGCAGGAGTTGCTGTTTCAGGAGAATCTCCCCCATGTGCAATCTTAATTTTTTCTAAAGCTTTTTCAAGTTCAACTGGATCTGTTGTAAAATAAGTCTCACCAAATTTCGTTAGAATTGTACCTTCGTCAGTTTTTCCTGATCGACGTCCGTATACTTCATCACTATATGTAGCTAATCCAAAACGTGCCGCTACTCCATCTTTGGCAAGATTTCTTGCAAACTCATTGACATTTCTACGAACAGTATTAATGGTTCCTCCCATAGATCCTGAACGGTCAACCACGAAAACAATATCAGCTGCTCCTGCTTTTTTTACAGTTGGTGGTGTTTTAGTTATTTCCACAGTTGTTGTCTTGTCTACTCGTTCGTACTGAGTAAATGTATTTCCTTTTTCATCCTTGCCAGTTACTGTACCTTCAGTAGTCGTCGTTGCTGGTGCCGGAATTGTCTCATCTTTAGATGCAATCACTTCTGTTTTTGAAACTTCTGCAGTCGCTGTTTCTACATAGACTTTTTGATTGCCTTCTTGACTTTCTTTGACATCAATAGGTGATAGTTTGGTAGAAACATCAATTAAATCGCCTGGTTTTGCTTCTGATTCTTTTACAACAGCTTTTTCACTTTCTGCTGCAATTTCTTCAGTTGCAACTTCAATAGGCGATTTGACTTCTTCAACTACTTTTGGTGCCTCAGTTACCTTAGTAATTTCACTTGACGAAACTTTACTAGTTTCATCAGCAGAAACTTGTCCAAGTTGTGCAAAAGCAAAGAGGATAGCCACAGATGCCAATCCAACTTTCATTCTACGAAACGAAAAACGTTCTTGCTTAAACATTCCTTTTGCCATAATGACCTCTTTTCTTTAACAGATTTAATATTTTTTTAAAATCTGTTTTTTTTTTAGAATAACATAAATTAAGAATGTTTTCAAATATTTTCTGGAATCAAAGTATTGATTAAAAATCCTATAGCATCAGTCTTTATGACGATTTCTTGTTTGCTGTCCAAATTAATTAACGTTTTTTGCTTACACTATCTTAGGCTTTAAGAGTCAAAAAAACAGTAAAACCACCTGGTTCTACTGTCTCAATTCTAAAACGTTTGACGCTTAGCTTTACGTTCTGCACGTCCACGGGCACGACTTTCAGCACGCTTGGTTTTACGGCGTTTTTCATCGACCGCCCACTGGATTTTCTTCTTATAGCCTGGTTTGACTTTTTTCTTTTTCTTTTTGACCAGCCCAATCATTTCGATATCCAGTTTTTCCTGCTTCTTCTCACGATTGGCACGACGGTCACGGTCATAAGTGTCTTGGAACTCTCCATCTTTAACAACCTTAGGTACAAACTTAATTCCTAATTTCTCTAACTCACGAATATCAGAGTCATCACTTGGCTGATAAAGGGTGATGGCTGTACCTGGTAGACCATTACGTCCAGTTCGTCCAACACGGTGAACAAAGAAGGACAAGTCTTGTGGAATAGCATCGTTGATAACGTGGCTGACACCTTCGATGTCAATCCCACGCGCAGCCAGGTCAGTCGCAACAATATACTCAAAATCAAGGTTCTTCACCTGATTCATGATACGTTTGCGTTCACGAGGTGCAATATCCCCATGGATCTTTGCCACCTTTAATCCTTGAGCTGTTAAGTATGTGTGCAATTCATCCGCACGAGTTTTTGTATTGACAAAAATCATGGCGAGATACGGCTGCATGACTTGAGTCAACTCATAAATCTGAGCATTCTTGTCACGACCCTTGGTCGAAATCAACCAGTTGTCAATGGTATCAGAGATAACAGTTTTGGTCTTGATTTTCTCCATGACAGGATTTGACAAATACTTTTTCAAGAATGGTTGCAGTTTTTGTGGAATAGTTGCTGAAAAGACCATAAACTGCAAGTCTTTCGGAAGACTTCCTGCAATCTTATCAACTGTTTCCAAGAACCCCATATCCAAGGTCATGTCGGCTTCATCGACAACAAAAATCTTAGCCTTATGGATAGCCAAATCACCCGATTTTACCAAGTCATAGATACGACCTGGAGTTCCGATGACAATATGTGGTTGGTTACTTGCCAATTTCTCAATCTGACGGGCCTTGTCTGTACCACCAACATAGTTCACAACACGAATCTCAACATCTGAATGTGATGCTATCTGACGAGCCGCTTGATAAATCTGTGTTGCTAACTCACGACTTGGAGCTGTGATAACGGCTTGCACACTATCGCTTTCTTCGTCCAATTGTTGGAAAATGGGAAGTAAGAAAGTATGAGTTTTCCCTGAACCTGTTTTTGATTCACCGACCAAGTCACGACCTGCTAAGACAATAGGAATCAACTTTTCCTGCACCTCGGTAGGAGTCGTAAACTTCAACTCCTCCAAAGCTTTTTCTATATATTTCTTAAATTTAAATTGTGTAAATGACATAATTTCCTCGATTCTATCTATTCATTATACCATAATTTAGTCTATTACAGGGGATGGCTTTCCGTCAAGGCCGAGAACTTGAAAATTCTAGTGACTCAGCATACAAGAGAAACACTCCTAGTTACCATGAACAAGGAGTGTTATAGGGGGTTACTTGAGCTCCCACTCTTTTCTCAGCCAATCACAAAAATAGTGATAACGTTCCCTAAGAGCTTCATGATGCCCATAAGCATCAAATGTGCAATAAGTCGAAGGGACTTTCTCTGAAATCAGATCATGTAGATCTCTGGCATAAATAGGAGCCTTAGACAGACGATTGGAATGATTGGCACCTTCTGTCTGACCATTTTGCAGATAAATCAGGCTTTGGCTCTGTATCAAGTCATGTCCCCTACAAAAGTCTATAAAGTCTGGATACCAGAAGGAACCACAGATAGAAAAGATACAGGTAACAGGAAGATAACTACTATAGAGACTATAGATAGCAGCAAGACCACCCAGTGAATAGCCACCATAAGCAATTCGACTTTCATCAAGCAAATATTCTTTTTTTAGAATTTTTAAAATTCCTTGAAATAGATTCTGATGGTATTGGTCTACCTTTCCACCAAAGTCTGGTGCCCCTTCTTTCAAAGCACCAGTCTTCCAAGGTGTAAAGTCATCCAGACGATTTTCTGGAATCAAACCCACCAAAATTACAGATTGAGATAAGTCTGATAAGTAGTCCAATTGTCCATCATTTAAAAGAATCATTGGGTAGGCTTGTTGAGGATCATAGTTTGAAGGAAGACTGACCCTAACTCGAATCCCTTCCCAGTTAAACTCCTTATTTCTTGATAAAGTCATTGATTTTTTCAAGGGAATCAATCACTGCAGGACCGTAATCCATCAACTCATCGTAAGAGATAGTCATGATTTTTTGATTCTTGATTGCTGGGACATTTTCCAAAACAGCATTTGCCTTCATCAAATCCACTGCTTTTTCATCTAACTTTTGATTACGATCGCTAGTTACATAGATAATCAACTCTGGATCCATTGACACTAGATTTTCCAGGGTCAAGCCAGAAGTTCCTGTTGCGACATTGGTATAACCAAGTTGGTTGAGCAAACTTTCTTGTAGGGCTGACTTGTAGGCACCAAAGGTTTCATCATTGTAGGCCACCATAATCAAAGCCTTTTTCTTTTCACCCTGTGTTTCTGGGTTTGCTTTCTTAACCGCATCGATTTTAGCTTGTAATTGCTCGGCATATTGGTTAGCCTTGTTTTGGACATTGAAAATGGTACCAAGATTCTTCACATCTTCTACGATATTTCCTAAATCTTGTTGGATAGTTGAAAGTGAAGCTTTTTGCGTATAAACAGGGATTTTGTTTTCATTCCATGCACTAATGGTTCCCATTGACTTTTCAGAAAACATCATGTTGCGTCCCATCAAGGCATCTGGTTCATAAGAAAGAACTGTTTCTTGTGAGACAGATTTTTTATCACCAATGTGAGGGATGGCTTCAATAGCATCCTTGTATTTACCAGTTACAGCATTATCAGGATTGAGCATACCAGCAATTTTATCCTTCAAACCGAGTTCAAGTAGGATTTCAGTTGTTGAAAGGTTGTTGGTGATGACCTTTTCAGGTGCCTTTTCAAATACTTGTTCGATTTCGTTTCCTTTAGCATCATAAGTTTTGATAGTCACAGGGTAGCTGGTTTCTGTATTAGCTTTTTGACTAGCTTCTGTTGTAGCCGGTGCCGTTGCTGTTTCTTTAGATGCGTTACCACACGCTGCCAAAGATAAGGTAGCTACTGTTACAAGCAAAATACTAAGTGTTTTTTTCATGTTTTTATTTTCCTTTTTAATTTTTATAAATAGTGAATCATGGCTTGCTGATCTTCTGTCCAAGTTACCTTACTTTGAACGCCATAGACAGCCTGCAATGACTCGGGTGTGATGGTCTCTTTTGGAGTACCTTGGTAAACAATCTCCCCTTCTTTCATTAGGTAGATATAGTCTGAATAGCGACAAGCCAGCTGAATATCATGCAAGACAGCTAGCACATTGATCTGAAGATTTTTGACAATGGTCAATAAGTCTAGCTGATACTTGATATCCAAATGATTCGTCGGTTCATCTAAGAGCAAGAGTGTCGGCTCTTGGGCCAAGGCGCGTGCTAACAGAACCCGCTGCTTCTCTCCCCCTGACAAAGAAGAGTAGAGTCGATTTCTCTTTTCGAGCATATCTACCTTGACCAAAGCATCCTCAACCAAAGCAAAGTCTCTGTCTTTTTCCTTTTGCAAGAAAGAGAGATGAGGAGTTCTGCCCAGCATGACAATCTCCTCAACCGTACAATCAAACTGAAGTTGATTAAACTGCGTGATGACTGCCATCTGCTTTGCCGTTTCTTTGACGCTCATTTGGTCTATAGGCTTCCCATCTAAAGAAATCAAGCCCTGATTCGGCTTTTCCTGTCGATAAAAGAGTTTCAGCAAGCTGGTCTTTCCACTTCCATTTGGTCCCAAAATAGTATGAAATTGGTCTCCCTCAAGTTTAAGTGAGACTCCTTTGAGAATCTTTTTTTCTCCGATTCCAAAGTGAATATCCTGACACATTAAATCCATATCAGACTCTCACCTCCCTTCGTCTACTTGCAACCATGTAGATAAAGAAAGGTGCACCTACTAGGGCCGTGAAAATACCAATCGGAAGTTCAGCATTTTGAATCAGAATGCGAGCAAAGACATCTGCCCAGACGACAAAGAGGGCGCCTAGTAAGGTTGCAATCGGAAAAAGCCTTTTGTAATTTGTCCCTACCAAACTTCGAGCCAAATGCGGTGTAATCAAACCGACAAAACCGATAATCCCACAGGTCGATACCAAGATAGCTGTCATCACAGCTACAATCGTCACATAGAGATACCAATAAAAACGCAAGGGAATTCCCAAAGTCAAAGCCGCCTCATCACCCATCATCATGGCATTGAAAACACGGTATTGTGTAGAGAAAAATAAAAAGGCGATTCCCACGATTATAGTTGGCAAGGTTAAGTGAGCCCATGAGATCCCCGCTAAAGAACCCATGGTCCAAAACTTGATGGTCATAACGCTATCAGCATTGGCCCCAATAGAGATAATAAAGTTTGAAAAAGCCAAAAATAGTGCATTGACAACCGTCCCTGATAAAATGAGGCTAGAAGTTGTCATCCTGCCCTGCATAGACGCAATGAGAAGAACTGCAACTGTTGCTAAAATCGCTCCTAGGAAAGAACCTAGACCAATCATAACTTTAAATCCAAGAATAATACTCAAAGTTGCTCCAAAGGTTGCCCCGGCTGAAATTCCTAATACATAGGGCTCTGCTATTGGATTGTTGACCGTTGACTGCATGACACTACCACACATGGAAAGGCCTGCACCCACAATCAAAGCAAGAAA
Organism: Streptococcus sp. oral taxon 061; assembly: GCF_964211575.1. GTDB lineage: Bacteria > Bacillota > Bacilli > Lactobacillales > Streptococcaceae > Streptococcus. The sequence continues at coordinate 129,042 of NZ_CAXOQQ010000003.1, read as the reverse complement.
AACCCGTGGTAATCTCATATTCCAAACAATAGCAAGCGTAGACTTTGAAATGTCTCCTATCTCAAAAGGAGCCCCTAACTGACTCAAAATTATCCGATAGGTATCACTCAAGCTAATTTGAACAGACCCCATAGAAACTGCCAGAAACAGAGAAATCCCCAAAGTTCCTAACAGGATAGCTAGTAAAAAACAATATCTCAGGTTTTGATGGCTTCCAGAAAATTTGGAAAGCATGAAACCCTCCCTTAATCAAATATTAAAAATTTAGACAATTTTCATAATTAGTATACCACATTTCTAAATCAGGAACAAGACTAGAAAAAAGCACACAAAAAAGCCCTCTGAAGTCAGAGAGCTGATTTGAGCTCGGGCTAAAATCTTAGTGAAACAAAAAATCTCCCCGGAGGGAGATCATTCTGGTTTATTTTACCTTACATTGCTAGGAACCGTAACCGAAGATTATACTTGAGTATATCGAGGTAAGGTGACAAAAATAAAAAGCTACTCAACTAGAGTAGCTTTATTTTCAAGATGTGCTCAATTGAACACGGCCTAAGCACTTGGCAAAAAAGATAAAATCTCCTAGAAACTGAAGTTTCTTCGTCAATTTTCCTATTTTTGCTTTGTGCTTTTGACGGCCTTTGTATCTTGAATTAACGACGAAGTCCAAGAGAGTTGATCAACTCACGGTAACGGTTAACGTCATTTTTACGCAAGTATGCAAGCAAGTTACGACGGCGACCGATTTTCTTCATCAATCCACGGTAAGTAGCGTGGTCTTTTTTGTGTTGTTTGATGTGTTCGTTAAGGTGGTTGATTTCCCAAGTAAGGACAGCAACTTGAACCTCTACTGAACCTGTATCACCTTCGTGACGTGCATATTGTGCAATGATTTCATTTTTTTTCTCTTTTGAGATTGCCATGATGTTTCTCCTTTTTATTTGGCTTCATCCGAGTGACAGGTTGGCATGCCTGTAACCAAGAAGAAGTTATTTGTCTTTACGACATTTCTTATTCTACCAAGAACTAAGTTCTTTGTCAACTGATTTACTATTCTTACCGCAAAAGTGCTATAATAGTTATAGGAAGGATATCTAAGTTGACATCTTGAAAAGAGAGGTGATTACCATGCGTAAATTCTCGCAATATCTCCCCTACTATCTGGTCATATTTTTCTTTTATTGGCCACTTTATGAGCTGTTATTATGGACTATTACTAAAAACTATATCTTGAAGGAGCTCACCATCGGCAACGTTATTATCTTCTCTCCACTGGTGACTTTCATAGTATCACTATTCTACTCTTATCGTTTCAAGTTCTCAGTTTGGTGGTTAATTGGAGTTGGCTTGCTCTTTTGCTTTACCATCATTACTTTCGGAGAATTTATCCTTCTCTACTTCCTAGCCTATGAAATCTTTGCCCTCGCGGGTATGGCTGTCGGTGTAGCTATTAAGAATCTAGTGCAAAAAATGAAAAACAAAAAACTTTCACAAAATCCTTGAAAAATCTCACAATCATGCTATAATAATGCATAGAGACAAGTCACTTAGCCCCTTTCTACCAGAGAGTGCGTGGTTGCTGAGAACGCATAGGAAGCCTAAACTGATACTACTCTACTGACTTTTATGCAAACATAAAACGGTGGCCACGTTAGAGCCAATCAGAGGTGTCCCTCTTTTTTGAGGAACATAAATGAAGGTGGAACCACGTTGCGACGTCCTTTTTAGGATGTCGCTTTTTGTTTTTCTTGATTTAAGACTGCAAAATAGGAAACACTTCTGCTATAGAAATAATGGATAACTAATATAAGGAGAAATCACATGATCAAAATTACATTCCCAGATGGCGCTGTTCGTGAATTCGAATCTGGCGTTACAACTTTTGAAATTGCTCAATCAATCAGCAATTCTCTAGCTAAAAAAGCTCTTGCTGGTAAATTTAACGGCAAACTCATCGACACTACTCGTGCGATCACTGAAGATGGAAGCATCGAAATCGTGACACCTGATCACGAAGATGCATTGGATATCTTGCGTCACTCAGCAGCCCACTTGTTTGCCCAAGCAGCTCGTCGTCTCTTCCCAGACATTCACTTGGGTGTTGGTCCAGCTATTGAAGATGGTTTCTACTACGATACTGATAACCAAGCTGGTCAAATCTCTAACGAAGATCTTCCTCGTATCGAAGAAGAAATGCAAAAAATCGGTAAAGAAAACTTCCCATCTATTCGTGAAGAAGTGACAAAAGATGAAGCCCGTGAAATCTTCAAAAACGACCCTTACAAGTTGGAATTGATCGAGGAACACTCAGAAGACGAGGGTGGTTTGACTATCTACCGTCAGGGTGAATACGTGGACCTCTGCCGTGGACCACACGTCCCTTCAACAGGCCGTATCCAAATCTTCCACCTTCTCCATGTAGCTGGTGCCTACTGGCGCGGAAATAGTGACAACGCCATGATGCAACGTATCTATGGTACAGCTTGGTTCGACAAGAAAGACTTGAAAAACTACCTTCAAATGCGTGAAGAAGCCAAAGAACGTGACCACCGTAAACTTGGTAAAGAGCTTGATCTCTTCATGATTTCTCAAGAAGTTGGTCAAGGTCTACCATTCTGGTTGCCAAATGGTGCGACAATCCGTCGTGAGTTAGAACGCTACATCGTCGATAAAGAGTTGGCTTCTGGCTATCAACACGTTTACACTCCACCACTTGCTTCTGTAGAGCTTTATAAGACTTCTGGTCACTGGGATCACTACCAAGAGGACATGTTCCCAACTATGGATATGGGAGATGGGGAAGAATTCGTCCTTCGCCCAATGAACTGCCCACACCACATTCAAGTCTTTAAACACCATGTTCACTCATACCGTGAATTACCAATCCGTATCGCTGAAATTGGGATGATGCACCGTTACGAAAAATCTGGTGCCCTCACTGGTCTTCAACGTGTGCGTGAAATGTCTCTGAACGACGGTCACCTCTTTGTGACTCCAGAACAAATCCAAGAAGAATTTCAACGTGCTCTTCAATTGATTATCGATGTTTATGAAGATTTCAACTTGAATGAATACCGTTTCCGCCTCTCTCTTCGTGACCCTCAAGATACTCACAAGTACTTTGATAACGATGAAATGTGGGAAAATGCCCAAACCATGCTTCGTGCTGCTCTTGATGAGATGGGCGTTGATTACTTTGAAGCTGAAGGGGAAGCAGCCTTCTACGGACCAAAATTGGACATCCAGGTGAAGACAGCCCTTGGAAAAGAAGAAACCCTTTCTACGATCCAGCTTGACTTCTTGCTCCCAGAACGCTTCGACCTCAAATATATCGGAGCTGATGGTGAAGAGCATCGCCCAGTTATGATTCACCGTGGGGTTATCTCAACCATGGAACGCTTCACAGCTATCTTGATTGAAAACTACAAGGGTGCCTTCCCAACATGGCTTGCACCACATCAAGTAACCCTCATCCCAGTATCTAACGAAAAACACGTGGACTACGCTTGGGAAGTAGCTAAGAAACTTCGTGACCGTGGTGTCCGTGCTGATGTGGATGAACGCAATGAAAAAATGCAGTTCAAGATTCGTGCTTCTCAAACTCAAAAAATTCCTTACCAATTGATTGTTGGTGACAAGGAAATGGAAGAGCAAGCCGTAAACGTTCGCCGTTATGGTCAAAAAGAAACAGAAACCATGCCAGTAGATGCATTTGTAGAATTGATTCTTGCAGACATCGCCAATAAATCTCGTGTTGAGAAATAAACCGATCACAGTCTGAGAAACATTTATCAGTAAGAAAAAGCAACAACTATTTCAGTTGTTGCTTTTTATATTTTATTTAACCTGAGTTAGTAATGATTGGTCAAGCCACCACAAATAGTATCCTCATCAACAATCCTTTCTATCCATTAACTTTTGGATATAGGATATCCTCCCAAGATTTGCTTCCATGAGTTAGATAAGTTGACTATCCTCAGTCCTTGTCTGCCTCAATTTCTTTTACGATGTCATCTTGTGAATCTTTTTCAGAGAGTTTTTGATCGATATACTTGTCAATGTTTTCGTAAAATTCCTTAATCGTCTCACTATCTAATTTTGCCGAATTGTTGAATTGCTTGACTTTCAATTGAACAGATTGAATACCGTAAGAGGCTTGTTTTTGGCGAATGGTTTCTAATTCTTCTTCTGAAATCGGACCTCCAACAACCGTCAAGACCAATTCATTATTACTTGACTTGTAGACTTGATTAATGACCGTATGATTGGCGAACTCATTTCCTACAAACTGTTTGATTCCTTCTTTTCGCGCTTGATCCATCGTCAGAGTGACTGCTGAATAGCTGGCTGGAAGGATCAATAATACAATCAAGGATATCAACCCAATTTTCATTTTAATGTTTAGCTCATTAAATGAACTTAAGGGAGATTTTCTCATAAAAATTCTTGTTCCAACAATGTTGATTAGCATGATAAAGACACAGTTGATCAAGAAAAGATAAAGGGCCCCAAATAAAAATCGTACATTTCCATTAGCTAAACCATAGCCTGCAGTGCAGATAGGTGGCATCAGAGCTGTTGCGATGGCTACTCCTGGTACGATATTGTTTGCTTCTTTTTTCCTTGAACCAATGAACCCTGCTATCCCACCAGCAATAGCAATGAGAACATCCCAAATGGTTGGAGAGGTTCGTGCAATCAACTCGCTACTTGCATAAGATAAGGGAGACATCCAGAAATACAAAGTCGAGACAAGCAAACTGACCAATACTTGAGTAAGTAAAACCTGTAGAGATTGCTTGATTAAACGCGTATCAAAAATAGCTAAACCAAACCCCAGTCCAACAATCGGTGTCATAAGAGGGGAAATCAGCATGGCTCCAATAACGACTGCTGTTGAATTCATATTTAGACCTATAGAGGCAATAAAAATCGAACACATCAAAATCAGTGTATCTCTCAATCGAACATGAAGGTCATCATATAGTTTCTCGCGGAATTCACGTGTTGAATAGTTTCCGGACATTGGTTACTCCTTTTATTTCATATAATCTTGTTTCTGCATGGATGATGGTAGAGAGACTTCTGTCCAAACTGACATGTTTTTAATTCTTAGCTGTGATTCTTTTGAACATTATCTTTTAAATATCCATCAGTCCATCCTACATATTATATCAAAAATTTTACAGTCTTTCTCTGAAGAAATCAATTCATTTAAAAGATAGAGAAAGGAAGAAATTTTTGTATCCTTATCCGAAGAAGAAGAAAAACGATATCTCCTCTGAAAGTAGATACCTTTTTAATGTTTAAAGATGATGAGTTTGTAGCAGCAATCCTAGCTGATCTCGCCAACAAATCACGTGTTGAGAAATAAGAGATAAAACCTGGGACAAAAGTCCTAGCCTCTCAATTGTCTTTGGATTGTCGAGCAAGACGCAGTGGTTGAGTGGGCTCTACTACGCTGATTTCATCAGCTTTTACAGCCCTACTCAACTGTGCGGAGGTGGGACGACGAAATCGAATTCTAACGAATTAACGAATTCTGTCCCACTCTCTTTTTTGATGTTTCTGTTTTTACATTTGAACAATTCTACGATAGCTTCTTGAAGTAATCATAAAGATAAGTACGTAGATGAGGGCAAAGATACCACAAATAGAAAGTGTTACGCTTAACATCATAGCTGTATCTACTACCCCAATAACCTTGAGAATTAAGCTCAACATATGATAGGCAAATGCCAAGTGAAGAAAGGCAAAGATTACAGGGAGGAAGAAGACGGTCAAGACCTGCTTGTTAATAGTTTGCTTGATTTGTTTTTGGTCCAAACCTACTTTTTGCAGGATGACAAAGCGTTCACGGTCTTCATAACCTTCTGAGATTTGTTTATAGTAGATGACGAGTACTGTTCCAATCATAAAGATGATAGAGAGGAAAATACCAATAAAGAGAACTCCTCCAAAGAGAGCATTCATTTGGGCAATTGCGTCACTTGCAGTGCCTCCACCAAAAACCATACCGTCTTCATTTTTGAGATTATGACTAAAATTATTTACAAACTCCTCAAAATCATCAGATAGCTTTAACTGTTCCTCTAGACTAGCTGTTACATCCATACCACCGTAGAGCTGTGTGTATACAGCTGAATTCTGGTACTGTTCCAAAAAACTTTGAATATCAGCTACTACAAGATAGTTATAATCCGATACCAATAGTACATAGGGATTGGAAACATGATTGGCAATAAAATCCTGCTGGATTGCTTCCTTGATTGTATAGTTCTGATTGTTCAGACTAAATGCTTTCTGATCTTTAAGTTGGTCATTTCGAGCCCAAAGTCCTACTTCGTTACCAGTAAGGTTTAGCTTTTGTCCAGTCATTTTTTCATAATCTTTTTGATCAAAAACCAGGAAGACTGTCTTAGGCATGACATTGTTTTGCCCTTTTTCAAAGATGGTTAATTTGGTCCCCTCTTGACTCGAAAGACCGAAACTTGCATAATTGAGGACGTCCTTATTGCTGATGGTTAGGTTCTTTTCGCTAGCGTATTGAGTCAAAAGCTTGTCTAAATCCTCAACTTCTACATGTTGTCCCTTAACATCAAAATCATGAGGATACATGAGTTTTTTCATATTCTCAGATCCGTTGTAGATACTAGTAGCTGCAGACATAGTAACCAAAACCATGGTTGAAAGGATGGCAATGGTTGCTAATCCGACAGCATTTTTCTTCATACGAAAGATAAGGTTAGAAACAGAGATGAGGTTGTTAGGTTGGTAGTAATATCGCTTGTTTTTCTTGAGCAACTGTAAGAAAACTGTAATACCAGCATTGAATAAGAGATAGGTCCCTACAATAACTAACATAACCGCAATAAAGAAAGTAGCGACAGCTTTGAAAGCATCTGTTACGCTTAGTGCTAGGTAGTAGCCACTTCCTAGAGCTATTAGCCCTACAAGTGTCTGAAGAACTAGGAAACGCCCCTTCTTCTCACCCTTCGCTTTTTCTCTAGAAAGCTGGAGAGCATCCATACGGATAATGCGTACAGCGTTCAGGAAAACGATGACTAAAAAGATAAAACCGAATACCAGAAGGATTGAAAGCACTACGGACCATTGGAAGGTTGCGACTAGCTCCACCTTCATCTTTGCAAGTTTAAGTAGCAAAGCGAAAATCAGATTATCAAAGAGGGCACCAATTCCAATCCCGGCAGTGACTGTTACTAGCCCAAATATCAAGAGTTCCTTAAAGGTCATACCAATTAAATGGCGCTTTTCTAGTCCCAACATACCATATACACCCAGTTCTTTGGAGCGATTTTTCATGACAAAACTGTTGGCATAAAGCACGATAATGGCAGATGCAAGTGTCACAACGACAAGCCCTAGTTGTAGGGTAAATTGTATAGCAGATGCACCACGTAAATCCACAATTTTAGGATTAAAGGCTAGAGAGTAAAAGAGATAGCTAATTGTGACTGCTAAAATGACAGACAAAGCAAACGGATAATAGAGTTTGCGGTTTTTAATTAAGTTGGATATGGCCAACTTATTGGTTAATCGAAACATACTAGTTCACCTCACTTGCCATAACAGTCAAGGTGTCAGAGATTTCTTGGAACATCTGACGATCCGTCTTTTCACCACGATAGATTTGATTATAGAGAATACCGTCCTTGATGAAAAGAACACGTTTTGCACGGCTAGCAGCTGCTGTTGAGTGGGTCACCATGAGAATGGTTTGCCCTTGCTCGTTGATCTGATCAAAGATATCAAGGAGGGCAGCAGATGATTTAGAGTCTAGGGCACCTGTTGGCTCATCAGCAAGGAGAATTTCTGGTTCTGTGATGATAGCCCGTGCAACTGCTACCCTTTGTTTTTGCCCTCCAGAGATTTCATAAGGGTACTTCTCCTGCAATTGATTGATGCCAAGATTTTCGGCCGTCACGACCAATTTTTTCATCATTTCTGTAATAGGCTTTCTAGACAATACCAAAGGGAGTAAGATATTGTCTTTAACAGAAAGCGTATCTAACAAATTGAAGTCTTGGAAGACAAAGCCTAACTTTTCACGACGGAAGCTTGATGCTTCAGAATTTTTAATGGTAGCTGTGTCAGTTCCATTTAGGAAGACCTGGCCACGCGTTGGCTTGTCAAGCATAGCTAGAATATTCAGTAGAGTAGATTTACCAGACCCAGACTCACCCATGATAGCGACGTAGTCGCCTTTTTCAACGGTAAAGTGAATATCTTTCAGGGCTTCTACTTGGTTGCCTTGAAAGCGAGTTTTATAAATCTTTTGAACGTGTTTTACATCTAATAGTGTCATTTTAACTTCTCCTTTTTAATATCCCATTAATTGAAACTGAGCTTGCATCATTTCGATGCCGATTTGAACTCGCTCGATATCCCTTGGACTCGGCTTACTTGTTTGTTTCTTTTGTAAAATTGTTTTCATGGTTCCTCTCCTTTTTCTTTATGCTCTAAGTTTACTCCAAAAAAAGAGGGCTTGCCATAACATAACCTTACAAAAGAGGCCTTTAATCTTACATTTTTGTAAGATTACATTTTTTATCTAATTGAAGCCTTTTTTCTCACTATATCAAGGTCTAAAGAAGAGCTTGAAAGGTTTCTTCCAAGCTCTTCACAATTCTTTTCATTCAATCAGTAAATTCACTTCAGAGAACTTAATCCTCACCGTTGTTCCTTGCCCAAGCTCGGATTCTATTTGAATTTGGTGTCCTAATTCTTGGCTGATTTTCTGGGTTAGATAGAGCCCAAGTCCAGATGACTGCTGGGTCATTCGACCATTATATCCTGAAAATCCACGTTCAAAGACTCGCAACCGATCACTGTTTTTGATACCAATCCCAGTATCTTTGATGCAAAGGTCTGAACCTTCCATGTAGATTTCAACCCCACCTTCATTTGTGTACTTGAGGCTATTTGATAGGATTTGTTCAATTACTACCAACAGCCATTTTTTATCCGTCACAATCCTTCTGTCCAAGTCATGCAGATTAATACTTAGATCTTTCTGGATAAAGAAAATAGCATATTTGCGAATGACTTCCTTGACCAGATCTTCTATATTTTCTTTCTTCAAAACCAAATCATCATGGAAGCTTTCTAAGCGTAGATATTGGAGAACGAGGTTGGTATAGGAATCAATCTTAAAAATTTCCTGCTCCATCTGTTGCTTCAGTTGGCGATCCACCACCTCGCTCACTAGGAGTTTACTGGCTGCAATTGGTGTTTTTATCTGATGAACCCAGAGTGTATAGTAGTCCACCAAATCATTATAGCGGTTTTCAGCATCTGATTTCTTTTGATAAAGTTCAGATTCACTTTTCTCCAATTTTTCAGTTAGAAGGACTTCCATTGGTGACTTAGCTTTTCTTTCCCCATAGAGCAATTCCTTACGATAACGTTGCAATTCTATCAAGAAATCAAATACCAAAAACAAAAATGTCAAAAATGTAGATAGAAAGAAGAAATAGTTAAAGTAGGGCCCTTGCTTATCAAACAAGATTTCAAAGAGAAAAAGCAAACCTGTAAGCGATAGAATAAAAGCAAAAAAACGGCTACGCGAACGGATATAAGCTAGAAAAAAACTTTTAATATCAAGCATGTTTCAATCCATACCCTATCCCTTTCTTGGTTTCGATAAAACCAATCAAACCTTCTTCCTCCAGTTTCTTGCGCAAGCGAGCGACATTAACAGACAAGGTATTGTCGTCAATAAAAAAGTCACTGTTCCAGAGTTCCCGCATCAAATCATCACGCGCTACGATATTTCCTGCATGTTCAAATAAAACTCGTAAAATCTGAAATTCATTCTTTGTTAAACTGATAGCTTTTCCATTGACATGCACATCCATAGACTTGGTATTGAGAATAACTCCAGCATACTCTAGGAGACTCTCATCCCTTCCAAATTCATAAGAGCGGCGCAACAAACCCTGTACCTTAGCTAAAAGGACCTGCTGGTCAAAAGGCTTGATCACAAAATCGTCTGCTCCCATATTAATAGCCATCACGATATCCATAGCCTGGTCTCTTGAAGACAGAAACATAATAGGAACTTTGGAAATCTTGCGAATTTCCTGACACCAATGATAACCATTAAAGAGAGGCAATCCAATATCCATCAGGACCAGATGAGGCTCAGACTGAACAAATAGTGTCAGAACTTCCATAAAGTCTTCTACCATGACTACTTCAAAACCCCATTCGGAGAGCATTTTCCCAACTTGCTGACGGATTACTGGATCATCTTCTACTAGTAAAATCTTATGCATCTGCTCCTCCTTTTTCTATATTATAGCAAAATTCTTCTGACTACTAGCGAAATTGATGCAAATCTGATATGATAAAAGTTAAGAAAGGAATTCTCATGGCCAATATTTTTGACTATCTAACTGATGTTCAATACGATTCTTTTTATGATATTCCCTTAAATGAACTGGATATACTAGCTCTGACTGAGCTGACCTATCTTTCTTTTGATAACTTACTAGACGAGTCAGATAATCGCTTACTAGATGTCGCAACACGTGTCCCTCGAGAAAGTAACATGTTGACCAATAAAGAACGTCTGCAACTATTAGATCAACTCTCCACACACAAGCGTTTTAAAAATAGCAAGCTTTCTAACTTCGTTAATGATATTGATGTGGAACTCCAAAAACAATTCGCTGCTATGACCTATCGTCTGAATCTAGATACCTATCTGATTGTCTTCCGTGGCACAGACGATAGTATTATTGGCTGGAAGGAAGATTTCCATATGACCTATATGAAGGAAATCCCTGCTCAAAAACATGCTCTTGAATACTTGGAAGATTTCTTTAAACAATATCCAAAGCAAAAAGTAATCATTGCCGGACATTCTAAAGGTGGTAATCTAGCCGTCTATGCTGCAAGTCAAATCCAGCCTGAATTGCAAGAAAAAATATCTGCAGTTTTTACTTACGATGCTCCTGGTTTGCAGGCTCATCTGACTGAAACCAGTGGCTATCAGGAAGTAATCCCAAAAATTCACCGTTATGTACCCCAGGGATCTGTTATTGGAATGATGCTTGAAATTCCTGATACTCCTATTGTTGTGCGCAGTCTGGCCTTAGGTGGTATCGCCCAACACAATACTTTCAGCTGGCAAACTGAAGGAACTCACCTTGTCCAACTAGAGGAAATTAGTAGTGAAAGTCTACAAATCAAAGACGCTCTAAAGGAATGGATGGACAGTGTCCCGGATGAAGAACTAGAGCTATATTTCAATCTCTTCTTTGGAACTATTCTAGAGTCTGGGATCAATTCTATCAATGATTTATCTTCTACCGGTGCTATCGAGCACATTCATCAACTGGTTTCCCAAGCTCAAACACTAGAGCCTCAACAAGTAGAAATCTTAAGAAATCTGACGCAACTCCTACTGGATGCTCGCTTCCAAGCTTGGAAAAATCATTTTTAATGAGTTAAAAGTCCCTTCCTTTCTGGAGGGACTTTCTTGTTTGTTCCTATTTTTTCCTAATTTTACTCTTCTGTGTTATACTAGTAGCAGTATATTCTATGAGATTGGAGAACTTATGAAAATTCACAGAACCGTGAATCCTGTTGCTTATGAAAATACCTACTACATTGAAGGTGAGAATCACTTGATTGTGGTTGACCCCGGTAGCCATTGGGCTGAGATTCGTAGCGTTATTGAGACCATTAACAAACCTATCTGCGCTATTCTCCTGACCCATACCCACTATGACCATATCTTGAGTCTAGACTTGGTTAGAGATACTTTTGGAAATCCTCCAGTCTATGTAGCAGAGAGTGAAGCTTCTTGGCTCTATACTCCTGTTGATAATCTTTCTGGTCTTCCTAGACACGATGATATGGCGGATGTCGTGTGTAGACCAGCTGAACATACCTATGTTTTTCATGAAGAATATCAGATTGAAGAATTCCGCTTCACAGTCTTACCAACTCCAGGCCACTCTATTGGTGGTGTTTCACTCGTTTTCCCAGATGGACACTTAGTCTTAACCGGAGACACGCTCTTCCGTGAAACAATTGGCCGTGATGACCTCCCAACAGGTAGTTTGGAGCAAATGCTTGACAGTATTCGTAATCAGCTCTTCACCCTACCAAACTATGATGTTTACCCAGGCCATGGATCTGCTACGACTATCGCCCATGAAAAAGTATTTAATCCCTTTTTCTAAAATATAAAAACCAAGGAATCCATCCTTGGTTTTTTGATTACCAAATAATCACGCGGTCTTCAGGTGCACGCCACATTCCGTCACCTTCTTTGACATCATAGGTTGTAAAGAAGTCATCAAAGTTTGGCACTTGGACATTAACTCGAAGTTTAGCCGGTGCGTGCACGTCGACGCTAGCCATGAGTTTCATCAACTCTGGACGACCTTTCATACGCCAGATACGAGCAAAGTTATGGAAGAATTCCTCAGCTGAGAAGTCAGGCTCTCTCTTGGCAGCTTCAAGGGCAGCAGCAATTCCTCCTAGGTCGGCAACGTTTTCGGATACAGTTAATTTGCCATTGATTTTTGCACCGTAAGATTCTTGACCATCAAACTGGTCGATAACCTTCTGTGTTTTTTCTTTAAAGGCTGCGTAGTCGCTCTCTGTCCACCAATCCTTGAGACTACCATTTTCATCAAATGAAGCCCCATTTGTATCAAAGGCATGAGAGATTTCATGGGCGATAACCGCTCCGATACCACCATAGTTGGCAGAAGATGACTGATGCAAGTCATAGAATGGAGCCTGTAAGATAGCAGCAGGGAAGACAATCAAGTTCTTTTGTGGATTGTAGTAGGCATTAACCATGTGAGCTGGCATTCCCCACTCCTTGTAGTCAACTGGCTGGTTCCATTTGCTCCAGCTGTGCTTGATTTCCACACGCGCAAATGCTAGGGCATTCTCAAAGAGGCTAGCAGATTCATCCACTACCTTGTCCATATAGCGAGCTGGTAGCTCTTCTGGATAACCAATATAAGGCTTGATAACATTGAGTTTGACGATAGCTTTTTCTCGTGTTTCAGGTGTCAGCCAGTCGTTCTTAGCCAAGCGTTCCTTATAAACATCAATCATAGTTGCCACTTTTTTCTCAACGTCCGCCTTGGCTTCTGGAGAGAATTTTTCATGGGCATACCAAAGGCCAAGAGCTTGTTTGAATGGTCCTTGGGCTAAGTGGTAAGCAGCCTTGCGCTTGTCTTGGGCTTCTGGAACTCCTGAAAGGGCACGGCCATAAGCACCTGACAAAATGCGAATCTCATCTGTCAAATAGCTTGTTGAAAGATTGACCAAACTCAAGATCAAGCTTGCCTTGAGTAAAGGCCAAGCTTCTTCACTATAGAATTGCTCTGCTGCTTGCCAGAAACGTTCCTCATCTACGATAACCTTATCTGGAGTTTGACCAATCACTGCTTGGAAAAAGTCATCGAGAGGTAAGGCAGGCGCAAACTTCTTGAAATCTTCATAAGAATATGGATGGTAAAGTTTAGCATATTCTGAACTCTCTTCATTTGAAAGTACGACAGCTGCGATACGGCGGTCCAACTCCAATCGTTTCTCTAAAAGATCTTCGATTTCTTCATCTGAGAAGTCATAGGCTTTGAGAAGATTAGCAGTACTTTCTTTCCAAAGGTTCAATAATTCCTCGCGCTGTGGATGGTCTTCAGCATAGTAGGTTGTATCTGGCAAGATAGTTCCTGGAGCACTAGCCCAAAGAACATTGGTTCTAGCATCCATAAAGTCTGGTGATACACCAAATGGAAGGAAGTTTGGTTTGCCAGCTAATTCAAACACTGCTAATTTGCTTGCGAAGTCCTCAAAACTTTCCAAATCTTGGTATTCCTTGAGCAAAGGAAAGACTGGCTCGATCCCATCAGCTTCTCGCTTGTCGAAATCTCTCACCATACGATGGTATTTGACAAAGTTTGTTAGGATAGGATCTTCTGGAACATCTTCTCCTGCCAACCACTTGTCCGTCGTCGTTAGCATCAACTCTTCGATTTCTTCGTCAAGGTCGATAAAACCACCCGTTCGTGATTTATCAGCTGGAATGACTGCAGTCTTTTCCCATTCACCATTTATAGCATCATAAAAATCATCTTGATAACGTGTCATCTTGTTCTCGCTTTCATTTTTCACTTATTCCTAGCTTAGCAAAAATCCCTGGGGAATGCAATTAAAAATGGCGCCTCCTCCTATTTGATTTTATTATTAATATTTTAAATTTTTAAGAAAATTAACTTGACTTAATTTTTTTTTTAATGTATATTAAAAGGCAGGAGGATTACAACTGTATGATACGTATCGAAAACCTCAGTGTCTCCTACAAAGAAACGTTGGCACTAAAGGATATTTCACTAGTGCTCCAAGGACCAACGATTACCGGAATTCTTGGTCCAAACGGTGCTGGAAAATCAACCTTGTTAAAAAGTATGTTGGGTATTATCCCACATGAAGGACATGCTTTTATCGATGATAAAGAAATGAAAAAATCTCTTAAGAAAGTTGCTTATGTCGAGCAAAAAATTCATATCGACTACAACTTTCCTATCAAGGTAAAAGAATGTGTCTCTCTGGGACTCTATCCATCCATTCCACTCTTTCACACTTTAAAAGCAAACCACTGGCAAAAGGTGGCTGAAGCACTAGAAATTGTTGGACTTTCTGACTACGCAGATCGTCAGATTAGTCAACTCTCTGGTGGCCAATTCCAGCGTGTCTTGATTGCCCGTTGTCTAGTTCAAGATGCTGATTATATTCTCTTAGACGAGCCCTTTGTGGGGATTGACTCTGTCAGTGAAGAGATCATCATGAACACGCTGAGAGAACTTAAAAAAGCTGGCAAGACTGTCCTTATCGTTCACCATGACCTCGGCAAGGTTGCCCATTATTTTGACCAAGTACTCCTTCTCAACAAGGAGCTAATTGCCTTTGGTCCAACAAAGGAGACCTTCACCCAAGCCAATCTCAAACAAGCTTATGGTGACCGACTCTTTTTCAATGGAGGTGACCTATGATTGCAGAATTTATAGATGGATTGCAGAACTTCCACTTTCTCCAAAATGCCTTGATTACAGCTGTTGTGATTGGTATTGTTGCTGGAGCGGTCGGATGCTTTATCATTCTCCGTGGTATGTCCCTTATGGGAGATGCTATCTCGCACGCTGTCTTACCTGGTGTAGCTCTTTCTTTTATTTTAGGAATTGACTTCTTTATTGGTGCTATCATCTTTGGACTGCTTGCCTCTGTCATCATCACCTACATCAAGGGGAACTCTATTATCAAGAGTGACACTGCCATTGGGATTACCTTTTCATCTTTATTGGCTCTGGGCATTATCTTGATTAGTGTGGCTAAAAGCTCGACTGACCTCTTCCATATTCTCTTTGGGAATATCTTAGCTGTGCAAGACATAGACATGTATATTACCATCGGTATGGGAGCTCTCATTCTATTGATTATCGGGATTTTCTTCAAGCAACTCTTGATTACATCCTTTGATGAACTCCTAGCCAAAGCTATGGGCATGCCAGTTAATTTCTACCACTATCTACTCATGATACTCTTGACTTTGGTGTCAGTGACTGCTATGCAAAGTGTCGGAACCATCCTTATCGTAGCCATGCTGATTACTCCAGCCGCGACAGCTTATCTTTACGCCAATAGTCTAAAGACCATGATTTTTCTTTCATCAGGCTTGGGAGCTCTAGCTTCTGTCTTGGGACTTTTTATCGGTTATAGCTTTAACCTGGCTGCAGGTTCAAGTATCGTGCTGACATCTGCAAGTTTCTTTCTCATCAGTTTCTTTATCGCACCAAAACAACGTTATCTGAAGCTGAAAAATAAAAAAATCAAACAATAATGAGGGAGCCCCTCTGGAGGAATATAATGAAAAAATTAGGTACATTGCTTGTTCTTTTTCTTGCTATCATTGGATTAGCTGCCTGTGCTAGCGGAAAAAAAGACACAGCATCTACAAACCAAAAACTAAAGGTTGTAGCAACTAACTCTATCATCGCTGATATTACTAAAAATATCGCAGGAGACAAGATTGATCTTCATAGTATCGTGCCTGTAGGACAAGATCCACACGAGTACGAGCCACTACCAGAAGACGTCAAGAAAACTTCGCAAGCCGACTTAATTTTCTACAATGGTATCAACCTTGAAACAGGTGGAAATGCCTGGTTTACAAAATTAGTTGAGAATGCTAAGAAAACTGAAAACAAAGACTACTTTGCAGTCAGTGAAGGCGTTGATATCATCTACTTAGAAGGCCAAAATGAAAAAGGGAAAGAAGACCCACATGCTTGGCTCAACCTAGAAAACGGGATCATTTATGCGCAAAACATTGCTAAGCAACTCATCGCTAAAGACCCTAAAAACAAGGAATTCTACGAAAAAAATCTCAAAGAATACACTGAAAAACTAGACAAGCTTGACAAGGAAGCCAAAGAGAAATTTAACGCTATTGATGCGGACAAGAAACTCATCGTAACCAGCGAAGGATGCTTCAAATACTTCTCTAAAGCTTACGGTGTCCCAAGTGCTTACATCTGGGAAATCAATACTGAAGAAGAAGGAACACCTGACCAAATCAAGACTTTGGTTGAAAAACTTCGCCAAATGAAAGTTCCATCACTATTTGTTGAATCCAGTGTCGATGATCGTCCAATGAAGACTGTTTCACAAGACACAAACATCCCAATCTATGCTCAAATCTTTACGGACTCAATCGCTGAAGAAGGTAAAGAAGGCGACAGCTACTACAACATGATGAAATACAACCTTGAAAAGATTGCTGAAGGATTGGCAAAATAAACATTTAAAAAACGTCATTCTCCTTGTATTGGCGTTTTTTGTCTAATCAATTTTCGGTCAAACTATTGGAAAAGTCTGAACGTTTAATGTAAAATGAAAGAAAAAAGATTGGAGTAGCTTATGACTACATTCCTCGGAAACCCTGTTACGTTTACAGGAAAACAACTACAAGTAGGAGACAAAGCACTTGACTTTTCTCTTACGACAACCGATCTCTCTAAAAAAACGCTAGCCGACTTTGATGGAAAGAAAAAAGTCTTGAGTGTTGTCCCTTCTATCGATACTGGTATCTGCTCAACGCAAACACGTCGTTTCAACCAAGAACTTGCCAACCTTGACAACACGGTCGTTCTTACCGTTTCTATGGACCTACCATTTGCTCAAGGACGCTGGTGTGGGGCTGAAGGCCTTGACAATGCCATCATGCTTTCAGACTACTTTGACCATTCTTTCGGACGTGATTATGCCCTCTTGATTAACGAATGGCATCTCCTTGCACGTGCCGTCTTTGTTCTCGATGCTAACAATATCATCCGTTATGTAGAATACGTTGACAATATCAACACGGAGCCAGACTTTGAAGCTGCTATTGCTGCAGTTAAAGAACTAAACTAAAATCACAAGCATTATGACAGAAAGCTAGAGAAATCTGGCTTTTTTTGATATACTAGTTACAGATATTAAACAAGGAAAAAGCAATGACCCCAAACAAAGAAGATTACTTAAAATGTATTTATGAGATTGGCATGGAAGTTCCTAAAATCACCAACAAAGAAATTGCTGCTCGGATGCAGGTATCTCCTCCAGCTGTAACTGAAATGATTAAGCGCATGCAGTCTGAAAATCTCATCTTAAAAGATAAGAAAAAAGGATACTTGCTAACCAATATTGGTCTAACACTTGTATCAGAACTTTATCGTAAACATCGTCTGATTGAGGTTTTTCTGGTTCACCATCTAGACTATACCAGTGACCAAATTCATGAGGAAGCTGAAGTATTAGAACATACCGTTTCAGACTTTTTTGTAGAGAGATTAGAAAGTATGCTAGGTTTCCCAAAAACTTGCCCTCACGGTGGTACCATTCCTGCTAAGGGAGAGCTTTTGGTTGAAATCAACAACCTACCACTATCAGAAACCAAAGAAGCTGGAACCTATCTCCTAACTCGGGTTCACGATAGCTTTGATCTCCTAAAATATCTGGAAAAACATGCCATCAATATCGGAGACAAACTCCAAGTTCAACAGTTTGATGATTTCTCTAATACCTTTACTTTGATTCACAAGAATGAAGAACTCTTGGTAAGTCTAGAAATCGCCAAACAGCTCTATGTTGAAAAAATGAACTAAATACGTCACAAAAAAACCAAGCTAACAAGCATGGTTTTTTTTATCTATTTTTTGTATCAAGGATGATAGTTACCGGCCCATCATTGACCAGTTGAACCTGCATATCTGCTCCAAAGGCTCCTGTCTCAACAGGAACTTCCTTGGCTAGTTCCTTGTTAAAATCTTGATAGAAGGCCTCAGCCATATCTGGTTTAGCGGCGCCTGTAAAGGCTGGACGATTGCCTTTTTTGGTATCAGCAAACAGAGTGAATTGAGAGATGGAGAGAATTTCTCCTTGGATATCCTTAACAGATAGGTTCATCTTGCCTTCGTCATCCGAAAAGATCCGCATATTGACCAGTTTTCTAACTGCATACTCCAAATCCTCTTGCTGATCCTCAGGTCCAACACCCACTAGGAGCAAGAGGCCTTGTTTGATTTGAGCATGAATCTGCCCCTCAATAGAAACCTGAGCTTGCTTGACTCGCTGAACGATGATTTTCATAGAAATCCTTTCTGACTGTATCGATCATACTTAACCATTGGTCCGTTTAACTGAGTACACTTCAGGTACACTCTTAATCTTATCAACCACCGTTGTCAACATTGAAAGGTTAGAAATTCCAAAGGATACATGGATATTAGCAAATTTCATATCCTTGGTCGGTTGGGCATTAACCGAAGAGATATTCTTAGTTGTGTTTGATAGGACTTGCAAGATATCATTCAAAAGGCCAGAACGGTTGAGTCCATAGATATCGATATGAGCCATATATTCCTTGGTTGAGAATTGGTCTTCCCATTCAACATCTAGCAGACGTTGCTCGTAATTTTCCTGCGAACGAAGGTTCATACAGTCAACACGGTGGATGGCAACTCCGCGACCTTTGGTAATATAACCAACGATATCATCACCCGGAACAGGGTTACAACATTTGGCAATTCGGACCAAGAGCCCAGAAGCACCTTGGATGACTACTCCACCCTCATGCTTCACCTTAAGCGTGTCCTTGTTCTCTACCTTGACTTCACCACCCTTGACCAGTTCTTCTGCTTCTGCCTTAGCCTTGGCACGCTCTTCTTCACGACGTTCTTTTTCCGTCAAACGGTTGAAGACGGTAATGGCTCCGATTTCTCCAAAACCAATGGCTGCAAAAAGGGCTTCTTCTGTCTTGTAGCTGGTTTTTTGAAGGACTTCATCCATGTGGCGCTTGTCCATAAATTTATTGGCCACATAGCCGTTTTCTTGAAGCTGACTAATCAGCATTTCACGACCTTTATTGATGGATAATTCTTTGTCTTGATTTTTAAAGAACTGACGAATTTTGTTACGGGCCTTGCTGGTCTTCACCATATTGAGCCAGTCACGGCTTGGTCCAAATGAATTTGGATTGGTGATGATTTCAACCTGGTCACCCGTTTTCAGCTTGGTAGTCAAAGGTACCATACGACCATTGACCTTGGCACCAGTCGCTTTTTCCCCAATCTTGGTATGAATCTCATAGGCAAAGTCAATCGGTCCAGAATCCTTTGGAAGAGAACGAACCGCCCCATCTGGAGTAAAGACATAAATCTCTTCTGCCAGATAGTTTTCTTTGACAGTATCTACAAATTCCTTGGCATCATCCGCCTGGTCTTGGAGCTCCATCATCTCCTTGATCCAGTTCATCCCAATGGCAGATTCCTTGCTATTAACTTGACCTTTCATTCCTTTTTTGTAGGCCCAGTGAGCCGCAACCCCGTACTCAGCAACCTCGTGCATTTCCTTGGTACGGATCTGGAACTCAATTGGTCCTTTTGGTCCATAAACAGTCGTATGGATAGACTGGTATCCATTGGCCTTACGATTGGCAATGTAGTCCTTGAAACGTCCTGGCATTGGTTTCCATAGCTCATGAACGTAACCCAACATGGCATAGACATCACTCTGAGTATCTAGGATACAGCGAATGGCAATCAGGTCATAGATTTCCTCAAATCGTTTTTTCTTGTCCTGCATCTTACGGTAAATAGAGTAGATATGCTTAGGACGGCCATAGATTTTTCCTGTAAGATTGCGCTCAGATGAATACTCCTCAAGTTTTGTCACAACTTCATCGACCAAGGCTTCACGTTCTTGACGTTTCTCCTTCATCATATGAGTTATCTTGTAAAACTCTGTCGGATTGAGGTAACGGAAGGAAAGATCCTCTAGTTCCCACTTAACACTTGAAATCCCCAGACGGTGAGCAAGTGGTGCGTAGATTTCCATGGTTTCTCGGGAAATACGTTCTTGCTTGTCCTTACGAAGATGAGTAAGAGTACGCATATTGTGCAGGCGGTCAGAGAGCTTGACCAAGATAACGCGGATATCCTCTGACATGGCCATAAGCATCTTGCGGTGATTCTCAGCCAACTGCTCTTCGATAGACTTGTATTCGACCTTACCAAGCTTGGTAACGCCGTCTACAATCACTCGAACATCATGGCCAAACTCGCGCTCTAAGTCATCCAAAGTAGCATCTGTGTCTTCTACCACGTCATGCAAAAAACCACAGGCAACAGTGACAGCGTCCAGCTTGAGCTTAGCCAAGATACCTGCTACCTGGATAGGGTGGATAATGTAAGGCTCGCCTGATTTACGATATTGGCCACTGTGGCACTCTACAGCATAAACCAAGGCCTTATGGACAAAAGCCACATCTTCTTTCGATAAATATTTTTGCGTTAAAGCGACGACTTCATCGCCAGAATAAATTACTTCTTTTGGCATGCATACTCTCCAGTTCTTCCTACCATTTTAACACTTTTTAGTGAATAAGAAAACTAGTAAAGTCTCCTTCTATCCGAGTTTCTAAACTTTATAAAAAAACACTACTAGAAAAACTCTAGTAGTGTTGTTTTATTCAAATCTATCTTAGTAAACTGTCTTTTCAGTTTCTACGTCAAAGAAGTGAGCTTTATTCAAGTCAAATCCAAGTTCCACAGTTGCACCAGCTTGCAAGTAGTCACGTGCGTCAACCTTAGCAACGAATTCATCTTTACCAACTTGGCAGTATAGGTGAGATTCTGAACCAAGCAATTCTGATACAGAGATAGTTGCTTTCACAACTGATTCTGGGAATGTTTCAAGGAAAGCAGGTTCTGCGTTCACGTCTTCTGGACGGATACCGAAGATCAATTCTTTACCTTCGTAACCTTTATCGCGAAGAACTTTCAAAGCACCTTCTGGAACTTTCAAGTTAAAGGCGTCACCAACGATGTGGTCACCGATCAATTTTACGTTGATGAAGTTCATAGCTGGGCTTCCGATGAATCCTGCTACGAATTTGTTAACTGGGTTTTTGTAAACTTCTTGAGGAGTACCGATTTGTTCAACACGTCCGATAGTACCAGTACCAGCAGGGTTTTTAGTAGCTGACATGATAACGATACGGTCTGCAAGTGTCATCGCTTCTGTTTGGTCGTGAGTTACGTAGATA
Organism: Streptococcus sp. oral taxon 061; assembly: GCF_964211575.1. Lineage (GTDB taxonomy): Bacteria > Bacillota > Bacilli > Lactobacillales > Streptococcaceae > Streptococcus. Next base: position 107,402 of record NZ_CAXOQQ010000003.1, on the reverse strand, counting down.
GTTGTAGCTCCGATACGACGGTGGATTTTAGCGATTTCAGCACGCATAGATACACGAAGTTTCGCATCCAAGTTTGACAAAGGTTCGTCCATCAAGAATACCTTAGCGTCACGGACGATCGCACGACCCATGGCAACACGTTGACGTTGACCACCTGAAAGGTCAGCTGGTTTACGATCCAAGAATTCTTTCAAACCAAGAATTTCTGCTGCTTCTTGTACACGTTTGTCGATATCTTCCTTGCTGTATTTACGCAATTTCAAACCAAATGCCATGTTATCGTATACAGTCATGTGTGGGTAAAGAGCGTAGTTTTGGAATACCATGGCGATGTCACGGTCTTTTGGAGCTACGTCATTGACAACAACGCCATCGATAGATGCAGTACCTTCTGTGATATCTTCAAGACCTGCAATCATACGGAGAGTAGTTGATTTACCACATCCTGAAGGTCCTACGAAAACGATAAATTCTTTGTCTTTGATGTCCAAGTTGAAGTCTTCAACTGAATAGTGCTCGCTGTTTGGATATTTTTTGTAAATGTTTTTAAGATTTAATTCTACCATTTCGGTGAACTCCTTTTATTTTTGATAGTTTTATTATAAATGAAAACGCTTTACATTTCTATGGCAAGGTGACCAAAAAAATAAAAAAGTTCTGTGCAACTTGCACAAAACTTTAAATAATATCTGGTAAAATCAATTGATAACACAAGGTCAAATCTGTCAATTCTTTCAACTGAAGTCCTGTCAATTCTTCCCATTTATCAATCTTGTATTGGAGAGAATTGCGGTGTAGATAGAGCTGCTGTGCTGTTTTAGTTAGGACTGCACTATTTTCCCATAAGGAGAGAATGATTTCCTGAATTTGATCCTGATCCAAAATCATCTGGTGGAGATAATCTTTTATCAAACCAAGATCCACCATTTTTTCACCCATACCCCAAAGGTAGAGCTGAGAAAATGTATGGAATCCTTGGTGACCTTGACGCCACCAGTTTTTAAATAAGTCACGTTCTGCTTTGATGAGATCTGTCAAACTCTGATTTCCTGTTTGCGACCAGACCTGACCAAGCATGATGGATAAGCGAACCCCAAAGTCATACTCTACTGCTTCCAAGGTATCTGTTAAGATAGACCGAACAGAAGTGTATTTGTCCTGTTGGAGAACAAACAGGTAATCCTGAGCTCCCACCTGAAGCACTGTCTCGCAATTAGGAAAGAGGGTTCTCATCATATCCAACCAAGAAGTCAGGTTTTCCTGTTGGTAATAGGAAAGGTGACAATAGACAACTTGTAGCTTTTTAAAACTTTGCGGTGCTTGTCCCTTGCCCTCAATCAAATAACTATACCAAGGATTTAAAGAGATGGTTTGTTCCTGCTGGGTTAAGAGAGCTACCAACTGTTTCTCACGTTCACTGAGTCCAACTTCCTCCAGTAAAATCCACTGTTGGGAGGAAACTGGTAGCGTAAGAAAACCTTCCTTATCAATTGGCTGGTCTACGATTTGAGCTTGTGGAAACCAATCTAGTAATTCTTTTGCAATCATTCCTAGCCCTCCACTTTTTGGATACACCAAGAAATCAAGGTTTCAAGGCGCTCCACATTTTCAGTCATATGAAGATAACCCATGACCGCTTCAAATCCAGTTGACATACGGTAGGTCACTACATCTGCGTTCTTTGCCTTGGTATGACTATTGGTATTGCGACCCCGTTTATAGATTTCTTCTTCCTTTTCCGTTAGGACTTCTTCTTCCAGCATGAGGGAAATCAAGCGTGCCTGAGCCTTGGCCGATACATACTTGGTCGCCTCTTGGTGGAGTTTATTGGGCTTGGTCATGCCTTTTAGGATGAGGTGACGACGAATATACATAGAATACACCGCATCTCCTTCAAAGGCTAGCGCAATCCCGTTAATGAGATTGACATCAATCACGTGTCCACCTCACTCCATCCTTGGTATCAAGCAATTTAATCCCTTGAGCAGCTAATTGGTCACGGATTTGGTCAGCTGTCACAAAATCACGATTGGCACGCGCTTCTTGGCGTTTTTGAATCAAGGCTTCAATCTCTTCATCCAAAACTTCCTCGACAAAAACAATACCAAAGACCTCTAACATAGCCGTAAGTGCTTCCTTAACCGCTGCATCATAGTTGCCTGAGTTGATCCACTTGGCCATTTCAAAGACGACTGTGATACCATTTGCTGTATTGAAATCCTCATCCATAGCAGCTACGAACTTATCTTTAAAAGCTTGCAACTCTCCCGCATCTACAGTTCCAGTAAATGGTTGCTCATAGGTATTTTTCAAATACTTGAGATTAGTCTCCGCATCACGCACTGCTTTTTCCGTAAAGTTGATCGGTTTGCGGTAGTGTTGAGTCGCAAAGAAGAAACGAAGCACTTGGCCATCAATGGTCTTGAGGGCATCATGTACTGTGATGAAATTCCCCAAGGACTTAGACATCTTGACATTGTCGATATTGACAAAGCCATTGTGCATCCAGTAGTTAGCAAAGGTCTTACCTGTCTTGGCTTCTGACTGGGCAATTTCGTTGGTGTGGTGTGGAAACTCAAGGTCAGCTCCACCACCGTGAATATCGATAGTATCACCCAAAATCTCCGTTGACATAACCGAACATTCGATATGCCAGCCTGGACGACCAGGACCCCAAGGGCTGTCCCAAGAAATCTCACCTGGTTTGGCTGCTTTCCAAAGGGCAAAGTCCACAGGATTTTCCTTGCGAGCCGTTTCTTCATCTGTACGACCTGAAGCACCTAACTCCAAGTCTTCTAGGGTTTTATTGGCTAACTTAGCATAGTTATGGGATTTTTCCACACGGAAATAGACATCCCCTTGACTCTCATAGGCATAGCCTTTTTCAATCAAGTCAGAGACAAAGCGGATGATATCTGCCATAAACTCGACTACACGAGGATGACGAGTCGCAGGCTTAACACCAAGAGCCGTCACGTCTTCACGAAAGGCAGCGATGTACTTGTCCGCTACTTCTTGGGGTGTGATACCTTCTTCCTTGGCACGGTTGATAATCTTATCATCCACATCCGTAAAGTTAGAAATATAGGCAACCTCATAGCCACGGTACTCAAAGTAGCGACGAATGGTATCGAAGGCTACTGTCGAACGGGCATTCCCCACGTGGATATAATTGTATACAGTTGGCCCACAGACATACATCTTGACCTTGCCGTCCTCGATTGGGACAAAATCTCGCAAATCACGAGACATGGTGTCATAGATTTTAATCACTCACTGACTCCTTTCTGTGTCTTGTTTATCGTAAAGAGTCGTTTCAATCCAACTCTCTAGCAATTACTAATGCTATCTCAAAGAAAGTCATAGCATCTGCTTTTCTTTCTTCGTATCTTGCATCCCACTCATGATTATGATGGTCAACATAATCAGCTGTATAAAAAAATTGATAAACTTTTGCTTGTCGAAATTGTGCCCAAGCCATGATTGCTGAGGCTTCCATATCTACAACAGTCGCACCTGCTGCTAGTCTACGTTTGACCTTATCAGCTGTTTCACGATAAAAAGCATCTGTGGTCCAAGCCTTTGTTCGAATGTGCTCAATATCAGATTTGTTTAAAGCTTCTTCTATGGTTAAGAGTAGAGTTTCATCATAAGCTATTTCATCACTTGCAGGAGCGTAATGGTAACTTGTACCTTCATCACGTAGAGCTGAACTTGGTAGGATAATCTTATCTGCCTGAATAGACTGATCTAGAACTCCGCAAGAACCCAAAACAATAAAGTTCTTAAATCCTCTTGCTTTGAGTTCTTCTAAGAGTCCAACAACCATCGGGGCTCCAATCGTAGCTATAGCAACTGCTACCTTACTCCCATCTTTTTCATAGATATACCATGGAAATCTACCATTTAGATTGGTTAGATAGCCACCTTCGTAAACATCTTCAAACTGCTTTACTCGTTCAACGATTTCTCCATTAAAAGATAAAATAATCGTATCACAGATTTCTCCACCACTAAGGAGGCTTCGATCAGTTGGCTCGATAACAGCAGGTACATTTTCAAATTCTTCTAATAGCATCGGCCTAACCTCCTAATTAAAGAGTCACTTCTCATTACAAACCAGACGACCTGTGACTGGCTTCTCTAGCATGCTCAAGTTTATTGACGTAGTATTCACGTTTTTCTTCGACTTCGTGAATGGTTGGTTCATCCTTTTGCCCATGTACTCGGACAATCTTAGCAGGAATGCCAACAACCGTCACATCACTAGGAACATCTGCTACAACAACCGCAGCGGCACCGACTTTGGCATTTTCACCGATTTCTACAGGTCCGATAACTTGGGCATGAGCAGAGATAAGAGCTCCTTTGCGAACAGTCGGATGGCGTTTGCCACTATCCTTACCTGTCCCACCGAGAGTCACTCCGTGGTAGAGAAGAACACCTTTTTCAACGATAGCTGTCTCCCCAATCACAAGTCCTGCTCCATGGTCAATAAAGACACCTGATTCGATCTGGGCTCCAGGGTGAATCTCAATCTGAGTCCAAAAACGCCAAAACTGGCTATGCATGCGAGCTAAAAGCTTAAAGCCGTGTTTCCAGAGAAAATGAGAGAGACGGTGAGCAGCCAAGGCTTTGACACCCGGATAAGTCAGCAAGACTTCCAAGGTAGTGCGAGCCGCTGGATCATTTTCTTTGACGATATCAATGGTTTCACGCCACCATCCCATACATTTCTCCTTTCTTATTCTGAGTCTTTTGGTGTTTCTGTAGTTTCTTTCTTAGGTTTGTGGTCCTTGTGGTGGTGACGAGGACGATCGCCATGACGATGACCTTTTTCCCCTTTTTCTTCTGAACGTTCAGGTTTTGGCGGACGCGGCAAGAGTGCCTTCATAGAAGCATCTACACGACCTTTTTCATCGATCTTAATAACCTTCACATCTACAAAATCACCAATTTGAACTAAATCTTCTACATTATTGGTACGAGTCCAAGCCATTTCAGAGATGTGTACGAGGGCATCTGTCTTATCAAAGAGGTTGACAAAGGCACCAAATTTCTCGATACGAACAACTTTGGCATGGTAGACTTCGTCCACTTTAGCTTCACGAACCAAACCAGCAATGATTTCTTTAGCACGGTTGATGGCATCTTGGTCGCTAGAGTAGATAGATACGTTACCTTCTTCGTCGATGTCAATCTTAACGCCTGTTTCAGCGATGATCTTATCGATGGTTTCTCCACCCTTACCGATGACAATCTTAATCTTGTCAACATCAATCTTGATGGTATCAATTTTCGGAGCTGTTGGAGCCAATTCTGGACGAACTTCTGGAATAGTAGCTTCAATCACATCAAGGATTTCAAAACGAGCTTTCTTGGCTTGAGCAAGAGCTTCCGTCAAGATTTCTGCAGTAATCCCTTGGATCTTGATATCCATCTGAAGGGCTGTAATACCATCACGAGTACCTGCAACCTTGAAGTCCATATCTCCAAAGTGGTCTTCCAAACCTTGGATATCTGTCAATACTGTGTAGTTGTTACCATCTGAGATAAGTCCCATAGCAATCCCTGCTACTGGCGCCTTGATTGGCACACCACCAGCCATAAGGGCAAGAGTTCCCGCACAGATAGATGCTTGAGATGAAGAACCGTTTGATTCCAAGACTTCTGCTACCAGACGGATAGCGTATGGGAATTCCTCCAAGCTTGGCAATACTTGAGCAAGAGCACGCTCCCCAAGAGCACCGTGACCAATTTCACGACGACCAGGTGCACCGTAACGTCCAGTTTCACCTACAGAGTATTGAGGGAAGTTATAGTGGTGCATAAAGCGTTTCTTGTACTCTGGATCCAAACCATCGATGATTTGCGTTTCACCCATTGGCGCCAAAGTCAAGATAGAAAGAGCCTGAGTTTGTCCACGAGTAAAGAGACCTGAACCGTGCACACGGGGAACGAAGTCAACAACCGCATCCAAAGGACGGATTTCATCGACCTTACGACCATCAGGACGAACTTTGTCTTCAGTAATCAAACGGCGCACTTCTGCGTGTTCCATTTGTTCCAAGATTTCAGCCACATCACGCATGATACGGTCAAATTCTTCGTGGTCTGCATATTTTTCTTCGTAAACTGCTGTGACTTGGTCCTTGACTGCTTGAGTCGCAGCTTCACGAGCCAATTTTTCTTCAACTTGAACAGCTTTTTGAAGGTCGCTGTTGTAGGCTGCGATGATTTCTGCTTGCAAGTCAGCATCTACATGAAGCAATTCAACTTCTGCTTTTTCTTTACCAACTGCCGCTACGATTTCTTCTTGGAAGGCAATCAATTCTTTAACAGCTTCGTGTCCTTTGAGAAGAGCTTCCAGCATGATTTCTTCTGACAATTCTTTGGCACCAGACTCTACCATGTTGATAGCGTGTTTCGTACCAGCTACTGTCAATTCAAGAAGCGATTGCTCTGCTTGTTCTTGGGTTGGGTTGATGATGATTTCCCCATCGACATAACCCACTTGTACCCCAGCGATTGGTCCGTCAAACGGAATATCTGAGATAGAAAGTGCCAATGATGAACCAAACATAGCTGCCATTGGTGCAGATGCATTTTCATCGTAAGAAAGAACAGTATTGATGACTTGCACTTCATTACGGAAACCTTCCGCAAACATTGGACGGATTGGACGGTCAATCAAACGCGCTGTCAAAGTCGCATCTGTTGAAGGACGTCCTTCACGTTTCATAAAGCCACCAGGAAACTTCCCAGCTGCATACATTTTTTCTTCGTAGTTGACTTGAAGCGGGAAGAAATCCCCAGTTGCCATCTTCTTAGACATAACAGCAGCAGTCAAGACAGTTGACTCACCGTAACGTACCACAACAGAGCCATTTGCTTGCTTAGCAACCTGACCAGTCTCTACGATCAACTCACGACCCGCAAAAGTCGTTTGAAACACATGTTTTGTCATTTTAATCCCCTTTGGATTGATAAAATTATACGCCTTGCCTACAAAAATCAAGATATTTTGGACGTTTCGGCTTGCCGAACATTTCTGTAGAAAAATAGGAAGGTGACGCCGCACTCGATGAGTGCTAGAAAGCTTATCTTTTTTCCTAAGAAATGAGGCCAAAATTCAATTATGAATCTTTTTTATATTTCTCTGAAACAGTGCGGACGGGAGGTAAAATTATCCAGTGGATGATTTTAGAAATCCAAGGAATTTCACTATAGCGTGAAATATCTTTTAACACTCACTTCGTTCGTATTTTTTATAGACACCAATTTTTAGATTTTGATTAAAAATTAATCGACTATTAAAAATCGTTAAAACCTAAATACCCTCATCTTTGTATCAAGTACGTACAGAGTCTATTTTATCATATTTTTCTTAAAAAGTACGGTCTTTTCTATAAAAAAGGAACCATTCTGCTATGAAAAGAAGAATGGTTTGCTTTTGATTATTTTAAGGTTGGTGATTGAACAAGGCATGGGTTGCTTGGTGAATGTACTGAGCAGTGTCTGCGTTGTTCATGGTGTAGAGATGCACGCCTGCTACGTCTTGCGTTACCAAGTCCACGATTTGATCTACTGCATAGGCAAGTCCTGCTGCTCTGAGTGACTCAGGGTCATTCTCATACTTGTCCAAAATAGCCTTGAACTTACGTGGGAGATGGATATTCTCACAAGTCTTCAAGAGACGAAGCGCTTGGTTACGATTGAGGATTGGCATGATACCTGCATGAATGGGAACATCAATCCCTGCCAAGGTACACTTGTCTTGGAAATCGTAGAAACGCTCATTATCAAAGAAAAGTTGCGTTACTAGACTAGAGCATCCTGCATCCACTTTTTTCTTGAGATTTTGGATATCTGAGATTTGGTTTGGCGAATCCGGGTGCCCTTCTGGGTAACAAGCTCCAATAATATCAAAGTGTGGCGCCTGTTCAGTGATAAACTCAATCAAGTCTGTGGCGTAACGGAAATCCTTCTGTGGCTCAACACCTGGAATGATATCCCCACGCAAAGCCAAGATTTTCTGAACACCAACTTTATCCAAATCCGCAATGGTCTCAGCCACCTTATCCTTAGTCAAATAGATAGCTGGCAAGTGAGCAATGGTTGGAATCTCCAAGTCATTTTGGATATAGTCTGCCAAACGAACCGTCGTCTCTTTGATATTAAATTTATTATTACTAGCAGTCACACTGATGAAGTGTGGTGCCAAGCCCTGCATGTCTTTCAGGGCTGCGATAATTTTGTCATTGCCTACTTCTGGGTTTGGAGGGAAAACTTCAAATGAGAGGGACGGTGTTTGACGTGACATATGTATGAACCTTTTCTAGTTGATTTCTTACTGATCAACCGTGTAGAGAGAACTGTCTTTTCTTACAATTTCTCACGCGCAGCTTTCGCAGCGTCTACAAGGCGGATCAAGCTTTCTTTCGTTTCTGGGATACCACGTGTTTTCAAACCACAGTCAGGGTTGATCCATACTTTCTTGCTTGGTACTTTAGCAAGGATGGCTTCGATGGTGTGGTCGATTTCGCCTTCGTTAGGCACACGAGGAGAGTGGATATCGTAAACTCCAGGACCCACTTCTGTCTGGAAGTTTTGAGCTTTGAGTTCGTCCAAGATTTCAAGATTTGAACGGCTAGCTTCAAATGAGATAACGTCCGCATCCATGTTGTCGATAGCTGGGATGATATCTGTAAATTCTGAGTAACACATGTGAGTGTGGATTTGTGTATCTGGTGCTACTGTTGAGTGTACCAAGCGGAAGGCTGGAATAGCCCAGTCAAGGTAGTCTTCGTACCAGTCGCTACGACGGAGTGGCAATTTCTCACGAAGAGCAGCCTCGTCGATTTGGATGATTTTCACGCCTGCAGCTTCAAGGTCAAGAACTTCATCCTTGATTGCAAGAGCAATTTGAAGAGTAGAATCCTTGATAGAGATGTCTTCTCGTGGGAATGACCAGTTAAGGATGGTAACTGGTCCAGTCAACATACCTTTAACAGGTTTGTCAGTACGGCTTTGTGCATAGCTAGACCATTTCACAGTGATAGGGTTGAGACGAGTGACATCACCCCAGATGATTGGTGGTTTAACACCACGCATACCGTATGATTGTACCCAACCATTCTTAGAGAAGAGGTAACCTGACAAGTTTTGACCGAAGTACTCAACCATGTCATTACGCTCGAATTCGCCGTGTACAAGCACGTCAAATCCAACTTCTTCTTGCCATTTGATCCATTCGTCGATAGTTTCAGCAAGGAAGGCATCGTATTCTTCTTGAGACAATTCACCCTTACGGAAGGCCAAACGTTTAGCACGAACTTCTTTTGTTTGAGGGAATGAACCGATGGTTGTTGTTGGAAGAGCTGGAAGTTTGAAGGCATCTTCTTGGATAGCTTCACGTTCTGCAAAGGCTGGCAAACGAGTGTAGTCTGCATCTGTCAATCCAGCGATACGAGCACGAAGTTCCGCATTTTCGCCAACACGTTCAGTCGCAAAGAGTTCTTTGTTAGCTGCAAGAGCCTCTGCTCCTTGACCGTTGCGGATAGCATCCAAGTCACGGATTTCATCCAATTTTTCAACTGCAAATGCAAAGTGGTTCAAGATAGCTGGTTCAAATTCTTCATTAGCAGTTGTAAATGGCACATGAAGAAGTGAACATGAGCTTGTCAAAACGATGTTTTCAGCTGGGATTTGCTCAAGAACAGCCAAGCTCTTTTCGTAGTTGTTACGCCAAATATTCTTACCATTGACAATACCTGCATAAAGAGTCTTGTCAGCTGGGAAGCCACCTTTAACGAGTTCAAGAGTTTTCTTACCTTCAACAAAGTCAAGACCGATCGCATCTACTGGCAATTTCACAAGGTCAGCGTAAACGTCACGAACGTCACCGAAGTATGTTTGAAGCAAGACTTCAAGGCCTTTTTTGTCAGCCAAAAGCTTGTTGTAGATGTTCAAGAAGAGTGCTTTTTCTTCTTCTGTCAAATCTTTGACAAGAGCAGCTTCATCGAGTTGGATACGAGTCGCACCAAGTTCAGCCAATTTAGCAAAAACATCTTGGTAAGCAGCTACTAAGCTATCTACGAAATCTTCTGCTTTCACACCTTCTTCAAAATCTGATAATTGAAGGAAAGTGAATGGACCTACAAGGACAGGACGAGTGTTGAGACCAAGTTCTTTAGCTTCTTGGAACTCATCAAAGATCTTGTGACCAGCCAATTTTACTTGAGTGTCTTTTTCAAATTTAGGAACGATGTAGTGGTAGTTAGTGTTGAACCATTTCTTCATCGGAAGGGCACGCACATCCCCTTTTTCTCCTTGGTAACCACGTCCCAAAGCAAAGTAACGTTCAAGATCAGACAATTCTAAGTTTTGTACTGATGCAGGAACTACGTTGAAAAGGAAAGCAGCATCAAGGAAGTTGTCATAGTGAGAAAAGTCATTTGATGGGATTTCAGTGATGCCTTTTTCTTTGACGATGTTCCAGTGTTTCGCACGTAATTCTTTAGCAGCAGCCAAAAGTTCTTCTTCTGAGATTTCTTTTCTAAAGTATTTTTCAGTTGTAAATTTTAATTCGCGGAATTCACCCAAACGAGGGAAACCGATAATTGTAGTTGACATGTTTTGTCCTCCAAAAATTGTTGTTGAAACTATCTTAACAGAAAAGAAACTGTCTGTATAATTGTAAAAAATTAGGCTTTGATATAGTTTGAAACTATATCACGATTTAAAAGACAAAAAAAGATTTAGAGAAGATTCCCCAAATCCTTTGGTAAATATAGATTGATAGCCTTTCAAGGTTGCTATATTCTTCATAAAATGACAGTGAACTGACAGATACCTATGGCTTGTTATTATAAAAGACTATAGGTTGATCCCCTTTTCACGGAGATTAGCCAGACACTCCTCATAGTAGGCATGGTCATGCTCACTATAGATAGGACTTCTCAGCTTTTCCTCTGCTAAGTCTTGATAAGGAGGGCAGATCTTGCCACGGTAGTTCTTATCCAGCCACTCTGTACTGACCTTGTAGCCACGGTCAGTCATCTCCTCCATGATCAAGCGATGATAGGCATAGAGACGATAGGGCGAGTGGGTAAAGACATAGTCAACCGTCGCATGCTTTCTGCCCCAGCCATTGCCACGAAGGGCGCAACACTCTCGATGTTGCCCCAAGAGCTGAGGGCGGGGAAGTTGTGGTATCAAAGCTTCATGCCAAAGTCTCATGGGAGTCTCCTTTCAACAAGGTCGAATCTTGCAGATAAGCATTTGGGTAACGCTCAAGCAAATCTCTCGTCTTAGCAATTAATTCTTCTTTGGTGGCTTGACCAGAGTGATAACGATCCAGTAAAAACATATAATCCTTGCGTTCAGTCTCCGTTGCTTTCTTCTTAAAATAGCCCCAAATATGCTGAAAGGCATTGCAAACCTGACCCCTGTGCTCTGGAATCTGGCAGGCACGGTCAATCATCTCTTGAACCTGACTCACTTCTACCACTTCTTGCTTGAGATACTGGCGAATGTCCTTGTAAATATTGCTGGAATGGCTCAAAACAAGGTATTTGTTTTCCGCCCAGAGTTGCTGACAAAGGGCACGTTGGTTGTTATTTTCCATATTTCTCCTTAACTTCTACTAGTTCCCAGGAAATACGGAAACAAAGTTATTACTAAAAAATGAGCGAATTGATTACTCCATCATCCTTTAAAGTTTTTCAAAAACTCTTTGAGTTCAGCATCGGCTTCTGGTGTAGTTCCGTGGAGTTGGTTGAGCATTTCAAGCAATGAAGTTGTTTGGCTTTCGATTGCTTTATTTGTCTTGTTAATCTTGCTGACGATGTCTGTCAATGGCTCTACTTCTTCTTCCTCAAAGGTATCTACATAGCGAGGGATATTGAGGTTGTAGTCATTTTCGACGATTTCTTCATAGCTTGCTAAGTGGGCAAACTTGTCAATCTCTTCACGAGACTTGTAGGCTTCCAGAATCTTCTCGATATGAGCATCCGTCATGATATTCTGGTTTTTACCTTTATCAAACTCCTTAGAAGCATCGATAAAGTAAACATCACGATTGGTACGGTTCTTTTTAAGAATGATAACCGTAGTCGGAATGCTGGTATTAAAGAAGATATTGGCTGGTAGACCGATAACCGTATCAATAGCTCCTTCTTCTAACAAGGCCTTACGAATGGTTCCCTCCGCATTTCCACGGAAGAGAACACCGTGAGGAAGTACGATAGCCATGACTCCATTATCCTGCTTGAGGTGGTAATATCCATGCAGGAGGAAGGCAAAGTCAGCCTTGGACTGGGGCGCCAATTTCCCAAAAGGAGAGAAACGAGGGTCAGCCATAAAGCCAGAGCTTGCAGACCACTTAGCAGAGTATGGAGGGTTCATGAGAACCCCATCAAAGTTGGTCGGTTCTTGAGTTGGCCAGTCTTCATCCAGTGTATCGGCATTGTGTAGGAATTGATTCTCAACAGGAACGCCGTGTAGGATCATGTTCATCCGAGCTAGGTTATAGGTCGAAGTATTGAGCTCCTGACCAAAGTAGACGACTGTCTGCGGTTTATGAGAATATTTCTTGGCATTGAGCAAGAGAGAGCCAGACCCCATAGTCGCATCATAGATGGTAAAACCTTCCTGATCCTCACGACCCAAAAAGGCAATCTGAGTCATGAGCTTGGCAACAGGCTGAGGTGTATAGAACTCACCAGCTTTCTTACCAGAGTCGGTCGCAAACTGACCGATCAGATACTCATAGGCATCCCCCAGCATATCGCCAGCATGACCAGCCACATCTAGCACAGCCAACTCTTTCATGACTGCTGCTACCGTTTGGTTTTGCTTTTGCGGAGTTGCTCCTAGCTTTTTAGAGTAGAGGTCGATATCTTCAAAGAGATTTTCATAGAGGTCGTCACTCTGCTCGATATCACGAAAACCTTGAGCTAGATCTTCCAGCTGAAAAGTTCCCTCATTGACACGTGCTACCAGAGCCGTAAAGGTCAAGTCTGGCTTGATGATATAGTTGAGCTCGTCGTTCATGACAGAGACTAGATCCTCATGAGTATCCGAATCCTCGTAGTAGTTGCGATAGACCTCAAGCGCATCTTCAAGACTATCCGTCCCTTCTTCCATGGTCTCCGCCACGAAAAATAGCATCTTGTCAGATAGGTATTTGTAAAAGACCATGCCCAAGAGATAGGACTTGTAGTCGTTGGCATCCATCTTGGAGCGGAGAACATCCGCTGAGTTCCACAGGGCTTGGTAGAGCGACTGGGAAGTTTGTGTTGTTTCCATAATGTTTCTTTCTAATTTTTTAAAGAGATTGATATTAGTTTATAGGTCTCCAATCATTATCAATCCTGTTCTTAGATACAACCCATGAATTAGTAATTTCAAAAATTTTAAACTCATGGTATTTATCTTTTGAATCAAAATATGATATTCTAACCTCATCAAAATCATCGTTAACTTCTTTTTTATAAATAGAAAAACATAGGTCAAATCTTTTGATTTCATAGGCATCAATTAGAAATGAATATGCTCCATTATCGCCATAAAATAATATCTGATCGAATTTTTCATAAGAATTCGCTTGTTTCATTTTCACAACTTGTCTATTATTCTTATAGAGGACTAGATTTAGATTTCTAATAATTTGTTTCTTTGCTGTTGTATTATGTATTTCAATCCATAGAGGAACTGTAAAAATCATTCCACTTGCTGAATTTTCAAATCCCCAAGGCCTGCTAGATAGTTTATGATAAACCGATTTAATATAAACTTTAACTTTTCCTCTATTGGATAAAATAGTTGAAACGATTACTTGCAATAGAAATCCTATAAAAGAACCTATGAGTGAAAATAAAGCAGAATAAACTAACAAGGTAAACTCAAAGTGCTGAAATAAATCATTCAAATTAATTTCCCCCTATATAAACATATCCTGCAATAATTTCTTTTTCAGTGTTTCAAGCTGAGAAATTTTTTCTTGGTGGTCAGAGATGAGGTCATCGAGGTTGGAGAAATAGGCACTGATGGCACGTTGTTCCTCCATAGACGGGTAGTGTAAAACAACTTTTTCTAAATCGTTATTTCTTAAATGTACAACTGATTTACCTTGTGCTCTTTTAATCAATTCTTTCTGTTGACTCCCATTTGAAATGGTTAAAGCTAAAAAGATAGAATTCACTTTATTTTCATCTGGATAGATTATATTTAAATCACCACCCAAAATAATTCCTGATTTCTCAACAACTGATGCTCTTGAAATATCTTCTGCAGTTTCACCAGATGCTGGAACTATAACTTCTCCACCTTTACTAATCACAGTATTTATTTTTACTGTAGTAACAAAAGTATTAACTTTAGAAATTACAGTTTGATAATTAGTATAAAGTCTACCATATAGAATTATCTCTTTGCCCGAATTAACCAAGTCATTTTTGGTATAACCATTCCCTTTAGAAAAACTAGCTAATTCTTTTAAAGCTTGAACTTCCCACTCACCTTCAAATCCATTCAAACGAATCTCAGGAACTGTCTGTCTAACTTTAGGAAACATCTTGGAGAGCATGGTCACCTTGAGAGATTGGTAATTGACAAGATTGTTCTTGTAGCTAGCAAGAAGATCGTCGAGGGTGCGAAAGAGGGAACCGATAGCGGATTGTTCGGGATAGGATGTCATGCCAATCTTCCAATCTCCATATTCTTTCCCATTAACCCCTGGTTGACCTGAACGTTGTGAGGTGATCTCAATAAACTGCTTATACTTATCAGTAAGCGTCTGTTGAAAAATAAAATTCCCATCATATGAATCATGTAATCTTGCTCTGATTAAGAATCCAGCATAATAAACTTCACCATCTGATTCTCTGTAAAGATAGGTTTTCCCAACACTTGCACCAGTACGTGCGAATAGGAGATCATTAATCCGCAATTTATAATTTTCATATTCCTCTTCAGTAAAATTGACATCTGGAGAACTAAGTTTATCAGTTAAAAACAATCTAGAAGAATCATCTATATCTGTGATTCTAAGATATTTATGAATACCATCAAAATCCTTAGCAGAAGCATTTAAACCATATTCAATAGAATTTGAGACTTTACTCAAACAATCTTTAAACCAATTATGTTCGAATTTCTTAAATCTTATATTAGGAGTTTTTTCTTTTTTCATAATTTACAGACACATATTTTATAAAAAGTTTCCGACAGAGCATTTAACTTTATATATTTCTTTCTTTCTTTGACCTCATGGTTGATCATATTGGATGTTTTTATTTCACAATTTAACTTTTCGTATGTCTTAGCATACGTTGAGGATAAACGTACTAAATCATAATTCGAATCATTATTATAGTTATAACCATCAGGAATTTCAATCAAGCCTAATCTTGCCAAATTTGCTAATGCAACCAAAACAACATCATAATCTCTATTTAGCCATGTAATATTTTCAATTGTAGAAACTTCAGAAACTTCATCACTATTAGAAACATATAAATCAATAATAGGTCTTATTGGCATCTCCATTATATCTTTAAACACAATCGCATCTATCGGACTAAGCTGTTTTATTATCTCAATAAAAGATGGATGAACTTTGTCTTTCTTTCCTAATACCATTGCTTTTGATAATAAATTTGCATACAAGTCTCTAAGTTCCTCACTATCCATCGAATACGAGAGCGCAATAATTGCAGGTATAGCGACATGTGGCTCTGGGCTAACCAAATCATCTTCCTTAACATGCTTTAATCGTTCTGCCAAAAGTAATTTAGTTTTTTCAATATTATATTCTTTATTCAGTAACCACATATCTAAAGGCTGAAAAAGAGCATTAATCAGTTTAAGAGGCCTCGCGATAAATTGACCTACCTCCCTTATAGCTGGTTTCCCTCCGTCATCATAAATATTCGGAATTACTTCCTTACCGATTTTAATAAGATCCTCTTCCTCAAACATTAAATACCTCTACAATAAAATCTAACTAATAAAATTTACAAAGAACTTATTGCTCTATACTTTTCAAAACTATACATATAAATTTCGTCAACTCTCAGCATCTGATATTTTTCTTTAACTTTTACAAAGTAAGAGCCAATTAGTTCCTTTGGAATTACCTCATTAGATGGTTCTTCTGCTTTCGAATCACCACGCATAGTCAACCATGGTTCTTCTTCATGAGTAAATTCTTCTAATACTTTTCCATTAAATATAGCAAAATTCTTCAATATACTATCGATCAAACTACGTTCAAAAAATGTAAGTCCATCTCCAGGATTACTATTTAAATTCAATTGGATTGGATTATATCCAAAACTGCTATATTTAAAATAAACATCTCTATATACAGGACCATGTACCCACGCCTCACAGTCACTAAGAAAAATATAATCTTTCTTAAAAGCAAAATAAAATCCTTGTACATAATATAAAAGTTTTTGTAAAGCTAACGGTGTAATCTCATTATTTTTTGATAATAAATAGTGAATAACTTGAGTAAGTTTATCATCATTTTCATTATTTAAAATTTCGTCAACCTTTTCTACACTCTTATTAAATGCTACATCTGAAATATTATCTTTATTTGTGACCAAAATTTCTTTAAAAGTATCGGGTTTTTCTAATATTTCTTTCAATTTATCAGAATAAGCAGGTTTTGGAATATCACCAGTTAAATATCTTTGAATAGTATTAACTCCCCATCCCAAAAGTTGAGCTAATGGTTTAGCTCCAATACTATATTTTTTCGTAATATTTATTATATCTTCATTGGAGATAATACCATTCTCGCTCCTAAAAGCTTCATAGATAGCTTGTTTATTATATTCGTTAATTTCTTCAACATAAACAGGCTTATTACAATTAACACAATAAGCAGTCTTACCTGAAAAAGTATATTTTTTTCCTTTTAATGACCGTGTTAATTCTTCATCCACTACTTTATAATTTACAGACTCTAAGCAATTTTCGCATAATATTTTTTTATTATTCATTATTAGTCTCCTTTCAAGAGAGAGGTCTTCTCTTAAAGAGGGAAAATTTATTTGAATTGATAATTCAACGCTTTTGATTCATCCGGCCTATGAAAAGATACAACAACTAAAAAAGGTTGGTTTGCCTTATCATTTTTAATTATTATTTTAACGTAAACAATAACTTGCAACTCGTCACCAAATAAATCTGTTAAAGTAAATTCAGGCGCAAACAGATAATAATCTTCATGATTCCGTAAAACATCATACGGATGTAAACACTCACAAAAATCGCTATACTCGATTTGCATTAATAACTTACAAATTTCTTCATCCTTCAAATTAAATTCACTCATGAATTCTTCGTTCTTTTCACGATTTTCTCCAGTTGAAATCATGTAGCTTTTACTCTGAATTAGGCTTTTAATTTCTTCTAATAAATCTTCGATTTCTAATTTACTATACATTAAAAAGTATTAACCTTTCTGTTTAATTGCCATTTAGTTCCCTCCTTAATTACACATTAATAGTAACATTTTTTTTAAAAAAAGTCAAAAAAAGCACTATTTTTTTAAAAATAGTGCTTTTTATCTCCCAACCCTGAGTGGCTCAATCACTTCTTCAATCAGTTGGGTATAGGCTTCTTTGATTTGTTTTTTATAGAGGAGTGGGTTGAGGGCATCTGTCACCTCAACTTTATAGTCCTTGTAGCGCTGACTCTTGGTCAGTTGGCTTTCTCCTAGTTGTTTTTTAGCTCCCTTGCGGTAGTGATTGACATAGTAGCGGAGTTCATCTTCACCCACATACCAGGTCTTGCTAAAGTCTTGGATATGTTGCTGGATGACTGCTTCAATCATCTGGTCAAGAATATTAGCGATGGATTGACCTCTGTAGCGGTCAGGATTTGCCTGTACTTCTTGCCAAAGCTCTGAGATGATCTGGGCAAGGTTTGGATTGGTCTTCTCCAGACTTTGGATATAGGTATCCACTGCTTCTCTGTCCTGTACGCTGAGACTCTTTTCCTGACTTTGCTCTTGCTCGATCAGGCTTTGGATCAGGGTCAGTATATAGGCGTAGTTAATCTCATCGACTTGGATAGACTCTAGTTCGTAGTGGATATCCAGTGGCTCCCCATCCTCATCACCATCTTCTGAACGACTTTTAAGTTCGGCAAGGATATTTTGATAGAAGCCTAGATAGTTTTCCAATTCTTCTGCGGTTAGTCCAGTCTCTGCATAGATTTCTTCCTCGTCGTACTCTTTATAAACTCGGATAGAAGCCAAGTATTTATCAAAGGATTGATAAGCCTTGGCTAGTTTTCTCAATTCAGGTGTAGAGATTTGTTCGATTTGGAGTCCTTCTTCGGGGTCATCGGTGATTAGATTTCGGAAATCACTACAACTTCTCAAAAAGTTTCTCTTTTCTTCTTCCCAGCTAGGTGCTAGGACATCATTTTCTCCACCATTTGAGTAGAGTTTGAGGGCATTATCCACCGCTTCCTTAAAGGCTATAGGCTTTTGGAAAGTAATGATATGCCCATAGGTCTTACTAGAATCAAAGATACGGTTAGTTCGGCTAAAAGCCTGAATCAAGTCCTGCGGTTGCATGGGCTTGCGGTCGATAAAGAGGGTCGATAGACAAGGTGCATCAAATCCTGTTAAGAGACGATTGACCACGATAACCAAGTCTAGCTGTTCATTGCGATAGAGATACTTGTCTTGCTTACGGGCAAGGCGGTTATTAACATCAGTATTAAAGCCACGAAGATCCGCCATAGTAAAGTGAGTATCAAACTCTTGGTTATAGTCCTCTAAGACCTGTTTCATGTGGTCTTGGTTGGCTCTTGAGTCTTCTTCATTTTCAGTGACAGAGTAGGTGATGGTCGCCTTTGGGAAGTCCGGAAGAACCATCTTGACCCTCTCAGATACCTTGACTCTTGTCTGACCAGCCTTGACTCTTTTTAGAAGGTCATAGTAGGCTTGGGCTTGAGGGATGGACTTAACCGTCAGGATGGCATTGTAGGTATTGCCGACTCCTTTTTGGAAGCCTAGTTGTTGGCGGGATTTATTGATAATGGCATCCAAGACTTCCAGCATGTGCTCCTCATTCTCGTAGACGGTATCTGGTATTTCATTTTCAGACTGGTCTGTAATGAGGGTATTGCGATAATCCACCTTAAATCCTAGGACAGCTCCGTCATGGATGGCTTCCTTGACTGTATACTCATGGAGGCGGTCTCCATACTGTTGCTGGGTGGTTTGAGCTAGGTCGCCGACTTGCTGGCGTTTATTTTCCTTAAAGATAGGGGTGCCTGTAAAACCATACCAGAGGGACTGAGGGAAAAAGACTTTAATGTCCTTTTGTGTTTGTGGCGTCACGGCACGGTGGCATTCATCTACGACAAAGGCCACTCGGAGTCCCTTGATTTTGTCCGCATCTCGTTGGTAAAGGCCTTGGTCAAACTTGCGCATCATGGTAGTGATTTTCTGGATGGTAGTCACCACGACACGCTTATCATTACTACCTAGTCGCTTGACCAAATCATGGGTATTATCCGTTTCATCGATATCAATGACATCATTGGTGGCATAAGAGAGGAAGGATGAAGTGGTCTGTTGGTCCAAGTCCCTGCGGTCAACGACAAAAATCGTCTTTTGGATAGATGGGATTTGAAGGAGGTTCCTCGCCACCTTATAAGAAGTCAGGGTCTTTCCTGAACCAGTTGTATGCCAAACATAGCCTGATGCTTGTTGGCGAGAGGCTTCTTGCACTGCTTCGATGGCATGGATCTGGTAGGGGCGCAAGAGGATGAGAGACTTCTTGCTATCATCAATGACAGAATACTGCATGACCATCTGATGGGCACGAGGGATAGAAAGAACTTCATGGGCAAAACTAGTCAGGTTTGTCACAGGATGATTATCCTTATCCACCCACTTTGTTAGAAATTGCTTGTTGAGTTTATTTTCACGAGCTGCAGCGATATAGCGAGTATCTACTTTGTTCGTCACAACAAACATCTGCAAGCTAGAGTAGATGCCACGGAATTTTCCTTCACGGTCATATTTTTTAATCTGATGAAAGGCATCGATAAATGCTGCTTGGGTGCTCTTGAGCTCGATTTGAATCATGGGTAAGCCGTTGATGAGAAGAGTAACATCCAGTCTACGGTCTTGGTCCAGAGGATTTACTTTTTCTCGTTGGACTTGATTGACAACTTCGTAGCTAGACTTTCCTGCTGCGATATTGTCACGCCAAATGACTGACAAACGGATGGTACCTAGGCTCGCATCTTCTCTTTGAACCTCGACTTTGGCAATGCCGTTTTCACCGACCAACCACTTGGCAGCATCATAGTAGCTGACAAAGTTGAGTTGGTTCTGAATTTGGCGTTTTTCCTGCTCAGTCAAGGGATGGTCTGCTAGCAGAGCAACGTTGTTTTGGGCTAGTTTCTCAAAGAAATTGTCCCATAGTTGTTCTTCTGTTTTTAGGTCTTCTCTATAAGTCCATTGGCTTTCACCAGTTACCAGCTGGTTTATCAGTTGTTTTTCTATTTCCAGTTCTGGTTTTACCTGCATCTATATTTCTCCTTCAGGGACAAAATTCTCCCTATTATTATATCATATTCCTAGAAGAAAACGCTCACTTCCTTCTATTTCAAAGCACTTTTGACCTTTTTCTTGGTGATGATGCGTTCGTTTTTGTTGGCTAGGGATTTGAGTCTGGCTTCGAGCAGGATTTTTCGGCCTGCTTCGTTGCGGGTGTAGACGAGTTGGTAGTTGCCTATGTGTGGTGCAACGGCATTTTGGAAGAGCTGGGCATCTTCCTTGCGTTTTTCAAAGAGGCTAGGGACTACGAAATACTTGGACTGACCTGCTGGTGCTTTTTTAGCGACTAAGAGGTAGCGTTGATTGTCCACTGGGGAAAAGAATTCTCCCAAGGTCTTGGAAAAAAGCTCCTTGTCTCGCATACTGCCACCTTTTAGATAGGCAAAGACGTTAAAGCTTTCCTTGTCCTCATCGACCTGCACGCGCGACTGGTCATCAGACAAATGTCCGGCAGTCACCATGGCTTTGCGAATAGCTTCACCGATCAGGCGCAAGCGTTTATAAGGACTCTTGTAGCTGTAAAAGCGAAAGGCAGTGATAGCTAGGAAGAGGACACAAAGAGCTGTCAACCATGGCAAGGCAAATAAGGTTAGTCGAACGACATAAGCCAGGAGACTAATGGCAAAGACCATCAGAGCGTAGCGAAGCCACTTTTCAGCATCCGCTAGGGCGAGCAGAGGGATTCGTTTGCTGTCGGTCGCCACTTCATTGACAATCTCAATCTTATCAGCAACAATGAGAGATTCCTGCCATTTTTTACGTAAGGAGGCGCGATCCTTGGATAGTTCCATGATTTTCTCGTTATAGTCTTCGAGTTTCTTTTTCTTAAATGGGAACTCAGGAAAGTTCAAGCGATCCAGACCTGTTTCAATGGTATCTTCCTTATAGGACAAGCCAAGGAAATGGTCCATACGACGGGCAAGAGTTTGGAGGTCCTGATATGGATTGAGGTCTAGTTCTTCTTGATCCTCCTTAGAAAAGACTGGATTTTTGTATGGTTTGATGGCTACTAGGTGCCAGATGTTGCTGGTCTTATCTGGATGTCCTGGCCAGATACGGATGGCACGGCCCCGCATTTGATTGCTGAGCATAAAGCTTCCGACAAAACTTCCGAGGATGAGAGAGTTGACACAAGGTGCATCCCATCCTTCTCCCAAAAGAGACTTGGTTCCGACCAAGACCTGGATAGAACCACGTTGGAAGAGCTCGGTCACTGCTGCGACCATCCCCTTAAAGCTGGATGGAAAGCCTACTTGGAGATAGGCACCTTGATCGAGTTTTCCGATGGCAGAGAAGCTTAAGCTAGTGTTTGGAATGAGTGCTTGAAGTTCTGCCTTGACACTGGCAGGTATGATCACGACACTACCAGAAAGGACTGCTATGGGGACAGAAATACCTTGTTTTTGCGCACTTCTACGAATGGTTTCAAAGTATGGGAGGACACCTAATTGCGTGATTGGTGCTTGGTCATCTCCCAGATAACTGGCAAAATCCTTGCGGATATAGTCCGCTAAGACTAGCTGTCTCAAGTCCTGACCTAGACTGGCATACTCAGTCTCAAAGATAGATGCGATGCCAGCCAGTTTTCCTAGAGATTGGTTGAGGATTTGGTCATTGGCCTTGGATTTGACCAAGAAGACCTGACGTTTTTCAATCAATCCTCTTGATTTCAATTCGGCTTCTATCTTTTTCTTTGTCTCCTGCGGGTCCTCATACCAGTCAGGAGTCTGATAGAGAAGGCCTTGCAAGAGAACTTCTAACCAATAATAATTGAGGGCAGGCAAGCCCTCAGCACCTAGTAAATCTCGTAGATACTTGGGAATTTCCAGTTTTTGAGCATGTAGATAAACGAGAAGGGCTGAGAGATACTTGGGATCTTCGAGGAGCATATCCGCAGATATTTCCCCTTTAAGAACCTTGGAAGACCTAATGAGCGTCTGAAAATCAGAATCAACCACTAGTTGACTGACATACTGCCACTTGGTGTCTTCAAATTCTTCCAGGCGCTTGTCTTCTTCCTTGGTCGGAAAACAGATATAGACAAAGTCCTGGTGAGGGCAGAGGGTGTCTTCCTTGACCAGTTCTGGCACTGTGATTTCTTGGTCGATCTCGCCACACATCTGGAGATAGCGATCCCAGAGTTCTGGCTCACTGTCATATGGCGGTGTTGCAGTGAGTGAGATGACTTGTAGTTGCGGGTAATTTTTACGGAAATCTTCTAGGCTTTTCCACCATTCATTTCTCAAGTGATGGCATTCATCCAGACAAAGAGTCTCTACTCCCTTTTCCTTGAGTCTAGCAAGCAGGTCAAAGCCGACAAAGTCTTCAACTTCGCCATTATCTTCTTGAGATTGTAGCTGTTGCATAGCGCTATGAAAGGCTTGATAGGTGGCGATGGTGATTTGCTTCATGTCCTTGAGATTTTGAGACACAAGACTTGTGACCTGGTCCTCATCCTCTAAAAAAGCCTGACGAATCCTGTCCACCCATTGTTCCCGAATGGTAACAGTCGGTACCAAAACGAGAGCAGGCTTATCAAAACGGGCAATCAACTCGATACCAATGGTTGTTTTCCCAGAACCTGGTGCTGCCACCAAGTGGACATGCCCATCTGCTTGGTATTCCTGAAAGTTGTCCAAGACCTGTTTTTGGTAGTTGCGCCAAGTGCCATTAAACTTCAATCCTAACATGATTTCCCTCATTCTAAGCTGTCATTTTCTTATTCCCATTTTACCATACTTGAGGCAAAGTCACACGAAGCATCCCATATAGTCTTTCTCCTCAAAATATGATATAGTAGAATCATACTACACAAGAGGAGTTTACATGTCACACGATAAAGAAATGAAAGCTGTTTCTCCCCTTCTACAGCAAGCAATCAATATTTCATCCATCATCGGTGGAGTTGGTACTTTAATATTCTGTATCTGGGCCTATCAAGCTGGTATCTTGCACTCTAAGGAAACCCTATCTGCCTTTATCCAACAGGCGGGTATCTGGGGGCCACCACTCTTTATTTTTTTACAGATTTTGCAGACAGTTGTTCCTATCATTCCAGGTGCTCTTACCTCCGTTGCAGGTGTCTTTATCTATGGGCATATCGTGGGGACTATTTATAACTACATTGGTATTGTCATTGGTTGCGCCATTATCTTTTACCTGGTGCGTCTCTACGGAGCACCCTTTGTCCAATCAGTCGTCAGCAAACGAACCTATGATAAGTATATCGGTTGGTTAGACAAGGGCAATCGCTTTGATCGATTCTTTATCTTTATGATGATTTGGCCAGTTAGTCCAGCTGACTTTCTCTGTATGTTGGCAGCTCTGACCAAGATGAGCTTCAAGCGTTATATGACTATTATCATCCTGACCAAGCCCTTTACACTGGTCGTTTACACTTATGGCTTGACCTACATTATCGATTACTTTTGGCAAATGGTTGGCTAATAGACAAAAAACTCAAGGATTCTCCTTGAGTTTTTCTTTGTTAGGCTTCTTTTTTCAATAAAAGGGAAATAATGATTGATGTGCCAATCATCCATGCTCCTAGAATGATAAAGGTCATTCGACCATCTGTAGTCACCAAGCCAATCCCTGAAAGAACGAAGGGTGTTAATGATGCTCCAAAAGAACATCCCAAAACAGCATAGGAAGTTGCTTTATTGAGGAGTTTTGCTGGGATTCGCTCAGATATCAACTGAAAGACTGTCGTCAGAGCGATGCTGTAGGCAAATCCTCCTAAAACAGAACCTGCAACGACAACCCAGAGTGATGGTGCTAAGGCAATGATGATTTGTCCGATTCCAAAGGTAACTCCTGAGACCAATAGAAGTTTTTCCTTGAAGGCCGAGATGAGGAATGAAAAGCTGATTCCTGCTAAAATACCGATCAACTGCATGGCACTAAGGACCAGACTAGACAACTGAGCATCTCCAAAACCTGCCTCAATCATGAGGCTAGGAATACGGAAAGTAATGGCAGTATTTGTACACACGACGACAGCAGCACCAATGGCAAGGAAGAAAATCAGCTGTAGCATGGAGCGAGTTAGTTTGGCTGCTTCTTCTGTCTGATGCTTGGACTCATGAGTTTCTCCTTTTCCATAAGGTACAAAGAGAAGAAAGAGTACGAGAACCACTAGACCTGCTGCATAGGCTAGGAAGGTTGCGGTCCAACCAAATGCTAACAGTTGCCCAACTGCCAATGTCAAGATAGAAGCTCCCACTACCTCAGCTGATCCACGAAAACCCAGCATCTGGATACGAGTTTTACCATGGTAACGTTCACTGATGATTGAGATGGCCTTGGCGTTCAGCATCCCCACTCCAATCCCGAAGAGAAGACGTGTAGCAAAGACAAAGTAATAACCCTGATACCAGAAGGGAGCGATCCCGCTGATTGACAAGATCAAAAGTCCTAAGGTCAACTGGAGGCGTTCAGGAAAAATACGCTCTAAAACTCCATTCAATAAAAGCATGGCCATAATTCCAAAGGATGGGAGGCTGACCAAGAGTTCGACCTGACCAGTCGAATAGCCCTGATAATAGTCAAACATGGCAGGTAGGGCGCTCGAAATAGAAAACGATGTGATCAATACTAACGATAGGGAGAGTATGCTCACTTTTTCCAAAAATTGTTTCATCTTTTCCTCATTCATTGTTCATTTTTCATATTAGTAAAAAGGTCCTTTCCTATCATACACTCTTTAACCAAAATTGGCAAGCGACTGAGCACCAAGACCAAAAGAAAAAGCGGGGCATCAAGAGCTGTGAAGTCTTGATGACATCCCACTTTTTTATGTGTTTTATCCAGTTATGTGACTTAGATTTTCAAGAATCGACGCATTGAGATTCCTGAACCAAGTGAACCGATACAGATTCCGATGAGGAACAAGAGACCGATCATCATTGGAATAAAGGTATTCGGTGTAATCAAGGATAGGTTTTGACCAACCAAGGATGGGTTGACAGATTGGAAGACTTTATTATAGATAAAGTAAACCAAAGCTGATGGAAGAGCAGCTCCCAATAGTCCGATAAAGGCACCTTCTAGCAAGAATGGGCCACGGATGTAGCTGTTCTTGGCACCAACCAAACGCATGATTTGGATTTCACGACTACGTGAAATGATAGTAATACGGATGGTATTTGAAATCAAGAAGACTGCGATGAAGATCAAGAGTCCTGCAATGACCAATCCCCATACACGGATGAAAGAAGCCAACTTGAAGAGACGTTCAGTATTGGCACCACCGTCTTGAACTTCAGAGACACCTTCGATTTTCTTAGCTTCTTCAGCTACTGGTTTTACATCACTTGGTGAATTGGTATCTACGATGTAGGCATCATGAAGAGGGTTTGCGTCTCCTTCAAACACCTTCCACTCGTCACCCATGGTTTCAGTCAGCTTTTGGTACTGTTCTTCTTTACTTGAGAAGGTTACATTTTTAACAGCTGGCAAGGCTTTGAGGGCATTATAGACCTTGTGGTAGTCATTGTTCGTGACTGTCTGGCCTTCTTTTACAATGGTTTCACTGTTGTCTTCAACGTCTTTACGAACATAAACCATGACGCGGACGTTGTTTTCGATATCAGTTGCTAATTTCGCAGTGTTAAAAATAACTGAAGCAAAGATAGCAACCAAGGTCAAGGTAATCATTACTGAACTGATGGCAGCAATGGTCATCCATCCATTACGCTTTAAACTCTTTAAAGCTTCAAACAGATGGCGGAAAAATCTACTAATCATCGTATCCGTACTCTCCTTTCGCTTCATCACGTACCACGCGACCATTTTCGATGGCAATAACGCGGTGGCGCAAGGTATTTACGATTTGGCTGTTGTGGGTCGCCATCAAAACAGTTGTCCCTTGAAGATTGATACGTTCCAAGAGGTTCATGATTTCCCATGAGTTATCTGGGTCCAAGTTACCTGTTGGTTCGTCGGCAATCAATACTTTAGGATTGTTTACGATGGCACGCGCAATGGCGATACGTTGTTGCTCACCACCTGAAAGCTCATTTGGGAATGAACGAACCTTGTGCTTCAAACCGACAAGGTCCAAGACTTCCATAACACGTTTTTTGATGTTACGACGACTTTCACCAACAACCTCCATTGCGTAGGCAATGTTCTCATAAACGGTTTTCTTTGGCAAAAGTTTGTAATCCTGAAAGACTACTCCGACGTTTCTACGCAAGAACGGAATATCTTTCTTTTTGATCTTAACCAGGTTATAACCTGCAACTTGCAAGCTTCCTTTATCGATTTTGACCTCACGATACAAGGCACGGATAAAGGTTGATTTACCAGCACCTGAAGGTCCTACGATGTAGGCGAATTCTCCTGCATCGATATTTACAGTGATGCCACGTAGGGCTGTTGTCCCGTTGTCATATTTTTTGACAACATCTCTCATTTCAATGATTGACATGTGACTTCCTTTCTTTTAACTGATACGCCATTTCAGATAAGCATCGATGAAACCATCTAGGTCTCCATCCATAACCTTATCTACTTGCGCTACTTCAAAGTTTGTACGATGGTCTTTTACCATTGTATAAGGCGTAAATACATAGGAGCGGATTTGGCTTCCCCATGTAATTTCCTTTTTCTCACCCTTGAGCGAGTCTACCTCAGCAGCTTTCTTTTCCTGCTCCATCTGGTAAAGTTTTGCCTGAAGCATCTTCATAGCACGGTCACGGTTTCCGTACTGGGTACGATCGACGGTTGATGCTACGACTATACCTGTCGGAATGTGAGTCAAGCGGACACCTGTTGAAACCTTGTTGACGTTTTGTCCACCTGCTCCACCTGAACGGAAGGTATCCATCTTGATATCATCCTCACGGATTTCAACTTCGATGGTATCATCCAACTCTGGCATAACTTCTACAGAAGTAAATGAGGTGTGGCGACGTTTAGCAGAGTCAAATGGTGAGATTCGGACCAAACGGTGAACTCCCATCTCTGACTTGAGAAGACCATAAGCATTTGGTCCTTCAAAAGACAAGGTTACTGACTTGATTCCTGCCTCATCACCTGCTTGGTAATCCAAGACCTCAACCTTGAAGCCTTTGGCATTTCCATAGCGAGTATACATACGAAGGAGCATATCGCCCCAGTCTTGAGCCTCTGTTCCCCCTGAACCCGGATGGATTTCTAGGATAGCATTGTTGTGATCATACGGCTCTGACAAAAGAAGGGTCATTTCATAGCTGGTCATCATTTGAGCTAACTCATCGAGTTTTTCGACCAACTCATCCTTCACGGATTCATCTTCTGCCAAAAAGTCTAGTAAAATCTCAACTTCATCCTGCAACTCATCCATCTTGTGGAAGGTATTATAGGTATTTTTGAGTTCGTTTAATTCTTGCGACGTTTTTTGGGCCGCAACATTATCGTTCCAAAAATCAGGTTCTGTCATTTTGTTTTCCAAAATGGCAATTTCTTCCTCTAAACCTTCGAGGTCAAAGAGACCCCCTGAAAGAAGCTAATTTTTCACGATTTGCGTCAATTTTTTGACGAATTTCTGAAATGTCCATACATACTCCTTTAATTGTATCGTTTTATTATACCACAATTTTTCTTATTTATCTAATCGGTGTTTCTCCAATTTATTATCCGTATATTTCTGTAAGAGGTCAAACCAGCAATTCCATAAGCAAAACTAGAAAATCTCACAAGAATTTTCCCATGAGATTTAGCAAATTTATACTACTTTTTTACAAGTTAACAGTCAACACTTGACTGTCTTTCACGACTTGCTCACCAGCGATATAGACATCATCAACATCACTGGATTTGACAGCGTAAACGAGGTGAGATAGCATGTTTTCTTGAGGTTGGAGATGGATTTTCCCTTGGGGTTGGATGACTAGAAAATCAGCCTGCTTACCGACTTCTAAACTACCAATCTCATCTTCCATTCCCAACACCTTAGCTCCTTCAATCGTCAGTGCCTTGAGGGCAGTTTCAATAGGAAATTGACTGGCATCACCGCTCTTCA
Organism: Streptococcus sp. oral taxon 061; assembly: GCF_964211575.1. Classification (GTDB taxonomy): domain Bacteria; phylum Bacillota; class Bacilli; order Lactobacillales; family Streptococcaceae; genus Streptococcus. The sequence continues at coordinate 78,789 of NZ_CAXOQQ010000003.1, read as the reverse complement.
TTTTCTGTAAAAGAGCTGCGGTGCGTCCTTCCTCAAACATATCGAGGTTATTGTTAGAAGCAACTGAGTCCGTCGCAATACCGACCGGTACTCCTGCCTTTTGAAGTTGAACGACTGGTGCAATCCCCGAAGCTAGTTTGAGGTTGCTGATAGGATTGTGGGCGATAGCGACTTGTGAATCTGCCAAGCGCTCAATTTCCCTTTCATTTAACTCCACACCATGGGCAAAGACAACTTTATGATCTAAATATCCGAGCTCATCTAGGAAGGCTAATGGGCGTTTGCCATAGCGTTTCAGGATAATGCCTGACTCTTCCTGGGTTTCTGCCACGTGGATATGAAGAGGAATGTCTTCTTCTTTTGCTAGTTCTAAGCTAGCTTCCAGCAATTCTCGACTACAACTGTAGGGCGAATGCGGAGCCACCATCACCTTGAAATTGGGATCCTGATAGCCTTTAATTGTCTCGATAACAGCACGCGTTCTTGCAACAGTTTCATCTGTCGTCTCCACGTCTGAAGAAAAGAGGGTTGGAGAAAAATAGCAACGCATCTTGGATGCCTTGACTGCTTCATAAATCTTCTCTATCTCTACTCCATTAGGATTATACATATCATTGAAAGTTGTCGTTCCCGACTGAAGCATCTCTGTTAGCGCCTCTTTGACGGCCTTTGTAGTCATCTCTGGTGTGAACTCTGCTTCTGCTGGCCAGATATAGTCCTCCAGCCATTCGTGAAGATTGCTATCATCACGAATGCCTCTCAAACCTGTCATGGCAGAGTGGGTATGACAATTAACCAAGCCAGGCATGATCCAGGCACCTTGATAGTCTATGATGTATTCTGCTTGATTGAGAATCTCTGGATTTTCCTGACCGACATAAACGATTTGGGATTCTTTAACAGCTAAAATCCCATCCAGATAAACGTGGAAATCTTGGTCACAAGTCACGATATTTACATGCTGAAAGACTTTCATCACTAGGCTCCTTTTCTATATAAGTATTCATACTGGATAATTTTTCTAGCTATTGTAACAAAAAAGTCACCCGAAGGCAACTTTTCTTATTGTTTATGGGGTTTAAAGTAAGAAAGTAATTGTTTCATGTGTCCCTTCTATTTCCAAAATGAAGAGAGTGTGACAAAAGCCCTAGCCTCTCAATTGTCTTTGGATTGTCGAGAAAGACGCAGTGGTTGAGTGGGCTCTACTACGCTGATTTCATCAGCTTTTACAGCCCTACTCAACTGTGCGGAGGTGGGACGACGAAATCGAATTCTAACGAATTAACGATTTCTGTCCCACTCTCTCTTTTTACTTGTTCAAATATGGAAGCAGGTAGCCATAGCCGGCTTCCTCCATTTCACCCTTAGCGATAAATCGTAAGGATGCAGAATTGATACAATAGCGTAAACCACCTAGTTCCTGAGGTCCATCTGTAAAGACATGTCCCAAGTGAGCATTTCCTGAACGTGAACGGACTTCGATTCGCTCCATACCGTGGCTTAGGTCTTGATAGTAATGGATAAGTTCTTTCGAAATTGGTCGGCTAAAACTTGGCCAACCACAGCCTGAGGCAAACTTATCCTTAGCAAAGAAGAGAGGCTCACCAGTCGTGATATCGACATAAATTCCTTCCTCAAAAGTTTGGTCATAAGCATTGCTAAAAGGAGCTTCCGTCGCAGCCTCTTGGGTAACTCGGTAGGACTCTTCTGATAAACTTTCTCGTAAAACTGCCTGACTCGGTTTTTCATAGTTGGCGGCATCTATCAGTGGTTTCTCAGCATCCCTCACATCGATATGGCAATAGCCTCCAGGATTTTTCTTGAGGTAGTCTTGGTGATAGTCTTCAGCCAAGATGTAGTGACGTAGTTTCTCCACTTCCACTGCAATTTTACGACCGATGAGGAGTTCTTGTTCACGAACCACTGTATTGATAGTCGGTAAATCCTCTTCATCTTTGTAATAAATCCCTGTGCGGTATTGACGACCACGGTCATTCCCTTGTTGGTTGACAGATAAAGGATCAATGACTCGGAAATAATAGAGTAGAATCTCACGGAGCGAGACCACCTTTTCGTCGTAGACGACTTGCACAGTCTCTGCGTGATCTGTTTCTTTGATTAATTGATAATTGGTAGTTTCAACTTGACCATTGGCATAACCAACACTGGTTTGCAGCACTCCAGAAATACGTGAAAAGTATTCTTCCAAGCCCCAAAAACAACCGCCTGCTAGATATATTTCTGCCATTTCAAATCCTCCTTGACCGTCTGTCGGACGCTAAACACGGGAATCATTTCATATCCCATGTTTCATTTTCAAAAAAAGGACAGGAAGCCTCTAATAGAGAGTTTCCCCATCCCATTGTTCTGTTTATTTTGCTTCGACGCGAACGCCTTCTGTATCTACTTGCAACTCATGAAGTTTGCCTTTGAACGGTTGCTTTTCAAGCTCAGCCTTAATCTTAGGCATCTTGTCAGGATCAGCCAAGACCATAACAGTTGGGCCAGCACCAGACAAGTAGGTCGCATAAGCACCATTTCTCTTAGCAACTTTCTTGATGGTCGCAAATTCTCTCACCAGTTCTTGACGGTAACGCTCATGGAAAAGGTCACTCTCAATAGCCTGGCCTGCTTTGACCATATCTCCAGTCAGTAGGGCTGCAATAGCCACATTGGCGATAGAACTTGCAGCAACGGCTTCCTTGTAAGAGAGTTTCTTAGGCAAGACACCACGACTATCGCGAGTTCGCAATTCATAGTTTGGAATATAAGCTAGGAAGGCACACTCTGGGAAAGGCGCCACAACAGCTGAAACCTGACCTTCTACCGAACTGGCAATGACGAGGTTTCCATAGATAGCAGGTGCAACATTATCAGGATGCCCTTCGATTTTAGTTGCCAATTGTAATTTTTCATGTTTGCTTAGTTTCAAGTTTCCGAGTTGATTTGCCAGTTCAATCCCAGCAACGATGACCGAGCTCGATGAACCTAGTCCACGCGCAAGCGGAATATCACTGACCATCTTCAGACGTCTAGGTTGGAGGTCTGGAACAATTTGTAGAGCAATCTTCAGCAAAAGATTACGTTCATCACGTGGAATCCATTTGCCTAATTGGTGCTCAATCATCCATTCTTCACGTTCCTCACAAACCTGAATTTCTAGATACTTAGTTACAGCTACACCAACCGAGTCAAAGCCAGGACCCACATTGGCACTTGTAGCAGGTACAATAATCTTCATCTTAGTCTCCTAAAACCTTGAAGGTGTTGAGAAGTTCAAACTCGGCTACACCCTTCAAAGCTGCTGTAATATTTTCAAGTTGCGCCTTGTTGATTTTATGAGTGATGATGACAACACGAGCCTTGCCTTCTTGCTTACCATCTTGAAGGATTTGCTTGAAGGAGATATCTTCTGCATTAAAGAGCTCAGCCAATTTCAAGACTTGACCTTTTGAATCTGGAGCCAAGATTGAGAAATAGTAGTTAGCTTTGACATCTTCTGGCTTAGCCAAGACTACTGGACGGCTGTATTCATTAAAGGCTTTTCCAATTGTTCCATCATTCAGACGACGAACGATGCGGGCAATATCAGCCACAACACTTGTTGCAGTTGGTTTTTGACCAGCACCTGGTCCATAGTACATAGACTCCCCGATACCGATAGACTCTACAAAGACTGCATTCATAACACCATTAACACTCGCAAGTGGATGTTCTTTAGGAAGGAAGGTTGGCGTAACCTCAGCAGCAATACCAGATGCCGTTTCTTCAACAGAACCAACCAATTTGACTACGTAACCAAGTTCTTGAGCTACTGCTACATCTTCTGGAGTAATGTTGCGAATTCCTTGGTGGCCTACATCTTCAAACTTGACATTCATCCCAAAGGCGAACTGACTGAGGATGACCATCTTGTAAGCCGCATCAATCCCGTCAACGTCATTGGTAGGGTCGCTTTCAGCAAAGCCAAGTCGTTGAGCTTCTGCCAAAGCATCTTCATAAGACCAACCTTCTGTTACCATTTTGGTCATCATGAAGTTAGATGTTCCGTTGACAACACCAAGAACACGTGTGATTTTGTCTGATGCTAGTGAGTTGACCAAGGTACGAAGGATTGGGATTCCTCCTGCAACAGCTGCTTCATAGTATAGGGCAACATTGTGAGTTTTGGCAATCTCAAGCAATTCTGCACCATGAACAGCCAAAAGGTCCTTGTTAGCTGTCACGACGTGTTTCCCTGCTTCTAAAGCACGAGTGATAAAGGTTTTAGCAGGTTCGATACGCCCCATCAACTCAACAACAATCGTGATGTCTTTGTCTGACAAGATTTCATCGATGTTTGTTACAAAATTAAAATCATTTCCTGCTTCAAGCAAGCGGGCTTTCTCTTGATCGTCTTTGACCAAAACTTTAGCTACTTCAATTTCTGACTGGGCTGCTTGAACAATTTTTTCTCTATTTTCCTTTAGCAAGAATGGTACGCCACTGGCTACTGTACCAAATCCAAGTAAAGCAATCTTAACTGACATGTTTGTCTCCTCGAAATTTTCTAATAGTCCTATTATACCAAAATTGTGAGAAAATTCCTACCATTCTAAATAAAAAATAGCAAGGCCAAATCATAAAAAGCTTGCTCCTATAAAGATAGGGAGCAAGCTCTTCTTTCATTCTATTTTACAAAGGCCAATTCCTTATCACTAGACAAGTCTTCTCGATAATTGAAACCTGCAAAGCTGAGCTTTTTAATCTCTTCAACCGAGGTTACCTGATTTTCCATCAAGGCTGTTAAGAAAGCCCCTCTAGCTTTTTTAGAAATGGTTGAGTGGATTTTTAGTTTTCCATCTCTTTCTTCCATGAACTTGAAGGTCACCATTTTCTCACGGATTTCTTTAGGAAAGACAGTTTCAAACTCTGAAGACAAGAGTGAAAAGATTAACTTCTGGTCTTTCATTGACTCTTCATAGGCTGCCTTCCAATGACTTTTCAGACTTTTCCCAACGACTTTGAGCTTCATCAAAAAGTCCAGTCTGTGAGGTGCAATCGGCGCAAAGGCTGGGATCACACCATAGAGAGCTGACGTTATCATGAGATGTTTCTCGAGATAGGTTTGCTCCTCCTTGGTGAGATCGTCCCGTTTGATGTTGCGATACATGAGTCCATCAAAGAGGTGCAAGGCTGGATAGTTTGTCGCAGTTTCATTTTTCAAGGCCTGGATATGGTCATACTCCTCTTGCGCTTTTTCGGCAGATATTTTGTAAAAACTCTCCAGCTCTTGGGCAGAATATCTGGCCAATTCATCCAGCACTGCCTGACTTTCAGGACGCAAGGGTTTAGCCTCTAAACTAGGGATTTCGGTATTCATTTCTTTTGCGGTTGGGATTAGAATTTTCATAGTGTTAGTGTAGCATATTTTTTTAGGACTACCAAGGATTTGAGCTTAAATAATACGACCTTCCAAATGATCCAATTCATGCTGACAAATCTGAGCAGGAAATCCTGTCAGGGTAATGGTTTGCTCTTGCCAATGGATATCTCTGTAGCTTACTGTAATCTTCTCATACCGAGTTGTAGGTCTGACACCTGTCAAAGATAAACAACCTTCCTCTGTCTCGTATGCTCCTTCAAAAGATTGGAGAACTGGATTAAACATAACCATGGGAATCATTCCGATATTAAAAATAATGACACGTTTTTGTACCCCAATCATATTGGCCGCTAGTCCAACACAGGTTTCTCGGTTAGCCAATAGGGTATCCTGCAAATCCTTTGCTAGGGGTAAATCTTCCTGACTAGCAGGCTGGGATACCTGCGACAAAAACAAGATATCTTTTACTATTTTCTTTTTCAAGATTCTTTCCTCCATGCGATATCATTCTCCTTGATTATAGCATAAAATCTTTGTCAGTTTACCTTTATATACAAACAAAAAGCCATCCGAAGATGACTTTTCATAATTGTTTAAATAGCGTTTTTATCTTTTCCAAGTGCTCGTTGGATTGCTTTAACAATCTCAACAAGGACCACGATCATAAGTGCTCCTACGGCGACCACCATCCATTGAGTCAAACTCAAGTGTGACACGTGGAAGAGATTATTAAATCCAGGAACTAAAATCGTCACCACAAAGAGGACAAAGGCAACTGGGATAGACCAGTTAAAGGTCTTGTTGGTAAAGAGTCCCACTTTAAAGATTGATTGGTAAACCGACTTAACGTTAAAGGCATGGAGCAATTGGATCAAACCGAGAGTTGCAAAAGCCATGGTAAGGGCATCCGCATGGATTTCAGTATGACTTTGGTGCTCTGGGAAGAGAAGAGCCCAACCATAAACACCCAGAACCAGCATGGTTTGGAAGATCCCTTGATAAATGATTGCTCCGAAGACACCACCATCAAAGAAGTTAGACTTACGACCACGAGGTTTGTGGGTCATGACACCTGGTTCAGCAGGTTCCACACCAAGGGCGATGGCTGGTAGCGTATCTGTTACCAGGTTAATCCAGAGAAGATGCACTGGTTGAAGCACATCCCAACCTAACAATGTTGCAAAGAAGATGATGAAAACTTCAGCCATATTAGCAGACAAGAGGTATTGGATGGATTTTTGGATATTTGAGAAGACCTTACGTCCTTCTTCTACCGCTACGATAATGGTTGCAAAGTTATCATCAGCAAGGACCATATCAGAAGCTCCCTTAGAAACTTCTGTACCTGTAATCCCCATACCGATACCGATGTCAGCTGTCTTAAGTGAAGGCGCATCGTTGACCCCATCACCCGTCATAGCGACAACCTTACCTTCATTTTGCCAAGCTTTAACGATACGAACCTTGTGTTCAGGAGATACACGCGCGTAAACAGAGTATTGCTTGAAGACTTTTTGGAATTCTTCATCAGTGAGTTCATTCAACTCAGCACCAGTGAAAACATGGTCTTCTGTATCATTTGGATCGATGATACCGAGACGTTTAGCGATAGCTTCCGCTGTATCTTGGTGGTCACCAGTGATCATAATCGGACGGATACCTGCTTCTTTAGCGACACGTACAGCTTCTGCAGCTTCTGGACGCTCAGGGTCAATCATGCCGACCAAACCAGAGAAGATGAGGTCAGACTCAACAATTTCAGATTCCAAGGTTGGAATTTCCTTACTTGTCTTGTAAGCCATCATCAAGACACGAAGGGCTTGTTTAGCCAAGTCTTTATTGATAGCAAGGATAGCTTTCTTATCTTCTTCTGTGATTGGGCGAACTTCCCCATTGACTTCAATACGAGTCACACGTTTGAGCAATTGGTCAGGGGCACCCTTGACAGCGATAAAGTAAGAGCCATCTGCTTCCTTATGAATGGTAGACATGAGTTTTCGGTCTGAGTCAAATGGCAATTCAGCCACACGTGGCTCATCCTTCAAGACTTCACGAACATCGAAGTTGTGATCCAAACCAAACTGTACAAGGGCTGTCTCTGTTGGATCCCCAATCAACTTACCAGATGGGTCCACCTTTGTATCATTGGCAAAGTTCATGATACGGAGGGTATTATTGTTAGCAGTAATCTCAGTTGCAGCACTTTGCAATTGACCGTTGGTATAAACTTTTTCAACCGTCATTTGGTTCATGGTCAAAGTACCTGTTTTATCAGATGCAATGATTTCTGTTGAACCGAGAGTCTCAACCGCTGGCAATTTACGGACGATTGAATTCCGTTTGGCAAGGGTTGTAGTTCCCAATGATAGAACGATGGTTACAATGGCAGGAAGTCCTTCTGGAATAGCCGCAACCGCAAGAGCAACCGCCACCATCAAGCCTTCTAATGGATGTTCACCACGAACGAATACACCAACCAAGAAGGTAATCACTGCAATCACAATAATCAAGTAAGTCAAGACCTTAGATAATTGTTCCAAGCTTTGCTTCAATGGTGTTTCAGTTTCGTCTGCGTTGGCTAACATATCCGCAATCTTACCAACTTCTGTATACATACCAGTGTTGGTCACGACCCCAATACCACGACCGTAAGTTACGTTTGAGTTTTGGTAAGCCATGTTAACACGATCCCCGATACCAGCATCTGCTTCAACAAGTCCTGTCACATCTTTTTCAACTGGGACAGACTCCCCTGTAAGAGCTGCTTCTTCGATTTTAAGAGACGCCGCTTCAAGCAAACGCATGTCGGCAGGCACTACATCTCCCGCTTCAAGCAAGACGATATCTCCGGGTACCAATTCTTTCGAGTCAATCTCAATAACATTACCATCACGACGAACACGGGCCATGGGGCTAGACATATTTTTCAGAGCTTCAATAGCTGCTTCTGCTTGACCTTCTTGGTAAACCCCAAAGGCAGCATTCAAGACAACAACGGCCAAGATGATAAGGGCATCTGTTAAACCATCCATTCCTTCTGTAATGACAGACAGTGCCGCAGCCGCAAGCAAGATGATAATCATCAAATCCTTAAATTGATCAAGGAATTTAGCTAGTAGGCTACGTTTCTCTCCCTCTTCCAACTCATTACGACCATAAGTCGCTAGTCGTTCTTGAGCTTGAGCAGTTGACAAACCTTCGATAGATGAGTCCAAGTTCTTTAGGACTTCTTCTGAGGTCTGTGTGTAAAACAAGTCTTTATTTTGTTCTTTTGACAAAACAGTCTCCTCCTTTTTGGCCTCTTTTTACAAAAAAAGAGACCTGTTTTTAAAAAAACAAGTCTCGCTGTTTAATATAGTGCCGGAAATAATTCGTAATGACGACACTATCGCGGTTAACCGCCAGCTACTCCCTTGAGTAGTTCTATTATATCAGAATTTCAAAAGTTTTCAAGTTTTGAGGTGTATTTAACTTACTTCCCACATTTGAATTTTCCTTGGAAAACCAGTATAATGAAAGAATACTAAAATGTTAGAAGGGGAGTTAGATGAATCAATCGGTTTCAAACTTAAAATTAGCTGAGCGTGGTGCCATTATCAGCATCTTGACCTATCTATTCTTGTCTGCAGCTAAGCTAGCGACCGGACACCTCCTCCATTCATCCAGTTTGGTGGCAGATGGTTTTAACAACGTTTCAGATATTGTTGGAAATGTAGCCCTTCTCATCGGGATTCGTTTGGCTCGCCAACCGGCAGATAGAGATCATCGCTTCGGTCACTGGAAAATAGAGGATTTGGCAAGTCTCATCACTTCCATCATCATGTTTTACGTTGGATTTGATGTTTTACGGGACACCATCCAAAAGATACTCAGCCGAGAGCAAACGGTCATTGACCCACTTGGTGCGACTCTGGGAGTCATCTCTGCTATCATCATGTTCGCCGTTTATCTCTACAATACCCATCTGAGTAAGCAAGCTAAATCAAAGGCCCTCAAGGCAGCTGCTAAGGATAATCTGTCAGATGCAGTGACATCTCTTGGAACTTCTATTGCTATCCTGGCAAGTAGCTTCAACTATCCAATCGTGGATAAGTTGGTCGCGATTATCATTACCTTCTTTATTCTTAAAACTGCTTATGATATCTTTATCGAGTCATCCTTCAGCCTTTCTGATGGTTTTGATGAACACTTGCTCGAAGATTATCAAAAGGCTATCATGGAAATTCCTAAGATTAGCAAGGTCAAATCTCAACGCGGTCGTACCTACGGAAGCAATATTTATCTGGACATCACACTTGAAATGAACCCAGATCTGTCTGTTTTTGAAAGTCACGAAATTGCGGACCAGGTTGAATCCATGTTATCAGAACGCTTTGGTGTCTTTGATACAGATATTCATATCGAACCAGCACCAATCCCTGAGGATGAAATCCTAGATAATGTCTATAAAAAATTGCTCATGAGAGAGCAACTAATCGACCAAGGAAATCAACTGGAAGAGTTACTTGCAGAAGACTTCATTTATATTCGCCAGGACGGACAAGAACTGGACAAGGGAGCCTATAAGGCTGAAAAAGAATTAACCTCTGCCATTAAAGAGCTTCATTTAACCTCTATCAGCCAGAAAACAAAGCTCATCCGCTACCAAGTCGGTGATACCATTCATACCAGCATCTGGCGTCGCCACGAAACTTGGCAAAATATTTTCCATCAGGAAACAAAAATAGAAAAAGACTAAAGCAAAACTCCCAACTGAGAAAGTTGGGAGTTTTTTATATTCTTATTTTGCAACGCTCTTAGCAAGAACGAAGTTTCCTAGTGTAGCTGAACCATTGCCAGCAACAGCTGGAGTCACGATATAGTCACGTACATCTGGAACTGGTAGGTAGCCATTGAGTAGGGCTGTGAATTTCTCACGTACACGGTCAAGCATATGTTGTTGAGCCATAACCCCACCACCAAAGACGATGACATCTGGACGGAAAGTTACAGTCGCATTCACTGCGGCTTGAGCAATGTAGTAGGCTTGAACATCCCAGACAGAGTTATTCAGTTCAATGTTTTCCCCACGAACACCTGTACGAGCTTCCAAACTTGGACCAGCTGCATAACCTTCCAAACATCCATTATGGAAAGGACAAACACCATTAAATTCTTTTTCAATATCCATTGGGTGTCTAGCCACATAATAGTGACCCATCTCAGGGTGACCAACACCGCCAATAAACTCGCCACGCTGGATAACACCAGCTCCGATACCTGTACCGATTGTGTAATAAACCAAGTTTTCAATACGACCGCCGGCATTATTACGAGCAACCACTTCACCGTATGCAGAACTGTTTACGTCTGTCGTAAAATACATAGGCACGTTTAGAGCGCGACGAAGAGCACCAAGCAAGTCGACATTTCCCCAGTTAGGTTTTGGAGTTGTTGTGATAAATCCGTAAGTTTTTGAGTTTTTATCGATATCGATTGGACCAAATGAACCAATGGCAAGTCCTGCAAGATTGTCGAATTTTGAGAAGAACTCGATGGTTTTATCGATTGTTTCAATAGGTGTTGTTGTAGGAAATTGTACCTTTTCTACAACATTATAGTTTTCATCTCCGACAGCACAGACAAATTTTGTACCGCCTGCTTCCAAACTTCCGTATAGTTTTGTCATGATAAACCTCTTGTATTTATTTTCTCTATTATAGCATATTCCCATAAGGAAAATTACTCTATATTTTAGTTTTTTCTCTGTAAATTTTACCATTCAAGCAAAAACGAACAAACATGACATTTGTTCGTTTTTTTGATTTATTAAGCTTTAACTTCGATGATTGCGTCACCCTTAGCAACTGATCCAGAAGCAACTGGATTTACTGAAGCAAAGTCTGCAGTGTTTGTTACGATAACCATTGTTGTGTTATCAAGTCCTGCAGCAGCAATCTTAGCTGAGTCAAATGTTCCAAGAACATCTCCAGCTTTAACCTTGTCACCTTGAGCAACTTTATGGTTGAAGCCTTCACCGTTCATTGAAACAGTATCGATACCAACGTGAATTAAGATTTCAGCACCGTTAGCTGTTCTCAATCCATAAGCATGGCCAGTTGGGAAGACGATTGTCACTTCAGCATCAGCTGGTGCATAGACAACATCTTGACTAGGTTTCACGGCGATTCCTTGTCCCATAGCTCCGCTTGAGAATACTGGGTCATTCACATTTGAAAGAGCAACAACGTCACCAACGATTGGTGTTTGGATGACACCTTCGCTAAGTGAAACAAGATTACCAGTTACTGCTTCTTCTGTTAAACGGTCAGTTTCAGCTTCAGAAATTGCTCCTGCAACCTCTTCTACTTCATCTTCGTAACCAAACATGTAAGTAAGAGCAAAACCAAGTGCAAAGGATACAGCTACCATAAGAAGGTATTGTAGAAGTTGTCCATTCCCAATGTAAAGCATTGTACCAGGGATGACTGTGATACCATTACCAGTACCAGCAAGTCCAAGGATTGAAGCAAGTCCACCACCGACTGCACCAGCAATCAATGAAAGGAAGAAAGGCTTACGGAAACGCAAGTTAACCCCGAAGATAGCAGGCTCAGTAATACCTAGGAAGGCAGAAAGAGCAGCTGGGAAAGCAAGTGTTTTAAGTTTAGGATTTTTAGTTTTCACACCAACGGCTACTGTCGCAGCACCTTGAGCAGTCATGGCAGCTGTGATGATAGCGTTGAATGGGTTAGCATGGTCAGCAGCAAGCAATTGAACTTCAAGCAAGTTGAAGATGTGGTGAACACCTGATACGACGATCAATTGGTGAACTCCACCGATTAAGAAACCACCAAGACCGAACGGCAAGTTAAGGAGTGCTTTTGTTCCAAGAAGGATGTAGTTTTCAACAACGTGGAAGACTGGTCCGATAATAAACAAACCAAGAATTGACATGACCAAAAGTGTTACGAATGGTGTTACCAAGAGGTCAAGAACATCTGGAACAACCTTACGAACAGCTTTTTCAAATTTAGCTCCGACAACCCCGATGATGAAGGCTGGAAGAACAGAACCTTGCAAACCTACAACTGGAATAAATCCGAAGAACTGCATTGCAGTTACTTCACCACCAGAAGCAACAGCCCAGGCATTTGGAAGTGAGTCAGATACGAGCATCATACCAAGAACGATACCAACGGCTGGATTACCACCGAATACACGGAATGTTGACCAAACAACCAATCCTGGCAAGATAATAAAGGCTGTATCAGTCAAGATTTGAGTGTAAGTTGTCACATCTTCTGGAAGTGTCATCCCAAGAGCAGTCAAGAGACCACGAACACCCATGAAGAGACCAGTTGCTACGATAACTGGAATGATTGGTACGAATACGTCACCGAAAGTACGGATAGCACGTTGGAACCAATTCCCTTGTTTAGCAGCTTCTGCTTTCATATCTTCTTTAGAAGAAGTTGGCAAACCAAGAGCTACGACTTCATCGTACATCTTGTTTACTGTACCAGTACCAAAGATGATTTGGTATTGACCTGAGTTAAAGAAAGCACCTTGAACTTTTTCCAAGTTCTCGATAGCATCTTTGTTAATTTTCGCTTCATCTTTCACCATAACGCGAAGACGAGTCGCACAGTGAGCTACACTATTAACGTTCTCACGTCCACCTAAGGCTTCGATGACTTTTTTTGCAATTTCTGTATTCGTCATTTGCAAAAATCTCCTTATAAAAAAAATTTGTTCTTGTTTGAAAGCGATTTATTCGCCCTACGATTATTATTTTATCATCTTTCAAAAATATGTCAAGCGTTTTGCAGAAAAAAGTTTTTGATTGCTAAAGTTTTTGATAGTTTTTGCTACTTTCTTGATAAATTTCTCTTAAAATTGCTTATTATTATGTGTTTTTGTTTGTATCTTTTCAAAAACTTTCATATTTTCATTGATTTTCATAAAAACAGGTTTCTAATTATCTATCAATCGTTTGACATTTTTTTCTTAATTTTATGATAAAAGACTTGCTTTTTTAAAAGGAAACGTTTACTATAAAGATAGTAGAATTTATGGAGGGAATATAAATGGAATGGACTACCGAGCGTCGTTATAGACGCTATGAAGATTGGACACAAGAAGAAAGAAAAGAAATCCAAGAAAAGATGGCACAATCCCCATGGCACGTCAGCTATCACATTGAGCCAAAAGAAGGACTCCTTAATGATCCAAATGGCTTTTCTTATTTTGATGGCAAATGGGTTGTTTTTTACCAAAATTTCCCCTTTGGTGCAGCTCACGGTTTGAAATCTTGGGTTCAGCTTGAAAGCGACGACTTGGTTCACTTTACTGAAACAGGTGTAAAAATATTACCTGATACTCCTCTGGATAGCCACGGTGCTTACTCTGGATCTGCTATGCAGTTTGGCGATAACTTGTTCCTATTTTATACAGGAAATGTCCGTGATAAAAACTGGATCCGTCACCCATACCAGATTGGGGCTTTGATGGGTAAGGATGGCAAGATTACGAAAATTGATAAGATCTTGATTGATCAACCTACTGACGCTACTGACCACTTCCGTGATCCACAAATTTTTAACTTTAAAGGACAATACTACGCCATCGTTGGTGGTCAGGACTTGGAGAAAAAAGGATTTGTTCGTCTCTATAAGGCTATCGATAATGATTATATAAACTGGCAAGCAGTCGGAGACCTTGAATTCAACAATGACCGCACTGCTTATATGATGGAGTGCCCAAATCTTGTCTTTGTCGGAGAACAACCTGTCCTTCTTTACTGTCCACAAGGTTTGGATAAAAAAGTTCTTGACTATGACAATATCTATCCAAATATGTATAAAATTGGTGCTTCCTTCGACCCTGAAAATGCTCGTTTGGTAGATGTGTCTGAACTACACAATCTAGACTATGGTTTCGAAGCCTATGCCACTCAGGCCTTCAATGCTCCTGATGGACGTGCCTTAGCAGTAAGTTGGCTTGGTTTACCAGATGTTTCTTATCCATCTGATCGCTTTGATCACCAAGGAACTTTCTCATTGGTCAAAGAATTAACTATTAAAGATGGAAAACTCTATCAGTATCCTGTAGCAGCCATCAAGGACCTCCGTGCTTCAAAAGAGGAATTTTCAAATCGTTCTGAAACTAAGAACACCTACGAACTTGAACTAAACTTAGAGGCTAATAGCCAAAGTGAAATCATCCTTCTTGCTGATAAAGACGGCAAGGGGCTCTCTATCAATTTCGATCTTGTCAATGGCCAAGTAACCGTTGACCGCAGTCAAGCAGGTGAGCAATATGCTCAAGAATTTGGAACTACTCGCTCATGTCCAATTGATAACCAAGCCGCTACTGTAAATATCTTCATCGATAATTCAGTCTTTGAAATTTTCATTAATAAAGGAGAAAAAGTATTTTCTGGTCGTGTCTTCCCACATGAGAACCAAAATGGAATCGTGATTAAATCTGGAAACCCAACTGGAACTTACTACGAATTAGAATATGGTCGCAAAACTAACTGATGTCGCAAAATTGGCTGGCGTCAGCCCTACTACTGTTTCACGTGTCATCAACAAAAAGGGGTATCTTTCAGAAAAAACCATTCAAAAGGTTAATGATGCTATGCGTGAGCTGGGCTATAAACCCAATAACTTAGCTCGAAGTCTTCAAGGAAAATCAGCCAAGTTAATCGGTTTGATTTTCCCTAAAATCAGCCATGTGTTCTATGCTGAATTGATTGACAAATTGGAACACGAACTCTTCAAAAAAGGTTACAAGACTATTATTTGTAATAGCGAGCACGATTCTGAAAAGGAACGTGAATACATCGAAATGTTAGAAGCCAACCAGGTGGACGGTATCATTTCGGGAAGTCACAACCTTGGGATTGAGGATTACAATCGCGTAACCGCTCCAATCATTTCATTTGACCGTAACCTATCACCAGACATACCTGTCGTTTCTTCTGATAACTATGCTGGCGGTGTCCTAGCTGCTCAGACCTTGGCTAAAACCGGAGCCAAGTCTATCATTATGATTACAGGTAATGACAACTCCAATTCACCAACTGGACTTCGTCATGCTGGTTTTGCTTCAATCTTGCCAAAGGCTCCTATTATCAATGTTTCCAGTGACTTTTCACCCCTTCGTAAGGAAATGGAAATTAAAAATATCCTGACCAAACAAAAACCAGATGCGATTTTCGCCTCTGATGATTTAACTGCTATTTTGGTTATTAAGATTGCCCAGGAGCTTGGTCTCTCTGTGCCTGAACAACTCAAAGTGATAGGCTATGACGGGACTTATTTCATTGAGAATTTCTACCCTCACCTCACTACCATTAAACAACCCTTGGAAGAGATTGCTCGCCTAACAGTTGATTTGCTCTTACAAAAAATTGAAGGTAAAGAGGTTGCTACCACTGGTTATTTCTTGCCAGTTAGTCTCTTGCCAGGTAAAAGTATTTAAACAAAAAAACTCGGACTGAATCAGTCTGAGTTTTTTCTTATGATCTAAATTTTTCCAAGAGTGTTTGGGCTTTTTCTAAATTAAAGGTTTTTTCAGCAATCAAGCTTTCTACCAGCTTAGGCACTTCAGCCTCTGTGGCTCCTGCAAGGAGGGCTAGTGACTTCGCTTGAAGTTTCATATGTCCATGCTGAATTCCTGTGCTGACAAGAGCTTTAAGAGCTGCAAAATTTTGTGCAAGACCAATTGACACGATAATTTGAGCTAATTCCTTAGCTGATGGATGACCTAGCAACTCATGGCTGAGAACTACACGAGGATTAAGACCAATTGATCCACCCTTGGTAGCAACTGGCATCGGCATAGTCATCTCTCCGATTAGCTCTTCTGTTTCCAAATCCATCGTCCAACGACTGAGACCTCGATAAGCACCATCATGACTGGCATAGGCATGCGCTCCTGCTTCGATGGCACGCCAATCATTTCCAGTAGCAATCAAAAGAGCATCGATTCCATTAAAAATTCCCTTATTGTGAGTAGCTGCTCGATACGGATCTGCTTGAGCAAACTGGCTGGCTAAAACCATTTTTTCAGCTAGTTCACGCGCTTCATCCTTCTGGCGACTCAAATAACGAAAGGCAATCCGACAAGTTGCAGTTACTAGAGAATCTGTGGCATAGTTGGATAAGATTCCCATTAAACTTTGCCCTTGACTTAGAGCCTCTAAGCTAGGTTTTAAAGCTTCAAGCATGGTATTGAGCATATTAGCTCCCATGGCTTCCTGAGTATCGACATGGAGATAAACCACTAAAAAGTCAGCCTCACCAGAAATTTTCTCAACTGTTAGCTCTCTGGCTCCACCACCACGTTTGACAATAGATGGATAGGCTTGGTTTGCTTGTTCGAGTAGCTCTGCTTTCTGACTCAAAATAGCCTGACATGCTTTATCCCTATCTGGAACCTGATAAAGAGCTACCTGACCAATCATTTGGCGTTGATGAACCTGAGCAGTAAAACCACCCGCACGTTTGATAATCTTACTAGCAAAACTAGCTGCAGCAACAACAGATGGCTCTTCGGTCACATAAGGAACGGTGTACTCTTGACCATTTACCAACACTTCTGGAACTACTGAGTAGGGTAGTGAAAAGGTCCCCACTACATTTTCACTCAGTTGGTCCGCAACTGCTATACTAAGATTTTCATTTTGCTCAAGACTGTCTTGGGCTTCCATAGAAGTAAGCGCCTGAGACTTAACGAACTCAAGGCGCTCTTGAATTGATTTTTTAGCAAATCCATTCCAATTTTTTTTCATTATTTTTCAACCTTGCTGTAGCGACGTTGGTGTTCTACAATCTCAACCAGAGCATAGTCCTGTCCTTCATAGCCTGACATGGTTGCAGAACCGGACTCATCCAAGTTTGCTTCCTCAAAGAAGATTCGTTCATAATCAGCTACGCTCAATGCTTGACGCTGGTCTAGCAATTCTAAGCGATTTTTCTGCAATTGCTGTTCATAGCCTTCAACCAATTCCACACTGAAGAACTCAGATACAGCACCACTTCCGTAGCTGTAGAGAGCTAGCTTGTCCCCTGCTTTGAGACTATCAGAATTTTCAAGAAGAGACAAGAGTCCTAAAAAGAGTGAACCTGTATAGATATTCCCAACCTTTTGGCTGTAAATAATGGACTCATCAAAGTGTTTTTGAAGTAAATCCTTTTTCTCTTGAAGTAGAGATTTATCAAGAATTTTTTTCAATCCCTTGAGAGCTAGCTTTGGATATGGCAAATGGAAACAAATAGCTTCAAAATCATTCAAGTCGCAATCATAACGCTTTTGGTACTCTTCCCAAGTCGTTTTTAAGCTATCCAAATACTGCTGTGTTGAGTAGACTCCATTTACAAATGGGGTCGTTGAATAATTTGGACGCCAAAAGTCCATGATATCACGAGTCTGCGCAACGTTATCGTTGTTGAAGACCATAACACGTGGATTTTGACTAATCAACATGGCAACACAACCTGCTCCTTGAGTTGGTTCCCCAGGAGTTTCGACACCATATTTTGCAATATCACTAGCTAGTACCAAAACTTTTGATTTAGGAGAATTTTCTACGTGTAACTTAGCATAGTGAAGGGCCGCAGTTGCACCATAGCAAGCTTCTTTGATTTCAAAACTACGAGCAAAAGGTTGAATTCCAAGTAGACCGTGTACAAAAACCGCAGCCGCCTTACTTTGATCGACTCCAGATTCTGTCGCTACGATAACCATATCAATCTCTTGCTTCTCTTCTTCAGTCAGGATAGAATTTCCTGCACTGGCAGCCAAGGTAACAATATCCTCTGTTAAAGGAGCAATACTCAATTCTTTTAAAAGGAGTCCTTTACTCAATTTTTCAGGATCAGTCCCTCGAGCTTCTGCTAAATCTTGTAATTTCAAAACGTATTGACTGGTCGCAAAACCAATCTTATCAATACCGATTGTCATATTTACCTCTATTTTTATCATTCATTGTAAAAATTCGTTCACCTCTATTTTATCATAATTGAGGTCAAATGAGCGAAAAAAGACTTGATTCCCCAAATCAAGTTCATTTCTATCGCCGTACTCATATTCTTTCAGCCACTCTACCCACGAAAAAATCGAGACTTAGCTAGCTCGATTCTTTTTGAGATAGTGATACAACTTCAGTACAACTGTCCCACTTGCCATTCCTATTGAAATAACAAGAGCCAACATCATCACCAACATTGAACTGGCAATGGCGTTTCTATAGTCGCCTGTCACAAAAAATGAAGTCGTTCGATAAGAGAGATAACCTGGTACCAGCGGAGCCAAGATGGCCAAAGCAAAGACAACTGCTGGTGTTTTGTAAATAATACTCATAATCTGGCTGATACAAGAACCAATTACAGCGGCAATAAAGGTCGCCAAAATAACATTAGTTGGCTCCTTGAGTATTAGATAGAGGAGCCAGATTGACATTCCCAAAACTCCACCAGGAATGAGCATGGATCGTTGGACGTTTAAAACGATTAAAAAAGTGATAATTGCTAGCAGACTAGCTAGAGCCTGAAATAAAAATGTTGTTACAGTCATATTAGTTCATGAGTACGAGGGCGACAGAGGTGCCTGCCCCTAAGGCAAGGGTGACAAGCAAGGATTCAAACATCTTGCTCATACCAGAGTTAATGTGATTGGTCATAATATCTCTAACAGCATTGGTCAGAGCAATTCCAGGTACAAAGGGCATAACCGCACCTGCAATGACCAAATCGGCTGTAGAAGGAAAGCCAGAATAGCGAGCCCAAAATTGTGCAATCAAGCCAAAAACAAGAGCACCTGCAAAAGCTGTCATAAAGGGAATTCGAATAAATTTTTCTACGTAAAGGGAAAAGGTGAAAGCGAATATGGTCGCTACTCCTGCACCAATGGCATCGTAGACATTCCCCCCGAACATGATAGAGAAGAAGGGAGCACTGAGGGTAGCTGCAGCGGTTAGCTGAACATTGGTGTAGGGAGATGCCTTGACATTTAATTGCTTGAGTTGAATAAAGGCTGTCTCCAAATCAAGCTGTCCTGATACAAGCTGTCGTGAAATCTGATTGACATCACACACCTTCTCAATATTATAAGCAGAGGAAGTTACTCGTTTCATTCGAGAGATATTTGTATTTTCAATGGAGAAAAAAATAGCTGCAGGCATGGCCAAAACATTACAATCCATAATGCCTTGTGAATGAGCAATTCGAATCATGGTGTCTTCGACACGATAGATTTCAGATCCATTGCGAAGCAGAATTGTTCCTGCTAACATAATGACATCAATGACTGCATTCAGTTTTTTTGATTCGTCCATGTTCTCCTCCTTTTTAAACTCCTTTTATTTTATCATAAATTTGAAGGAAAAAAAATCTTTGCCACAAAAACTGTGACAAAGATTGATTAGTTCTCACCGTTATGGTGCTCTGACTGATTATTCGATGACGGAGATGACGACGCTGTCGTAGTTTGAGGCTCTCTAATCTGTGGTGATGTCTCTCCACGATAAGGATTAGTTTGTGATGGATTTGGTGTCGTTGTAGTCGTTGTTTTAGGTTTGTAGATAGAAATTTTGATACGAGTTGTATTCAAATCTACACCTTCACCTGGTTTTGGACTTTGACTAACCACAGTATCCTCAATTGTCCCTTCTGGTGCTGTAGAGACCTCTACCACTTCAATATTCGCCTCTTTCACACCGACTATCTGAATCAAGTTATTTTTGGTAAATTCAAGGCTTGATCCAATATAACTTGGCATAGGAACGCTAGTCACCTTCTTGGCTACTGTCAAGGTAATCTCTGTCGCCTTACTGAGATCATAAGTGGTTCCTTCTGACAGGCTCTGTTTCATAACAAGCCCTGCCTCTGTTTCACTTGATTCTTCTTCTACAATCTTAATGAGATTTTCAGGAACTTTTTTCCCTTTCAACTCTGCAACGACGTCCGTAGATTTTCGTCCAATATAATTTCCAATCTTAAATGATTGCTGACCTGAAGAGATAATAAGATTAACTTTTGTTCCTTCTTTTCGTGCCGAGCCAGCATCTGGATCTGTTCGAATCACTCGGCCTACTTCTACCGTATCACTAGCTTCAGTCTTTTCCTCACCAATTTCAAAATTAGCTTTTTTAAGGTTTTCCTTAGCTTCAGCTACAGTTTGACCTGCAACTTTTGGAATCTCAACAGTAGCTGGTGTTTTCGATACAATCCAAAAGAGAGAAGCCAAAACAAGTATAAAGCTAGCTAAAAGCACCAAATATCTTGCTTTGAAACGACGTTTCTTGACTGGTTTTGGAGCAGTTTCTTTACTAGTTGCCTTTTGGATCGGCTTTTGGCTCTGAGGACTTTCTTCCTTTGGTTGCACTTTGGGAATCGCTGTTAAAGTAGACTGTGAAATTTTCGGTAAGGTTTTTGTGTCAACTTTACTTGTATCTTCAAATACCAGCTTTGGTTCATTGCGACGGTTATAAGAAAGACTGCTCAATAAGTCAACATACATCTCTGAGACAGTTTGGTAACGGTCTGTTAACTTTTTAGCTGTCGCTTTTATAACCACGTTTTCCAAGGATTGTGGCACTGATGGGTTTTCTGCAATGACAGAAGGAAGTGGTTTTTGGAAATGCTGAAGTGCGATGGTAACGGCACTATCGCCATCATAAGGAATATGACCTGTCAACATTTCAAAGAAAATAATCCCCATGGCATAAATATCACTCTGTATGGTCGCCTTTGAACCACGCGCCTGTTCAGGTGATAGATAGTGAACAGAACCTAACATAGAGTTGGTCTGTGTCAAACTTGTTTCTGCAAAGGCTACTGCAATCCCAAAGTCTGTAACTTTCGCAGTACCATCAGGAGTCAAGAGTATATTTTGAGGTTTTAAATCACGGTGAATAATCCCCTTTGCATGCGCTAAACGCATAGCCAAGAGAATTTGTCCCATGATACGAACAGCTTCCTCGTTTGATAGAGGGTAGTGTTCTTTGATATAACGTTTGAGGTCAAGCCCAGCTACATATTCCATAGCTAGATATTGTTGACCATCTTCTTCACCGATATCCGTAATTCGAACGATATGAGGATGATCTAGGTCCGCCATCGCACGTGCTTCACGCTGAAAACGTGCAACAGCGATTGGATCCGTTTGGTAGTTGGTCCTCAGGACCTTCACCGCTACCTCTTCCCCATCCAGAATCAAATCTTTGGCCAGGTAGACATCTGCCATCCCTCCACGGCCAATTTGTTTGATAATCCGATATCGTCCGGCAAATATCTTGCCGATCTGGATCATTTTGATTCCTCCTCAATCGCAATCAAGGCAACAGTAATGTTATCAAGCCCTCCGGCATTGTTTGCAAAACGTACTAAGGTTGCCGCCTTGTCTTCAAGTGAAATATCACTTGTCACGATGTCATAGATTTCACTTCCTGAAATCATATTCGTGAGACCATCACTGTTCATAACGATATAGTCACCAGGTTCCAAACTTACAATCCCTAAATCAGGTTGAATCTCATCTTTTTGTCCAATAGACTGGGTAATGATATTTTTTTGTGGATGCGCTTCAGCTTCTTCAGGTGTTAATTGACCTGCCTTGAGCAACTCATTGACTAATGAATGATCACTCGTTAATTGGTGGTACTCTTCTCCACGAACCAAGCCGATACGAGAATCACCAATATGAGCATAGATGGCTTGGTTATCAATGATTGCAAGAGCTTCTAGAGTTGTACCCATTCCTTTATATGCTTCATCACGCCCCAATTGATAAATCTTTTGATTTTCAATTTCTAGGTGTTCTGCAAACCATTCACGAACTTCATTCACGGTATCAATCTGAGTATCTACCCAGGCAACACCTAAGTCCGTAACTGCCATCTCACTGGCAATATTACCCGCTCGATGTCCTCCCATCCCGTCAGCCAAGATAATCATCGTACGACCGGCACGGTTGACAAAAAGATTGACATAGTCTTGATTATTTGTACGTTTCTGACCCACATCTGTTAATAATGAAATCTCCATTGTGTCAGTTCCTTCCTAATTGGATATCTTACGAAATTGGCTAATAAAGAATCCATCACTTCCATACAATTCAGGAGTAATGAGGATGCAGCCGTCTTTTAGGATATCCTTGCATTCGTGTTCTAGTTTAACCTGCTCGAACTCTGGATGACTTTCTAAAAATGCTTGAACCACTTGAAAGTTCTCCTCAGAGACAATAGTGCAGGTACTATAAGTTATTATACCACCTTTACGTAGCGTTTGACAAACACTACCTAATATTTCCAACTGAATTTCCTGTAATGACGCGAAATCAGCAGTTTCTTTGTTGTATTTGATATCTGGTTTCCGACGCAAAAGTCCAATCCCTGAGCAAGGGGCGTCGACTAGAATTTTATCAAATTGGTCCTTGCCAAAAAACTCATGCACTTTTCTAGCGTCCATTTTTTGTGTTTGTACACGGTCTGCTACGCCTAAACGTTCTGCATTCTCTTGAATCAAAGTGAGTTTATGGTCATAGAGATCCAAAGCCGTTACTTGACCTGTCGTCAAATAAGATGCCATATGGGCTGTCTTCCCACCTGGAGCTGCACAAGCATCCAAAATCTGCTCAGGGCCTTGTAAATCAAGAGTTGGTGCAACCAGTTGACTAGACTCGTCCTGAATAGTAATAGCACCTTCTGAAAACAAGTCATGACCAGCAAAATGCCCCTGCTCTTTGACCAAACCTGTGGCTGACAACATGGAATCACTTGCACCGAGCAATTTTTTGATTTCCTCTTTTCGACTCAAATCTGTCACACGGATACTGGCCTTATTCCTTTGTAAAAGACTTTCAAAAATCGCTTGTGCTCGCTCTTCTCCATACTCTTCCTTGAGCTTAGAAACCAACCAAACTGGAAGAGAGTAGGCGATAGAATCACGCTTGTTCTTACGTTTGATACTGGCAATATCTGGCAAACCTTCTCGCAGGATACGGCGAAGGACTGCATTGACTAGTTTTTCACTGCCTTTTTTACGAAGTTTAGCCAGTTCCACCGCTTCATTGACCACTGCATGGTCAGGAACCTTATCCAGATATTGGAGTTGGTAAGTACTCATGAGAAGAAGAACATAAAGCCAATTGTCTAGCTTGTCTCGGTCTTCGATAAAGTAAGACAGATACCATTCTAAGGTGAGTTTACGGGTTACAGTCCCATAAACAAGCTCTGTCACCAAGCCTTTGTCAGCTGCTGACAGTTGACTTCCCTTGAGGTGTTTGTTTAAGGCGATATTGGAGTAGGCTTGATTGACAAAGACATCCTCTAGCACCTTTAAGGCTAAGTTTCTAGCCGTTTCTACTTTAGTCACCAAATCGTTCTCCTACTGCCAAAGTTCGTCCCACACCGTTGAGGAAGGAAGCAATGTCCATTTTAGGTTTTCCTGCTGGTTGAACCTGCTTGAGAGACAGGGCTCCTTCTGCTGTTGCGACAATCAATTCTTTCTTACTGATGGAGAGTATCTCTCCAGGATTCCCCTGACCTTCAACCGGCATCGCTTCATAGATTTTGAAACGTTCGCCCTTTAGGAAAGTGTGGGCAACTGGCCATGGATTCATCCCACGGATTTGGTTAAAAAGTTGACGGTTGGTCTTGTTCCAGTCCAATTTTTCTTCCTCAGGTTTGATATTTGGTGAGAAAGTTACTTTGCTTGGATCTTGCGGTTGAGGCTGAATTTCACCAGCTATATAAGCAGGTAGAGTATCCAAAAGCAAATCACGCCCAACAATGGCCAATTTTTCAAACAAAGTTCCAACATTGTCCTCATCAGTAATGGGAATACTGCGACGAGAAATCATGTCCCCTGCATCCATTTCCTTGACCATTTCCATAATGGTTACTCCTGCCTCCTCATCACCTTGAATCAAGGCATAATGGATAGGAGCTCCACCACGGTGTTTGGGAAGGAGGGAGGCGTGAACGTTGACTGCAAAATCCATGCTATCAAGGAGTTTACTTGGGAGAAACTGCCCAAAAGCTGCAGTCACAATTCCGTCAGCTCCCAAATTCATGATAGCTTCCATTTCTGGACTACCTGATAATTTTTCTGGTTGGTAGATAGGTAGGCCTGCCTCTTTGGCAGCTTGTTTCACTGGGGTCTCCTGAATAACTTTTTTACGTCCAACCGCACGATCTGGCTGCGTTACAACAGCTACAATCTCGTAGCGGTCATCTGACAAAAGCCCCTTTAAAACAGTTGCTGAAAAATTGGGAGTTCCCATAAAGATTAGTTTTGTCATCTTTTCTCCTTCTATAAAAATTGTTGCGGTTCGTGGTCAATACTGAGACGAAGTTCGCTATTTTCCCGTTCTTGTGTCAAGGCCAAGACCTGGTTAAGGGTTGGACCCAGCTCATCTTCTAAACGGTATTTAATTAAAATCTGATAATGATAGAGGTTATGGGTTCGAGCGATAGGTTTTGGTGTTGGACCGAGAATTATACTAGCATCCGACAAACCTGACCGCAAAATCTCCATGACTTGATAAGCACGTCTAAGAACCTCTTCTTCTTTCTTATGAGATAAGGTGATTCCAATAGTGAAATAATAAGGTGGATAACCCAACTGACGTCTGATACCCATTTCATAGGCATAGAAACCTTCGTAGTCCTGATCCTTGGCGAACAGAATGGCATAATGCTGAGGATTATAAGACTGAATCAAGACCTGACCTGTCTTTTCAGCACGACCGGCGCGACCTGCAACCTGGGTCAAGAGTTGGAAGGTTCTCTCAGAAGAACGAAAATCAGGCAGGTTCAAGGCTGTATCCGCATTGAGAACACCAACCAAGGTCACATTTGGAAAATCCAAGCCCTTGGCAATCATCTGGGTTCCCAACAGGATATCTGCCTCCCCTTTACCAAACTGCTCAAGTAAAGCTTGGTGACTGCCCTTTTTACGAGTTGTATCCACATCCATGCGCAGAATACGTGCCTCTGGAAAGAGTTCTGTTAGCTCATCATAGGCCTTTTGAGTCCCTGTTCCATAATAACGAATGCTACGACTCTGACAGTTTGGACAGACATGTGGAATTTCCTTCGAAAAGCCACAATAATGGCAGTTCATGGTTTTGGTATCCATATGTAGCGTCAAGGAAATATCACAGTTTGGACAGGTATCCACGGTCCCACATTCCCGGCACATGACAAAGCTAGAATAACCACGACGATTGAGCATGAGAACAACCTGCTCTTTTTTATCCAGTCGATCTTGAATGGCCTCAATCAGTGGTGGTGTAAAGTTTGATGTTTCATTCTGTCCGATGTAATCACGGAAGTCAATCAGTTGAACTTCAGGAACACTTGCTAAAGGATTGGCCCGTTGAGTCAGGCGCAGATGTTGATAAACACCCTTACCAGCACGCGCACGGCTTTCTAGACTCGGTGTTGCAGAACCAAGGACTAGGGCAGCTTGATTGTACTGGGCACGTAAAAGAGCCACATCTCTAGCATGGTAACGAGGATTGCTGTCTTGCTTATAGCTAGCCTCATGCTCTTCATCGATAATGATAACACCTAGATTTTTCAAAGGTGCAAAAATAGCAGACCTAGCCCCAACAACTACCTGAGCATCTCCACGCTCCACCTTGCGCCACTCATCGTACTTTTCACCATTGGACAACCCAGAGTGGAGGATGGCGACTTTATCGCCAAACCGAGCAATAAAGCGCTCGGTCATTTGAGGTGTCAGAGAGATCTCTGGAACTAGAACAATCGCTGTTTTTCCCATATCCAAGGCACCTTGGATAATCTGCAGGTAAACCTCGGTTTTACCACTTCCTGTAATTCCTTGAAGAAGAAAGGGAGGATGTTGCTTTCCAATCGCTCCAACAACCGCCTCACAAGCTTGTTTTTGCTCTGGGTTTAACTCTAATGCTTGATTTGACTCGATTCCTTCAAAGTAGGCAGCTGAACGTTGAACTTCCTTTTGAAGAATCGTCAAAGCCCCCTGTTCCACAAAGAAGTTAACTTGTTCCCGTGAGTAATGTTCTAACAAAGTAGCCAAAGGAGTACTTTCTGGATGTGCTACTAAATAATCTCGCAGTTCCAATTTCTTCTTGGCACGGTTTGAGATTTCTAGCTTTTCTAATTTGTCAAGATTCACTTGAATCCAAGACTGTGTTTTAACCTTCTTCTGGTCTATAGCCTGATACTCTAACTTCAAAAGTCCTTTTCGAGTCAATCGCATCATCTCGGCCTGCTTTTTCAAATCAAGTGATGAAAATGCTAAGGACTCTTGCGAACCGAATAAACGCTCCTTGTCCTCCTGACTCAAGCCTTCCAGAGGATAGAGGATTTTATCATAGCTAGAATTCAAAAATCCTGGAAGCATGGCTTTTAGAATTGAAATCTTGTATGAAAAAACTGACTTACGTAGTTCTTCAGCTAGCCAGAGTTGTTCCTCCGTTAAGACAGGAGAAAAGTCCAGCACTTCAGCAATTTCTTTCAAGTCCTCATCTGCCATTTCCGATTCTTGTTCCATTCCAAGAACAATTCCCTGAATCAAGCGATTGGCCTTCCCAAAAGGCACATGAACCCGCATACCAACTTCCAGCATGTCTACAAATTCCTCAGGGACCTTATAACTGTATGGTTGGTCCGTCTGCATCAAGGGAACATCCACAATGATTTTTGCAATAGCCATATCCTCACCTCCTTCTCTACTTAAATTCTTTTAATTGATTGAGTATTCTTGCAATAGAAAAAATAAGATTGAGTCCCCCCAACCTTAAATTTTTTCACCTTCTTCTTTTTCTTTCGCGATTTGCTCTTTGATTTTCTTTTCTTCTTCTTCTCTCAATCGTCTTTCTTCTTCGATACGACGACGAACAGCTTCGCGTTTTCCTTCTGGATCTGGGTGGATGGTTACATTCCCTGATTCAATTTCTTCCAAGGCACGAAGTGTAGATTTTTCAGATTTGAATTCTTGTGTTGGAGTTGCTCCAGCTTCTAATTCGTGAGCACGTTTTGCTTCCAAGATTACGAGTGAATATTTTGATGGTACCTTGTCAAGCAAGGTATCAATAGAGGGTTTAAGCATCATTTGTTTGTACCTGTTTTCTATAGTTTATCGAATAGTTGGAGACTTTGGTAGCATATCCTGGTAGTGACCGATGACACGATCGACGCGGAAATGTTCTGCTTCAATCACACGTTTGACACGTTCTGCGGCAAGAGGAACATGATCATTGACAATAGCATAGTCATACTCACGCATCAAAGCAATTTCTTCTTTGGCTTTTTCGATACGTTGGGCGATCACTTCTGCACTATCGGTACCACGGCCTACGAGACGGTCTTGCAATTCTTCCAAATCTGGTGGTGTCAAAAAGATGAAGACCGCATCTGGAACTTTTTTCTTGACCTGAAGAGCTCCCTGCACTTCAATTTCAAGGAAGACGTCAATCCCCTTATCAAGGGTTTCATTGACATAGGTCAGAGGAGTTCCGTAGTAGTTACCTACATACTCTGCATACTCTAACATCTGTCCTTGACGAATCAATTCTTCAAATTCTTCACGCGTACGGAAGAAATAGTCAACTCCGTCTACTTCACCTGGACGTTGAGCCCGTGTTGTCATAGATACAGAATATTGGAATTGATTTTCAGAACTCTCAAAAATTTCTCGTCTAACCGTTCCTTTTCCAACTCCTGAAGGACCTGAAAAAACGATTAGTAAGCCACGGTCTGCCATGATGTCTCCTTTGGATAGTTTGTGAAATGCCTTGGAAATTCATTCAAAATTCTCTTTGTGAAGGCATTTCTGCTTACTACAATCTTTCTATCTAGTGTAACAAAAAAGCAGTAATTTTTCAACTGCTCTTTCTTATTTATTTTGCATAATCAACTGCACGAAGTTCACGAATCACGGTTACCTTGATATTTCCTGGGTAATCGAGGTTGCTTTCGATTTTCTCACGAACTTTGTGAGCTAAGATTGTGACCTTATCGTCCTTGATTTGACCTGGATTTACCATGATTCGGATTTCACGACCAGCTTGAAGGGCAAAGCTATTTTGAACTCCTTCAAAGCTATTAGCGATTTCTTCTAAATCATGGAGACGTTTGATGTAGCTTTCAAGTGATTCGCTACGAGCTCCTGGACGGGCTGCGCTCAAGGCGTCCGCTGCAGCAACGAGAACTGCAATCACACTTTCAGGTTCTACATCTCCGTGGTGACTAGCAATCGTGTTAATCACAACTGGATGCTCTTTGTACTTGCGAGCTAATTCAGTACCAATCTCAACGTGGCTACCTTCTACTTCTCGGTCAATGGCTTTACCAATATCGTGAAGGAATCCTGCACGACGGGCAAGGGCTGCATTTTCACCAAGTTCGCTAGCCATGATACCAGCTAACTTAGCCACTTCGATTGAGTGACGCAAGACATTTTGTCCGTATGAAGTACGGAACTGTAAGCGACCCATGATCTTCATCAAGTCTGGGTGAAGGTTTGGTGCACCGATTTCGTAGGCTGCAGCTTCACCATATTCACGAATTCTGTTATCAATTTCTTGACGGTTTTTCTCAACCAACTCTTCGATACGAGCTGGGTGAATTCGTCCATCCTTAAGTAAGGTTTCCATCGTCATACGGGCAATCTCACGGCGGATAGGATCGAAACCTGACAAGGTTACCACTTCTGGCGTATCATCAATGATGACATCAACCCCTGTCAAACTTTCAAAAGTACGGATGTTACGACCTTCACGACCAATGATACGACCTTTCATCGTATCATCAGGCAGATGAACTGTCGAGTTGGTAGACTCAGCTACATACTCACCAGCAATTCTCTGCATCGCTTGGGACAGGATATCCTTAGCAAGCTTATCTGAACGTTCCTTGACTTCTTGCTCCGCCTCACGAATGCGGCTAGCAATTTCCTTGGTCAAGTCTTCTTCTGTTTGAGCTAAGATAATATCTTTTGCCTCTGACTGAGTCAGACTTCCGACACGCTCTAGTTCTGCTTGCTTTTGCTTTTCAATTTCCTCTAGTTGCTCTTCACGTGCATCAAGGTTTTTTGCTCTATCAGAAATACTTTGTTCTTTTTGTTCAAGTGTTTTTTCTTTGTTCGTCAAATTATCGTCTTTACGGTCAAGGCTCGTAGCTCTCTCCGTCAAACGACTTTCGATTTGCTTGAGTTCTTGACGCTCCGACTTAAATTCAGCGTCCACTTCTTCGCGGTATTTTCTGGCTTCCTCTTTAGCCTCCAATAGTGCTTCTTTTTTAAGGGATTTGCTTTCACTCTTGGCTTCATTTAGTAATAAATCCGCTTCGCGCTCAGCTTGTCCTCGTAAATTAGTTGCTTCTTGTTCAGCATTTAAAAGCATCAACTCTGCAGCCTCTTGTGATGATTTCATCTTGACTGAGATGCTGACATATCCAATGACTAAACCAATGATGACGGCAAAAACAACTATAACAATTGTCATAATTTCCATGTTTTTACCTCAATTTATTTGTTTATCTGAATGACATGCATTCTTATACATTTTACCACAAAAAAATATTTTTAACAAACCTTAAATGGAAGTTGTTTTAGTTATTTTTAGGAGCAATATCTTCATTTTCCTTAGTAAAATAAGCTTCTTAAACCTAACTATTTTTTTAAAGAATTTTTTTGCAAAAAACAAGAAAAAAGTCCACTTCAAAGTAGACTTAGTTTGTTTCGATTCTGATTGGCACTCTGCCAAAATTTTGTTCTGCGATACTCGGGTGTCCCAGCTGATAAATTTGGTCTGCCTTTTGAGTCATAGCATCCCAGGGTTCTTTACCGATTCGGCTGACGAGATTGACCTGCTCTTTGAGAGCTTTAAGGTGTTGTCTGCCTTTTTCGGTAAAACCAAGGATGTGAATACCTTCTGGCAAGTCACTTTCTCTGACTTGCACCAAGATATAAGTCAAGAGGCGTCGCACACGCGCTTTGGTGTACCGTTTGGTGGAAACTATCTCAACCAATTCGTCAACAGTCTGGGCTGTCTTGATTGCATCCTTGATACGCACTGCCATTTCTTGATTAACCTGATAAATAGTAGTTAGGTCAGGATTTGATAAGATTTGATAGCGTAAGAGTGAAAAATAATCTTCCCAGCTCACCTTTCTAGCATTTTCAAAAAGTTCAACAGAAGGCATAAAACGCTCTAGAAAATTCTGATCTGTTTGGTGCTGACGGAGGGCTGTTGCAGATGCAAAGTCAACATCCTTGTCCACCGAATGGTATCCTGCCCCCTGACGCTTGATTGGATGAAGTTTGATATCTCTCCCAGCAACTGCCTTGGCGTAGGCAAGAGCAAGGACATGATTGGGGGTATCACCTGAAAAATCAAGGCCTGCAAATTCCTTCCACATAGCTTGGGTTTTCTGAGGATAAGAAAGAGAATCAGGTAAGTTTTCCATGAAGAATTCCATCTCTTGACCACGTTCTGCATATAAATCAGCAATTTGCTGGTAATCCAGAACTTCTTCTGTCCCAAAGGCAAGGGTCTCAATCCCCAAACGAGCCAAGATAGCCACTGCACCTTGACCAAAAAAGTCCGCCGCTTGGACACTGACTAAAAAGGGCAATTCTACAACTAAATCCGCCCCATTCTCTAGTGCCATTTGAGCCCGTGTCCACTTATCCACAATAGCAGGCTCTCCCCGCTGCATGAAATTCCCAGACATAGCAACGATTTTCAGGCCATCTGCCTGTTCCAGCAGGTACTTGTGTCCATTATGAAAAGGATTGAACTCGGCAATAATACCTGTAACGGTCATAGTAATCTCCTACTTCTGCGCGACGAAAAACCAACGGGTACTAGTCTCTGTTGGCTCCTTGTCTTCAAAGTCCGCAAAGAGTTTAAAGGACTTAAAACCAGCTTGTTCCAGCAAAATATCATAGGTCAAGACCTCATAAGTACGCTCTTCATGGACTTCATCATGACGACTAAAGGAACCGTCTGCTTCCTTGACAAAGAAAGTCAACTCATGGACGATAGAATGAGGCGCAGCATCCTCATAGGTATCCCAGAGCATGGCAAAATCTTCCGCATTTTCATGATAAGAATAACCTGGGAAAACCTCATCAGTCTGGTAGGTCGAATGCACATCAAAGATGAAAACTCCGTCTTCGTTTAGAGCATTGTAAACTTCTTTGAAGACGTCTCCCACTTCTACCTCATCTTGCATGTAGCAGATAGAGTCCGAATAACAAGTCACAAAGTCATATTTACCAGCCTTGGATAAATCCAGCATATTGCCTTCAATAAAGTCAATCTTTTGCTTGGCTGAAGCCGCTCTCTTCTCAGCAATCTTCAACATATCCGCACTCAAGTCAAGTCCAGTCACATCAAAACCAGCTTGAGAAAAGCGCACAGACTGGATGCCTGTACCACAAGCCAATTCCAAGAGTCTCTTTCTCTCCTTAGTCTTAGGTAGATGACGGAGGGAAAAGTCCGTCCACTTGTCGTATAAACTATCATCCATGACTGCATCGTAAACAGCCGCAAAGGTTTCATAAGTAGCCATAATTAAGATACAAAGAGCGTTAAAAGCAAGGAGAAAATAGGAAACTTTCTGCTGTATCGTCAGATACAAAGAAAGTTTATCTTTTTCTCGCAGCTTTTAGCTCGTGTTCAGTTTCGAGATGAACAAAACACGACGCTCTTACCTTTCAATCAATTTTTCTAAAATAAGCAAATAAAACCCAGTTGACTACAACTGAGTTCAATTGTAACGCTATAGTCTTTTCGTTTGCTTTTAGTACTAGGCAACGAATTTCAGGCATAACTAGAGTTAGGCAAAATGAGTTAACGCAGTAATAAAAGATAAAGGAAAAGACTATAAAGTTTCTGAGAGGTCTACTGACTCTGCCTCATGCCAAAGTTTTTCTAGATTATAGTGGGCACGCATTTCTTCTGAGAAGATATGCACAACAACACCACCAAGGTCTAGCAAAACCCAGCCACCAGCTGCATCTCCTTCAACATGGCTACCTTTAAAGCCTGCTTCAGCAACTTTTTCACGAATATTGTCAGCGATAGCATCCAACTGACGGCTATTCATTGAGCTAGTGATAACAAAATAGTCTGTCACACTGGTCAATTCTTGTACGTCAAGCGCGAGGATATCCTCCGCGCGTTTCTCATCAGCCGCTTTCACGACTAGTTGTAATAATTCTTTTTCGTTCATTTAATCCTCTTTCTAGAAAATATGTTTGTAATCTAGGACATCTGCAAAGCGCCCCTCCCAAATGCCCTCATAAAATTCATTTATCGTTTCTGCTGGAATGTCATCGCCATCAAACGTTGTGCAAGTTCCTTCTGGAATAATAAGCTGATAGCCATATTCAAAGGCAACCTTGACAGAGGTATCCACACAATATTCTGTCTGCATACCACATAAAACTAATTTTTCAATCCCCTGTTTATCCAAGTATTCTTTTAAACCAGTTTCTTTGAAAATACTGTTATACTTCTTCTGAAAGACCTTTTCATTAGGTTTTCGACTTAAAAGCTCAGATAACTGCCAATCTTCTGATGTTTGAGCTTCAGAGTTCTCAATATGTTGAACATAAATAATTTCGATATTCTTGCTTCTAGCCTGGTTTTGTAAGTAAGAAATTTTTTCTAATAGACTATTTGTCTGAAAACCAGTTTCCACTAAAATATTCTGAACATCAATGATTATAAAAGCCGTCTTCATTTAGTCCTCTTTCAAATAGTGCACATAGGCGTTATAGGTTTCAAGGGTTTGGGGATAGATGGGAAATCCTTGATGAGCTAAATGCTCTACTGTGTGAACTGTCTCGTAGGCCACCGCCTTATTTAGCGATAGTTCAGCAATTTCACGCGCCTCATCCACTCCTGGAAAGGCACGATTGTGCTCGATATAGTCTGCGACGTAGATAACCTTGTCAAGGTCCGTCATCTGAATCGCTCCTACTGTATGAATTTCAATAGCTCGTAGGATTTCAGGATCTTGTAAATCCAAATCTTCCTGAATTTTGTAAATACCGACCATACCATGCCAGACATTATTGCCCCAGTTTTTGAGGTCAGGATCTAGCTGATAACGGTCAATCAAGTCTAGAAATTCTTGATCTGATAGCTTTTTAGCATAGTCATGAAGGAGACCTGCTAGACCTGCTTTCTCGGCATCCACTCCAAATCGTTCTGCAAGTTCAATGGCTGCGCGCTCTACACCCAAACAATGGGTCAAACGTTTCTCGGGTAGAAGCTCTGCCATTTTTTTCAATAATTCCTCACGGGAACAGTTGATATAGTCCTGGTATGCCATCAGTAAAGCCCTTCTTTCTCGATATAGTCTAGCACCGGCTTAGGTAGGAGAAAGTTAGGTGTGCGTCCTTGGGCAATGAAATCACGCACCATGCTGGATGAAATATCCATAAGAGGTACATCCACCCAGATAACTGGATAAGAAGTCCCTGCCTTGTAACGCGGACGTTGAACCCCTACAAACTGAACTAGTTCCACCAACTCATCAATTCGGTACCATTTAGGCAGATAGTCTACCATATCTGCACCGATAATGAAATAGTAATCTGTATCTGGATTCTTCTCTGTTAGAAGTTTCATAGTGTCGTAGGTGTAGGAAATACCCTTACGCTCTAGTTCGATGGTCTCAATAGCTAGACCTTCAACCCCATCAATCGCCAATTCTAACATCTTGAGGCGATGGTGTTCAGGAATAGTTTCCTTTTTGTCTACGTGAGGTGGTTGATATTCGGGCATGAGCAGAACCTGATCCAATCCCAACTGTTGGCGCACTTGATCTGCAACAATCAGATGGGCATTGTGAACAGGGTTAAAATTTCCACCCAAAATACCGACTTGTTTGCGTTTTTTATCCTTGATTTCTGGCTCTAACTCCACTTTTGTAAAGGGAGTTAATAATTCAATTGCCATAGGTTAATCTCCTTTACTTTTCTGTAAAAACAGTTTTTGGGAGTGCCATTCTTAGATTTCTTTAACTTTTTTAGAAATCTTGCGATTTTCTTTCTTGCTGGATTGTTTATACAAAATCAAGATGCGTCCGATTTTTTGAACTGTGTCCACACCGATTTCTTCTTCCAAGATTTCAGCTACTTCGTGGATGTTTTCATCTGTGTTTTGTAAGAGAGTAACCTTGATCAATTCACGAGCGTCAAGAGCCTGACGAACACTTGTTTTAATTTGGTCGTTGAGACCATTTTTCCCGATTTGGATGATGGGTTTAAGGGTGTGTGCCTGGCTGTTGAGGAAGGCACGTTGTTTTGATGTTAATGACATAATTCATTTAAAAGAGTTTCTTTTTATACTTTTCTGAAGTGGTGACGGACGTCAGCAAAGTCCTCTGGACTTTCATGACTAAAATTTGAGCCTAAGGTCTCAAATTTTCCGCAGTTGGTACAATCACTTGTACCAACTAACACCACGGCGAAAAGTATCTTCTATGGGCTCGCTGTGCTCGCCTTTATATAGACAACCCTTTCCTTTCTGTGTTTAAATAATTGCTTTTCGTGTGACGACTGCGACGCCTTCTGGTGCCCAGACGGCGACTTTGGCGTTCCCTGTTACACGAATCCAGCCTAGTCCTGAAATAACTAGATCTGTCTTGTCCTTGATAGTAAAGACATGTTGGACCAGTTTTGGAAAATCTTCTTTTTCCTTGCTATTTGGCGGTGTGAGAAGAGTTCCCAGGTGCTTGTCGTAAAAGACACTTGCTCCTTCTAGCTTGGTGCGGTGAAGTTTGAGTTCATTGTCAAAGAAAGCTGTGAAACCTTGCTTTTCTCCTGCAATAAAGTCAAAACGTCCCAATCCACCTAAAAACAGAGTTTGTGCAGGGTTTAGCTGATAGGTTTTTGGTTTGATTTCCTTTTTAGGACTGACATACTTGAGGTTTTTATCCGTCAAGTAGTGAGCCATCTGATGACGGTGAATAATCCCCGGTGTATCATAGATATAAGATCCATCATCAAGCGGAATCTCAATCTTGTCCAAGGTCGTACCCGGGAATCGAGACGTCGTGATGACATTCTGGTCACCCGTGATTTCCTGGATGATGGCATTGATAAGAGTTGATTTCCCAACATTGGTCACGCCGACCACATAGACGTCACGTCCCTTACGGTATTGCTCAATCTTGTCGATTACTTCTCTAATAGCATGCTTGTTTTGTGCTGAAGTCAGGACAACATCCACAGGACGAAGACCTTCTTCGTGAGCGCGCTCCATCAGCCAGTGTGTTACCTTGCTGTCCTTAACAGACTTAGGCAAGATGTCTTTTTTATTTCCAACCAAAAGCACATCATTACCTGACACAAAGCGTGGCAAACCTGGGATAACAGAGCCATTGAAGTCAAAAATATCAATGACATTGACCACCAAGGCATCACTGTCTCCTACCTCGTGCAAGAGTTTGAGGAAATCATCATCTGTCAACTGCACATCTGTAATTTCATTATAGTGACGGAGACGGAAACAACGCTGGCAATAAACTTCTCCAGTTTCCAAACCTTTTTCCAATGCTGACTGAGGTGTAAAACCCAAACCAGTCTTATCTTCCGTCTGAATGGTTGCTCCACAACCAATACAGAGAATTTCTTCCATAGTTAAATTCCTTTTTTATAAGTAATAGATCCGTACTTTTCAGTGATTTGCTTCATAACACGACGTTCACGAGCTCGGTTGATTTGCGTTTTGATGGAATCGTGCCGCACCAAGGGTTTAACCAAAATCGAGCGAATTCCTGCACGGTGAGCTGCACGAATGTCTGTCATGAGCTGATCCCCAACCATGACCACTTCGTTTTTCTCATAGTGGAATTCTTTCATCGCTCGATCAATCCCGAAAGTGAAAGGCTTTAAAGCCCAGTAAACATAATCAATTCCAAATTTTTCAACTGCTCGTTGAACACGTTTCTTAGAATTGTTTGAGACTACGATAATGCGAATCCCTGCATCACGAAGGTCGTGCAACCATCGTTTCATCTCTGGAGTCCCGTCAGGGTTATTCCAAGCAATGAGAGTGTTATCTAAATCTACCAAAACAGCTTTTATTCCCTGTTTTTGCAGGCTTTCTACTGTCAAATCATAAACTGCTTCCACAGCAAAATCTGGCATGTAATTTTCAATCGCCATTCTGGCTCCTTCTCTTTTATTTTCTAGTAATTTTCTTCAGCCATTGAGATAAGGCTGCCCATAAAATCAAGCTAGCCATTAAGATATAAATCCAAGCATTTGGCTCTTCTGTAAATGGTAGAGGAACATTCATTCCGAAGAAACCTGTAATAACCGCAAGGACTGCTAGCAATACTGAGATAATGGTCAAAATTGTCAAACTGTCATTCAGATTATTGTTAAGGATGTTGTTGTAAGAAGCTGAGAGTTGTTGCAAGACTTGAGAAATCAAATCTGTCATAGACACCAACTGATGGGCTTCAATCATCGCATCATCAAACTGCTCTCGTTCGACTTCGTTAAATCTCCGATACAAAGCGTGGCCCTGGATATGTTCCAATAGAAGTCGATTTTGTTTTGCCGCTGCTGTCAAGTAAACCATACCAGTCTCCAAGTCAGAGAGAGCAAAGAGATTTTTCTTTGTCGTGGTTTGACGTAGCAAGGCACTAATTTCGTCCTTACTTTTATCCATTTCTTCGATGACAGGATAATAAGCGTTACTAATAATCTCTAAACCGGCAAAGAGAAATTTGTAAATAGAAAGGGACTCATGGCTATTCAGATAAGATAACATTTGATCAATGACATAAGCATTCTTATGGTTACTGATCGTAATCATTCGTTGTTGTTCAACGATAAAGGTCATGGGGATGGCTTCATAGTATTCCTTGTCCTTCTCTAAGTCAAGAACATTATAGATAAAGGTCACAGTCCCATTTTCACGGTCATAGTCCATGTGGGCTCGTTCATTTCTATCCAGAGCATATTCGATAGTTTCTTTATCCAATCCATAGATTTCTGATAAATCTTCAAGATTTTTAATTTTTTCGATATCAAGATTTATCCAGGTACAACCATTTCCTAATTGTTTATCTAAAACCATCATTTCTCCTCTGTCAAACTCCCTCTATTGTACCACAAATCAAGTAAAATTTCAGTTCTGTTCATCTCTTGAAAAATTGCTAACTACAGTGATATTACGGTTAGGAACAAAATGGAGAGCTTGGTCTTCGCCTCTTAGTTGAGTGGTTCGAATTCCAACACTAACTACTTTCCCCGATACAGTAATGGGACCATTTGTCAAAACGACCTCATCTCCCACATCCAACTGACGTTCAAAGAGAATAAAGAAACCATTGATGACATCCGACAAAAATCCTTGGGCCCCCATACCAATTGCAACCCCGGCAATCCCAGCACCAGCTAGTAAACTTGATACAGGCAGTCCTAGGATAGATAAAATACAGTAGACTAAGAAGAAATAGAGAATGTAATTAAAGACATTTTCAAGCAAACGCGAAATTGTCTTCTGTCTTCCCGCGTCCCGATTTGAAAATTTAAGCGATGGTTTCACTATTTTCTTTACAGCCGCATGAAGTAGCTTTTTAGCAATGTAAAATAGTACAAATAAAATTAAAAGAGAAATCACTTTGGTCAAGAGATTCTCAAATACTGAGGTTAAATCTAGCTTATCAAAATAACTTTTAAAAAATTCTTGCATGTAAAACTCCTTTCTACTATTATACCATAAAATGACAGAGCTATATTCTTTATAAATATGCGTTTTCATTATGTAAATTTACATTTTACTTGATTTTCAAATATTTTTATACTATAATCGTTACTATTACTCAAAAAAGGAGAAATGTATGAGAAGAATCATTCGTGCCTGGAACAAGGCAAGCCTTATCAAACGTATCCTGATTGGAATGATTCTTGGAGCTCTATTTGGAATATTTTCCCCTCAGTTTTCAGGAATTGGACTCCTAGGCGATCTTTTTGTTGGTGGTCTTAAAGCCATCGCACCCATTCTAGTCTTTTTCCTTGTAGCTAATGCCCTGTCTCAGCACCAAAAAGGAAAGACTACAAATATAAGAACAGTTATTTTACTCTATTTACTCGGAACTTTTGCTGCCGCCCTTGTAGCAGTTTTCATGAGCTTCCTCTTCCCGATTCAGATTACCCTTAGTAATACCAACACAGAAGTAAGTTCACCAGATGGAATCGGTCAAGTTGTCAGCAATCTCTTGCTGAATATGGTCGATAATCCTCTAAATGCGATTATCCAAGCTAATTACATCGGTATTCTATCTTGGGCAATTGTCTTTGGAATTGCCATGAGAGAAGCAAGTAGCCATAGTAAAGACCTTTTGAAAACCATGTCAGATGTTGTCTCTAAAATTGTTGGTTGGATTATCAACCTAGCTCCTTTCGGTATCCTTGGCCTAGTTTTTCAAACCATTTCCAACCAAGGTATTGCCAGTCTTGCAAACTATGGTATTTTACTTATACTTTTGATTGGAACCATGCTGTTAGTAGCCCTAGTCATCAATCCACTGATTGCCTTTCTTTTCATGAAGCGAAATCCCTATCCACTGGTTTTAAAATGTCTACGTGTCAGCGGTGTTACTGCCTTTTTCACTCGTAGCTCTGCTGCAAATATCCCTGTCAATATGAAACTCTGTGAAGAACTCGGTCTCAATCCAGATACTTATTCAGTCTCAATCCCACTGGGTTCAACTATCAATATGGCTGGTGCTGCTATCACCATCAATATTTTAACCTTAGCTGCTGTCAACTCTCTAGGAATTACGGTTGATTTTGCTACTGCATTTGTACTAAGCATCGTCGCAGCCATCTCTGCATGTGGAGCTTCTGGTATTGCTGGTGGTTCACTCCTGTTGATCCCTATTGCTTGTAGTCTCTTTGGGATTTCTAATGACATAGCCATCCAGGTTGTTGCCGTCGGTTTTGTGATTGGTGTGGTTCAAGACTCTTGTGAAACTGCCCTCAACTCTTCGACAGATGTCCTCTTTACCGCAGTCGCAGAATATGCAAGTCAGAAGTCTTGACCTATTTCAAATTCCTTTTATAATTAATAGTGTAACGATTATTCATTAGGAAAGTGTTTTATGTCTATCACACAACGTACTCTAAAACTAGTCCTAGCAACCTGTTTCGCTTGTTTGCTAGCCTACTTTTTTGATTTATCATCTGCTGTATCAGCTGGTATTATTGCCATCTTGAGCCTTTCAGACACTCGAAGAAGCACTATCAAACTAGCTCGAAATCGCCTTTTCTCAACTCTCCTTGCACTACTGGTTGGTGTCATAGCATTCCAACTGACTGGATATCACATCTGGAGTTTTGGACTGTACTTAGCAATCTATGTTCCCCTGGCCTATAAACTAGGTTGGGAAATCGGTATTACCCCTAGTAGCGTCTTGGTCAGCCATCTCTTAATCCAGCAATCAACCTCACCAGAACTTTTACTGAATGAGCTCTTACTCTTCCTAATCGGTACTGGCTTTGCACTGCTGGTCAATCTCTATATGCCTTCGCGTGAAAAAGAAATCCAACGCTATCATATGCTTG
Source organism: Streptococcus sp. oral taxon 061 (assembly GCF_964211575.1). Classification (GTDB taxonomy): domain Bacteria; phylum Bacillota; class Bacilli; order Lactobacillales; family Streptococcaceae; genus Streptococcus. Next base: position 38,838 of record NZ_CAXOQQ010000003.1, on the reverse strand, counting down.
TTGAAGATAAACTCAGAAATGTTCTTCTACGCCTAGCTTACTATCTAAAAAGAGGAGACGGTCGTAATCAAGCACAACTCGTAAATGAACTTGACCAGTTGCTCGAGGAGGCGCTTAAGTTGGTTTATCTCGACCACTCTGATCATCTCTTTCATCAGACAGATTATCATATTCACTACTTTGAGATGCGGCAAAGACAAACTCGTATCTTGAGAAATATGGCACAACAGATTAATACTTGCCAACTAGCCGCAAGTGAGAGCCTTATTGTCGCACAGCTCTTTTCAAAAACAGCTAATCAACTGAGTCAAACCAATCCAGCCAATGACTTATTGAATGATATTGAAAGCTATCTGCAGGTATTTCGTAATCGTAGCCTCCCTAAAACAAGAGAGGAGTTTGAGACACGGGCGACTCTCTTGCAACTCTTCCGTGAATTAGAACACTTTATCCAGATAAAAGTCGATTTCTACAACCGTTATTCTGACAATAACAGTAACAAATAAAAACTTCTATCGGCAACTCAGTTGCTAATAGAAGTTTTTTTGTTATTAATAGATTTAATTTTCTCGCTTCTTCCGAATAGACATGAGACTGATATCTCTCAAACTAAAGTAGGTAAGAGCTAGCATCCCCAATGTAATAAAGATTTCTGCTGGAAGTTGGAAGATTTGTAGAGCTGACAGCATCAACAAGATCAAGAGGGCAACTAGTCCAAAGACCAGAATAACAACATTGACCGTCCCCTTGATACTTTGAGGTGTCGCAAAGATATAAAGTAAGATCAATAAAATCCCTATGATTAGATAGACCATTTTTATCTCTTTCTAGCTCTTATTCAGCTGATTTTTTCTTTTTGTTTGCTTTCTCACGCTCTGCCTTATTAAGGATTTGTTTACGCAAACGGATTGATTCAGGCGTTACTTCCATGTACTCATCGTCATTCAAGAACTCGAGTGATTCTTCAAGCGTCAAGATACGAGGAGTCTTGATAACCGCAGTTTGGTCTTTAGTAGCTGAACGAACGTTGGTCATTTGTTTAGCCTTCGTGATGTTAACAGTCAAGTCATTTTCACGAGAGTTTTCACCGATAATCATTCCTTCGTAAACCTCAGTACCTGGGTTAACAAAGATGGTTCCACGTTCTTCGATAGACATGATTGAGTATGTTGTTGCCTTACCAGTATCGATAGAAACAAGAGCACCACGGTGACGTCCACCAATTTCACCTGGAATCAATGGTAAATATTGGTCGAAGGTATGGTTCATAATTCCGTAACCACGAGTCATTGACAAGAACTCAGTTGAGTATCCAATCAAACCACGCGCAGGAACTAAGAAGACCAAACGAGTTTGACCATTACCAGTTGCAATCATATCCAGCATTTCACCCTTACGTTCAGAAAGGCTTTGGATAACAGATCCTTGGTATTCTTCTGGTGTGTCAATTTGCACGCGTTCAAACGGCTCACACTTCACACCATCGATTTCTTTGATGATAACTTCTGGACGAGATACTTGAAGCTCATATCCTTCACGACGCATGGTTTCGATAAGGATTGACAAGTGCAATTCTCCACGTCCTGAAACGGTCCATTTATCTGGTGAGTCAGTTGGATCTACACGAAGAGAAACGTCTGTTTGCAATTCTGCTTGAAGGCGCTCTTCAACCTTACGTGAAGTCACCCATTTCCCTTCACGACCAGCAAAAGGTGAGTTGTTAACCAAGAAGGTCATTTGAAGGGTTGGCTCATCGATATGAAGAACTGGAAGAGCTTCAACCGCATCTGTTGGAGTAATGGTTTCACCAACGAAGATATCTTCCATACCTGATACGGCAATCAAGTCACCAGCCTTAGCTTCTTGGATTTCACGACGTTCCAAACCAAAGAAACCGAAGAGTTTTGTAACACGGAAGTTTTTGGTTGTTCCGTCAAGTTTAGAAAGGGTAACTTGGTCCCCAACCTTGACACTACCACGGAAGATACGTCCGATACCGATACGTCCTACGAAGTCATTGTAGTCAAGAAGAGACACTTGGAATTGAAGAGGCTCATCAGAGTTATCAACCGGAGCTGGAATGTGATCGATAATGGTGTCAAAGATTGGCGCCATAGTCTTTTCTTGGTCTGCTGGATCATCTGACAATGAAGATGTTCCGTTGATCGCTGACGCATAAACGACTGGGAAGTCAAGTTGGTCATCATCCGCACCAAGCTCGATGAAGAGTTCCAAGACTTCATCAACTACTTCTGCTGGACGAGCTGATGGCTTATCGATTTTGTTAACTACAACGATCGGCACAAGGTCTTGTTCCAAGGCTTTTTTCAATACGAAACGAGTCTGTGGCATGGTTCCTTCGTAAGCATCTACGACCAAAACAACACCATCAACCATTTTCATGATACGCTCAACTTCTCCACCGAAATCCGCGTGTCCTGGTGTGTCCATGATGTTGATACGAGTTCCATTGTAGGCAACTGCTGTATTTTTCGCAAGGATGGTGATTCCACGCTCTTTCTCGATATCGTTTGAGTCCATTGCACGCTCAGCCAATTCTGTACGTGCGTCAAGAGTTTCAGATTGTTTCAACAATTCGTCAACGAGGGTTGTTTTCCCGTGGTCGACGTGGGCGATAATCGCGATATTACGGATATCTTCTCTTAATTTTGTCATGATTTCCTCTATTTATTCAAATTTATTTTCTAACTGAACGATTATACCACAATTTTAAGCAAATGGCATAACTCAAGTAAGTGTAAATGTTTTCAAAAGAAAATTCATTTCTTCTCTTTTCTTTTCAAAAATATCGACTTGTGATAAGATAGGCTGGTATGCGTTTAGATAATTTATTGGCCCAGGAAAAAATCAGTCGGAAAGCCATGAAACAGGCTCTCCTAAAAAAAGAAATCTTAGTAGATGGACTAGCTGCTACTTCCCTTGCACAAAATATAGATACAGGTCTCCAAGAGCTGATTTTTCAAGGCAGAAAAATCCAAGGATATGAGCACATCTACCTTATGCTTCACAAACCAAATGGTGTCGTGACAGCAAGTAAAGACAAGGAACTGCCAACAGTTATGGATTTACTTCCTCAACATCTCCAGTCGGCTCAACTTTACGCAATTGGTCGATTGGATCGAAATACGACAGGACTTCTCCTCTTGACAGATAATGGTCCTTTAGGTTTTCAACTCCTTCATCCTCAATACCATGTCGAAAAAACCTATCAAGTCGAGGTAAATGGACCACTGACTCCTAATCATATCCAAATGTTCAAAGATGGGATTGTCTTTCTTGATGGAACTGTCTGTAAACCTGCTCAGCTTGAAATTCTAGCCTCAAGTCCTAGCCACAGTAAAGCCACCATCACCATATCAGAAGGAAAATTTCATCAAGTCAAGAAAATGTTCCTCTCAGTCGGTGTCAAGGTCACTGCTCTCAAACGAGTTCAGTTCGGAGATTTCACATTAGATTCAGAGCTAGCAGAGGGTCAATATCGGCCCTTGAATAAAGAAGAATTGGAAATCATTAAAAAATACTTAGAGAAAAGTGAATAGAATAAAAAAGCTTTAAAACTAAAGCTTTTTTAGATTCTTGCTAAGCTATAAAATAAAGCGATGTCCACAATCCAGCTAAGGACAGAAACTACGATCCCCACGGTACTTAGGATTCTTTCTCTTTTAAAGTCTAGACCAGATTCTTTTTGACTTGAATTAGCCATGACTAGTCCACAGATACCTAGAATCAGTCCTACAATTGGAGATGGCAATCCAAGGACGATAGATAGGATACTCAAAACAAGTGAAGCTTTTTTCTTTTCTTGCATGCTCTAAAATCTCCTTAAACTAATTACGCAATCATTATACCATACAAATCGGCTTTATCTATTAGGTAACAAGTATTTCCTCTCTGTAACCATCCCTAACCAAAAGAATTAGAAATGATTAAAAACCACTTAACGAAAAATGGGTAAAACAAAAAAGCTTTAAAAATAAAGCTTTTTTTGTTAGAATCCTGATTAGTGCATCATCAAAATGAATCCTGCAATCCAGTTAAGGACTGAAATAACAATCCCTACGATATTGAGAATTTTTTCTGTTTTATAATTTAGTCCAGATTGATTTTGGTGTGAATTACCCAATACTAATCCAATGATACCCAAAATAAGACCTACGATTGGAGATAACAAACCAAGGACAATAGATAGGATACCTAAAACAAGCGATGCTTTTTTCTTTTCTTGCATAATAAAAACTCCTTAAAATTTATATAAATTATTATACCATAAAAAATCGGTTTTCTATATTAAACATATGTGACAAGTTGTTTTCACATTGTTAACTAGATTTAACCTTCCCAGTCCAAGAATCCAATCCATAAGAGAGGATATAGATTTCTGAGAAACCTTGTTTTTTCAAGAAAAGCGCTGCATTTGTAACACGTTGCGCACGTTGGTTCTCATAAAGAAGGACAGGTTTATCCTTACGAAGCGCTGCAAGACTTGTCTTCAATTGATTTGAAGGGATATTACGAGCTCCGAGGATATGTTTTCTGTGGAAGTCAGCTGGATCACGCAAGTCAATTAACTGACCTGTACGAATCAAAGACTCAAACTCTGCATTGTCTACGATTTTCGCTGCACGACGAATGCGAAGATAGTTGTACCCCATCCATGCCAACATCGCTACGACAAGTCCCCACAAAACCCAAGTTACCATAATACTTAATCTCCATTTTTTTCTAAATAGTCTAATTCTAGTTTGTGCTCTCTACGAAGAACAGCTTCCGCTTCTAAATAATCTAACTTGTCCATCAAGCCTGCATCATAGATTCGAGATAGTTCAATCTTCATCAGTTCAATGTCATAGAGACGTTTCCCCATGTAGACAATGATACCGAACTGTTTGAGAAATTGTTGCACATCATAGAGTGTTTTCATAGCTTTCATTTTAGCAAATAATCAGAGTTTTTTCAATAGTTCCCGCAGAGGATTCTCTTTTTCACGATTATCTAAATTTCTTTACACTATGACAAAGAAGAAATCCTAGAGTCATTCCAACGATATTTTGCAAGAGATTTGGGATGATTTCTGGAATAGCTGCACCCCAACCATTCATCCAAGCTGATGCCAAGGCATAACCAGCTACCATGAAAATAGTCGCCAAGACTAAGCCTAGCCATTGCCATTTCCCTTTAACACCTGCGAAATAGCCTTGGAAACCATGATTAAGTAAGCTAAAAAACATCCACTGAGGATAACCTGAAATAAGGTCAATGAGAAATCCTGCTAAACCTCCGACAATGGCTCCTTCACGACTGCCAAAGTAAAAGGCTGTAAAGAAGACACCGACGTCCAAAAGTGTAAAAATTCCGGTTGGGGTCGGGATTTTAATAAAATAACCTAATACAACCGAACTGGCTGCTAAGATGGATACTAGGGCGATTTTAGTTGTTTTGGTTTGCTTCATATTGTCTCACTCCATATTGATCTGCTTGTGCAATAGCTCGGTAAACAAAGGCTTTGGAACTTTCAATTGCTGGCAAGAGTTCCTCTCCCTTGACTAACTGGCTGGCAATACTTGATGCAAAGGTACATCCTGCACCAGCATTTTGTCCTTGGATGACTGGATTTTCAAGGATTGTGTAATTTTCTCCGTCATAAAAGACATCCACAGCCTTATCCTGACTGAGGCGATTCCCACCCTTGATAATCACTGCTGGTGCACCCAAATCATGTAGTTTTTTGGCTACAGCCTTCATATCTTCTAAGGTTTCAATCTTTTGGTCTGCAAGCAACTCTGCTTCAGGAAGATTCGGAGTAATCACTGATACATAAGGGAAAAAGCGAATCAACTCTTGACAGAGCTCACTGACTGCAACGTCGTGCGTTTCCTTACAAACCAATACAGGATCCAAGACGACAGGAACACCTGTGCGCTCCTTGATAAAGTGAAGGGCTTTTTCAGCAACACCAACAGTCGGCAAGAGACCAATCTTAATCCCTCCAAAGTCTACACTCTTGAGGCTATCCAACTGTTGTTGGAAAATAGTTTCATCAGTTGGAAAGACTTCAAAGCCATTTTCTGTCAAAGCAGTCAAGCAGGTCATGGCTACAAATCCATGCAAACCATTCAAAGTATAGGTGGCAAGGTCAGCAGCTAATCCACCACCACTAAAAATATCATTTCCTGAAAGTGCTAAAATACGATTATTCTTCATAACGAATCTCCTTCAAATACAAACCATTGGGTGCTGCAGTTGGGCCAGCCAACTGTCTGTCTTTTTTCTCCAAGATGAGGTCAATCTGTTCAATCGGCATCCGATTGTTACCAATTTTCAGCAGGGTTCCAACCATATTTCGAATCTGCTTATAGAGGAAACCATTGCCTGAGAAGGTAAAGGTCAAAAACTGCCCTGTTTCATCAACCCTAAGACTAGCTTCCGTGATCGTTCTTACCTTGTCTTCCACACTAGTCCCTGATGCCGTAAAACCAGTAAAGTCATGCGTTCCTTCCAGTTTTTTTACAGCTTCTTGCATCCGCTCTACATCGAGTGGATAGGGATAATGAGTCGCATAATGGCGACGCATAGGATTTTTAGGACGTCCTCTATCTACGATAAACTCGTAGGTCTTGCTATGCTTGGCATAACGGCAATGAAAATCATCGGCCACAATCTCAATCGAAATCACATCGATATCTTCAGGACTTTGGGTATCAAGTGCAAAACGAAGTTTTTCCTCATCCATCTGATAGGGAAGATCAAAGTGGATGACTTGTCCTAAAGCATGAACGCCACTGTCCGTTCGCCCAGCTCCATGAATGGTAATAGCTTGTCCTTTATTTAATTTTTTTAAAGTTTTTTCAATTTCCTCCTGAACACTACGCGCGTGTGGTTGCCGCTGAAAACCAGCAAAGGCGTAGCCATCATAGGAAATGATTGCTTTATATCTAGTCATGTATCTATTTTATCAAGAAAATTTCTCTGCAACAAGTTTGAGAATTAAAAATTGTAAGGGGACAGTTCCTCGAAGTTATTTATGTTCTATCTGACCTTTTTCATGATGTATTTTCGTATAGGTACTTCAATCATTTGAACGATTTCAAATCCTTCCTTTTGGTAAAGATTATAAGCTGTTTGATTTGCCTCGTAGACATTTAGAGAAATAGTATCTATGTCTTCATTTTCAAAGGCCAAACTAACAAATTTCCTTAAAGCCTGGCTACCTAACCCCTGCCCCTGTTTCTGGGGATTGATAAAAAATCTCCCGATATGAAGATTCCTGTCTTCTAGCCTGATTTTCTGGATGATGCCTACAAACTCTTCTCCAACAAAAATGGAAAAAATCCCTTCCATCTTTTGTAAGGATTGGACAATCAAGGGATAAAAAATCTTTGGCCCCATCCATTGCTTCTGAAAACTTTCTCCCAAAGCATTAGACCAGTGACAAATGAGTTGGGCATTTTCTAACTGAAGTCCTTTTTCAAAGTGAATTTTCATATTTGCTCCTATAACTTCTCCTATATCCAACTATTATACTCTTTCTCTTATTTTTTCCGAATAAATAAGTATGATTCATCTTTACTTTTTTCTTGTTGGAACGATTCTTGCTTCCTTTCTAGGCTTGGTCATTGATCGCTTCCCTGAACAATCCATCGTCTTTCCTGCAAGTCACTGTGATTCTTGTCAGACTCGCTTGAGACCTCTGGATTTGATTCCAATTGTCTCTCAAGTAGTCCATCGCTTTCGCTGTCGCTATTGCAAGGTACGATATCCTTTCTGGTATGCTTTCTTTGAGTTAGGCTTTGGACTGCTCTTTTTAGCTTTTTCTTGGGAATTTCTAACTTTGAGTCAAGTCATCCTAATCACTGCTGGCTTAACTTTAGGAATTTATGACCTTCGACATCAAGAATACCCCTTAATCATCTGGCTAATATTTCACTTAATCCTCATGATTTGCTGTAGTTGGAATCTAATCATGGTTTTCTTCCTAGTTCTTGGAATCATTTCCCATGTTATTGATATTCGCATTGGGGCAGGTGATTTTCTATTTCTGTCTTCTTGTTCCCTAGTTTTTACACTTACAGAAATACTGATTCTCATTCAATTTGCTTCTACAACAGGCATTCTAGCCTTTCTCCTACTAAAGAAAAAGGAAAGACTTCCTTTTGTGCCTTTCCTCTTGCTGGCTGCTTGTATGATTATTTTTTGTAAGCTACTGCTTCTCGGATAAAGTCAGCGATTTCTGCTACTTGTCCTTCATGTAGAGCCTTAACAATCTTGGAACCGACGATGACGCCGTCTGATACTGCATTAAATCGTTCTACATCATCCTGTGTGGATACACCAAATCCTGTCAAGACCGGAATATCTGCCACTTGATGCAGTTGAGCCAAGTGCTTGTCCAAGTCATCTCGGTAATTACCTGCTTTCCCTGTCACCCCGTTAATAGCGACAGCATAGACAAAACCTTCAGCCTCTTCAATGAGTTCCTTTTGACGCTCAATTCCTGTCGTCAAGCTGACAAGTGGAATCAAAGCAATGTCTGTACGTACCAAGAAGGGCTCCACAAAATTAGCATGTTCATGAGGCAGATCTGGAATAATCAAACCTTTAACCGCTGTATCAGAAAGGTCTTTAACCAATTTCTCCACACCGTACTGAAAGAGGGGGTTAAAATAGGTCATGATGACAAGCGGGATTTCTGTTTCAATGGTTTTCAAGGTTTCAACCAAAGCCTGGGTAGAGGTTCTGCGATCTAGACTGCGCAAGCCTGCTTCTTCGATAACTGGACCATCTGCAACTGGGTCTGAGAAAGGAACTCCCACTTCAATAGCAGACACTCCCAAATCTTCTAAAAAGTGGATTGTTTCAGCAAGTCCATCCAAACCTTTTTCATGGTCTCCAGCCATGATATAGGGAACAAAAATTCCTTTTCCAGCTGCTTTTATAGCATTTAATTTTTCTGTTAAAGTCTTAGGCATGAACTTCTCCCTTCTTTGCTGCATCTGCTTCCAAGCGGTCTTTGACTTGAACCACATCCTTGTCTCCACGACCTGATAGGCAGACAATCATAGACTTATCTGGTCCAAGTTCTTTGGCTAATTTCACCGCAAAGGCGATGGCATGGCTGGACTCTAAAGCTGGGATAATTCCTTCTACACGAGACAAGAGTTGGAATCCTTCCAAGGCTTCCTCGTCTGTCACTGGTACATAGGTCGCACGTTTGATATCGTGGTAATGAGAATGTTCTGGACCGATACCAGGATAGTCCAAACCTGCTGAGATTGAGAAAGCTTCTAGGATTTGACCATGAGCATCTTGGAGCACATCCATGAGAGAGCCGTGGAGAACACCTGGACGACCCTTGGTCAAGGTTGCTGCGTGGTGCTCCGTATCCACACCTAGTCCTGCTGCTTCAGCTCCATACATAGCCACTGACTCATCTTCCACAAATGGATGGAAAAGTCCGATGGCATTAGAGCCACCACCAACACAGGCTACTAGGGCATCTGGTAAATTTTCACCTGTCAATTCACGGTACTGTTGTTTGGCTTCTCGACCGATAACACTTTGGAAGTCACGAACAATTTCTGGGAAAGGATGAGGTCCCAAGGCAGAACCAAGGATATAGTGGGTATCATCGATATTTGCAACCCAAGAACGAAGGGCTGCATTGACTGCATCCTTGAGCACGCGCGAACCATCAGTCACTGCCTCTACCCTAGCTCCTAAAAGCTCCATGCGGAAAACATTGAGGGCTTGGCGTTTGACATCTTCCTCGCCCATGTAGATGGTACATTCCATGTTAAAGAGTGCTGCAGCTGTTGCAGTTGCCACACCGTGCTGGCCAGCACCTGTTTCAGCGATAATTTTCTTTTTGCCCATACGTTTAGCGAGGAGAACTTGTCCCAATGCATTGTTAATCTTGTGAGCACCTGTATGGTTAAGGTCTTCGCGTTTAAGATAAATCTTGGCTCCGCCGATATGCTGGGTCAAGTTTTTTGCGTAGTATAGAGGAGTTTCGCGACCTACATACTGGCGCAAAAGTTGATTTAACTCCTCTTGGAAACTTGGATCTGCCTGACTTTCACGATAAGCCTCTTCTAACTCCAATACTGCTGTCATCAATGTTTCTGGGACAAAACGTCCACCGAATTTCCCGTAAAATCCATCTTTATTTGGTTCTTGATATGCCATTCTTTACCCTCTCTATAAATCTTCTAATCTTTTCATGATCTTTTTGTCCGTCTGTTTCTACTCCGCTTGATACATCTACTGCAAAGGGAGAGAAATGTTGAATTGTTCTTGCTACATTGTCCTCATTTAGCCCACCTGCGATGAAGAAAGGCTGGGCTAGTTTTGTCGTATCCAGTCGGCCCCAGTCAAAGGTTTGTCCACTCCCTGCAACAGGAGCGTCAAAGAGTAGATAGTCTGCCTGAGAATTGGGTACATGCCCCCCTTCATCGACCTGAACAGCCTGAATGCTGCCACAAGGTAAATTTTCAAATAGTTTATCTACTACCTGACCATGAACCTGCACCAAGTCCAAGCCAACCTTTTCAATCGCTTCTAGTAAGTCCGCCCGACTGGGTGAAACAAATACTCCAACCTTTTGAATATGGCTAGGAATAAACTTAGCCAGCTCTGCTGCTTGTTCCAAGGTCACCTGTCTTTTGCTAGGAGCAAAGACAAAACCAATATAGTCTGCTCCAGCTGACACAGCCGTTTTTACCGCTTCTATATTCGATAGTCCACAAATCTTAACCTTTGTCAATCTGCAACTCCTTGATTCTCTGGGCTACATCTTCTGCCTGCATGAGGGCTGTTCCTACTAAAATTCCGTTAAAGAATGGTGCTACTCGTTTTGCATCCTCCTCTGTAAAAATAGCAGATTCGGAAATGTAGAAGCAATCATCCTTGAAATATTTGGCCAAGTCTACACTGGTCTGCAAGTCAACTTCAAAGGTTGTTAAATTGCGATTGTTGACACCAATAATTTGAGCTCCAAGTCTATGAGCCACTTCCAGTTCAGCAAGATTATGAGTTTCCACCAAAACTTCTAGACCAAGATCTGTCGCGTAGTCGTAAAGCTCCTTGAGTCGTTTTTCAGATAAGGCCGCTACGATGAGTAAGATAACTGTTGCACCTGCATTGCGAGCACGGATGATTTGCTTTTCATCGATGATAAAGTCCTTGTTGAGCGTCGGAATCTCTACCTGACTGGAAATTTCCCGCAAATAATCCAAATGCCCTTTAAAGAAAACCTCATCTGTCAGAACAGAAATCATAACCGCGCCGTTAGCCTCGTAAGTCAGGGCCTGTTGTACGATATCCACATCAAGATTGATATCACCTAGACTTGGGCTTGCCTTTTTGACCTCAGCAATGATTTGCAAACGGTCTTGATGATTTTTTAAATATTCACTCAATCGATAAGTTTGACGCAAGGATTGAAGCTCCTCTCGCTCCATCTTTTCAACTTCACGCGCCTTTTGCTCTAGGATACGTGATAAAAATTCCTGACTCATCTTTGATACTCCTGTAATAGTCTGAGTTTTTCAAGGGCCTTACCACTGGCAATCACTTGACGTGCCAATTCAACTCCGTCCTTGATACTATCTGCTTTACCATTGGCGTAGAATCCTAGACCTGCATTTAAGACTGTTGTTTCCAAGAATGGACTTGGTTCGTTATTAAGAACACTGACAAGGATGGCTGCATTCTCATGAGCATTTCCACCACGAATGTCTTCAATAGCAATGCGTTCCATTCCCAAATCTTCTGGAGTAAAGGTTGATAAAGTAATTTCGCCATTTTCAAGAAGGGCAATGCTGGTAGTTCCATTCAAACCAGCTTCATCCAACCCTTCTGGACCAGCTACTACAATGGCACGTTTGCGACCCATGTTTTTCAAAACCTGAGCAGTACTTTCCAGAAGTTCCGGACGACTGATTCCTAGAAGCTGTGTTTCCAAAACCATTGGGTGAATGAGCGGACCTGTCAAATTCATGATGGTTGGAATTCCCAACTCCAAACGTGCTGGCATAATGTATTTCATGGCTGGGTGCATGTTTTTGGCAAAGAGAAAGACGATTCCTGTTTGGTCAAATACCTTACCCAATTGTGATGGTTTGAGATCAATATTGATTCCCAAAGCTTGCAAGACATCTGCTGACCCAGATTTAGAAGAAATAGAGCGATTTCCATGTTTGGCCATGTGGATTCCTCCACCTGCCAAAACAAAGGCTGCAGTTGTAGAAATGTTGAAGCTAAATGACTTATCTCCACCTGTACCACAATTATCCATAGCATCTTGAATATTTGTTGGAATGTGTTGAGCATGTCCTCTCATGACTTGAGCGAGGGCTGTTCTTTCTTCAGGTGTTTCTCCCTTCATCTTAAGGGCTAAAAGGAGTGAAGCGATTTGTGCTTCTGTCACTCGCCCTGTCACGATGCGTTCGATCACATCTGTCATTTCAACACTTGATAGGTCTTCAAAGTTTGCTAATTTTTCTATAATTTCTTTCATTTTGTGTTCCTCACTTTACAACTTTCTCGATAAAATTCTGAATAGAAGATAGGCCATCTGGCGTTCCAATACTTTCTGGATGATACTGCAAGCCATAAATTGGCAAGGTTTTGTGTTGAATCCCCATAATAGCTTGATCATCTGTCGAACGAGCTGTCACTTCAAACTCTTCTGGCATCTCTTCAATTAAAATACTATGGTAACGCATGACTGGACGATTGTCCTCAATTCCTTGATAGAGAACTGATGGAGTCTCAAATCGGATTTGACTTTGTTTACCGTGCATAACTTTAGGAGCCAAGCCCAACTTACCACCAAAGACTTCTGCAATGGCTTGGTGCCCCAAACAAATCCCTAGAATAGGTTTCTTACCTGCAAAATCACGAATCATTTCTTCCATTTTCCCAGCATCAGCTGGCCAACCTGGACCAGGAGAAAAGACCAGTCCATCTGCCTTTTCAGCATGTTCATAAAGATGTGGATCATCATTTCTCAAAACCTGAACTTCTGCGAAATTCCCGATATATTGAGCCAAGTTATAGGTAAATGAATCATAATTGTCAATCAATAAGATCATGGTCTTAGTTCTCCCATTCTAGTCATAGATTTAGCTTTGTTAATCGTTTCTTGGTATTCGTTCTGAGCGATGGAATCATAAACAATTCCTGCACCAGCCTGTACGTATGCTCTTTTATTTTTAAGAATCATGGTTCGAATAGCAATGGCGAAATCCATATCTCCAGTTGCTGATAAGTAACCGATAGCTCCTGCATATATGCCTCGCTTCTCTGTTTCTAGTTCATAGATGCGTTTCATGGCCCGAATCTTTGGTGCTCCCGATACTGTTCCTGCCGGAAGTGTCGCCTTCAAGGCATCCATGGCAGTCAGTTCTGGTAATAAACGTCCTTTAACCACGCTGGTCAAATGCATGACATAGCGGAAAAGTTCGACTTCCATATACTTAGTTACTTGGACACTTGCTGTTTCAGCAATTCTACCGATATCATTTCGTCCCAAATCCACCAACATTCGGTGTTCTGCCGTTTCCTTTTCATCAGAAAGTAGATCACTTGCAAGTGCTGCATCTTCCTCGTCATTGGCACCTCTAGGTCGTGTACCTGCAATTGGATTGGTTGTCACGATGCCATTCTTGACAGAAACCAAGCTCTCAGGACTGGCACCGATAATTTGATAATTTCCAAAATCATAAAAGTAGAGGTAATTTGATGGATTGGTCACTCGGAGATTTCTGTAAAAGTCAAAAGGATTTCCAGTGACCTCAGCAGAGAAACGTTGACTGAGTACACATTGGAACATATCTCCATTGCGAATCAAGTCACGAGCTGTTTCTACCATCTCTTCAAATTTCTGAGGTGCAATATGTGGTCTAAACTGAAGTGGAGAAACGTCCAAATCTTCAAATTCGTTTGGAGCAGGGATTTTCAATTCTTCTAAAACCTGATCTAAAGCCACTTCTAGTTCTTCATTACTACGTTCACTGTAGAGAGCATCCTCGATAACATGAATTTTTTCTTTCTTATGATCAAAAACTATGTAACTCTCATAGACGAAGAAATGCATATCTGGCGTCCCAATCGTATCTTGAGGGATTTGGCCAATCTCTTCATAGAGAGAAATCATATCGTAACCAACAAATCCAATAGCTCCACCACCAAAAGGTAGATCTGAATGGTGCTGACTCTTGTAAGTCACCTCATAAAGGAAATCCAAAGGATCACGATCAATCACCTGGCCATTTTGATAAAGGACTCCATTTTCAAACTTAATCTCAAAAACTGGGTTATAGGCCAAGATAGAAAAACGAGCATTTTCCTTTTCTCTTGGGATACTTTCAAGTATGACCTTGTGTTCTCCGTTCAAACGCATATAAGCCAAGATTGGTGATAAAACATCTCCATGAATGATTCGTTCCATTGTAATTTCCCTTTCAGTTCTTCTTAAATCCCGTGTTGATTCTACAAAAAATCCCCACGCAAAATAACTTGCGTGAGGACGAAATTCGCGGTGCCACCTCAATTATAGGATTTCTCCTATCTCTCATTCCTGTCTCAGATAGTTCCTGTAACAGGTTGTGCGATAAAGGGCACCCCCTTGAGAATTATGTTTTCTTCTCTCATTTTCAGATAGACCCAATCTTACAGCTTTCTCTGCTTGTTTTCAGCAACCACAAGCTCTCTGTGAGAGAAATCTCTGTATATTTTCCATCTTTTATTTTTTAGCTTCAAGGTAGTCTGCAATGGCAGCTACGTCCTTGTCTCCACGACCAGAGACATTGATGATGATAATCTCATCTTTACTTAGTTTTGGTGCGCGTTTGACTGCTTCAGCGATAGCATGTGAGCTTTCAATTGCAGGGATAATTCCTTCTGTTTTGCTTAATAAAAGCAAGGCTTGGACAGCTTCTTCGTCAGTCGCTGCAACATACTCTACACGACCAGAGTCTTTAAAGAAGGCATGTTCTGGTCCAACCCCTGGATAGTCCAAACCTGCTGAGATAGAGTAAACTGGCGCGAGCTCTCCATCTTCCTTAAAGACTGCATAGGTCTTCATTCCATCAACAATACCAACACTACCCTTGGTCATAGTTGCTGCGTGCATGTCTGTATCAACTCCGTGACCAGCAGCTTCTACTCCAACCAATTTTACTTCTTCATCAGCTACATACTGTGAAAAGGCACCGATGGCATTAGAACCACCACCCACACAGGCAATGACGTAGTCTGGCAGTCGTCCTTCTTTTTCCAAGATTTGACGACGTGATTCTTCACTGATGACTTTTTGAAATTCATGAACAATCGTTGGATAAGGGTGAGGGCCTACAGCAGAACCTAAAACGTAGAAGGCTTCAAGGTCATTCATCCATGCTCCAAAGGCTGCATCAACCGCATCCTTCAGGGTACGAGTTCCAGTTTCAACTGCGTGAACAGTTGCTCCCATCATCTCCATGCGGAAGACATTGAGACGTTGACGCTCCACATCTTCTGCCCCCATATAGACGTCACAAGCCATACCAAATTTGGCCGCAGCTGCAGCTGTCGCAACACCGTGCTGGCCAGCTCCTGTCTCAGCAATGACACGCTTTTTACCCATGCGTTTTGCTAGAAGGATTTGACCCAAAACATTATTAAGTTTGTGAGATCCAAGGTGGTTAAGGTCTTCACGCTTGAGATAAATCTTAGCTCCACCTAGGTGCTCTGTCAAGCTTTCAGCAAAATAGAGTGGTGTTTCGCGACCTGAATAATCCTTCAAGTAATGGCGAAACTCAGCTAAAAACTCTGGATCATCCTTGTATTTTTCAAAAGTCACTTCCAATTCATCTAGTAAAACCTGAATTGGTTCTGGTACAAAACTACCACCAAATTGTCCAAAATATCCTTTAGTTGTCATAAATTTTTCCTCCTTCTGTATGAATCCGGCTTTTTGTTTGCTTTTAGTAGTAGGCAAGAAGCTGTAGATAGAATTCAAGTTCATCAAAGCGACTTAACGCCCTAATAAAAGATATACAAAATGACGGATAGAAAAAGCCCACACACGGAATATATTTCCATGTGAGGGCGTTCGTAACGCGGTACCACCTCAATTGTAAAGAGAATATCCCCTTTACATCTCTGCCTTGTCTATCAACAAGTTGCACTGTAAGGTGTGCGCACCGAATTTTCATTGTTTCAAATTCATTTTTTCAAATCAGCCCAATTTCACTACTTCCAACCACCTGTTCACAGTAACCACAGGCTCCCTGAAGATCAAAAATAACTACTTTTCTGATTTGTTGAGTTAATTATATGTCATTGTTTTTTCTTTGTCAACCGTTTTCATTCATTTTTACTAATTTTTTTAATTATTTTTGTGAAGCGCCTAGAACTTCTTCGGAAACTCTGACAAAAGTTTCAATGATATAGTCTACTTCTTCATCTGTTAATTTCGTGTGAAGTGGCAGTGTAATTTCGTTTACAAAGAAGGCATAAGCTCGCGGATAATCTGCCATGTCAAACCCAAGATTCTTATAGGCTGTCAAAAGCGGAAGTGGTTTGTAGTGAACATTACTTGCAATTCCTGCCTTAGCCAATTCTTGAATGATTTGGTTGCGTTGTTCGAGACTAGCTCCTTCCACATAGGTAATGTAAAGGTGACGACAAGATTCAACAGTATCTGTCTCATGAGCCAATGGGTGAATACGAGTTCCTACAAATCCACGGTCATAGCGATCCACGATGTCCTTACGACGTTGTAATAAAGCAGGATAACGGTCCAACTGAACCAGACCAAGCGAAGCCATGATATCCGTCATGTTGCACTTGTAGGCTGGTGTTACGATATCGTATTCCCATGAACCCAGTTGCATCTTGGCAAGAGCATCTTTGGTTTGACCATGAAGAGATAGGATTTGGAATTCCTTGTACATTTCTTCATCGTCAATCGCTGGATTGGCTTTCCAGGTCGCACTTCCTCCCTCAGCAGTTGTAAAGTTCTTGACTGCATGGAAAGAGAATGATGTAAAGTCAGCAATTGAACCGGCTGGTTGTCCCTTGTAGGTTGAACCCAAAGCATGGGCACTATCAGAGACAATCACAATACGGTTAAAGGCCTTTTGCCACTTGCTAGCAGCTGTAAAGAGGTCGCGTTTCTTTTCTACAACTTGGAACAAACGGTCATAGTCACAGATAATCCCTGCTAGTTCTACTGGGATGATAACCTTAGTCTTCTCAGTAATTGCTTGTTCAAGCTTATCATAGTCCATTTCAAAGGTATCATCTTGGATATCAACCATCACTGGTGTCGCACCTACGTGAGTGATGACACTACATGAAGCTGTATAGGTCATAGCTGGAACGATGACTTCATCGCCAGGCCCCACTTCAAGCACGCGCAAGATTAATTCAAGAGCTGCTGTTGCAGAGTTGAGGCAGACTGTCTTGGGCGTTTGAGTATAGACGGACAGACGACGTTCTAGTTCTTTTGTCTTTGGACCTGTTGTAATCCATCCTGAACGGAGGGTATCAGCTACTTCAGCAATTTCAGCTTCGGTAATATCGGGTGGTGAAAATGGAATATTATACTTTGTCATTGATTTACTCCTTTTACTGTATTCACTCTTGTGACTACTTTATTTTAAAACTTCAACTACAGTCTGGAACATGATTTTGATATCTCCGAAGAAATTAAAATCACGTAGGTAGGCTAGGTTAAAGTGCATTTTCTCTGGAAGGACTCTTTCCACATAAGCCTGGTCAACTGTCATACCTTTTGCAGTCATTTGACTGATGATGGCATCCTCATCCTTATAGTTAATGCTGGCAAGCGATGTAATCCCCGCAGGTAAGAGCAAGGTAGCCATCATTTCAGGGCTATACTGCTCTGTGTAGCGTGGTACTTCTGGGCGTGTTCCTACAAAAGACATCTCTCCTTTGAGGACATTGACCAATTGCGGCAATTCATCCAAACGAACACGTCGAATGAAATTTCCAACTTTAGTGATGCGACTGTCATTTGCAGAAGTTACTAGACTTCCTTTTTTATCAGCATCCGTCACCATGGTCCGGAATTTCCAAATCTTGAAATGACGGTTGTACTGGGTTACCCGCACTTGCTTGTAAATAACTGGACCCTTGCTATCTAGCTTGATCCAGATGCTTAGAATCAGAAATAAAGGGGAGGTCAAGATTAACAAGACTACGGCTAGAAACAAATCTAGACAACGCTTAAAAATCAGTGAGCCTTTTCTTCTAGACACAAGCTGGTAGTATGGTTTTACCTCGCTCAATTGCATTTCTTGAGGTAGTTCATCCCATTTCAGCATGCACATTCTCCTCTGTTTTTTATATATAATCTTTATTAACATTCTACATTATACCACAAAATGAACGAGGCAGTGCAAGAAATCTATGTTTTAAAGGAATTCTTCCTTAGGAAAGAGCCCCTGCCTGCAAACTATACATCTTGTGATAGGTTCCACCCAATGCTAGGAGTTCCTCGTGAGTTCCACTTTCGATGATACGTCCCTTATCAAGAACATAGATACAATTAGCATCTTGAATGGTAGAAAGGCGATGGGCGATGGCAATGGTTGTCCGACCTTGTCTCATCTTAGCTAGGGAATTTTGGACCAGAGCTTCTGTTTCAGAGTCGATATTGGCTGTCGCTTCATCCAAAATCAGAATTTTAGGTTGACTGGCAACAGTTCTAGCAAAGGCAAGAAGCTGACGTTGACCAGTTGAAAAACTAGAACCACGCTCAGATACAGGAGCATCATAACCTAAAGGGAGATCTTGAATGAAGGAATCTGCATCAACAAATTCTGCTGCTATCTTAACCTGGTCATCGCTGATATCTTGGTACATAGCGATATTGGACTTAATGGTCCCATGATAGAGGAAGGGGTCCTGTAGAACCAAACCGATGTTTTTTCTCAGCTCCTCTTGACTATACTCTCGAATATCCACACCATCTAGTAGTACCCGACCTGACTGGAATTCATAAAAGCGCATGAGAACATTGATGATAGAAGATTTTCCCGATCCTGTATGTCCAACAAAGGCAATGGTTTCACCTTTATTGACAGTAAAGGAAATATCATCGAGAATTTGGTGTTTTCCATCATAAGAGAAGGACACATGCTCAAAGCGAATATTTCCTTCTTGAATCTTGGATTGGCCATTTTCTTGGACCGGTTCATAGTTGGACTCATCGATCAGTGCAAAGACACGACCTGCTGACACCATGGATGTCTGAAGAGTAGAAAAGTTTTGCGTTACCTCAATGAGAGGATCAAAGAGACGATTGATGTACTGGATAAAGGCATACATGGTCCCTGCCGTTATGCCTAAATAGAGACCACGATAGCCGAAGTAGGCCATCAAAACCGCATATCCCAACAGCTTCAACAAACTCATAGCTGGACGTAAAAAGAGAGAATCCAAGGCTACTGAACGGTTAGCGTAGACTAGGTGTTCCTGGTTTATCTCATCAAACTCTTCTTGCAGGCGTTTTTCTTGGTTAAAGGCTTGAATAATACGAATTCCTTCGATATTTTCTGCCAGCTGACTGTTAATATCTGACAGTAGACTTCTGGTTTTTTCAATGACCTTGACCGATTTTTTACGGTAGAGATTGACCAAAAGGAAAATCAAAGGCAGAAAGAGCAAGACTAAAGCAGTCAGTCGATAGTCCAGAACTAACATGGTATAAAGGGTCGTCACGAATATAAAGACAGCCGAGATAAAGCTAGATAAGATTCCCGAAAACATATCACTGATAGTCTCGGTGTCATTTGTCAAACGAGAGACAATAGAGCCTGCAGGCGTTTTATCAAAGTAAGACATGCCTAGCTTCTCCATATTGGCAAAGGCATCACGTCGGATATCTCTAACGATGCTGTAGGACACGCGCGCAAAGAGGAGATTTCCCACATATTGGACAATCGTTTGAAGAATGTAGAGACCATAGTAAACTAGCAAAACTGTAACAGCAAGCTGATTGAGATTGTTTAGATACTGGTCGATAAAGTGAGAAGCTACCAGGGGGATAATACTCTTAACAACAGTCGTCGCGAGGAGAAAAGCCAGGGCTAAAAAGGTTAGGAGACTATAGTGCTTAAGATAAGACAACAAGCGCTTCAATACAGCCCATTGTTCTTGTTTATTCCGCATCTTCTTCTCCTTTCATTTCTAACTGTTGGGACTGGTAGGTCTGGGCATACCAACCATCCAAGGCTAGTAAGTCTTCATGCCTACCTCGTTCAATAATGCGACCATCCTGCATGACCAAAATCAAATCTGCATGAACAACTGCACTGAGACGATGGGCAGTGATGATAGTCGTTTTATCTTTGCGAGTTTCCTTGAGATTATCGATGATCGCGAACTCTGTCTTAGCATCCACTGCTGACAAGGAATCATCTAAAATCAAGATATCAGGATTTAAAATCATAGCCCGACTCATTGCCAGACGCTGCTTTTGCCCACCAGATAGACTGACACCTTTTTCCCCGATAACTGTATCAAATCCCTCAGGCATGGCTTGAATGTCTTGATAGACTTGAGCCAACTGAGTCGCTTCTTCTACTGCAGAGAAAGGTAGGTCGGGATTTCCAAAACAAATATTCTCTAAGATGGAACTAGCAAAGAGAAATTGGTCCTGTGGGACGTATCCCATCAAACTTCGTAAGTCAGCTAGTCGATAGTCACGAATGTCATGACCATTTAGATAAATAGCTCCTTGGTCAACGTCATACTCACGTAGGAGCAATTTAATCAAAGCAGTTTTCCCTGAACCAGTCTGCCCAACCAAGCCCAAGGTTTGCCCTTTTTCGAGGCTAAAATGTATATCTCTCAGCGTCTCTTCGTCTTCAAAGGCAAAACGATCAATGGCATAGTCTAAGCGCCCATTTTCAATCCCGTCAAGTGGAGATTCTGGATCTTTGACAGGTGATTCTTGAGACAAAAGACTCTCAATTCGTTGATAAGAAACCTTCCCTCTTTGAGTAATATTAAAGAGGAATCCAATCGCCATTAAGGGCCAGACCAACATATCCAAGTAAGAGATAAAGGTGACTAGATTTCCGACAGTTACCTGCCCTGCTTGCACCATAAAGGCACCGACTAAGAGAGTTAAGGCATAAGAAGAACCAACAAAGAGTAGAACCATGGGGTCAAAGAGACCATCATATTTCATGGTTTGCAGATTCTTTTGGAAGGTCAAATCATTGACTTCCTGGAAAGATGCCAATTCATCAGACTGATAGCCAAAGGACTTGGTTACCTTGATACCTGATACAGATTCTTGAACCTTATTGTTGAGTTCAGAAAAGGCTGCTTGTGATTCTCCGAAAGCCTTATGGGTCTTTCTCCCCAGACGACTAGTCGCATAGGCCATAAATGGTAAGGGAAGAATAGCAACCAAGGTCATCTGCCACGAGATGCTAAAGAGCATAGTTAGTAAAGTCACCAAGGCTGTTATGGAAGCATCTACCGCAGACATGACACCTCCACCAGCTAAACGAGTCAGGGCATTGATATCATTGGTTGCGTGAGCCATCAAATCCCCTGTTCGATAATTCTGATAAAAAGCAGGCGACATTTTTGTAAAGTGCTCAAATAGTCTTGAACGCATGATTTGTCCAAGTCGGTAGGAGGTTCCTAGGATATACATGCGCCAAACGTAACGCAGATAGTACATCCCGAAAGCTGCCAGCAGGAGATAAAAGAGATGACGTAGGAGCTCATCTTGTGTTAATCGTCCCGAAGTAATGGCATCAATCACGCGCCCCATGACCATAGGTGGGATAAGGTTTAGTACAGAAACCAAAACCAAAGCTACGATTCCAACTAGGTAACGGCGTTTTTCTAATTTAAAAAACCACCAGAGTTTTTGGATGATGGACATAAAATTCCTTTCTAATGACAAATGGAAACCTGAGGCGACTGCCTCAGGTTTTTCCTATTCATAGGTGATGACACTAACTTAAACTTTGTCATATTCAGCGATAAAGATACTCAAAGGAGTAACATTTCATTTATTTTCAATCTTTTACATAAATCATTCTTTATTATATAGGAATGACCTTGATTTTTCAAACTATACGCTGGGGAATTGCTTCTTTTTCTGGTATAATATTGTCTATAATCTGAATGAAAAGGTAAACATTATGAAATTGATCTCATGGAATATTGATTCCCTCAATGCAGCATTGACAAGTGATTCTGCGCGTGCGAAATTATCACAAGACGTCCTCCAAACCTTGGTAGCCGAAGATGCCGATATTATCGCTATCCAAGAAACCAAGCTTTCAGCTACAGGGCCTACTAAAAAACACCTCGAGGTGTTAGAAGAACTCTTCCCTGGATATGAAAATACTTGGCGTTCCTCTCAAGAGCCTGCTCGTAAAGGCTATGCTGGAACCATGTTCCTCTATAAGAAAGAACTGACTCCAACTATCAGCTTCCCAGAAATCGGTGCTCCTTCTACCATGGACTCTGAAGGCCGTATCATTACCCTAGAATTTGATACATTTTTCGTGACTCAAGTATACACTCCTAATGCTGGAGATGGCCTCAAACGCTTGGAAGAACGTCAAGTCTGGGATGTCAAATATGCGGAGTACTTGGCTCAACTAGACAAACAAAAACCTGTCCTAGCAACCGGAGACTACAATGTTGCCCACAAGGAAATTGACCTTGCAAACCCAGCCAGCAACCGCCGTTCACCAGGATTTACAGACGAAGAGCGTGAAGGATTTACAAACCTTTTAGCCAAAGGATTTACAGATACCTTCCGCCATATCCATGGCGATGTGCCAGAACGCTATACTTGGTGGGCACAACGGAGCAAGACTTCAAAAATCAACAACACAGGCTGGAGAATCGACTACTGGCTCACAAGTAACCGTGTAGCAGACAAGGTTACCAAGTCAGACATGATTGACTCAGGCGCACGCCAAGACCATACACCAATTGTCTTGGAGATTGAGCTCTAAGGAGAAAGCTAATGGACTATCAAGCTGTCATTCCTGAATTTGTAGTATCTGACCTCGAAAAGTCACGCCACTTCTACTGCGACTTGCTGGGATTTTCTGTCGAATACGAGCGTCCAGAGGAGAAATTTCTCTTCCTCTCGCTTGAAGACTGCCAACTTATGCTAGAAGAAGGCAACGCAGAAGAATTATCCCAACTGACTTATCCTTTCGGTTGTGGAGTCAATATCTCCTTTGGCATAAAGGATGTTCCTAGACTCTATCAGAAAGTAATCGAGTCTAACTATCCTATTCATCGTCCTTTGACTAAAAGAGAATTTCGGGTTGGTGAACAATATATCTACCCTCATGAATTTGCAGTTCTAGACCCAGATGGCTATTTTTTAAGATTTAGTGAATAGAATAATAAAGCATTAGAGTGGGAAAGTAATAAGAAAAAGAGGCATGTGCCTCTTTTTCTTATTTCTTTTGTCACTTACCTAATTTTAAAGTTCAACAAGTCTATTGTCGAAACAATTCAGATAAAAATCCTTCTCTCAACATTTCTAAGTTAAACACATTAGTAATATGACTAAATGCTTCTGCTAATGGTAAGTGTGCAGTTTTCCATCCTTGACCATCCGTAACCCATACAAATTCAACAGCATCATCTGATGTGACCACGAATTGACTAAGTTCAGTAAATTCACCAGCTACTGCTTTTAATTTACTTCCTCCTCCACCATAGTAATTTGTTTCAATCAGCCAAACCTTATGTTTTTCTCGGGAATAAACTGCAACATCAAATCTTCTCTCAGATTTATCAACAGGTACTTTAATTCCCCACTTATCCTTAATAAATTGGGCTGTAGCTTGAGATTTCCATTCCAATTTTTGTTCCTGAGAAATTTTTGCTACATGTCTCTCTAAAATCCCCTCCATGGTTGTTCCACTTCGGTTTTTTCGTGCATTGCTATCTAATCCAGTCTCTACTCCATAAACATAATCAACTAATGAACGATTAGCATGTTGTTGTAAAAAATTTAATAAACCAGATTGCTCGATAAATTTCAAGTAATCATCTATTCTACTAGTGTCTATCGTTTTGAAATCCAATTGCTCAAAAGACATATTATCATCATTGTCTATTGTAAGAATATCTAAAACTCTATCACGACTTGCAATTAGGCTAGGAATTGCTTTTAACAAATTAGGTTGTTTAGTGAATAAACGTAAAGCTTCTGAATAAATATCATCTTTACCAATTAAGTAGTTCAAAGTATTCAATTCTAATTCATACTTCTTTGTCTCACGGTCAACTTTCTTCCAATTCACATAATACTCTGGAGTTCTATTGGTAATTGATAATGATTCTAAGAAAATCGTTAACCTTTCTTGTGGGGATTTTATTAAATAATTTTTAAAATTCATAATTAATTTTCCTCTTGTTTAGGTAATGGTAAGCCAATCGCATCTAATGGAATATAATTAAAATAATATTTACATCCAACACTAATAATATAATCTAAAGTATCTTTATAACGAGGATTTTTAAACCAATCTTTATCCAATAAATAAGAATAGCAAACTTCTTTATTTAACGGAGAAAAGAGTTTTTTATATTGTTTTAATTTAAAATCACATGTTTGCAACTTTTCATCTACACTTCCTCCACCACTCTGTGTTTTTTTCTCTATGATATATACAGTATTCTTACTAATAACAAAGATTGCTTCATCAGGCAATAATTTGGCGGATATGATTTTAGTATAATCAAAATCATCAATCTCATCAAAATAGCGATATAGGCCGTCTTTTTGGAAAATCTGTCCAACTTCTTCTCCTAAAAAATCGATTCTCCATCTCATTGGTTTTGAACGTTTTTTCGTTCCTTTGATAATTTTTGCCTTTTCACCCTTCCCCTGTCTCTTTGTATCAAGGTCAATATTTTTAATACTATAACCTGATTGTTTGGATAAAAATGTAGGGAAATCCGTTTGTATTTCAAAAGCTAAACCTGTTTTAGTGTTTGCTCCTCCAATGCCACCCTTTTTCATTGTGTATATTCCAACCTCTTCTTTGCAATTTTCAAATATTCTTTTTCAGCATCAATGCCTATAAATCTTCTACCTAAGCGTTTAGCAACTACTCCAGTTGTTCCACTTCCTACAAACGGGTCTAAAATATAGTCACCTTCTTTAGTAGAAGCCAAAATTATACGTTCCAATAAATATTCTGGTTTTTGTGTTGGATGCTTGCCAGCCCATTTCTCAGCTTTTTTCGTCAATGAACCTGTCCAAACATCTTTCATTTGCTTACCATCATTTAGCTCTTTCATCAAATCGTAATTGTAATAATGACGAGCTTTTTTATCATTTTTTCTTGCCCATAAAATAGTTTCAGTAGAATGAGTAAAATAACGACAGGATAAATTGGGTGCAGGGTTTGTTTTCTGCCAAGTAATATTATTTAGAATTTTAAAACCTTCTTGCTCTAATGACATTCCAACTGAGTAAATATTATGCAAACTCCCTGAAATCCATATAGTCCCATTAGGCTTCAAAACTTCTTTTGCTAAACGAATCCATCTGCGGTTGAACTCATGCTTTTCCTCAAATGAAGAAATCTTGTCCCAATCTCCTTTATCAACGGAAACAACTTGTCCCCCCGAATTAGATATCCCACCATTACTTAAAAAATATGGCGGGTCCGCAAAGATCATATCCATACTCTCTGGTTTCATTTTTGATAATAATTTAAACGTATCTGCATGAACAAGAATCATTTTGTCTTTATTATAGTATGGTTTTGTCATTAAAACACCCCCATACTTATATTCGTTAATTTTCATAATTTGTGACTATAATTTCAGAAATTTTTCCTCGACTGGAAGATTTAGCTCCATTTGTTCGTGTAGCCTCTACATAATGGATATTAAAATCTCGATATAATTCCTCTACTAAATGACTCGATGAATTTGACAACATTACATAAGCGCCTGCATCACTTAGTCTCCTAAATGTATCTCTTAATCTAACTTGGTCCTCATAAGAAAAACCTTCATGAGTATACGATGTAAAAGCGCTTGTCTCAGATAATGGAATATAAGGAGGATCGAAATAGATAAAATCACCTTCTTTAACATCTAAGAGTGCATCCTCAAAATCGCCTGTTCTAATCTCTATTTGATTTTTATTTAGAAAATTTGAAATAACAGATATCAACTCTTCATCAACAATTTTAGGATTTTTATAGCTACCGTATGGTACATTAAATTGATTTTTAGAATTCACTCGATATAAGCCATTAAAATCGACTCTTAGCATATATAGAATTCGAGCAGCTCTTTGGACATCGGACATATTGTTTATTCTATCATCACGATCAGCTGAGCGTAATTGTAAGTAATAATCTTTTGAATTATTTTCTTGATGATACTTCAATAAGTCAATTAACTCCTGAGGATTATCCTTAATTTGTTGATAACAGTTGATTAACTCGGCATTATAATCATTAATAACAGCCCTTTCAGGAGCTAAATCAAAAAATAATGCCCCCCCTCCGATAAAAGGTTCATAATAATCATTATACGTTTCAGGCATAAGTTCTTTTATGATAGGTAATAATTGTCGTTTACCGCCTGTCCATTTAGTGAATGGTTGTAGAATAACTTTTTTCGTTTGTTCAATATTCATACTTATTATTATACCACATATAAGTAACCATTAGCTTGGTATTTTACCACTCGTCTATATTTCTATGGAACTTCATTAACAAGCTAAAATGAGTAGGATAATTTTTCCTACTCATTCTTTCTTTTATATCCTCACCTGTCTATCTTCAGACCGTTGGCCTGTGACAAACATGGTGAAGGTTGCCTTGCAGACATTTCGACCATCTTGGTTAGTGATATCAACATCGACGACACAAGTGGTACGTCCATGATGGACACATTCTCCTTTGATAGTGAGAACATCCCCTAGATTTCCAGCTTTCAGATAGTTGATAGAAGACTGGAGTGTCACTCCATCTAAGCCTAGCGAAATCACCACAAGACCACTGATTTGGTCACAAAGGGTAAATAGATAGCCCCCATGAGCATTCCCATAATAGTTGAGTGATGAGTCCACTACTTTTGTCGTTACCACAACGTGGCCATCTCTCATTTTTTCAATTTCGTAGTTTTCAAAGGCAGATATAGCGTCAAAGTGAAAATCTTTCATACGTTCCTCCTGATATTTCAAACGACACTATGATACTACTTTTCAAGACTCTGTGCAAGGGAGAAGCACTCATTCAGGTAAAACTCCAACTTGCTCGACAAAGCGCATAAAGGCTGCCTGTCCTTCTTCGGTTTGCTTGTAAACCCCTGCATCTTCCAATACCCGAGCAAAGATTTTACCAACAGATTCTTGGACAATTTCGAGAGCTTGGTCTTTATCAGTCAATCCAGGATGGGATTCTTTCAACTCATCTGCCCATTCTTGGTGATAAGTTGCGACTGATACTTCCTCTCCGACTAGATAAGCTGCTACTTGCTCTACTTCTTCCTTCAAGCGTGGGGGCAAGATTGCTAAGCCCATAACCTCAATCAAGCCGATATTTTCCTTCTTGATATGTTGGACATCCTTGTGAGGATGATAGATACCGTCTGGATGCTCTGGGGATGTTTGATTGTCCCGCAAGACCAAATCCAACTCAAACTGTCCATCTCGTTTACGGGCTATCGGTGTGATAGTATGGTGCGGAGTTCCATTGCTTTCTGCCAAGACCTGTACACTTGGATCTGAGTACTGACGCCAAGCTAGTAAGATTTTCTCAGCAAGATTTATCAAATCGTCTTTTGAATCCGACGTCAATCGAATCACAGACATAGGCCACTGAACAATTCCTGCTTTGACAGATTCAAAACCATCAAAAGTAAAGTTTTTCTGTAAAGGAGCCACTTCCATTGGGAAGACATGACGACCGCCTTGATAATGATCGTGTGTCAGGATAGACCCACCCACGATTGGTAGATCAGCATTCGAACCAGCAAAGTAGCCTGGGAACTGCTCCACAATCGCTAACAAACGCTCGAAGCTTTGGCGACTAATGGCCATGGGACGATGTTGGCTATCTAGGAAAATACAGTGTTCATTAAAGTACGCATAAGGCGAATATTGGAAGCCCCACTCCTGCCCAGAAATATCAAAACGGATAATACGGTGATTGCTTCTAGCTGGATGATTGACACGACCGTGGTAGCCTTCATTTTCCATACAAAGCTGACACTGAGGATAGCTGCTAGACTTGACTAACTTAGCTGCCGCAATCTCTTTCGGATCCTTTTCAGGCTTAGACAGATTGATGGTAATCTCCAGTTCTCCGTAGTCAGACGGTACACGATAAGCAATATTTTTTGCAATAGCCTTTAGTTTGATGTAGTCATTCTTTTGACTGAGTTGGTAGAAGTCCGCAATCGCCTGCTCTGGGGACTGGGCATAAGTAGCCCAAAAGTCACGATTAATCTGACTCGGACACGGTGTTACCAAGTCCATGAGGTCAGCTCCAAGAATTTCACGCGCAGCCAGACTATCTTCAATCGTCCCTAATCGAACGGCTTCCTCGACAAGCTGGTCTTTGAGGTCAATCAAGTTATCTTGGTCAGTCTTAACTTCGAGAACTTCATCTCCAACCAATGCTAAGACGCGATTGGTCAGATAGATACGATCCAACTCTTCAAAGCTACTTTCAGCAATGACTTTGGTCACAAATCTTTCTACTAAGGTCACTAGAAAACCTCCTTCTGACTTTCTAAATAGTCTCTAACAGCATCCAAATCCTGAAAAACTTGTTCTGTTTTATTTAAGAAAGACTGTGCTGGTATTTTTAAATCTGGAATACAAATAACTGGAATCCCAGCTCTATACGCCGCTTCAATCCCTGCTTCACTATCCTCTAGTACCAAGCAATTCTCTGGTAAAACGTTCAAATCACTACAGGCCTTTAAAAATATATCAGGGTATGGTTTGCTTCGCTTCACATCTTTTGCAAAAACTAGATGGTCAAATAGGGACAGTATACTATTGCTATCCAAGATCATTCTAGCCCGAGATTCAACACTTGATGTTGCTAAAGCGATTGGAACGCCTTCTTTTTGCAAATAAGTAAGCAAATTTTTAGCACCTTTTTTTAAATTTACACCTTGAGCTAAGATTTGAGCTTCCAGTTCATAAACTTTTGCCAAGGTTTGGTCAAAGTTCCAAGGTAAATCATAGGTGGCCAAAAATCGTTGAACATTCTCCTCTTCCCTATGTCCACTGTAGTCTCTAGAATAAGTTTCTTCTGTGAAAGGAATTCCAAAATCTCTAAGCAGTTCTTGATAAACTTTTAGAGAAATGATTTCAGTATCGGCTAATAAGCCATCTAAATCAAATATTACAGCTTCCATATCCTTCTCTCCTAATCTAAGACGCGAGTACCACCTGCAACTTCAGCGATATAGAAGCTTGGAGCATAGCCAACGACTTCCTCGTAGTACTTGCCAACAGCTGCTTTAAAGGCCTCAACCGTATATTTTTGAACCAGGGCAATGGCACAACCACCAAAACCTGCTCCTGTCATACGAGCACCGAGTACACCTTCTTGAGCCCAAGCTGTATGAACAAGGGTATCCAATTCCAAACCAGTCACTTCATAATCATGCTCGAGAGAAACATGAGAAGCATTCATCAAACGACCAAACTTGTCTAAATCTCCTGCTTGAAGAGCCGCTTGCGCTTTAAGCGTACGTTGATTTTCAAGAACAGCATGGCGCGCACGTTTCAAACGATTTTCGTCTTTGATCAGGTAGCTGTATTCATCAAAAGCCCATTCATCCAATTCACCCAAGGTTTGAATATTTAAGGCCACTTGGAGTTCTTCTACTGCTTTTTCACATTCAGCACGACGTTCATTGTACTTAGAATCCGCAAGTTCACGGCGTTTGTTGGTATTCATGATAACAACAACATTGTCCTTCAAATCAAGGGGAACCAAGTCATATTCTAAACTATTTGTATCCAGATAAATGGCACGTTGGTCTGCCCCCATACCGATAGCAAATTGGTCCATGATACCCGAGTTAACCCCAATAAAGTTATTCTCTGTCAATTTCCCGATTTTTACTAAATCTAGACGATCCAATTTTAGGTCAAAGAGGTATTCTGCTACGACACCAGTCAAAAGCTCTAAGGATGCAGATGAAGACAAACCAGCACCATTTGGGATATTCCCATAGACATAGAAATCAAAACCTTTATCAATCACATGCCCAGCTTCTTGCAAGAAATGAAGGACACCTTTTGGATAGTTGGTCCAGTTGTGCTCTTTCTCAAACTTAAGGTCAGCCAGAGGCACTTCGATGATGCCTTTGTCCTCAAAGTTTGCTGAGTAGAAACGCAACACTTGGTCATCACGCTTACGTGCAGCTCCATAAGTTCCTAGTGAGATAGCTGCCGGAAAAACATGGCCACCATTATAGTCAGTATGCTCCCCAATCAAGTTGATACGGCCTGGTGAGAAGAAAGTTTGATCTGCTTCTTGACCAAAAACAGCAAGAAAATCCTTGCGAAGTGCATCAGCAGTAAGATGTTGTGTCATATGAATTCTCCTTTGACAATTTGTTAGGTAAAAAAGTTTACCTTGTAATCGTTTTCTTCTATTGTACCCAAGGGTTTTGCTTTGGTCAACATTTTTACCGATATTTTACTAAACTATGAGTAAAAAGATAGAAAAATATGCTATAATAACCTAAAAAGGAGGGGAATTATGGCTACACTCAAAGATATTGCTCAGTTAGCCTCTGTTTCAATCGCAACTGTATCCCGTGTCCTCAATCGCGATCAGAGTCTATCTGTCACAGAAGAAACCCGACATCGTATTTTAACTGTCGCCGAAGAACTAGGTTATACCAAACATCTCAAAACAGGCGAAAGTCACAAACTTAAACAAAAGATTGCCATTATCCAATGGGTCAGCGAACAAGGTGAGTTGGAAGACCTCTACTACTACCAGATTCGACTAGGAATCGAAAATAGGGCACAAGAATTAGATTACGAAATCTTACGCTATTTCAATGATCAACCTTTTACGCTTAGCGAAGAAGTCATTGGAATTCTTTGTATTGGAAAATTTAGCCAAGCACAGATTGCATCATTTGAAGAATATCAAAAACCTCTAGTTTTTCTAGATAGTGACACCATAGCCTTGGGACACACCTGTGTCATTACAGATTTTAATAATGCTGTTAGACAGGTAGTCGATTACTTTACAGACCACGGGATTAAGAAGATTGGTATCTTATCCGGTCTTGAAACTACTACTGACCAAGAAGAAGTCATCGCAGATAAACGCTTAGATTACTTTAAATCCTATACACAAGAAAAAGGAATTTATAACGATAAATTTATTTTCCAAGGACTATTTACTGCCCAATCTGGATATGACTTGATGAAAGAGGCTATCGAAAAATTAGGAGATGAACTTCCACAAGCCTTTTTTGCAGCTAGTGATAGTTTGGCAATCGGTGCTCTTCGCTCCCTTCAAGAAGCCAGCATCAGCATACCAGAGCGCGTCAGCATTATTTCCTTTAATGATACTATTCTAACCAAGCAAGTGTTCCCACCCCTTTCCAGTATCTCAGTCTACACCGAAGAAATGGGACGTACAGGAATGGATATTTTGAACAGAGAAGTCCTTCACGGTCGTAAAATTCCAAGCCTCACCATGCTTGGAACCAAATTGACGTTAAGAGAAAGCACCTTGCATTAAGCACAACACTTGAACATAAAAAAACCTAATAGAGATTCTCAAATCCTATTAGGTTTTCTTTTTATACTCAATGAAAATCAAAGAGCAAACTAGGAAGCTAGCCGCAGGTTGCTCAAAGCACTGCTTTGAGGTTGTGGATAAGACTGACGAAGTCAGCTCAAAACACTGTTTTGAGGTTGCAGATAGAGCTGACGTGGTTGGAAGAGATTTTCGAAGAGTATTAATCCATCACAATCATAGACTTGATAGTCTTGCGTTCATCCATAGCCTTATAAGCTTGGTCGATATCTTTCAGTTTATAGCTTGAAGTAAAGACACGACCTGGATTGATATCACCATCAAGAACAGCTTTGAGCAAGAATTGCTTATCGTATGTTGTTGCAGAAGCTGCTCCACCCGCAACAGAAATATTCTGAGCAAAGGTCGAACCAAGGGCACGGTTATTATAGTGAGGCACACCAACAATTCCCATACGACCGCCATTATGAAGGACACCCAGAGCCTGTTCAACAGCCGCCTCAGTACCAACACACTCAAGTGATGCATCTGCTCCTCCTCCGAGGATTTCACGCACCTTTGCAATGCCCTCTTCACCACGTTCGGCCACAACAGCTGTCGCTCCTGACTCCAAGGCCATTTGTTGTCGATCTTCGTGACGACTCATAAGGATAATTTGTGAAGCTCCACGCATCTTAGCCGCAATGACAGCACATTGGCCAACAGCCCCATCCCCAATAACGACAACCTTGTCGCCTTTTTGCACATTAGCCACACGCGCTGCATGATAGCCAGTCGGCATGACATCAGCCAGAGTCAAGAGGGATTTAAGCATCCCTTCTGTATAATCGGACGGTTGTCCAGGGATTTTAACAAGTGCCCAATTGGCATAGTGAAAGCGGAGATATTCAGCTTGGAAATTCCCTCCTAGGTTATTTCCGATATGATTGTCACAAGAACCATCAAATCCAGCACGACAGGCATCACATTCCCCACAACCATGAGTAAATGGCACAATCACAAAATCACCGGGCTTGACCGTTGTAATGGCTTCTCCAGTTTCTTCAACGATTCCGATCGCTTCGTGTCCACTATTTTTATGTCCCGCTTTAATATCTGGATTTCGGTAACTCCATAGGTCTGAACCACATACGCAAGCACGAACTACGCGGATAATCACATCATCCGCTTCTTGAATACTTGGACGTTTAACCTCTTCAATACCAACCTGACCTGCTTTTTTATAGACTGCTGATTTCATAAACATTTACCTCTCTGTATCTAACTTACTTCAAGTATACACTTTTTATGAAGTTTTCGCTCACTTATACTACGCCACATCAATGATGATGATCGTGATCATGGCTTGCCTCTAGCTCAACCATATTGCGCTTATGGACCTGGTGGCTTGCTACATCTGCATCCACTTCAATGGTAATATTTTGAAAACCACAATCTTTGAGTAGGTCGCGAATGGATTCTTTACAAACTTCCATATGTTTGATATGCTCGAGACAAACATGAATAATGGCGTTTTTCTCCAAACCATCCATAGTCCAGAGATTGATCTGATTGACACTGGCCACATACTCCAATTGCTCCAAGTCACTCTTGACTTGTTTGATATCTACTCCTTCTGGCACAGCATCCAAGAAAATCTTGAGAGTAGACCAAAAACGTGGAATGGCTTTTGACAAGATAAAGAAGGAAATGACAAGCGACAAGAGAGGATCTAAGATATACCAATCCGTAAATCGGAGAATAATTGCCATCAGGATGACTGCTATCCAACCAAGGGTATCTTCTAGAAAATGCAGGCTAAGAATAGATTCGTTCTTTGTTTTTCCTTTACGAACCACTAAACTCGCTAGCATATTTATAGTAACCGCAATGATTCCTAGCCAGAGAATACCCTCATCATTGACAGGTTGTGGATGAAAGAGTTTCGTTATATTTCCCAAGATTACCAGAACAGATCCTGTCATCAGAATCACAGCCGTTACCATGGCCCCCAAAAGGCTAAATCGTTTGTAGCCCAAGGTGTAATGACTATCTTCTTCACGATTGGAGATTGTTTCAAGAAAGGCTGATACCCCAATTGCGATTGCATCTCCCATGTCATGAACGGAATCAGCAAGAACTGCACTGGAACCAAATACTCCTCCAGCGATAAACTCGACAATAGCATAACTCAAATTCAAGAAAAAAGCTAACCAAACTGCATGTTTTGTCTTCATAATCCTGTTTCCTCTGA
The DNA here is from genome assembly GCF_964211575.1 of Streptococcus sp. oral taxon 061. Classification (GTDB taxonomy): domain Bacteria; phylum Bacillota; class Bacilli; order Lactobacillales; family Streptococcaceae; genus Streptococcus. Next base: position 4,791 of record NZ_CAXOQQ010000003.1, on the reverse strand, counting down.
TATAATAGATTCATGAACATCCTGTTCATTATCATTATCTAACATTCATTACAGAAAGGATAGGAGCAAACTGTTTACTTTATAAGATACTGAACAGTTTGTTCAAAGTGTCCATATGACTAGTCAAGATCGTCGCATTAGCAAGACTCGAAAAGCTATCTATCAGGCTTTCTTGCACTTACTCAACCAAAAAGACTACGAAGCCATCACCGTTCAGGAAATCATAGACCTTGCTGATGTAGGGCGCTCAACTTTTTACAGCCATTACGAGAGTAAGGAGTTACTACTGGATGAACTCTGCCAAAAGCTCTTTCATCATCTCTTTGAGCGTGCTGAACACCTATCCCCACAAGACTACCTGGCCCATATCTTTCAGCATTTCAAAAAAAATCAAGACCACGTAACCAGTCTCCTTTTCTCAAAAAATGACTACTTCCTCCGTCAATTACAGAAAGAGCTAGAACATCATGTTTACCCCATGGTAGCAGAGGACTTGCAAGTTTCCTATTCTAATATTCCTACTTCCTATCTCAAGCATTTTGTCGTAACTAACTTTATCGAAACATTGACCTGGTGGCTGAAAAAGGGGAAATCTTATAAAGAAGACCAAGTAGTGAGATTTTACTTAGACGTCATGGAAATGAAGTCTGAAAAAAAACTACTCTAGTTCTTACACTTTTAATTCTATTAGATTAGCTAATTGTATTTATTTCTTGACTTAAACTTACACAAAAACCCATCCTGCACAAAAGCAAGATGGGTTTATCATTCTAACTTATTTGAACAAGTTCGTAGCTAAAGCTAACTAGAGTTTACTTCTTCAGCAATCCTTCCTGGACTAGAAAATCACGCGCCACTTCTTCAGCTGATTTACCTTCCACACCAACCTGATAGTTCATCTGACTCATCTGGCTCTCGGTGATTTTACCAGCTAGTTTATTAAGAACAGCTTCCAACTCAGGATGTTTTTCGAGTAATTTAGCTTTCATGAGTGGAGCGCCCTGGTATGGAGGGAAGAGTTGTTTATCATCCTCCAAAACCACTAAATCATAGCGAGCAATTTCAGCATCTGTTGAGTAAGCATCTGTAATTTGAATGTCCCCTGACTGGATGGCTTGGTAGCGAAGAGCTGGCTCCATGGTTGCCACATTGAGATTCAATCCATAAACAGACTGCAAGCCCTTGTTTCCATCCTCACGGTCATTAAACTCTAGAGTGAATCCCGCCTTGAGCTGTCCTTCTACTTTTTTCAAGTCTGAAATCGTCTTAAGCCCATATTCTTGCGCAATTTTTTTAGGAACTGCTATAGCATAAGTATTTTGATAAGCCATGGGTTTAAGAAAGGCTAGTTGATCCTGTTTGGCAATACCATCACGAGCCACCTCGTAAACCTTTTCCGGGTCATGCCCAATTTGTGGAGATGATTGGAGGAGACTCTCTGTCACTGTTCCAGAAAATTCTGGATAGATATCAATGTCCCCTTTTTTCAGCGCTTGATAAAGGAAATCTGTCTTCCCAAAGTTAGGCTTGACCGTCACCGTCATATCCGTATTTTCCTCGATGAGAAGTTTATACATATTCATGAGAATCTCAGGTTCAGGTCCCAACTTCCCAGCAATGACGAGATTGTCTTTCTCATTATGTGGAATGATGCTTGGAACATAACTAACTCCCAAACCAAGGACCATGATAGCAAAGGTCGAAACAATCATACGCAACTTTGCCTTTTCCAAGTATTTGAGAATGACATTAAAGAGAATGGCCAAGATGGCTGATGAGATTGCTCCGATTAAAATGAGACTAGCATTCCGACGATCAATTCCCAAAAGGATAAAGGAGCCCAATCCACCAGCTCCCACAAGAGCTGCTAGAGTCGCTGTACCAATGATCATAACGGTCGCTGTTCGAACCCCCGATACAATGACAGGCATGGCAAGTGGAATTTCAAACTTCTTGAGTCGCTCCCACTTGGTCATCCCAAAAGCAATCCCTGCCTCCTCAAGACTAGGATCAATGCCGTTCAGGGCTGTGATTGTATTTTCCAAAATCGGGAAAATAGCGTAAATGACCAGGGCTGTGAGTGCTGGTAAGGTTCCAATCCCCATGAAAGGAATAAAGAGCCCCAACAAGGCCATTGAAGGAATGGTCTGGAAGATACCCGCAACTTGTAGCACCCAGGTCGCTGCTTTTTTGTGACCATTTAGAAAAACCGCAAGTGGGATGGTCAGAAAAATAGCGACCAATAAGGTCAAAAGAGATAATTGTAAGTGTTGCCCCAGAGCAGTTACCCATTCACTAAATCTCTCCTGAAAGGTTGAAATGAAATTAGACATGAAGGCCACCTCCAAACAAGTTTGCTACAAAGTCTGTCGCAGGTGCTTGTAAAATTGTTTCAGGTTTTGCAACCTGGCGTATTTCTCCATCCTGTAAAACAGCTATTCTATCGCCTAATTTCAAGGCTTCGTCTGTGTCATGAGTCACGAAGATAGTGGTCATACCAAACTCTTTGTGCAATTTTTTAGTCAGAGCCTGCAACTGCTTGCGAGAAATGGCATCGAGAGCAGAGAAAGGCTCATCCATCAGTAAGATTTTTGGCTCTGCAATGATCGCCCGCACAATGCCAATCCTTTGTTGCTCCCCACCCGATAATTCGCTTGGTAAACGATGAGCATAATCTGTAGCGGGCAGACCTACCTTGTCTAAGAGTTCTTCTGTTTTAGAGGCTATTTGTTCCTTACTCCAGCCCTTCATCTCAGGAATCAGTGCAATATTCTCAGCGACAGTTAGATTTGGAAAGAGAGCAATGGCCTGCAAAACATAACCAGTAGAAAGACGTAACTCCCGTTCATCATAGTCCTTGATCCGTTTTCCATCCATGTAGATATTGCCATCAGTCGGCTCCAAGAGACGGTTCACCATCTTGATCATGGTTGTCTTTCCAGATCCTGAAGGACCCACTAGCACCATGAATTCTCCATTTTCAATGCGGAGATTGACATCTTTTAAAATGTCCTTATCCGTGTAGCGCAGGACTACATTTTTATATTCAATCATATTCTTCCTCACCATCTCCTTAAAAGCTAAGATCCTTATCTCACTTTTTATAAGAGTGTAATCATCATTATAATATTGTAATACTAGATATTACATCTGTCAACGATTTTGATTTGAAATCATATATAAGAAAAAGAGCTTGGCTAAGGCCAAACTCTCCATTATGATTGATTATTCTTCTTCTACCAAACGTTTAAACTCTGCTTGGATTTCTGTATTTTCTGTTGGTTTTAAGTACATGATTCCACCATTTGTCGTTGATGAATGAAAAACAATCACTTCTCCTGTTTTAGTTATCGCAAAGAAGTAACTATGAACATCCGGGTATTTATCCCAATTACTATAACGCTCTACTATTCGGTACTGGGCATTTCCTAGACCTGTATCCGTATACTCAGCATTCATTTTCTCACTTGGTCCATCATCCCTAAGTGTATAGAGGTGGTCAGCCCCCACATCTCCTCCTGCGATTCCCTTTTGGTAATTGGGTTGTCCTAGTCTTTCTCCCCAGCCCTTTATAAAAGCTTCTAGTTTGGCAGATTTGTTGGGATTCCATGGTGCTTTTTGCTTTTCTCCCGAAATGGTCGTGCTAGTAGATCTTTCAAATTTCTGCCAATCTAGTTGCTTGAAGCTCATTAATTCAGCTTCTGTCTTATCAAAGTCAGAGTGTAAACTTTTATTCCCAGGAACTCGAATATCCTGTTCTTGTAGTTTACTTGCAACTTGCTGGTTTAAATTCAGATGATAGAGTACTCCTCTACCTTCTCCTGTACCAGAGGACCAACTTAATTCCAGGATATCACCACCCTTATAGATATTCATAGAATTTCTAGCACCACCATGGCCGGCTACAAAACCTTCTGCTAAAAGTATCGGTTTCTCATTTACAAGATAATAAAGACCCGAAATAAAATAATCACCATTAGATTGCTCAACGCCTACTAATAATTCCTCTACACCATCTTGATTAAGATCCGCATAAGCATAACTCATCTTATCTGATTGAAAAACCGCATTTTCAAGAGACCAACTATTGATAGGGCGTTCAGTGCCTTGTAAACTCTTATAGAGATCAGCGATTGCATTTACTTCCTTCGGTGTAGAAAGTATTTTTTTATAATTATCAAAAACTGGCTTGTAGAATTCTTTAAAATTTTTCTTAGACTCTACGGAAGTTTGTTCATTAGTATTAGATTGACTAACAGTTGTTGATAGCCTAAGCCCCTGATTAGAATTTTCGGAGTTATGATTACTACAGCCAAACATAAAAAAACTCATGAATAGAACTAGCAAGACTCCTAAAATACCCTTTTCTTCCATAAAAAACTCCTTTAAAGTTATCTAATTATTGTAGTGACTTCACTTATATTATATCAAATGTTTAAGAGTTATAAAAAAAAATAATATAAGACTAAGGAAATAAAAAAAGAGCTATAAAGCTCTTTAATTACGGAGAATAAGGGATTCGAACCCTTGCGCCAGTTACCCGACCTAACGATTTAGCAAACCGTCCTCTTCAGCCTCTTGAGTAATTCTCCTATTAATGGGCACGAGTGGACTCGAACCACCGACCTCACGCTTATCAGGCGTGCGCTCTAACCACCTGAGCTACGCGCCCAAGTTAAAAACTTGGTACTTGAACAAAGTTCAAAGCGGGTGACGAGAATCGAACTCGCGACAACAGCTTGGAAGGCTGTAGTTTTACCACTAAACTACACCCGCATAGTATCATATTAA
>NZ_CAXOQQ010000002.1:0-237509 GCF_964211575.1 Streptococcus sp. oral taxon 061 | reverse complement strand
GTTGTAGTAGTCGTTGTAGTTGTTGTGGTTGTTTCTTCCTTCGGATTCACAATCGTTTTTGTTACTGAATAATCAGCTCCAAAATCTTCAACGTTAACTTCAGTATCCGCTTCTTTGATGATATAACCTGATGGTGCTTCAACTTCAGTGATGGTGTATTTATCTTTTAACAGTTTGTTAACAGCAATATTACCATTATCATCTGATACAAACTCACCAATAACTTGATTATTAGCTTGACGAACTACTTTAAATTTAGCGCCCTTAAGTGGTTGATTCGCCTCATCGACTTTATGGATATTGATTGAGTAAACATAACCAACACCAGCACCACCAGGAATTTGAACGGCAGCAGCATTAATTACGTTCTTGTTTTCAATACCTAGGCCTTTAAGCGTTGCTTCATTTCTCAAGACTTCACGATCTACAGGGTCATAATTTAGACGAACTTTATAAGAAATACGATATTGGTCTTCTTCTGTAATGTCCCCTAATTCAATAACGAAAGATTGTCCATCTTCGCTAATTGTAATCTTGTGTTGGTCTGTTACATCAACACGGTTTGAGAATACCCATTCACCGGTATCGTAAGAGAATTTACCTTTAATAATTTTAATACTATCCTTTTCGTAAGAAGCATTGGTAAATTGCAAGTGATCCTCAAGTGTAACATTCTTAATATTTTGTTTTGTACGATTGACAGAAATTGTGTATTGGATCTCTCTTTGGTCTCCACTGTTAACCCAGCTAGTCTTTGTTAAAAGATAAGGATTTCCGTCTCCGATACCTTTAAATGTTATCTTTCCAGCAGGTTTTGTTTCCTTGTTTATCGTGATTTCAATTGGAATTTCTCCTTGTTGTGGGTGTTTTTTGAAATCGACACGAGCATAGAAGAAGAAAGATCCGTTTGTGTCAGAGTATTTTTCAACATAATCCGTATAAGTCAAAGAAATGGACTTGTTATCTGCACTCACTTTGGCATGTGCGATAATCTCATTTGTTTTGATATCCTTAATATCGAATGATTGTGAAGTAATCATCAAAGCGTCTGGTACAGATATAACGGTAGTATCCCCTGCTTTGACATTTTTATTTTTTAAATCAAAATTTGCAGTGATAAGGAATGTAGCCCATTGCTCTAAATCCCAATTTAAATCTCCACCTTCGTTATTCGTTACTTTAACATTTGTGATTGTATCCACAAATTTTCCAGATACTGAAACCTCAGTGGTTTCAGCAAATGTTTTATTCAAACTAAATACAAAGACAGTTGTCAATATGCAAATAATAAAAGAAAAGATTCCCAATTTCTTTTTGTTATTCATTATTATCCTTCCCTTTTGTTAGATTGGTATTCTTAAGATACAAAAAAATATTGTACTTTAAGTAATACTCCCTGAATCAATTATTTTATATAGGATGATTTTATAGACACCCTTATTGTTGCCCTCCTCCTAGTCTATTACTAAAACTATCCTATAGGTGAATTATATCACAATAAGGAGTGTAAGACAAATAATAATATAAAATAGTAAGATATTTCCGACAAATTTCTAAAAAAATAAAAAGATTGTTCATTTTTTACAAACTTTTTAAAAGATTTAACCTACACTGAGTTAAAAATTTAGTTAGGAAATGAACTAAGTTTCAGAAATAAGATGTTCAATATGATATACTTAGAGCTAAGGATTGTGAAGATATTTTAACAACCATTATTTAGAAACTTTAGGATATTATACTTATGACTTATAAATTTTTACTCTTCGACCTTGATCATACCTTGCTTGATTTTGATGCTGCCGAGGATGTGGCTTTAACGCAACTTCTAAAAGAAGAAGGTGTTGAGGATATTCAAGCCTATAAAGATTATTACGTTCCAATGAACAAGTCTCTCTGGAAGGATTTGGAAGAGAAAAAGATAACCAAACAAGAACTAGTCAACACACGTTTTTCTCGTTTATTTGCTCATTTTGAAATTGAAAAGGATGGCGTATACTTAGCTGAACGTTATCAGTTTTATTTAGCTCAACAGGGGCAGGTATTTTCTGGGGCCATGGAACTCTTAGATAGCCTTATTGATCGTGGTTATGAACTCTACGCTGCCACCAACGGGATAACTGCAATTCAGACAGGTCGCATGGTTCAATCAGGTCTTGCTCCCTATTTCAATCAAGTCTTTATCTCAGAGCAGTTGCAAACGCAAAAACCTGATGCACTATTCTATGAAAAAATCGGTCAGCAGATTGCTGGATTTAGTAAAGAAAAGACGCTGATGATTGGAGATTCTCTAACCGCCGATATCCAAGGTGGCAATAATGCAGGGATTGACACAATCTGGTACAATCCTCATCACCTGGAAAATCACACACAAGCCCAGCCAACTTACGAAGTTGACTCTTATCAGGCTCTGCTAGAATTCTTAGATAAACTGTAAAAAGTGGTTTCAATAGCCACTTTTTGCTATAATAGAGGCAGTATTAACGAAGGAGTAGTAAATGATGTCTAGGCCAGCTCTTTCTCTTTATGAACCATTGTATTTACTAAAGGAAGTTGATCAAAATATCTGGATAGTAGATGGTGATTTGATACAAATGGATATGAAGGTCTTCAAACTTCCTTTTCAGACACGTATGACGGTGATTAAGTTAAACGATGACAAACTTTGGATTCATTCTCCTATTGCTCCAAATGAGAAACTTTTTACTGAACTGGACGCTTTGGGCAAAGTCGCTTACCTGATTTCACCAAATAAAATTCACTACTCCTATATTGCAGATTGGAAACAAAGATATCCTTATGCACAAGCATGGTCTAGTCCAGGAGTTGAAGAGAGAGCGAAAAGTCAGAAAGTCAAGGTTGTATTTGATGCTCCCTTAACAGATAAGGCTCCTGACTTATGGTCTGATGAGATTGAACAACTCATTTTTAAGGGAAGTTCAGTCATTGAAGAGGTGGTATTTTTTCATAAATCAACTAAAACACTGATTGTGACAGACCTCATAGAGAATTTTGAACCGGAAAAGATAGCTAGTCCAATCAGCAGAAGATTCTATCGTTTAGCTCGTGTAACATCCCCTGATGGACAAACTCCTATCGATTATCGGATGACTTTCATAGGAAGACAAAGGGAAGCAAAAACTTCCTTTTCCCGTATGTTAAACTGGAAACCTGATAAGATCATACTTGCACATGGTTTATGCTTTTTTAAAAATGGTACGGATGAATTAAGACGTGCTTTTCGATGGATACGATAAAGGAGAAAGCTATGCAACACTCATCTTGGCACGCCTTGATTAAGGAGCAATTATCGGAAGGTTATTTTGGGAAAATTAATCACTTTATGGAGCAGGTCTATGCTCAAGGAACTGTTTATCCGGCCAAGGAAAAGGTTTTTCAGGCTCTTTTGACAACTCCTCTTGAAGAGGTCAAAGTGGTGATTCTTGGTCAGGATCCTTATCATGGTCCTGGTCAGGCTCAAGGTTTGAGTTTTTCTGTTCCAGATAATATCCCAGCACCTCCTTCTTTGCAAAATATTTTAAAAGAACTTGCTGATGATATTGGAGTTAAAGCATCCCATGATTTGACAGCTTGGGCGGAGCAGGGTGTTTTACTTCTCAATGCTTGTCTTACAGTTCCGGCAGGACAGGCCAACGGTCATGCTGGTCAAATATGGGAGCCTTTTACAGATGCTGTAATTAAGGTTGTTAATAATCTTGATAGACCTGTAGTCTTTCTCCTCTGGGGTGCTTATGCACGTAAGAAGAAGGCTTTAGTGACCAATCCTCTACATTTGATTATTGAATCAGCCCATCCAAGTCCTCTTTCTGTTTACAGAGGATTTTGGGGTTCCAAGCCTTTTTCTAAGGCCAATACATTCTTAACAGAGACAGGACAAGAGCCGATTGATTGGCTTAGATAAGGAGAAAATATGCCTCAGTTAGCGACGATTTGCTACATTGATAATGGAAAAGAACTGCTCATGCTTCATCGCAATAAAAAGCCTAATGATGTCCATGAAGGAAAATGGATCGGTGTAGGTGGAAAGTTAGAGCGTGGAGAAACTCCACAAGAATGTGCTGCCCGCGAGATTTTAGAAGAAACAGGATTGAAGGCTAAGCCGGTTCTTAAAGGTGTAATAACCTTTCCTGAGTTCACACCAGACTTAGACTGGTACACCTATGTGTTTAAGGTGACGGAGTTTGAGGGTGATTTAATTGACTGTAATGAAGGGACTTTAGAATGGGTTCCTTATGATGAGGTTTTAAGCAAACCAACCTGGGAAGGAGACCACACCTTCGTAGAGTGGCTTTTAGAAGATAAACCATTCTTTTCAGCAAAGTTTGTTTATGATGGTGATAAATTAATGGATACCCAAGTGGATTTCTACGAATAAAGGAGAAAGCAGATGCTACTAATTAAAAATGGTCGAGTAATGGATCCTAAGTCTGGTTTGGATCAAGTGTGTGATGTCTTGGTTGAAGACGGTAAAATTGTCAAAATTGCACCACAAATTAGTGAGAAAGATGCAGAGGTCATTGATGCAACTGGTCTTGTAGTTGCACCTGGCTTGGTGGATATCCATGTTCATTTCCGTGAACCTGGTCAAATTCATAAAGAAGACATTCATACAGGAGCACTAGCAGCTGCTGCAGGTGGATTTACAACTGTCGTTATGATGGCTAATACTAATCCAATCATCTCCGATGTTGAGACTTTGCAGGAAGTTCTTCAATCTGCGGCAAAGGAAAAAATTAATGTTAAGTCTGTAGCAACGATTACCAAGAACTTTAATGGTCAAGACTTAACTGATTTTAAAGCTCTTTTAGAAGCTGGAGCTGTAGGTTTTTCTGATGACGGCATTCCGCTTGAAAGCAGTAAAGTTGTCAAGGAAGCTATGGAAGAGGCTAAAAAACTCAACACCTTTATCAGCTTACACGAGGAAGATCCTGGCTTGAATGGAATTCTCGGTTTCAATGAAAACATTGCTAAAGAATACTTCCATATCTGTGGGGCAACAGGAGTTGCTGAGTATGCTATGATTGCACGTGATGTTATGATTGCCTATGCAACAAAAGCTCATGTTCATATTCAGCATTTATCTAAAGAAGAAAGTGTTAAAGTAGTAGAGTTTGCTCAAGGTTTGGGAGCAAACGTAACTGCAGAAGTAGCACCGCAACATTTCTCTAAGACTGAAGCGCTTCTCTTGACTAAGGGAAGTAATGCTAAGATGAATCCACCACTTCGCTTGGAGTCTGACCGTCGTGCAGTTATCGAAGGACTCAAGTCTGGTGTCATTTCCGTGATTGCGACTGATCACGCGCCTCACCATGCTGATGAAAAAAATGTCGAGGATATCACCAAAGCTCCTTCAGGCATGACAGGACTGGAAACTTCATTGTCGCTCGGTTTAACTTACTTAGTCGAAGCTGGTGAGCTAAGCTTGATGGAGTTGTTAGAAAAAATGACAGTAAACCCAGCCAAATTGTATCATTTTGAAGCAGGTTATTTGGCTGAAAATGGTCCAGCTGATATTACCATTTTTGATGATAAAGCTGACCGAATTGTAGACAACCATTTTGCTTCCAAAGCAGCTAATTCACCATTTATCGGTGAAACTTTAAAAGGGCAGGTAAAATACACTATTTGTAATGGACAGATTGTCTATAAATACTAGATGAAATACTGCTCTATAAAATTTAAATTTAGAGAGAGTCTGTATGTATCCAACCCATCATTTTAAAGACAAGTTCATTTTATTTCTTAAGATTTTCTTCCCTATTTTGGTTTATCAATTCGCAAATTATTCGGCTTCCTTTGTTGATACGACCATGACCGGCCAGTATAATACTATTGATTTAGCTGGTGTATCAATGGCTACTAGCTTGTGGAATCCTTTCTTTACTTTTTTAACAGGTATTGTTTCTGCCTTAGTCCCTATAGTTGGACATCATTTAGGACGTGGGAAAAAAGAAGAAGTGGCTTCTGATTTCTATCAGTTTCTTTATCTTTCGCTTGGCTTATCCATTTTTCTATTTGTTTTAGTTTTTCTGGTTGCTCCTCTAGTTCTAAATAATATGGGATTAGAAGCGGCGGTAGCAAATATAGCAGTTCGTTATCTATGGTTTTTAGCAATAGGGATTATTCCTCTCTTACTCTTTAGTGTTATCCGTTCATTACTGGATGCACTTGGATTGACAAGGTTGTCCATGTATTTGATGCTTTTATTACTCCCTCTAAATAGTGGTTTTAACTATTTATTGATTTATGGTGCCTTTGGTTTTCCTGAGTTGGGAGGAGCTGGGGCAGGCCTTGGGACCTCTATGGCTTATTGGGCCTTGTTGAGTATATCTATACTAGTCCTTCTTAAACAAGAAAAATTAAAAGAACTACACTTAGAAAACCGACTACCTTTAGACAGGAACAAAATAAAAGAAGCGATAAAACTGGGATTACCAATAGGTGGAACTGTATTTGCAGAAGTTGCTATTTTTTCAGCAGTGGGATTGATTATGGCAAAGTTTTCATCATTGATAATAGCTAGTCATCAATCTGCCATGAATTTTTCTTCTCTCATGTACGCTTTTCCTATGAGCATTTCAACAGCAATGGCTATTGTTGTTTCTTACGAAGTTGGTGCTAAACGTCTAGAGGATGCTAAGAAATACATAAAAATCGGACGACTATCAGCTATGGTATTCGCAATTTTAACACTTTCTTTTCTGTATATTTTTAGAGAAAATGTTGCCAGTCTCTATGGTCATGATCCAGAGTTCATTCAATTAACGGCTAGTTTTATGACCTATAGCTTATTTTTCCAACTAGCTGATACATTTGCGGCACCATTACAAGGTATTTTACGAGGCTACAAAGATACTGTCATCCCTTTCTACCTTGGTCTCCTTGGATACTGGGGAGTTGCTATACCTCTTGGTTTATTTCTAGATTATTCAACAAATCTCGATGCTTATTCATATTGGATAGGTCTTATCGTAAGTTTAGTTGTCAGCGGATTACTCTATCAGTGGCGTTTACAAGTTATTATGAAAAGATTCAAATAATTTGTTGAAAATATCCATGGAAATCAGTTTGTGAAATAGCCATTTTACGTAAAGAAAAGTCTTGATTTCATTGACTTTTCTTTTTTTAATTTGTGAAAAAATATCAAGCATAATCTTTGACTCTAGTTAACCTATAAGTTAGAATAGAACTATAAGAAATTAAACTTAGAAAGGCAAGATTATGTCAACTTTAGATAAAAATCTTTTGCTTGAGATGTTCCGTAAGATGGAAGAAATTCGTCGTATGGATTTAAAAATTGCTCAATTAGTAAAAAAAGGAAAAGTGCCAGGTATGACGCACTTTTCTGTTGGTGAGGAAGCTGCAAACGTTGGGGCTATGTTAGCTCTAAACGAAGACGACCTCATAACATCGAACCACCGTGGTCACGGACAAGCCATTGCTAAAGGAATCGACCTTAATGGTATGATGGCTGAAATCCTTGGTAAGTATACTGGAACTTGTAAAGGTAAAGGTGGATCAATGCACATCGCCGACCTTGATGCAGGGAACCTTGGTGCTAACGGTATCGTAGGTGGTGGTATGGGGATTGCAGTAGGTGCAGCCCTTACTCAACAAATGAAAAACACTGGTAAAATCGTTGTCTGCTTCTTTGGTGATGGAGCGACGAATGAAGGTGTATTCCACGAAGCTGTTAATATGGCTTCAATTTGGAATCTTCCAGTAATTTTCTACTGTATCAATAACGGTTATGGAATCTCTGCTGATATTAAGAAAATGACAAATGTCAAGCATATCCATGAGCGTAGTGCTGCTTACGGTATTCCTGGAATGTTTATCGAAGACGGTAACAATGTTATCGATGTCTACGAAGGATTTAAGAAAGCAGTTGACCATGTTCGTTCTGGTAAAGGTCCTGTCTTGATCGAAAGTGTAACTTACCGTTGGCTTGGTCACTCATCATCAGACCCTGGTAAATATCGTACACGTGAAGAAGTCGATGAGTGGAAAGAAAAAGATCCAATCGAAAACCTTCGCAAGTACCTTGTTGAAAATAAAATTGCTAGTGCAGAAGAACTTGAAGAAATTCAGGCTCAGGTCAAGGAAGCAGTGGAAGCATCTGTTAAGTTTGCAGAAGAAAGTCCATTCCCTCCACTAGAATCAGCTTTTGAAGATATTTACGCAGACTAAGGAGAAGTAGAGAAATATGGAAACAAAATTAATGTCTTTCCGCGATACCATTATCCTTGCAATGTCTGAGGAAATGCGTCGCGACGAAAATGTACTCTTGATGGGTGAAGATGTCGGTGTCTTTGGTGGAGACTTTGGTACATCTGTAGGTATGCTTGAAGAATTTGGGCCAGAACGTGTTCGTGACTGTCCGATTTCCGAAGCAGCTATTTCTGGAGCAGCTGCTGGTGCAGCTATGACTGGGCTTCGTCCAATCGTCGACATGACTTTCATGGACTTTTCTGTTATTGCCATGGATAATATCGTCAACCAAGCAGCTAAAACTCGTTACATGTTTGGTGGTAAAGGTCAAGTACCAATTACAATCCGCTGTGCCGCTGGTAACGGAGTAGGTTCTGCAGCACAACACTCACAATCATTGGAATCATGGTTCACTCATATCCCAGGATTGAAGGTTGTAGCTCCAGGTACACCAGCTGATATGAAGGGACTTCTTAAGTCTTCTATCCGTGACAATAATCCTGTTATCATTCTTGAATACAAATCAGAATTTAACCAAAAAGGTGAAGTACCAGTAGATCCTGACTATACAATTCCGCTTGGTGTTGGTGAAATTAAACGCGAAGGAACTGATGTAACGGTAGTAACATACGGTAAAATGCTTCGTCGTGTCATGCAAGCAGCTGAAGAATTGGCTGAAGAAGGCATCTCAGTAGAAGTAGTAGACCCACGTACTTTGGTTCCACTTGATAAAGACATCATTATTAATTCAGTTAAGAAGACTGGAAAAGTAGTTCTTGTAAACGATGCCCACAAGACAAGTGGTTTTATCGGTGAAATCTCAGCTATTATTTCAGAATCAGAAGCGTTCGATTATTTAGATGCACCTATTCGCCGTTGTGCAGGTGAGGATGTACCAATGCCTTATGCACAAAATCTTGAAAATGCAATGATTCCAACGGTTGAAAGCATCAAAGATGCAATCCGTAAAACTCACAACAAACAATAATACATAAAATAAATTATGTAATCAAATTAATCAGACGAGAAGCTTAGTATCTAATAGATGCAAAGTTCTCTACGTACTTGATATCTTAGATTAGAGCACGGGCTAAAAGCTCGGAAAAAAGATAAATCTCCTTGACTTCATCGAAGTCTGCGTCGATTTCCTATTTTTCGGTCGCTTTTAAACGCCCTTTGCATCATAAATAGAATAGGAGAGGTCATGGCTGATGATAAGCTAAGAGCGACTCCTGCGGCTAGAAAATTAGCGGATGATTTAGGGATAAATCTCTACGACATTTCTGGCTCAGGCGCAAACGGTCGTGTCCACAAAGAAGACGTGGAAACATATAAAGACACTAATGTGGTTCGCATTTCACCACTTGCAAAACGAATTGCCCTTGAACATAACATTGCATGGCAGGAAATTCAAGGAACTGGTCATCGTGGCAAGATTATGAAGAAGGATGTTTTAGCTTTCCTTCCGGAAAACATTGAAAACGATACGATTAAGTCACCTTCTCAGATTGAAAAAGTGGAAGAAGTTCCAGATAACGTAACTCCTTATGGGGAAATCGAGCGTATTCCAATGACACCAATGCGTAAGGTTATTGCTCAACGTATGGTTGAATCATACTTGACTGCACCAACCTTCACGCTTAACTATGATGTCGATATGTCTGAAATGCTTGCACTTCGTAAGAAAGTCCTTGATCCAATCATGGAAGCAACTGGTAAGAAAATTACTGTTACAGACTTGCTTTCACTTGCGGTTGTTAAGACTCTTATGAAACACCCATACATCAATGCGTCATTAACTGAAGATGGTAAGACAATTATCACTCACAACTATGTCAACCTTGCGATGGCGGTTGGTATGGATAATGGATTGATGACACCAGTTGTCTACAATGCTGAAAAGATGACCTTGTCTGAATTGGTTGTTGCATTTAAAGATGTCATCGGACGTACTTTGGATGGTAAACTAGCTCCTAGCGAATTGCAAAATTCAACCTTCACCATCAGTAACTTGGGAATGTTTGGTGTTCAATCATTTGGTCCTATCATCAACCAACCGAACTCAGCAATCCTTGGGGTTAGCTCAACAATTGAGAAACCTGTTGTAGTAAATGGTGAAATCGTGATTCGTCCAATTATGAGTCTTGGTTTAACAATTGACCACCGTGTCGTAGATGGTATGGCTGGTGCTAAGTTTATGAAAGACTTGAAAGCTTTAATTGAAAACCCAATCTCAATGTTGGTTTAGAGAATTTATTTTTAGAAATATAGATAAAGGAAGTAAGATATGGCCTTAGAAGTAATTATGCCAAAAGCCGGCGTGGATATGACAGAAGGACAAATCGTCCAATGGAATAAAAAAGTCGGAGAATTTGTAAAAGAAGGAGAAATCCTTTTGGAAATCATGACTGACAAAGTCAGCATGGAATTGGAAGCAGAAGAAGACGGTTACTTGATCGCTATCCTGAAAGGGGACGGCGAGACTGTTCCTGTTACTGAAGTTATCGGTTATCTTGGTGAAGAAGGGGAAAATATCCCAACAGCTGGAGCAGCTGCACCAGAAGCTAGCCCAGCACCTGCAGCAAGTGCTTCGAATGATGATGGTAAGAGCGATGATGCTTATGATATCGTTGTTATTGGTGGTGGACCTGCTGGTTATGTTTCTGCCATTAAAGCAGCTCAATTAGGTGGTAAGGTTGCTCTTGTTGAGAAATCTGAACTTGGTGGAACATGTTTGAACCGCGGATGTATCCCAACTAAAACTTACCTTCACAACGCTGAAATTATCGAGAATATCGGTCACGCTGCAAATCGTGGTATCGTGATTGAAAATCCTAACTTCACTGTTGATATGGAAAAACTTTTAGAAACTAAATCTAAAGTTGTTAATACTCTTGTTGGTGGTGTTGCGGGTCTTCTTCGCAGCTACGGAGTGGATGTTCACAAGGGTATCGGTACCATTACGAAAGATAAGAATGTCTTGGTTAATGGTTCTGAATTGCTTGAAACGAAGAAGATCATCCTTGCTGGTGGTTCAAAAGTAAGCAAGATTAACGTTCCTGGCATGGAATCATCACTTGTGATGACTAGTGATGACATCCTTGAAATGAATGAAGTACCAGAAAGCCTTGTGATTATTGGTGGTGGAGTTGTCGGTATCGAGCTTGGGCAAGCCTTCATGACATTTGGTTCAAAAGTTACTGTTATCGAAATGATGGATCGCATTGTCCCAGCAATGGATGCGGAAGTATCTAAGAACCTTCGCTTGATTCTTGAACGCAAAGGTATGACTATCTTAACAGGTACTAAACTTCAAGAAATTATTGAAGAAGATGGCAAACTTCGTATCAAAGTTGAAGGAAAAGATGATATCATCGCAAATAAAGCCCTTCTTTCAATCGGCCGTGTTCCAGACCTTGAAGGTATCGGAGAAGTTGAGTTTGAGTTAGACCGTGGTCGTATCAAGGTTAATGAATACATGGAAACTTCTGTTCCAGGTATCTATGCACCAGGTGATATCAACGGTACTAAAATGTTGGCACATGCTGCCTTCCGTATGGGTGAAGTTGCTGCTGAAAATGCCCTTAAAGGAAATCACCATGTTGCTAAATTGAACTTGACTCCTGCAGCTATTTACACACTTCCAGAAGTAGCAGCAGTTGGTTTGACTGAAGAACAAGCTCGTGAAAAATATGATGTCCAAATCGGTAAATTCAACTTTGCTGCAAACGGACGTGCAATTGCATCTGATGCAGCTCAAGGATTTGTTAAAGTCATTGCAGACAAGAAATATGGTGAAATCCTTGGAGTCCATATCATTGGTCCTGCTGCTGCAGAGTTGATCAATGAAGCGTCAAGTATCATCGAAATGGAAATCACTGTTGAAGAAATGCTTAAGACAATCCACGGTCACCCAACATACTCTGAAGTTATGTACGAAGCATTTGCTGATGTTCTTGGAATGGCCATCCATTCACCTAAGAAAAAATAAAAATAGATAGACTAGACTGGAATTATTTTCCAGTCTCTATCGTATTAGAAGGTATCTTATGAAATACATTATCAATCATTCAAACGACACTGCCTTTAATATTGCTTTAGAGGAGTACGCTTTTAAGCATCTTCTTGATGAAGATCAAATCTTCCTTCTTTGGATCAACAAACCATCTATCATTGTAGGTCGTCATCAAAATACCATCGAGGAAATTAACCGTGACTATGTTCGTGAAAATGGAATTGAAGTAGTCCGTCGAATCAGTGGTGGTGGAGCTGTTTACCATGATTTGAACAACCTAAACTATACAATCATTTCAAAAGAAGATGAAAACAAGGCCTTTGACTTCAAGAGCTTCTCTACTCCGGTTATCAATACCTTAGCTCAACTTGGTGTTAAAGCTGAATTTACAGGCCGTAACGACTTGGAAATCGACGGTAAGAAATTCTGTGGAAATGCACAAGCCTATATCAATGGCCGTATCATGCACCATGGTTGTCTTCTCTTTGATGTGGATTTGTCAGTCCTAGCTAACGCACTTAAAGTGTCTAAAGATAAGTTTGAATCAAAAGGGGTTAAATCAGTCCGTGCTCGAGTAACTAATATTATTGATGAGTTGCCAGAAAAGATCACTGTTGAAGAATTCCGTGATTTACTCTTGGAATACATGAAAAAAGAATACCCTGAGATGACTGAGTATGTATTCTCAGATGAAGAATTGGCTGAAATCAATCGTATCAAAGATACTAAGTTTGGAACTTGGGATTGGAACTATGGTAAATCACCAGAGTATAACGTCCGTCGTGGAACTAAATTCCCAAGCGGTAAGGTTGAAATCTTTGCTAATGTTATTGAGTCAAAAATTCAAGACATCAAGATTTACGGTGACTTCTTTGGTATCGAAGACGTAGCAGCAGTAGAAGATGTCCTTCGTGGTGTCAAATACGAACGTGAAGATGTCCTCAAAGCCCTTCAAACCATTAACCTAGGTCGTTACTTTGCAGGAATTACTGCAGAAGAAATTGCTGAGGCTGTTGTGGAATAAAATCAAAAGAGATCCATGTAATATGGATTTCTTTTTGTTTAAACTTGATATTCAAAAATAATGAGAGTAGAATAAAGGGAAATCTGAACAAAAAGGGGATCATATTCGATGATGAAAATTCCAATGGAAAAACTTGGTCTATTTGAACAGTTAGATCGTATAGTAGTGGCTTTTTTTAGTAAGCAACAACCTTCAAGTCCATATGATTTGAATATCAGTATTACACAAGAACACCTTGACCAGAAAAAGCAAGAGCTAGAACCATTAGGCTACCAAGCTGTCCAACTACCATTAGGAATGGCCTTAGATAATATCATTCAGCAACCTCATTATAAAAACTTAATCATTGGTGGGCTTGCTCCCGACGAAATTATAGTCAGCAAAGAAGAATTAATGCCTTTAAAAGATACTGTGGACAGTTTTTGTATTATGTACGCTGCAGCGAATAACAGACTGGAAAATAGTAAGGCTTATGAATTAATGAAAGATAAGACTGTTTATTTTATTGGTAAACTATTTACAGATATTCCAAAAGCCGGTGATGAAATTGCTTATTTAGGAATTGATCGAATAGCGAGCGATGGTACACCATATGAAGCAGTTAAATGCTTTCTAACGGAAGAGAGTGCAGAGAAGTTCAATGATGAAAAAAGACCTGTCACCCCTGCAAACTTGGCCTATCTAAAATCATTCTGGGAAAAACCAGTAATTATTGAGCCACACCGTAATTATTGGATCGAATTTTTATAGAAAGAATAAAAGAGCGAAAGATTCGATAAAAAATCTACGCTCTTTTTTTACACTAAAACATTACATAATTTATATTATGTATTTTATAAACTATCCAAGGCATTTTTCTGTTCGTCATTAACGATATGCGTATACAAGTCCGTTACTTGTGTGCTAGCATGTCCTAGCTGGTGACTGACCAAAACTTGGGATTTGGTTGCATCATAGAGACGGGTTGCAAGAGTATGGCGCAGTTTGTGGGGAGTTACGCGGACTTTAAAGTCTTCTGAATACTTGGCCACCATCTTTTCAACACTAGAAGCATCAATCCGGTTTGGAACACCTCGATACAAGGTTAAGAAGAGGGCTGTATCAGTCTTTTCAGACTTATAACGTTTGTCTCGAATAGCAAGATATTGCTCTAAATAGGGTTTAGCAAAGGCAGCCACATTGACTGAGTCTCTTTTCCCACCTTTTCGAGTAACATCAATCACCATCATTTTAAGGTTAAGATCTCGAAGATCTAGGTTAACTGCCTCAGAGAGACGGACACCAGAGGCAAGAAGGAGTGCAATAATGGCTAAATCTCGCTCCTTATTCTTGTTAAAGGACGATAAGGCTCGATTTGAGAGAGTTTTAGGGTATTCCTCATCTATATAATTCAAAAATCCCTCTGTTTCATCACCTAAAAAGAGCTTTTGCTTGATATTTTCAGCTCGGGCCGCCAAGGTTTCTTTCTTTTTCTTGGTAGCAACCTTCTTCATAACATTGCGATAGAAATAAGGTTCACCTTGTTCATTTTCAACCTCCTCAGTCAAATACTTATAAAGGCTAGAAAGTGCCGAAAGGGTACGGTTAATGGTTGTTTGAGAAACTCCGTTTTTCGTCGTATTGGCATTGAGCAGAGGACGTTCACGTAAGTAAAGGATAAAGGATTCCATGTCTTTCTTGGTCATGTGCTCCAGAACGTCTAAGGGAATATTAGGCATGGTGTCAGCATCCGATATACCAGATTCCAAAACCCAGGTGAAAAATCGATCGTATTCCTTTAAGTATTCGTATAAGGTCGTAAAACTATATGGAACAGCCAGTTTTGATTGGTAATATTCTAAGACGTACCAGGGCATGACTTGTTTGAGTTTATCAATCCGTTCTAATAAGATCTCGCGTTTCATGTTTTTCTCCAAATCTTTCTATACTAGTAGTATAGCATAGCTAGATATATTTTTCAAGAAAATTATAGTTTTTCGGAAAGATATTATAGGGGAGATTTAGGAATGTTCAAATAAGCTATACAATTAAACCAATAACCAAAAATTTTTTTAGAGCTAATTATTCTCAATTATGTACTTTATTTAAGTGAAAACTGGAAATTTTAAAAGCCATTCATCTACTGTAAAATGTACTTTATTTAAGTGAAAACTAAAAATTTTTCAAATGTACATTTTGATATTAAAAAAACACTTTAATATCAATTTAATGATTTAGAGTGTTTTTAGATTGTTTAATTTATTTTAGCAAACTGAACGAAATGCTCTTGTTTTCTTCTTAAACCTTTACAGATTTTACAGGTTATTAAGCTACGTTTTTCATATTTAATTTTTTCATTGATTTTAAACTTATACCGATGATTTGGATTATCTTTACAAATCCACCATACAATTTTATTACTTTTCTCATCAATTTCTGTTGGCTTTGCTAAAAGAATATTATTCAGATAATCCCATTCGTTTAATAAATACTCATGTGTTGTTGCAAGATCGTTTAAACCTTTTAATACTTTATTGTTTCGACAATATGGACAACAAGATATATTCATTAGAATTTTTTTCTTAACTGATTGCCGATATTCTTTGCTACATTCAGCACATTTCCACCATGCTCTATAATTTGAATTACACATTATAGAACTAGAGTCCCTGTCATTTAAAGTTGACCATTCCTTAATCAACCACGGGTGTGTGGTCGCAAGGTCGTTAAAGCCTTTTAATACTTTTGTTTTTCGACAGTAAGGACAAGATGTTTTACTAATTAACTTAGAACTAACAACCTGCTGGTATGTATTTGAACACACAGAACATTTCCACCATGCTTTATAGCTTGATTTGTTGGTTAAACAACTTAATTGTCGGTCATTCAAATTTGACCACTCTTTTATTAAGTGAGGATGAGTTGTCGCAAGGTCATTGATTCCCTTTATTAATATTCTATTGGAACAATAAGGGCAACATTTATCGTCTTCAGCTCTATTAGAGATCTTTGCCTTAAAGTTTCTGTGGCATTTTCTACATATCCATTCAATTATATCGTTTGAATTAGAGAAAATGTTATAAATGTCTCCATTAATATTTTCTAGCCATTCCGATTTTAAAAATGGCTTTTTGTAACCCAATGATTCTTCAGGTTTAGGTATTTTTTTATTACAGTAAGGGCAAATTTTCTTGAGTTTTCTATTATTATTCGAAAATTTATCTAGAACAATACTTAGTTTTTCATTAAACTCTAAATTACAACAGTCGCACAACCATATATATTTTTTATTTTTAGCTTCTGATAGAGTTATTTCATCAAATTTTTGGATATTTTTGCTGCTCCAATAACTAGATAGTTCAGGGTGAATGTCAGCTAGTGTATTATATCCCTTTAATGGCTGTTCATCATTACAATATGGACAGCTATCTATTACTTCTCTTCTTATTGGGATTGAACAGAGGTATTCGCCTTGACAAATAGAGCAGTTCCACCAATATTTTTTTGTTTCAATATGACTTAGTGCTAAGTGAACAGGGATATTATTTTTTTTACTCCATTCTTTCCGTAACCTTGGCGAATTATGGAAAATATCATTATTAAAAACCAGTGTATTCCAATCACAGTTGTTAGGACACGTTTCAAAGTTACTATTCTCTAAGTTGGTTCTAGAGATCATTTCGGCAGGACTGCATTGAAACTGAATATTACAACAAGGACATTTCCAATTCAAAACATCAAATGATTTATGCCAATAATTAGAAAATAATCGTTTATTATTAATCCAAAATTTTTCAAGATATGGGTGGGTTTCTTTCAAGGTGTTAAAGCCTTTTAACATTTGTTTATCACTGCAATATGGACAACCTTCTTGATGTCTTTTAACAACTGAGCATTCATATTCCCCATTACATTCTGTACATTTCCAAGTTGCTACTATATTAGACAAACAGTCAATCATATTTTTTTTAATATGATTTCTAACCAATTGCTCAAGAAGATGCTTATCTGTGTAAACAAGAGGCGGAGTTGCGTTCGCTTTTATAGCTGTGTCAAAAGTTGCTTCACATTTAGTGCAATAAAATCCATTCCTCTTAATTCTTGAAATCAACTTATCTATTGATAAATCAAAAAAACAATCGCACTTATCACATTTCCATTTTCTGGGAATTGTAACATTATCACTGAGAGTTAATTTTTCAAATTCCAACTTGTTATAATCGCCTGAAAGATATATTTTCCCAAGATTAGGGTATGCTTTATAGAAAAGTACATTATATTTATATTCGTTACAGCCTACATGAAAAACTTTTTTGTTTAATTTTGTTGTTAATAATCTAGAAGTATTGGCTACATCTTTCCAACCAACATGACAGGTAGGACATTTAAAATGAAATAATCTCTTTGAAGTAAAGGTTAAATTTTCAATTTCGTTTTGAATTGTTTCTATATTTTCATAATGAAAGTTTATGTACTCAAGAAGGTTAGGAAACCTATCAGATATAGAGTTTTGTCCTTTTATAAGCACTTCTCCGAGGTCACATACAGGACAGATTTTCGTATGATTTAGAATTTGCTTGTAAGATGTTGAAACACTTGCTTTCCATTCATAGGAACAGTTAGGACATTTCCAGTTAACGTGTTTTTTACTAGTAATAGGGAGTTTTTCTATATCTAATTTAATATTGCTATCAAAATTCCAATATTTCAATAAAGCTGGAAAATCAGTGATGAAGTCTGACATTTTTTCCTCCTAATACTTAGTCTTATTATCCAGTAAGTTTTTAATTTCAAAAATCTTACTTTTGCCCGCTTTCTTCTCTTTATGAGTATGCTTTTCAAAAGATATTTTCGTGTCTGAAGTAATAATATTCTCGCTAAGATACTTCTTAGTTACTAGTTGCTGATCAGATTTTAACAAGCCCTCTTCTTTTAACAATTCATTCGCAATATCAGGATACAAACTAGTTTTAAGAAGATTCCTTAACTTTTTGTTTTCCTCTAATAATTCTTTGTTTAACGCTGTCTGCTCCTTTATTTCAGCATTCTTTTCATTAAGTTGTGCTACCTCATTTTTCAACTCTGAAACTCTTGTTTTGAGCTTACTGGCTTCTTCCTTATATTCTATTGCTGCATCAACAACTCTTTTATAATAATTGTTAAGTTCCATCAATGCTGATTTGATTGCTTTAGGGGTTCTATTGGTCATTAAGAAACGTTCTACATCTAGAGTTTTATACGTTATAACTGTTTGATAAGTGTCGTCTTCAAATAGTTCCAATCTATCATTAAGGGCTTGTCTAAATTCTTTGTTTCTTCTAATCGTTGTGTCTGCAACTTGAGGAAATTCGTTACTTCTAAGGTAATTTCCAAACTGTGGAATTTTGAATAGTCTAGGATTATTCGAACAATGTTCCAGTAAATAATGTTCAAATAATAATAGTAATTCTTGATTATCAATATACTTCTTTCTCGCCATTTGAGAACTCCTGCAAGGATAATTGTTTTTCAGTTAGATATTCTTGATAAGAATGACTAACTGTTTTAAGTTTTAATAACGCCTCACCAATATCTTCTATATTTCCCTTTCCTTGTCGAACTCTTTTTATAGCCTCATCTACAATTAAAGCTTCCTCATCAATTGATTTCTTAAAGGATTTATCCATAGAGAAATAATCTTTTCCTGCTTTTCTGTAAAATGGACAACTAGTGCAAGCACCAAGCTCTGCATGTGAGCTAATGACTTTAAGGCAGTCTGAATAATCACCTTCCGCAAATCTTGGTGAATAACATCTGCCCTTATTATCAAGAGACACATAGTCTTTATTAACGGTGTATTTGTGCTGAGTCTTACTGATAGCGTAAGATGTTTGAGAATTTGTTAATTTACGATAAAGCTGATAACTCCTACATTCAATAAACTGACTCAGATTTGAAAAATAATGTGAAGATGTTGTGACACTATCATGTCCAGCCAAGAGCATTGCGGTTACTGGACTAGCCCCTTCTGCTATCAGATTGATCATCGCAATGTGTCTAGTATCTCCGATATGAATGAAATTAATCTCATGATCGTCTAATTGCTTTGGGGAATTGATATGATGGACAAAATACCCATACTGTTGAGATACAATCTCATTAAAGAAATATTTTAAAATTGTATTTAAGTTACTGTATGTTAAGAAACGGTTCTTAGTACCAGCAATACGTTTCCATTTCCGATAATGAGAATCTATCACAAATAGAGTATCCAACTGCGTAGATGATAAATCTTTGGTTAGTTCTAAATATTTTAAAATTTCACTCGCAAGATTAAAGGGGACTTCGTAAGTCGTCAAATAATAATCCTCTGAAATTTTATGTGATACTTCCCTATCTCTTCCTTTTAAGTTATTTCGTCTGAGAGTTAAGTAATATTTTCCGTCTTTTTCTGTGAGACAATTTCTCTGAGTGAGTAAAAACTCCCTTGGTCTAAGTGGTACTACTGCTGTTATTTGCCACCATAGGTAAAGAGGGTAATAAAATAATCTCTCATCATCCGATAAAGGTTTCGTCCAATAGTCACTTAAAATATCATTAAATAAAAAATAGGATTGAAATTGGGCTAACTTTCGCTGTTTTTTAGTTTTTAGTTGATAACTAACATTTAAAAGTTCATCTAGTTGTTCAATCAATTGGGTTAATTCGTTACTCTCTAAACATGGTAGCGTAGAAAGAAAATCTATACATACTGAGGGATTGGAAATCTTCATATTTGCTAATGCGAAGACTTCATTCACTTTTACTTCTTTGACTATTTTCTTTATATCTCTTAAAAAGGCTTGGAGCGTGATTAAAACATGATGTTCCATAGATAGCACTATAAAACTCTTTAAGTAGGTTACAAAATCATCAAAAGATAATTGAAATATTTGTTCATAAATCCTTTTATATTGGAATTTATTCAAGTTAAAAATGAAGCTAACGTTAGAATATTCATTAGTCGTTACCCATTTATTTTCTTCAAAATTGGTGGTTAGAATAATCCCTTTTTCAACATAGTCTTGAAAACATTCTTTTGCGCTCTCAATCATATTGTCATCAAACAGGACAATTTCATTTACTTTACGAAATAATTTTGGTTGATTATTCAACTGACTAACTCCTTAATAATATCCTCATAATCAGACAATACAGCTTCGCCATACTGTTCCGATAACGCTTCTAACATTTCTGTAAGACATGGTTTAATCTGTTGCTCAAGAATGGCTCGAACCTTTCCTCGTTCAAGTTTATTCTTTAATTTTTGGTATTGTTTATTGAGACGATTAAACTCACCTATTAACAAAAGCAAAGTAGATTTTGTTTGTAATTCATACTGGCAGCCGACACAATGCTGACGGTCATCATAGGGGCATAGTTTCCCTAGTGCAGATAAAAGACACATGCTCTCTCCTTGTTTAGAAAAAGCCTCTCCGTTACCAATTCGATGACAGATCGTTAGTAATTGTTCAGGTTCAACCTTATTTTCAACTAGTATTTTTAAAGCTTGTTGAGAACGTGTATCAGCCTTAATACTCAATTCCAATGTTTTTTCAATTTCAACTGGCGTTAAATCTAAACTTTTAATCATTTGAGTTTGTTGGCTTGGACTTAATTCTTTATACTTTCCTCTAGTTACAATGGTCAAGAGCATAGACGGAATCATGGATAATACGCCTCGTTCAAATAGCTCTTTTGCAACCATTTCAGGTTTTAGTTGTCCAAGTTGGGCATCTTTAAGATATGTTGTTGTTGTTTGTGCAAATTCATTAAAATCCCCTTTATGGCTACGAGCTAATGCTGCTAAAAAATAACCTTTTATATTCAGTTCTGACTTATCTTCAAGAATATCATCTGCCAGCATTGCGACTGATTGTAAGTAAGATTTATTCGCGGAACGACTACTAAAGTTACGCTCTAAAAATAAATTTCCGATTTCCTCCCCCATATAACTAGTAATCTTTTCATAAGTTTTAATTCGTCTGATCAACGGACTTTCTAAATTGTATGGTATTTGAAGTTGGAAATGTGCCTCACAGATAGCCAATAACGTTCCAATAAGAACCTGACAACTTTCTGGGACATGAAACTTTAACTGAGTAACGTTAGAAGCATTTTTTGTTTTATTAGGTGTTAAGTTTAAATAAGTCAATCTTGTTGTAATACTTAGTAAGGTCCTTCTAGCTTCACTGCTACTCCAAGTTCCATCTACTACTGCTTCTAAAACTTCTAATGGTTCTCTTGTTAATTTAGGATGTCCTAATCTTTCTAAGTCTGTTGATCTTAGTGCGCAAATAAAATGTAACCCTAGATACAACCATGTATCTGCATAATCCTTTGAATTTGCTGCTTTACACAACATATCATTTTTTATGATGTAGTTTTCGTTGAATAGGTAGTACATTAATTCAAGGTATTCATCTAATTCATACGCTCCATTTGCACTCTCAATCGTGTAACGCTTTGTCATTTCAAAACTTACTCGATAACGAGTAACGCCTTTATTGAGTAGCCATTTAATAAATTGAATGAGGATATTGCCTTGTGACTTCGTAAGGACTTCTGTTGCTACTTCTACTAAGGTCTCTACTTCAGCATCACCATATAGAAACAAATCTTTTGTTAAGTAGTATGCTAAAAAATCAAGTAGATAGAAACGATTTGTTTCACTCAGCTTTTCTTCTTCAGCAAATTGTACGAATAATTCACTTGTAGAAGGAAATTTTTTTGAAAAGATTCCTTCCATACTCTTAATTCCAGGAGGTGTTGTTAGATAGTCTTTGATGTGATTTTTAAGAACTTCAACATCTTTTTCAGAAATAGTATAGTCATCAAGATTTATAGACACACCAAACCATTCATTGTCTAGTAAGAATCCACTGACTTTCTCACGGTGTTTTATTGTAGCAGCACCTAACTCGACTAATATTCTTTCAAGATAATTTTTTAAATCTACTACCAATAGCTACTCCTTTTAATCTTCTCCAAACAATTTTTCTGCTTGCCAGTTCATATATTCAAAAACACCATTATTAACCTGACCATATTGTTTTGCAATTTCTCCTTTATTTTGTAAATAAACCCAAGCACTTTCTGGTGAATTGTCCCCTCTAGCAGACATCAGTTCACTAACTTCATTAACACCTGACAAAACCAATTGTGTGGTGTACCAGTGCCTAAAGATATGGGGTGAAATATTATTTTCTTGCAAGAGTTGACCAAAAAAGACAACCTCTGGGTCATCAGATTTAAGAAATATTGGAATCATTTCTTCGCGAATAATCTTACGAAATCGTTGATAGTACACATCGTATGACAATGCTTTCCCTTGCTTGTTAAGGTTTAATGGACCATAATCTCTCTCATACCTTTTACCTTCTAGGTAGCTCATATAGTCATTGTAGGTGTCTAAAAAGACCTCTAAGAAGATATAAGGTACAGCTTGAAGTCTTTCCTTTTTAATTCGTCCAGTTGGCTTTAAATCGCTTCTAAGGGGCATTTCTTTTCGCAGATCAATCTCAATTTTAAATACTTGATTATCACTTTGGTGAAATATGATACCTGCCCCCAAAGGGCTATCTTCACGCCTTACATTACAAGCTTCTGATGGTCTTAAACCAACAAATGCTCCCAAAGCAACAACCATAAGTAAATCCTTGTGATATTGAGCAATGTGAGCAAAAAGCATTTCAAAGGCGCTGTTTGGCATATCCCTAAAAATTGACTTCTGTGTGTTGCTTCCATCAACAAATACCTCAAAATTCAACTCTTTTCTTTTGATGACTCTACCTCGTCTATTAGTGAACGTATTGATAGAATAAAGGTCTTTTGGCTTCAATTTAGCCTTCCCTTTTCGTTCATTCAAGTATAGAGTTAAAAAATCAAGAACGGCATTTACACATTTTTCGACTGTACTTTTCTTTCTATTTGTTCTATCTTCAGGTAATTGTGCTAAACCATAAAGCGTAAAAAATTCCTTGACCATTTCAAAAGTTAGTTGATCAAGATTATTTACCCCAACTGTTCCAAATATATAGTTCAAAAACTTAACAACGTATGAAAAACGTTTGTTGCCATTGTCTGAGATAGACTTAATTTTTGCGGAAGATTTTACATATCTATGAAAATGAGTGAATTGTAATGTGCCATCATCATGTTTGAGTGCAATCAATTGCTTTGTAACGATATTATTATCACCTAGAATCAGCGAATGTTTATATACAACAAATCTCATGTTACCTCCTTGTTTATTATGACTGAAGGTTCTTACTGTGTTTTATGATGTCAATACAGAAAAAACGATCAAATCAGTACTATTTTCCTTTGTGCTCTAAACTGCATAAAGGGAATATCGATGAGTACTTTCATTGATCGTTATTATTATTCAAATTAATTCAATAATAAAAGTAACTTCATCTAAGTAATAAGAGCAATTAATTAGCTCAGCGACAACGATAACCACAGCAACTCCTTCTAAACGATGAAAGGAATATCCGCCGTGGCTATCTATTTACTTTTTTTCTTTTACTTCTGTAAGTTACTTTTGTTATTTTTACTTTTTCTGTATTATATCATATTTTGATTAAATTGTCATCTAAGAAAGTGATTTTAAAAAAACTGGAAATTTTTTCAATTGTATATTTTGAAAATAAAAAACACTTTAATATCAATTTAATGATTTTAGAGCGTTTTTAGCTTATTTGATTCTAAAGTTGTCGTCTATTCCTCAGGATTACTTGAAGAACAG
Organism: Streptococcus sp. oral taxon 061; assembly: GCF_964211575.1. Classification (GTDB taxonomy): domain Bacteria; phylum Bacillota; class Bacilli; order Lactobacillales; family Streptococcaceae; genus Streptococcus. The sequence goes on along the minus strand of NZ_CAXOQQ010000002.1, from coordinate 213,494 downwards.
GAAAAATTCGACAACAAAGTAATCGATCTATTCAGTTATAAAACTTATGAAGGTCTTTCTGCTGGAACTGGCCACTCCTACTTTGGAGATGTAGATTATACTCTTACTTATTCAACTGAGAATATCCCTCATGATTTCTCCTCATGTGGTGCTAGTAAACTTCTATATTATAGAACGAAAGGGATAGAGTTAATGTTTAAACTTAAACTTTAGAATGAAAATATTTTTTCTTTTCTTACCCTACAGTATCCGTACAAATTTTATAGGTTTCATCTCATAAAAACTTGTACCTTGATAAATTCAACAAACTGAAGCTTGTTTGTTGAATTTAGCTTTCTACTATGTAAGATTCTTGCTTGATAGCGGAGTAAATTTTCTACTCTACACCAAAAGCAAAAAGGATATATTTTTAATAAATTCCATTTGAAAACAATTCCTGTTCTATTATAGTAATGGTAATTCTAACTTTACACTTGCACCATGTTTATCCGAGTTGTTTTCTAATATGATGCGTCCATTATGTAATAACATTATTTTCCAAGAATTATATAAACCTAAACCATAGTTTGTAGCTGAATGTCTACTCTTATCTCCACGGTAAAATTGTTCCGTTCCTCGTTTTAAATCCTCATTAGAAAATCCTGGGCCTTCGTCTATCACAGATATTGAAAGTATCTTATCTGTAGTCATTATTAGTAATTCAATGTTGGATTTGTCTGGTGAATATTGAATAGCATTACTAAATATATTTTGAATGACTCTTTCAAATAATTGTACATCTATCATTACATCTGAATCTTCACAATTAATAGATTTAGATATAGTACGGTCATGTATTAGTGTAATCTCTCTCGCTATTTCACTAACTCTTTCGATTATTTCTGACACCTTTACTTTTTTTAAATTCAACGAGTTTAATTTAATTGACTGATTCATCTCCATCAGAGCTTTTGTATAATCTGATATACGTGTTGAATTTTTTATAATGTACGCTACATAATCTTTTTGTTCATCAGTTAGATCAGTTACCTTTAACAATTCAGCATTACCTTGGACAATAGAAACCGGAGTTTTTAAGTCATGCATTAATGCCGATATCTGACTTCTCTTATTCTCTTCTTTAATCCAATTTTCTCTTAATGAATCACTTAAGGCTTTTTTCATTATATCAAGGCTATTTAAGACATCATTAAATTCTTTGATATTTGAACTTCCTATTTCAAAGTCTAATTCTTGGTTGGCGATTTTATCTGATGCCTCTAGCATTGGCGATAATTGCCTTGTTATTCGTTTTGCCCAGATTAGAGTAGCCACAAATGCACTCATTAAAAAGAAAATGATTAATAAAAATATTAATAGTAAATCTATGCTAGGGAAATATTTTTCCATCCAATCATTATTGTATTGTGGCTCTAGTGAATAATGGATTAATACATATCCATCATTCCTTTTAAATTCTATAAATGAAGAAGATGGAGTTGAAAATCCCTCATGATTGTGAAAATTCTTAGCTTTCAGTTGAATAGCTTCATCCATATTAGTTTTTATCACTTCACCATCTGGCGATAAAAACATATAGCTAGCTCCTTTAGGTATCAATGCTTCATCAAAGTCTATTTTATTTAAAATTTTATATTTATTTTCTTGTAATAAATTTTCTGTATGGTTAGCCGGAATAATCAAACCAACACTATAAAACGCTGTAAAAGTTAATAAAGCTAGTACGATGGCACATCCTAAACCAACTCCAACAGTCATTAAGTATTTAAGAAATACTATTTTGAGTGACTGTCCTTTTCTAATTAATTCCATTTATAACCAATCCCCCAAACTGTAGAAATTGGATTTTCACCAAATTTTAAGAACTTTGCTCTAATATTTTTTACATGTTCTGATATGGCAGAAGAATCACCAATCCCATCAAATCCAAAAATCATTTCATATATTTGTTCTCTTGAAAAAACTTGTCCCTTTCTCTTTGCTAAAAGTTTAGAAATTTGATACTCAGACTTTGTCAGATGAATTTCTTCTTCCTTCACAAATACTTGATTGGAGGATAAATCAAATCTTATATTCCCTAGGTTTAAACTCGAATGTTTTTCTCTTTGTTCTCTTCTCAGATGAGCTTCTACCCTTGCTAACAATTCACCAACACCAAATGGTTTGGTAATATAGTCATCTCCTCCACTTAATAAGCCATCTACTATATCCGTTTCCATTGCTTTTGCAGTTAAAAAGATAATCGGACAATCCACTTTGCTACGTATATTTTTACAATAGCTGATTCCATCAACCTCTGGCATCATTACATCAAGTAATATTAAGTCATATTTCCCCAAACTATTTTCATCAATATCTACCGTGGTTTGGTAAATATCAATAATATGATCTCCTTTTATTAAAATATTCTTGATTAGAGTCAGCATATCTAATTCATCATCTATAGCAAGAATTCTTGCCATACCAAACCACCTCCATATTTATAAATATTTTATTATTATACCATATTCCATTTACAAATACATTTAGAGCTATTATTCACTGATTGACTTTCCACCCCACCTATTGAACCATAATAAAGAGCCAGTAAAAATGACTACTGTAATAGGTATTGCTACATAGCCCCACATGGTAAACTCTTTAATTAAATATGAGCTATCAGCCAATTCACTTCCAACAATATATGTTGCAGATAATCTTGATGCCCAAGTACAAGGTAAAAAATACCAGATATTTTCACCTAAATTGGTTATTGAAAGTAAAGCAATCAACGTTTCCACAAATCCCAATCCAATAGATGCACCACCACCTAACATAAGTGATACCCATAAATGAATCATATATGTAGATAGACATCCTATAAAAACTAATAATAATTCAATTAACCAAGCCATAGTCGCTTGATTACCAAATAGCATTGCAAATATAAAAACTGCTAAACTTATAGAAAATAGAAAACTCAATAAGAGCATTATAAGTTTTCCGCTATAAGCCTTGCTTCTGGATTTTGTAGTTGATAGAATCACTTGAAATCTTCCAGCACTTGCTTCCATGTCAACAACCTTAGATGTGATAGCACCAAATATTATTGGTAAGATAGCACCTAAAAGCACAAAATAATTCAGTATGATATCCATATCAGAAAAATTTTTTAGACTTGTAAATGTTGCTGCCCCATAAAATATTAGTGCATATAAAACAGGTAAGATAAAGTGAGCCCAGGGAATCCATGTATGCTTCAATTTATAAAACTCTGATTTTAATATATTCATCATTACTTCACCTCTTGCTTAGAAAACCATTTTGCAGTAATGAAAGTCAATAATGTAAACAAACATATTGATAAAATACAAGGAACAAGTAAGGATGTGTTTAAAATCATTGGATTTGATACTTCTGTTGGCACACCGTTCGGTAAAATACGCATAACGGGTACCATCAATCTAATCCCCCAAGAATAAGGGCAATAAATCCACATAGAACCGTCAGCTAACAAAATTCCTACCACAAGACCTAATACAGCATTTACTACAATGCTTGCTATAAACCCAAACTTTTTAGCTAGGAAAAAACAAAACGGAACTTGCCATATGTTAGTTATAATCAATAATACACTTGCGAATAATAATGTCGTGAATGCATAGTTTCCTGTTAATTGTTCTCCAATGAAAAATTGAAAAACAAATACTCCTAGCATATGCAAAATAGCAGTTATACTTAGATAAATTGAAGCTGTTAGTATTTTTGATATCCATATTTTTTTTAAATCAACATTAAGTGAAAAAACTGCTCGGTAGTTTAATTTTCTTTCCTCTTTTCTATGCATCATTGCTGGTATTAAAGCGAAAGTTGCTGGCATAATCATCACATACCACCAATTATATGCATTTACACTAAAATATAATGGCATTAATACAAACGCAACAAGTAAAGATATAATTGGTGCAATAAATAATATCTTCAACAAAAAACTGTGTTTGTGTTTCAAATTTTCTGCAAAAATATAATTTTTCATTAAGCTACACCCTCTTTCCATTCTTTACAACATCCATAAAAAGTTCTTCTAAATTTTCATTATGATTAATTGTGTTTTGATATTTTAATTCTCCATCATGTATAATTCCTATATGATCAGCAGTTTGTTCCACTTCTGCTAAAATATGACTAGACAGAATTACTGTTATTCCTTTTTTTGGAAAGCTTCGTATTAAATCTCGTAATTCTTGAATTCCTAATGGATCTAATCCGTTTGTCGGTTCATCTAGTATCAATAGTTTAGGATTATTTAATAAAGCAATTGCAATACCTAATCTTTGTTTCATCCCCAAAGAAAATTGACCGCTTTTCTTTTTTCCGGTATTTTTTAAATCTACAATTTCTAAAACTTCATCAATTCTTGCATCAGGTAATCCAAGTAATAATGTTCTAACTTTTAGATTTTCTCTTGCACTTAAATTTTCGTATAAGGGTGGCATCTCGATTAAAGCACCAATATCTGATAAATCATTTCTACTCCATTCATGTCCTTCAAACATAATTTCACCTGACGTCTTGTGTAACATACCTGTAATCATCTTTAATGTCGTAGATTTACCTGCACCATTAGGTCCTAGTAATCCATATACTGAATTTTCCTCAATTTTTAATGACACATTATTTACAGCTTTTTGTTTTCCAAAAACTTTTGTTAGCTCATTTGTTTCCAAAATATATTTGCTCATATTTTGTTCCTCCTTTAATCTTGTAAATAGTATAAAAAATATTTTTAAGGATTCTGTAAGGAAAAAATATTTTTCAAAAAGTAGCAAGAAAATTCTAATTTATTAAACGTTTTGCATTTTTTCTTTAGTCTTTTATGCCATATCTCATATACTTCATAAATAAAAAAGGCAGAACCAGAGTTCTGCCATAAATAATCATTATTTATCTTACAACTTCAATATCCACCTTTGCTCTAAATCAAATTTTAAGGAATTGAAATATTCTCTTTCTAATCTATAGTTATACCTATTCTGTTCGAGTTTTAGCTAAATATATTCCCCATTCAGCTAATTCTTCAGGCAAATCATAAACAGTTTTTCCATTACTTTCATAGATTTCAGAGATTCCTGGGGAGGTTTTAGAAAAAGTTTTCCAAGCTGTCACTAGTTCTTCAACAAATTGAATATTATGAAGCTCAAAAAAGTCATTAAATTTTGATAGTTCTTTACTATAAATTGTCACAACATTATAGCTATCAAGCATGATCTCATCATGACTTTTATGCCCACCAAATCCAAACTTACTTAGTCCATCATTAACAAGCAAATCACCGTATCTAATCAACAGTGCTAGGCATTCCTCTCTTGAACAGCCATCAATATAATAAACATCCTTATGGGATTCCTTGATAATATTCTTTGCTATCACTTTTTCTCTATCAATACTGACAGGCAATTCCAAAATAAAAAACAAGGGCTCGTCATGAATCGCAATAAAGTGTTGAAAAACCTCTAATATTTTTTCTGCGTGTACATTCGCCATCAAATGATGTTCATTTAACTTTGTAAATGATTCAAACAGGTTTTCTACCAAGCTAACTTGGTGACCTTTTACTAAATTCAACATTATGCCTCCTCCAGAGAATTTAAACAATATCCACATTTATAATTTCATTATACCATTAAACCCCTAAAAAGACTGCAACTTCCCAGTCACAGTCTCTTATAAATCTACCTCAGTTCCTTCAAGGAAAGTTACTACAATTTGTCCAGCTTCTGAAATAGATTGATAGCATGTCAGACCATAGTATCCAGAAGCCATACTTGAACTATTACTCTGATTCTTACCCTCTATTCGATTAGAGAAGCTACCTTCACGCTTTTCATTCTCCCCTTCGTTCAAAGGTTTCTAATCTTTTACAAGCAGTGATACCGCCTCAACGTGGGTTTTAGAGGACTAAATGAAGTCTGAATTGCCTGATAGAGATGTAGTATTGATTAAGCAATCAACAAATATTGAAGATGGACAAATTTATGCAGTGGAATTTAACAATCAAACCTATGTAAAAAAAGTGTATCTTCATAAAACCTATCTGCGTCTTGTTTCGATAAACAAGAAGTATGATGATATTTATGCGCCTTATGAGGAAAATCCTCGTATAATTGGGAAAATAGTAGGTAACTTCACGCCTATTGAGGAGTAAGAGGATAGATATTAGGAAAATACACTAATCATTATCTAAGTGATTTACAGATTCAATATTTTGTAGATAAGCCTTCATGCTTCTAAATAAATTTTTATTTTTATTGTTATTTTAGCTCATTATTTTTGTATTGGTTAAAACAGAGCTACAAAGAATTTTCTCTATTGGAGTGCTATGTTTATTTTTTCACTTTTGTATAATATGTGTAAAAAATAAGACAGTAACCTAAGAATAGTTACTGTCTTGCCTCATTTTTTGTTAAATATTTGATAAATACAAATTACCTTCCTATTAATAAATTATGAATTTTATCATACATGAAATTCACTAAAACCAGCTCAAAAATATAAAGTACATAGAGACTCTTTAGAAGATGAGTTAAAAGGCATAATTTTAAAATAATACAAAAAAAGAATCGACTGATTCTTTTTTTAGATTAAAAGAAGTAAAATTACTTATTCAATAGCAAGGTTTATGGCTATTGGTTATTTGTTTTTAAAGATTGTTGCATATTTAGTATTTTATTCTTTAGGCTAACTTTTTGTTCCTTTAACGCCTTATCGAGCCACCTAGAATCTTTACTATCCTGTTTTGGGTTAAATCGTCTTAAAAAGTTTTTTAGCTGTGTTTCAAAATTCCAATTCATTGTTGATTTGATATTGATTTTATCAAAATACAATATTGCTTGAGAAGCGTTTATTGTTCCAAAAATATAATAGAGAATAATAACTTCCGCAAATGTAAAAGGCATAACTTCATCATCATATTGCAAAAGGCTTTTATACGGTCCTTTGTATTTTGTATCATCAGTGACCAAACAGCATGCACCTAGTGTTTTTGCTAAAGCGATAGCATGTGCCTCGCCTTTATCTCCCTGATTATACAATATTTCTTGTTCTTTAGCGTGTCCTTCAAAAAGCTGGAAAATTCCTTCTCTAGCCATTTTTTCTTTTGAAAATAATTCCAGTTTACCTGCTTGAATGTCTAAGTATACATTAGATAGGATATCTTGTCCATGGTTTTTCAATTCAATTGAATAGACTTGGTCACAAATATAGATAGAATCAAAATACTCAAAAAGAATATTTTGACAGCCTGCTCTATAAAAATGAATAATAGTATTTGTATCCAGTGAAGCGTTCAATCACTTAATCCTCCAATTAAATCATCCAAATTTATATCCTCTGCATCATCTTCCTGACTAAAAGCATTACTTTGTTCAATCTCATCCTCAAAATCTTCAAGTGAAAGATGATAATATTCTAAAACTTTTTCCAATGTTTCTTTCGGCATTGCCCCATTATTAAAGTTATAGAGTGCATATTTTGAGTATTCTTCAGGAATAACTATTTCCTCGCTAGGACGATTTAAAGCAGAACCCCCACCAACTGATTTAATAAGATTCCCTACTTTAGCTTCAACTTTATCAACATTTAATAGTGTTTTTTTTTGTTCATCAATAAACTGTAAACTAAGTAATCTATTAACTACCATGTCAAAGCTAACGTTAAATTCCACCATCATTTTAGCAATATCTCTTGCTGAAAGGCTTTCACTATCCTCTATTTCGAAATCAATAAAGCTTTCCACTTTTTCTTGTGGCATCAACAGGCAAGCTGCAAAATAATTTGCTTCATGTTCTTTTTCATCAGCGTCTGAACCCGACACAGTTGAATTATTATCAAAAAAAGCCTTTTTATTTTCAAAATGGAGAACTGCGTGTCCGATTTCATGAGCAAGTGTAAAGATTTCCCTTGAAAGACGGATACTTGTATTCGTAAAAATAATAATATCATTATCTCTCTTTAATGTAAAACCAAGATCAGCATCCTCACCCATAGGATAGCGAAAAAGCTTGATTTTAAAATTTTCACAGTCTTTGAAAAGATTTGAAATACCATACCTTGTTGTGGTGCATTGTTCTCTGATCTCATTTGCCTTCTTTCGGATCTCTCTTTCTCGTAATCTATCCATTGAGTTACCTATTCCTTATCCTGATAAGTTAATTTTTCATACAAACGCTTGTTTGCATAGAATAAATCAATCATATAAAGCATATCACGTGTTGATTGTTTTTGTTCTCCTGATCTATAAGCTACAGACGCTTCTTGTTCAAGGACTTTCGTAATATCATTAACATTGACATCAAAAACGTTAGCTAGTTTTACAAGAATTTCCAATGTCACGCTATTAATGCCGTTTTCAATACGAGCATATTTTTGTCTACTTATTCCAATTCTTTCAGCTACTTGTTCTTGAGAAAAAGATTTAGCATTTCTTAATTCTGCTATTCTGTTACCAATTTGTTTATTCATCTCCTATACCTTTATATTTCCTTTCTAACCTTATTCTATCACGTTAACAACTCGTTTTCAAGGTATTTGTAACAAAATTATAACTTTATGTTTTTTGTTGCTCAAAAAAATAACAAAAACAAAAAATTAACAGATTATTCCTAATATTCTTTTATAATGGAAAATATAAAAAGAAAGTTCGAAATTTTATTGACTATGAATATCCAATAGTTTATTTTCAATAGAAAATTAAATGAGCAAAAAAATGTACAATTGAACCACCACTTCTTCTGTTATTATTTGAGTAAAAAATGTACAAATAAATTTCCTAAATTGGATAATATTATGTACTAGAAAATATACAAAATACCACTCCAGAATAATGTACAAAATAAAAATAAAGTACACTTTTTAAAGAATGTACTTTATGCTTCTAATTTAGTTGTATCAGGGGTTTAGCTCATGTTAAGTCAATTGTACATAAATTTTTAGTTTTCTAGAAAACGTCTAGATTGGCTAACTGAATTATTGATCATTAATTTACTGACTAAAAAAGTTTCTAAAGTTTCTAAAGCTTATACAGTTTAAGTTTATTAGAATACAATATAAAAACTCGATACCATTATTTAGGAATCGAGTTTTAATTTATATGACTTGGTCTATCATTTTAATTACTAATTTTAGACCAATTATATACAAGACATAACATAAGTTATGTAAAAAACTAATTCTACAACAATAAATCTTTCACTTTTCCAATTTCACTTTTTGGAATCACGAGATGAATCATATCACCTAGATACATCCTTGTAGATCCATTTACTGTCTTACTTTTCCCATTATGTACTTGGGTTGTGATGAGTACGTTATGAGGTAAATTGAGTTCATGTACTTGCTTACCAGCTATTTTGTCTGATACTGGAATTTCAATTAGGGTAATTTCTCCATCATCAGTTGCTGATTCAGGTAACATTTTTTCTAGCATGGCTTCATAGACAGGTGCCCCTTTGAGCAAATCCATAACAATATAAGCAACTAGGGTCACCATCCCTAAAGGCATGAGATTACGGATATCTCCGACCATCTCAGTCACAAGAATCATAGCTGTCAAAGGTGCTTTTGAGATAGCACCAAAATATCCACTCATTCCAAGAATCACAAAGATAGGGAATTGCTGCTGGCTAACAAGGCCAAGATTGACACAAATAACACCGACCAGAGCTCCAAGTAAGGATCCTAAAGCTAAAATAGGTAGGAAAATTCCACCAGGAAGCCCACTTCCGTAACTGATCATGCTCCAGATAAAGCGAATGATGAAGTAAATTAAGAGAATTTGGAAGCTAAAATCTTGTTCTGTTAATGATAAGACAACCTGATTTCCCCCACCAAGTATTTGAGGTAGGAATATTCCCACAGGAATAATCAGGATAAAAGCAAAAATTGGATGATATGCTTTGTCAATGTGAACCTTTTTCCCAATCCAATCATAAACTTTGCCGACATTCAGAACGGCTTTCTCATATAGATATCCAGAAACTCCAAGAAAAATCCCCATAACCAGATAAATCCAATATTGACTAAGACTCATTTGAGGAATATTATCAGGCATATCAAGTACAGGTGTTAAGCCAAAGATAAGAAGGGAAACAAAGTTTGCTACTAGACTAGCAGCCAAGGTAGAAACCCAGAAGAATCGTGAAAAATGGTGATAGACTTCTTCTACTACAAATAATAACCCCGCAATCGGTGCATTAAAGGCTGCAGCAAGTCCAGCAGCAGCTCCGCTAGCAATCAAAGAACGCTCCTCAACAGGGCTAGACTTGAGCCATTTAGCAATTCCTTTTCCTCCAGCGGCACCTAGCTGAATACTGGGACCTTCACGACCGAGCATAAGCCCACTCGCAATGGCCAAAATACCTAGAATGTATTTCTTCCAAAGGATACTCCACCAGTTGAGAGACATGAGACCTTTTAACTCCGCTTCAACTTGAGGAATTCCTGATCCTTTAATATCTTTTTCTGAGCGTGTTAATTTGGCACTAAGTAAGCAAATGAAGATATAAAACAATAAAATAATCAATAAATTCCGTATCAGATTTTCTTGGTCTTGATAAAATCCTTGAACAATATGAAAGCCTTTTTCGATCAAAAATCGAAATGATCCGACAATAATTCCTACGACTAATCCGACAATAATACCTCGCCCTACTTGAGCTAAGATCGTACTGGACGCGAAAGCAAATTCTTTCTTGGAACTAAGTATTTCCGATTGTTCCTCCATAATTCTCTCCTTTAATTATCTTTTACTAGTTTCTGAGACGATCGTTTTAATCGGTTCAAAACTGGAGCGATGAATAGGTGTGACACCGTGCTTTTCAATTCCTTCTAGATGCTTAGCAGTACCATAGCCAGCATTTTGAGCAAAATCATAGCCTGGAAATTCTTCGTTATAGTTAGCCATGATCTTATCTCTGGTAACTTTAGCTATAATCGATGCTGCTGCAATAGATAAGGAGTTGGCATCCCCTTTGATGATGGATGTCTGAGTGATTGGCAAGTCCAACTTCATAGCATCAATTAAAAGATGTTCTGGCTGAGGTTCAAGTTGAGAGATAGCTTCCCTCATGGCTAGTTTCGTCGCTTCGTAGATATTGACTTGATCAATGGCTTGATTGTCCATAATCCCGATACCGATTGCTAGGGCATTCTCTTTGACAGCCTGAAAAATCTCCTCGTGTTTTTTCTTAGGAATTTTTTTGCTGTCATTTAAACCTTTAATTTTACAATTTTGAGGTAAAATCACTGCAGCAGCCACCACTGGACCAGCTAGCGGACCACGTCCAACCTCATCTACACCTGCAATTAGGTTAATCCCCTGAACGTAAAGTTCTTTTTCATATCGAAGCATAGCTTCTAAGCGAAGATCTTCATCTATTTCTGCTTGGATGGCCTTTTTACGCTTTTCAATTTCCTTTTGTACACCTGAACGAGAATCTTTTTCAAATTCCTTAAAAAAGGGACTATCAAGTTCTCTTATCTTTGCTAATTCTTCTTTGATGTCTTTAATCGTTGCCATTGAGATCATCCAATGTATCTAAGGTATAGTTACCAAGTTTTCCATCACGAACTTCTTTGACAAAGAGGTTGTAAAAACGATCGTAATCATCACGGAAACCAAGGATACGCGTCATATCCATGATAATTTCTGGAGCCTCATCGTCCAGATTCATTTGTTTGAAACGTTCTTGAAGTTTTTCAGGATAATGCGTTTTAAAGTAATTGAGACCGAAAATCGTTACCTCATCCATTGGAAGTAACTGATCCTTGATTGCTCCCGTAAGGGCAAGTTTAAGGGCTACAGTTTCATCTTCAAATTTTGGCCAAAGAATCCCTGGAGTATCCAAGATTTCCAAATCTTTATTGGTTTTAAGCCATTGTTGGCCCTTAGTAACACCAGGATTGTTTCCAACTACAGCAATTTTCTTACCCGCTAAACGGTTCATCAGAGTCGATTTACCAGCGTTTGGAATCCCGATTATCATGGTACGCAAGGTTTCAATTTGAATACCACGTTCTTTTTGACGAGCAATCTTGTCTGCCATGAGTTTCTTAGCAGCATCCGTTACGACTTTTACTGTTATTTGTTCCTTAGAGTTGATAGCAAGCGTTTGAATGCCTTGTGATTCAAAGTGCTGACGCCATTCTTTTGTTAATACTGGGTCCGCAAGGTCTGCCTTGTTTAAAATTAATAGCCTTGGTTTGTCCCCGATGATTTTAGTCAGCATTGGATTTTGACTAGACAAGGGCAAACGTGCATCTACTAAAACTGTTACAAAATCAACAAATTTTAAATTTTCCTGGACCTGACGACGTGCCTTAGACATGTGTCCAGGAAACCATTGAATAGTTGCCATTTTATTTCCTTTTCTTCATACAAACTTATTCTATAAAACATAGATGATTACTGACTATTTTACCATATTTTGGCTATTTTTGCAGATGAATTATGTCTTTAAAAAAGGGAAATCCCCCTTTACCAAGAAGGAAAGAGGGATTTCAGTCTTATTGATGAACAGCTTGTGCTGCTGTAATTAGAGTTAGTTTGTAAACATCGTCAGAGTTACATCCACGTGAAAGGTCGTTTACTGGTTTGTTAAGACCTTGCAAAACTGGTCCAACTGCAGCAAATCCACCTAGACGTTCTGCCATCTTGTAACCAATGTTACCTGCTTCAATACCAGGGAAGATGAAGACATTAGCTTGTCCAGCTACGTTGCTTCCAGGAGCTTTAAGAGCTGCAGTTTCTGGAACAAAGGCAGCGTCAAATTGCAACTCACCATCGATTTCAAGGTCAGGACGCAAGTCGTGAGCAATTTTAGTAGCTTCCACTACCTTATCAACACTTTCGCCAAAACCTGAGCCTTTAGTTGAATAGCTAAGCATAGCAATCTTAGGTTCGATACCAAACATTTTAGCAGTGATAGCAGAGTTAATAGCAATTTCAGCTAGAGCATCAGCATCTGGGTTAATGTTGATAGCACAGTCACCAAACAAGTAACGTTCAGTGCCACGAACCATAAGGAAGGCACCTGATGTACGGCTCACATTCGGACGAGTCTTAATGATTTGAAGAGCTGGACGAACTGTTGAAGCTGTAGAGTGAATAGCTCCTGAAACCATACCATCAACCAAGCCCATATAAACTAACATAACACCAAAGTAGTTAACATCGTTGATGAGTACTTCTCTCGCTTCTTCTTCTGTCATTTTTCCTTTACGACGTTCAACAAGTGAAGCTACCATATCTTCAAATTGAGGGTAATGTTCTGGATCGATGACTTCGTAACCCTCTGTAATTCCTTCGATTTCGAGATAGATTTTAATTTTGTCAGGGTTTCCTAGGAGTACAGGGATAACTTCTGTTTCTTTTACCAAGCGCTTCGTTGCTTGTAGGATACGTGGTTCTTCACCTTCAGGTAGAACGATGCGTGCATTTTTACCAACTAGGTTGGCTTTCAAACTTTCAAAAACTTCCATGAGTTTTGACTCCTTTTAAGATAAATTATTATTTGATAACTGTGTAATAAGTGTGTCGAAATCATCCGGCAGTGGGCATTCTAGCTCTAACTGCTCTTCTAAGAAAGGATGATAGAACGATAAGTAATGGCAATGTAGGGCCTGGCGCTCGATGCCATGTTCTAAGCTTCCCCCATAAAGATCATCTCCTAGTAATGGAAACCCAATATGCGAGAAATGAACCCGAATCTGGTGGGTTCTCCCAGTGTGGAGACGAATATCAACTAAGTGAATATTCCCATAAGATGCCACGATTTGATAGGACGTATGGGCATATTTTCCACCCTTTGCTACTCGTCGAGTGATGATAGAATCTTCATCTCGGGCTATCGGAGCTATGATTTCTCCCTGAGGTTCCAGATGACCATCTCCCTTGACTAAGGCATAATAACGCTTTTCAATAGACTTTTTTTGTAATTGCTTGTCTAATCTGGCATGCGCATAGCCGTGTTTAGCAAAAAGCATCAATCCAGAGGTATCTCTATCAAGCCGAGTCACAATATGAACCTGCTGATTCTCATAGTTTTGTTTTACATAGTAGCCCTTAATAAAGTTGGCAATGGTATTGGAATGATTGACACTAGGGATTGAAGCGACTCCAAAGGGTTTGTTGATAATCAAGAAATGATCATCTTCAAATAGAATATCTAGAGGATAATCAATTGCTTCAAGTGTCTCGAATCCTTCCTCTGGCGGAATATCAATGACGACTTCATCTCCGATATCTAAGAGATAGGTTGCATTCTGCGGATGCCCGTTTACTCGAATATCACCACCTCGAAACTTAATCTTGGCAAGTAACCCTTTTGAAACTTCATGTTTTTTCAGAAAGGTTTTGACCTTGACATGTTCGTCGGCAATAAACTGAAACCTCATTCGTCCACCTCACCAATAAAGGCATCTTTGACACGATTCCAAAAACTGGTGTGGCTTGGCGTGGCTACAAAATGAATCTTGTGGTGATCAATCTGATACTCTATTTTCTCAATATTTCGGAAAGAATAAATACTATTATCGATTGAGATTGTGTGATAGTCATTTCGAGTTGGTATCAATTCAATCTTGTCTTTTTTTGGAACAATAATTGATGAACCAAGTGTGCGATAGATTCGGTTGTTCAAACTAGCAATTTCAGCCAATTGTAGGGCCTCTATGGTCGGGTGCAGTACTGCTCCACCAAGTGATTTATTATAAGCAGTACTTCCAGTCGGCGTTGAAACTGTTAGGCCGTCACCACGAAAGCGTTCGAAGGGAACATGGTTAATAATGACATCAGCAACCATAGTTCGATCCGCACGACGAATGCTAGCTTCATTTAGTGCTCGGAAAGACTTGACTTCACCATTTTCGAGAAATATTTTGACACTTAAGAGTGGATAAGACACTTGAGCACCATTATCCAACAGTAAATTTGTAACCAATTGGTCCAACTCAAAATCACGATAATCCGTATAAAAACCTAAATGTCCTGTATGAACCCCAACAAAACGAACCTTATCCAGTTGGTTTTCATACTTATGAAAAGCAGACAACAACATCCCATCTCCACCAATAGAGACGACAATATCTGGATTTTTATCATTTAGGATAAAATTATTCTTTTTTAATCGTTCTTTTAACTCGAATAGAACTTTCTGACTCTGAGGCTTACGGTTGGCAATTAGGTCAATTCGTTTACCTGTATTCTTCATCGGTATCGTCACTGTTTCCTACCCCGTCATTTAACTTTCTGTGCAAAGGATCAAAGAGCGCTTGTGCTTCCTGGATATCAGCACGTATTTTACTCATTTCTTCGTCTAGCTGATGTGAAATTCTGGCTGTAATTTCAAGTCGTTCCTTGATTTCCTCTGGGAAATCTCCTTGATATTTATAATTGAGAGAATGTTCGATTGTAGCCCAAAAGTTCATAGCCAAGGTACGAATTTGAATCTCAACTAGAATGGTTTTTGCACCGTAAATCGTATCAACCATATACTCAATAATCACATGATAAGAACGATAACCCGAAGCCTTTCGATGAGTAATGTAATCACGTTCTTGAACAACTCTCATATCCTGTCTTTTACGAAGGATAGAAACAACCTCGTTTACGTCGTCTACAAATTGAACCATGACACGTAAACCTGCAATATCTTGCAAATCCTGTTCAAGTGTGTCATAGCCAATACCCCGGCGTGCCATTTTTTCTTTGATACTTTCAATCGGTTTAACCCGACCCGTGACAAACTCGATTGGAGAATGTCGGTTTTGTTTTCTGTATTGTTTTCGGATTCCTCGGAGTTTTATTTTTAATTCTCCGACAGCTTGAATGTAAGGATCTAAAAATTCTTCCCATTCTGTAATCATATAACTCTTACGTCCAATTCTCTATGCAGTTTAATTTATCTAGTTTTTGATTTTCTCATGAAAATCATATACAATAAATACAATGCTTATTATACCATAAATCGCTTTCAAATATAAAGAAAAGGTTGTAAAAATGAAACATTTAGAAATAGAAATGAAAACACTTCTCAGTGAAGAAGAATACAATCGATTGCTAGCTCAATTTTCAGAAGTCACTCCTGTTACACAAAAAAATTACTACCTAGATACGCCTGATTTTTACCTTCGCCAACATAAAATCGCTATGCGCATTCGTACGTTCGATACAAGCGCCGAACTGACTATTAAGATTCCTCAAGAAGTCGGAAATATGGAATACAACCAAGACCTCACTCTTGAGGAGACTAAAAATTGTCTTGCCCAATGTAAACTTCCTCAGGGGATGATTCAAGAAGAACTGACTAGCCGTGGACTTTCAACAAGTGGTTGGGTGGTTTTAGGTTGCCTAACTACTGTTCGTTACGAAAAGGAAACAGCAATTGGACTCATGGCGCTTGATCAAAGCCGCTACTTTGATATTGTAGATTATGAACTAGAGCTAGAAGTTGAAAATGGTGACCAAGGAAGTCTTGATTTTCAGGAGTTTTTACAGGTAAATGAGATCCAATACAAGAAAGCACCTTCAAAATTAGTACGATTTATAGAAAATATGAAAAATAACTGAAATAATCTTCTTTTTTTGATAAAATAGAAGAGATAAAAAATAATAGAATCTGTGAAAGAAAACACTTTCCTTTAAAAATGTTTTTTCACCGATTTACTTAGTTTATAGAGGACGGTTTATCAATGTCAGATACAAAAAATATGAAGCTTTTTTCTCTTTCATCCAATCATGAAATTGCTCAAAAAATTGCGGATGCTGCAGGTGTTCCACTAGGAAAATTATCATCACGTCAATTCTCCGATGGTGAAATCCAAGTTAACATCGAAGAAAGTGTTCGTGGATATGATGTTTATATCATCCAGTCTACTTCTTATCCTGTTAGCAATCATTTGATGGAACTTTTAATCACAGTTGATGCCTGTGTTCGTGCTAGTGCAAATACAATCAATGTTGTCATGCCTTATTTTGGTTATGCTCGTCAAGATCGTATTGCTTCTTCTCGCGAACCTCTTACAGCTAAACTTGTTGCAAATATGTTAGTAAAAGCTGGGGTTAGCCGTGTATTGACACTGGACCTTCATGCTGTTCAGGTACAAGGTTTCTTTGATATTCCTGTAGATAACCTCTATACAATTCCGCTATTTGCAAAACACTACATTGATAAAGGCTTAACTGGTCCAGATGTGGTTGTTGTCAGCCCTAAAAACTCAGGTGTAAAACGTGCTCGTAGCCTTGCTGAATACCTTGATGCTCCGATTGCTATCATTGACTATGCCCAAGATGATTCTGAACGTAGCCAAGGTTACATTATCGGAGAGGTTGAAGGTAAGAAAGCAATCTTAATCGATGACATTCTTAATACAGGCCGTACTTTCTCTGAAGCTGCTAAAATTTTGGAACGCGATGGTGCTACTGAAATCTACGCGGTATCCAGCCATGGTTTGTTCGTCAACGGTGCTGCGGAGTTGTTGGATGAAGCTAATATCAAGGAAGTCTTGGTTACAGATTCTGTATTGACAGAAAGTAAAAAACCTAAGAATGTACAATATATTACTGCAAGCGAACTAATTGGTGATGCCATGGTTCGTATTCATGAAAGAAAACCAGTTAGTCCACTATTTAAATTTAAATAGAAATTAGGTGAGTTTTTGATTTATTTAGATAATGCTGCTACGACACCCATGTCATCTGCAGCTATCTCAGCAATGACTCAAGTCATGCAGGAGACTTATGGCAATCCTTCTAGTATTCATGGTCATGGGCGTCAAGCAGGAAAATTATTACGTG
This sequence comes from Streptococcus sp. oral taxon 061, assembly GCF_964211575.1. Taxonomy (GTDB): domain Bacteria; phylum Bacillota; class Bacilli; order Lactobacillales; family Streptococcaceae; genus Streptococcus. Next base: position 195,664 of record NZ_CAXOQQ010000002.1, on the reverse strand, counting down.
AAGCCCGTCAAGAGTTGGCAGGTTTACTAGGTACAAAGCCCCAACACATTTTCTTCACTTCTGGTGGTACAGAAAGTAATAATACAGCTATTATCGGCTACTGTCTTCGTCATCAAAATCGCGGAAAACACATTATTACTACTGCTATCGAGCATCACGCTGTACTTGAACCAATTGAATATCTGGTGGAAAATTTTGGGTTTGAAGTGACTATTTTAAAACCCGACGACAATCAAGAAATCACTGCAGATCAAGTCAAAAATGCACTGCGTGAAGATACTATTCTCGTTTCAACTATGTATGTTAACAATGAAACAGGTACTCTTTTACCAATCGCTGAAATTGGTCAGATTTTAAAAGTCCATTCAGCAGCTTATCATGTAGATGCTGTTCAAGCTGTCGGGAAGCTAAAGATTCTTCCTGAAGAACTAGGAATAGATTTCCTCAGTGCTTCTGCTCATAAATTTCACGGTCCAAAGGGTATCGGTTTCCTATACGTTGCTTCTTCAGATTTTGATCCTTACCTACATGGTGGAGATCAAGAACAGAAAAAAAGAGCAGGGACAGAAAACCTTCCCGCAATTATAGGTATGGTTGCAGCTCTTAAGGACGATATAGATCATCTAGAGGCTAACTTTAATAAAGTTCAAAAACTACAGAAAGTTTTTCTAACTGAAATGGCTGGATCAACCTATTATCTGAATCAAGGTAAAGAGCAACTCCCTTATGTCCTAAATATCGGATTTCCGGGACAACGCAACGATCTACTACTACTTCGTTTAGACCTTGAAGGTATTTCTATTTCAACAGGTTCTGCTTGTACAGCTGGTGTTGTTCAGGTCAGTCATGTTCTTCAAGCCTTCTACGGAGAAGAATCTCCTCGCTTACACGAGTCTGTACGCGTCAGCATTTCACCTCAAAATACGGAACAAGAAATGATAACTCTTGCTAAAACTCTTAAAAATATCATCGGAGGATAAACTTAATGGCATTTGAACAAACGATTAAACTTAAAAATTGTCGTTACGAATACACACTTAGTCCAACTGTTAAAAAATTTACGCTTAAAGATAATACTTTTTTTGAAACTAAGGTTGGTAACTATGAATTAACGCGTCTACTTGAAAAAGTTCCAAATAGTGGAGAAGGATTCCAACTTAAGATTATCATCAACAAAGACTTAACTGGTGTAAAAATCAATATCACTGATAAATTTGGTCTACGTTTAGTTGATATCTTCAAATCAGAAGAAACTCATATCCACCAAGAGAAATTCTACTTTTTGATGGATAGCCTGGTTGAACGTGGCGTATTTACAAAAAGCGAAAGATAGAAGGTCATTATGTTTCGATTAACTTACAAGGACTCCTATCAAGTAGAGCGTGTGCAAGAATATGAAGACTATGAAGCTCTTATGCTCTCTCTATCGGGTTGTGTAACTCTCCCTGATACTACTCATATTACTTCATTAACACATGATGGAGTTGAAATCTATCAAGGACTTCTAGGTGACCTCTACCGCTTTTTAAGGACTTACCACGAAACGAAGATAAACTAAGATTTTTTCTTAGTTTTTTTTCGTTATTGTTGCAATTTTCACAAGCTTTCTATAAAATAGTAGATAGAAAGGTTGTGATTTTGTGAAAGAAAAACAGTCTGCTATTCCTAAAGCAACAGCAAAGAGACTTTCTCTCTATTACCGTATTTTTAAAAGGTTTAATGCCGAGAAAATTGAAAGAGCTAATTCCAAACAAATTGCAGAAGCGATTGGAATTGATTCTGCCACTGTTCGTCGTGACTTCTCATACTTTGGCGAACTTGGACGTCGTGGATTTGGCTATGATGTCAAAAAGCTCATGAACTTTTTCGCTGATCTTTTAAATGATAATTCTATTACCAATGTTATGCTTGTGGGTATTGGAAATATGGGACATGCCCTCCTCCACTACCGCTTTCATGAGCGTAACAAAATGAAAATCATCATGGCTTTTGACCTAGATGATCATCCTGAGGTTGGTACCATGACACCCGACGGTGTTCCAATCTATGGAATCTCTCAAATAAAGGATAAAATTAAGGATAGTGATGTTAAAACTGCTATTCTTACTGTTCCTAGTGTTAAATCTCAAGAAGTTGCGGAACTTTTGGTTGATGCTGGTATCAAAGGTATCCTTAGTTTTTCTCCTGTTCACCTACATCTTCCTAAAGACGTAGTTGTTCAGTATGTCGATCTTACTAGCGAACTTCAAACCCTCCTCTATTTCATGCGAAAAGAGGATTAGAAAGCGAATTGATTTATGAAAAAACCAGTTATTGGGATTACAGGAAACGAAAATGCCCATCCAGACGATGAGCTTATGATGAGTTATGCTGCCAAAGGCTTTGTTGAAGGAGTTAAGGAAGCTGGTGGAATTCCCATTATCCTACCAATTGGTGATGAAGAAATGGCCGGTTACTACATTAGTTTAATTGATAAACTTATTTTAACTGGTGGACAAAACGTTGACCCTAAATACTATGGTGAGCCAAAAGCTATTGATAGCGACGATTACCACCTTCAACGTGATATTTTTGAGTTAGCCCTCATTAAAGAAGCAATCAAGCAAAAGAAACCAATTTTTTCTGTTTGTCGTGGTACTCAACTTTTTAACGTAGCCATGGGCGGATCTCTTTATCAAGATATCGAAGATCATTGGCAAGATACTTCTGCTGAATACACTACTCAGCGGCTTGTCACCGAACCAGATACTATTCTAAGAGAAATCTATGGAGAAATCTCTCATATCAATTCTTTCCACCATCAGAGCATCAAAGATTTAGCCCCTAATCTTAAGGTTGTAGCACATGATCCTAAAGATGGTATTATCGAAGCTGTTACATCTACGGACGGCTTCCCTTATCTTGGTGTTCAATGGCATCCTGAATTTCTCTTTGAAAATCGCCCCAAAGATAAAACACTTTTCGACTATGTCGTCAATGAATTATAATTTCGATAAATTAGCTAATTAATTATGAATGAACTTACCCCACCTTCTACTCATGAACTTTTAAGAGATTTAGAAATTAATGTCTTAATATCTGTTAAGAGCAAGGAAATTGACCATTTCTCAACCTATAAGGAAAAGAAAATAGAAGTTTATTTTCAACTTTCTAATCTATATAGTCTTTTAATGGCATATAGTTACCAATCATTTTCTAAGAATAAAGAGTATCTCGACAAACTCTCACTAAAAGACAAACAAAAAGAACTGAAAAAAAATCTCTAAAAAGGCAAAACCATTTTGTAAAAAGGCAGATGCCAAATTTAAAGGCAGATTTCGTTCTTCGCTTGTTTTTTACAGAGATATCTTGATCCACTCCAAAAAGTATTATAAAATTAAAGATTTCAATGCTATTGTCGACTTTATCGTGCAAGAAAAGTTGCTAGTCCCTGCAATTGATCCTCTTCCTAAAATTGATATGAAGGAAGTAGAGTCTTACGCTTTACAAGCGATTGAGCAGGGTCCTCTAAACTTCAAAAAATAATCCTATATCAGGTCCGTCTTCTCACGGTAACTAAAATAATCGGAATGTGAGACAATTAAATGGTCCAATAAGACCAATCCCATTAATTCGCAGGCTTCTTTAACAAGCTTGGTAACATGGTCGTCATTGGGGCTAGGAACTACTGCTCCTGATGGATGATTATGAACCAGAATCACAGATGTTGCCATATGCTTCAAAGCATAGTGGAGAATTTCTCTCGGTTCAGCAATGCTTCTCGTGGCAGACCCGATAAAAATAGTCTGCTGGTGAATGATTTGATTTTGAGTATTCAGATAGAGCGCTACTAGGTGCTCTTGTTTTTTATCTCCAAGTTCATCTTGCATCTTTTTAGCTAATTTACGACTGCTAAGAATACTCTCCATTTCCACTGTTTCCCTTTTATGGATACGGTAGCCTAATTCGATAACAGCTTGTAATTCGATAGCCTTAACACGCCCAATACCCGATAGAGTCTGCAATTCCTGTAGGCTCATTCTTTTTAGGTCGGTTAAACATGTTAGCTGATTTAAGACCTTCTGTGCTATTTCAAAAACATTTGCCTGTTTCGTGCCTGTCCTTAGTAATATTGCCAGTAATTCTTGATTGCTGAGTGCTTCTACTCCCTCTCTGACTAGTCTCTCTCTTGGTAAAAGCGAATCTTCTTGAAATGAAATACTATACATAAAAATCCTCCTCACTTTATTATTCGTGAGAAGGATGTTTAATTCGATAAAAACTAGTTATTTTTAGATTTTTTCAAGTGCAAGACGCAAATCTTCAATCAAATCGTCGACATTTTCAAGACCGATTGAAAGACGGATTTGATTTTTAGTTACTCCTGCTGCTTCTAGATCAAAGTCAGACAATTGAGCATGTGTTGTAGTTGCGGGATGAACGACCAATGATTTTGCATCTGCCACGTTTGCCAGGTTTGAGAAGATTTCTAAGCTGTCAATAACCTTACGTGCTTCTGCTTCTCCACCTTTAACGTGGAAAGTAAAGATTGAACCAACACCTTTTGGTAAGTATTTTTCAGCCAAGGCATGGTAAGGACTATCTGCAAGTTTTGGATAGTTTACCTGTTCAACTTTTGGGTGATTAACAAGGAAATCAACGATTTTTTCAGCATTTTGAACATGGCGTTCTACACGGAGAGAAAGTGTTTCAAGACCTTGCAAGAGCAAGAATGAGTTAAATGGTGATAGGGCAGCTCCCATATCGCGAAGCAATTGAACACGAGCAGCAACAATAAAGGCTGCAGCACCTACATCACGAGTATAGCTTAAATTATGGTAGCTTGGATCTTCTTCGACTAATTGAGGGAATTTCCCTGAAGCAGCCCAGTCAAATTTACCGCTATCAACGATGACACCACCAATAGTTGTACCGTGACCACCGATAAACTTAGTTGCCGAGTGAACTGAGATATCTACACCGTGTGAAAAGACATTAATGAGATATGGTGTTGCAAATGTATTGTCAGAAACCAAAGGAATTTGATGTTTGTGAGCAATTTCAGCAATTTTTTCGATATCGGGAATGTTGATAACTGGATTACCTAGTGTTTCAATCAAGACAAGTTTAGTGTTATCTTTTATTGCTGCCTCTACTTCTTCTAACTTGTCAATATCTACAAAAGTTGTGGTAATTCCATAACGAGGAAGAGTTTCTTTCAAGAGGTTAAAAGTACCACCATAGATAGTAGATGCCGCAACTACATGGTCTCCTGCATGAGCTAGTCCAAGAATGGTATAAGTAAGAGCTGCCATCCCAGAAGCTGTTGCAAGTGCACCTACTCCGCCTTCAAGGGCAGCGATACGCTCTTCAAAGGCTGATGTTGTTGGATTGGTAATACGAGTATAGATATTTCCAGCTTTTTGAAGGGCAAAAAGCTCTGCACCTTCTTGGGTATCTTCAAATACAAAAGATGTCGTTTGGTAAATAGGAACTGCACGAGATTTTGTAGTCGCATCTACCACTTGTCCTGCATGCAATTGTAGGGTTTCAAATTTAAATTCACGAGTCATTGTGAGTCCTCCTAAGATTTCATTAGCTTCATTGTATCACCTAATTCGCTCGGTTACAAATACAACTTTGTTATATCTTGGCATAAGAAATAGCTATGGCTATTATTTGAATTGTAGAACTTTTTTCAGATAGTTTAAAAAGTTTGTATTCAATTCTCCTATACTTTATAATGTTTAGAAAGGAGATCACTATGTCAGAAATTACTCATGAAATTGATGCAAACTTTGCTGGCCGTTTAAATATCTTGCGTGCTGGTGTACTGGGAGCAAATGATGGAATCATCTCTATCGCAGGAGTTGTTATCGGGGTTGCCAGTGCGACAAGTAATATCTGGATAATCTTCCTCTCAGGATTAGCCGCAATTCTTGCTGGTGCCTTTTCTATGGCTGGTGGCGAGTATGTATCCGTATCTACTCAAAAAGACACAGAGGAAGCTGCAGTAGCCCGTGAACAACTTCTTTTGGATAAAGATATGGAGGCTGCTAAAAAATCTCTTTACGCAGCTTATCTTCAAAATGGTGAGTGTGAAACATCAGCCCAACTATTAGTTAACAAAGCTTTTCTAAATAATCCACTTAAGGCTCTAGTCGAGGAAAAGTATGGAATCGAATACGAAGAATTTACTAATCCTTGGCATGCTGCAGCATCTAGCTTTATCGCCTTTGTCCTCGGAAGTCTTCCGCCCATGCTTTCAATAACTGTCTTTCCAAGTGACTATCGAATCTCTGCTACTGTTTTTATCGTTGCGATTTCTCTATTGATTACAGGTTACACCAGTGCCAAACTCGGAAAAGCCCCAACCAAAACAGCTATGATTCGTAACCTCTGTATAGGTCTTTTAACCATGGGAGTGACATATTTATTGGGTCAGTTATTTAGTATTTAAAAAAGATACCGTACGGTATCTTTTTTATTATACAAACATAAACAATTAAGTAAAACTACCAAAACCAACCTTTATCATCATCGATTGGTTCAGCCTCTTTTATCTTACGTGGTCCTGTTCCGTACATTTCTGCTTCGATATCTTCCTTTGTTGGCAAAATAGAGGCTAAGATGATGTAGATGATGATTCCAAGTCCGAAGTTTGCGATTGTAAAGATAGCAAAAATGAAGCGCACAAGAGTAACATCAAGATTCCATTTATCAGAGAGTCCAGCAAGTACTCCTGATATCATACGATTTCGTCTCATTTTGTAAAATTTTTTATTCATAGTTTGTACCTCTTTCGGTATTCTTGTAATAAGTATAACATGAAATAAAAACTGCTCGCATCAGTCCTTAGGCGGATTTTGCAAAATGAGTTTGCCACGACAGAGACCACAACGATAACGTTTGGTATCAATTCGTCGCTTTCGATGATAAGTCTGACTACAAGTCTGACAAGTATAGACTAGAACTGGTGTTTGACTGACACTTGATAAGGGTGGAACAAAGCGGAGCCCGTCCACTTCTTTTAACAGTTCCTTAAAGGCTAGATCTTTATGTTTATACCCTTTGCCGTCATAGTATAGATGATAATGACAGAGTTCGTGACGGACAATTTTCCGAAAAACCTCTAAACCTAGTTCTTGATAGACTTTGGGATTAAAATCCAAATGCCCATCCTTAGGGAAAAATCGCCCACCTGTCGACCGTAGACGAGAATTCCATTGAGCTTGGTGTTTGAAAGGTTTCCCAAAGTCTTCTAAAGAAACTTGTCGAACGTAATTAGTTAGATTCATCTGGTGCAAGGAGCGACAGATTTACTTTTTCGCGTTGGACATCAATCTTCTTCACCCAAACGGTTACCAAATCACCAACTGAAACGACTTGACTCGGATGCTTGATGAATTTCTTGCTCATGTGAGAGATATGAATCAGGCCATCCTCGTGAATACCAATATCAACAAAGGCACCGAAGTCAACGACGTTACGAACAACGCCCTCAAGCTTCTGGCCAACTTTTAAGTCTTTGATATCCAAGATATCCTGACGAAGGACTGGAGCATCAAAAGAATCACGGAAATCACGTCCTGGTTTTAAGAGATCTGCAATAATATCTTTAAGGGTTTCCTGACCGAGGTCTAATTCTTGGGCCATTTCATTGATTGAAATAGATTTGAGTTTGGCTTGCGCTTCTTCATTTAGGTCTTTAATGTCCAAACGTTTGAAGAGTTCCTTAACAGCAGCATAGTTTTCTGGGTGAACACCTGTGTTGTCAAGGATATTGCTACTTTCAGGGATACGGAGGAAACCTGCAGCCTGTTCAAACGCTTTAGCACCTAATCGAGGGACTTTCTTGATTTGGGCGCGTGAAGTGATTTTACCTTCTTCTTCACGATATTTCACGATATTTTCAGAGATTGTTTTGTTAAGACCAGCTACGTGCGAAAGTAAGGCTGGACTAGCTGTATTGACATTGACACCGACTTGGTTTACTACTGTATCAACAACAAAGTCAAGACTTTCAGACAGTTTTTTCTGACTAACATCGTGCTGATATTGACCGACACCGATGGATTTGGGATCAATTTTAACCAATTCAGCAAGTGGGTCTTGCAAACGACGAGCAATAGAAATAGCAGAGCGTTTCTCAACAGTTAACTCTGGAAACTCTTGACGAGCAAGTTCACTAGCTGAGTAGACAGATGCCCCGCTCTCATTTACAATGACATAGCTGACCTCAGGAAAATCTTTAAGTACTTCAGCGACGAAGGCTTCACTCTCACGACTAGCAGTACCATTACCGATGGCAATGATTTCCACACCATATTGACCAATCAAATCTGCCAAATCTCTCTTTGCTTCTTCAATCTGACGAGATGAAGCTGGTTTGACTGGATAAATGACTTGCGTTGTTAGCATCTTCCCAGTTGCATCAACGACTGCAAGCTTGGCCCCTGTACGAAAGGCTGGGTCAAAACCAAGGACCACGCGCCCTTTAAGAGGAGCAACAAGGAGAAGATTGCGAAGGTTTTCTGAGAAGAGTTGGATAGCTCCTTCTTCTGCCTTTTCTGTTAGTTCAGTGCGAATACGACGCTCAATAGCTGGTAATACTTTTTTCTTAACAGATTGCTGAATGACTTCATCAATATAAGCATTCTTAACCTTGAAACGAGCAGCAAAGAAGGCTTGGATACGATCAACTGCATGCTCAAATCCAATCTTCAAAACACCTAGCTTCTCACCACGATTAAGGGCAAGCGTACGGTAGCCCTGCATATTGGCAACTGTTTCTGAGAAGTCATAATAAATCTGAAAGACTTGTTTTTCATCTAGACTCTCGTCTTTAAGTTGAGATGTAATCTTAGAATGTCTAAGGACTTCTTGATAGGTCATTGAACGCAAGTTGACATCTTCAGAGAGAGCTTCAACCAAGATGTCTACAGCCCCAGCCAAAGCTTCTTGAGGAGTTTCGAAACCTTCACAGACAAATGTTTCTGCTTCTTTTTCTAGGTCAGATACATTTTGTAAGATTAAGCGAGCAAGTGGAAAGAGTCCAGCTTCACGCGCAATCGTTGCCTTGGTGCGACGTTTTTCCTTATAGGGAAGATAAAGTTCTTCTACATCTGCTAATTTTTCGGCAGAAAGAATTGCTTCTTCTAATTCCTTGGTTAACTTGCCTTGCTCTTTGATTTTTGCTAAAACAGTTTCTTTACGATCGTTGAGAGCTGTTAGACTTTTATCGAGGTCGATAATAGCTTTAATAGCAACTTCATCTAGGCTACCAGTCATGTCTTTCCGATAACGGGCGATAAAGGGGATAGTTGCTCCTTCTGCTGTCAAAGACAAGACAGTATCAATCTGCTTTAAAGTTACACCCAAATCTTGGGAAATTTTTTCATATTTTTTATCCATAAAACTATTATACCATAAGGAAGAAAGCTTGTTTTCATTAATTTGATGCTTTCATTCAACTTTATAAAGATAAAAGCCATGTTTATTTTAAAATCCAACTATTTCTTAGAAATAATAGTATAATAGTGTTAACTAAAAGAATCGAGGTATGCCTTATGGCTGTTAAATTTACAAAAACTGATGACTTAGATAAGATGTTCGAAGAATTCGCTAAACTCCCTGACTTGAAGCAAGTGACTTTCCCAGACGACAAAGAAAAGAAAGATAAGGCAGAAAAGAAAAAATAAATGACACTCTTTCAAAGTTTACCTTCTAGTGTGCTACAAGCTGGCGCCATTTTTCTTTCAATTATCATTGAAGCTTTACCCTTTGTCTTAATCGGTAGCATCATATCTGGTGTCATTGAAGTCTATGTGACTCCTGAGAAGGTCTATAAGTTTCTCCCTAAAAATCGCTTGGGGAGAATCTTTTTTGGTAGCTTCATCGGTTTTCTCTTTCCCTCTTGTGAGTGTGGAATCGTTCCGATCATCAATCGCTTTTTAGAAAAGAAGCTTCCTAGCTATACAGCTGTTCCCTTTCTAGTAACAGCTCCTATCATCAATCCCATCGTACTTTTTGCGACTTATTCAGCCTTTGGTCATTCAATTCAAATGGTTTTCCTAAGAGCTTTGGGCGCGATTCTAGTTGCTACTATATTGGGTATCTTTCTTGGATTTTTCTGGGAGGGACCTATCCAAAAGGAAAATAGATTGGCTTGCCATGAGCATGATTTTTCTCACTTGAGTAAAAGTCAAAAAATCCTTCAGGTATTCATTCAAGCTATTGATGAATTCTTTGATATGGGACGTTATTTGGTCTTTGGCTGTCTTTTTGCAAGTATAGTCCAAGTCTATGTTCCAACTCGTATCCTGACATCCATCAGTGCGACACCACTACTAGCGATTGTTCTTTTGATGGTCTTGTCCTTTATTCTATCACTCTGTAGTGATGCGGATGCCTTTATCGGATCTTCTCTTCTATCAAGTTTTGGCTTTGCTCCAGTGCTTGCCTTTCTGGTTATAGGTCCCATGCTTGATGTCAAGAACCTCCTCATGATGAAGAATTATCTCAAAACACGCTTTATTTGGCAATTCATGACAATTGTAACTCTTGTTGTTCTTGTCTATTCTTATCTAGTCGGGGTGATGCTATGATTCGATTTTTTATCTTATTTGGCTATTTTATCTTAACCCTTTATCTGCACCTATCAGGTAAGCTTAATCAGTATATAAACCTCCACTACTCTTATCTGGCTTATATCAGCATGGTTTTGTCATTTTTACTAGCCATCGTTCAAGCCTATATTTTCTTCAAGCGTTTGAAAGAACATAGTCACTTGCATAGTTTTTCAGCCAAGCTTGCTAGTTTTGTCCTCTTAAGTTTACCCTTGTTAGTTGGATTTACTTTTCCAACAGTCACTCTGGATTCACAAACAGTATCGGCAAAAGGGTATTATTTCCCTTTGTCGGAAGGAACTGACAAGGCAATTCAAGCAAGTGAAGGAACGAGCAGTCAGTATCTCAAACCAGATACTAGCAGGTTTTATTCACAAACAGCTCATGAAAATATTATTCGAAAGAGTGCTGATAAATACTTAGCTCAATCTAGAATAGTTATCAATGATGAAAATTACCTGGAGGTCATGGAAGCTATCTATGATTTTCCAAACGAATTTGAAGGCAAGGAAATCGAGTTTATTGGCTTTGTCTACAACGATCCAAATCATACCAATAGTCAATTTGTTTTTCGCTTTGGTATTATGCACTGTATCGCTGATTCAGGAGTTTTTGGCCTTTTGACCACTGGAAACACTAATCAGTACGAAAATAACACTTGGGTCAGAGTCAAAGGTAATATTAGCAATCACTATCACAAAGAACTCAACCAAGTCCTCCCAACCCTTGAAGTCAAGTCCTTTGTAAAAGTCGATAAACCAGAGAATACTTATGTTTACAAAGAATTTTAAAAAGTAGCCTGAGAGGGCTACTTTTTCTTGTTTAATAAGGTTGAATGATTGACATATTCAAAATATTAGATTTCTGTATTTCAGAATTCTAATACTGTCTGTTTATCTATTTTTTTCTTATAGGATTTAAACATCCAAGCTTAATTGTTGCCATTAACTCTAAATGAATGTTCAGAGATCCATTTGGTGTAGCTAGATAACCTTTCATCTGTTAAGGAGTCTACTGCGATAGTTACACACATATCTACCGCTTCTTCAACTGTTACAGAAAAACGATAACCATTTAACTGTAGAAATTTCACCAAAACAAAGAAAGCAGTTCGTTTATTAGCATTGGCAAAAACATGCTTCTTGATCAATTGGACAAATAGTATCGTTGCCTTATCAAAAATTGTTGGATAAAGAGGTTTACCGAAGACAAATTGTTCTGGTAAATTGACAATCATATTTAAGGCAGAAGGACTAACTGTTTGAATTTTTTCATTAGGTGAATACCGTTGAATTGCTAAAGCATTGATTTTTTCAATTTGCTTTTCTGTCAGATAGACTGTCATTTTTCCACCAAAGCTTTGAAAACATCATCGTATTCGTCAAAAATTTTGTCCAAATTTAAGTCAAAGGCATCATCAGATACATAAGAAATCTGATGTCCAGACTCTTCGGGAGTAAAGATAATTTCACCACTTGGTAACAATTTTGCTTCGTATTTAACACCACTTGGAATATTGAATTCACTTGGAATGGTGATGGTGATTGAATTTCCTTGTTTTCTTGTTTTTACTACCATCTGATTTCCTCCTTTGAAGTATTATAACAAATAATTACCGTAATTACAATAAGAGGATATCAGTCAGAATACTCCTGCATGAGAGATTTCTTCAAACAACTCATCCAAATAAACCGAATATGCATTTAGATCAGACGCTTTGTGGTCGTTCATTGCTTGCCCACATCTACAAGTCCATTTTCCCATAATTAACCTCAGTCACTACTTAATTCTTCGATGAAAAATTGATTGAGAGTACCCCAATCTCTTTTATCCTTCTTCCACTATGTTCATTTTATCAGATTTCTAATACTTTATCAAAAATTAATATAGTATATAAACAAAAAGCCTCCAAGAGGCTTTTTGTCATTTCACGATATCTTTATACATATCTGGTCTTCTATCTCTAAAGAGACCCCAATTCAGGCGTTCATTTGCTCCCTTGTCAAGGTCATAAATGGTTAAGAGGATTGCTTCATCTTGTCGTTCGGCTTGACTTAAAATAGCTCCTGTTTCATCGGTCATAAAGGATGAACCGTAGAAGTTAAGGCTGGAACTTTGTCCCCCATTTTCTTCACAAGGAGTGACTTCTTCTAAACCATAACGATTGGCTGCAATAACTGGCACAATATTTGCTGCTGCATGCCCTTGCATAGTACGTTGCCAATGACCACAACTATCTGTATCCAAAATAGGCTCTGAACCAATAGCTGTTGGATAAAAGAGCAATTCTGCGCCATTTAGAGCAAGGCAACGGGCAGTTTCAGGGAACCATTGATCCCAACAGATCCCAATACCAATCTTGGCGTAGCGAGTATCCCAGACCTTGAAACCAGTATTTCCAGGAGTGAAATAGAATTTCTCTTGGTAATAATGGTCGTCAGGAATGTGAGTCTTCCGATAAACGCCAAGTACTTCTCCATCTGCATCAATGATAGCAATAGAATTGTACAAGACATTACCATCTTTTTCATAGAAACTGATTGGTAAAACGACCTTAAGCTCCTTGGCAATCCCTTTAAAATGCTGAATAGCTGTATTTTCTGATACCGACTGGGCATACTGGTAGTAGTCATACTGACGCTCCTGACAGAAATAGGGACGTTCAAATAATTCAGGCAAGAGAATAATTTGGGCTCCTTGCTCAGCAGCTTGTCGAACTAAACGTTCTGCTGTTTGGATATTCGTTTCCACATCCTTAGCGCATTGCATCTGAATAGCTGCAACCGTTACATTTCTCATCTTTTTCTCCTATTCTGGAATTTGTTGGGTAATACAGTGGATATTTCCACCACCTAATAGAATATCTCTTGCAGGAATACCGACAACTTCACGGTCTGGGAAACACTGGCTGAGAATATCCAAGGCCACTTGATCGTTTACATCCTGAAATTGTGGCACCAAGACAGATTTGTTGGCGATATAAAAATTCACATAGGAAGCTGCTAGTCTTTCACCTGCATAACGCTCCTCTTCGCCTTCTTCATAAGCATAGCCCGGCAAATCCTCCTCTGAAACTACTTGATGAATAGCTGGGATTGGAAGTTTATGAATAGTGAAACTCCGGCCTTTTGCATCGGTTTCCTTCTCTAAAAGAGCTAGATCTGCTGCAGACATGGCATACTGAGGATCGTCTTGGTCGTCTGTCCAAGCTAAAACAAGCTCTGCAGGACCAACAAAGGCTGCAACATTGTCGACGTGTTCATTTGTTTCGTCTTGATAAATACCGTAAGGCAACCAAATGACTTTTTCGGCCCCAAGGCTCTCTAGTAAGGTCTTTTCAATCTGCTCTTTAGTCAGGTGAGGATTACGACCCGAACTGAGTAAACAACTTTCAGTCACAAGTATCGTTCCTTGACCGTCACTATGAATAGCTCCACCTTCCAGTACAAAATGTTTGGCATCATAAACAGGTATCTCTAATACTTTTGCAAAGCGACTGGCTACTTGGTCATCTGCTTCATAGTCTTGATAAAGACCGTCAACAGCACCACCCCAGGCATTGAAAGACCAATCTACCGCCAACTTTTCCCTTTGATCATTGAGGAGAATAGTTGGACCAGTATCACGCGCCCAGGCATCATTTGTCGGAATATCTAAATAAACAACCTTGTCTCCTAGATAGGATTGCGCTTCAGATAGATAATCCTGGTCCACTAAAAGGTAGACTGTTTCCCCTTGGGCAATGGTTTTGATAATCTGGCTAAATGCCTTTTTTGCAGCCTTTCCTTGAAAAGGCCAAGATCCGGGTCGAGTCGGCCATATCATGAGAGTTCCATGATGAGTTTCATACTCTGCAGGCATACGATAGCCTAATTTCTTTGGGCTGTCCATCATGATAATCTCTCCTTAAAGTCTTGATAACCAAAGGCTTTGACTAGACTGCACTCACCCTCTTTATCCATGAGATACAAACTTGGAAGCCCAATGCCGTTAAAGGTATTATTTTTGACAAATGAGTAAATAGCCATGTCTTCAAAATAGAGGCGATCGCCAATTTCAATCGGTTTTTCAAAGCTGTAATCCCCAATGATATCCCCTGTCAGGCAAGTATTTGAAGAGAGTCTATAAGTATAAGGTTTTTCTTGCGCTTCAAATCCATCTCTCAATGGGGGACGATAAGGCATCTCAAGAACATCTGGCATATGGCAGCTTGCTGAAGCATCTAACACCAAGGTCTCAATTCCATTTTCAACAATGTCCAAGACTTCTGTCGCTAGATAGCCCGCGTTAAGGGCAATGGCTTCACCTGGTTCGACATAGACATCAAGGTTATAAGTTTCTCGAATACGTTTAATCTCAGTAATCAGTAAGTCCACATCGTAATCTTCTCTTGTGATGTGGTGTCCACCGCCCATATTGAGCCATTTAACTTGGTGCAAATAGGCACCAAACTGGTCTTCAACTGCTTTCAAAGTCGTTTGTAAATCATCTGCCCCTTGCTCACAGAGGGTATGAAAATGAAGTCCGTCAACCAAATCCAATAGATCACTTGGTATCTTATCCAAAGTTACTCCAAAACGAGAGCCGGGAGCACAGGGGTCATAAAGCGCGTGGTCACCCTGCGTTGAACATTGAGGATTGATGCGAAGACCCACACTGATACCAGCCTCACGACAACGTTGACCATACTTTCGAAGTTGTCTCTCTGAGTTAAAATCAATATGATCAGATATTTGCAGTAGCTCTTCCATATCTGATTCCTTGAAAGCAGGCGCAAATACATGGACTTCCCCCGGAAACTCTTCTCTAGCTAACTTCGCTTCATAGAGTCCACTAGCTGTCGTACCTGATAGATACTGGCTAATCAAAGGATAGGTTTTATAGAGAGAATAAGCCTTTTGAGCTAGCAAAACCTTACAACCTGCCTTTTCCTGAACCTCTTGCAGAATGCTACAATTTTCTTCTAGTTTTGCTAAATCTATGACATAAGCTGGCGTTGGTACTTGTTCTAACTTCATTAGTCCACCATTTCTGGATTTTCAACCACAACCCATGGCAAACCGTATTTATTTAAAGCTTCCATGAATGGGTCTGGATCCAACTCTTCAAGGTTATAAACTCCTGGTTGTTTCCATGTACCATCCATCACTAATTTTGTCCCAATCATGGCAGGAACACCTGTTGTGTAAGAAATGGCTTGTGAACCAACCTCTGCATAGCACTCCTGATGGTCGCAAACATTGTAGATGTAGATGGTCTTTTCAACGCCATCTTTGATACCTGTAAAGATACATCCGATATTTGTTTTACCAACAGTACGTGGGCCAAGGCTGGCAGGATCTGGAAGCAAGGCTTTCAAGAATTGGATTGGTACGATTTCTTGTCCGTTAAAATTAATAGCATCTGTACGAAGGAGACCAACGTTTTCCAAGCATTTCATGTGAGTTAAATAAGATTGACCAAAAGTCATAAAGAAGCGAATTCGTTTAACACCTGGAATGTTCTTTGCTAATGATTCGATTTCTTCATGGTGGAGGAGATACATGTCTTTTTGACCAACTTGAGGGAAATTATACTCACGTTTGATAGACATGGCTTCGACTTCTACCCATTTTCCATCTTCCCAGTAAGAACCTGGTGCAGAAACCTCACGTAGATTGATTTCTGGGTTAAAGTTTGTCGCAAATGGATAACCGTGGTCACCACCATTACAGTCTAAAATATCGATATAGTGGATTTCGTCAAAGTAATGTTTGAGTGCATAAGCTGAAAAGACACTGGTTACACCTGGGTCAAAACCAGAACCCAGAAGAGCGGTCAAGCCTGCTTCCTTGAATTTTTCTTGATAAGCCCACTGCCATGAGTAGTCAAAGTAAGCTGTAAAACCAAGTTCTTTGCAACGTTTCTCATAAATAGCACGCCATTCAGGGTCTTCTGTATCCTCGGCCTCATAGTTGGCAGTATCGATATAGTGGACACCTGTTGCCAAACAAGCATCCATAATAGTCAAGTCTTGATAAGGCAAAGCTACGTTCAAAACAGCTTCTGGTTTGTAGCTTTCGATCAAGGCAATCACTTCTTCTACCTTGTCAGCATCAAGAGCAGCTGTCTCAATCTTAGTATTTGTTTTGCCTTCTAATTTAGCCTTCAAATCATCGCATTTTGACTTGGTACGGCTAGCAATCATAATTTCTTTAAAAGTTTCGCTATCTTGGCAAATCTTTGAAATAGCAACTTGGGCAACTCCCCCACATCCAATAACTAATAAACGACTCATTTTTTTCCTTCCTCTTCTTCTAAAATGTCTTCTACATACTTAGGCAACATAAAGGCCCCCACATGTAAGTTTGCAGTGTAATATTCCGTAAATAACTGGCGTTTTTTCCAGCCTTCCTTGTCAAAATCTTTGACAGGGTGATATTTTTTCGATGCAAATCCAAACAACCAATAGCCCGCAGGACTAGTTGGGATATGTGCCTGATAAACTCGGCTGATTGGAAAGGCTTGATTGACCTTGCGGTGCATACTTCGGCAAGCTGACTCATCTTCGTCAAAGAAAGGACTACCATGCTGGTAGATCATGATACCGTCTTCTTTCAAAGCTCTATAGCTATTGCCGTAAAATTCCTTGGTAAAGAGCCCTTCCGTATGGCCAAATGGATCTGTCGCATCGTTGATGATGATGTCATAATCATCTTCACAGTTTCTCAAAAATCTCAGTCCATTTTGGTAGTAAATGGTGACACGAGGGTCATCAAGTCCTGCAGCAAAATCAGGGAAGTATTCTCGACAAACCTCAACCAGCATCTCATCTGGTTCTACAATATCGATTTGTTCCAATTCAGGATATAGTGTCAAAACCTGGGCAACACCACCGTCACCACCCCCAATAACCAAAACTTTCTTTGGATTAGGATGGACAGCCATAGGAACGTGAACTGTCATTTCATTGTATACAAAGTCATCTGCATCTGAGAATAAGACATGCCCATTTAAAATTAACACTTTCCCAAAAGCTGGGGTGTCTAGAACCTCGATATCCTGCCATTCACTTTGACCAGAATAAAGCTGTTTGGCTGTTCTCATTGTTAACTTGACATCTGGAGTATGAACTTCAGAAAACCATAAATCCATCTAGTTCTCCTTTCTTTCAATAACATTGATATGATTGACCTCTGGATCTTCAGTACCTTGGAGGGAACAACCACGTTCTTTGGCGAATTGAATATAATCGACAATTTCTCGTGTAATCCGTTCACCTGGCGCTAGGATTGGAATTCCTGGAGGATAGCACATGACAAATTCCCCACAGACCTGGCCAACGGACTCGTCTAATGTTAAGCTTCTTCTCTCTGCATAGAAGGCTTCCTGAGGAGATAGTACCAACTCAGGCTGGATATATTCTCCAGCAATTAAGTCCTTCCCATCTCGTGAGTATAGTCTCTTGATATCAGCTAAAGCACCGACCAAGCGTTCAATGTCTTGGATACGGTCACCAATTGAAATGTAGGCCAAGATATTCCCGATATCACCAAACTCGATCTGAATGTCATATTCATCTCGTAAGAGGTCATAAACCTCAATACCTGTTAGACCAATCCCCTGAGTGTAAACTGACAGCTTGGTTACATCAAAATCACAAACTGAGACACCATCTACTAGTTCTTTTGAATAGGCATAGTAGCCACCGATGGCATTGATTTCACGACGTGCGTACTCAGATAGCTCAATAACTTTCTCAAAGGACTCCTTACCACGAAGGGCTAGGTTTCTACGAGAAACATCTAGACTAGCCATTAGCAAGTAGGATGCTGATGTTGACTGTGTCAGATTAATAATCTGGCGTACGTACTCAGGATTCATCTGATTGCCAACGAGAAGGAGCGAGCTTTGAGTCAAGCTGCCACCGGACTTATGCATGGATACAGCTGACATATCTGCTCCTGCGTCCATAGCAGACAGAGGAAGTTTATCTGTAAAGTGCAGATGAGCACCGTGCGCCTCATCTACTAAGACTTTCATTCCTGCGGCGTGAGCCATCTCTGTTAATCCCTTAAGATCTGAACAAATCCCATAATAGGTTGGATTGTTTATTAGGATAGCCTTGGCGTCCGGATGGTCCTTAATAGCTCGCGTCACACGCTCATTTTCAAGCCCCAAAGCAATACCGATTTTTGGATCAACACTCATCTCGATATAGATAGGAATAGCACCGCATAAAACGAGTGCATTAATAGCTGATTTATGGACATTTCGAGGAAGGATGATTTTATCACCTGATTTACAGGTAGAAAGAATCATGGTCTGCACGGATGAAGTTGTCCCACCAATCATCAAAAAGGCATGAGCAGCACCAAAAGCTTCTGCCGCTAGCTCTTCCGCTTCTCTAATAATCGAAATAGGATGTCCTAGATTGTCCAAGGGCTTCATAGAATTGACATCAATACCAACGCATTTTTCCCCTAAAAGTTCCACTAATTCCGGATTCCCGCGGCCACGCTTATGACCTGGTACATCGAAAGGTACAATTCTTTTTTTTCGTAACTTGACCAGTCCCTCATAAATAGGAGCTTGGTTTTGATTTAACATTTTAGAGACATACTCCTTTATCATAGTTATTTTCACCTTATGCAAGGTTCTAAAGGATACTTATGAAAAAAGAGCAGGTTGGCACCTGCTCTACAATCTACTGACGTGTTTATGTTTGTTTCTTTTGAGTATGTCTGTTCCTGATGTTTCCTAACTCTCTAGTAGCAAATATTACGTACTTTATTGATCGTTTCACAAGATGACGTGTGCTTTCACCACACTAACAAATCTATACGAATTAGGACAAGTGTCCTAACATCAACTTATAAAAGTAGGCTTTTAACCCTATCAATAATGTGGCTTTTCAACCACGCTTCGGCATTCAACCCTGCCTGTCCGTAGGCATTTTTTACTCGGGTTTATATTTGCTAGAAAACATCATCTCATTTTCTAAGCTTCATTACTATAACATGTTTTGACTAGCTTGTAAAGTACTTTTTTGTAAAAAATTTATGTTTTGTTCGTAAAATTTATTTAATTTCAAAATAGAAATCGTTTTACATTTAAATCAAAAACAAAAAAAGGAACTAAATAAATTAATTCCTATAGATAGTCATAAGCAAATTCAACTATTCAAAATCGTACTTACTCATCACGCGCAACTTTGACAGCTAGTTCAAAATCAGTCATCAAATAATTTTCATCTAGACGGATAAGACTATAATACTCATTCCAAAATAGAGAGTCACTGTTACTTGACCACTGTAATCCATACCACAATTGAGTGACATCACTTGTATTTGATGGGGGGATTGACCATAGATGCTTTTTGAAAGTTTCTTGAACAAGTGGAAGGTCCAGTCGACTAGTCAAGTCGAGTTCATCCAATTTCAAAGTGATAGAATGTTTCTTAGCTGCTTCAATACTGTTCTTATTAAATCGAACCTGAATAACTTTAGAATCTTCTAAAGCCACATCCTGGTCCTCAGCACCGTAAAAAGAAATACTGCCCAGCACTATACCATTTTTTGCTATTAGATATGGAGCGTAGGGAACAGCATTGCTATCAAGTCTGAAGCCTTTTTCGATAGTGACTGATTTATCTCCTGAATACTTTTGGAAACTTCCATCTACCAGGAGGTCTTCGTAGTCGCTAGCACCATCACCTTGTCTTACATAGATATCAAATCCAGCTTCCATCAGATTACTTGCTTTTGTTTCTGCTAAAGTGATTTTACTTTCATTAATTTTCAAAATCGGTGTTTGAGGTGGAAAACCAATCGTGAGATGAAACATGACTCCTACTAGAAATACCATCAAGGTTATAAGGAGGGCAAGTAATGACTTTCCAGTCCTTTTTCTTGCATTGAAAAGAGCCATTAGAGCAGGCAGAAGGATCATTTTGGCTAAAATAGAATTCCCCACACCGCCTCTATTTAAGGTCTGAAAAGCAAAGAGCCCTGCGATTGCAATCAGGGACAGGTAGACCAAAATCTCTCCTAGACCCAGTTTTTCTGTTCGAGTTTGTTGATTTATAGGAGTTTCATACAATGACTGCCCATTCTCTTTCCTCTTTTTTAGAAAGAGATAAAAACCCAGACCGAGTAGCAGATTAAAAATTGTAAAAGCAATTAAAGTACCTATAATCACCGTTCTACCCATGGCTCTCTACTCCTTTATGTTCTCTCTCAAATCTTATCTTTCTCTTTAATATCCAATTACCAATCAATAAAATCATTAAGAAAAAGGGGCCGCCTTCTATCAGTACAATCGGTAAAGCTTAAATGGCAATGATTCTCCTCTTTTTATCTTTAAGGAAACTGCTGATATTTCTAGCTCTATTTCCCTAGAAAATGCTATAATGGAGCTAAGAAATTGTTCTCTAGCAATTGAAAAACGGGGGAAGTAGTCATGCTCACCACTATTGTTTTAGGATTTTATGCTCTTTTCTTTCTATCCTTGTGCTTTACTATCTATCTCTATATCAGACTTGTAGTTGCGGTTAAAAAAGGCAAAGACATTCCCAAATGGATTTATAAACTTGGCCATGCTGTTCAAGGAAGAATTCACGTTGACTATGAAGAAATCACTGATGCTAATGCCCTTAAAGAGATTCATTGGTTCTTGCTAATCTATTTAATCGTAAATCTATTCGTATTGGCTGTCTTCTACTATCATGGTAATAGCTTTCCTCAAGCCATTTATGAATGTTTGAAAAAACAATTTTTTATCGTAATTGTTAGTATGGTTTTAAAAAGTATTGGCAAATTTGTTGTACTGGCTATAAGAAAAAACTTTCAAAACAGTCATGTCTATGCATCAACCAACGCTTTTATCGGGACAGCTTTTTTAACGAGTTATGTATTTATGTTTTGCATCATGATGAGTGGTCTTCCTGCTCAACCTGTTCCAGTAACCATTCAAGATACCACTGTCATTATCGGGGAGACCAAGGCTTCCGAGCTTTTAGACCAAGGCTATACCTTTGAAGATAAAGGTGCAGAGAGCTCCATCACCAATCCCAAAAACGACCACTTCTACTACGGTCAGCTTCTCGAAGTCAAGCGGGATAACCAGTCCTTTGGCTTTATGAGCCTTACTCCCATAGGTAAAGATACTGATCAGCTCAAAAACTGCATCATTACCTATTACAGAACACCTAAGGATAACAATAAACTAGAAGAAATTTCCATCAATCATGTCAAGCTAGCAAATCTCAAGCTCCAAGACTTTCAAACACGAAAATTAATCGATATCTTTGAAGTCAATCCAGCTGATTATAACGTCTCTGATAAGGATAACAACTTTATCCTAACCATTCAAACAGCAGATTACGACCTCTGGAAAAGATACCGTATTGAATCCAAGTTCAATTCAGATGGTTCGATTGATAGTTATGGTGTCAGAGCCCAACACAGTCAATGGGAATGATTAACCATTAACCCCTTTATCACATAAGCATTAAACTGGAAAAATATCGTCGACAAGTTTATAGGTTTCGATGAATCTAAGGCCAGAGGAACCTTTATCTCTAGTGATTTCTTCATAAATATCTTCTAAATTTTGGGCAGGTGATAGCATCCAAAGACTAAAAGGTCTAAGTTTCACCTGTCCAATTTTTTCAATATTATCTAATAATTGGCCTAAATCTTTGTGATTGAACCAGCAATCTGTAACGAGAGCAAACTTTGTATTGTCCATCTTACAGGAGATTTGACTGGTCAAAAAATCATCGATGGTGGGCTTTTTTGTTTGTAAGAGGCGCGTGCAAGCCAGATGGTACTCAAGCTTTCTAGGACTCTGCTCAACCATAGATACAAAGACAAGACCATACTCATCTTCGAACTTTACAGCAAGGATATCTCCTTCTTCAAAGTAAGGTTTGCGTTTAGCTTTTGCTTTAGGAACCTTTAGAGGTCTAGGGTTTTCAGTTTGCAACTGGATAGCAAGTTTATCCAAGACCTTTTGCCTTTGTTTCAAAGCCTTTGAGTCTATTTCCAACCAAAATGGATCAGCCCCTTTTTTGATAAGCACCAAGGTTTTATCTCTGATATCGTCTGTCAGGTAACCAATCTTCCACAGTGAGTAGGCAAGAGCAGTCCAATAAATTTCTGTAAAAAAGTCTGTTTGACAGTAATCTTTCTCCTCATCGAGGATATCCTTTATAATGTTCGTCACCTGTTCACCGTCTCTATAGCGACCGACTACTTCATTGTAAATGTCATAACCTAGATCACTGTCAATGATTTTAACGCCATCAATAGCCATACTCAACTCCTATATCTTATTAAATCTCAAAGCTTATTTAATCTTATGCTTATTCATTTTTTCTTTGAAAATATCTGTAAGAATTTGTCGTAAGTCTTGAGCTTCCTTTTCAGGAAGTTGGCCTTCTTGTTCAGCAACGGCGTATAATTCTGGATACTCAAGTGTAATTCTCTTGACAGTACGTGTAATGGCATGTCTTCTAACAAAAAACGGGATACGCTTAATCATCTCTTGAGGAATTAGAGCGATTATCTTATCGGCTGTTTCCTTATCGCTAAGTTTAGAAAAAGTTAATCCCTTTTTAATCATTTCTTGTTCTTGTTCTGTAAAATCATGTAATTCCATATGTCTACTCCTCATCTTCACTGACTTCCCAAATCTCAGCTTGGTAGGGTTCTCCATCTTCATCGTATCGATTGATATAACCAATAAATTTTTCATTCTTTTTTGGTTTGTACTGAGTACCCTTGATTGTCGTAGTAGCCCATGTTCCTATCAAGAATAAAACGACCAGTCCCAGCAAAGTATCCATAATAATCACTTCCTTTAGATTTGAACCCACTTATCATTATCCATAATAAATGGTTTAGCTAGACCTTCTCCTGTATAGTTTTCGTATTTTGTATCTAGATATTTGTAACAATCTTCCTTGGTCGCAAATTTGATGGCTTGATAAGGCTCCTCAAAGGTTAACTTTTCAACAAAGAGATAGCCATCCTCGCTTGGTACAAGAATACCGACATGACCGATAAAGAGAGATTGACCATCCAAGTCATCATGAACGACTACGGAGAGCATTCGAGCATTTTCGTTAAACTTGAACTGAGAAAGGAATTTTTCCATCTTTGCAGCATGAA
This sequence comes from Streptococcus sp. oral taxon 061, assembly GCF_964211575.1. Classification (GTDB taxonomy): domain Bacteria; phylum Bacillota; class Bacilli; order Lactobacillales; family Streptococcaceae; genus Streptococcus. The sequence goes on along the minus strand of NZ_CAXOQQ010000002.1, from coordinate 171,903 downwards.
CCTTGACATCTGTCGTTGCTTCAGTCTTGACTCTTGAGAATAAAATATCAAAAGCATCCTTGTCTTCTGTAGCAAAGACCTTACCTTTGTCAATGGCATCATTATCGACGAACAAGAGGGAATCATCTTTCTTTAACTTAGGAATTTCGATGGAATTTTTTAATAAACAATAACTGTTAATACGACAGTTTGTACCTACGAAATCACCTTTTTTGGGAGTCCAAAGATCGGTAATTTTTTCCACATCATAGTCTGTTTTGGTGAAGGTAGAAAAATCTCCAGTTAAGCCTACTGAACCAACAGTATTGTTATAATCGTTGACAAGATTGAAAAATGCATCGACACTATCTTTATCCAAATGTGTAGCCAAGGCTTTTCGAACTTCATCTGCACTTTCCTTGCTATTGAGATTGCTATAGGTTCCTTTGTAGCTTTCTTTACCTGAGCTAACAACCTTAGTAGTTGAACTATTCTGTTTTTCCGTAGATTGGTTTTGGTTTGTACCACAGGCAGCTAAAGTAAAGATAGCTAAACCACAGCAGCTCATTAATCTAATTTTTTTAGTTACTTTCATAAAATGTTTCCTTTTTAACTAAGATTTTTTAGGTCGATTAGCTTCTCTTATATTATAGTTCAATTTTATTTTTAGTCCAAGCATTTTGCTAAGTAAAGTAGATTTTAAATCATTAAAAAGGAAGCTGGCACAAAGCACGCTCCCTAATAATTGAAATATCTATGAAATATTTAATTTTAATCACCTTTTAGCTGTACCTGTGTATGAGCTATAAGGTCACCTAAATGTCGCTTATCTTTCCTGAAAACCATCATTGCTAGTAAGGCAACTGCGAGGAGAGTAGCTAAACACGAGAGGATAATAGATAAGAAATCAAACTCACTATAGAAACCATGTATCGTGCCCATATGACCTATTTGCCAAGGTAAAAATTTAATAGTGTTTCTAATCAAGCTAGCTTGCAATGTTTTTTTCTTGTAAACCAATTGAAGTCCTGCTTTCGCCTTCCCAAAACTCCCATTTTTTTTATAATCTAAGAATGTAAAAAGTAGAGTGACTGGCAAAACAGAGGTAAAAAATACAAGACACTGTGACTGAATTTCTGTAAACTCTGGGATACCATTAAAAATAATAATGTAAAAAAGCATAGAACCTAAAAACAGAAGTGCTAAATAAGCTAGAATGAAAAGATAATCAAATAGTAATTCAATCATTCTTTTTTTAAACGAAATAGAATTAATTGCTAAAATCTTCGTCATCGTCGCCTCCTTTATTATCTACTATTCTTTTCAAAATTTTTATTCTTTCGGTTGAGAATAGACTTCGATATGCTGCCCTAATACCTTGATTTCTACTGGTAGGTCATCAGACTTATCACCGTCAACATCCGTTTCCAATTCAGTATCTGAAGAGATTTTTATGTGACGAGCTTTTATATACTCGATATTCTCATTCACGACGACATCCCCTTTTAATAAATCAGGGATAACTGACAATTTAGTAAGGATTGAGGCATCTTTTAAAATCAAAATATTGGCATAACCATCCTTGTCTTCATCAAAGATTTTTTTGTCAGCGAAATAATTTGTAAGGAGAACCAAGACATGGCTGGCAGGGCCGATGTAATTTCCTTTTTCAGTCTCAACAGTAATGTTAAATGCTTGATCTGTAACAACAGACTTCATGGTATTAATCGCATAGGAAAACATGCCAAACTTCGTTTTATCTTCTATCCCAACATTGTGAATCGCTTCTGGTAGTGAACCAATACTAAAAATGTATCCGAAATAGTGCCCATTTGATTTTCCGATATCAATCTTATTCGTAGAATTAAAATCGAGTTCGTCAATGGCACCATCAATATCTTGATTAATTTCTAATAGTTTCGTAATGAGATTTCCAGTTCCTCCTGGGATAATCGCTAGTTTAGGAATGTAGTCTTTTTCCGCTATACCAGAGATTACTTCATTGACAGTCCCATCTCCACCAAAAACAAGAACAGCATCATATCGCTCCTGAGAAGCTTCTGCTGCAAAGTTTGTGGCATCTTGCGCTTTCTCCGTAATTTTAATCTCCACATCTTCAAAGAAATCTCTAGCTTTATTCTCCAGTTTTACCTTATAATCCAAGGCTTTTTCGCCACCAGAGGTTGGATTGATGATTACCATAATTTTTTTCATTTATAATTCTCCTTAAGGATTTTAAAAACAATATAGATCAATTAAAAAACCTTTTTGTTTCTCATTCACTTATTTGATATCGTATTAGATAGGTAGTTTTATATTGAGTTAAAAACTATACATATAGAACTATCTAAACTCATTGTACTTGATTCTAGTTTATTTAGCAAGTTTACAAGATGAGCATTAAAAAACCAACCGATATTTTCTTTCGATTGGTTTTTTGTGAAGAATTCATAAGTTTAACTATACAAAAACTCTTCCATCGATTCTTTCACATATTCTTCGACATCTTCAATCTCAACAAACAGCGGGTCTAAATGACACAAGAAGTGCCAATCTTCGGTGCCTTTCTTTCTGTAGAGAATCGCTTCGCCGTCTTCACTTCCGAAAAAGCTTCTATCCACTTCATATCCTTTGCTTTCTAAGAATGCTTTTGCCTTGCGGAAGTTAGATTCTCTGGTTTCGACATAGGCTCTCACTTCATCGTTATTCACGACATACGCGTCGATTTTTGTAGTTCCTTCAATCACTTTATCGTTTTTAACCGATAGATTCGAAATTTCTTTCCAAACGATCTCAACATTTTCCTCAGGATTAAACGAAAGTCTAGATAAAGGAACAATATTTCCATTGAAGACAATTTCCATATAATCCGGCAAATGTTTAGGATTAACATACTCTACTTCAAAACCATCTTCATTTTCTAGAGTATATCCAGGTATTTTGGCTACAAATTCTTTCCCTTCTCCTATAGTCTCAAATACGACTAAATCCTTTGAATAATTGTTTTGGTACAATTCTAATATAACCATCGATAACCCTCCTCAACATTATTACGTTAATGTAAATAGGCATACCTCTTTAACGATTGTCAAATAAGGTTGCTTAACTTCATATTTTTTTCTCTTTGTTATGTTTAAATTTTATGCAATGATCTGCTGCCTTTATGACTGCTTCCTCGAAGCAAACTAGACGCAATCGGCTCCCACTCATAACCGCAGATTCTGCATCTAGCCTTTACTGGCGAATGTCTCCCTGTGTAATTACCGATAATTTCTACATTAGGATTAACAATAGCAATCTTTTGTTCAAATTCTTCCTGGTTATTTACAAAACTTACATGCGCTAATTTAGTTCCACACTTTCTGCAACTATCTCCGGAAAGTAAGTTTGCCGGAACAGCATCCCATTCAAATCCACATTGCTTACAACGCACCAATAACCTTCTATTTGCATTCTGATAAGTGCCCAGAATTGCAATTGACGGATTCACAACAGACATCCTTCTCGCAAAAATATCTTGTGTCATTGCTTTTGCATTAGAGTATGCATTTTTTTCAATCTGCTCCCACTCTTCGTCATCAATCTTTTCATTCAATCCGACTTCACTAAATAATTTTTGTATAAGACTTCTGATAATTGAGTGATTCGCAATATTTAAATATTCTGCAAATGTATACACATCATTCTCAAAAGGTGCTGTCTGTCCCTTAGGGAATTTATCATAAATTGTGATAAGCCTGATTCCTTTTTCAGAGCACAAAACCCGTTTTTGCTTATCTCTTTGTATTGATTTCTTATGGAGCCACCAGTTACCTGGTTCAATTGCGAATTTCAGCGAAGGGATAAAGATATCAAGTTCCATTCCTATTGTCTTTTTATCTCTAGAAAGAACCTTATCTGGTCCAAGTACACTTTGGAAACATAGTAGAATAGCTTGTTCCATAAAGCTGGTTCCGCTTTTTGCACACCTTGGGCATCCATGCCCAGCAAGAATCGAATACGGTTTTGCTTCCCAATCATTTCCACATCGTGAACAGTGTAGTTTTATATTTGTATGTCCATTAATATATTCACCATGTACCTCTATAGAATCGTCAACAACTTTTAAGTCTTCTATGAACCGCTCTGTTGTTTTTAATCCCGTTTTTCCACTATTATTTATTGCGCCTTTCTTTGCAGAACATGATGGGCACCCTTTTCCTTGGAGCAAACTATATGCTAACGGATTCCATATCTTTCCACAAGTCTTGCATTTGACTTGGACTCGCTCGACGGCCTTGGTATACGTTCCAAGGATCTCAATATTAGAATTTATTTCTTTCATTTCGAGAATAAATTTCTCTGGTGAACGAGTCATTAAAATCACCTACTTTATTAAATCAGTTTTTGTCAAAATCAAATCATCACAGAAATCTGTCCTAACGAGAAGAGCACACGCCTCAACATGCTCAGTTATCGGAAATATATCCACAGGTTCCACCCGTTTCAAAGTGCACATTGGTCACGCCATCAACTTCGCACATGTTAAGTTATTTTTCTGAGATTGAAGGCAGCCGATTGTATTGCCTTCTTTGGTATTTAAATATTGCCAAGCGATAGCCTTATTTCTATAAATTCAGCCAACTTCCTTTTCCCATCGTCTAAGCACCTCTTTCAAAGGCTCATCTAGATAGCTAAAGGCCTTGTCTTTGATCCACTGAGGAATTCCATAAGCTGCCTCGGCGATACTTCCTGTGATTGCAGCAAGAGTATCGCTGTCTCCACCAAGAGAAATCGCATTTCGAATCGCATCTTCAAAATCTGTACTTTCTAGAAAGGCAACGATAGCTTGAGGAACGGTATCCTGACACGTTTCATTGAATCGATACGTAGGACGAATTTCATCTAACGTTTAAGAAAGGTCATATCCATACTCTTTCTCGATATGTTCCTTAACACATCTTTTGATTTCCGCAGGGTTATCGCTACCATCACCGTCAAGGAAATAACGGCATATAAAAATCGCATCCGCTGTAGCCATCGCTCCTTTGATTCCTTCTGGATGGTTATGCGTCACCTCTGCAGAAAGTTGTGCCAGACGTTTCCCATCGGACGGCAACTCGTCTGTTGTGGCATCCATCACCCAAGCGCACGGAGAAACGCGCATCGCAGACCCATTCCCAAAACTATTGTAAGGCTCACGGTTGTCGGTCATCAGCCACCGGTTAAATCTAGCACCATAATCAGAATCAGGATACATCCAACCATATTTCTTCATGGCATCAATAAAGTCATTCTTCTGTCCGCCGTTCATAATTGCTTCTGCAACGGCGCAGGTCATGACAGTGTCATCTGTGAAAAAACAGTCATCCCTAAATAATGGAAAGTCTTTCGTTTTAATATTGTCCCATTCATAAACAGAACCAACAATATCTCCCACAATTGCTCCTAGCATCAGATTCCTCCTTATGATATATCAGATTCATTACACATTTCCAATGAATCGCTCTTTAAAAATGGCACTACCAAATTAATCCACTCTTGAGGCAGGTAAGCTGATAAATAGCCGTGGTTATAGCCCTTAGCTTCATACAAGATCGTGTTTTGATGTATTTGTTGAAATAATTTTGCCGATGCTTTCACACAGTTCAATTCTTTTTCACCGTAGATATACAGAACCTGCGCCTTACTAGCAGAAATCGTGTCCTTCAGCTTGTAACGCTCCATATAGGTTTTGTAAATAGTCACTAATGTTTTGATAGGCGTCCTTGGCAGATCCTCCAAATAATAAGCTTTTATTTCCTCTGGATAAGCCAGTTTAGGATAGAGTCTGTCCATCATGCTTAATTGGAGTTTGCAAGAGAATTTACTGAACATCAGTTTACCAAATAGAGATACTAGAAAGATGCTGATTTTAGCTAACCCTGGTTGAGGAATACAGAGGCTTCCGTCTATGATGGCCTTCTCAGCTATATTGCTATCTAAGGACAAAAGCTCCATAGCAATTTGACCACCAAGTGAAACACCACCGATTGCAAACAATTTCCCACCACAGTTTGCTTTGATATAGTCTAGAATCTCAAAAGCAGAATCTTCAGTAGAAACATAATCAAGTTGATATTCTTCGCCGTGGCCATTCAAGGTGGGTAGAATGACACGATACTCCTCCGACAAGATCCGTGCTTGACGAAGATAATTCCACCAAGAACTGCCACCGCTGTGTATCAGCAAGATAGAAGGCAAATTCTTATCACCAAATTCATGGAATTTCATATTTAAACTCCTTACTAAAGGACTTTCACTAGATAAATACTTGTTCAATCAGTTTGAACAAGTAGTGATGACTCATCAAATAAAAGGTCTCTAACATTGATTATCTAGAATGACCACACGTTACTTTCAATAATGGATATCCTAATCAAAATTTTAAAATGTTGTTTCCTTACTAATTCTATTACTCGCCAATATTGTATAAATTAAATAAGCAATAAAAATAACATAGTGGCTAGTCTTACAACTTACTACTTTTTATATGATAATTTATAAATGTCTTTCCAGCCACTCGATCTTCTTAAAATCCTTATTGTTATTGTGATCATTTCGATAGGAGTCTTGAGAAGAAGCTTTGTAAATACTTAGATACTGCTCCAGACTTGGAAGACGAAAAGTGATGCCTTCAATGTGAATAAGCTCTATATCTGATTCCGAAACTCCTGCAAAATCTAGTAAGGAATCGATACTTCCAAATTCAACACTCACTCTATCCTTTTGGAATTCATGCTCATGAATATCTATTAAGACGTAGCCTAATTCTTTCATCACTTTCATTATCTTGTCCCAGTCATAAATTCTGAGATGATCAGGTGCTTCCCAACCTCTAGGGTCACCAGGCACATGAATGTCAATGTCAGACGGCCCCCAATTTTCTTTCGTTCTAAACTCCAATCCCAAAGACCCCATCAGTGTCGGTGTAATTCCGACTCGATTTAAATGGAAACAAATAGTTTTAAATTCTTCAAATAAGAGACTCATGTTTACTCTAAACCTTTCATCTAAATGTTCGTTATTTCTACTTTATTACCTTGAACAAAATCATCTTCATTTTCTAGAGTATATCCAGTTATTTTGGATACAAACTCTTTTCCTTACTAATTCTATTACTAGCCAATATCGTATAAATCAAATAAGCAATAAAAATGATAATAAAAGTAAGATTAATCTTCAACACAAAATAGAGATTTAACAAATTTGCGAACGCATGAAATAATATACAGTATCCCACAGATTTCGTTTGACGATAAAGAAGCCCTAAAACAAAACTTAAAAATAATGTATATATAAAAAATAAAATAAAAGGAAATCCTTGATGACTTTCTCCAACTATAAACCATAAAGGCAGATGCCAAATTCCCCAGATTGAACCTACAATCAAATTAGATTGCCAATAAGTATATTTTTTATCAAGTAATGGTTGTAATATTCCTCTCCATCCTAATTCTTCATGTCCACCACCAAAAAAAATTAATTGAATAAAGAATAGTGGCATCAGATAAATTGATACTCTGTTTAATTCTAAGGAAGATACAGAAAATAGGATCGAAATTGCTAACATATGAATAATGAAATAGATACTACTATTTTCTTTCTTATTAAATAAAAAATGTTTAAATTTTATATTATTCCTTTTCAAATAAAAGCCACTTGCAATAGCTGGTCCAAGTGCACCTACTATATGTAATGTTCTTCCTATAATTGTTTCTAATCCCAAAATATGAGATTGCGTAAAGATGGCAAGAATCCCCCAAGCTATATAAGTAATTCCAAATGTAAAACAAAGATAATTTTTTAAATTCCTTTTATCAATTTCTGTCATTTTATCGCCCTTATCTTGATTATTTTTATGAATAATATTTTTACTGCTTCTTAGTTGCTCTCGATTATAACTACCTATATTCTATCACAAAAATGCAAAAAAAGCCTTACAATCAAGGCTTTTCATTATTGATTCATACCAAGCTTTCTAGGCTTTTACGAGCAAAGCTACACACTCGGCGTGGTGCTAGCAAACTTCTATATTATAGAATGAAAGGGATAGAGTGCTTTATAAAATTATACTATAAAACGAAAGAGAATTACGCACTCAACTCAAACAACTTATAAAACTCACCTCTCCTATCCATCAAGTCACAAAAAGAACCATCTTCAACAATGACGCCTGCTTTCATAAAGAGAATTCTATCGTATCTTTTCAAAATGTTTTCATTCAACTTGTGGGTTACTACGAGTGCAGTCAAATTTTGAATATCCAAGATTGAACTTTCAATTTCAGTAGTTACTTGATTATCCAAAGATGAAGTAGCCTCATCCAATAATAAGATTGGTGTTTTTCGAATCAAGGCACGCGCAATACTAACTCTTTGTTTTTGTCCGCCAGATAAATTTGATCCATTCTCTCCACATAAAGTTTGTAGACCAGATTCATTTTCTAAAACATAACTTTCTAGACCTGACTGCTGTACAGCTTGCTTTATTTCCTCATCAGTGAAGAATTGATTAAGAGTAATATTCGCTCTTAAAGTATCATCAAAAATATAAACGTCTTGCTGAACAATCGTCATCAAGTTATAAAGACTCTCTGCTGAAATAGCTTGTATATCTTGATTATCAATTGAAATATGTCCACTTGTTACATCATAAAAACGCAGCAATAGATTGAGCAAAGTTGATTTTCCACTCCCTGACATTCCTACAATTGCAATTTTTTCACCTTTTTGAATCTTCAAAGATAAATGATTAAAAATTTTTTCTTCAGCATTAGGGTAAGAAAAGTCTATATTTGAAAAAGAAATAACATCATCGAAATATTTTTTCGTTTTACCAGTTTGAAGTTCGATTACATCTTTTACCTCAAATGCATCTAGTGTTGCCTGACCTTCACGGAATTTACTCATTCCCATACCAACTTCATTTAGTGGCATTACTACAAAATTGACCAGTTGAACAATAGCTGTTACACTTCCAATTGTGGTATAGCCATTAAAAACAAGATACATTCCTCCACCAAAGGCTACTAAAAAAACAATCATCCCCGAAAGCTGCGAAATAACATTAGCTAAGACATCAAATATTCCTTTCATAAAATATATCTCATCCAATTTTTCGCTTTCATTTCTGTAATATTGACGGATAGCCTCTTTCACATTAAAACTTTTTATAACTAGAAACCCTGCTAAAATATCTTTAACCTTAGCTAAATACTTCTGATCGGCAATCATGGCACTCTTTTGAAGATAAGCTGATTTTTGTCCAATGAATCCAGAAATCATCATTGGAATAATGCTAGCAATGATAACCAATAAGGTCAAATACCAATTACCTATAAACATAGCTAGGAGCGAAAAAATCATTAAGGAAAGGTTTTTTGAAATATTAAAATACTGGTGTAGATAATCTTGCTCAATTTTCTTCATATTTTCGGTTAATACAGAAATAAATTTCCCTGATTTTTCTTTAGAAAAGTCTCTATAATCCCTATCTAAAATAGATTGGAACACCTTATTTTTGTATCTTGACATGATTTGCCTAACAAGTTTATTTTTCAATCGAAGAGATATAAAGTTGAGCCCTGCATATATGAAAATAACACTAGCTCCTACTAGTACCGCTTGAGTTAAGGTATCTTCATTTTGAGACATACCACTATCAATAATACCTTTAATAGAATAAGCAAAAGCAATATTAGTTAAAGGGACCAGTATATTAAATATCATGAAAGCATAAAAAGCCTTCTGATGATTCTTTATCAATTGTTTCATCCTTAATCTACCTCATAATTCTTAATTTCATTTAGAAAATGAGACATAAAATATTCATCTAAGTTAATATTCTCTCTCCTAATCTCTTTCATAGAGACCTGTTCTACAATTTCTCCATTTTTGATAAAACCAATTTTATCTGCTATCTGTGAAATTTCCGATAATATATGACTCGATATTAGTATTGTAATTCCATGCTCCTTAGAAAGCGACAACAAAAGATTTCGAATTTCTTGAATTCCTATTGGATCTAAACCATTGATTGGCTCATCTAAAATTAACAATTTAGGTTTTGTTAGAAAGGCACGAGCTAAACCAAGCCTTTGCCTCATTCCTAACGAAAAATCTTTTACTTTTTTAGTCGTATTCTTTAATCCGACCATTCTTAAGGCTCTTATTATATCTGATTCAATAATATTTTTCCCCATATACTGAGCGTGAATTTCCAAAATTTCTTTTGCAGTGTAATTATCATAAAAAATTGGTGATTCAATAATACTTCCAATCTGACTTAATATTTCTTCTCTGTGTTCTTGTAGATTTTTCCCAAAAATTTCAATACTACCTGATGTAATTGTTGATAAGGATAACATACATTTCATTAACGTTGTTTTTCCAGCACCATTCGGTCCTAAAAAACCATAGATTTCTCCTTCAGCAATTTGAAGGTTGATACCACTTAAAATTTCTTCTTTATCAATTGTTTTAAAAACTTCTTTTATTTCAACAATATTTCTCATTTCTATCTCTCTTTCTATATCTAGTTTTAAATGCAAGAATTTTTCTCCCAGAGCATAAATACTAATTTATACAGTCTCTTTTTTTATAGAAATCATTAAGGAATTATCACTTTCCTTCAATTAAACTTAGGTATGCTACTTGATACTAATATCTTGTCTTGAAATATTAAAAATTGAAAATGAAGTAATCATTAAACTTATGAAACTTGCAAATATCAAAAAGAATAAGTTATCAGCAATATTATTAGATAAACTTCCTGGACTTATATTCGAAAGTAATGCTGCTAAACCAAGTCCTGTAAGCATTGTTATAGCTGTTGAATGCTTAATCATACCTAAAAAAAATGGTAGTAATCCTATTAGTACTGTTCCAAACGTAACTCCAGCTAAGTTAATTAATTGATTAGCAACAGGGATATAACTAGATTCAGTGACAACAGCCATGAATCTAATGAAAAATTGAATCACTAAATGTGCAGAAAAATGGGCAATAAATGCTATTAGAATGACTGAAAGAATTTTTCCCCAAAGTAACTTTATTTTAGAAATAGGGTAAGAAAACAACTGAAAAATTGTTCTTCGTTTAAATTCATCAATAATAATCGTAGATAATAAATAAGATTCGAAAATCAAAAATGCTGCTTTTGTAAATAAAGATGAAAACAATGAAGCTACAATTGCCCAACCTTCCCATTTACCAGTAATTCTGATAACATTAGAATCCTGTCCAGTAAATTCTCCTAGTTTATTGTCAGTACCTAAACCCATAATAATGATTGCTGTAATACCTAACACTATAAATATAGTACACAACCAGGCTAAAAATAATTTAGATTTAGAAACTTTATTTAATTCAATTTTAATAAGCGACAACATAGATTATTTCCTCCAAAGTGTAAATAAAGAATAAACTATTCAAACTAATCTCAACAAATATTTAAAAATAAGCTTATTTTTCAGACAATGGCACTATACATACTGTCGGTATGTATATACTAAAAAACAAACATACCTTCGGTATGTATAATAGATTTTTAATAACACACTTATAAGTATGTTATTTTTTAACTATTAATTATGTAAGATAATTTATTGAATTGATAACACATAAATAGAAATTAGTATTAACATGAATGTCATGCGACTACTTATTTACTATTTTTTTAAGTGATCAAATAAGTTGAAAATCACCTCCATCATTTCATCAGAAATTAACTGTACCCCTAGACCTTCAAAAGTAAGTTTAATAAATTTCATTTTACGCTTTAATTCGACTAATGAAAAAACGGAAATTTGAAAACCAATCCAAATATTTAGAGTCAAAACAATTAAATCTGCTAGCTCTTCTGGATATTCTGTTTTAATAGACCCATCTTCAACTCCTTCGTAAACTTTTTCTCTAATTTCGGGTAAAAAATCAGAAAATAGACCTAGATACTGTTCCCCTAACAAACGTGGACTTCTTAGCATGATTGAGGCAGAGTATACGAGCCTTTGGTGTTCAAAATTAGAGAAAGAGTCCATCAAAGAATTTTGTATCTTTTCTAATCCAGTATTTCCTCTCCAATTATAATTTAAAATTTCTTGATTATTTTCGCTAATGATTGTTTGAAGTATATCATATTTAGACTCAAAATGATGATAGATAACACCTTTTGTTAATCCACCTAAGCCATCTATGATATCTTGTATTGACGTATTATCAAATCCTTTTTCTAAAAATAAATTTTTTGAGACCTCTAGTATTTTTTTTCTAGTTTCATGTGAGTTTCTATTCCTTGCCATTTTAGTCCCTTTCTATCATACCAACGGTATGTAATTCTATTGTAGTGGAAGTAACTAATAATGTCAAGTTCTTCATTGGAAAATGCAAAAAAGCCTTAAAATCAAGGCTTTTCATATTCCCTTTTGTTACAAGGTTTTTACGCTTTTACCAGCAAAGATACACACTCAACATGATGCGTTTGCGGAAAAAGATCCACCGGCTGGACTTTCTTCAAATCGTATCCCAGCTCTTGATATAGTTTGATATCACGCGCCATGGTGGCGACGTTACAGGAGATATAGGCGATACGGTTAGCTCCTGTTTGGGCACTTGCTTTGATAAAGCTTTCAGTCAAGCCCTTGCGTGGTGGGTCAACCAGGATGGCAGTTGGTTGGATGCCTTCCTTGAGCCAACTTTTCATGGCATTTTCAGCTGTGTTACAAACATAGTGGGCATTGGTGATACAGTTCAATTCTGCATTCTTCTGGCTATTTTCAACTGCTTCGGGGATGACTTCGACACCATAAACTTCCTTAACATGCTTAGCCACAGATAATCCAATAGTCCCGATTCCTGAGTAGGCGTCGATCACCACATCCTCTTCTCTTAACTCCGCAAAATCAATAGCTGTCTGATAAAGCTTCTCTGCCATTTCTGTATTGACCTGGTAAAAGGCTGGCCCAGAAATTTGGAAGCTATTCCCCAACATTTGGTCCATAATGTAATCTTGACCATAGAGAACCCGCCATTCTTTACCAAAAATAGCATTGCTATTCTGGTCATTAATATTTTGCATGACAGACACAATCTCTGGGAACTGCTTGATGACTTGTTCAATCAACTGTTCAACTCGGAAAATTTTAGGACGAGTAGTGACCAAAATGACCATGATTTGACCTGAATGATGGCCACGACGTACAACGAGGTTACGAATCAAGCCAGACTGTTCCTTTTCATCATAGGGTTTTAAGTCATAACGACGGAGTAAATCACGTAATTCAAGGATAACTTGGTCAATAACTGGATCTTGGATATAAAAATCTTCTAGAGGCATCAGATCATGAGAATTCTTACGGAAGAAACCAGTCTCTAGGACACCATTAACGCGACGAACAGGAACCTGAGCCTTGTTACGATACTTGACAGGATTTTCCATGCCAAGAGTATCTGAAACCTCTACATCCGTAATTCCAGCAATCTTATAAAGACTGTCTTTTACTTGCTTGGTTTTAAACTTGAGTTGCTCTGGATAAGCTAGATGCCCCAAGTCGGCAATGCCTGAACGCAGGTAAGCCAAATCTAAGTCTTGATTACGATGTGGAGAATGTGTAAGATATTCCTCGACTTTACCAAAGCCAATCTTCTTGTTGACTTTAAGGACTCGCATAAGGATTTTTTCTGTTGGTAAAGCGTTCTCAACAAAAAAGACCAAGCCATCTACCTTGGCAACTCCTGCTCCCTCATGGGTCAAATCGACAATCTCTACTTCTACAATATCATTTTTCTTCAACATATGTTTCTCTTTCTATAAGCCGACAAAAAAAGACGGCAACAATCCTGTTACCATCTATTATACCATGAATTGACCTAAGCACCAAAACTCTTGAAGAAATCAAGGATGGCTTGCCAAATAGAGCTGAGGATGTTCCCACCGTCTTGAATAGCTTTATTGGCGTCAAAGTTAAGGTCGATATTACTGAAACTGTCACCTGCTTGCGCAACGATACTTTGTTTCAGATCTTTTAGCGTCTTAGTAAAGTCTTCGTTATTTAAAATATCACTTTTTGAAAGATTAAAGGCAAAGTTGATGATGACATTGATCTGGTTTCCTGTTATAACCTGATCTAGCTTATAATTTTTTAATGTATCTTCGACAATTTTACGAACATCATCTTCTGTAAGTTCACCTTTGGACTCTTTAGCCTTAGCAACTGCAGCCTTGATATCGGCAAGGGCTACGTTTAGTTTATTGGCATCGAAGCCTGATTTGTCCTTGTTTTCATCATTAATATCAGACAAGGCCTTAAGCTCTTCCTGAGCCAAGTCTTTATTTTCTTGAGGTAATTTTACACCATTTGACTCAAGGGAATAGTAAATACCAGCTAGGGCACTTTCCCCAGTAACTGGGATTGGCGCTGCAACGGTGATACGTGCGTGCTCAACACCCAAGGTAACAGCCGCATTACGGTACATGTCTTGTGTCACTTTTGTGATATTTTCTGGTGTTTCAATCTTGACTTCAAGTGGAGATTTTTCTCCTAATTTTTGAATTTTCGCTGATGAATAAAGCTGAAGACTAGAATCGTTGGCCACATTCATAATCTTTGAATATACATCGGGTGTCATGGTCTTCAAGCCTTTAGTGTCTTTAGAGGCATCATAGCCTAGTTTTTTTAGTGTTTGATTTTTTTGATCTTCTGTTAGTGAAGAACCCAAGACGTACTCAGGTTGAACATAGGTTTCATCAATGACTTTTTGAACATCAGTTGCTGCTTGAACGTTTTGCAATGTTGCAACCGCCAAAAGAACTGCAGCACTCGTCAGAAAGAATTTCTTTCGCATGAGACGTTCCTCCTTTTCCACTCTAGCATATTAAAGTATCCTTAAAGAAAACTTATAAAAAGCACCTAGAAATTCTAGATGCTAAAATAGATTAAAAATTTTGATGATATAGAGATTTAGTTGAACCTGTCTAGAGTAATAATAGTTTCCCCCATCGACATAGAGTTCTCCCCCCTGAAAGATAGAAATGGGATTAATGTAGCTATAGGTTTTCCCTGTTGTATTTCCTAATGTCGGTGCAACTGTGTCTCTTGAGTATTGCTTAGCTAGTGCAATCGTATTTTTCTTCCCATTTTGGGCGATAAAATCAATATAAGCAGGCCCAAAGTTATAAGCTTGAATGGCTGTCCAAACATCCACTCCTTTTTCTTGAGCTAGGTAGAGATTTTCTGTCAAGGTTTGGACTCCTTGACGAATGCTACTTGCATTATCGTTTATGGTATCGGTAGAACCACTAGCAGATTCACTTGACTGCATCACGTCTCCTTCTTTACCCTTAGTTTCTGTATAGATCATGGCGAGCACAAGCTCTTCGTTTGCTGGCGTATCTCTTTCATTCAAAATTTCACGTACCATGGGTTGGTAAGTCATGACTTGTTTGACATCCTGACGAATGAGATAGGCTTTGTATCCAGCGAAAAGGAAGACTGCTAGTACCAGCACTCTTCGTATAAGTTTAAACATTATTTATTTTGAATATCCTCGATGTTTTTGATTAAGATAGAATAAGTTCCATTATCATTTTGGATGAACTCAACAGATTCCGCATCTTGATAGACATTGTTTGGAACAATAAGTTCAATCCCGTTTGACAAGGAAAGTTTCTGATTTTCAAATCTCTTTAACTGACGACTAGCATCAATCTCATCAAACTGAACTGGCTCAGGTACTGCTTCTTTGACTCTATCAATAAAGCTTAGACGAGCAGTAAGATTGTTGTCAAAGAGATCATTAGCTAATTTTTCTGGAGAGAGCTCATTGTTTTCTTCGATATTATTGAAGATTGCTGATTTAACCTTGGATTGAAATTGAAAATCATCCGCATTAAAGGTTTCGGCAATTTTTTGAGCCGTTTTTTCAAGTTCCTTGATTGATTTCTTAGGTGAAATCTTTGGTTGTGCTTGAATAAGATTCTCAGAAAAGTAGTTTAAAAAGGCTCCATTGTACTTGATGCGTTTTTCAATCAGGTGATACTTGCGGTTTTGAAGATTAACCACAAGGGCTTCATCAGCTCCAGTACCAAAACCTGGTAGATTATTCTGAGTCAGTTTGATTGGATTATCAACCTCACCACCTAGGTGTGTTAAGGTTTCTCGCAATGCAATTCGCAGGAAGGCAAAATGTTCCACTCCTTCTTTTGAAAACTGTACAAAGACCAAATCGTTTGTCTTTTGATTTTCAGATACAGAGAATTCCTCTTTCCATAGATTGGCAACCGTCACAGATGTTTCCATTAAATCTTCTGTAATGTTGTTAAAAAATGGGTTATCCTCTTCAAAAATCCCAGTTTTAGCATCATCAGAATACACACGCTCCACTTTTTTACGCAAGTATTCCTCGATTTTTGGAGTGATATTGAGAAATTTATCCGCTAGAAACAACTCTGTGTCATCCGGGCTGAACTGATGGATAATGGCTTTCTTAATATAAATATCCATAAAATATTAGTCCTCGTATAATGGGAAGGCATCTGTCAAGAATTTGACTGCATTTCTCACTTCTTCTAAGACAGCTTCGTTTTCTGCATTCTTAAGGGTTTTGATAATGAGTTTAGCCACTTTACGGCTTTCTTCTTCACCAAAACCACGTGCAGTTATTGCGGCTGCTCCGATACGAATTCCACTTGTCTTAAATGGTGACAGTGTTTCGTAAGGGATTGAGTTTTTATTTAGGGTAATATTAACTTCGTCCAACAAGTTTTGAGCTACTTTTCCGTTCTCTACTACCTTAGTCACATCAACAAGGAAGAGGTGATTTTCAGTACCACCAGAGATAATGCGGAAATCAGGATCTTGCAAGAATACCTCCGCCATGGCTTTGCTGTTCTTGATAACATTGGCAGCATATTCTTTGAATGCTGGATCCAATACTTCTTTGAATGAAACAGCCTTAGCTGCAATAACATGCTCTAATGGTCCACCTTGAATACCAGGGAAAATAGCAGAATTGATTTTTTTAGCAAGATCTTCGTCATTAGTCAAAATCAAACCACCACGTGGCCCACGAAGGGTTTTGTGGGTCGTAGTCGTTGTGATATGTGCGTATGGTACTGGACTTGGATGAAGACCAGCAGCAACCAAACCAGCAATGTGAGCCATATCGACCATCAATTTAGCACCTACAGCATCTGCGATTTCACGGAATTTTGAAAAATCAATGATTTGAGAATAGGCTGAAGCACCAGCTACAATTAGTTTGGGTTTTACTTCTTGGGCTTGTTTCAGGATAGCATCGAAGTCCAAGAGTTCTGTTTCAGGATCAACACTATATGAAACGAAGTTGTAGGTTTGACCTGAGAAGCTAACAGGAGCTCCGTGAGTCAAGTGCCCACCTGCTGCCAAATCCATCCCCATGACAGTGTCACCTGGCTCAATCAAAGCCATGTAAGCTGCACAGTTGGCTTGACTTCCTGAGTGGGGTTGTACATTAGCAAACTTTGCTCCAAAAATCTCCTTCGCACGTTCGATAGCTAGAGTTTCGATAATATCTACTACATCAGTTCCACCGTAATAACGACGTCCTGGATAACCTTCGGCGTATTTATTAGTCAAGATAGACCCTTGAGCAGCCATAACAGCTTTAGAAACTACGTTCTCTGAAGCAATTAATTCAATATTATTTTGTTGGCGTTCCTCTTCTTTAGCAATAGCATCCCAAAGATCCGCGTCATAAGCTTTAAAATCATCTTTGTCAAAAATCATAGTTTTTCTCCTTTAATTAACTTAATAAATCGTTTCTGTATTTTATCGCAGGTATAACCAACTCTTTCATAAAATGCATGCGCACCTGTACGATGGTCTGCAGAATTTAAGCGAATAAAGTTATAGCCACGTTTTTCTGCTTCCTGTTCTAATCCTTGAAGCAAAGTTTTACCGATTCCTTTACCTTGTGTTTGAGGTAAAACAGCTAAAGCCAGGATATTAAAACCTGGTTTTGAATAAAGGGATTCATAAACCTCAGCATGAACATAACCAAGTAAGTCATGGCTAATTGAATCCTCAAAACCAAGCAGGAAGTGATGGGAGTCTTGAGACAGTTTGGCTAGTTGACTAGCTGTTTCCTCTGGACTAAAAGTATAACCTAAAGCTTCTTTGTTAATGACACAAATCGCTTCAACATCTACTGCTTTTAAATCACGTAGCATCTTATACCTCCTCAAAAGAGATTTCGGGAATCTTGGCAAGAATGTCTTCTTGAGTGATGGAACCTTGCCGTAAAATTTTTACCTTTTCTCCGGACAAATCTATAATAGTCGAATCCTGACCTGTTAAAAAAGAATCGTCTTCTACTCCCAGAACCTCTTTGTCCAAGTCTTTTAGAATCTCTTTAAAGCTAACACCACTTGTATGTCCTGAAATGTTAGCAGACGGGCCAATTAAGGGACCAAATTCACGAATCAATTCTAGAGTGACGGGATGACTGGGCATGCGAAAACCAACAGTCGTCAAGTCTGAATTAACCCAGTAAGGGACCTTGTCATTAGCTTCTAGGATAATGGTTAAAGGCCCTGGCAAAAAACTGTCAACAAGTTGTTGTAAATAAGGTGGCTGATTCTTGGAAAAGTTCAAGATATCGTCTAAACTAGCAACATTGAGATTGAGCGCCTTGTCTCTAGGGCGACGTTTGAGCTGGTAAACATGATCAACAGCTTTTTCATCTAAAGCTTTTGCAAAGAGACCATAGACAGTCTCCGTTGGTAAAACTACAGCCCCACCTTTTTCCAATTCTTGCTTAATCTTCTCCATCATCAATGACAACCATCCTATCTTGACCAAATTGGTCTTTGAGCGTTCGAACTCGTTTATCAGGAATATTTTCCATAAAGAGAGCGGGTACACTTTGACCTTGTTTGTAGCCAATTTCAAGATAAATCTTACCACCATCAGTTAGATAGTCTTTGGAACCTTCCGCGATTTTACGGTAGATTGCAAGACCATCCTCGTCAGCAAAAAGCGCCAAATGTGGTTCTGAATGCAGAACATTCAAACTAACCTCTGCTTCATCTGCTCGAGAAATGTATGGTGGATTAGATACAATTATATCATATTTTGCAGAAATTTCGGAGAAACAGTCAGATTTGATAAAAGAGAGATTTAGATTTTGAGCGTTAGCATTCTCTGTTGCAAGTTCTAGGGCATCCTGTGAAATATCCGCAGCCGTAACTGACCAATTTGGTCTATTTTTCGCTAAAGCAAGGGCAATGGCTCCGCTTCCTGTTCCGATATCTAGTACTTTAAGATTTTTCTCAGGATTCTCAGTCAAAATGAGTTCCACTAACTCTTCTGTCTCTGGGCGGGGAATCAAGACCCGCTCATCGACTTTTAACTGCATTCCATAGAATTCAGTATGACCGATGATGTACTGGGCAGGTATATGTTCTGCTAATTTCTTGAAAATTTCTTCCACAAATTGCTTCTCTTCCTCTGTTACTTCTTGCTGGAGGGCAAAGACGAAGTCTGTAAAAGATAGATTTTTTAGGCTACGATAGACAAAGGAGAGGCTTTCTGCTTCCTCTCCTTGTGTTATTAACTTTTCCTCAAAATCTTTAAATATTTGAGCTAATTTCATTATTTGTTTAATTCTTCCAATTTTTGTGTTTGGTCATAAAGAACCAAGGAATCTACAACTTCATCCAATTTACCAGCTAGAATTGTATCAAGCTTTTGTAGAGTCAAGCCAATACGGTGGTCTGTGACACGGTTTTGCGGGAAATTATAAGTACGGATACGTTCTGAACGGTCACCTGTACCGATAGTTGACTTACGCTCAGCGTCTTGTTCATCTTGGGCAATCTGTGCAAAGTGGTCAGCAACACGCGCACGAATGATCTTCATAGCCTTCTCACGGTTTTTCTGCTGGGTACGTTCTTCCTGCATCTCAACCTTGATATTAGTTGGCAAGTGAACGATACGAACGGCAGTCGCAACCTTATTGACGTTCTGACCACCAGCACCAGATGCGTGGTAGATGTCAACACGAAGGTCTTTTGGATCGATATCGTATTCAACTTCTTCCACTTCAGGCATGACAAGAACTGTGGCAGTTGATGTATGGACACGACCTTGGCTCTCTGTCACAGGGACACGTTGAACACGGTGAGCACCAGACTCATACTTGAGTTTTGAGTAAACAGACTGACCAGAAACCATGGCAACGACTTCTTTGAAACCACCAACACCATTCATAGAAGCCTCCATGACTTCAAATCGCCAACCTTGAGCTTCAGCGTACTTTTGATACATCTGCAAGAGGTCACCAGCGAAAAGTGCAGCCTCATCTCCACCTGCAGCTCCACGAATTTCAAGGATGATGTTCTTGTCATCGTTTGGATCTTTTGGAAGAAGCAAGATTTTCAATTTTTCTTCGTACTCTTCTTTTTCAGCCTTAGCATCTTTAAGTTCCTGCTTGGCCATTTCTTCCAAGTCCGCATCTCCTCCAGATTCTTTAATCATCTCTTCGGCATCGATAATGTTCTGAAGAACTTGTTTGTATTCGCGATAGGCTGTAACTGTGTCACGAGTTGAAGCTTCTTCTTTTGAAAGCTCCATAAAACGTTTGGTATCAGAGACTACATCTGGGTCACTGAGCAATTCTCCCAACTCTTCGTAACGGTCTTCTACAGCCTGTAGTTGATCATAGATATTCATTCTGTGTTATTCTCCTTATTGATTTCAGGGGCAAAATAATGTTTACGGCAAACTGAGATATAGGTTTCATTTCCACCAATCTGGATTTGTTCACCATCATAAACAGGCAGTCCATCCTGGGTACGCAAGACCATGGTCGCTTTTTTCTTACAATACTGACAAATGGTCTTGATCTCATCAATCTTATCTGCTAAAAGCAAGAGGTGTTTAGAACCTTCAAACAGCTCATTGCGAAAATCATTTTTTAAACCAAATGCCATAACAGGTATGTCTAACTCATCAACAACACGAGCCAGGTCGTAAACATGGTGACGTTTTAGAAATTGAGCTTCATCGACAAGTACACAGTAAGGTTTTTCAGGTAAATCTCGGATAAATCCAAAGATATCTGTGGTTTCGTCAATAGCAATTGCTGGTCTTTTCATTCCAATGCGACTAGAGACATAACCGACACCGTCACGCGTATCCAGAGCTGAAGTCATGATAACAACTCCCTTTCCTTGCTCCTCATAGTTATAGGCTACTTTAAGAATCTCAATGGTCTTTCCTGAATTCATGGTCCCATAACGATAATACAACTGTGCCATGCTTCTATTTCACGTCCATTTCTAAATTTTTGCTACATTCTAGTATACCATATTTTCTCAAAGCTTTAAATGGCAAAATGTGGTAAAATAAAAGAAATCATTTAGTGAGTGGAGGGAACTATTATGCCATTTGTACGCATCGATTTATTTGAAGGACGCACGCTAGAGCAAAAGAAAGCCTTAGCTAAGGAAGTAACGGAAGCCGTGGTTCGTAACACTGGTGCACCACAATCTGCTGTTCACGTTATTATTAACGATATGCTGGAGGGAACTTATTTCCCACAAGGTGAAATGCGCACTAAATAAAGCTTAAGCGAAATGCTTAGGCTTTTTATTATAAGTGGCATTCGTTGAATAAAAAACTTTATTTTGTTACAATTTTAAGAGATATTAGTAAATAAAAGGCTTCAATTTTAAAAAAGGAATTAACATGATTACACGTGAATTTGATACCATTGCTGCAATCTCCACACCTCTTGGAGAAGGAGCCATTGGTATTGTCCGCTTGAGCGGAACAGACAGTTTTGCCATTGCGCAAAAGATTTTTAAAGGCAAAGACTTGAGTAAAGTTGCCAGCCACACACTGAACTACGGCCACATTGTTGACCCTTTGACTGGTAAGGTTATGGACGAGGTCATGGTTGGTGCTATGAAATCTCCAAAGACCTTTACTCGTGAGGATATTATTGAAATTAATACCCACGGTGGAATCGCCGTAACTAATGAAATCCTACAACTGGCTATCCGTGAAGGTGCTCGATTGGCTGAACCAGGAGAGTTTACTAAACGTGCCTTCCTTAACGGTCGTGTCGACTTGACACAAGCCGAGGCCGTTATGGATATTATTCGCGCCAAGACGGACAAGGCTATGAATATTGCGGTCAAACAGTTAGATGGCTCCCTTTCTGAACTCATTAACAATACTCGTCAGGAGATTCTCAATACACTTGCACAAGTTGAGGTTAATATCGACTATCCTGAGTATGACGATGTTGAAGAAGCCACTACTGCAGTTGTCCGTGAAAAAACTTTAGAATTTGAACAACTCTTAACCAATCTCTTAAAAACGGCACGTCGTGGGAAGATTCTTCGAGAAGGGATTTCAACAGCTATCATTGGTCGTCCAAACGTTGGGAAGTCAAGTCTACTTAATAACCTCCTGCGCGAAGATAAAGCCATTGTAACGGATATTGCAGGGACTACTCGAGATGTCATCGAAGAATACGTTAATATCAACGGTGTTCCACTGAAGTTGATTGATACAGCTGGTATTCGGGAAACAGATGATATCGTCGAGCAAATCGGTGTTGAGCGTTCGAAAAAAGCCCTTAAAGAAGCTGATTTGGTTTTACTTGTCTTAAACGCCAGCGAACCACTAACCGCTCAAGATCGACAACTTCTTGAAATTAGTCAAGATACCAACCGCATTATTCTACTTAACAAAACTGACCTGCCAGAAGCTATTGAAACAGAGGAACTTCCGGAAGATATCATCCGCATTTCAGTCCTTAAAAATCAAAACATCGATAAGATTGAAGAGCGCATCAATAACCTCTTCTTTGAAAATGCTGGCTTGGTCGAACAAGATGCTACCTATCTATCCAACGCCCGTCATATTTCCTTGATAGAGAAGGCAGTTGAAAGCTTACAAGCTGTTAACGAAGGCCTCGAACTGGGCATGCCAGTCGATCTACTTCAGGTTGATTTGACCCGCACTTGGGAAATTCTTGGGGAAATCACCGGTGATGCTGCTCCAGATGAACTCATTACACAGTTGTTCAGCCAATTTTGTTTGGGTAAATAAAAAATTATAAAAAGGAGTTATGATGAAATATCCAACATTACTAGAGCGTTTTTTAACTTATGTTAAGGTTAACACACGTTCAGACGAAAATTCTACTACTACACCAAGTACTCAGAGTCAGGTAGACTTTGCGACTAATGTCCTCATTCCAGAAATGAAACGTGTCGGTTTGCAAAATGTCTATTATTTGCCAAACGGTTTTGCTATCGGTACACTTCCAGCTAACGATCCAAGTTTAACTCGCAAAATTGGTTTTATCTCCCACATGGATACGGCTGATTTTAATGCTGAAGGTATCAATCCACAAGTAGTTGAAAACTACAACGGTGGCCTTATCGAACTAGGTAATTCTGGTTTCAAGCTAGATCCTACCGATTTCAAGAGCTTAGAGAAATATCATGGACAAACTTTAATTACTACAGATGGGACTACCCTTCTCGGTGCCGATGATAAATCAGGTATCGCCGAAATCATGACAGCCATCGAATACTTGACTGCTCATCCTGAAATTAAGCACTGCGAAATTCGTGTCGGCTTTGGACCTGATGAAGAAATCGGTGTTGGTGCCAACAAATTTGATGCAGAAGATTTCAATGTCGACTTTGCTTATACAGTTGACGGCGGACCTCTTGGTGAATTGCAATACGAAACCTTCTCCGCAGCAGGTGCAGAACTTCACTTCCAAGGTCGTAATGTACACCCTGGAACTGCTAAGGGACAAATGGTTAACGCTCTTCAGTTGGCAATTGACTTCCACAACCAACTCCCAGCTGGTGACCGCCCAGAATTGACTGAGGGTTACCAAGGATTCTATCATCTCATGGATGTAACTGGAACTGTTGAGGAAGCGCGTGCTAGCTATATCATTCGTGACTTTGAAAAAGAAACCTTTGAAGCGCGTAAAGCTACTATGCAAGCTATCGCTGATAAGATGAACCAAGAACTTGCTAGCAATCGTGTAACCTTGACTTTGACAGACCAGTATTACAACATGAAAGAAGTCATTGAAAAGGATATGACTCCAGTCACCATCGCTAAATCAGTAATGGAAAGTCTTGATATTACACCAATTATCGAACCAATCCGTGGAGGAACAGATGGTTCTAAGATTTCCTTTATGGGAATTCCAACGCCAAATATCTTCGCTGGTGGTGAAAACATGCATGGCCGTTTTGAATACGTTAGCCTACAAACCATGGAACGTGCAGTTGATACTATTATTGGAATTGTAGCTTATAAAGACTAAAAAAGAAGTAGCAATGCTACTTCTTTTTAATTTACTTCTTTGTCACTTGTTTCAGGACTTGTAGTAGTTGAATGTGAACTTGATTCTTCACTTGTTACTTCGGTCCTAGCTTGACCTGCTGTTTCTTGTTTTGCTTCAACAGGTGTTTCTTGACTTGGCGTTGCTTTAGATCTAAGCTCTTGGTTTAATGAAACAATTTCTTGAGCGACCGTTAGCAAAGCTTGCTTGTCTTTACTTGCTGCACTTAACTTGTCAAACAGAGCATCTACTTTTTCAAAGTCAGCATCTGAACCATTATTCATTTCCAAATAAGTATGGAGAGCAATGACACCGTTATAGAGTTTTTGGTAAAGAACTAAAACCTCTGGGTCTTGTTTCGAATTATCACGTTCATTTTGGATTGTTAGTGAAATACGTTTCAAAAGATCTTGAACCTGTGTATTTAATTCATCAAGGTCTGCGTCTTCTTTCTCCAAAGCAACGTTCAGATTTTTCACTTCGTCAGAGAGTGAAGCTTTAACCCCCTCCTCATTGACTTGATTCACTAATTCTTTAGCTTTTGTTAGTAACTCTTCTACTTGCCCTTTTAAGACATGGTTACTTTGTTCCTCAGGCTTGAGATCATCATACAAACCTTTCAAGAACTCATAGACTGCAGTTTTAGCACTATGGCCATCCACTTTTTCTGTATCTAAGATTGTTTCAGAAGCCTTGCTTGCAACTGGCTCATTTTTCAGTGCTTCTTCTACTTCCAGTTTTGTTTGATAGATTTCTGGGAAGAGTTTGTTTAAGTCAGTTGCCTTAAGGAAGGATTGTGACTGATAAAGTGTCCACGTTAGGTTGGCAACTTTATTTCTAAGAGTGTCATTTAAACGACCGTCAGATAGATGTTGGTAGAAATACTTGATGTATTCTACTGTTGTAACTCCAGTACGGTCATTAAAATCTTGCAAAGCTAGTAACTTAGCTTCAACTGCATCTAAACCTGCTTCATCTTGGGCAAGTTTATTTTCTTGAAGCTGAGTCAATAAATCCTTCTTAGGAAGTCCATAAGCATCTGTGTCTAAGGTATTAATCTTATCTACTAATGCTTGATATTTCTTGTCTAAAGGACTGATTTCTGTTGGTTTGACACTTGAGTCAATGTGAATATACTGCTTATCAAACAAATCCAAAGCTGCCAAATAACCTGCAGTAGAGTTGGTTGATAGCTTCTTCATATTCTCAGAAAATTGCCCCAAAGCAAGTTCAATCTGTCTTTGTAAAATCGGTTTATCTTTATAAATTTCGCGACTTTCTGCCAAGAGTTGATCAATCTTATACTGGACTGCTTTTTCATCAAAAGCACCAGGTTGGTAAGTTGACTGTAATGCAGGAATTTTGTTTTTCAAAGCGACTTCATAACCTTTAGTTTGAACCTTGATGTAGTGGTTATGGTCACCATGAGGGATAACAAAGCTACCATTTTCAACCTGCAAGCTATAAGGAGAAACACCATCACGTAGAGCAGTTGTATAGAGTTCGTTTAGGAAATCAAGCTCTGCATCTCCAGTTTGAATCGGAATACGAACGTGTTCCTTACGAACAGCGTAAGGGTGAATGTGAGTTGGGTCATAAGCCTGGTCTGGATTACCAAATACAAAGAATCCATTTGAAATTCTGATAGCCTCAAGAGGAACGCCATATGTTTTAGAAATATAAGCTATTTTTTCTTCATCGCTGGCATCTCTAGAGAAACTTTCAACCGTCTTGGCAAGAGGTTTAACAGGTTCTGTTTGCTGTTGGCCATGAAGATGGTCTTGTGCTGCCTTAATCTGCTCTGCTGATAAATCTTTCTTAAAGAAATAATGGGCATGGTCTCCATGCGAAACTACAAAACCTTGTTCATCCTCACTAATCACTCGGTCAGCATCGAATCCGTGATCGTGGTCTTCACCATGGTGGTGATCATGCCCGTCTTCATCATGGTGCTCATCTGATGGATTAGGTTTAACTTCGGTTTTACCTTTCAAGTGTTCCTGAGCTTCTTTAATCTGTTGAGCCGTCAAATCTTTCTTGTAAAAATAATGATTGTGGTCCCCATGAGAAACGACAAATCCTTTTTCATCTTCACTTATCACTCGATCAGCATCGAATCCATGATTATGGTCTTCACCATGGTGGTGATCATGCCCGTCTTCGTCATGGTGCTCATCTGATGGATTAGGTTTAACTTCGGTTTTACCTTTCAAGTGTTCCTGGGCTTCTTTAATCTGTTGAGCCGTCAAATCTTTCTTGTAAAAATAATGATTGTGATCTCCATGTGAAACTACGAAACCTTGGTCGTCCTCACTAATCACTCGATTAATAGCAAAGCCATGATCGTGGTCTTCACCGTGTCGATGATTAGCATGATCGTGGTCATGGTCTTCTTCGTGTTGATGATCAACATCTTCGTGATCATGGTCGTGATCATGGTCTTCGTTTGGTTTACTTGGAGTTTCTACAGGATTTGATGGTGTTACTAGACCTGAAAGTGGCATCAAGCGTGCAATCTTTTGCTCCAAAGCAGATAAACTACTATAAGGGATGAAGTGGTAATGATTTCCATGAGGGATAGCAACTCCATTAGGCGTACGACTGGTAATTTTAGCCGGGTCAAATACCAAACCATCAGATTCTTTATAGCGTTGATTAACTGGTAAAGCGTAAAGCTGTTCTAGAAGTTTTTGAAGATTATTTTCTTCTTGTACTGGATTGCTTGTAGCTGGTTTCTCTACTTGATGACTTGGTTCAACACTTGGAATCGGTTTGTAGTCTGTTAAACTTTGTTGACTTCCTTTTCCAGCAAGGTAAGCTTGAGCGGCAGCCAATTCACTTGAAGATAGAGCACTCTTAGGAACGTAATGATAATGGCCACCATGAGGAACGATATAAGCGTCACCTGTATCTTCAATAATATCTGCAGCATTAAAGACGTAACCGTCATCAGTTGTATATCGACCTTGTGCTCTGGCAGCAATAACTTCATTACTTGTACTGCTACTATCTGATGTGTGTTCTTGTTTTTGTTTCTCGATTTGGTCTTTGGTACGAATATTATCTGCGTGACTAGCATCTTTAAGATAGACATAATATTTGCCATCCACCTTGATGATATAGCCACCTTTAATCTCATTGACAATATCTCCATCACTTAGTTGATAGTTTGGATCTTTCATGACCAATTCTTCACTAAAGATGGCATCAAAAGGCACCTTACCATTGTAGAAATGGAAATGGTCACCGTGGGAAGTCACATAGCCTTGATCTGTAATCTTAGTAACAATCTGTTCGGCTTCTATTCCTTCTTTTTGGTTAACTTGATCAGGTGTCAGATTTTCATTCTTTTTAGAATCAGACTCTTTCCCATCAACATAGGATACACGGTTATTTTCTTTGTTCTCAGGCGCTTGGTGTTGATTTAAAGCGTAAGCGCAGACACTTAATGCAAGGACCACTGCAGATCCTGCTAGATATTTTTTATTAATTTTCATAAACTCCTCATTTCAATTCTTCAGCTAAAATAGCTATATTGTCTTCTAAATTTTCCAAGTAGGACTTGTCATTTTGTGGGTCGGCCTCTAAAGGATTGAGTGTTTTAAGACTCACACCTGTTGATTTGACAAGTGTATCAGCAACTTTAGACGAAGCATTACTCTCTGTAAAGATAGTTTTGACCTTATAATTTTTTACAAATTCTTGAATTTCGGTTAACTGTCTCGGACTTGGTTCTTGGTCTGGTGAAATACCAGCTATTCCAAGTTGATTTAATCCAAAGCGTTTCGCTAAATATGAAAAAGCTGTGTGTTGAGTTACAAAATTTCTTTGATTGACTTTTTCAAAAATTGGTTGGTATTTCTTGGTCAAATCATGAGCTTTAGCACTAAAACTTTGTGCGTTTTTCTGGTAAGTTTCCTTGTTAGCGCTGTCTAGTTCGGATAACTTATCAGCGATAATCTGGGCTTCTTCAGCAACCTTTTCAGGATCAAGCCAAGTATGAGGATCATACAAGGTCTTCTCATCAATCCCTTCTCCAGCTTTCATATCTTCTAATCCAGGCACGCGCTCCAAGGTCATACCTTCTGATGCTTCTAAGACCTTTACCTTAGACTTTTGCAGGCTTGGATCTAAACTTCCCGCCCATGACTCCAAAGTATGAGAATGATAAACGAAAACATCTGCATCATAAATGGCTGCAATGTCATTCGCAGAAGGTTCAAATGAATGGATACCTGAACTCGACTGAATCATCCGAACATCATTTAGGTCACCAGAAATTTCTTTGACCATAGCATAGACAGGGTAAAAACTAGTCACAATCTTCATTCCCTTAGTTTCATTACGATTATCTTGATTAGCCTTTTGTCCACATGCTCCTAAAACGAGAACAAAGAAGGTAATCATGACCCATAGAATACTTCTTTTTTTCATAACAACTCCTTAACTAGTATTTAACCATTTAATTAACTAGTAAATAGTTTACTCCTAAAAACTTAAAATGTCAATATTTTTTATGGATTTTCATGAAAAAAGTGAGAACTAGATTTCATGATCAGTTCTCACTAGTCATCTTTATCATTTGACTTTTAATTCTTTTCGTTTGTTATAGGCTTACTATTTTTTAGCAAGACTAAAAGATTTTCAGCCTGAGCCATAATACCATTGTTATCCATAGTTCCCAAAGTCAGATTGTTTCGCAAACCAACTAAGGTTTCGCTAGCATTGGATTTAAGGTTTGCATCTGTGACCGTCTTTATTAGTTCCTCTGCTTCTTTTAGCTTTGCTTCTACCTTTTCAGTTTCAACCTGTGGTTCTTCCTCTGGAGATTCTTCTGCTTCATCAGCTGGTTTAGAATCCTCTGGCTTTTCCATTTGCGGTTTCTCCTCAAGAGTTTTTTCATCTTCAGTTTTTTCTGTCTGAGGTTTCTCCTCAATTGGTTTTTCATTATTCGAATGGTCATGTTGTCCATTTTGGTTTCTTAGAACATGGTCACTTGCATTTCCCCAACCACTATCCGAATGCGGACGCTCGCTTGGATGCTCGACATAGTACTTCACAGTCGCAAAAAGATCTTCGAGCGCATATCCCTTAGGAGCTTCGTAAAGCCCTTCATCAAACCATTCAAACTTGATATTATGGTAATGATCAAAGTGAGGGATAATCAAGTTACCATTTTTGACATCAACTGCATACTGTAGATTGTAAGGCATACGATCTAGCGGTACCTTCTTCTCAGCTTTTACCCGATTATAGATAGCTTCTGCCCTTTTTGCTTCCGATTTTGTTGAGTTCTGATTATCAGTCTTAGGAGGCGTCAATCTCTTCTCTTTGGTATAAGCCTGAGCAGTTGCCCTCTCAGCTTCAGACAAACTATCCTTACCTATCCAGTGACTATGTCCCATATGTGGAGTTACATAGGCATCCCCCTCATCACTGATAATATCATGAGCATCAAAGATATATCCATCCGAGGTTGTGTACTTATCGGCTAGCTGGGCTACTCGAACTTCATCTTCACTATACTCGATTTGTGAATTTGGCTTACCAAGACGTTCTGGATGACTAATTGGTGCAATAAATCTAAGTAAATCATCTACAAAAGCTACCTTGTTTACATGTTCATCATTTAATCTCTCTAGCAACTGATCTAAAGCCTGAAAGTCAGTCAACCTGCCCTTATTTTCAAGTAAGTTCTTATGAGATTGCTCCAACAAACTATAAGCCTTATCATAGAATTCCTGATCTCGAGGAGCTACTGTGCTTTTTTTATCTGCCAAGCTATGTGATGATGTAGCCACCTTATTTAGCTCTTTCTCAAAAGCTATAAGATTCTCTTTAGACAGATCCTTAGTCAAGACATAACGAAAAACTCCCTTCTCTTCAAGGACATAACCCTGACCAACTTTTCTGACTACTTGCTTGGCAAGCTCCGCATTATTATGATTGTCAGGCACCGGAACTGGTGCTGGTTGCGGATTTGGAACTAGTTGAGGAAGAGGTTTTATCGTAAGATTCGGCTGTAAACTAGTAGCTCCAGGAACGGAAACAATTTTTTGATTTCCAACTGGAATCATCCGTGCAATCTTTTCTTCCAAAGCTGACATTTGACTATAAGGGATAAAATGATAGTGATCCCCATGAGGTACTGCAACCCCATTTGCTGTTCTTTTCGTGATTTGGGCAGGGTCAAAGAGCAAACCATCGGATTCCACATGACGTTGGCTGAGTGGCAAGGCATAAAGTTGTTTCAAAAGACTAGATACATCTTCACTTGGACTTGCTTGATAACTATTATCCACTTGTGGGCTAACACTTGGGGTCCATCTTCTAGTATTTGCCTCAACATTGCTTTGATTCGTTTGTCTATATGTACTACTATTCGAAGCATCTGATAAGCCGCTAGAAGAATTTGTTGACGGTCGATACCCAACTGAGCTTGTTTGACCACCTTTAGCGGATAAGAAGACCTGAGCAGCGGCTAGTTCGCTAGCTGATAAATCACTTTTGGGAATATAATGAAAGTGATTGCCATGTGGAACGATGTAAGCATCACCCGTGTCCTCAATAATATCACTAGCATTAAAAATATAACCATCATCCGTCGTATAACGTCCCTGAGTTCTTGCTACAGCGACTTCATTACTAACCTTTACTCCGCCACCATGTCCATGTTCCTGCTTCTGACGATTGATCTCATCCTTACTACGAATATTTTCGGAATGAGAAGCATCTTTGAGGTATACATAATAGCGACCATCAACCTTAATGACATAGCCACCCTTGACTTCATTGACAATATCCTCATTTCGAAGTTGATAATTCGAATCTTTCATCAAGAGTTCTTCACTAATAATAGCGTCATAAGGAACCTTACCATTAAAGTAATGATAATGGTCTCCATGTGAAGTTACGTATCCTTGATCGGTAATCTTAACGACTATCTGTTCTGCATTGATTCCTTCTCGCTGACTAACTTCATCTGGCGTCAAATTTTCGGTCTTAGTACTAGCCTGATTTCCATCTATATAAGCCACACGATTAGACTCTTTGCCAGTCTGTACTGCTTGGTAACGCCCTAATTCATAACTTGAAAGGCTTAAGGCTAAAAGAGCTACTGAACCAAGAACATACTTTTTATTGATTTTCATCTAAACACACTTTCTATTTTTACTACTAAATATAAGATTTAGGCAACACTATAAGTTTTGTTTCATTAACCAGTTAAGTTTATAAATAGAAATATTTATAAAAACAATTAAAATATTCTAATCCTTTTTATAGGTTTCTAGTATTGTTTAGCCAAATATATTGGATTCATAAACTTAACCATTTAATTAACCAGTAAATATTCTACTCCTTAATATTTAAGATGTCAAGTTATAAATTCACTTTTTTCCAAAATTTTACCCAAAAGAAAAAGCATCTTAAAAGATGCTTTCTTATAAACTACCAATGTTGATCTCAGGAAATTTTTTTGGAAGGAGATTCCAGAATTCTTCTAATTGTTCTTCTACTCTATTAGTATTTCGAATAGTTAGGCTATACTTCTTAGAACTATCATTTCGAGTGTATACAAACTGATAAACTTTTGTAAAACGACTATAACTTGTACGTACTAAATAGATCCTCCGCACATCTCTAAGATCTAGAGCTTGGGTTCCTTTGTAATAAGTAATGAGATGATTTTTATACAAAATAACTTTCAAGTCCTGGTCATAAAATTCAGCTTGAGTATCAAGCAGTTCAAGATTTCCATCTAATTCAGGGTACAGACGATACAGCTCTTTGAATGAATCAACTGTTTTCTTTCGTATGATAAAGGCTGCGATTAAAGTCATTAGCCCCATGCCAGAGAAAATCACAATACCAAAAATATAGCTCAAACTATCCCTAGAATATTCACTGAGACTGAGATAAATTCTTGTATTCATATTACGAGCGACCACTGCTTTAACAGGAAGAATAGAGCTAATAAATTCATCAAGATTGATAATCTTAGTGTTCTTCGAAGTATTGACAAAATTGGTATCAGTGAGGGGTTCTAACTGTATACCTGTGAGAGTTCCAGGATTATCAGCAAGACTGTCTGCGTTCTCAAGAAGTTTATTAATTAACTCATCTTTCACTTTAGACTCAACTACAGCAAATTTTCCTTCACCTTCGTTACTATATTGCACAATATAAACAACTGTTCCACCGTCAACTTCACCAACAGGTTCAGGATAGATACCGTAGACTGACATAGTAACTTCTTTTCCAGTATCAGTCGTATCTGCAAAGCACTCTGTAGGCTTCTTGTGCATTTGACCTAAGAATCCAGATATAGTAGCAAGTGCGAAAAATACGAGTGAAATCAAAAGAACTGCGGTAAAGCCTTTATTTCTTTTTTCTTTAAACATTAAAATCTCCTTTAGTCCCTTAATGAAATTATATCAGACTTTATTTCATATCTCATCTCTAATCCTAGCTTTTCTTAGATTTTAACAAAATAAAAAGCTCGAATTTTCATTCGAACTTCATTTTTATTTTCTTGCAGCTTTTTCATCTTCTTCAAGCTGTTTTACCAGTTGTTCAATGCCGTCAAATTTCACCATATCTCGAATACGATCAAGCCAATAAACAGTAACTCTTTCACCATAGATGTCATCTGAGAAATCAAAGATATGAACTTCAAACCTCTCTTCAACACCATCAAAAGTTACATTTTTACCAACACTAGCCATTCCTCGGTAGATTTTTCTTTGAATTTCAATATCTACAGTATAAACTCCATCCGCCGGCATATATGTTCTATCTAAAAGTACTAAATTAGCTGTTGGATAACCAATAGTTCGACCACGCGCATTCCCATGCACTACAACTCCTTTAGAGGGCAATGGAGCTCCAAGAAGCTGAGCAGCTTCTTTCACATTCCCATCAACAATACATTGTCGAACTCGGGTAGAACTGATTTTCCCTTTTTCATCTTCTACAGCAGGAACTATAACTACTTCCCCATCGAAAATTTCTTTAAGATCTTCAGCTGATTTACGATCAGATCCCAAACTATAGTCAAATCCAACTACTATCGTATCTGCTTTAACTTCCTTTACAAAAGTATTTACAAATTCTTGAGCAGTCATATTTGCAACACGACTTGTAAAATCCATCAAATACAAGGCTTCAACACCCGCTCGTTTTAATTTACGTTCACGTTCTTCAGCATTTAGAATATGTAATAATTGTTCTGGATTATATTGGTGTAATGTCAGTTTAGGTGATTCATTAAAGGTAACTACGGCAACACTCAAATGTTTTTTTGAGGCTATTTCGCCCGCAATATCGAAGAGCTTTTGGTGACCCACGTGCACCCCATCAAAGTATCCTAAAACTAGGACTGTTGGACCTGGTGTTGCGATATCTTTTTCTGTTTTAATCGGTACTGTTACAATCATAGTCATATTATACCAAAAAGACACAGGCTTTCAAAATAATAAGGATGTAAAACTTCATTTAAAAAACTAAAATTGACTTTTAACCTCACTTCTTAATTGCTCTAGATTTACAATACCATATTTGTCCATGACCCTAGGAAGATTGTCAATGATATCAAGGCAAGCATATGGATTGGTAAAGTTTGCTGTACCGACTCCAATTGCTGATGCTCCCGCCAAATACATTTCTAGCGCTGCCTCAGCCGAATCAACTCCCCCCATACCGATAATTGGAAGCTTAGTTGTTTGAGCTACTTGACGAATCAATTTGAGAGCTACCGGAAATACTGCAGGTCCAGACATTCCTCCTGTCCCATTTGCAATGATTGGTTTTCTAGTTTTGAGATCAAAGCGCATACCAACAAGAGTATTAATCATGGTTAGCCCACTAGCTCCTGCGTCTTCTGCAGCTTTTGCAACGGAAGTTATATCGGTCACACTTGGTGTCAATTTAACGTAAACTGGCACATCTGACGCCCCTACGGCTGCTTCTACCACATCATAAGCTAAATCTGGGTCTTGCCCAATCAAAAGTCCGTGATTCCCATGATCGACGTTTGGACAAGAAATATTGAGCTCAATGGCTTTCACGTTAGGTGCCTTGGAAATACCACTAGAAACTGCTGCGTATTCTTGCTTTGAAAATCCAGCAACATTGGCAATGATTGGAAGATTTGGATACTCTTTTTCTAGCCAAGGTAATTTTTCAGAGAGAACGGCATCTAGTCCTGGATTTTGTAGACCAATGGCATTCAGCATACCAGCAGGTGTTTCTGCCACTCGTGGAGTTGGATTACCAAAACGTGGTTCAAGGGTTGTAGCTTTAATCATGATAGAACCTAAAAGGTTCAAATCATAGTATTTGGCATACTCTTGTCCGAAACCAAAACAGCCTGAAGCAGGAATGATAGGATTCTTTAACTCTAAGCCTGGTAGAGAGACTTGTAATCGATTTGTAGTCATGACACTCTCCTTATAAAACAACAGTTCCTGTTTTAAATACAGGCCCATCTTCACAAACGCGTTGACTAACTATTTCACTATCTGGTACTTTCAATACACAAGCGTAGCAAGCTCCCATGCCACAGGCCATACGAGATTCTAGAGATAGATAAGCTCTTGGATGGTCATGGAAGGTTTGATTAATATATTTCATCATACCAGGTGCACCGCATGAGTAGATGGCGTCAAATTCAGTGTCAAATTCGTTAATCACTACAGAAACATTCCCTTTAATACCATAGGTGCCATCATCTGTTGTCACAAATACTTGACTATATTTGGCTAATTCGTCTTCCAAAATAACAGCATCTTTAGTAGAAAATCCTAGAACAGTTGTAATTTCTACACCTCTCTCATGTAGTTGTTTAGCTACTTCAAGTAATGGAGGAACTCCTATTCCACCACCAACTAGAAGGACTTTGCAATAGTCGTCTAGCTCAGATAAATCGAAACCATTTCCTTGAGGGCCCATGACATCTAAAAAATCGTCAGCTTTTAATCTTGAAAAGATTGCTGTACCAGAACCCTCAACTCGATAAATGAGGTGGCATTGATTATTAGGCTTATCTATAGATGAGATTGAAATCGGACGACGCAAGAGATGAGCATCATCAGGTACACGCAAATGAAGAAATTGTCCCGCTTTCATAGCTTCAACCATTTCTCCTTCGAGAACTAGTTCAAAGATTGCTGGCGCGATTTCCTCCTGGGAAACTACTCTCATCACTTCCAAGCGAATAGCTCCCATGCGCTTCTTACAATTTGGATTCATAACCTTTCCTCCTTAAATTTTAAGGGGATCAGATAAAGAAAAACCTTGCAATTGCAAGGTTTCAGGTAAGATGTTTACACAAAAGTAGCAAATAAGCACTTGCTTTACTTGCTTCAATCGTAGTTTCTTTTCTCTGACACCTTGTGAGTCTCTCTGGACTTCCCTTAAAGGTTAAATTTTCACTAGTATACTGTATCAAACATAAAAAGTCAAGTAAAAATAGGTAAGGTATCAGTTCATAAAAGTTGCTTATTTTTGTGAAGAAAGAATTTTTTCTAGTTTTTGATAATCTTTAACACTGTCAATTTCGTAGATAGAATTTTCTTCTAACTCCTCTACGTAAACATCTAGTTCTTTGATATTATCTTTAACCATGTTATCCCAGTAGAGGTCAACAAATTCACCACTTGCATAAGCATCATCGATAAACCCAACAATCTTCTCAGCTGTTGGAGCATCCCAGAATGACACACCACTCAAGATGCGTCCATTTTTGCTATCTACAATGATATCTTGAACTTTGTAATCATCTCCATAAACTAGGAACCACTCATTATCACAGTCTTCGCGATAAACACTAAAGTAAGTTGAACGTTCAATATCATTTCGGAACATATTCTTGAAAAGATAGTTATCCGCATCGATAACGTAGCTGTTAGCCAATTCTTCTTTTACCAAGTAAAGCGAGTAAAAGTTATTGTAATCAGCATACTTATCGTTGAAGACTAAACGCACACCGTACTTTTCTTTAAGATAGTCGAATTGTTCTTTTAAATAACCTACAACGATGATAATGTCATCAATTCCACGTTCTTTCAAAAATTCAATTTGATATTCAACCAAAGGTTTTTGATTGACTTGTACCAAGGCTTTGGGAGTATTTTCTGTCATGGGTCTCAAACGAGTTCCCAATCCCGCTGCTAGAATAATCGCTTTCACGCGTTTTCTCCTTTATTCTTTAATAATAATATAAACACCAGCCATTACAATAAGTGAAGTAATGATGGTCAGTAAATTAAGGGGCGAACCCAAGAAAATTGCTGCAAATAAAACAGTCCATACTACATAACTCACATTTAATCCAGTAGCTTTTGCTGGCTGCAATCGATTGATAGCAATGTAGTAGGCAAGGTAAGAAATCATATTAAATGCCGCAAAGACAATTAATAGACCAAATAATTGTCCATTTGCCACTTCTGCAAACGAGTGATGCGAGAAGAGAACAATGACTAGGTAGGACAAGAAAGATGTTACTTGTCGAATCAAAAGGGCTTCTAGTTCACTGAGTTCACTTTCCATAGCAAATGAGCTGAGAACACTTTCACTTCCCCAAGCAAGCGCACAAATCAAGGCACAGAGTATTCCGATATAGAAGGAATTAACTTGTTCAACCTTGTAAGTCTGAGCAATAATTCCTGCAATGATTAATAAAATTCCAAATACCGTATTCTTCGAAACCTTATGCTTTAAGAAAAAGAAAGCGAGAATGACAGATACTGCAGGATAAATAGCTGAAACTGAGGATGCTAAAGAACTACCGATATACTTGACTGCATAAAGATTGGCCTGCATGCCAATTGGTCCAGCCAATAGTGCTCCGATAATAACACTGACATTTCGAATGTTCAAGAAGATTGAAAAACGTACCTTACCTTCTTTAACTAAAAGATATCCTAGCAAGATAAAAATACTAAGAAAGTCGTGCGCTGCTGCTACTACAAAAGGTGATAGATCAGTAAATATAGAGAAGATATAAGCACTAATGGTTAGCCCTAATCCCCAAAAAATCCCTGAGATAAGTCCAAAGGAAACTCCGTTTTTAGTTTTCATCAATACCTCCCTGAGACTGCAATTCTTTTACAGCTCTATTATAACGAGTGATTCCATAATCTCCAAAATCTGCACCATTTTCCTCTTTGTAAATGGTCCATAGGCTCCAAATAATATCTTGCAATATTTTATAAATACGAATCTTCTCACGAGAAACTGGTGTCTGTTCGCTTTCATAATATGACAAAAAGGAATCTTCTTCGTCTGGAGTAAATTCAGACTCTAAAAAGAGAGCCGCAAGATCCCACATAGGGTCATTCATGGAAGAATATTCCCAATCAATTAGATAAAGATGCCCATCTGGTGATTCAATAAAGTTTTCAGGAACCAAATCAATATGACATGATTTCTTCTCAATTCCGATTTGTTCAAGCTCTTCTTTCAGAGAAAATACTGATTTTCTTACAGCTTCATAGTTTGGATAGTATATCTCTCCTTGAATCAAGGATTCATATTTTTTGATCTCATCAAAAGGAGCAAACTCTCCTTTTAATTTTTTTCCAGAAGCATGAATCGTTTGTAGAATGGGAGCAATTTTCTCAAATTTAGTTTTAATGGTATTTAAATTAAGTGTTTCAGCATTTTCAATGTATTGATTGACTTTGATACCAGCTTCAATATCAAAAAGATAATTTTCTACATCTAATTCTAAATCTTTCAACAATTCAATATTAAACTTTTCATTCTGGCGGTCGATTAATTTTTCTGTACCTTTACCGAAAAACTTAACGATATATTGATTTGAGGATGTTTGAACCAAGTAGTTTTGATTGGTCATTCCACCCAACTGTTCAACGCTCTGAATTTCTTCATCACCTGATAATAAAGAGGCAATCTTCTCTTTAACGATTTCCTTCATAATCTTCCCCCCATTAGACTTCCCACTTAAATACTGTCTTGAAGGCAGTATTAAGGTCCGTTGCAAAAACTCGATGAATATCTTTAATTCCTCTGACTGGCTCTTCTAGATAAATGATATTCTTCAAACGATTGGCAAATTTTTTAATTTCCATCATTTGGATAGCATTTTCAAAGTCAACTCTTCCAGAACGAGAAGATCCAACTAATAACAGGCCTTTTTCCAATGAATCACGAGTGTTGATATTAACCTTATACTCACTAACACCCATCATCAAAATGGTACCTTGGGGTTTGATGTAACGAATCAAGTCATTGATAGCAGGGCCGCATCCATCACCACCACAACACTCAAATCCATGATCAAAGCTAAGATCTTCTGGAATACTGTCAGTAATATAACGTTCATGCGCAAACGAGAAGAGTTCTAATTTTTCCCAGTGGCGACCAATGACAATAATCTCAGCATCAGGCAAAGTGTAGTTGATAATATTGGCCATGACAAAAGCTAAACTTCCATCACCAATGACAGCGATGCGTTGGCGTCTGCTGTGAGATACCGTCATGAAACGATTCATAGCATGCATGCCA
Organism: Streptococcus sp. oral taxon 061; assembly: GCF_964211575.1. Classification (GTDB taxonomy): domain Bacteria; phylum Bacillota; class Bacilli; order Lactobacillales; family Streptococcaceae; genus Streptococcus. The sequence continues at coordinate 133,012 of NZ_CAXOQQ010000002.1, read as the reverse complement.
ACACTGACAAACTCTGTAATGGCGGCAACTGTGTCTTCGATTTCTTCGTATGATACAACACGATCCTTAGGCAGAGATACAAATTCTCGCATAAACCCATCATAACCACTTGATAAGAAATATGTTCCAGTCATGTAATTTTCGTAGAATTCCTCATCACTTTGCATAGGTGGTTGATTTGGAATCATGACAACCTTCTGACCAACCTTGTAGGTACCTGTTGGGTCAGAAATGACTGTACCACAAGACTCATGAATCATAGCCATTGGTAGTTTTTTCGCTAAAATTTTTGGATCGCGTTTACCTTGATAGTAGCGTTGATCCGCGTGACAAACCGCCATGTAATTTGGTCGGATGAGGATATGATTCTCTTGATCAATTTCTTCTTCCTGATATTTAATATTGATAAACTTTGGTTTTGTCAGTTGATAAATTTGATTAATCATGTCTATTCTTTCTCAATCATGCTTTTAGCAATCTTCAAGTCTGTAACTGTTGTAATTTTAAGGTTTGAGTATTCACCTTTTGCCAAGGCTACATCTTTACCCTTAATGACAAAGATTTTACATGCATCTGTTAAAATTTCTTTTTCTTCTGCTGATAAAGAACCATACAAATCAATGAAGTCTTTACAACGGAAGGTTTGAGGAGTTTGCCCTTGATAGAGATGAGCACGATTTGGAATATCTGTGATAAACTGACCGTTTGTACTTTCAACAATGGTATCTACTGCTTCAACCACAGTATCAACCGCATCATGTTTTTGAGCAAGAGCGATATTGTCTTGAATCATGCGAAGTGTGATAAAGGGACGAACCGAATCATGCGTCACTACGATATCATCTTCTGTTAGTGGACGGTAAGCGTCAATAGCTTCAATAATCTTTTCAATACTAGAATTACGATCAGCCCCACCTTTTGTGATGATGATACGGTCCTTGTGAAGTGGAAGGAATTTTTCAACTAGATCTTCTGCGTGTGTCACCCAGTCTCCGTGAACTCCAACAACGATTTTTTCAATACTTGGTTCTATGACAAATTTTTCAATTGTATGGATTAGAATTGGGCGGTCTCCCAACTCAAGAAATTGTTTGGGTAGATTACTAATACCCATGCGCGTGCCGGTTCCACCTGCTAAAATTCCAGCGTAAATCATTTTGATACTCCTTTGGTTTGTTTTAAAAACTCATTCCTTACTATTATACCATAATCTAGCACTATCTTGAAATAAATACTAGTTCTCTCTAGTTAGAAACTAATGACGAGACCACTTTATGCTTTGAACATTAAAAAATTAAATCCTTGCATTTTTTACTCTCGGTTAATATAGAGTTCTTCAGAATAGTATAGAAAGCTTAAAGAAACCTTAAACCTTTAGTTGATATATATATAAATCCTGAAATTTTAATTAGACTTTTCCAATTAAAATTGTTAAAATAAAATGGAGAATAAAAGAAAAGGAAGCTAACTACCGCCATGATGAATATGCAAAACATGATGCGTCAAGCACAAAAACTTCAAAAACAAATGGAACAAAGCCAAGCTGAATTGGCTGCCACAGAATTTGTTGGGAATTCTGCTCAAAACCTTGTAACTGCTACCTTAACAGGTGATAAAAAAGTTGTAAAAATTGATTTTGATCCCGCAGTTGTGGATGCTGAAGATATTGAAACTCTTTCAGATATGACTGTTCAAGCTCTCAATGCTGCGCTCGAACAAATTGATGAAACTACTAAGAAGAAACTTGGAGCATTTGCTGGTAAGTTACCATTTTAATTAGATTATCAAAAAGAGGCTGGTTCACAGCCTCTTTTAATTTATGTTAAAAAGCAAATAATTCAGTTGCTTTATTTAGCAATAAGTCACTATATTCGGGATCTTCCTGAGCAGTTTCTAGTTCTTCTTTTATGTTTTCCAAGTCATCCGTAATCATTCCGTCAACACCTAGGTGAAAAGACTTATTAAAAGATTCGGAACTATTGATTGTCCATACATAGAGTTTTTGCTCAGTATTCCATAGTTTCGTGACAAAATATTCATCCAAAGTAGAGTACTCCATTGTGTAGCCTGTCGCAACCGTTCTAGGAAAAACAGAATTATAGGGAAGAATAAAGTAAACAGGAATATCTTTATCATACTCTCTTACTTTTTCAATAACCTTATAATCCAAGGATTGCATTTGATGACCATAAACCTTAATTTTTGCACCGTATTTTTCTAGAAAATGTTCCATCATCTGCGGGCTATCTTTGTGGCTGGTCTTAATTTCAATGAGTAGTTTCTGATGCAGTTCATTTGCACGAGTCAGATAATCATCGAAACTTGAAATCTTTGTATCATAACCATTCTCATGAATGTCAATCTGCTTTAACTCTTCTAAGGTCAAATCTTGTGGTGTTTTATTAATACCAGCTAATCCTCTAAGATTCGCATCATGCATCATGACAAATTGCCCATCCTTTGTTTCCTGGATATCCATCTCGATTAAATCTGGTTTTAATTGAGATGTTTTTTCTAGGGATTGAATGGTATTTTGTACACCATTGCCATTTGATACACCACGATGTGAAATCACAAGAGGTGGATTGACTACAGGAGCTTCTAGATAATTATAGCCTTCAATCGCAAAGAAGATACATGCACACACCATAACACCCCACCTCATGATATGGTCCTTCTCGCGTCTTGGCATAATATCAAGTTCTTCTCCTGTTAGGAAGGACGTAAATTTTACAAGGAAATAGGTTAATGCCATATAGTGGAAATTTTTGATAAGAACAAAATTCAAAATAGCTAGAACCAGAGACTCTCTCTGAGTAAGACTATCCACTATATACTGAGTAGATAATATTGGGATGAGAGGAAGATAGAAGAATAGATTGGTTTTTACAATAATTAAGAATAAATGCCAGGCGTAAAACCAAAAGTGATCTTTAGTTTTATCCAAACTATAAATGATTGCTTCCTTAACCGTCATCTTTTCATAAAAGACCTTGGGCAGAGTGAATATCAAGCGAACTGAAACATAGAAGAATAAGAGTGATAAGATAACAATGGCTACCCACCACATCCAGTACTTATCTTCCATGTAGGTTTGAATAAACTCTGGAATTACGATTTTATTGAAATAATAAATCTTAAATATCTTTCTGATAAACGGAAATAGCATTGCTACAAATATAAAGATGAACAAAGCTTTTGAAATAGTCAATTTCTTCATAAAAGCAAGGCTTTCACGAAATACTTTTCGACTGTATTCTATAAGAGTTCTTTTTTCGTGATATAGGAGGTGGCGAGCTCCAATAAAGAGAATACTAAGTTGAAAATAGGCTACCAGCAGATTGATGGCTATTAAGATTACAAAGCCAAGACTGACTATAGGTGCGTTTTTTATAATCTCAAAAATATTGTTGTAGGAAATAAACAAATATCCAGTCTGACTTAGCAAAAATCCAGCTATCACAGAGTTTAATGGCAACCAGATATAGTCAACCAACATAAAGATTAGAAAGAATAGAAAGAGGATTTTATCTAGATTTAGGTAAATCTTTTTAAAACCCAATTTTTTCGGTTTTTCAGGTTTCATAAAAACTCCTAATCAAAAAGCTGTGATAGATCTAAGGCGCCAAATGGATTCGAATTGAGACTGCTCTGAGAATTGAGTAACAGTCTACTCTCATCCGACTCCAGAAAAGCTTCATAAACTTGCGCAGTCATGCGAGCGTCTTCTAAACTATTATGAGATTGCCCTTTAAATCCTAGAAAGCTAGCCACAGTTTGCAATTTTAGATTAGCGATTCCGTGTAGATCAGAACTACGACGTTCAAAAGCCTCATCATAAAGATCGACTTTATATTGATCACGATAGTCAAACCCATGTTCTAGTAAAATCGGTAAATCACTCTTTGCTGCATTATAACCAACAAGTGGCAAGGCTCCAACAAAATCTTGAAACTTTTGGAGAACTTCTTCTACCTTTGGAGCATCTTTGAGAGTCTCTGAAGTAATACCAGTCAAACCATTAATAAAACTTTTCAAAGGAACATCAGTGTAGACATAAGAGTCAAACGCTCCTACTTCTTCACCGTCCTTAAAATGTACCGCTGATACTTGAATCAAATGAGTCTTATCCTGGTGTTTGTTAAATTCTAAATCAAATGAGATATAATCTCTTACTGTTTCCATCATATCGTACCTAATTAGTTTGTAAAAAGAAACCACCTGGTCTAATTATAGAAACCAAGCAGTTTTTTCTTATTTGCCAAATAAGCGAGCAAAGAAGCCTTTCTTCGATGCCTGAACTTCTTGCTTAGCTTGATCCAACTCCAACTGGAGTGTTTCTTGATCCTTCATAGCTTGAAGGGTTAACTGTTGTTGTTGGTCCAATTGCTTATCTTTTTCAGCGATTTGGCGGTCTTTCACACGCATCTGTTCATCTTTCTCAGCAAGTTGCTTATCTTTAGCTTTCAATTGCTCGTAAAGACGGATAATTTCGGCGTTCTTTTCATCAACAAGAATCTCCATAAGCTCTCGTTGTTTCACTTCATCACTGACCGGTTCATCTTCAAAGATAGTTTTTTTGTAGATTTCTTCAAGTTTGATCAATCCACTACGAGTAACAACGGTAACACCCTTGTCGTTTTTGGTAATATCTTCTTCAGGTAATTCCTTGACACGATTATTGATTGCTTGTCGGGATAGTCCCAAGACCTCAGCAATCTCACTGACAGTCATTTCAATACTCATAATATCCTCTATTTTTCTCTAGCATTTCTTAAATTAAATCTTATCATAAGTAAGCAAAACTGTCAAATAACACTGTATTTTCAATGGTTTTTAAAAATGATATAAAAAAGATGAGAAAATCTCATCTTTGGACTAGTAGATAAAAATCATTGGTTTGTCAAATACTTAAGAGAAAACCTTTCTAGGTTTATAAAGATTTTCACGCTTTTCTAAAATAGCTAAAAGCTTCTCGCCTTCAAACGCAGCTAATTGTTTTTCTGTTTGTTCTAACTCAATAAAACGCCCATAACGCACCTCTTCGGCCTGTTCAGGTGTAAGAAAAACTTTGACAAGGTCACCGGTCCCAATCTCTAGAGGATGGAGAAAGTCAAATTCACCAGACTCTACTTTTGCAGTAATTTCTTCTAGAGTCAATGCGTCCTCCAATTGCAAACCAGCAGCACTGGTCCGTGTTAACTGAGACATATGGGTAGCATAACCAAGTTTCGCTCCCAAGTCGACTGACAAAGTACGGATGTAAGTTCCCTTACTGCATTTTACACGAAAAGTAAATCGTGCAAGATGCCCATCATAAGAAATCGGACTCGTTCTTTCAAAACTATAAATGGTCACCTGACGTTCTGGACGCTCCACTTCCTGACCAGCACGCGCATACTCATAGAGTTTGCATCCATTAACCTTGACAGCCGAGTACATAGGTGGAATCTGAGTGATAGGACCTGTCAGACTAGCAATCGCTTCATCGACAAGATATTCATCCAATGGAGCTAAAATAGGAGTTTCATCAACTATTTCACCACTAGCATCCTCAGTAGTCGTAGAGTATCCAAGTGTGATTTCACCTTCGTAAACCTTACCCTCATCCTGCATAAACTCGACCATACGAGTCGCCTTCCCTACAGCAATGGGTAAAACACCCACAACATCAGGATCCAAGGTCCCACCGTGTCCGATTTTTTTAGTTCCTAAAATCTTACGTAGCTTAAAAACCGCATCATGCGAGGTCATGCCTGCTTCTTTTTTTAAGTTGATAATACCGTTCATGTGTTTTTTTCTCACTCCCCCTTCAAGGCATCAAATTTCGCTTTCATAGTTGGATTTTTTCTTGTCAATTTTTTAACGGAAACATCGTCCAATTTATTATTGGCGAGGCGGAGTTGATTTTCGGATGTGGTTAGGAATTTCTTGACTTCTTCCATCCGCTTGATGGCCTTGTCGATTTCGTCAATAGCCTTGCCGAAGTTGACTGAAGCCGAATTGTAGTTCTTAGCAAAAGCTACCTTGAAGGCTTCTAAGTCTTCTTCAAAGTGAGTAATATCAATGTTTTGCTCACGTATAAGTGCTAGTTCCTGCTTGTATTTTAGGGAATTAAGGGCAGCATTGCGCAAGAGACCAATTAACTGAATAAAGAACTGAGGACGAATGACATACATTTTCTCATATTCGTGACTAACATCGACAATCCCAGTATTGAAGTAATCATTGTCAGCTTCAAGCATAGTTACCAATACTGCATACTCACAGTTTTTCTCACGACGATCCTTATCCAACTCTTTGTAGAAATCGGCATTCTTATGCTTCTTCTCAGTCCCGTCAGCTTCATTTTTCATCTCAAACATGATAGAGATGAATTCTAGCCCATTTTCATCAAAATCACGAAAGATAAAGTCTCCTTTAGAACCACGCGCTGAAATCTTGTTGTCCTTTTCAAAGTAAGCATTTGGGAAGGCAAAACTACGAACCTTGTTAAACTCGCTCTCTGCATACTGTTCTAGACTTTCACCAATAGCTTTTGTAGATTGTTGTGCCTTGAAATTCTTGTAGAACTCAACTTGCTCATTTGCTGCCTTAAGTTGGGCTTCATAGTTTTGTTTCACCGAAGCAAGAGAAAGCTCGTTTTCTTTTTCTTGTAAAAGGAGCTGATTTTTAACCTGATCGCGTTCTTTTTCAAGATCAGAAAGAGTTTTTTGTAGTTGATTTTCATGCTCTAAGCGTAAGGTAGCTAATTGATTCTCAAGAGCTTGGACCTCTTTTTCTTTTTCTAACAGACTTTGGCTAGCACTTTGCTCCACTTCTTTCTTAGCCAATTCTTTTTCAGTATCGAAATTTTGGATTTGACTTTGTAGCTGGGCAATTTCTTGGTCTTTTTGAGCGAGTTTTGCCTGTTGTTCATTCAAGGTCTTTTGTTCCACCAATGTCAACTCTTGCTTGATTCGCTCGTGCAATTCCTTGTCAAACTCTACAGTGCGAACTTGAGAAATCAGTTCTGCATATTGACTTTCATTTACTGTAAAAACTTCCCCACAATTTGGACATTTAATTTCGTTCATGATTTTCCTCTGTATTTAACATTACTACATTCATTATAGCATGGAAAAACAAAAAGAAAAAGTTGGAATCAATCCAACTTTTAGTCTACGTAGGTATCTTCGTTCTTGTTTAAGAAGGCATAAGGCAATCCAATCAGTAGACCACCTCCTATAAAGTTACCAATAAAGGTTACCCCCCAGTGACGAAGAATATTTCCAATACCGAAGTTTGCGATTGAATCAGCAGCAACACTGAATTTCACAATAGCAAATGATGCAAAGTTTGCGGCGATGTGCTCGTTTGTTAAGAATACAAACATGTAAATGGCTGATAGAACCAACCAAAGTTTTGCTCCACCATCCTTAACTAAAACAAATGAAAGAATGGCGATGTTTACAAAGATATTAGCTAAAATACCTTCAAGTAAAACTAGTTCATTAGAGCGTCCCAACTTCATTTCTACAACTCCAGAAATAAAGCTATCGTGCGTTAGATTAGCATAAGCTGCTGAATGAGCAAATCCCCAACCAGCGATAAGCGCACCAATTAAGTTAAAGAAAGTACAATATAGAAGAATTTCAGCTGTTTTTCTCCAGCTAATTTTTTTCAAAAAACTACCCGCTGTTAAGAACATCATGTTTGATGTTACCAATTCAGCATTTAAGAAGACAATGTAGGCCAGTCCCCAAGCAAAAACAAACGGGAAAAGGAAGCGTCCACTACCTGGTGCAATCTTATTGATCAAATCTGCACCAACGGCTCCTGCTGCCGTACTGAAGGTAAGGAAAGCACCTGCAAACATTGAACGAATCGCATACTTAAATTTACTATTCGAATAAAGACTTTCCTTTTTCTTACAAGCAAATTCGATTTTTGAAATAAATTCTGATGAGACCATATAAACTCCTAAAACTTTTATTTGTGAATATTATAACATAAAATCAACTTTATGGAAAGGCTTTCTGAAATTTTAAAAAATTAAAACCTATGATTCTAAAATACGGATCTTGATATTGTATTTTTTTGTTTCATTCTTTAAGTTATTGACTAGTTGATCATTCTCTTTTGATTTGCCAAAGAAAAAGGCTAGAGAATTTCCGCTCTTTTGTTCGATAGTCAAAAAATATCTAGCTCCATTCAATTTAACACTTGGAATAAAATGGACCTCAATCTTTTTAATATTATTCAGTGGTATAATGCGCTTTCTAAAAACATAAGCATTATGAATATAAAATCTTCCCTTAGCAATATGAAACGGGGCAAAAAAGTTTCCACCACTTTGACGCACAATGACATAACGACGCCAAAGAATCAATAAAAGAAGGAAGGAAATAAAGGAAATAGCAAAAGTCAAAACCGAGCTTTTCATCATCGATTTTATCCCAATCAAAAAATAATCTATCATAATTAAACAGTCTTTTCTACCTTATTATATCACTTTTGTTTAGCTTCTAGGTTCATGGACAAAGAAAAAGACTGAACAAAGTTCAGCCCTTTCTACGAATGGTTGATAAGATATCTTTATCTAGTCAAATCAATACGTTGACCAATTTTACCAATGATAATTGCACCGACAATTAGTGAAGCGAATTCTCCGATACCAGTAGTGAACCATGTAAAGAAGAATGGTGCTTCTGCTACAATGTTCAATTCAGCAGCAATGGTGATCATTGAAATTGAAAATAGAATTGAAAAGAAGAAATGATCTTTTCGAATCAATCCATTAAAAAGATAGTCTTTACTATATTTACTGAACAACCAAACTCCTAAGCTTAGGAAGACAAGAGTTGATCCTCCACCAACAGCGACATCAATGAGTCCAAAACTGAAAAAATTAGCTATCATACATCCAAGAGTAACACCAATAATGTACTTAGGATTGTAAAAAGCCAGAAAGTTCATCATTTCAGAAATACGGAACTGATAGGCACCATAACTGATGGCATTAAGGGGTGGTGTGATGGTCAAAACCACATAAATAGCTGCGACAATGGCAATGTCAGCCAAATCGCGGACAGTAAGTTTTTTCATATTTTCTCCTTTAGCGGCTATCCCGCGTCTAATATGCTTGGTGAAAGAAGCTAAGCACCAAGGGTTGAGCAAGTCAACTTTACAAGTATAGCACATTTATCAGCTTTATGCTATACTAATCTTATGAAAACATATATAAAAAAATTCTTTGATAACGAGATTTTATCCTATCTATTTTTCGGAGTTGCGACTACCGTAGTATCAATATTTGTCCGCATCGTCATCTTTTATCTTACTCAACAAGAGTTAGTTGCGACTGCCTTGGGAAATATTGCTGGAATCCTATTTGCGTTTTTTACAAATGACACATTTGTATTTAAGCAAGAAAGAAAAAACTGGTTTAATCGATTAATTAAATTTACCTCTGCAAGACTTATCACCTTTTTATTAGATCTTCTACTAACTTTTATTTTTGTAACAAGCTTCCCTCAGATCATTGGTTACTTTGTTGGAAATGATATTAATACAATTAATACAGTTGAAATCTTTATTGCACAGGTTACGATGGTTGTTCTCAACTACGTTTTTAGTAAGCTTTTTGTATTTAAAAAAAAATAAGCACTTTTCTTGCATTTAATATAAATATACGATATAATCTAGTCTGAAAAATTTCGAAAGGAAAAAGAAAATGTTAAAAGATCTTAAAGCATTTTTGCTCCGCGGTAATGTCGTAGACCTTGCTGTCGGTGTGATCATTGCCACTGCATTTGGTGCTATCGTAACTTCATTCGTTAATGATATCATCACTCCACTTCTATTGAACCCAGCCTTGGAAGCTGCGAATGTACAAAACATCGCTGAGCTTGCATGGAATGGTGTTACATATGGTAAATTCTTGAGCGCTGTTATCAACTTCGTTGTAATTGGTACTGTTCTCTTCTTCATGATTAAAGCTATTGAAAAAGCTCAAAACCTTCGTAAGAAAGAAGAAGTTGCTGAAGAAGTTCCAGCAGGTCCAACTGAATTGGAAGTTCTTCAAGAAATCAAAGCACTTCTTGAAAAAAACTAAAAATGTAAAAGGATTTAGATATTGTCTAAATCCTTTTTCTTCCTCTTTTTATATTGGTTTTAGTCTTGAGTAAAACTCCTATTTTTGATATAATGATGAGAGTTTCCACCCTTAGTGTAATGGATATCACGTAAGATTCCGGTTCTTGAGATGGGGGTTCGATTCCCTCAGGGTGGATAGATGAAAACAAAAAAGCAACGGTGCCGTTGCTTTTTTAGTATTAAACTTTTTCCGACAATTCTTCCCACTCAAGCATAGCTTCTTCCTGGTGCTGACTAATCTTATCCAGTTCTGCCTGTAATTGCATGAGTTCATCTGCATCATTGGTTGTATGCATTTGTTCAGAAATAGCTTGGGCTTGATTTTCTAATTCTTCGATTTCTGTCTCAAGATTTTCAATTTGTTTCATTAGCTTACGAAGCTCTTTTTGACTCTCTTTTTGGGCTTGATAGTCATTAACTGGAGAAGCTTCATCTTCTCGACTAACAGCCACCATTTCTTCTTGGTTAGTTGCTAGCTCTGTTTTTTTCTCCACATAATAGTCATAATCACCCAAATAGAGGGTCGAACCATTTTCGGACAATTCCAGAACATGTGTAGCGACACGGTTTATAAAATAACGGTCATGGCTGACAAATAGAAGAGTCCCATCAAAGTCAATCAGTGCATTTTCCAGAACTTCCTTACTATCAATATCCAAATGGTTGGTCGGCTCGTCAAGAATCAGAAAGTTATTATTTTCCATTGATAGTTTAGCCAGTAACAAGCGAGCTTTCTCTCCACCTGAAAGCATGCCAACTGATTTCTTAACATCATCACCTGAAAAAAGGAAGGCGCCTAAACGATTTCGGATTTCCACTTCTGGCATCAATCTAAAATCATTCCAAAGTTCATCTAGAACACTGTTACTTGGTGTAAGTTTGCTTTGTGTTTGATCATAGTAGCCAACTTCAACATTTGCACCGAAACGCTTCTCACCCTTTATAAAAGGAATCTGATCAACAATAGACTTGATAAAGGTTGTCTTACCAATACCATTCGGACCTACAACTGCTACGGCATTCATCTTACGAAGGTCGAGGTTGATAGGCTCTGATAATATTTCTCCATCATATCCAATAGCAGCATTCTCAACTGTCAGCACAATATTACCAGACGTTTTCTCAGAGTGAAAGGTCATATTGGCTGATTTATTCCCAGCTTCAGGCTTGTCTAAACGCTCCATCTTTTCCAGTTGTTTACGTCTAGATTGGGCACGCTTGGTTGTCGATGCTCGAACGAGATTTCGGTTAACAAAGTCTTCTAAAGCAGCAATTTCCTTCTGTTGCTTTTCGTAGTTCTTAGCTTCAGTCAGTAACTTCTGCTCTTTCTGCTCCACAAAGCTTGAGTAGTTCCCTACGTATCTATCTAAAGAATGTTTGGTTAAGTCGAGCGTTATGGTTGCTACCTTATCGAGGAAATAACGGTCGTGACTAACAATTATCAAGGCACCACTGTAATTAACCAGGTAGTTTTCTAACCAGGCAATGGTTTCAATATCCAGATGGTTAGTTGGTTCATCTAAAACTAAAAGGTTTGGTTTCTCAAGTAACATTTTTGCCAGAGCTAAACGTGTATTTTGCCCACCAGAAAGCTCGGCAATTTTCATCTGCCACATAGACTCATGAAACTTAAAACCATTTAAAATGGCGCGAATATCAGCTTCATAGGTAAATCCTCCAGCCTGACGGAATTCTTCAGATAGACGATCGTAGTCTGACATGAGCTTATCGAGATCTGCACCGGTCTTTTCCCCCATCTCTAGCTCCATCTGGCGAAGCTGTTTCTCTGTAGTACGTAAGTCGTCAAAAACATGAAGCATCTCGTCATAGATAGTATTTTCGGATTCAAATCGACTATCCTGTGCTAAGTAAGAAAGGGAAATGTCTTTTTTCTTATTAATTTCACCTGAAATTGGCTTTTCTTCCCCGACTAATATCTTTAATAGCGTCGACTTACCTGCTCCATTTTTCCCAACGAGAGCAATACGATCTCTTTCATCAACTTGTAGATTAATATTCTCAAATAGAACATCGCCTGCAAATGAGCGTTCAATTTTATTAGCTTGTAAAATAATCATGTAACTATTTTACTATCTTTTTGCGTTTTTAACAATTCAAATAAAAAAAGTTCGAGCTTTAAACTCGAACTTTTAGATATTAATAACCAATACCACCACGGAACGTACGTGCCATATCTTTTAAGTTATAGTTCTTAGAAGATGTGTCGATTGTCCATTTACCGTCTTTCTTAGTCATCTTTATTTCGTATCCTTCTTTTTGCATATTATCGCTAGTATCAAGAGGAGTTGAATCAAATTGACTTGGTGCATTTTCTAAAATGTACTTCTCACCAGCTTTCATAGCTTCTGAGTAGCTGCTGTATTTACCTTTGTTTTCTTCATAGAATTTACGGCTCAATTCATGGACATTCAAGTTATCCAAGTCGATTGTTTCAGGTCTTACATAGATAACTGCATAGTCTGGCAAGTAAGTTTTTACTTTGTAATCAACTTTTGCTCGTTTTGCATTTGCTTTGATATATGCTTCTGCAAATGTACGAAGTTCAGAATCAGAAGGTTTGTAGTTGTAGAATCCTTTACCGAATGACTCGATGAATTTCTTGATAAATTCTTCTCTATCAACCTTCACGTCATTTGTAATCACATCAGAATCCTTAGAAGATTTTTTGTCTTCAGACTTATTATCATCTTTCTTTTCTTCAGATTTCTTATCGTCTGATTTCTTGTTGTCTGATTTTTTATCTTCAAGTGCGACGATTTGAGTTTTATCATTAGTAAAGCTTACGTTTGATGCACCACCAGTGTTTTCACCATCTAGGTAAACAGCATCAACATATTTTTTCATAGCTTCTTTGGCTTCATCAATATTGTCTTCGTATTGACTTGGATCAACCTTGATAGCTACGTCATTTTTACCTTTTTTATTTTCTTTTACATCATCGTAAAAGCTCGGTGCAAAGTGAAGTTCATATTTAGAATCTTTATCAACTTCATAAACTACATAACCAGCAACACTCTTGCCTTTAGAGAGGCTATCTCCGTATGACATAAATTTAGTTTTACTGTCTGACTCATAAATTTGAATTGGTTCAACTTTTTCGTCTTTTTCGTTATAAAGTGCAATATCTTGGCTAGTAAAGCTAAACTGTTTATCACGATTATTTTTAATCTCAACTTGAAGTGCAAGGTAGTGTGAATTTGAATCTTCATCTTTAGGAAGAACATACATACCGTCTTTAACAGAAACTTCAAAGTTTGAGTTAGATGCAGTACCATTATCACTTGCTTTCTTACTATTTCCACAAGCTACCAATGCTAAAGCAGTCAAAACTAAAGCAGAATGCTTAAGAACTTTTTTCATAATAGAAAATCTCCTTTTTTTATTTATTATATTGTACCATACAGTCAATAATTTTCAAACTAAAAAAGGAAATCGCTTTAAAAACATTGTAAATTTATAAATATAATAAATTTCTACTCATTCTATGATTAAAATGAAACTTAAATTCAAAGAACTGAGCCACGCTAACGTTTTACTAAAACTTTAAATCGTGGTATAATGAAGGCGATTAGATTATATATTAAAGGAGATAACTTATGACTTACCAAGAAAACTACCAAAAATGGGTTGATTTCGCAGATCTTCCAGACTATCTTCGTCGTGATTTGGAAAGCATGGATGAAAAAACAAAGGAAGATGCCTTTTACACAAACCTTGAATTCGGTACTGCTGGTATGCGTGGTTTGATTGGTGCTGGTACAAACCGCATTAATATCTACGTTGTTCGCCAAGCAACTGAAGGTTTGGCTCGTTTGATCGAATCAAAAGGTGGAAACGAAAAAGAACGTGGTGTTGCCATCGCTTATGATAGCCGTCACTTCTCTCCAGAATTTGCCTTTGAATCAGCAGCAGTTCTTGCTAAACACGGTATTAAATCCTATGTTTTTGAAAGTCTCCGTCCAACTCCAGAACTTTCATTTGCCGTTCGTCACCTCAACTGCTTTGCAGGTATCATGATTACTGCCAGCCACAACCCAGCTCCATTTAACGGATATAAGGTATATGGTGAAGACGGTGGACAAATGCCTCCACACGATGCAGACGCTTTGACTACCTACATCCGTGCTATCGACAATCCTTTCGCTGTAGAAGTTGCGGATGTAGAAGCTGAAAAAGCTTCTGGCTTGATTGAAGTTATCGGCGAAGCAGTCGATGCAGAATACCTCAAAGAAGTTAAAGATGTAAACATCAACCCAGCCTTGATTGAAGAATTTGGTAAAGACATGAAGATTGTCTACACCCCACTTCATGGTACTGGTGAAATGTTGGCTCGTCGTGCTCTTGCTCAAGCAGGATTTGACTCTGTTCAAGTCGTTGAAGCTCAAGCAACTCCAGACCCAGACTTCTCAACTGTTAAATCTCCAAACCCAGAGAGTCAAGCAGCTTTTGCACTTGCTGAAGAACTTGGTCGCCAAGTTGGTGCAGATGTTCTTGTCGCAACTGACCCTGACGCTGACCGTGTCGGTGTTGAAGTCCTTCAAAAAGACGGAAGCTACCTTAATCTTTCAGGGAACCAAATCGGTGCTATCATGGCTAAATACATCTTGGAAGCTCATAAAAATGTTGGGACTCTTCCTGAAAATGCAGCCCTATGTAAATCAATCGTATCAACTGACTTGGTAACGAAGATTGCTGAAAGCTACGGCGCAACTATGTTCAACGTCTTGACTGGGTTCAAATTTATAGCTGAAAAAATTCAAGAATTCGAAGAAAAACACAATCACACATACATGATGGGATTTGAAGAAAGCTTCGGTTACTTGATTAAACCATTCGTACGTGATAAAGATGCTATCCAAGCCGTTCTTGTCGTTGCTGAACTTGCCGCTTACTACCGTTCACGTGGTTTAACACTTGCAGACGGTATCGAAGAAATCTACAAAGAGTACGGCTACTATGCTGAGAAGACAATCTCTGTTACTCTTTCCGGTGTTGACGGTGCTGAGCAAATCAAAGCAATCATGGCTAAATTCCGCAACAATGCTCCAAAAGAATGGAACGCAACAGAAATCACAGTCGTAGAAGACTTTAAAGCACAAACTTCCACTGCCGCTGATGGTACTGTAACAGCCTTGACTACTCCTCCAAGTGATGTCTTGAAATACACACTTGCTGATGGTTCTTGGATTGCAGTTCGTCCTTCCGGTACTGAACCAAAAATCAAGTTCTACATTGCCGTTGTTGGAGAAAGCAACGAAGATTCACAAGCTAAGATTGCTAATATAGAAGATGAAATCAATGCCTTTGTAAAATAAACAATTAAAAGATGAGATCAACCAATCTCATCTTTTTTCGTATCAAATCTAAGCATTTTTAAAAACTTTATGGCATACTAGATTTAAAAGAAAGCGAGGAAAACTCATGGAACAATTTTTAGAAAACATTAAAGATCTTGAAGTTACAACTGTTGCGCGTGCCCAAGAAGCTCTTGATAAAAAAGAAACTGCTACATTCTTTATCGGCCGCAAAACTTGCCCTTACTGCCGTAAATTTGCTGGCACATTGGCTGGTGTGGTAGCTGAAACCAAAGCACACATCTATTTCATCAATAGTGAAGAACCAAGTCAACTTGAAGCTTTACAAGATTTCCGTTCACGTTACGAAATCCCAACTGTACCAGGTTTTGTTCATGTTGAAAATGGAGAGATTAAGGTCCGTTGTGATTCTTCTATGTCAGCTCAAGAAATCAAAGAATTTGCTGGATTATAAAAACCACTCGTTTGAGTGGTTTTTGTTTTTTTCTAAACTAATACTTTTTAAGCAATTCTTGTACCATTTTATGAAGTTCTTCAATCCTTTCAGCCTGCTTCTCGACTAAACGCCTTTGCATAACTAATTCATTCTGTAGTTCATCTAATTTGGATTCTTCATTAGAATTTTCTTTAACAAAAAAATTAGTTAAGGCGCTAGTTAGCATCCCAATCGTTCCAATTCCCACTAGCATTAAGATTATTGCTAACCATTTCCCAAATATTGAACTTGGGACTATATCACCATAACCAACAGTTGTTACTGTAATAATAGCCCACCAAAGACTATCTGAGAAAGCCTTCTCCTCTACAACTGAGAAGATTGAGCTTCCAACAAATACAATAAATACATTGACATATAAGATATAAAGCAAGCCATTCGTTCGTAGTAATCTACTAGCTTTTCTTTGTAATTTTCCACTTAAGCCAATTATTCTTAATAATCTTGTAAGTTTAACTAATTTTGTTAATTTTGCTAAACGAAAAATACGTCCCAAACGGAAAACTGTAAAAATAGCATTTGATGGAAGGATTGCCAATAAATCAAAAATATTATCAATAATGAAACGAAATTTTTCTTTACTAGTAAAGAAACGCCATAGATAGTCTACTATAAACACTATCCAAATCATTAAATCAATAATATTGTAAGGCGGATTATGCAAATCTATAACATCCATAAATCCAAAAATAACTAGCACCACAGATATCAATGCTAATAATAATATGATTGTGTCATAGTAATCTGAAAATGTCCAAGTCTTCTTCAATTTATATTTCTCCATTATAATCGCTTATGAATTTATTATAGCATAAATTTAAAACTACGATTCATTAAAAATGAACACCACTTGGTGTTCATTTTTATATATCCGTTAAAGGTGTTGCAGTGTCTGGAGACGTATCGTAAACTTGAAAATCCACTCCTACTCCTAGATCTGCTTGAGCTAACTGATTGACCATGGTCATGTGGGCTAGCTCCTTGATATTATTCTCTTTAGATAGATGTCCTAGGTAAATCTTCTTGGTACGATTACCTAGTGTGCGAATCATAGCATCTGCTCCATCTTCATTTGAGAGGTGACCAAGGTCAGACAGGATGCGTTGTTTGAGTCGCCAAGCATAAGAACCGGCTCGCAGAATTTCAACATCATGATTTGACTCAATTAAATAGCCATCTGCATTCTCGACTATGCCAGCCATACGGTCACTAACATAGCCTGTATCCGTCAGCATGACGAAACTTTTATCGTCCTTCATAAATCGATAAAACTGTGGAGCGACTGCATCGTGACTAACACCAAAACTTTCGATATCAATATCTCCAAATGTTTTAGTTTTTCCCATTTCAAAAATATGCTTTTGAGAAGAATCAACTTTACCTAAGTACTTACTATTTTCCATAGCTTGCCAAGTTTTCTCATTGGCATAGAGGTCCATGCCATATTTACGCGCTAAAACTCCAACACCGTGTATGTGATCCGTGTGTTCATGCGTGATTAATATCGCATCCAAATCTTCTGGTTTACGATTGATCTCACCTAATAAACTTGTGATTTTTTTACCGGATAAGCCGGCATCTACTAAAATTTTTTTCTTAGGGGTTTCTAGATAGAAGGAATTACCACTAGAACCCGATGCTAAAATACTATATTTAAAGCCTGTTTCACTCATTCTAGTCTTCTACTTCATCCTCCCAAACTTCTTCTTTTACAGCATCCTTATCATAAGGAAGAACAATGGTAAA
This sequence comes from Streptococcus sp. oral taxon 061, assembly GCF_964211575.1. Lineage (GTDB taxonomy): Bacteria > Bacillota > Bacilli > Lactobacillales > Streptococcaceae > Streptococcus. The sequence continues at coordinate 115,297 of NZ_CAXOQQ010000002.1, read as the reverse complement.
GGTAGAACCCTTGCCGTATTCACTCTTAGCCCAGATAAATCCATTGTGTTGTTTGATGATTTCTTTTGCTATCGCAAGACCCAAACCAGTACCACCTTGGGCACGACTTCTAGCCTTATCAACCCTGTAAAAACGGTCAAAAATCTTCGGTAAATCTTCTTTAGGAATCCCAAGTCCTTGATCCGAAATAGATAAAATCATCTGATCATCAGTTGTCTTCATGCTAACCGTAATTTTCCCACCATCAGGAGAATACTTGATAGCATTGTTAAGAATATTATCGATTACCTGAGTCATCTTGTCTGTATCAATTTCAATCCAGACCGATGTAATCGGATAATCTCGAACTAACTCGTATTTCTTTTCCTCATCCTGGGCTCGAATCTTGTCAAAACGATTTAGGATAAAAGTAATGAAAGCTGTAAAGTTAATCAATTCAACATCTAAATGGCTAGTTGCATTATCAATACGCGAAAGATGCAAGAGGTCCGTCACCATTCGCATCATACGGTTGGTCTCAACTAAAGATACTTTGATAAAATCAGGAGCAACAGGTTCATATAATGCACCCTCATCCAAGGCCTCTAGGTAAGATTTTACACTGGTCAATGGAGTTCGCAATTCATGACTAACGTTGGAAACGAAAAGCCTTCTCTCACGTTCTTCCTTCTCTTGTTCAGTCGTATCATGTAGAACTGCTACCAAACCAGAGATAAAGCCGGATTCTCTACGAATCAAGGCAAAACGCACACGCAAACTAATATACTCCCCATTTACATTTTGGGAATAAATCATCATTTCAGGACTTTGCGTAATTAAATCTCTAAGCTCGTACTCATCTTCAATCTTGAGCAACTCTAAAATGTTTTGATTGAGCGCGTCATCACTTTCAACTCCAAGTTGTCTTTTAGCCATATCGTTAATCATAGTGATTTGACCGCGACGATTTGTTGCAAGAACCCCATCAGTCATGTATGATAGGATACTATGCAATCTTTTACTTTCCTGCTCTAAGTTTTCCTGCGTCAGACGAATAACTTCTGACAAATCATTTAAGTTATTCGTGATATTAGTAATTTCACTATTCCCCTGCATATCCAGTACTTGAGAATAATCACCAGCAATTAAATCTTTAATCTTTTGATTTAACTGTTTGAGTCGAATATTATCTCTACGGCCTTCGAGCAAGAGAAAGCTAACAAGCATGATAAAACCAAGTAATATGAGTACAAAGACGAAATCTCTGGTTAAAATTGTTTGTTTAATTATATCAATCATTATTTCTCATATAATAACCCACACCACGACGAGTTAAGATATATTCAGGTCTACTTGGTGTGTCTTCAATCTTCTCACGTAGACGTCTAATGGTAACATCGACAGTACGAACATCACCAAAATAATCATAGCCCCAAACCGTCTCAAGGAGATGTTCGCGGGTAATAACTTGACCAAGATGAGAAGCTAAGTGATGCAACAACTCAAACTCTCTGTGAGTTAAGTCCAATTCTTCCCCATATTTTTTGGCTACATAAGCATCTGGAAGAATCTCTAAATCCCCAATTTGAAGACTTTGCAATTTAGTATCTTCCTCTTGGTTATCCACTGCTACTAACTCCGTACGACGAAGAAGAGCCTTAACACGCGCTTGAAGCTCACGGTTTGAAAATGGCTTGGTCACATAATCATCCGCACCAAGTTCAAGACCAATAACCTTGTCAAACTCACTATCTTTTGCTGAAAGCATGATAATTGGAACACTACTTGTCTTGCGAATTGTTTTAGCCACTTCTAGACCATCAATTTCTGGAAGCATCAAATCCAAAATAATAATATCTGGTTTCTCAGCTTCAAACAATTCGATGGCTTCGCGTCCATTAAAGGCTGTAACAACCTCATAACCTTCCTTGGTCATATTAAACTTAATAATATCTGAGATTGGTTTTTCATCATCTACAATCAATATTTTTTTCATATAGTCACCTTTTTCCTTATATCAATTATACCAAAAAAATGCAAAGAAGACACGAAAGACTGGTATTATCCTATCTTTTTAAATATGCTTGCCAAATTTTTTGTTGAGGTTTTGCTAGTGGATATAGTTCAAACTCTTCAGGAGTTAACCAAACTACCTCTTTATCACAATATTCTTTGCTATCAACTACTTGCCCGGATAGGATTCGTACATGCCACTTTCGATGGCTAAAGATATGTTTCACTTCTTCGAAATGACTATCCTGCCACTCAACTTCTAAATCATAATCCTGCTCAAAACTTTCTTGCGGTGATGGCCCAAGTTGCATGAAAGGTTCAGCAACCTGATTAAAGAGATTTAGTTCTCCGTCGTTTGAAAATTCATCTACCTCAATCAAGGGGAAATGCCAAAATCCAGCAAGTAACTTTTCACTTTCATTCTTTTCTAGCAAAAACTGGCCTCGGTCATTTTGCACAACTAAAGCATTAAGATAGACGGGAACTGGCTTTTTCTTTGGCGCTTTAATTGGATAGCGATCCATTGTTCCGTTTTGATAAGCTGCACTAAAATCTTTAACTGGACTATCTTCTGGCCTCGGATTAACGGGTGCCTCAATATCTGAACCCAAATCCATCAAAGCTTGGTTAAAATCACCTGGACGTTCTGGATCAATCAAAATTTCCATCATAGCTTGAAATATCTTGCGGTTGCTTGAATTTCCAATGTCATGATTGACTTCAAATAGACGAGCCAAAACACGCATGACATTCCCATCAACTGCTGGTTGTGGTAGATTAAAGGCAATACTTGAAATAGCCCCTGCTGTATAGGGACCAATCCCCTTCAGACTTGAAATACCTTCGTAAGTTGAAGGAAATTCTCCATTAAACTCATTCATAATCTGCTGGGCTGCAGTTTGCATATTGCGAACACGAGAATAATAACCAAGACCTTCCCAAGCTTTTAATAAACGTTCTTCAGGTGCATTTGCTAAACTCTCTACAGTCGGAAACCATTCTAAAAAACGTTCATAATAAGGAATGACTGTATCAACTCTGGTCTGCTGCAACATAATTTCAGATACCCAGATATGATAAGGATTCTTGCTTCGCCTCCAGGGTAAATCCCGCTTGTTTTCGTCATACCAGGCTAAAAGTTTTTGACGGAAAGAGAGAATTTTCTCCTCTTCCCACATGGTCACGCCGTATTTCTCCAAATCTAACATATATCTAGTATAGCATATCCTTATAGGATACTCAAAAAATGAAAATTGTCCTTGTTTTGGTATCGGCTCTCTTATCATACCTGACTATAAGTCATATCTCTACTCTTTCTGTTATTTTCTATGATTTTTTGATATAATGACTCTTGAATGATTCTTTAAAAGGAGATGTCCATGCGTTTTAATCAATTTAGTTATTATCCCGTTACAAACCAACAAGCTTTACAGGAATTATCTGAGCTTGGATTCAAGCTTGATCTTTCAGCTTCACATAAAGAACAGTTTGAAGCTTTTGTTAGAACTTGTTTTTTCAATTTTAAAAATACGGATTATCCCCTCACTACTTTAGCAGTTGATAAAGAAACAGATTTACTCACTTTCTTCAATTTAGACCGTGAATTGACAGCAGAAATTTTCTACACTGTTGCCTTTCAATTGCTTGGATTCAGTTACTTAGTAGACTTTGAAGATGCTCTTGCTTTTCACAAAGAAACAGCGTTTCCGATCGTTTACGGAGATCTAATCGACAATCTCTACCAGCTTTTAAACACACGCACTAAAAAAGGGAACACCCTTATCGATCAGTTAGTTAGTGATGGTCTTATTCCTGAGGACAATAACTATCACTACTTCAATGGCAAGAGTTTGGCAACCTTCAATACTAACAATGTCATTCGTGAAGTAGTCTATGTAGAGACTTGTGTTGATTCTGATAGAGATGGACTGCCTGATCTCATTAAGGTGAGCATAATCCGACCAACATACAATGGGAAGATTCCAGCTGTTATGACTGCAAGTCCATACCATCAAGGAACCAATGATAAGGCAAGCGATAAAGCTCTTTACAAAATGGAAGCCAAACTAGAAGTCAAGGAACCAAATGAAATTACGATAGATAAGCCAATCCTAGACTTGGTTGAACCAATTGGTGATGCAGCACTCGTTTCTGATACTGAAGAAAAACTCACTCATATCAATAGCAGCTACACACTTAACGACTACTTCCTCCCAAGAGGATTTGCTAATATTTATGTGTCTGGTCTTGGAACCAAGGATTCTCAAGGTCAAATGACCAACGGAGATTACCGACAAGTTGAAGCCTATAAAAATGTCATTGATTGGCTCAATGGTCGTTGTCGTGCCTTCACAGACCACAGTCGTAAACGTCAGGTCAAGGCTGACTGGTCAAATGGCAAAGTAGCAACTACTGGTCTATCCTACCTAGGAACAATGTCTAACGGCCTTGCCACTACAGGAGTTGATGGCTTAGAAGTCATTATTGCCGAAGCAGGTATCTCATCATGGTACAACTATTACCGTGAAAATGGTCTTGTGACAAGCCCAGGCGGCTATCCTGGAGAGGACTTCGATTCATTAGATGAATTAACTTATTCTCGTAATCTCTTAGCTGGTGACTTTATTCGTGGAAACGAGGCTCATAAAACTTCCATTGAAAAACTCAAGAAAAATCTTGACCGTAAAACTGGAGATTATAACCAATTTTGGCATGACAGAAATTACCTACTCAATGCCCAAAAGGTTAAGGCTGAAGTTGTCTTTACCCACGGTTCACAAGACTGGAATGTAAAACCACTTCACGTCTATCAAATGTTCAATGCTCTTCCAGGTCATATTAATAAACACCTCTTTTATCATAACGGAGCCCATGTTTATATGAACAACTGGCAGTCAATTGATTTTCGTGAATCTATGAATGCCCTTTTGACGCAGAAATTATTGGGTCAAAACACTGACTTCCAACTTCCAAGAGTCGTTTGGCAAGACAACACCAGTCCACAAACCTGGTTGTCACTTGAAGATTTTGGAAATCAAACTGACCATAAAACTTTCTCTTTAGGTACTGAAGAAGCTGTCATTCAAAATCACTACCAAAGTTCTGACTTCGAACGTTTTGGAAAAACCTACCAAACCTTTAATAATGAACTCTATCAAGGTAAGGTCAATCAGGTTACCATAGACCTGCCAGTGACAGAAGACCTTCATCTTAATGGGCGTGTTAAACTGAACCTTCGTCTCAAGTCAAGTACAAACAAAGGCTTACTTTCTGCTCAACTTCTCGAACTTGGTCAAAAGAAATACTTACAACCATATCCAGGTGTTTTGGCTGCTCGTACAATCGATAACGGTCGTTACCACATGCTGGAAAACCTTTGCGAACTACCATTTAGCCCAACTGCACAGCGAGTTATTACCAAAGGCTACCTCAATCTCCAAAACCGTCATGATTTATTGAAAATTGAAGTAGTTAAGCCAGATGAATGGATGGAATTCCAATTTGAACTCCAACCAACAATTTACAAACTAAAAAAAGACGATACAATCCGACTCGTTCTTTATACTACTGACTTTGAGATTACTATCCGTGACAATACAGACTATCAATTAACTGTGGACCTTTCGCAATCAAGTCTAGAAATTCCTTATCAAAAGTAGTAAGTTAATCAGAAAACCCGTGATATTATTATCACGGGTTTTTTATTCTTATTTTTTTTCTTCGGCTTGTTTTTTCATTCTCGCAAGTCTCAATGAACGATTGGGATTGAGGCGATTAAAAAGTTCTTCTAATTTCTTTTCATTCCAGACATCTGCTGCAGAAACAAAATTTCCGTCAGCATCTCGGAAAGATATTGGTTTATCACCCATAGCTATCTCCTAGTCTACAAATTCAAACTCAAATTTACCAATACGAACAAGGTCGCCGTCCTTAGCACCACGAGCACGAAGAGCTTCATCAACTCCCATACCACGCAACTGACGCGCAAACTTCATGACAGACTCATCACGGTCAAAATTCGTCATATTAAAGAGTTTCATGAGTTTTTCACCTGACAGTACCCAAGTTGCATCGTCGTCACGACCAATCTCAAATGGTTTTTCTTCTTCATCAAAGCCATAATATGCTTCTTCTTCCATTTCTGATTCGTCATAAAGAAGGAATTCTGGCGTTTTATCAAGTAGCTCAGCCGTTGCGTCTAATAGAGGTGCAAGACCTTGCTTAGTCAAACCTGAAATCGGGAAGATTGGCGGTAATTCTTCAAATTCATCATAATTAGCAGCCAATTTTTTCTTGAACTCTTCAAGATTTTCTTGACTTTCAGGCATATCCATCTTATTGGCAACAATAATCTGTGGACGCTCCATCAGACGAAGATTGTAAGATTCAAGTTCCTTGTTGATTGCTAGATAGTCCTCGTAAGGATCACGTCCTTCACTAGCTGACATGTCAATAATATGTAGGATAACACGAGTACGCTCGATATGGCGCAAGAACTGAGTCCCTAGTCCAACACCTTGGCTAGCACCTTCAATCAATCCAGGAAGGTCTGCTACTGCAAATGAATCCCCTGACTGGGTACGAACCATCCCAAGATTAGGAACAATTGTTGTAAAATGGTAAGCTCCAATTTTTGGTTTCGCAGAAGTGATGACACTAAGTAGAGTTGATTTACCAACAGACGGGAAGCCAACTAAGCCAACATCCGCAAGGATTTTAAGTTCTAACTGTAATTCACGTTCTTGACCAGGTTCTCCGTTTTCTGAGATTTCTGGCGCAGGATTTTTAGGTGTTGCAAAACGGATATTTCCGCGACCACCACGACCACCGTGGGCTACGATGAACTCTTGTCCGTTCTCTATCAAATCAGTGAGAACTTTTCCAGTCTCCGCATCACGCACGGTTGTCCCTTGAGGTACACGGACAATCAAGTCTTCTGCCCCTCGGCCATGCATTCCTTTTGTCATCCCTTTTTCACCTGATTGGGCCTTGAAATGACGATTGTAACGGAAGTCCATAAGGGTACGTAAACCTTCGTCTACAACGAAAACAACGTTACCACCACGTCCTCCATCACCGCCCCATGGTCCACCATTAGGAACGTATTTTTCACGACGAAAGGCAACCATGCCATCGCCACCATTACCAGCCTTTACTTTAATCTTGGCTGTGTCTAAAAACATACTCATATTCTCTTCTCACTTTAAAAAGGGCTGGGAAAATCCCAGTCACCAACTATTACAATTTGTACCTACAACAAGTATTTTAAAATCTGCTGAATACACCAATTGCAGTCGCAAAAATACCTGCTAAAGTAACAAACAACATGATTAATACGACAAACATTGTAAGTTTTTCAAAGAATGTTTTTTTACGTTTACCATTATCACCGAATGCCATGTTTTCTCCTTTACTCTAATACTCTATTTTTAAAATTCATCTGATACAGGAGCAATTGCCCACAAGATCAAGTAAGCAATAAGTCCTGCACCATAACAGAAAGCCAAAACTCCCCAAATAACACGAACAATTGTAGGGTCAATATCAAAATAATTAGCTAAACCAGCACATACACCACCGATTTTTTGATCTCTACCACTTCTCATAAATTTCTTTTTCATATTTTTATTTCCTTTCTTTGATTTGATTAATCATTTAAATATTTTCTTAAATTTCTTAATTGTTTTCTAGATGCCTTAAGAATACGCTTCGAACTTTTAACTGGCATCGTAACAGCCTGTTGCGGAATATAGAAGACTGTCTTTAAAATACGTTTTGTAACAGGTTCGTCAGCCCCTGTTTCCTTGGCAAAATTATTTGAAATAATGACGTCTAGATAAAATTCATGGACTCTTCTACCAAAATTCTCAGCAGAAATTTCATATAATTTTTCAGCCAAGTGTTTTTCATCCATTGACGGTGTTACAAGTAAGGCTTCAAGAATCGCTCCTGCCAAGTCCCTTTCCTCATAATAAAGGGTTCCAAACATTTTATCATTGATGAGATTATCCAGATAAGGATTCCCATGGGCAATAACAGGAGTCTTACTTGCCAAACTTTCAAGATAAGTCAATCCTTGAGTCTCACTTGTTGAAGCTGATATGAAGAAATCAGCTGCCTTATAATAAAGTGCCGTTTCATTTGGCGGTATCATCCCTGTAAAAATAACAGAATCTTGAATCTGCAAGTCTTCTGCCTGCTCCTTAAGATTTTTCAAATAAGGTCCATCTCCAGCTACAACCAGTTTAACATTTGGTTCTTCTTTTAGGACATCTGGTAAAGCCCTAAGAACTGCTTGAATATTCTTCTCGTAAGAAACTCGAGAAAGACTTAGAAGCATCTTTTCGTCTTGTTGGATCCCTAGTTTATCCCGTAAGTCACTAATGTGTTCAGGACCAATCTCAGGGCGTTCAAATTTTGCAAGTTCAATTCCAGTAGGAATGACACGCTTTTCAACTTTTACCTTATAGTCAGATAAAAGGTCGCGCACAATTTCACTCGGGCAAATAACCCCATCAACGTCATGAAGAAATCCTCTCACAAGATACTTGACCATACCTGGACGAATCAACATCCCCTTAGCAATATAGTGGACATAATCCTCATACTGGGTATGATAGGTATGAATGACTGGGATTTTCAGTTCACGAGCAATCCATATTCCCAATAAACCAAGAGAAAACTCTGTCTGGGTATGAATAATGTCTAACTGATATTGTTTCGCAATCTCAAGAGCTTTTGTAAATCCACGGTAAGCAAAACGACGATCTTTAAAGGCAAAGAAAGGAACACTAGGAATACGAATAATCTGCCAGTCTTCATAACGATTGACATCCTTATCGGTTGTCGTGAAGATAAAGACTGCATGCCCTTGCTTTTCAAGCTCTGTTTTTAAGGTTCGAATACTGGTTGCAACACCCGAAACCTGTGGGAAATAAGTATCTGTAAATAATCCAATTCGCATATACTACCTCATTTTTTTCCTAAAGCCGCTTGCTCCCGATAGAATTTTAGCCAGATTTCTAAGAGATGCTCTTCTGAATATTCTCTTGAAATAGCCTTGGCCTTTTCTTTTAACTCTTTCAAAGCTTCTGGATGCTCTCGATATTCCAAAATGGCTTCTTTCATTTCTTCTACATCGGTGGTTGGTCTGTAATTTCCTTCTAGAATCACCTTATAAAGATCTAAGTCCCGAAGCATAATGGGAGCTTCACAACTCGCAGCTTCTAAAATAGTCATCGGAAAGAGCTCGTTATAGCTAGGAAGTAAGAACAAATCTGCCAAAGCATACAGTTCTCTCATCCGTTCTGGCTCAACAATTCCAGGGAAAATCAGATTCTCTGGAGGATTATCCATGATTTTTTTATAGCGTTCATAACCATCTGTAATCCCACCAAATGAGAAGCCTCCAGCCCAAATAAAGGTGATATCCGGTAGTTCCTCAGCAAGTGTAATGAAATCATCAATCCCTTTACGCTTTTGAACCTGCCCAGCCCCTACTACTACAAATTGATTTTCGTTCAATCCCATGTCACTTCGAAGTTTGCTTACTTCTTCTTCAGGAAGTGAATGCCATTTTTCTTTGTTAACAAAGTTAGGGATGTAGGTCACCTTTTCACGAGGAATACCAGCTGCAACCAAATCTTCGATAAAAGTAGGATTAACCACAACTAAATGTTCCATACGGTCATAAAAAGAAAACACATAGCGTTTAACAATTCCTTTTAAGAAGAACGGAATTTTCAAACTGCCCTCTAAGGTATCAGGTAAGAAGTGGACATAACCAATTCTACGACCTGAACGCTTCTTTTGAAAAGTTGACAGATAATAAGGAAGGTCGATTGTATGAAAATGAGTAACATCAGCTTCTACAGGAAGATTCTCCGTTACAATTAGTTGGTCTTTCGCATCACGTTTCAAAAGTTGCACAAGTTCACGGTAAGCTCCGGAAACACCTTGGCCTGCTACCTTTTCACTCGAACTTAGCATGTTGATGCGTAATTTCTCTTTTTCCATACTATCCATTATATCATTTTATTGAAAGAAAATCAGCAAATTAAAAAAGAGATAGCATAAAAGCTAGGGAATTTCCTAACACTTATACTATTTCTTTTTTTATATCATTCTATTTAATACCTAATGCGATACGAGCATAGCGACTCATTTTTTCAACAGTCCAAGCTGGATACCAAACTAATTTCACTTCAACGTTAGTAACCTCTGGTACGTCTGTCATAGCATCATAAATCTGATCAGTTAAAAGATCTGCCAAAGGACAACCCATTGTAGTCAAGGTCATATCGATTTCAGTTTCACCGGTATCACCATCAAATCGAATCTCATAAATTAGACCTAGGTTAACGATATCAATTCCTAATTCTGGGTCGATAACTTCTTCTAAAGCCGTCAAAATCCGTGTTTTGATGTTTTCAATTTGCTCTTCTGTGTAAGCCATATTCAGTCTCCTATAACCTAATCTTCGATAAAGTCACGAAGAGGTTTGCTTCTACTTGGTTGGCGAAGTTTTCTCAACGCTTTTGCCTCAATCTGACGGATACGCTCACGAGTGACGTTAAAGACTTTACCCACATCTTCTAACGTACGCATTTTACCATCATCGAGTCCAAAACGAAGACGAAGAACATTTTCTTCTCTATCAGTCAAGGTATCTAGAACTTCATCCAACTGCTCACGCAAAACGATGCGAGTTGTGTAGTCAACTGGATTTTCAATCACTTCATCTTCGATAAAGTCTCCAAGGTGGCTATCATCTTCTTCACCAATAGGCGTTTCTAGAGAAACTGGTTCTTGCGCAATCTTAAGGATTTCACGAACTTTATCAGGTGTCATATCCATACGTTCAGCGATTTGCTCAGGAGTAGGATCTTGTCCCAACTCTTGAAGAAGATTACGTTGTTCACGAACAAGCTTATTGATAGTTTCCACCATGTGAACTGGAATACGGATGGTACGAGCTTGGTCAGCAATGGCACGGGTAATAGCCTGACGGATCCACCAAGTTGCATAAGTTGAGAATTTGAACCCTTTAGAGTAGTCAAATTTATCAACGGCTTTCATAAGCCCCATGTTACCTTCTTGGATTAAGTCAAGGAATTGCATTCCACGTCCAACATAGCGTTTCGCGATAGACACTACCAAACGAAGGTTAGCTTCTGCTAGACGTTGCTTAGCTTCAACATCGCCAGCCTCAACAGCAAGGGCCAACTCTTTTTCTTCTTCGTTTGTAAGAAGAGGTACAACCCCAATTTCTTTCAAATACATGCGAACAGGATCGTTAACCTTTGCAGATGTAGAACCAATTAAATCCTCATCACTAAGTTCTGGTTCTTCTTCTGTACTTAGAACACGCTCACTTGGATTTCCTTCGTTATCAGTGATTGCAATCCCAGCATCTTGAATACGTTGCAACAGATTTTCAATCCCTTCAACATCAAGAGCAAAAGGAATTACAAGGACATTGTTGATTTCGTCATCTGTCGCAGTACCAGTTTTCTTATGGTTACGAATAAACTCAGCGACTTGGACATCAAAAGTTGTTACTTCTTTTTGTTTTTTTGCCATTCTTACTCCATTCTTCTTTTTTGGGCAATTAAGCGTTCAAGCTCTTCTAAAGCAGCATCTGTGTCGCCTACATGACTAGCTTCCTGAACTTTCTTTTTAATTTGCAAGTTTTGTTGATTCAAAAGAGCACGATTACGAGACTCTTCCACTTCCTTTAGTTCTTCTGGAGACATTTCAGAAGGTAGATCCAAGGCTAACACTTGGTACCAAGCATTTTCCACCTCTCTAGTCTGATTTGCCAAGTCTTCAGAAGAAATCGAACCATTATCAATCAAGAGTCCATACAAGGTCTGAAACTCTGGAGTTTCAAATACAAAATCATCTCTCAAACGATAATCATTCAACACAAGGGGGTGCTCCATCATACGATAAAGAATATGTGCTTCAGCTCTCATGACTGCCGTCAATTGTTTAGTAACCGACATAGTAATTGGTGTCGGATTAACAACCTGCTTCACTTTTTCTTGTCTTTGTCTGACACGACTTTCGTTGATGATGTGCTCAACTTGTTGATAATCAAAAGATGGTAAATGATCCGTCAACAAATGAATATAGGTGTTCTGGGCTGTGATAGAAGGTTCTTTGACGATAAGAGGTGCAATTTTCTCAATGAACTCAATCTGTGCTTGGAGATTTTCACTATTACTAGGTTTGTAATGATGGATATAAAACTCAATTGGACTGATTCGAGTATTGGATAAAAGATAAGCCAAATCCTCTGGAGAATTCTTTTGTAAATACTCATCAGGATCCATTGCATCAGGAATCTGGACTACTTGTACAGGTAGATCTTTAAGCTCGTCCAAAGCTTTAGCAGTTGCAGCTTTTCCTGCCTTATCACCGTCATAAGTGATAATCACTTTTTTTGTAAAGCGTTTGAGATGTTCGACATGTTCAGCAGTCAAGGCCGTTCCCATTGAAGCTACTGCATTTTCAATACCAGCACGGTAGGCTGCAATAACATCCATAAAGCCTTCCATCAGATACATTTCAGGAGCCTTACCAGACCCTTTTTTTACCCTATCCAAATGATATAATTCGTAACTCTTGTTAAAAATCGCCGTCGCTCGACTATTTTTATACTTGGCAGTTTGAGAATCCGTCTCTTGCCAAATCCGTCCAGAGAAAGCAATTACCTTTCCTTGGTCGTTTGAGAGTGGAAATATAATCCGGTTATGAAAAGTATCAAAAAATTGGTTACTTTCAGATAGATAAAATAGACCTGAATCCAGCAAGTCCTTCTCACTATAATCGTCTGCTAAACGCTGATAAAGATAAGAGCGTTCTGCTGGAGCTAGACCAATCATAAAGTGTTTAATGACATCATCAGTCAAGCCACGTTTATAGAGATAGTTTCTCGCCTCCTCACCCATTTTAGTCGTCATGAGGATAGCATGATAAAAGCGTGCAGCCTTGTCATGCATATCGTAGAGATTTTGATGGGGTGACGTGTGTGGGACAGGGTTATGTGCAGGAGCTTCAAGGTGCATTCCGAGACGTTCGCCCAACATCCTTACTGCATCCACAAAGGTTACTTGTTGATACTCCTCTATAAACTTAAAGACGTCTCCAGAACGACCACAACCAAAACAGTGGTAAAATTGCTTATCTTCGACCACGTTAAAGGAAGGGGTCTTTTCACCATGAAAAGGACAGAGCCCCAAAAAGTTCCGTCCAGATTTTTGTAAAGAAATCACTTCTCCTATGATTTCGACAATATTGGTATTGTTTTTGATTTCTTCGATGACTCTCTTGTCAACCATAGACAATACCTCCATTTTATCACAGTTTACTCTAACTAGTATAGCTTATTTCTGAAAAAAAGTAAACCATTTCATACCTTTTACATGCTTCTATTTCATAAAACTAGCTAGTGACTTTCTCAACTTTTACATCGTTTTCGGATACAAGGTCCACTAAAAAATGCGTTGACATTAATTTGTAGTGATGGAGTTTTTATTAACTATATTTGCAGAAGCGACCAAGTCCCCAAATTCTGCATTCTCGACTTCATAGATATAGTTGGTCAGATAAAGTGGTCTGTTCTTTTCTAATCCTTGCTCCCAGTAACTATCTTTTAATTCTAAACTTTCGTAGACTGAACGGAAAGCCCAAATTTTTGTAAAGGTAACACATTGGTTACTACCTTATTATTCTGAAACGACTATTGCAAAATAAAAATTTTCTCCATTACTATTTGTATACTGTTTGATATAATTTTTGGCCACAGAAATCGACTCCTGTGAATCATTATCTTTATTTTTAGGAGTATAGTACCAGCTATCATAAGTTATATCAAACATATCGCCTTGTCTTGAATACACATCTCCACCAAGAATAACAAACTTTTTTGATTTTATCCAGTCTATATATGCCAACATATCTTGATATGTATATGCATAACTTGCGACACCCAATTCTGCTAAAGAGTTACCTTTATTTTCGAAATTAAATTTACCTAGTTTCATATGATTGGACTCCTACTTTTTTCGTTTTTAATACGTTAGTTTTTCGAGCTGGTTATTGACATTATAGGTATAGATCTCCTTATCTCCGAGACTGGTCATGCGCTCCATTAGATTGAAAAGCTGGTCATAGCTATAGCTTGTGACCTTGCCATTTACATTCGTGACCAAAGTGACATTGCCCACACTGTCGTAGGTATAGCTAGAGGTGGAAGCCTTCTCTCCACTTCCTTGTGTCGCTGTAAGCAACTGTTCCTTTAGGTCATAGGTGTGACATAAAACTCTCAAAGAAATCCTTCCTAAAGAGTTTTTGCATGTTTCTATCACAACAGAAGATAGCTGTTCAATATAGAGCAACTAAATCCTAAAAGCCTAAAATTTGATTAGTCTATTTAGAAAAACTTAGTGGCACAATCTCTACATCCCCAAGATTGTCAACTGAGTAACGTTGACTACCATTTTTAAACCAGCGTTCTAGAACGACATCATAGAGCATGAAGTGGGATTTTTCTTTAATCCAAGCTTCATCAATCCCATGAGGTTTTAAATACTCTAGTACTTCGTTTGGATTAGTTAAGTAAAAATTTGGTTTTTCCACAGTGCCCGCTCTCTTAAAATACGACTCCAAATTTATCTCTCCGCTATCCTTATTTCTTATATTATACCCAGCTAAGTAGTATGCCAGTGAACTTTTAGAATCTGAAATTTCGATAGTTTGATTAAGATTTTTATTCTTATAATTGTATCTAATAAATAGATATCTCCCATCAGATAATAGTTGCTGGTATTCAATAATAAAAGTTTCTTCAAAACCTACAATCACTTCTAACCTTTCATTTTCAGACAAGCCTGCATCAAGTCCTATGGGAATTATCCAGTCTGGATCTCTAAACGACTGACTTCCATCAACGGCTTTGCTAAAATCAGCGAGACAAGGCAAAATACCACTATGGGTTTCTGCATAGTTCATTTCTAAAAAGACATTGCTTAAAGACTCATATACTCCCTTATAATAATTCTTTTGATAGGCACGATACAGACCGAACAAAGTTAGAAAAACTAATATCGTTATGACTAGAATTTTTAAAATTTTTTTCATTGACATTTTTCCTTACTTAAATCTTGGATAAACTGATAAGCAACATTGTTCTTCTCTTTTAACAGCTCCATTGCTTGGGCATCATCCTATTCAGAAAAACTTAGTGTCACAATCTCTACATCCCCAAGATTGTCAACTGAGTAACGTTGACTACCATTTTTAAACCAGCGTTCTAGAACGACATCATAAAGCATGAAGTGGGATTTTTCTTTAATCCAAGCTTCATCAATCCCATAAGGCTTTAAATACTCTAGTACTTCGTTTGGATTTGTTATCTGAAAATTTGGTAAGCCTTTAGTCGAACTAAAACTATAGGAACTTTTTAAATGTAGCTCTAAATCAGATTCTTTTCCACTCTTCACTTCTATATTATAACCAATTAACCCGTAAGCTAATGATTGATCAGATTCTGAAACCTCAATAGTTTGTTTGAGTATTTTATCGCTATAATCATAGTCAATAAAAAGATATCTACCGTCAGGTAACGTCCGCCTATACTCAATTAGAAATGTTTCTTCAATACCTACATACACTAATATAATTTCACTTTCAGATAAGCCTGATTCAAGCCTCATACCAACTGTAATATCCTTATCGCGATATGATTGGCCTCCGTCAACGGCTTTACTAAAATCAGCAAGTCCAGGTAAAACACCACTATGGGTTTCTGCATAATTCATTTCTAAAAAGACATTGCTTAAAGACTCATATACTCCCTTATAATAATTCTTTTGATAGGCACGATACAGACCGAACAAAGTTAGAAAAACTAATACAGTTATGACTAGAATTTTTAAAATTTTTTTCATTGACATTTTTCCTTACCTAGAACTTATATGCTCTTTGCTGTCAAAATATATTTTTAACGTCTTATTTTAAAGACGAGATAACATTCAGACGATACAATCTTTTTAGAAATTTTATTTCTCTAGGTACCATTTCCTTAGAATCATTATACTATAAAATGTTAGATGGTGACAATAAGACTAGTTTTTGACAAACTCCCTTTAACACAAAAAAACTAGAAGTAGAAATCCTACTTCTAAGTTTTTAATGATATATGTTTTAAAAATTATCTATTCAAATAACTGATAGTAATCTGAAATCTTCATCTTGGCTTTTTCATCCTTATTCAAATCTTGGATGATTCGGCCTTCTTTCATAACAATCAAACGATTTCCGTACTTGAGAGCATCTTCCATATGGTGGGTAATCATCAGAGCAGTAAGATGGTCCTTACTGACAAAGTCATCTGTCAATTCCATCAAGGCCACACTTGTTTTAGGGTCAAGAGCAGCTGTATGTTCATCCAACAAAAGGAGTTCTGGACGCTTCAAGGTTGCCATCAAGAGGCTCAAGGCTTGCCTTTGTCCACCTGATAAGAATTCAATCGGGGTGTCCAAGTGTTTCTCTAGTCCATTTCCGACTTTCTCAATGGTTCCTTGAAATTCTTCCTTATAAGCTGATAGTCTTCTTGGAAATAGACCACGTTTTTCTCCACGAAACTTAGCAATCAAGAGATTTTCTGCAACCGTCATACGAGGGGCAGTTCCCATCTTAGGATCCTGAAAGACACGAGAAAGGTACTTGGCACGTTTTTCAGGGCTAAAATGAGTCACATCCTCACCCATGATGCGGATACTACCACTAGTCAATGGTAGCGTTCCAGCTATACTATTAAAGAGAGTCGACTTTCCTGCTCCATTTCCACCTAAGATTGTGATGAAGTCGTGTTCATAAATATCAATAGAAACATCGTTTAGGATAATTTTTTCCTCGTCAAATCCATTTTTCACAATTTTTGTGGCATTTTTTAATTCTACAATCGCTGTCATTTGCTTAACTTGACTCCTTTCAAATATTTATCCTTAAGGGTTGGAATGACTAGACAAGTTGCTAGGATAAGAGCACTGTATAGTCGGAGGTAGCTAGTATTAAAGCCAAGAGCAATGACTCCCCATACCAAGAATTGGTAGCTAATAGAACCAACAACAATAGTAACCAGACGTTCTGCTAATGTAAGACTCTTAAAGAGTACTTCTCCGATAATTAAGCTTGCAAGACCAACTACGATAACCCCGATACCACGAGAAACATCTGCATATCCTTCTTGTTGAGCGATAAGAGCACCAGCAAGTGCGATCACACCATTTGACAAGACCAAGCCCATCAACTCCATACGTCCAGTATTGATACCAAAACTACGAGCCATATCTGGATTATCTCCTGTTGCGATATAAGCTTGTCCCAATTTAGTATCTAGGAAGAAAAGCATAAGAAGGATAACCAAAGTCACAAAAATCAAACCTGTAAATAATTGATTAACCTCAGATGAGAAAGGAAGAACGTCCTGGATTTGTTTGGTTCCTAAGAGCCCAAGGTTTGCCCGTCCCATAATCATGAGCATGATAGAATGGCAAGAAGTCATCACTAAAATACCAGACAAGAGTGTTGGAATCTTACCTTTCGTGTAAAGAAGACCAGTCGCTAAACCTGCAAGACAGCCTGCTCCAACAGCTACTAAGGTAGCAAGAAAAGGATTGACACCTTGTGTAATTAGAGTTACTGCTACCGCTCCTCCAAGCGGGAAGGAACCCTCGGTTGTCATATCTGGAAAGTTGAGGATTCGAAAGGTCATAAAGATTCCCAAACCTAGAATAGCCCAGACAAATCCTTGTGAAATAATCGATACTATCATGTTACATTCATTTCCTTCTTTTAAAAATTGGAGGAGATGTCTCCAACTCCTCCTTCATTCTTATTCGATTACTTGACCAGCTTCTTTAAGAACTGATTCAGGTATAGTGATTCCAAATTCTTGAGCCACTTTTTTATTGATAACTGATTTACCAGTTGAGAAGACATTAACTGGAGTATCAGCTGGTTTTTCACCCTTCAAGACTTTGGCAATCATCTTACCGGTAGCAACACCAAGATCGTGTTGGTCCACAACGACTGATGCCAAACCACCTGCTTCTACCATGGCAGTCGCACTTGGGTAGATTGGTTTTTTAGCTGTTTGGTTGCTTGATACTACAGTTGAGAACGCAGATGCGATTGTGTTGTCAATTGGAACCCAGATTGCATCTACTTTACCAGTCATAACGTTTACTGTAGAAGCAATTTCGTTAGTTGAAGGAACTGCAAAAGTCTCTACTTTCAAACCAGCTTTTTCAGCGTAAGCTTTGAATTCTTCGACTTGTGATTTTGAGTTATCTTCGCTACTTGAGTAAAGAGCTCCAACTGTCTTGACATCAGGAGTCAATGTTTTAATCAATTCAACCTGTTGTTCAGCAGGGTTATGGTCAGATACCCCTGTGATGTTTCCACCTGGTTTTTCCAAGTTTTGTACCAGGTTAGCTCCAACTGGGTCTGTAATAGCTGCCATGATAACAGGAAGGTCTTTTGTTGCACTTGCTAGACCCTGAGCTGCAGGTGTCGCAATTCCGACAACAACATCATTTCCATTTGACACCAATTGTTTACTCATTGTGGCAACCTTACTTTGGTCACCTTCTGAATTCATAAAGTCGATTTTAACTTGGTCGCCTTTATAGCCTTCTTCAGCAAGTCCATCTTGGATACCTTGGTAAATCAAGTCGAGTGATGGGTGACTGACGAACTGTAGAACACCAACCTTAGCTGTTTTGTTAGTTGTCTCGGTTTTAGTATCTTGTTTCATTAAGTTAGAGTAGACCAAGCTTCCTCCAACTACAAGTGCTAGTACTGCAATAATACCAATTAAACGTTTATTCATATCTATTTCTCCTTATTTCACTTAAACTTAGTAATGTTCATGTCACTTTCAATATAACTTTACCAAGCGTCGCCATCGTTTGATTTCCATCATTTTTTCCTCCCCATAGAAAAAGTCCTCACACAAAAAACTTGTGTGAGGACGTCGATGCGCGGTGCCACCTCAATTATAGGAATTATTCCTATCGCTCTTACTCGCTTCACGAGTTGCACTATAAGGTGTGCTCACCGAATTCTTATGATTTCAAATTCTTAATAACATCCAGCCCAATTTCTTCATCTTCATCTATCTGTTTCCACCAACCACAGACTCGCTAAAAAAATTCAATGATTACTTTCTGAATGCTTAAATTATATCATTTTACTAAAACTTGTCAAGGATTTTCATGAATTATTTTAAAAAATTATGAAAATTCCTACGGTTTTTGGAAAATATTTCTAGTATTAACCTGAATTACGTAATCCTGTAGCAATTCCGTTAATAGTTGTATGAATCAATCTTTCTTCATCTGAAGAAAGCTCGCCACGACGTTGACGCTTAATCAATTCCAACTGAATATAGTTAAGAACATTGAAATAAGGCATGCGGTAGTTCAAACTGTCTTTCAAGTATGTATTTTCTGCCAAAAGTTCATCATAGCCTTCGATAGCTAATATAATGTTCTTGGTCAATTGCCATTCATCCAAAATAGTATAGTAGATTGCTTGTACTTCTTCGCTTTCACAAAGTTTAGCATATTCAAAAGCAATATTCATATTTGATTTTGATAAAACCATGTCAACGTTTGATAGGAGTGACTGGAAGAATGGCCAATTTTGATACATGTCACGAAGGTATTCAATATTTTTTGGATCTTGATCAATAAATTCCTTGAAGCTTGAACCAACACCATACCAACCTGGGAACATGACACGACTTTGTGACCATGAGAATACCCAAGGAATGGCACGTAGACCACCAATTTCAGTGATTGTTTTACGTGCTGCTGGACGAGAACCAATATTAAAGCTTGAGATATTCTTGATTGGACTAGATTCAAAGAAATAATCGTAGAAATGATCATTTCCAAATACTAGTTCACGGTAGATATCATAGCTACGACTGACTACTTGGTCCATGATTGCCTCATAGCGATTTGACGTATTAGTATCACTCTTCTTCTGTGTAATCATACGGTTGATAGCCGCTGATACCAACATTTCCAAGTTATAGTAAGCTGCATCCTTGTTTCCGTATTTATTTCCGATAACTTCTCCTTGTTCAGTTAATCGAATACGGTCCTTGATTGATTTGAGTGGTTGAGAAGCAATGGCGTCATAAGTAGGGCCACCACCACGACCAACAGTACCACCACGACCGTGGAAGAAGGTTACTTTGACTCCAAATTCATCACCGATAGCGGTTAATTGTTGTTGAGCTTTGTATAATGTCCAACAAGATGATAGATAACCACCATCCTTATTACTATCAGAGTACCCTAGCATGATTTCTTGATAATTATCTTTTGAAGCAATCCACTTCTTAGCAAGCGGTAAAGAGAAATACTTTCTCATAGTCTCTTCGGAATGATCCAAATCCTCAATTGTTTCAAAGAGAGGCACGATTTGAACACGTGCTTTTTCAGCATCTACAAGACCGACTTCTTTCAGCATAATCGCCAATTCTAACATATCAGACACGCTGGTTGCATGAGAAATAATCGTTTGACGAATGACGTCTTCTCCCAAACGATCTTTTAATTCACGTGCAGTTTGGAAAATGGCTAATTCTTTTTCAAGAAGTTCAGACTTTTCAGCATGAGTAGCTGACAAGATTCGAGGGTCTTCTAATAGTTCATGTAAAAGCAACTCGCACTTCTCATCTTCTGAAAGATCGCTATAATGGTCATTAATTCCAGCAGATGCTAACAATTCAGCAACACATGCTTCATGAACACTTGAGTCTTGGCGCATATCGATAGATGCCAAGAAGAAACCAAAGACTTCTACAGCTTCTAAAAGCTCAGCGAACTCACCAGTAAGCAAGGCCTCTGCCTTATTTTCAAGCAATGAATCTTTAATGATAGCTAAGTCTTGTTTAAATTCTTCAATTGTTTCGTAGTATGGAGGACGATCTTCAGCCAATTCTTGAATTGCTCCTGAAAGACGATTTCTAATATAGTCAGTAACCACTCCTTGTTGATGTCCTTGAGTTCCAAAGAGTCGTTCAATGTGATGGCGTTCATCTGCTGATGAGCCGACAAGAGCCCACTCTTTCAAATTTAAAAGAGTTTGAATTAATTTTGATTGAATAAAGTGAAAAGCTCGACGATAAGGTTCTTTCTCGCGGAAAACAGAAGTATCTTGAGATTGAGCTGCCATTTCTTCAACAGCCTTACTTGTCTTAGATAAATTAGTAGAAAGAGAGAAAGTACGGTAGAGACTAGAAATCTTACTGATGTAGTAGTTTAAGATCACTTCACTTTGAATGGTAGCAGAACGCATGAGTGTCTCAGCAGTTACAAATGGATTGCCATCACGGTCTCCACCAATCCACATTCCCATGGTGATAGGTTTTGCTTGTTTTAGGTCAATTCCCTGCTCTTTTGCAAGACGCTTATACTCTAACATTAGATTTGGTACAGCTTGTAGGAAAGAACTATTGTAATATTCCATCACGTTTGTGATTTCATTCGTTACTTTTAGTTTCTTCTCACGAATCATATCCGTTTGCATGATAATCTCAATGTAGCGACGAAGATCATTGTGCCATTTTTCTTTGTTAATAAGTCCCATTCTCACGTCACGGTATTTACGCAAGAGAGTATGGATATGATTGGTCAAGTCCAACATACTCTTACGTTGAACCTGAGTTGGATGGGCTGTTAATACTGGCACCACGTTCAGATGTTCAAGAATTTCAGCCGCATTTTCTTTTTCAGCAACCATTTCAATGGTTGTTGACAATTTACCAAGGTAATCCTGATCAATATTGTTTAGATGGTTAATCTCATAAGCTAAGTCTACGTCTTCGGAGATGTTAATCAAAAGTGGTAAAATAGAGAAATATCTGGAGATGTAGACCATTTCATCATTTGAAAGGCTTCTCACTACCTTATCTAGTCCTTGATAGTCTAGATTTGATGATAGCTTCTTCAACTGCATAATCTTGTCAAAGGTCTCAGCGGGAAGCATATTTTTCGTGATATCTTCAAGTAAATCTGTCAAGATTTGAACTTCTTCTTGGACTACAGTTTTGTTTCTGTTATTTTCTAGTTTTTGAAGAGACATATTTTTCTCCTTGTCACATTCTCTTAGAGTTGTGCTTCATATTCGCTGTAGAGTTTTGCACGTTTTTCACTAGCATCGATATTTAACACAAAGGCGATAGCTACTGATAGAACCAGGAGACTATTCCCCCCTTGTGAAAGAAATGGGAAGGTTACACCGGTTGAAGGAATCAATCCTGAAATCCCTCCGATATTAACGAATACCTGAATTAAAATCATTCCACCAATACCGATTGCTACCATCGAGTTGAACGGATCTTTTGCTCGTACCCCCACTAAAATAATACGAAGAATTAGGAAAAATAATAGAGCTAAAATAAGACTGGCACCAACAAATCCAAACTCTTCAATCACAATAGAGAAAACAAAGTCCGTGTGTGCCTCAGGTAGATAGCCTCGTTTTTCGATAGAGTTTCCTAATCCTAGCCCAAACCATCCTCCATTTACCATAGCATAGTATGAATTTGCCAACTGGTGTCCTGCACCAGCGACATCATCAAATGGATTAAAGAAAGCACTGAATCGTTTAGCTACGTATCCAAATACTGGAATCTTAGAAAACTTATCAACCCCAACAAGCTTAATGGTTGTTAGAGAAACAAAGGATAAACTGGTCAATACTCCAAGAATAGTTGCAAACCATCGGTGAGCTATCCCACTAATTGAGTACATCAACAATGCTACCAAAAAGAGAATTGTAGCATTTCCAAGGTCAGGGAAAATAGCCAAACTACCAATCATGACTAGAAGGACAAATCGCCAATCGTTAAACGCTCTAGGAAACCATTGGTTTTGAGTTAATACTTGGAAATCATAAACGGCAATTTCTTCTTGTTGTTTTGAAAAGCGTTGAGCCAAGTACCAAATGATGATAATTTTCAAGTATTCCGCAGGCTGAACAGTAATAGGTCCTACTTTGATCCAACCGTAAGCACCATTGATGGGAATCCCAATCAAACGTGCTAAAGCTAGTAACACTAACTCAGCAAACATAACGATAAATAACAAACGTTCGTTTCGAAGAAAACCAAGTTTCAGCTTATAGATTACTGCAATAAGCAACAAACTAACGATCCAAAATAAGCCCTGATTTCGAACCAATTGAAAGGCGCTCTTACCCTCCTGAATCAAGGATGCACTTGTTGTCGAATATACCACTATCAATCCCAGAACGGATAAGAGAATATAGGGCACTAAAATAGAGTAATTCAACAGGTGCCTTTTACTAATTTTCATATTTCACCATCTACTAAATTTTTAATTTTCTATTAATTCTAGTTTTACATGCTATTATACCACTTTTTAGACTAGAAAAAAACTCTTATCCGTTAAAGCCTAGAATTTAAGCTTTTAGAATTCACAAACATTTATTTATATTTTTAACTTTTAGCTAAGAAAACTTCAAAAAAACTCTACCTTTCAAGAGTAGAAAGATAGAGTTGTCATCATTAGTTTGAAGATGTTGTTGTCGTTTCAGCTGCAGTTGTTGTCGTTTCAGTTGCTGCTGATGTAGTTGTTGTTTGAGTTGTTGTATCACTTTGAATGTACTGAGTAAAGATATTTTGGAAGGCTTGATCTTTAACCTTGATATTTGCCGCCTGCAACTCTTTACTAATTACACCTTGAACAAAAGTAGCATCATTTTGTTTTTGAGTCAAGATAACTGTCTTCAATTTTTCTTTATAATCTTCCCAGTTAGAAGATTTTTCTGTTTTCTTGGTCAATTTCACAATATAGAAACTGTTTGAATAAGCTTGTGTACCTGGAGCTGTGATCACATCAGAGATTCCATCAACATTAAGGGCAAAGGCTGCTTTTTTAACAACGTCTGGCAATTCTGTTGATGCAGAGTCGAAGGTGATTTCTCCACCATTTGCTTTTGTCTTTTCGTCAGTTGAATTATCCTTAGCCAATTGTGCGAAGTCAGCTCCAGATTCTTTAGCTTTAGCAAGAACTTCTTTAGCCTTATCTTCACTATCAAGTTTAATAATTTGCGCAGTTACTTCTGGTGTGTACTCATCGTAAGCTTTTTTGTAGTTCTCATCCGTCAATTCAGCTTCTGCAGCTTTTTTAACAGCATACTCAACCAATTTACTTGTACGAATTTGAGCCTTACGACTTTCAGCTGTCATACCAGCACGAGAAAGAACGATTTGATAGCTATCACCATATTTCTTCTGTTCTTCTGCTACAGCTTCTTCAACTTCTTTATCACTTACTTCAGAACCATATTGTTTTTCAAAAACTTTTTGAATAGTCATGTTAAGTAAGACTTGTTGAGCAGTTGGATTATTCTTAACTTCTTCATAAAATTGGTGCTCAGTGATGACATCACCCTTCATACTGATTAAGTCAGCTCCTTGAGAGCTATTTGAACAAGCAGCCAATGTAGCTACTGATAACAAAGTGATGGCACCAGCCAATAATTTTTTCTTCATGTTTACTCCTTTTTATTTATACACTAGATAAATGCTTACCTTATCTATTTTACTAAATTGTCTTAAAAATATCTGAAATTAATCAACATCAGGCAGTTCTATTTCTGCTTGATTCTTTCTTAGCATCAAGATTCCATCTCCAAGAGGAACTAGACTAGCTGTTAATCCCGGATTGTTTAGAGTTGCGTCAAATAGTCTTTGCAAACCACGATAAATGGTTCGTTGCCCGCGTCGGACTTCCATAATATCCTTAGCAATGTCTCCACCTTGGAAGATATCATCCAAGACAACTACGCCACCAACCTCAAGGTGTTTTAGGATTTCTGGCAAAAATACGATGTATTTGGATTTTGCAGAATCCATAAAAACAAAATCATAGGTCTCTGTCAATGTTGACAAAACGTCTACCGCATCGCCTTCCAAAAGAGTGATTTGATGGCGATTATCAAACTTGGCGAAATTTTCCTTGGCAAAACCAATCATTTCAGGATTCCTATCAATGGTTGTTATTTTTGCGTTTGGGGCATGATTTGCCATTAAAAGAGCTGAAAATCCAATTGCCGTTCCAATTTCTAAAATATTTTTTGGTTGAATTGTTTCCATTAGGAAACGGAAATAAGCGACTGTTTCATGAGGAATGATAGGAATATTCTCCTTGCGAGCAAAGTTTTCTAGTTCTTTTAAAGAACCAGTCACCTGCTCTTGTCTGTGGCGCATAAATTCCACAATCTCATCCTTAACAACAGGCCGTCGCATGTTATGGTTAGCATTTTTACTGTATGACTCAACCATTTTATGCTAATCCTAATTTCTCAACAAGGGCTTCGAACTCATCCAAACGGCGTTCAAAGACTGCGAAGGCATCATTAAGATAGTCTTCTTTTTCCATATCAACACCAGCTTTTCGCATGATATTTAGAGGATAGTCTGACTTCCCAGCCTTGAGGTAATCAATATAACGGTCACGATCATCTTGACTACCGTGAACAATCTTTTCAGCCAAGGCCGAAGCTGCTGCAAAGCCTGTTGAATATTGATATACATAGTAATTATAGTAGAAATGAGGGATACGAGCCCACTCGTACTGAATTTGAGGATTGTCTTCCTTACTCAAGCCATAATATTCCTGGTTTAAATCAGCATAGAGATTATTTAAGAACTCACTTGTCAAGACTTCACCATTTTGATCAGCTTGGTGAATCGCATGTTCAAATTCAGCAAATTGAGTTTGGCGGAAGACTGTTCCACGGAAACCATCCAAGAAGTTGTTGAGAATCGCAAAGCGTGTTGCATCATCTTGAACTTCTTGCAATAACTTTTCTGTCAGAATGTTTTCGTTGGTTGTTGAAGCAATCTCGGCCAAGAAGATTGAGTAATCTCCATAGACATAAGGCTGAGTTTCACGTGTATAGCTAGAATGCATACTGTGACCTGTCTCATGTACAAGAGTGAATAGATTATCGAGGTTATCCTGCCAGTTAAGAAGCATGAAGGCGTTTGTATCGTATGATCCACCTGAATAAGCACCTGAACGCTTGCCTTTGTTTTCATAGACATCAATCCAACGCTCACTGAAGGCACGTTTAACACGGCTCAAGTAGTCGTCACCTAAAACTGCCAAAGCTTCTTCTGCTTTCTTCAAAGCTTCCTCATAAGTAAAGCTGTATTCTACTGAAGATAAGGGAGTATAAACATCGTACATCTTAAGATCCGGAATACCTAAAATCTTCGAACGTAGATTTAGATAACGATGCAATAACGGCAAATGCTTACGAACAGCAGACACTAAGTTGTCATAAACACTTTCAGGTACAAAATTGGCTGCAAGAGCTGCTTCACGCGCACTCTTATAGTTACGAACCTTAGCGCGATAGTTTTGCACTTTGACATTGGTCTGTAGTGTTTTAGCGTAAGTGTGCTGGTATTGCTCATAGGTAGAGTATAGGGCTTCATAAGCTCCACGACGAACCTCACGATTTTTAGATTCTACCAAGCGCATATAAACGCCGTGTGACAACTGTACCTCGTTTCCATCTTCATCTTTAACAAATGGAAAGACGATATCTGCATTATCTAAAATAGCAAAGGTTTCACTAGCAGCACCGAAGATTTCACCAGCACCCGCCAACAACTCTTCTTCACGTTGTGAAAGGACATGATCCTTATTTTGCAATAGTTTATCAAAGAAGTGTTTATAAGGCTGGAGTTTTGGTTCTTCTGCTAAAAAGTTTTGATACTGCTCTTCTGTTATAACCATAAATTCTGGCTCATAGAAAGAGAATACCTGGTCGAGTTGACTATAAAGGGTCATTGCTTTTGCATAGTATTCTTGATATTTAGCAACTCGTGTATCCTGGTCGTTTTTCATATGAGCATAGACATAGAGTTTTTCAAGACGACGACTCAAATCCAGATAACGCTCTGTAATATTAAGAAGGCTTTCTGCGCTATCCAAAAGATGTCCCTCAAGGCTAGCTGTTTCTTTTGTATCCTCGGTTAATAGGGCTAATTCTTCTTCCCATTTTTGGTCTGTTTCAAAGATCGTTGATAGATCCCATGTATCTTTTTCATTGATTTCATTTCGTTGTAATACCATAAATTTCCTCCATCCTTTCTATTTTACCATATTTTTCGAGAAATAATGCTGATAAAAGGCAGGTGGATAGAGCTTTTGTTGCTGATTTTGTGGATTCAGTTCATAATAAGCCTGAAAGTTGCTGTAATAATCATATAGATTTTGACTTATCTGACAAAAATAACCATGTTCTATCGGCCTTACTTGGGGATACCAGTCCTGAGTCTTCAAATTTAATAGGTTTTCTCCTCTCAAGTAAGCTTGAGCTTGTTGTTTCATCCAATAGGGATTTTGATAGTAGAGTTGTTTTTGAATGAAACGACAAATGTTTTTGTCCTGTTCAACTGAAAAAGTAATAAGAGCTTGTTGCTTATATGGACTACGTAAAATTTCTAGGAGATTTCCTTTGCCATAAGAAAATTCCTTGAGCTGATAATGGAGTTTCCCTTTCAAATCTTGGTGAAGGAGGTACTTGAGCCTCAAAACTTGTTTTTTATGATCTAACTCCCAAAGATAAAATCCCATATTATTACTAAAGTAAAGAAAATCTCTCTGAAGTTGAGTTAGTCGCTCTTTTAGCCAGAGCTTTTCTCCTAGTAGCCAAAGAACTTGAATTCCCAAACTTCTATAACCATTGCTTCTCTCCCCTAAAAGTTCGCAAGAAATGGGACTACACTGAATTTCTAGAGCTATTTTCTTGTTGATAAAGATATCTGCGATTTGCTTCAGTTCAGGTATGGGATATTCCATCTCTACTTCAGCATCTTTCTTAACCCAATTAAAAAGTGCCACCTTATTTTCCAAATGTTCTGGCCCTTCATTCTCATGATAAAAACCACAACTTTTTAAACTTTCATGCGCAAAATGGGTTCTTACATTTTTCCCTTTTTTCAAGCGAACACTTGTTCCGCAAGCTGGACAATAATAAGCTTGTTTCTTTACTTCATTCTCTAACGCGTTGATTAAATGACCTTTTTTATCTCTAGCTAAAAACATAAACTCTCCTTTTCTAATCCATTCGAAAAGAAAGAGAAGAAAAAGGCTGACCAACTCAACCTTTTTCACATTTAATTTTCAACTATTTCATATGTTTTCGAATATATTTCCGTAACATGGGAATGAGATTCTGTATTTGATCCTGCTTTATCACCATTACACCATATTCTTGACAACGATGGCTGTAAACGGGGTTAATCTTGCCTGAGCAAACT
This sequence comes from Streptococcus sp. oral taxon 061, assembly GCF_964211575.1. Taxonomy (GTDB): domain Bacteria; phylum Bacillota; class Bacilli; order Lactobacillales; family Streptococcaceae; genus Streptococcus. The sequence continues at coordinate 86,910 of NZ_CAXOQQ010000002.1, read as the reverse complement.
ATCATCTTCAAACAATTTTCACCAGCAAAATGGTTGGCATAAACTTCAAGTTCGTTAATAGCTTCAACTGATAAATCAGTCATTTTACAAGAAATGAAAACTACAGAGTGACCTTTACGAAGAATGACATCAATCTCATTTTGAACATTGTCAGCCTCAGGGAAAATCCCATTCCAGTCAATTTCAGTACCAATCATACATTCATCAAAATACTCCGACTCGAGGGCTAGTAAATAGATATACAATTCTAAAATATGCCCTTTTGTTCGACATAACAGATGTGCTTCTGGTGTTGGGAATGTATAAGTGACAGTATCTGTTGTTTCCTCTTCTACTTTCAATAAATTAGCTTTTGTGAACAAAGGAATCAAGCTACTGGGATAAGAATAATTTTTTCCATTACTCTCCAAAATTTTTGCTGTTTCAGCATGAAAATCAGTTGTTTTTGCCAGTGCAAAGAATTGGGTAACCTGATACCATTTTTCAGGATTTTCGATAGCATATTTGGCCAATTTTTTAATAGCTAGCACTTGCTTATTAGAATGCTGAGGTCTTCTTGATTTAAGGACTTTGCCACCACGTAAAGCTATCAATTGTTCAATGGATAAACTAGGAATCTCTAACTGTTTATCATAAATCTTATTCCTTTCCCAGGCATACTGCTTTCCTTGTTCAACATCCATAGCAATAATGGGAATACCTTTCTCCAAACCATACTGATATAGAACTATTGCTAATAGATTATCTCCACCAAAAACATCGATGGTCACTGTCTCAAAATCATTGATAAATACGTCTAATTCCTGGCAGATTTTTTCTAGGTGAAATTGTCGAAAATGTACTTGTTTTAAGTGTGGAACTTGTTCCATTAGAAAATGCTTCAAGGATAGCTTATCTTCCTCAGCAATTTTTCTAGTAGAAAGGTATAAAATCTCATCACAATCACTGACAAAAGCTTGGTAGACATTTTTTTCAATGGTATGACGGTCGTACAGTTCAATTAAAAGACTAGTCATCTTAAGACCTCCTAGACAAAAGAGTCTGAAAGAATAGTGGTCGATCAGAATCGTTTTAAAACTATCATAATTCTGTTTAATTTCATCGACTTCTCCTACTTCTAGTATAGCATAAATTTAGATTTCCCTTTCTTATTAGGGTAACAAATAAGGAATAGAAAACGACTGCTCTCTATCCCTTTTATTCATTTATTTTACTTTTTTAGCCAACATTGTTGCAAAGCGTAGTTGGATACGATTTCCGTTTTCATCACGACGGTGGAGATGGCCAGGATTTTCATTGTACTTCACTAATTCCCAGTCCTTGTAGTAATTTGCCAACTCCCCTTCTTTAAAAGTGAATGGGAAGTTGACTGAGCAAGGATAATCCTCTGTATCCATAGCACAAACGATAAGATTGTAGCCACCGATAGAGGTTTGTTCCTGCATGTTTTGGATAATAGCCGGAATACGTTCTGCTTGTAAAAACATGAGCACAACCGTTGATACGATAAAATCGTAAGTTTGGCCTATGCTAGTTGAATTGATGTCGTAGAGACCGACAAGCATCTCTAAATCTTCTTGCTCCACGATACTTTGCAAGATTTCAAGGGATAGCTCATTTTGGTCAACTGCTGTAACATCAAATCCATGTTGAGCTAGAAAGAGTGCATTTCTACCCTGACCACATCCTAGATCAAGTGCCTTACATGGTTTGACCGTCTGCATAGCTTCTAAGACTTCCGAATGAACTGGATTGCTATTGTATTTCTTTGGGAAATAATCCTCTGGTTTACAATAAAATTCCAAGTACCACTCCACATCATCTGTGGCAGCTTCCACTCTGTGCCAAGCTTGAGGTTGTGCCATAGGATTATCAGCACCTGCTTCAAAGAGGTGCTCAGCTATAACTTCTCCCTCTTCAGTCAATTCAATAAACTTAAGAGCTCCTTTTAATACGGTAATCTTCCCCCAGGTTCCGACCTTAGTATTGTGTTTTCTTTGAACAGCCTCTGGCATGGTGTCTTTATTCCAGACAGGCATGCGTTTGTAGGCAACTAGTTTTTCCATATTCTTCACTCTTTCTATCGGTGGTTAACAGCTTTCATAACACGCGCAATATCACGATCTTGCTCACGACGTTTGATAGACTCACGTTTATCGTAATCGTGTTTCCCTTTTGCAAGTCCTAAAAGGAGCTTGGCATAGCCATCTTTGATATAAACTTTAAGAGGAACCAAGGTCATACCTGTTCCTTTGGTTTCTTGCTCCAATTTCTGGATTTGTTTTTTATGAAGGAGAAGTTTACGACGGCGTTCTGGCTCCTGGTTCCAGATGTTGCCCTCTTCATAAGGAGCGATATGAACATTGCTCAACCAGACTTCACCATTTTTTACTTGGGCAAACCCATCTTTCAGATTGATGCGGGCTGCTCGAACACTCTTGATTTCAGTTCCTGTTAGGACCATTCCTGCTTCTAGCGTATCTACGATTGTATAGTCGTGGTGCGCCTTTTTATTTTGCGCGACGACCTTTCCCTCGCCATTTGCCATGCTTGGCTCCTTTCTTTGCTACTTCCTTGTAAAAAGGTTTCTTGCTCTTTTTCTTCTTGTCTTTTGGAGAATGCTTGCGCTTATCACCTAAGCGACCAGCTTTTCTCTTGTCTTCTTTCTTATCTGAACGACGCCCTCTATCCTTACGACCAGATCCTTTCAAACCTTTTTCAATGACATCAAATTCACTTGGAATAAAGGAGAAATCGATCTCACCAGTCATCTTATCGGCTCTTTCGACACGAATACGGATCTGTTGTCCCACTCGGAAGGTAATTCCTGATTTCTCCCCACGGAGGGTTAAATCGCGTTCATTAAAGTGGTAAAATTCAGGTAGATTGGTAATGTGAATCAAGCCTTCGACTGTATTTGGCAATTCAACAAAAAGACCAAATTTAACAATACTTGAAACAACTGCATCATACTCTTCACCAACGTATTCTTCCATGTACTCAGCTTTTTTCATAGCTTCAACTTCACGCTCTGCCTCGATAGCACGGCGCTCACGGTTTGAAGATTGAGTCGCAATCTCTGGAATGACCTGTTCAAAATGATCTGCTACATCCTTAGAACGTCCATAGTCACGAATCATCCGGTGAACAAGAAGGTCAGGATAACGACGAATTGGGCTGGTAAAGTGCGTGTAATAGTCCGCGGCTAGACCATAGTGACCGTGATTATGCTCAGAATAACGAGCCTGCTGCATCGAACGCAGAAGCATCATGGACAATACATCCGCATATGGCTCTCCTTCAACAGCACTCATGATGTCTTGGAGGGCTTCCTGACTTATCTCACTGGCAGTCCCATAGATTCGTAATCCAAAACTTGAAGCGTAATCAATAAATTTCTGAACTTTCTCAGCTTTAGGTTCCTCGTGTATTCGATAAATAAAAGGAAGTTCCAGCTTGCTGAAGTGCTCGGCAACTGTTTCGTTGGCAATCAACATAAAGGACTCAATCATACGTTCAGCAACACCACGATGACGAAGTACGATATCGACAGGTTTCCCTTTTTTATCTACCAAAATCTTAGCTTCATTGGTATCAAAATTTAAAGCACCACGCTTGATTCGCATACTTTCCAAAGTCTCATGGAGCTTGGCCATAAGTTCGATACTAGGAACAATTTTCTTATAGTCTTGTCTCTTCTCCTCGTCACCAGCTAGAATGTCATTGACATCACTATAGGTCATACGGAAACTTGTCTTGATAACAGTCTGAGTAATCGTATAATTACGAACACGACCATTTTTATCAATCTCCATAATAGCAGATTGAGTCAAACGGTCCACTTGAGGGTTAAGAGAACAGATACCGTTTGAAAGACGCTCTGGCAGCATTGGAACTACACGGTCTGTCACATAAACAGAAGTCGCACGATTTAAGGCTTCCTTATCTAGAGCAGATCCCTCTATCACATAGTAAGAAACATCCGCAATATGAACTCCTAGTTCAAAATTACCATTCTTCAATGGCTTTATGTGAACAGCATCATCTAAGTCCTTAGCATCCGCACCATCTATAGTAAATGTAATTTCATCCCTCAGATCTAAGCGACCTTCCATATCTTTCTCTGATGGAGCATCCGGAACACTCTCAGCTTCTTTGAGAACAGCCTCTGGAAACTCAGATACAATATCCATAGACTCAAGAACTTCAAGGACATCAATCCCTGCATCCGTTGAATGTCCGACAACATCTAAGACACTAGCGACAAAGAAATCGTGTTTCTTACTTGGATACTTATCAATAAAGACCTTAAGGACTTCTGTACCGTCTAACTGAATAGCTGGCTTCTTAACGTAGATTGGTTGACTAATCTTTTGATTTTTTGAACGAATGTAGCCCGCGTACTTGGGTTTTTCCTCATCAAGAATGATTTGACCAACAACCGTCGTCAAACTGTGGTCTAAAATATCAATTATCTTAGCTTCAGCTGCTGTTCCTTTTTGACGATCCGCAACCTTCTTGATTACAATTTCAACAGTATCGCCATCAATGGCATAGTTAACATCATTTTTTCCTACAAAAAGATCATCTTCTTCCCCTTCTAGGCTTACAAAACCAAAGCCATTTTTGTGGGCATGAAAAGTTCCTTTAAGAGTAATCTCGTGTTTCTTTTTTTGGTCCAAGGTGAGACTACCATCTTCTTCAAAGCGAATTTGGTGCTTCCTTTCCATCAGGGACAAGGTTTTAATGAGCTCTCGAAAGTCCTTGGAACCATCCTTTCCAAGAGCTTGAGCCAAGTCATTTACAGTGACTCGTCCCTTTTCTTTTAAATATTCTTTTATTCTATCTTTCATGTTTTCTTTCTAGATTGTTAAAATTTTTCTTTTTGGCGTAAAACCTTATTTCTTTCAAAAATAAAAATAGGCAAAGACCTAGTCTCGCCCATTATTTTCTTATCTACTTGATAATACCGTCAATGCTAAGGCAATGGCTAGCCAGAAAAAGACTAAGATTCCTGTCAAACGTTGCATTACGGCTTCAAAACCACGCGCTTTGCTACGTTCAAACAAATCACCTGAGCTGGCATCAAATACATTGCTAGATTGATTTTTAGTTGGTTGCATAAAAATTGCAATCACAATCACAACAGATAATACTAATAAAATGGTTAATAATAGGTTATACATATCAAACTCCTTAAAATCCCTATTATTTTACCATAATTTCTACTTAGATTCAAGATGTAGAGTCACTTTTCTTTCTTTGGGACAATACTTTAAGACTTCAATCTTATCTGGATGTGTTTTGGAGTTCTTACTGGTTAGATAATTCATGCTGCCACAAGAGGAGCATTTTAGATTAATTTTTACACGCACTAGATTTTTTGTATTTGATACTATTTCAATCTAAGATGATTTGGATAAACAATACCAAAATTCTCCTTCCTAACAATGTTAATTTATAGACACATTCCTTCAAGCAAATGAACTACTTGAGCTATCAACTGTTCTTGATTTCCATTATTATCTAGACTGTGGCTAGCCAGACTAATTTTTCTTTCTAAAGGCCATTGAGAGTTTAAACGGGATTCAGCTGCTTCTTTTGAAATTTGGTCCCGTTTCATTAATCGCTCCAATTGACAATCACGATTTACATAGACTAGCCAAGTTTCGTCAAACCATGAAGCATAGTTCTGCTCAAAAAGCAGTGGAATATCCATGAAAAAGAGAGCTTCTGTCTGAGTCAACTGATTTCGTAATGCAGCTAACTCCTCACGAATAATTTCTCCTTGGGTCCTCTTAGACCATTCCTGCTCTTCAGGATTTGAAAAAATAAGACTAGCCAGTAAGTGACGATTCAGCTCCCCATTTTCTAAAAGGATTTTCTCCCCAAAATGCTTCACTAAAACCTGATAGAGTCGTCCACCTGGTTTTTGTAGTTGATGCACAAGGGCATCCGCGTCAACGACTTCAAACCCTTTGTGTCTAAGAAAATTTGTAACAGTTGACTTTCCAGATGCAATGCCTCCAGTAATTCCAATGATTTTAGCCATTACTTCCTCCTTTGACACTTAGGACAAAAGTGAGTTCCACGACCACCAAGTTGAATCTTTTCGATGATAGCTCCGCAACGCGAACAAGCTTGCCCCGTTTTGTCATAGACTTGATGAAATTCCTGCATGGTACCATCTTCTCCAAAAGCATTGGTATAGGTTCGGATAGTGGACCCGCCCTTTTCAACGGCCTGTCCTAGAACCTTAATGGTTTCATCATGGACTTTTCTAGCCTCTTGGGAGCTTAAACTTTGAGAAATCCTAGCTGGATGAACTTTTGCCCTCCAAAGTACTTCGTCCACATAGATATTACCTAATCCTGCAACAAGAGTCTGGTCCAGCAAATGAGATTTAATTGGCTTTTTTGACTTTTTCAAGGCTAGTTTAAATCTTCCTAAATCAAAATCCTGTTCAGTAGGTTCTGGTCCAAGTTTTTTAGATACAAAGTAAGCCTCTAAAAGCTCAGGAGCAAGTAACTCCATAGTCCCAAACTTACGAACATCCTCATACACCAAAGTACCACCATCTTCAAAATGAATCAAAACATGGGCGTGTTTACGTTCTGGAACTTGGTCTGGGTAATAAAAATACTTGCCTTCCATTCTCAAATGTGAGATAAGGACTTTATCAGATAAATAGAAAAGTAGATACTTGCCACGACGTCCCATTGATTGAATGACTTGACCAGGCATTTCCTTCTGAAATTCCTGCAAATCAGTTTTAATCATCTTGGGGTAACGAATGTCAATGTTTGAAATTTTTTTCCCTAGGATCAATTTTTCCAGACCACGTCGGACAGTCTCAACTTCTGGTAATTCAGGCATAGCTCCTCCTTCTCTAAAAACAAGAAGCAGGCTCCTGCCCACCTCTTCTTAATACTCTTTTTCGTTGTAACCAAAATCGGCAAGATCTAATTTCTTATCGCGCCAATTTTTCTTGACCTTGACCCATGTTTCTAGGAAGACCTTGTCTCCTAGCATGAGTTCGATATCTTTGCGAGCCATGGTACCAATTTTCTTGAGCATGGCACCGCCTTTACCGATGATAATCCCTTTTTGGCTGTCACGCTCGACCATAATGGTTGCTCGGATATGAACCTTGTCAGTCTCTTCGTCTCGTTTCATAGAATCAACCACTACTGCAACTGAGTGTGGAATTTCCTCACGCGTTAAGTGTAACACTTTTTCACGAATCATCTCTGATACTAGGAAACGTTCTGGGTGATCGGTGATTTGATCTGACGGGAAATATTGGAAACCTTCTTCTAAGTTTTCGTTCAAAATATCAATCAAACGCGAAACATTATTTCCTTGTAGAGCTGAAATCGGTACAATTTCCTTAAAGTCCATCTGATTACGGAAATCATCGATTTGAGCCAAAAGTTGGTCTGGGTGCACCTTGTCAATCTTGTTGACCACTAGAATCACAGGAACCTTAGCCGCTTTAAGACGTTCGATGATCATATCGTCACCCTTCCCACGTGGTTCATCTGCTGGCACCATAAAGAGAACTGTATCGACTTCTCGAAGGGTGCTATAGGCTGACTCCACCATGAAGTCTCCAAGGGCTGTCTTTGGTTTGTGAATCCCTGGAGTATCGATAAAGACGATTTGTTCCTTATCCGTGGTGTAGATTCCCATAATCTTGTTGCGCGTCGTCTGCGCCTTATCACTCATGATGGCAATCTTTTGCCCCATGACATGATTCAAAAAAGTTGACTTCCCGACGTTAGGACGTCCTAAAATGGCTACAAAGCCTGATTTAAATGTCATAGTTACCTCTATAATGTTTAAAATAGCAAATCCCAAATCCTAGGGATGAAAATGATAAGTCCAGTCACTGCAGCAAATAAAGACACTACAAGAACTGCACCTGCAGCCATGTCTTTAGCCTTCTTTGCAAGCATATCGAAGTGATAATGGCTAGCCAAATCCACTACATTTTCAATAGCAGAATTCAAAATCTCAAAAGCAATTACTAAAAAAATGCTTAATAGGAGAAAGAGCCATTCAATTCTAGAAACTTGAAAAACAATGCCTGCAAGTAGAACTAAGACAGAAGTCACTGCATGCTTTCTCATATTACGCTCTTCTTTTATGGCAGTAAAAATACCTGTCAGGGCAAAATCTAAACTTGAGAGCAAGTCACGATTCTTCCATTTTCGTTTATTGTCTTGTGAGTCCATAGGCTGTTAAAATTTCTTCTTGTAAACCGAACATCTCCGCTTCTTCTTCCGGAGTGTAGTGATCATAACCGTTTATGTGTAAAAAACCGTGCACAGCTAAAAAGCCCATTTCACGTTCGAAACTATGACCGTACTCTTCAGCTTGCTCATGCGCTTTATCAATTGAAATGAATAACTCGCCGATATAAGAATCAAATTCTGACATCATTTCTGCTAAGTCAGGATCTTCTGCCAAATCCTCTTCGTCAAAGGTAATCTCTAACTCGGGCTTGTATTCAAGACTGATGACATCAGTTGGACGATCTGTATCTCGATACTCTAAATTGAGTTCATGACTGCGTTCATTGGTCACAAAAGTGACTGCCATCTCCTTGTCTTCTTTTCCAATCTTTTTAGCAGCAAATTCTAAAATTTCTTGAGTTTGCTTTAAAATTTCTTTAGAAACCTGACCAGTTTCATCTACCATTTCAATATACATGCGTTTCTCGATTCTCTTTACTTGGCTTTATTATACCATATTTCTATGATTTTATTCTACCTTTTTGATATAATACTATGGAATACATTCATAAGGAGAGAACCATGTCATTTGATGGATTTTTTTTACACCACATGGTTGAGGAATTGCGAGCTGAACTACTAAACGGTCGCATTCAAAAAATTAATCAACCTTTTGATCAAGAATTGGTCTTACAAATCCGTAGCAATCGCCAAAGTCATCGTCTGCTCCTTTCTGCTCATCCTGTTTTTGGACGCATTCAGTTGACAGAAACGACCTTTGAAAACCCTGCTCAACCTTCTACCTTTATCATGGTTTTAAGGAAATATTTACAGGGTGCTGTTATCGAGTCTATCGAGCAGATTGAAAACGATCGAATCGTTGAAATCACTGTTTCTAACAAGAATGAGATTGGGGACGATATTCAAGCCACCCTCATCATTGAGATTATGGGTAAACATAGTAATATCCTCCTCGTAGATAAGGCTAGCAACAAAGTTCTTGAAGTTATCAAGCACATTGGTTTCTCTCAAAATAGTTACCGTACACTCCTACCTGGTGCAACTTACATAGCCCCACCAAGTACAGACGCCCTCAATCCTTTTACCATTAAGGATGAAAAACTTTTTGAAATCCTACAAACACAGGAATTGACTGCTAAAAACCTTCAAAGCCTCTTTCAAGGTTTAGGCCGTGATACGGCAATTGAATTAGAGAATTTATTAACTGATGATAGACTTTCCAATTTTCGTGAATTTTTTAAGCAAGAAACCAACCCATGCTTAACGGATAAGTCTTTTTCTTGTGTCCCTTTTTCAACTAAAATTGAAGGACATTTTTCAAGCTTATCTCAACTTCTTGATGTTTTTTACAAAGATAAGGCAGAACGTGATCGTGTCAAACAACAGGCTAGTGAACTCATTCGTCGTGTTGAAAATGAATTGCAAAAAAATCGTCAAAAACTGAAGAAACAAGAAAAAGAACTTCAGGCTACTGAAAACGCTGAGGAATTTCGACAAAAAGGTGAATTACTAACGACTTTTCTTCATCAAGTTCCAAATGACCAAGACCAAGTCGTCTTAGATAACTACTACACCAATCAGCCTATCACGATTTCTCTCGATAAAGCTTTAACACCAAATCAAAATGCTCAAAAATACTTCAAACGTTATCAGAAGTTAAAAGAGGCTGTCAAATACCTGACTGATCTAATTGAAGAAACCAAGGCTACCATTCTTTATCTGGAAAGTGTAGAGACCGTTCTTAGCCAAGCTGGTTTAGATGAAATTGCTGAAATTCGTGAAGAATTAATTCAAACAGGCTTTATTAGAAGACGCCAACGCGAAAAAATTCAAAAGCGTAAAAAGCCAGAGAAATATCTGGCTAGCGATGGGAAAACCATTATTCTCGTTGGACGAAACAATCTTCAAAACGAGGAATTAACCTTTAAGATTGCACGCAAAGAGGAACTTTGGTTCCATGCAAAAGATATACCCGGAAGCCACGTGGTCATCTCAGGAAATCTGAATCCTTCTGACGAAGTCAAGACGGATGCTGCAGAACTAGCTGCCTACTATTCGAAAGGACGTCTTTCTAATCTCGTTCAAGTGGATATGATTGAGATTAAAAAACTCAATAAACCGACTGGTGGAAAACCTGGTTTTGTTACCTATACCGGTCAAAAAACTCTTCGTGTTACACCTGATTCCGAGAAAATTGAATCCATGAAGTTGTAATATCAGTCTTATTTTAAAAATATTATTACTTCACTTTTACACAAAAATAGGAGGGGAGCTCAATGCTACGGCATATTAAACCAACTATAACTATTATATTCGGAGCTGCTATCTTCGCCTTCGGACTTACTTATTTTGTTGTTCCACATCACTTGTTCGAAGGTGGAGCAACAGGGATAACCTTGATTACCTACTATCTCTTTAATATCCCTATTTCGCTGATGAATATCTTGATTAATATCCCTCTCTTCCTACTAGCTTGGAAAATATTTGGGTTAAGATCACTATACTCCAGTCTACTTGGAACCATTGCCGTCTCCGTCTGGTTAGCTATCTTTGAAAAAATTCCTCTTCAGTTTAACCTTGAAGGAGATCTCGTTGTGGTTGCTTTAGTAGCTGGTGTCCTCCTAGGTGTTGGACTCGGTGTTATTTTCAATGCGGGTGGAACAACTGGCGGCACTGATATCGTCGCTCGCATCCTTAATAAATACACCAATATCTCTGTTGGAAAATTGCTTTTTGGACTTGATTTTCTGATTCTAATGTTGATTTTAATCATCTTCCAAGACCTACGTCTTGTAACCTATACTCTCTTATTTGACTTCATCGTTTCAAGAGTTATTGACTTAATCGGTGAGGGTGGATATGCTGGAAAAGGATTTATGATTATCACTCAAAAACCGATGGAATTAGCTGATAAAATTAATGAGGAACTCGGTCGTGGTGTTACCTTTATCTCAGGACAAGGCTACTATAGCCAAAAGGACTTAAAGATTATTTACTGTATTGTCGCAAGAAATGAAATCGTCAAGATGAAAGAAATGATTCATACAGTTGATCCGATGGCCTTTATCACTATCACGGAAGCTCACGAAATCCTTGGAGAAGGGTTTACTTTCCCAGCAAGAGACGAGGTTTCTTAACCTTAAAATAAAAAAGTAACTTCAATAGTTGAAGTTACTTTTTTTGTCATATCATCAATTATTTTTCTGCTGTAAGTGCAGCCATTGTGATGTAGTTGTATGGTTTATTGAAGTGTGGCAAGAAGAATAGGTCTGTCAATGCTAATTTGTCAATTGTAACGTGTTCTTGAATAGCAAGTGAGAACATGTGAATTCCCATGCTAATTGCTGAATCACGAGATACCATTTGAGCACCAAGGATTTCACGGCTGTCTTTATCAAAGACAATCTTGATAGCTACTTCATAGTTGTCATGCTTCATAAATTCTGGTTTTTGAAGGTCGTTAAATCCAGTTTCAGTTGCATTGTAACCTGCAGCTTTTGCTTTTTCAAGTGTTAAACCAGTTGAAACCATGTGAAGACCATAGATTGAGATACCATTTGATCCTTGAACACCGATTCCTTCAAGTTCATGTCCACAAGCGTTGTACGCACCTACGATACCAGTACGAACAGCGTTTGAAGCAAGCGCGATGTAGCTAGTGTCTTTACGAGCGTTGTCATAAACAGTCGCACAGTCACCTACTGCATAAACACCTGGAATTGATGTTTCTTGTTTCTTGTCAACAAGGAAGGCACCGTTACGGAAAAGTTCAATCTTACCGTCAGCAAGAGCTGTGTTTGGACGGAATCCAACCGCAAGAACAACCATATCCACATCAAATGTTTCTTTGTCAGTGATCAAGCGTTCAACTTTACCTTCACCTTCGATAGCTTTAACAGTTTGTCCAAGAGCCAAACGGATGTTGTGGTCTTCCAAGTTTTTAGCCATCATTTGTGTGAAGTCTTTGTCATAGTATCCGTTCAATACTGTGTCAACGATATCAACAAGGACAACTTCTTTTCCAAGACGTTCAAAAGCTTCAGCAAGCTCAACACCAATGTAACCACCACCAACTACAGCGATACGTTCAAGGTGCTTGCTCTTATCAGCAAGTTTGTTGATAACTTCTTCAGCATTTTGATACAATTTAACGAATTGTACGTTTTCAAGAGTTGCTTTGAACTCACGGTTACCTTTAACAATTTCAACGCCTTCGATCGGTGGCAAGATTGGAGTTGAACCAGTCGCAAAGATCAATTTGTCGTAAGACTCTTTGTGTTCTTGACCTTCAACTTCTGCAGTCACAACTTTATTGTCATAGTCGATTGAAAGGACTGGTGCGTTCATGTAAACTTTAGCACCTTTTGCTTCCAATTTTTCTTTATCAGAGTAGAACAATCCTTCAGGACCGTCGATTTGCTCACCAATCCAAAGAGCCATTCCACATCCAAGGAATGAAATGTTTGAGTTTTGGTCAAATACAACGATTTCGTTTTCGTTTCCAAAGTTGTCCAACATAGTGTTGATACATGCAGTTCCAGCGTGGTTTGCACCCACGACTACGATTTTACTCATAAGATAAATCCTACCTTTATTTTTTTATTTACCTCTCAAGTATACCATTATCTGTGAACGTTTTCAAGACTTTTGACCAGTTTGATGTTATTTAAGAAAGTTTTTGAAAGATATATCAACTTGTTTTCAAAGAGTTCTTATTGATTTGGAGCTGTTTTTATTTTTTTAAGCATATTTCTTGACTTTTTGTAAAAAATAATTTGTGAAAACGCTGACTTTATGATATTCTATTTACATGGGAATAAAATATAAATCTTTACATCACTTTCATGATAGGATTTACAACTATTTCCAATTGACTTGAAAGGAGTTGGTTTTTTGCCTCTTAGTTCATCTTCTGAACGACTAATGGGAACTACGATTACCATTTCCTTAGTACATGATCAGGCTGATAGTCTGCTCAGGCAAGCTTTTGATTTGCTTAGGGAGCTTGAATTTCGCTTCAATGCCAACAGTTCTGAATCGGAATTGATGGAAATTAACTATCAGGCAGGTATTGCCCCAGTTAAGGTCCACCCTGATTTGTTTGAGCTGATTTCATTAGGTCTAGAACACAGTCTAGCGCCTAAAAGTCATCTCAATATTAGTATAGGGCCTTTGGTTCAAACCTGGCGTATAGGTTTTTCCGATGCAAAGGTTGCAAGCCCTGAAGAAATTGCTTCAGCCCTACCACTAATAGACCCTCATTTTATTAAACTCGATTCAGTCAATTCTACGGTTTTCCTAGAAAAAAAGGGAATGAAAATTGACTTAGGGTGTTTAGCGAAGGGGTACAGTGCAGATAAGGTTGCAGCTTTCTTAAAAGAAAACGGCGTCACTTCTGCTCTTATCAATCTTGGAGGAAACATCCTCACAATTGGGAACAACCAATCAAAAGATGGACGTCCGTGGCAAATCGGCATTCAAGATCCAAGTAATCCACGCGGTAATCACCTGATGACCTTATCCATTACTGGAAAATCAGTGGTTACATCTGGGATTTATGAACGGCATCTTGAAATCAATGGCAAGGATTATCACCACATTTTCGATAGTGAAACAGGCTATCCTATTGAAACGGATTTAGCTAGTTTAACCATTATATCTGACCACTCTGTTGACGGCGAGATATGGACCACACGATTATTTGGCGAACGTAGCGCCTCTATTATGTGGCAAGTCGAAAATATTGATGGTATCGAAGCCATCCTCATTGACAAAGATGGACGCCTAGCTTGTTCATCTGGTATCCAACGATAAATAATTAATAATGCAAAAAGAGAAAGGAAAGCCCATGCTTAAACTTATTGCTATTGTAGGAACTAACTCAAAACGTTCCACAAACCGCCAACTGCTTCAATATATGCAGAAACACTTTGCTGATAAAGCAGAAATCGAATTAGTAGAAATTAAAGATCTACCTGTATTTAACAAACCAGCTGACAAACAAATCCCAGCTGAAGCTACGGAAATCGCTGCTAAAATCGAAGCTGCTGATGGAGTTATTATCGGTACTCCAGAATACGACCACTCAATCCCAGCTGTTCTTATGAGCGCTCTTGCTTGGATTTCATATGGTGTATTCCCGCTTTTGAACAAACCTGTCATGATTACAGGTGCTTCATATGGTACACTCGGTTCATCACGTGCTCAATTGCAACTTCGTCAAATTCTTAATGCTCCTGAAATCAAAGCAAATGTTCTCCCAGATGAATTCTTGCTTTCACATTCTCTTCAAGCATTTGATCAAAATGGTGACTTGGTAGATCTTGATGTCATCAAGAAATTGGATGCCATCTTTGATGACTTCCGTATCTTTGTTAAAGTTACTGAGAAATTGCGTAACGCACAAGAGCTTCTTCGCAAAGATGCTGAAGATTTTGATTGGGAAAATTTGTAAGATAGGAGATCGAAAGAATGAAATTTGTTGGACTTGTTGGATCAAACTACGATCAATCATATAACCGCAAACTCTTGGAGTTCATCCGCCGTCAGTTTAAATTTAAATTTGAACTAGAAGTTTTGGAAATCGATGAAGTTCCAATGTTTAACCAAGACGAAAAATGGGACGAGAGCTTCCAGTTGCGCCTTCTTTATAACAAAATCACTCGAGCTGATGGTGTGATTATTGCTACTCCAGAGCACAACCACACTATTTCTGCTTCACTTAAGTCAGTCCTTGAATGGCTTTCATACGAAGTTCATCCATTTGAAAACAAACCAGTTATGATTGTGGGTGCTTCATACTACGATCAAGGAACTTCACGTGCTCAAGTTCACCTTCGTAAAATTCTTGATGCGCCAGGAGTAAATGCCTACACATTACCAGGTAATGAGTTCCTTCTTGGAAAAGCCAAAGAAGCTTTTGATGCAAAAGGAAATATTATTAACGAAGGAACTGTTAAATTCCTTGAAACTTGCTTAGATAACTTTGTCAAATACGTAGGAGTCGTTTCTAATTTGAAAAAACCAAAACCAATTGAACCAGAAGACTTGGATTGTGGAAAACCAATTGCCACAACTATTACAGAAGTTGACCCTGATGATCCAGAATGGGTAGAAAAAGTTGCAGAAATCACAGGTGCTGTTTCAGGTGATACATACGTTAAACTTGACCATGGTATCCTTACAGTTAACCAAATCGATATGTTCTTGAAAGCTATGCCTTTTGAATTGACATATGCTGATGACAACAACCAATTCCTATACTACAACAACGCTCATCAAGATCCAGAAACAATGTTTGCGAAACGTGTGCCACCTCAATCTGGTAGCCGTATGTCAACAGTTCACGGATCACTTCCACCTGCACGTATGAAAAACGTTGAGTGGGTTATTGGTACGCTTCGCAATGGCAACCAAGAATACGTACGTACAATTGTTCCTGGTTCACCTGCAGGTGTTATCAATACTCACAACTACCAAGCTATGTACTATCCTGATGGATCATATGCTGGTATCAATGAAATTGTCTTTAACTTCCAACCATGGCTTGACTGGTACTTGAAAGAAACTGGTCAACGTTTGGTAGGCGGTAGCGGACCTTTTGCTCCTGCTGCTGGAGGTCACGGAGATGCCGATGCTACTTCTGGTGCATCTGACGCTGGAGGACATGGTGATGGTGGCCACGGAGCTGCTGATGCTACTTCTGGTGCAAGTAACTAATAACTAACAAAAAGGAACCCAAAATGGTTCCTTTTTTATAATAGAAATCTCGGTTCGCACATACAAACCGAGAATTTTTTTATTTATGAATTCGGATCATCAAGACTACGGCCGTGTAAACCTTTTTCGCGTTGTACTTGACGAAGTTTTTCAGGAGTCACATCATTACCATCTTCATCGACGATTTTGATTCCTTCAACGTGATGACGAACTGAACGACGATAGCCTTCGATGTATTCTTCACGAAGTTTGGCTTGTTCTACTTTTTCTTCCGCAGTCAAGCCTTCTGTTTTTTTCTTTTTAGCAAGTTCATTAATACGAGCGATTTTTTCTGGTGTCATATTTGGACCTCCAATCTATTTTTTAATTTCTATTTTGTATTAAGAAGGTTAAAAGCAGCCACTGTTTTTGCTTTATTGACAAGTTCAGCTAGAATAGCCAAACGATTATTCTTAACATCAATATTCTCTGCCATAACCATAGTATTGTCGAAGAATGCATCAATAACTGGACTAAGAGCAAATAATTGCTCTAATTTATCACTAGCTGAACCTTTCAATTCTAAGCTTTCTACAGCTTGAGCTAGTTCTTTTTCCTGCTCATTTTCAAAGAGACTTGCATCAACTTTGACTGAACCTTCTGCCTTTTCTGCTAGGTTAAAGGCGCGAGATAATGACTCAACTGATGATTTGTAATCTTCAGTTTTCGCAGCTTCTGAAAGAGCTTCTGCTGCTTCAATCATATCAGAGACAACAAAGTTTGAACTTGCTAGAACAGCCTCTTTAATATCTTTTGCAGTAGAACCCATCATCTTATCAACACGAGCTTTGATGAAGTTAAGCACTTCTTCTTGGTTATCGTAGGTTAAACTATCAAACGATAAAGCATAAAGACTAGCAATCAACTCGTCCATTGGAATATTCCATCCAAAGTCTTCTAAGATTCGAACAATCCCTTGTGTTGCACGACGGAGGGCATAAGGGTCGTTTGAACCAGATGGAATCAAACCAACAGAGAAGAAAGATAAGAGAGTATCTAATTTATCGGCTAGTGCAAGTATTGCTCCAACTTTAGATTCAGGAAGAGCACCGTCTGCTGAGTCTGGAAGGTAGTGCTCTCGAATAGCTTGCGCCACTGCAGCATTTTCACCTGCAAGAAGCGCATACTTCTCACCCATGATACCTTGAAGCTCATCAAATTCACCAACCATACCGGTTAAGAGGTCAAATTTATAAATGGCTGCAGCACGAGCGAGATCAATAGATTCATCAACTGATAGACCAGCTTTTTCGGCTAGCAGGATAGCAATTTGCCCTGTACGAATCATGTGTTCACGAAGTGAACCAATCTTTTCATGGAAGGTAACGTGTGAAAGTTTAGCAACTAAATCTTCAATCTTCAACTTTTGGTCTTCACGCCAGAAGAATTCTCCATCTTCCAAACGAGCGACCAAGACTTTCTCATTTCCTCGAACAACATTTTCCAAGTGTTCGGCATTCCCATTGCGTACAGAAATGAAGTTTGGTTTTAGTTTTCCTTCAAGGTCACGTACGACAAAGTAGCGTTGGTGAGTTTCCATTGAAGTCACCAAAACTTCTTCTGGAACTTCTAGGTATTTAGGATCAAAGTTACCAATAAAGGCCGTTGGGTATTCAACTAGATTCAAGACTTCATTCAAAAGTCCTTCATCAATCTGTACTTGAACGCCTTGTTCTGCTTCAATAGTCTTGATCTGTTCACGAATCATATTTTCACGTTCAATGCTATCAGCAATAACATAGACTTTGCGTAAGTCTTCTTCGTAACTATCAGCATGACGGATTTCGATTTCATGTCCAAGGAAGCGATGTCCACGGCTAACTCGTCCAGAGTGAATATCTAGGAAATCCATATCAAGCGCTTTGTCATCCAAAAGCACCGTCAACGTGTGAACAGGGCGGATGTATTCAAAGCTATTGTTTGCCCAGTGCATGCTGACAGGAAAACTTAAACTAGCTAAAACTTCTGGAATTCCAGCTAAAACTTCCTCGGCTGGTTTTCCAGCTTCATGTTTGGTTACGTAGACATATTCTTCACCTTTAATTTCACGGAATTCAATGTCATCTACCGTCAAGCCTTTTCCACGGACAAATCCTTGGGCAGCTTTAGAGAAATTTCCATCTGCATCCAAGGCAATTTTCTTAGATGGTCCTTTAAAATCTTCAGTCAAATCTGTTTGTTGGTCTGCTAAACCAAGGACGCGAACAGCTAAACGACGTGGAGTTGAGAAGGTTTGAATTCCTTCGTATGAAAGGCGATTCTCATTCAAGAAGGCTGCCATTTTTTCACTCAGTTGTTTTTCACTTGGTGTGACAACATAGGCTGGTAACTCTTCAAGACCTAATTCTACTAATAAGTTTTTTGTCATGTTTTTTCCTTTACAAAATTAATTTTCTTCAACAAGACCTTTAGTAGTGGGGGACGCAAGCAAACCTTCGGTTTCATTGCTAACTGCCAAGCCTTTAGTCTCGTCAGTTCCCCAGTCGGATAAGAAACTTCTTATCCGACTTTCACTACAGCGGTCTTGTTTTATTTAGCGACCTACGGTCGACTTTCAGTCATTTATTCCTGTAATTCTGTCTATTTTTCCTCTTCTGCTAGGAGTTTTGCGCGGGTGGCTTCGTCGAGAAGTGGGTAACCGAGTTTTTTGCGTTCTGCGACGAATGTTTTAGCTACGACACGGGCCAAGTTACGAATGCGGGCAATGTAACCGGCACGTTCTGTAACTGATACCGCTCCACGAGCATCAAGCAAGTTAAAGGTATGTGAGCATTTCAAAACGTAGTCATAGGCTGGGTGTACAAGGCCCAATTCCAAAGCACGTCCAGCTTCTTTTTCAAACTTTTCAAAGTTTTCAAGAAGCATATCTTGATCAGAAACTTCAAAGCTGTATTTTGAGTGCTCGTATTCTGGCTGAAGGAAGATTTCTCCATATTTAACTCCTGGAGCCCATTCGATATCGTAAACTGAGTCTACTTCTTGGATATAAGAAGCTAAGCGTTCCAATCCGTAGGTAACCTCAGCAGTAACAGGACCAGTTGCCAAACCACCGACTTGTTGGAAGTATGTGAACTGCGTGATCTCCATACCGTCAAGCCACACTTCCCATCCAAGACCAGCTGAACCAGTTGATGGGTTTTCCCAGTTATCTTCAACGAAACGAATATCGTGTTCCAAAGGATTAATACCCAATTTTTCCAAAGACTCAAGGTAAAGCTCTTGGATATTTGATGGAGATGGCTTCATAACCACTTGGAATTGGTGGTGTTGGTAGAGACGATTTGGGTTTTCTCCGTAACGACCATCAGCTGGACGACGAGATGGCTCTACATAAGCCGCATTCCATGGCTCAGGACCAATGGCACGAAGGAAAGTATAAGGACTCATGGTTCCCGCACCTTTTTCGTTATCATAAGCCTGCATCAGCATACAACCCTGATCATTCCAGTATTGTTGCAAAGTAAGGATGATTTCCTGGAAGGTTAGTTTTTTAGACATTATTTACTCCTTTATTTTATTATCTTTTTAGATTTATTTATCAAGTAACCAAGAAAAAGCTGGATCCTGAAAAATATGACGTTTAGGAACAGTTTGTAAATTCTGATTGCATTCATCTATTGTACCTAATTTCAAAGCACAGACTTCTGGTATATTTTCTTGAACAGTGAAAATTTGACTATGACAGTTCTGACAGTAATAACGCTGTTTTCCTGGAGAAGAACTATATGTAACAAGCTTTTCTTTTCCATGCAATACTAGATTTTTACTGCTAACTTTGGCATTAACTGTATAGGCAGACGCAGTTGCTTTCCGACAGAATGAACAGTGGCAAAAAACTAATTCAGATAATTCCTCATCCAGAGTGTAAGTCACTGCTTTACATAAACAAGATCCTTTAAGCATTGTACTCCTTTCTACTTAGGCATTAGACGAATTCAAAAAGAACCGAATTTCAACACCCAAGCCTTGCGACTAGGGGCGTTAAAAACGCGGTTCCACCCTAATTTATTACTTCATTATCTTTATTAAAAAACCAAAAGCGCCACACCTATCTCTCAATCACCTGACTCTCACTATCTCAGGCTCGCTTAGGATTTACCGATAAGATATTCTTTCTTGCGTCTATTATAACAAAATGCAATTAAAAAGTAAATTTTTTTTCATATGGAATCTCCAATAATTCACTTAAAATAGAAATACTAGTCTAAAGTCATCCCCTTTTTTGCCCCTTTTTGAACAAAATGAAAAACCGCTACTCCTAAGAATAGCGGTTTAATCATGTTTTTAAGCTACAAATGTAGTCGCTCTATTATTTAAGAGTATTTATAAACAATTCATTTAACCTTTCAAAATCTAATTATTACGGGCTTTAATATATATTTAATTCCCTTCACTTCTCCAATGTTTGTATGCTTCTCCTGCTACAATTGATTGAAGTAGTTTAAATAAATTTTCATCTTGAAATAATTTGACAAAAACTTCATTACTTGAGTTTGAGAGATCCACAACCCGATCTTCAAATTCTTTTGGAAATAGGGAATTTTTAAACATAGGAAAATCATTTCCTTTTGCCAAAGAACGTTGTTTCTCTGTCGGATTATTAACAACCTGATTTACAAGCATTTCAAGTATAACACGGTCATCTTCAGTAAATGTATCTGGGAATTGACTATTAATTTTTTCAATTATTGCAGTTAAGCTATCATTCTCTTCAGGAGCCTTTACAGTTGGATTAATTTTTTCTTGTTGCTTATATTGAGACTGATCACTAGATGACAAGTCTATAGAGCCAAAGCCATCTTGTGTCAACTTGTAATATTCCATACGAATCTTATCTTCGATGTCAACATAATCTACCCCAGGAATTGGTAAAAGATTTATCAAATAAGTAACAAAAATACTCTCTTCCAATAAATCTTTGTCAAAAAGTCTTATAAGTTGGGAAATATAATTGTATTTTTCTTTAAAACCTCTAAGGAGAGTTCTAAATTCATACTGAACTGTTTCATCCAATTCTTTATATCTTTCAATTATCGGTCTAAAGGCCGCCGAAAGACGTCCAAGCAATTTTGCATCTTGCTCTATGCTAGCTTTACTATAAAGACCAGAAACTTTAAGAACGTCTTCATCAGTATAAATTTTGTACTTACGAATTTTTTCTTTAGCATCATAAAGCATATTGGGATCAATAGCCTTATCAAGACTGGAAACTTCATAAAATGGCTGAAATGCTTTTTGAATCTCTTCTGCAGTATTTTTAAAATCCAAAATAAATGTATCTGATTTATTAGTTGTCGTTCGATTAAGGCGAGATAATGTCTGAACAGCTTTAACCCCACGAAGTTTTTTATCTACAAACATCGTATGTAACAATGGTTCATCAAAACCTGTTTGATATTTTTCAGCCACAATTAAAATATTAAAGTCTGTCCCATGAAAGACTTCTTTTAATTGATTTTCCTTTACATGAGAACCGTCTCTAAGAATGTTTAAACCAACTTCATTGTAGTGATCGTCTCCATCGATAACATCACCCGAAAAAGCCACCAGAACCCCTATATCACGATATCCCTTTTCATCAATATATCGCTTAAATTCATTTAAATAGCGTACTGCAGCCAAACGAGAACTCGTTACAACCATTGCTTTCCCTCTACCACCTATACTATGACGTGTCTTTTCTCTAAACGTCTCAATCATAATCTCAGTTTTCTGAGCAATATTATAAGGGTGGAGGTCAGCATAACGAGTGATAATTCGCTTGGCAGTTGAAGGTGGAAGTTTTGGATCATCCTCAACCAACTTAGCTATCTTGTATGCCGTATGGTATGTCATGTAATTTTTTAAGACATCTAAAATAAAGCCTTCCTCAATAGCTTGTCTCATTGAATACACATGAAAAGGAACAAAACTACCGTCAGCTTGCTGAGTTCCAAACATTTCCATTGTTTTCACTTTAGGAGTTGCTGTAAAAGCATAGAATGAAATGTTTTCATGACGTCCCTGACCAAGTAAAATAGTATTTAACTCATCTTCTTCATCACGTGCTTTTGAAGCTTCTTCCTCATCAAACTCTTCCCACTCTTTTAAAGCATCCTCTGTGTCTGATAATGCTCTTCTCAATTTTTGAGCTGCTGTTCCTGTCTGTGAAGAATGTGCTTCATCCACAATGACAGCAAAACGTTTACCTTGTGTTGAATCGACTTCTTGATAAATAACTGGGAATTTTTGCAGGGTGGTTATTATGATTTGGCGACCATCATTTATTGCTTTCAATAAGTCCTTAGAAGATTTGTTTTCTCCAATAGTCTCAACTAGACCTGTTGTAGCATCAAATGAAGTAATAGTATCTTGCAACTGTCTATCTAGTACTGTTCTATCTGTAACAATTATAACTGAGTTAAACAAGGGTTGATTCTGATCATTGTGAATTCTCTGTAAGTGATAAGCTAACCAGGCAATTGAATTAGATTTTCCAGAGCCTGCTGAGTGTTGAATCAAATAATGATTTCCAGAACCGTTCTGTTGAGTGTCTTCTACTAACTTTTTAACAACATCTAACTGATGATATCGTGGGAAAATCAACGTTTTCTTCTCAACCTGTTTTCCAGATGAATTCTTTTCAATCTTAACTTCTAGATTCATAAATCTCTGAATGATATCTAAGAGGGCATCTTTTTGTAAAACATTCTGCCAAAGATAGGCTGTTATATAATCATCATCACGTTCAGGATTCCCAGCACCACCAACATTACCAGCACCGTTCGAACCTTGATTGAAAGGTAGAAAATAAGTCTTGTCTCCAGCCAATTTCGTAGTCATCCAGACCTCATGAGTATCAACTGCGAAATACACAAGAAAACGACGATTAAATTGGAAAACCAGTTCTTTCGGATCTCTATCAAACATAAACTGTTTTTTTGCATGTTCTACAGACTGATTCTTAAACTGATTTTTCAGTTCAAGAGCTACTAGAGGTATACCATTTACAGACAAAACGATATCGATCGTATTTTTGTTATGAGGGCTATAAGCAAACTGACGTGTAATCGTAGTTTTATTTGCTTGATAGGCAAGACAAAGTTCATCATTTAAACTAGAAGACGGTTTAAATTGTATTACTTTAAATTTACAGCCTCTATCCTGTATACCATTACGCAGTACATGTAAAATCCCATGGTTATTAACTTCTTGTTCAAATCTCTTGAAAAAAGAACTTTCAGGATTTACTCCAACTACCTTTTTGTAACGTTCCCACATTTTATTCTGTGTTTCCTGAACATAGGATAAAAGAGCATCTAAGTCGAGACCTTTTGTCGCATCATAGTTAGAATCTTGAAACTTGTTTTTTATCCAACCACCCTCTGGCGAACTTAACCAAGTTTCAATATCTTCTTCAAATCGTTTTTCATTATCTTCCATATTATTCCTTATCTTCTTCATCGTTTTCCGATGAACTTTCTTGCTCATCATTTCCTAACACGCCTATCTGAGGGATAGTTGTTTTTTGCATTATTTTTGATATACGTTCAGCATGAGAATTTGCAATCTCGGCCATAGCAGGTGCAATGGTTTTGGAAATATCTATTCTAGGAATAGTTATACTCTTCATTGTCTTTGTTATTGTTTCTCCTAATAGAATTGCATTGTGGGCCAGTATTGTCTTTCTGTAGGCTTCAACCGCTTTTTGAAATTGTTTCGACATTTCAAGAAGTCCTTGTAGTGCAACAGTTGAAACCTTTGTATTTTGGTAAAATTTCCTTTCAAGTAGCTCATCTTGAATTTTGTGAAATTTATTAGCATAGTTCCGAACTTCATTTTTACAGAACTTCCAATCATTAAAGCTCATTTCTTTATGGTGAGCGACCTTATTTCGGACATTTCTAATCTTCGTTATGACTTCTTCATCAATATTATGCTTAGGTAGTAAGGGCTTTATATTCACTTCCCACAGACTTCGAAATTCTATCTTTTCGGTTAGTTTTTGAAGTTTTTCATATAGATTACTATCTTTGATAATATCGCAAAATTCATAGGAGTCACCAACTGCTAGCCAAGCTTTCGCAAACAAGAGATTTTCTAGTTGACTCAAATCCAAATCTTCAACATAGGCATTTAATGTTTGTTTTTTACGTCCAGCGGTCGCATCCGTCACATCATAAAAATGGTAAATGAAGTAAAAAATCTTTCTTAAGTTTGTTTCATAGTCAAGAAGAGTCGAGTAGCATTTTTTCGCATAGTAAGCTGATAAGTCGGCAGAGTAGTGAGTTACTTCAAAATGTTGACTCAAGACTCCACTTATCCTTGCCCTAAACTTATCATAGAAATACGCCTTCCTCCAGTGGACATCAACTGTCGCCTTTAGTCGACAATGGAGGATACTATCTGATTTTCTGATGATTGTTTTAAATTGTAGCGGATTATCCTCTGGGAAATTGTAAGTAAGCGTATTGGTTTTCTCTAACCGATTTATGTCCTGAATCCTTTCAAAGGATTCCCAAAACAGCTGGCGTAAGTCTCCATCTTGGATTTTTGGTTTTAACAATAGTTCAAAATCAACTTTCATAGCCTTCCACTCGTTTTTTCCCTGTCACATATTCATAAATCATTGATTTTTTATAGTTTTCGTATTCAGAAATCACATTCTCTTTTTCAGTTATTAAAGTATCAATTTGTGCAGTTTTTCTGTCGAGAAAATCAGCAATTTGATTTTGTAATTCAAAACTTGGTAACATCAATGGAAGCTTCTTAACATCATTCCAATTTACACTTTGTCGAACTCCTGAACCCATACCATAATATCCCTTATTCACATCAAACCCAAAAAGTTGATAATAAACGAAACGAGAACATACTTTTTTGGTTGATCTGATAGTTATATAAGCCGAAGTTATAATACCTCGTTCCTCAGAAATTCCTTGTCTTAGACTTTTTTTATCATTCTGTAAATCTGTCATCCTCAATACAATATCATCCTTCTCTATAATATTGTACCCTTCGAAACTTTCCGGAAGCAATCCTTCACCAGAGTTAATATCTCGCTTTTTAATCCGTCCATAAGATAAACTCAGTAGATTTGTTTCAATCATTCCCGTATTCTTTTGTCTAATTTGTTCGAATAATTGACCAATTGTAAATTTATTCCATTCTTTGGGAGAGTCCCCTATCCATTCCACTCCAGACGGCACTAGTGTCTCACTTGAATTAAGTCCTTTAGTTACAATTTCCGTAATTATAGACTGTTTATATGATTTTAACACTTCAATCGTTTTTTTTGTATCTATAATAATATCATCAATTAGAGCTGTCTTTTCGTCAAGAAATTTTGCAATTCTTTGTTGTTCGGAAATCGGTGGAAAAATCATTGGTATTTTAACCAATTGACTTCCATTTAATGTAGAACGAATTCCTGTACCATAAGAATTAAAAATTCTTCTTGCTTCTAAATCCAAAAAATAATATAAGGCAAATCTATTAAATACTACATTGGGAGTATGATCTAATCTTACATAACCAGATGATAACAAACCATCTTTTGGAGGGATACCAACTCTTCGATAATCTGAATCTTGTTCTAGACCCATTAAGTTAAAAACAAACTCACCTTCAGGTACAATCTGATATGTCGAATAATTTGCTGGCGATTGTCCATTTCCATCGTACTTTGGACGTTCTAGCACTCCTGCTTTTGCAAGAGTTAGTCTAGGGTATTTCTCATGTGAATCACCCGCAACTAACTTTTGGTATAAAAAACCTGATTTTATTGGAAGAACTTTCCAATTTTTTGGAATTTTTCCAATCCATTTGATGCCACTATCTTTCGTTTTATCCATTAACATCTCCCCTCGTAATCTCATTTAACCGAATTAAAATTACAATTCCTAAATGAATCAGAAATTTTTTTCTAGATTCATCAAATTCGGATTCTCTTTCTTCTAGCGCTTGACTGTGGCTATGTCTAAAAACTTGCAATTGTTTGCGAAAATTCTTCAATTGTTCTTCTGTAAACAAACCATAAAAATTAGATTCATCTACAGAAAGAAACTTACCATTAGATAATTTCATAAGATTCTCAATCACTTCGGCAATTGTTCTTAATTTTTCATCATCAGTTTGTTGTTCCCATGTCGCATCTCTAAGAGATATTTTCTTGATAATAGTTTGTAAATCATCTGGTACTGGCTGAAGGATTATGCCGTCTTTAAGAATATCTAACCCGAAAATTAATATGCGTCTCTCATCCCACGAGACTGTTCCTAAACACCCACGTTCGATTTGAATATGAGATCTTATTTTATTATAAGCAAAATCATAAAGAGTACTTGGGGTTTTTAATGCGTTAGGAAATTGTTTTATTTTATACCCCTGATTATCTAAATACCGACGAATAAGCTGAAACTCTTTATTCAAAGTCTTATTGTGGTAATATTTTTCATTATCAGGACTGATTAATTCTTTGAATCTTTCAATCAGTTCATTATCATCAAAGTAAATAAACTCATCAAGTTCAATCATCTCTTTCTTCCCCTTTTTGATCAATAAGAGTTTCAAAATTCTTAATGATTCTCTCTTCTAGAGTTTTAAGGCGTTGAGCAATATCTTTTGAACTTTCTGGTGCTTGATATTTATAAAATAATCGTGTAAATGGAACCTCAAAACCAATCTTTGTTTTACTTTTATCAACCCAAACATCTGGATTAAAAGGTAGTACTTCTCGATTGATGTAAGTATCAATATCTTCTGTCAGCGGAATATCCTCAGTATCACGCTTGCTAGTATCAGGTTCTGGTTTCCCATTTTTCTTTCTGATAATATTGCCATTTTCATCATATAGAGGTGTTTCAACAACAACTTTTTGATAACCAAAAAAATCATTATTAAATATTTTAGACTCTACAATCGAATCATTTTCACTATAAACTTTATTAGCAAATTCTCCATAAGCCTCTACAATTAGTTCTCTGCGTTTCTTATCAATATCCACCTTCTTTTCGCCGATATTTTTACGACGCTTAACAAAAGCTTTACTTGCATCTAATAACTGCACTTTACCCTGGCGTTCTTTAGTTTTATTTTTAGTGATAATCCAAATATAAGTAGAAATTCCAGTATTATAAAACAAATCTGTCGGTAGTTGTATAATAGCTTCCAGCCAGTCATTCATAATAACATGTCTACGAATTTCTGATTCTCCACCCCCTGCTTTTCCAGAAAATAATGCTGAGCCATTATGGATAATCGCCATACGCCCTGTATCTTTTAATTTAGCAATACCATTTAGTTGGAAAAGAAGTTGACCATCTGAAATCTTAGGTAAACCAACCCCAAAACGGCCTTGTTCACCTAAATCTGCCTCTGCCTTGACAGCACTCTGATCTTTCTTCCAGTCAATACCAAATGGAGGATTAGATATCAAATAATCAAAAGTATAACCTGAAAAAGCATCTTTTGAGAGAGTTGATCCTAAAGCCATATTATCCGGATTTCCTCCACGAATCATCGTGTCAGCTTTTGCAATAGCATAAGTTTCTGGGTTTAGCTCTTGACCAAACGTTGTTACATCTGCATTAGCATCTAACGCTTTAA
This sequence comes from Streptococcus sp. oral taxon 061, assembly GCF_964211575.1. Taxonomy (GTDB): domain Bacteria; phylum Bacillota; class Bacilli; order Lactobacillales; family Streptococcaceae; genus Streptococcus. Next base: position 59,308 of record NZ_CAXOQQ010000002.1, on the reverse strand, counting down.
TTCGCTCCATCATAGCTGAAAGCATTTGAGAGGTTCCCATTGTCTGATCGTAAATAGTTCTTACAATAGCTTTATCTGATGGCTTTTCATCAATCAAGAGGATATCTGTCATCAGATAAATAATATCTCGACTAGTGAAATGTGCACCAGCATCTTCTCCATAACTTTCTGAAAAACGACGAACGAGTTCTTCAAAAATGTAGCCCATGTCTGTTGAAGTCACTGTATCTGCACCCAGATAGGCCTTTTGACTATTAAATTCTTGAATCACTGAATAAAGAGCATCATTATTCTGCATTTTAGTGATTTCCTTATCGAATTCAAAATTCTCTAAAATATCTTGAACGTTTTCTGAGAAACCATTAATAAATGACCTAAAGTTTTCTTCAATGTTCTCTGCATCAGACAGGAGTGTATCAAAAGTAAAGTTGCTAGTATTATAGAAACTATAGCCTGAAGCATCTGATAATCTACGATTTTTAATCTGTTCAACTTTTATAGTTTTTACTTTCTCTACAGTCTCCAGAACAGATTCTCGAGTAGGAAGCAAAGTATCATGAAGTCTTTTAATGACTGTCATAGGTAATATTACCTTACCATACTCATGTGGCTTATATAGACCACGTAGAATATCAGCTGTGCCCCAAATGAGAGCAGCCTTTTTTTGAATATTATTTGTAGTTTGCTTTTGATGTTCATTTTCCGTTTTAATGTTCGACATTATTCTACTCCCATTTAAATAAATTTTAAAAGCCTGTAATCGCTTTTATTATATCATATTTTATGTAACATTAAAAAATAAAAAAAGCCACTAAGGATAGTGACTTATATGGGATACAGTCTTTTTATTTCTTACTAGATTAATCTAATAATTCTAGTATTCTTTCAAAAGGGATATATTCTCTAATTATTTTACAACGAGTTGATGCGTTATTGTGATTAGAAATTTCTCCTATCACTTCTTCTATAATTTTTGAATCTACACCTAATGCTTCAGCTAACCATAGTAATGTTTCAGGTCTTCCAAAATGATTATACATTTTCTTTGAGCTATTACTAGGTTCATGCGTAAAGTTATCTTTTTCTTTTGTCGGATAATGAAGAGCCCACACCGTTAAGTGCTCTCGTTGACACGACCACCATCTATCACTTCTTTGACCGTATTCTTCATCATACTTATTCGCTAAAGGAGTATCAATTGATAACCTGCTAATTTTTCTAGCAAATTCTAAAACATCCATATCTTGATAACAATTATTCATTTGATTAACCTCATTATTTTTATTTTCGTTATTATTTATAATTCAAAAATTATTCTCTCTTTATTTACCAGATCATCTGAAAACAATTGAATTATAGTTCTGTATAGTTAAAGGTATCATATAAATATTTGATTCACCTTCAGAAAAAGCTCCTTGGAAATAAATTTCTACTTCTGATTTGTTTTTTAGCCCGTCATTTACAATTTTCTTATTGTAATTATTTAAATGATCTTTATTAAATATAAAGTTTAACTTTTTTCCATTGTTTAACATATTTGAATCAAGAGAGTCAAAGTAAACATATACTAAACCTGGATGATTTTCTGTTTCCCAGAATTTTGCTTTACCGTAAAAAATATGAAATTCATTAAACGGCAAATCTTTAGAAATCATATAAAAAAGATTATTCAAGGTGCTTCTACAATGAGTATTCTTTATTATTTTAACATTCTGCTCTCTTTTTTTCTGTTTTATTACATATTTTTGGTACTCTTTTTCAGTCTTGAAAGATTTAAGTGAACGGTTTTGATATAATTGAAAATTAAAATCAAGTTTAATTTCAGAATCATTATTAAAACTTTTATCGTTATAAATTGAAATCATAGAATCTAGTAACGAAATTCTATTTTGCTTGTTTTTTGTTAAATTCGAATGATTGTCAGCAGACTTTACAAACGTAGCCTTAGGCATCTTTTCAAATACATACTCAGTGTTAGATGCTGTTTTTTTCCCATGACTTTGAACTGTATTTCCTAAAGTAATAAGTTTCTTGTCTTGTATACATTTGTAAGCATAAGTCCTATCACTGTCTACTCTACTCTGCTTTTCAGATTGATTTACTTCTTTACAGCCCGCAACGTGTGGAAAATTATGATTACTAATATAAAAATATGGTTCCATTTTTGAATTTTTGTCATTCCAAACGGCGCAACTTAATGGAACCCCACAATTAGGATCACAACACCTAAATTGATTATGCAAGTGATCAGGGTACTTATTTTGAAATAATCTAACATTAGTTTTTACTAATATGTATCCCTTTATTAAAGTACTTTCAGCTCTTTCAACCATAATTTATACCTTTGTCTTTCTATAAATTGATTATACCACTTTAATTATTAAAAAACCCCACCAAGAAAATTCCTAGTGGGGTTTTAGTGGGGAACAATTTAGTTCTCCATTTTTTAAAATCGCTTTATGATATCAGAAAGACCATTAAATTGGGCTTCCGCAATCAAATTGCGGTACTCTATTATTTAAGAGTAACTGAAGCTCCAGCTTCTTCCAATTTAGCTTTGATTTCTTCAGCTTCTGCAGTTGCAACGCCTTCTTTAACAAGTGCTGGTGCACCGTCAACAAGTTCTTTAGCTTCTTTAAGTCCAAGACCAGTGATTTCACGTACAACTTTGATAACGCCAACTTTTTTGTCACCAGCAGCTGTCAATTCAACGTCAAATGAGTCTTTAGCAGCACCAGCGTCAGCAGCACCAGCTGCAGCAACAGCTACAGGAGCAGCTGCAGTTACACCAAATTCTTCTTCGATAGCTTTTACAAGGTCGTTCAATTCAAGGATTGAAGCTTCTTTAATTTCAGCAATAATGTTTTCAATGTTCAATGCCATTGTTATTTCCTCCAAATAAGTTTAAATTTAATTTTGTTATTTTTTTGTAGCTAGGCTACGCTGCGTAGTTTATGATTAAGCTGCGTCTTCTTTGTTGTCTGCAACCGCTTTGACTGCAAGAGCAACGTTGCGCACTGGCGCTTGAAGTACAGAAAGGAGCATAGAAAGAAGTCCTTCGCGACTTGGAAGAGTTGCAAGAGCAACGATTTCTTCTTTTGATGCGACAGCGCCTTCGATTGCACCACCTTTGATTTCAAGTGCTTCAGCGTTTTTAGAAAAGTCGTTCAAGATTTTCGCCGGTGCGATAACATCTTCGTTAGAAAATGCTACTGCAGATGGTCCAACAAAAACAGATGCAAGATCTTCAAGACCAGCTTTTTCAGCTGCACGACGTAAGATTGAGTTTTTGATAACTTTATACTCAACTTCGCTTCCACGAAGCTCACGACGAAGAACTGTATCTTGTTCAACTGTCAAACCACGAGCGTCTACAACGACGATTGATGCAGCAGCTTTCATTTTCTCAGCTACTACGTCAACTAGTTCCGCTTTCTTAGCAATAATTGCTTCACTCATTAGTGTGTTCACCTCCGTAATTATTTTGCTTGGGGAATTTTTCCAAAAGAAAAACGCGCCCAAACCTAGACACGAAAGTACAATACGCTTCTTTTTACATGATACGTTTTGTCCTCGGTAGGATATTTATGAGTCTTGCTCCCCTACTGTCTTAGGCAGTTTTTTCAAACCGTTTATTAGTTTAACATACTTGAGAATAAAAAGCAAGAGTTTTCTCCTGTTTTTTAAAAAAAATTTCTTTTTTGTTTTAGATTGAAATGTACATGTGGCAAGATTTTTTATACTTGACATGTCTGTTTATTTATTGTACTATACAACTGTATATACACTAAAAAGGAGTTATTATGAATACACAAAAGAAAACCCAATTCATGACCGTAACCGCATTACTGACAGCTATCGCTATCCTCATCCCCTTAATTATGCCCTTTAAACTAGTTATTCCTCCAGCTTCTTACACTCTAGGAAGTCACGTAGCCATTTTTATTGCTATGTTTCTTTCGCCATGGATGGCTATCTTTGTAATCGTGGCTTCAAGTATCGGCTTCCTTTTGGCCGGTTACCCAATTGTCATCGTCCTTCGAGCTCTCTCTCATATCTTCTTTGGAACTCTTGGAGCTTTCTATCTTCAAAAACATCCTCAAACCTTGGATAATCCTAAATCTTCTTTGATTTTTAACTTTGTACTCGGTTTGGTTCACGCTGTTGCTGAAGTGTTGGCTTGTATCATCTTTTACGCTAGTACAGGAACAGACCTAAAAAATATGTTCTATGTCTTGTTTGTATTAGTTGGCTTTGGTACAATTATTCATAGTATGATAGACTATTACCTAGCATTAGCTGTTTATAAAGCACTAAAAAAACGCCATTAAGCGTTAAGAAAGAAGAATATGACAAAAAATCGAAAAGAAGCACTTCTACAACTCTTAAAAGAAGCTCAAAAGCCTCTAAACGGACAAAGTTTGGCTAATCGTTTTCATGTAACACGCCAGATTATCGTTCAGGACATTGCAGTACTGCGTGCTGATGGGGCACCAATCCTATCGACCAATCGTGGCTATATTTATAAAGAGAATAAAACGAATCCTTATGTTCACAAACTGTTTAAAGTCAAGCACGAAATGGAAGAAATCGGTCAAGAACTTCTAGCTATCGTCGATAATGGCGGACGTGTTCAGAATACCTTAATTGATCATCCTGTTTATGGAGAAATTGAAACTCTGCTCAAACTTTCTTGTCGTCGAGATGTTCAGCATTTTTTAGAGCAAGTCGAGAAGTCTGACTTTAGACCACTTTCTGAATTAACAGATGGCATCCATTATCACTTAATTGAAGCAGAGAACGAACAAGACCTTCTCTATATCGAGCAGGCCTTAGACAAGTTAGGATATTTGGTAAAAGATTAAAAAGTTTTCTTTTCCCATCCGTCTTCTGTACGACGACGGTAGAAAAATTCTGATTTATCAGGAGCTTCCATCATCTCCATCAAAGGTAACATATCATAAGCCAGATCCAAATTTGGAATCTGGTCTTTTTGTACCCAGGACACTTCTCCTTCTTCAGATGATTGTAGAGTACCAGTAAACTCAGTCACCTTGTAACAAAAGACAATATAACGCTCACCTGTATCCAGTGGCCAATTTTTAATGCCGACAAGTTGAGGATTTTGGATTGTCAGACCTGTTTCCTCGTATATTTCGCGAATAACTGACTCTGCAAAAGCCTCTCCGTCTTCGACATGTCCTCCTGGAAAGGCATAGCCAGACCAATGGTTGCTTTCTGGTGATCGATACTGCATAACCACGCGCTTCTTTTCTAGATCTTCAATCATACAAATATTGGTAAGAATGGTTAATTGTGCTCGAGACATAGGACTCACTTTCTAATCTTTAATTTTCTATCTTATACTTAACTTTAGATTTCATAATCAAAGGATTAACTAAGTCATGATATTCATGAATTTCATGGAGCAAGGAACCTCTGATGATTCTGATTTCATTGTTTTCTTTATTAACGTAGTAGTCTAAATTGATAGGCATAGATGAATCTGGAACCATGGAGAAAAAGAAAAATATCACAAACCAGATTATGAGAGCAAAGAATCCGCTGAGAGCTTGAAAAATCAAATGATGCCATTGAAAGATTCTAGTTTTATAGAAGATAGTCCATGGATGAATAAATAGGGTTAAACAGAGACCAAAGAACCAGATATTCCACAAGACTGGCGTAAAAGCTAAACCAAATAAGCCTAGGACAAAATGAATTAGGGCAAATACCAAGAACAGTAGGTAAAGAATCCTAAATATTGTTAGATGTTTTCTCATGATTAACTCCTTTTCTTTTCAATATATCTCATAAATAGAATCATTAAAGCAGCTACAGTAAAAAAGACCAGATAGGTTGCTATAGGGAACCAAATATAGCGGTGATCTAGGGATAAGAGAGAAGGTAAAATTCCTTTACTATTTTTCCCACCAATCCCAATAAAGAGATGGACTATTAAACCGATACTATTAAGATAGATAAATAAATCTGCAAATCTTTTTATTGTCATCCTTGCCCCAGACAAGTCTAAGAACCAATAGTCAAATAATCGATATACCAGACAAAAAAGATTTATATATATCGGAAAACTATAGTTGATATCTCTGTATGGCGAAGGAATAGGGAGACATTCAAAAATTAGATTCAAACTTAGTCCTATTGCTAGGATAAGACCGAGGATCAAGAAGAATCCTAAAAATTTATGAGAATCTAGCCAAAGATGAAAACTTTCTTTCATTGAGAGATTCTTTTTTGTATTTGAATTTCTTTTATTCTTTCTCATTTGAGTGGATTTCCTTATTTTCTTCTTTTCCCTTTTTCTTTTCAATATACTTGGAAATTAAAATGATCAAAGCAGCCACTAAGAAGAAAGTTATATAAGTAAGAATTGGAAACCAGATGTAGCGGTGATCTAAGGTTAGCAAGGGAGGAATAGACTTTCTATTTCTACCCATTATTCCGAAAAATGAGTGAAACAACAAACCTACTCCATTTAGGTACAAGAATGGATCTGCAAAATCTTGTATTGTCAGCATTCCACCGAAATTATCTCTAAAAACACCTTGATAAAGGATGTTCACTAAGAATATAAGATTCAGAAAGAGCGGAAAGACATAATTGAAGTTTTGATAGGGTTTTGGAATAAGAGTTGTTCCAAAAAACAAATAGAATACCCCAAAAGCTGATAAAAAAAATATACTACTATCTAATAGAAAAGCTATTTTTGAATGTTGTAACAACCACAATTTTACTTTATCTAGCCAGCTCATTTTTTGATGTGGCTTATGGGACTTTTTTGATTTTTTCTGACTCTTATTTTCTTGTTTCATGATATTTTCTTCACTTCTGCTGCGACCTTTTTGAGATGCTGTTCCCGCATACTAGCGGTATTCACATCCCGGCCGACTTCTCCTAAGATACACACGCGCTTGGTTTTGATTCCACAATGGTTCAAGACGGCATTCTTCAAAACAGAGATACCATAACTATCAGGAATGTTGAGAGGGCCCGAAAAGATCTTGTACCACCAAGTAGGCGCCATGGAGGTTGCGTAAATACTGGCTGTTTTCCCTTTTAATAACTTTTTAAACTGCTTGCCTCTAAGGTAATTCCAGATAAAACTCCCCTGATCATTGGCAGAGTATGCAATTCCAGATGTAAAGACCCGATCAATCCAGCCTTTCATAAGGCTAGGCATACTACTCCACCAGATGGGATAAACAAAGATGAAATGATCTGCCCACTTTATTAATTCCTGAGAACGAAGGATAAAAGAATCTTCTTCCATACGTTTTCGATAGCCATAACGTAAAACAGGATCAAAGTCCTCTTCATTAAGGTTGATGACTTCAAGTTCATGGCGATCTGAGTCAATATTTTCTACAATGGTTTGAAAAATAGCCTGACAGTAACTTTCCTTATCAGGGTGTCCATTGATGACTAGAATTTTCATTCGTCTTCTCCTATCTAATCCAACGCTTTGACTTCCAACATCATATCACGAATCTGAGCTGCGAGTTCAAAGTCAAGCACTTCGACGGCTTCTTGCATTTGTTTTTCCAGTTTCTTGACCAATTCTTTACGTTCTTGTTTGTTAAGGCTATTGATATCGACTTCCTTGTCCTCTTCCTTGGCAACTACCTTGGTTACAGAAATCAGGTCACGAATTTCCTTCTTAATTGTTTGTGGACTAATACCGTGTTCTTCATTATAAGCCATCTGAATTTTACGACGGCGAGCCGTTTCATCGATGGCTTTTTGCATAGACTGGGTCATAGTATCTGCATACATGATAACATGCCCTTCACTATTACGAGCTGCACGACCGATGGTCTGAATGAGTCCACGCTCATTACGAAGGAAACCTTCCTTATCAGCATCAAGAATAGCAACTAAACTAACTTCTGGAACGTCAATTCCTTCACGAAGGAGGTTAATCCCAACTAAGACATCAAAAACACCCAAACGCAGGTCACGGATAATCTCTGTTCGTTCTAAAGTTTTGATATCCGAGTGCATGTACTTGACCTTAATCCCCATTTCTTTGAAATAATCGGTCAAGTCTTCAGCCATTTTCTTGGTCAAGGTTGTAATAAAGGTCCGTTCGTTCTTTTCAACACGGGCATTGATTTCACCTAAGAGGTCATCAATTTGTCCCATAGTCGGACGTACTTCCACTTCTGGATCCAAAAGACCAGTCGGACGAATGATTTGTTCAATAACAGTATCAGTCTGCTCGTGTTCATAATCACCAGGTGTCGCTGAAACATAGACGATCTGGTGAACATGGCTTTCAAACTCTTCACGACGTAGTGGCCGGTTGTCCAAGGCAGATGGCAAACGGAAGCCATAGTTGACCAACATCTCCTTACGCGAACGGTCTCCATTGTACATGCCTTTGATTTGCCCCATGGTCATGTGGCTCTCATCAATCATAATCAAAAAATCATCAGGGAAGAAATCAAGAAGGGTGTACGGTGGCTCTCCTTCACTTCGTCCATCCATGTGACGCGAGTAGTTTTCAACCCCGTTTGTATAACCCATCTCACGTAGCATCTCGATATCATACTCCGTACGCTGTTTCAAACGTTGAGCTTCAAGGAGTTTACCTTCCTTCTCAAAAATAGCTAACTGCTCCTCCAACTCAGCCTCAATCTTAGCAATAGCTACTTCCATGTGGTCATCATTGGTCACAAAGTGAGTGGCTGGGAAAATCGCCAAATGATCCACTTCGCCCAGAACTTGACCAGTTAGAGCTTCGACTTCACGGATACGGTCAATCTCATCCCCGAAAAACTCTACACGAAAGGCATGCTCATCACGAGAGGCTGGGAAAATTTCCACCACATCCCCACGGACTCGGAATCTTCCCCGTTGAAAGTCGATGTCATTGCGCTCAAACTGGATATCCACCAAATCATTGAGCAGTTTATCTCGAGAGATTTCAAGACCTGGACGCAAACTAACCACGCTATCAGCGTATTCTTTAGGAGATCCCAAACCATAGATACAAGACACAGATGCAACAATGATCACATCATTACGCTCCAAGAGTGCTGAAGTCGCAGAGTGACGAAGCTTATCAATTTCATCATTGACTGAACTGTCTTTTTCTATATAAGTATCGCTTGAAGGTACATAGGCTTCTGGCTGGTAATAATCATAGTAAGATACGAAATACTCAACAGCATTTTCAGGGAAAAATTCCTTGAACTCCCCATAGAGCTGTCCCGCTAGGGTTTTATTGTGGGCAATGACAAGAGTTGGTTTATTGACCTGGGCAATGACTTGACTCATAGTGTAGGTCTTTCCTGTACCAGTCGCCCCCATCAAGATTTGAGCCTTTTCTCCACCCTCAATATTATCCACTAACTGCTCGATGGCCTGCGGTTGATCCCCAGACGGTTGGTATTTGGATACAAGTTTAAATTTGTTGTCTGTTATTCGATTTATCATAATAGCCTCATACACATTTTCTATCCTTCTATTTTACCATAAAAAGGAAAGAGTTTCTGTTTCTCAACAGACTACCTTACCTTGTTACATGTTATATCTTCTGCCATCAAAATATAAAATGTTTGCCGTTCTTCAACTTTTTTGATATAATTTAAAAATATCTTGAAAGGAGACATCACATGAATAAGAAAATTCTAGCTTGTTTGCTAATTTTATTTCCTATTCTTTCACTAGGAATAGCAAAAGCTGACACAGAAAAAACGAAGTATGCTATCGCCAGTGACTCATCTTTTGCACCATTTGTTTTCCAGGACTCAAGCAATCAATACACTGGTATCGATATGGATCTAATCAAGGCAATCGCTGAAGACCAAGGTTTTGAAATCGAGATTACTAATCCAGGTTTTGATGCTGCTATTAACGCAGTCCAATCTGGACAAGCAGACGGTATCATTGCAGGTATGTCAGTTACTGATGCTCGTAAAGAAACCTTTGATTTCTCTGATTCTTACTATACAGCAAATACTATTCTTGGTGTTAAAGAATCAAGTACCATTTCTTCTTATGAAGATTTGAACGGTAAGACTGTAGGTGTGAAAAATGGTACTGCTTCACAAACCTTCCTAACAGAAAATCAAAGTAAGTACGGTTACAAGATCAAAACTTTTTCAGATGCTGCATCTATGTATGATAGCTTAAACACTGGTTCAATTGATGCCGTTATGGACGACGAACCTGTTATTAAATATTCTATTAGTCAAGGACAAAAGTTAAAAACACCAATCGCAGGTACTCCAATTGGTGAAACTGCCTTTGCTGTTAAAAAAGGAAGCAATCCAGAATTGCTAGAGAAATTCAACAAAGGGCTTGCAAACCTTAAGGCAAATGGAGAATTCCAAAAAATCCTTGATAAGTATCTAGCTAGCTATTCTACTACTACAAGTTCAACCGCAGATGAAACAACTGTCTGGGGCTTGTTGAAAAACAACTACAAACAACTTCTCAGCGGACTCGGAATTACTCTCTCATTAGCACTGATTTCATTTGTAATTGCGATTTTCATCGGTATTATCTTCGGTATTTTTAGTGTCAGCCCTTATAAATCACTCCGTTTGATTTCAGAGATTTTCGTTGACGTTATCCGTGGTATTCCACTCATGATTCTTGCAGCATTTATTTTCTGGGGTATTCCTAACTTTATCGAATCCCTCACAGGTCAACAAAGTCCAATCAACGACTTTGTCGCTGGTACAATCGCTCTCTCTCTAAACTCAGCAGCCTACATCGCTGAAATTGTTCGTGGTGGTATCAAGGCCGTTCCTGTTGGGCAAATGGAAGCTAGTCGAAGTCTGGGTATTTCATATGGAAAAACCATGCGTAAGATTGTCTTGCCTCAAGCAACCAAACTCATGCTTCCAAACTTTGTCAACCAATTTGTTATCGCTCTTAAAGATACAACAATCGTATCTGCAATCGGTTTGGTAGAACTCTTCCAGACTGGTAAGATTATCATTGCTCGTAACTACCAAAGTTTCAAAATGTATGCAATTCTCGCAGTCTTCTACCTTGTGATTATCACTCTTCTAACTAGATTAGCGAAACGCTTAGAAAAGAGGATTCAATAATGGCAAAATTAAAAATTGACGTTCATAACTTACATAAACAATATGGTAAAAACAAAGTCCTTAAAGGAATTTCAGCAAAATTCTATGAAGGAGATGTTGTTTGTATCATTGGACCTTCTGGTTCAGGTAAGTCAACTTTCTTGCGTAGCTTAAATCTCCTCGAAGAAGGAACAAAAGGAAGCATCACAGTTAATGGCTATGATTTGACGGATAAATCTACCAATGTAGACCATGTTCGTGAAAATATCGGAATGGTATTCCAGCACTTCAATCTCTTTCCACATATGACCGTATTGGAAAATATCACTTTCGCTCCTGTAGAACATAAGTTAATGACTAAGGCTGAAGCTGAAAAATTAGGTATGGAACTCCTTGAAAAAGTTGGGCTTGCTGACAAGGCCAATGCCAATCCTGAAAGTCTATCCGGTGGTCAAAAACAACGTGTGGCTATCGCTCGCGGTTTGGCTATGAATCCAGATATCATGCTCTTTGACGAACCAACTTCTGCCCTTGACCCTGAGATGGTCGGCGACGTTCTGAATGTTATGAAAGAGTTGGCTGAACAAGGCATGACTATGATCATCGTAACCCATGAAATGGGATTTGCCCGCAAGGTTGCCAATCGAGTTATCTTTACTGCCGACGGTGAATTCCTAGAAGATGGTACACCTGATCAAATCTTTGACAACCCACAACACCCTCGTCTAAAAGAATTTTTGGACAAGGTTCTCAATGCTTAAAAAACTGCAAGGTAAACCTTGCAGTTTTTTTCTCACTTGTATTGGAATTTTGGATTTTTTAGAAAATTATGATAAAATAAAGGGTATGAAAATGGGGATTCCTCATGCCTAGGATATCTAGGAAAGTAAATAGAAATTAGGTAGCTGGATGTCATCTAAAGTTATTGTTACAATTTTTGGTGCTAGTGGAGATTTGGCTAAACGCAAGCTTTACCCTTCACTCTTTAGACTTTATAAATCAGGTAATCTGTCTGATCATTTTGCTGTTATTGGAACTGCTCGTAGACCTTGGAGTAAGGAATATTTCGAATCTGTTGTTGTCGAATCTATTTTAGACTTGGCAGATAGCGCAGAAGAGGCTCAAGCTTTTGCTAGTCATTTTTACTATCAAAGTCACGATGTTAATGACACTGAGCACTATATCGAATTACGTAAGCTTCAGGCTGAGTTAAATGAAAAATATCAAACTGAACACAACAAGCTCTTCTTCCTCTCAATGGCACCACAATTCTTTGGTACCATCGCCAAACACCTCAAGTCTGAGCAAATCGTTGACGGTAAAGGCTTTGAACGTTTGATCGTTGAGAAACCTTTCGGAACGGATTATGAAACTGCAAGCAAACTAAATGAAGAGCTTCTAGCTACTTTTAACGAAGAGCAAATCTATCGTATCGACCACTATCTTGGTAAAGAGATGATTCAGAGTATCTTTGCCATTCGTTTTGCCAATATGATCTTTGAAAATGTTTGGAATCGGGAACATATTGATAATGTGCAAATTACCTTTGCAGAACGTCTAGGTGTTGAAGAGCGTGGTGGCTACTATGATGAGTCTGGTGCCCTTCGAGACATGGTTCAAAACCACACACTTCAGCTGCTGTCACTCCTTGCTATGGATAAGCCTGCAAGCTTTACAAAGGATGACATTCGCGCAGAGAAAATCAAGGTCTTCAAGAACCTTTACCACCCTACAGATGAGGAACTTAAAGAGCACTTCATCCGTGGTCAGTATCGTTCTGGTAAAGTTGATGGCATGAAGTACATTTCTTACCGCAGCGAACCAAATGTCAACCCAGAATCAATGACAGAAACCTTTGCTTCAGGTGCCTTCTTTGTCGATACTGATCGCTTCCGTGATGTACCTTTCTTCTTCCGTACAGGTAAACGCCTAACTGAAAAAGGAACACACGTAAACATCGTCTTCAAACAAATGGATTCAATCTTTGACCAACCTCTAGCACCAAATATTTTGACCATCTATATCCAACCGACGGAAGGATTCTCTCTTAGCCTTAACGGTAAAGAAGTTGGAGAAGAGTTCAAACTTGCACATAACTCGCTTGACTATCGAACAGATGCAACTGCAACAGGTGCTTCACCAGACCCATATGAAAAACTGATCTATGATGTTTTGAACAATAACTCAACAAACTTTAGCCACTGGGAGGAAGTGAGTGCATCATGGAAATTGATTGACCGTATCGAGAAGCTTTGGGCTGAAAACGGTGCTCCACTTCATGACTACAAGGCTGGTAGCATGGGACCACAAGCTAGCTTTGATCTCCTTGAAAAATACGGTGCCAAATGGACTTGGCAACCAGATATCGCCTATTGTAAAGATGGTCGTTTAGAATAATCAAAAACATCCTGCAAGAATTCTTGCAGGATTTTCTTATTTATAGTAGACCTTCTAAAAGACCCTTCATAAAGTTTTCAGAGTTAAACTCACCGATATCATCGATTTTTTCACCAAAACCAATTAGCTTAACAGGGATATTGAGTTCCTCACGGATAGCAAGAACAACCCCACCTCGGGCAGTTCCATCAATTTTTGTTAAGACTATTCCTGTGACAGGAGTAATTTTTGAGAATTCTTTAGCTTGTACAAGAGCGTTTTGCCCAGTTGACGCATCAAGAGCTAGGAAGGTTTCATGAGGCGCTTCTGGAACTACGCGTTTGATGATACGACCAATCTTTTCCAATTCTGCCATTAAGTTTTCTTTGTTTTGCAGACGGCCAGCTGTATCAATCATGAGAATATCAATGCTTTCTGCTACTGCTCGTTCCATCCCATCAAAGACAACGCTAGCTGGATCTGCTTTTTCAGGGCCAGTAACGACAGGAACATCCACACGACGCCCCCATTCTGCTAACTGAGCAACCGCACCCGCACGGAAGGTATCCGCAGCAACAAGCATAACCTTTTTACCAGCTTGTTTGTATCGATTAGCTAATTTACCAATTGAAGTTGTTTTCCCGACCCCATTAACTCCAACAAAAAGCATAACCGTTAATCCATCTTGGAAATTAATATTTTCATTATAAATGCCGTCCTTTTCATATAGCTCTACCAATTTTTCGATGATAACACGGCGAAGGGCATCAGGTTTCTTAGCATTCTCAAGCTTGGCTTCATAACGCAATTCTTCCGTAAGATTTGAAGCCACCTGCACACCAACGTCACTCATGATGAGCAGTTCTTCAAGTTCTTCAAAAAAGTCTTCATCGACTGAGCGGAAATTTGCAAAGAAAGCATTCAAACGGGCACCGAATCCAGTACGCGTTTTCTTAAGACTACGGTCATATTTTTCTTGTTCAGTCTCTTGGACTTGAGGAGTTTCTTCGATTGCTTGGTTTGCTTCCTCTTCTTCAAAAAACTCTGTTACTGCTTCGTCTGATTGAGGCTGAACTATTTCTTCCTCGTCACTATCATTTGAAGGAATATCTTCAACATGAGTCGCTTCCTCTTGAGGACTATCTGCCTCTTGGACTTGATTTAACTCTTCTCGAGAAACCTCAACTTCATCAACTGATTCGACAATAGTTTCTTCGTCAACCTCTGCTTTAAATAAGTCTTCATCATTTTCTTCGGCTACGACAGTCCCATCTTGCTCTTTGACTTCGATATTTTCAGATTCTAGCGTCTCAGTTTGCTCGCTATCATCCGATAAATCAATGTTTTCTAGAGCTTCTTTGACAACATCTTCAATTTTAGGTTCTTCGATTTTTCCAAATAAACGGTCAAATAATCCCATTCTTTAGTTCTCCTTCAATACATATTTTTCAATTGCCCAGGCGACAGCTTCTCCGTCATTGGTCATTGGTGTTACCACATTTGCCACAGCCTTAACTGCCGGCACAGCATTTTGCATAGCAACACCGAGACCGGCCCACTCAATCATCGAAAGGTCATTAGCTTCATCTCCGCAGGCCATGACTTGACTTTGGTCAATTCCCAGGTGTTCAATCAGTTTAGATAATCCTGTCGCCTTATGAACATTCTTTGGTGACCATTCTAGCAAGAGTTCACGTGATTTAAAAATTTCATATTGGTCGTATAATTCTGGTGAAATCTTCTGAATAGCCGCGTCCAAAGGCTCCTGAGGAAAGGCAGTCACACATTTATTGTATGTTACCTGACTAGACAAATCTCCAAAAGCAGTTGGAACAAAAGTTAGAGCCGGGTTAAACTGAGCATATAAACTTTCTTGGTCAGACTGAATCTGGTATACTGTTCCTTCTGAAATTGCATCTAAGGGGATTCCTAGTTTTTCAGTTTCTTCATAAATACGTGTCACATCATCAATTGAAAAGACTGTCTTATCAAGAATCTCACCTGTATTTTTCTGAACCAATCCACCGTTGAATGTGATAGTATATTCATCATCATGGCCATCTGTTCCAAGCTCTTTAAGGAAGAAATCCATGGCCTTGAGAGGACGTCCAGTTGTTAGGACTACCTTGACCCCTTGTTCACGCGCAGCCTTTAAAGTTGCCTTGGTACGATCAGTTAATTTCTTGTCTGTCGTCAGCAAGGTTCCATCCAAGTCTAGGGCAATTAATTTAATATCTGCCATTATAACCCCTCCATATAAGCGATAACTGATTGGTCCTTATGGTGACCGATAACTGTTTCGGCAAGTTCCAAAATCTCTGGGCGAGCATTTTCAGGTGCGACTGGGTGCCCTACAACTTGCATCATGTGAAGGTCATTGAGATTGTCACCGAAGGCCATCACTTGATCCATATTCAGATTTAACTTCTTAGCTAATTCGACAATCGCAACTCCCTTGTCCACATAATCAAGAACAATATCAATGGATTCAAAACCTGTCGTCATTGCCTTAACACCAGGAACATGTTCATTGACCCAAGCTTCGCCAGCTTCTACTGTCTCTTCTGTAAAGTTCGTTGTGAATTTGAAAATCTCATCGGTAATATCTTCTAGACTAGCTACTTTTTGAATATTCTCATTGTAATGATGACTAAACATGAGATAGGTTTCATCTACAGTATCTAAAACATAGCAAGCTTTCTTACCAGTCAAGAGCATCTTCTTTTCATCAAAATAAGGTGAAGTCTTTAGCTTTTCAAATGTTGATAAGTAAAAATCTCTAGGCATGGTCGCTTCATAGAGGTCTTGTCCATGAAAGCGAACCAGACTCCCATTTTCGGCGATAAAAATAATCTCATCTTTGACATCCGCAAAATGCTTTTCAAGCGACAAAAGACCACGACCAGAAGCTACAGCAAAGTAAATTCCTTTTTCTTTATAAGAATGGAGGAGCTTTTTTAAGCGCTCCCTATCAAATTGGCCAGCTTCATCCAAAAAAGTCCCGTCCATATCAGTTGCGACTAGTTTAATCATAAATACTTCTATTCTCCAGTTGTAAATCTATCTTCTATTATACCATAGAAAAAGTAAATAGCGCCTAATCCATATGAGATTAGACGCTTGATTAAACTTTTAATTTATAAAATATTTATCAATCGAGTGATTGAACTTTCCTACCATCAATCAATTCCAAGTCTTTTTATCCATATTTGGCAAAGAGAGCTTAAACTTAATAATACAGAGTCGAATCACAAAACCGACAATTGAGAGAATGATAAAAGCAGTGATTCTTGGAAAGTGAAGGACAAAGGCCAACCAGTAATAAATAACGCCAATTACAAAAGATAGAAGGGCATAGATGTCCTCTTTTAGAACACTTGGAACTTCATTAATCAAAAGATCTCGGATGATACCTCCGCCGGCACCTGTTAAACAGGCCAAAATCCCTGCAGACATCAAGTTCAATTTACTATCAGCTAAAGCTGTAGCCCCGATTAGAGAGAAGATAATCAATCCAATCGAATCAAAGATGAGATAGGTTTCTCTCAGCCACTTATAGAATTTTTTTTCTTGACTAGCATTGGCTTGTTTTGATGTCACAAAGGCATACATAATAACAGCTACAAGGATAGAGACATAAATCGATCCAGGATCTGCGAGAGCGGAGGGAAAACGACTGATAATAGAATCTCTTAAAATACCTCCGCCTACTGCCGTTACAATTGCCAATAAACTAATGCCAAAAATATCTAAACGTTTACCAAATCCTTTGATGGCTCCTGACGCCGCAAAGGCTATAGTCCCAATATAATTACAAATCATTAGGAATAGGTCAAAATCCATGTAAGCTCCTCAATTTGTTTTTGTAACCTTTCTGACTTCTTGAAGGTTATTCTAAATACTTTAGCTTGAAATGTTATATTGAAAACAAACTAAGCATCCATATTCTCTAAATCTTTTAGTTTAACAGAGACAATCTTAGAAACACCAGATTCTTGCATAGTTACTCCATAAATAGAGTCTGCGGCTGCCATGGTTCCCTTACGGTGGGTAACAACGATAAATTGACTATCCTTGTCAAACCGATTGAGGTAATCCCCAAAGCGTTTAACGTTAGCCTCGTCTAGCGCGGCCTCAACCTCATCTAAAATTACAAATGGAATAGTCTTAACACGAATGATTGAGAAGAGCAAAGCTAGAGCTGACAAAGCCTTCTCCCCACCACTCATGAGATTGAGAGATTGGATTTTCTTACCTGGTGGTTGCACAGAGATTTCGACACCTGCAGTCAATAAATCTCCTTCTGTCAGAATTAGGTCTGCTTGACCACCACCAAACATCTGCTTGAAAGTCACTTTAAAGGACTCACGAATAGCTTCGAATGTTGATTTAAATCGTTCTTTCACTTCATCGTTCATCTCTGTAATGGTTTCAAGAAGCAAATTCTTAGCAGAAAGAATATCATCTCGTTGAATATTTAAGAACTCCAAACGTTCGTGTACTTCGTCAAACTGTTCAATAGCATCCAAATTGACCGGACCAAGTGAACGAATGGATTTTTCCAAATCCTTAACCTTTTGTTCAGCGATTGCCAAATCTTCCAACGGATTGGCTTGCACCAAAGCTTCTGTATAACTAATCTGGTATTCTTCAGTCAGTTGACCTTGAAGATAGTGAAGACGATCTATAATCTTCTCTTTAGTCGCTTCCGCACGTGTTTGCTTACGAATCCATTCTTCATTTTGCTGACGAGCTTGTTCTAAATGACTTGCAATATCATCCAGTTGTCCCTCAATGTCGTCGAGTTCAAACTGCTTACGAATGAGTCCCTGTTGAATTTCTTCTTTTTGACTCTTGGCTTCTGCTTCCTGCTTGGCCAAAAGTTCTGTATCAACTTTTTCAAGATTGTCTACTTTTTCTTGCAAAAGACGTTCAATCTCTTCTTGTTCGATATTGAGGTTCTCAAGTTCTTTGTTAATCCGTTCAATATCGGCAACTTCGTAACGTTTTCGCCCTATCATTTCTGTTTTGAGCAGACGTTCTTGAGAAAGTTTATCCTGCAAGTTTTGGTAGCGTTCCTGAATAGCATTTTTATTGGACTTGATTTCTTCGATTTCAGATTCCAGCTTTTGTTTTTCAGTTGCAATAATTGCGAGACGTTCTTGGCATTTTTCCTTTTCAGCTTGCCAATCTCCAACTCTGAGATTAGTTAATTCTTGCTCCTGAAGTTTCAAGAGTGTCTCAAGTTCTTCGACCTGCTGGCTAGTTTGTTGATAAGCTAAGTACAAGCCTTGTTCCTGGATACGAACTTGCTCTCCCTGGTACTTAATGGTCTCCAAAGTTTGACTCAGGTTATTTAATTGTTCTTGAGCAATTTTTAGTTTTTCTTCTTCCTGACGAAGAAGTTTTTCTTCTTGAGCAATCTCTTTTTGCAACTGTTCTAATTCAGGCTTGATGAAAATACTGTTATTTTGACGATTGGCACCACCAGCATAAGAACCACCTGTTCGCAATTCTGTACCATCTAGCGTTACCATCCGAACCTGATAGCGCACTTTACGAGCTGCATCACGCGCATGCTCTACCGTATCAAAGATTGCTGTTGTAGCTAGCAAGTTTTTAAAAATAGCTTCATGCTTGGCATCAAAAGTAACCAATTCATCTGCCATTCCAAGAAAACCTGGACTTGCTGCAATCATCTCTTGGTTCTGACTAGAAATGCTACGAGCCTTGATGGTTGTTAAAGGTAGGAAAGTCGCACGACCAGATCGGTTTCGCTTAAGGAAATCAATAGCCTTAGTCGCAGCCTGTTCATCTTCAACGATGATATGTTGGCTACTTGCCCCGAGGGCGATTTCAAGAGCTGTTTGATAACGAACATCAAAAGTTAAATGTTCACTGACCGCTCCGATAATACCGCCCAGGCGATTTTTTTCTTGTAGAACACTCTTAACACCCGCATAGAAATTACTATGGTTTTTAAGAATGTTTTCCAGACTTTGCGCCTTAGCCTGCTTGTTTTTCAGACTATCCAAACGGTCAAAAAGTTGATTTTGCTGACTTTGATAAGCCTGCTTTTGCTCTTCTTCTTGTTTAGCATGCGTCTGATAGTCAGCAAGCAAGGCCTGTACTTTTTCTTTTGCTGATTTTAGATCAGCCTCTTGTTCACTTGCCTTAGACTTGGCAGAAGCTAATTGTTCCTTCAAGGACTCCAATTGTTCTTCTTGCTTTTGAGTCTGTTGGCGACTATTCTCAAGATCATTTTCAATCCGTGTCAACTGGTTAGAGACATCCGCTTCTTCCTGCAAGAAAGCAACAAAGCGCTCACGCAGTTGCTCAATCATCTGATCTGGATCATCAGAAAATGCTACTAACTCAGCTTCTAAACGATTGAGTTCTTTCGTATTGAGAGCTAGATTTTCTTCTAACTGACTGAGACTTGCTTCTTTTTCTTCCTTCTCTTGAATGAGAACATTTCTCTTTTCATCCAAACTAGCCAAACGAGCTTGAGCCTCTTGTTGATTGAGAGCAACCTGCTCTGTCTCCAGTTTAGACAAGGCCAATTTACGTTCTAAATCACTGATTAGAGCAGTCAAATCCATCAAACTAGTTTGATCTTTAGCCATCTCTGCTTGTAAATCTTGTCTCTGCTTCTTGAGAGATTGATTTTCAAGTTCTAGTGACTCGCGTTTTTGATAATAACTAGTCAACAGTTCTTGGACTTGGTTTAATTCTTCTTCTGTTAGATCCAATTCAGCCTTATTGGCTTGAATTTGTGCAACCAAAACGTCCAAGTAGATTGCCTTACGCTGACCATCTAATTCTATAAATTTTCTAGCTGTTGCTGCTTGCTTTTCTAAGGGCTTGATTTGATTGTCTAACTCATAGATGATATCTTCCAAGCGGTCTAAATTGTCTTGAGTTTGTTGGAGTTTACTTTCTGTCTCTTTGCGACGAGTTTTATATTTTAAAACTCCCGCCGCTTCTTCAAAGATAGCGCGACGTTCCTCAGGTTTGGAGTTGAAGATTTCTTCGACCTTCCCTTGGGAAATAATGGAGAAGGAATCACGTCCAAGTCCGGTATCTAAGAAAAGATCATGAATATCACGAAGACGAACTTTTTTACCGTCAATCTTGTATTCACTGTCTCCAGTACGATAGATGTGACGCTCCACCTTGATTTCCTGTCCTGCATCCTTGATGAAACCATCCTGGTTATCTAGAGTAACAACTACAGAAGCATAGTTTAATGGTTTTCTACTTTCTGTTCCTGCAAAGATAACATCAGGCATCTTCCCTCCACGAAGACTTTTGACACTGGATTCCCCAAGAGCCCAGCGTAAACTTTCTGTGATGTTAGATTTTCCAGAACCATTGGGTCCTACAACTGCTGTTACTCCTTGGTCAAAAACAACCTTGGTTTTATCAGCAAAGGACTTAAACCCCTGAATCTCAATTTCTTTTAAATACATGAATCCAGTCCTTCCTCAACTGCATTTTTAGCGGCTTCTTGTTCGGCCAATTTTTTAGATCGTCCTTGACCCCTACCTAAACTTTGACCCTCGACAAGAACTTCAACCTCAAACATCTTATCATGGGCAGGACCATTTTCCGAAATCACCTGATAACGAATATCGACATCACCATTGACTTGGAGTAATTCTTGAAGGTGGGTCTTGTAGTCTTTAATCATTTCAAAGTCACCGGCCTCAACCTTTGGAATCATGACTTGGTAGATAAACTCTTTTACCGTAAGTAGATCCTTATCTAAAAGCAGGGCACCCAAAAAGGCTTCGAAAGCATCTCCCAAGATGGTATCTCGATTACGGCCTCCAGATTTTTCCTCTCCCTTACCTAGCTTGATAAACTGGTCAAACTGGCAGTCACGGGCAAAACCAGCCAAACTCTCTTCACGTACAATCATGGCACGGAGTTTAGACAGGTCACCTTCTGGTTTTTTAGGATATTTTTTGTACAGATATTCTGAAATCAATAATTGCAGAACAGCGTCTCCTAAAAATTCCAAGCGTTCATTGTGTGAAATTTTTAAGAGGCGGTGCTCATTGGCGTAACTTGTGTGAGTAAAAGCAGTTTCAAGTAATTGTTTATCTGAAAAAACAAGCCCAAAACGTTGCTCTAACACGGTTTCTAATTCTCTCATAAGAACCTCTTTCTAAAACATTATAATCCTATCCATTATATCAAAAAAAGACCTTATCGTCAGAAAATAAGAGTAAAAAAATTTAATTACAACTTCTATCTAAAAACTATCCCTAGCTAGCGAATCAGGCTATTTTTTGGTATAATAAATCTTATGGAAATTGAAAAAACCAATCGAATGAATGCTCTGTTTGAATTTTATGCAGCCCTTTTGACTGATAAGCAGATGAACTATATCGAGCTCTACTATGCAGACGACTATAGTTTAGCTGAAATTGCAGAAGAGTTCGGCGTTAGTCGTCAGGCTGTTTATGATAATATCAAACGAACGGAAAAAATTCTGGAAGATTATGAGATGAAACTCCATATGTACTCTGATTACATTGTCCGCAGTCAGATTTTTGACCAGATCATTGAGCGCTATCCAGAGGATACTTTTCTACAAGAGCAAGTTGAGATTTTAACAAGTATTGATAATAGAGAATAAGAGGAATAAATATGGCATTTGAAAATTTAACAGAACGTTTGCAGAACGTCTTTAAAAATCTACGTAAAAAAGGAAAAATTACCGAGAGCGATATCCAAGAAGCAACCAAGGAAATTCGTCTGGCTCTTTTAGAAGCCGACGTTGCTTTGCCAGTGGTTAAGGACTTTATCAAGAAAGTTCGTGAACGTGCCATTGGGCACGAAGTCATTGATACCCTCAACCCAGCTCAACAAATCATCAAGATTGTTAATGAAGAGTTGACGGAAGTTCTTGGTTCTGATACAGCTGAGATTATCAAGTCTCCAAAAATCCCAACCATTATCATGATGGTCGGTTTGCAAGGGGCTGGTAAAACAACCTTCGCTGGAAAACTTGCTAACAAACTCAAAAAGGAAGAGGATGCTCGTCCTCTGATGATTGCGGCCGACATCTATCGTCCTGCTGCTATTGACCAGCTTAAAACACTAGGACAACAAATTGATGTTCCTGTCTTTGCTCTTGGAACTGAAGTTCCTGCAGTGGAGATTGTTCGCCAAGGTTTGGAGCAAGCTAAAGCCAACCATAACGACTATGTCTTGATTGATACGGCTGGTCGTTTACAAATCGACGAGCTTCTCATGAATGAGCTTCGTGATGTTAAAGCTCTTGCTCAACCAAATGAAATCCTTCTCGTCATCGATGCCATGATCGGTCAAGAAGCTGCTAACGTTGCGCGAGAATTTAACGCTCAATTAGAAGTTACCGGTGTCATCCTTACCAAGATTGACGGGGACACTCGTGGTGGTGCTGCCCTTTCTGTTCGTCATATCACAGGAAAACCAATCAAGTTCACTGGTACTGGTGAAAAGATTACCGATATTGAAACTTTCCACCCTGACCGCATGGCCAGCCGTATTCTCGGTATGGGAGATATGCTGACTCTGATTGAGAAAGCTTCCCAAGAATACGATGAGCAAAAAGCCCTTGAAATGGCTGAGAAGATGCGAGAAAACACCTTTGATTTCAACGATTTCATCGATCAGTTGGATCAGGTGCAAAATATGGGGCCAATGGAAGATTTGCTCAAGATGATTCCTGGTATGGCCAACAATCCTGCCCTTCAAAATATGAAGGTGGATGAAAAACAAATCGCTCGCAAACGTGCTATCGTCTCATCCATGACTCCTGAAGAACGTGAAAATCCAGATTTGCTCACTCCAAGCCGTCGTCGTCGTATTGCAGCTGGTTCTGGTAATACCTTTATCGATGTCAACAAGTTCATCAAAGACTTTAACCAAGCCAAACAACTCATGCAAGGTGTCATGTCTGGTGACATGAACAAGATGATGAAGCAAATGGGCATCAACCCTAACAACCTTCCTAAAAATATGCCTGGTGGCATGGATATGTCAGCCCTTGAAGGTATGATGGGACAAGGTGGTATGCCGGATATGTCTGCTCTTGGAGGAGCCGGAATGCCTGATATGAGCCAGATGCTCGGTGGAGGTCTCAAGGGTAAAATCGGTGAATTTGCTATGAAGCAATCCATGAAACGCATGGCCAATAAAATGAAAAAAGCTAAGAAAAAACGCAAATAAAAGGGACTCAACTGAGTCCTTTTTATTGTTCATTTCTAAGTTTCTCTAAAGTCTCTTTAAAGATAGCGGGAATATCAGCAGTAAATTCCATAGTTTCACCAGTTCTTGGATGGGTAAATCCTAGCGTCTTGGCATGGAGAAATTGCCCATGTCCCTTTAGGGTTTTACGAGGTCCATAAACCTCATCACCAGCGACAGGATGACCGATATAAGCCATGTGCACACGGATCTGATGAGTTCGTCCTGTTTCCAGTTGCAACTCTAATAAAGAATAGTCACCAAAGCGTTCTAAGACTTGGAAACGTGTCACTGCTGGTTTTCCTTTGGCAGTCACAGCTTGTTTCTTGCGGTCTTTTTCGCTACGACCAATCGGCGCCTCAATGACACCTCGGTCATTTGGAAGATTACCATGAACAATAGCCCAATATTTTCGAAGAGATTTCTTGTCTTTCAATTCTTGAGCCAGGGCCATGTGAGCTTCATCATTTTTAGCAATCATAAGAAGCCCAGATGTGTCCTTATCGATACGATGGACAATTCCTGGGCGCAGCACACTATTGATTCCTGATAAGTCTTTGATATGATACATAAGGGCATTCACCAAGGTACCACTGGTATGACCAGCGCTTGGATGAACGACCATCCCTTGAGGTTTATTGACTACTGCTACATCCTCATCTTGATAAATGATTTCTAAAGGAATATCTTCAGCTACATACTCCAAAACCTCTGGTTCGGGAACTTGATAGGTGATGATATCCCCCTCTTGGACCGTATACTTGGCTTTCTTGACCTGACCGTTGACCAAGACTTGACCAGACTTGATTTGTTCATTGGCGAGACTACGAGACAATTCTGTCAAATCTGACAAAGCCTTATCTAAACGTAGTCCACCTGTTTCAATTCTAATTTCCATTCATTTCCTCTTTTAGCATTGCAAGCAATAACACAACGACCCCTACTGTCAGATAACTATCAGCCACATTGAAAATCGCAAAACTGATAAAGTCTAAGTGAAACATATCCACGACAAATCCTTGGCTAATGCGATCAATGAAGTTTCCCAGACCGCCTGCAATAATCAGAACCAATCCAAAGACTGTCCAGAGGGAATCCTCTATATGCTTGTGCAAATACCAGATAGCCCCTGCCATAACTACTAGAGTAATCACCGCAAAAAACCACTGTTGATCTTGAAGCATAGAAAAAGCTGCCCCCCTATTTTGCAGATAGGTTAAACTAACTAGATTTGGGATCCATGATTTGATTTCACCAAGAGCAATATTCTGAACGACATAAGCTTTTACCAATTGATCTAACACGATTAAGGCTGCTATGATCCCTGCTACTATTCCTCTTTTTTTCATGCTTTCCTCTTCTGATCAAAATACTCTTGCATAACTTCTACAAATAAGGTTCCCGCTGGACTCAAGTCTACTTCTTCACGTTTCACATAAACCATGCGATTATTGAGATTATCATTTAGTGGAATAACGGTGATCCCGTTCACGCTATCGCTATCCAAGAATCCAGAACCAGTCGCATAAGCATTTGTTCTTTCAAGAATTCCATTTAAAGTAGCGCGGTCTGTTACGTTAAACATCTGAGAGCTGGCACTTGTGTCCACAAAGTTCTCTGAGTAATAAAGATACTCATCTTTTTCCTGTGTGAATCGAACTGTTGGCAAATCTGCCAAATCCTCCATAACCAACTCTTTTTTCTTGGCTAAAGGATGTCCTTCACGAAGATAGATATGCGTCTGGAAAGGAATCAACTCAATCACTTCAAGGCCTAACTTTTCAACCCGTTGCATGATACCCTTTTGGTTTTGATTGTTGAGGTAAATAATCCCAATCTCACTATGACCTTGGGCTACTTCATCCAAAATCTGAACAGTTGTAGATTCAAAAATACGGAAATTTTTATAGTCTGGGTACCTTTGAGAAAAAGTTGTGATAGTCGGTGGCAAGAAATCATAGTGCTGGCTGGATATTGAAAACTCATCCTTTTCCTCTTCAGGATTGGCATACTGGTTCTGGAAAATATCAAATCCTTTAACCAACTCTTGGGCCTTTTCATAAAATTCCATTCCACGACGAGTAAGAAAGGTACCCGAACTAGTTCTGCGGAAAATCTTGAATCCTAGCTCTTTCTCCAGATCTCTTACAGAAATAGATAGACTGGGTTGGCTAACGTACATTTTCTCAGCAGCTTCACGAAAAGTACCACTATTTGCAATAGCAACAACGTAGCGTAATTGTTGAATATTCATGATTTCTCCTTCGTTTTTTATCTTATCATTATACCATAAATAAAGCCTATCCAACAAAGGAAAATCATGAGACAGTTACTTCTAAAAAAGGAAACAAAAAAACACCTTTAAAGCTAGACCCAAAATCCAACTAAAAAGGGGTGTTATCAAATGCGATTATTTAGCTGCTGCGTAAAGCTCGTCTACTTTGTTCCAGTTGATAACTGAGAAGAAAGCTTTGATGTAGTCAGGACGAACGTTGCGATATTTCACGTAGTAGGCATGTTCCCAAACGTCCAAGCCCAAGATTGGTTTTTTACCTTCTGAGATTGGTGTATCTTGGTTTGCTGTTGAAGTCACTTCAAGTTTACCTTCTTTGTTAACAACCAACCATGCCCATCCAGAACCGAAACGAGTAGTTGCTGCTGCAGTAAATGCTGCTTGGAATTCTTCGAATGAACCAAATGTTGCATCAATTGCTGCTGCAAGTTCTGCTGAAGGAGCTGTTTTTTCAGGAGTCATCAATTCCCAGAAAAGAGCATGGTTCAAGTGGCCACCACCATTATTGATAAGAGCTTGACGAATATCTGCAGGGATAGATTCAACATCTGCAAGCAAAGCTTCAAGGTCTTCACCAATTTCAGGGTGTTTTTCAAGAGCTGCATTAGCGTTATTTACATATGCTTGGTGGTGTTTGTCATGGTGCAAATGCATCGTTTCAGCATCAATATATGGTTCCAAGGCGTCGTAAGCGTATGGAAGATCTGGTAAGATAATAGCCATCTGTAATACCTCTTTTTCTTTCTATATAAAAATGATAACGCAAACAACCTTTTTTTTCAAGTTATTTGCTCAATTTAACTGGCTGGCAATCTGTAATAGAGCCCTTTCAAATAGGTAGTTTTTCTCATAGACGCCAGTCTTGATTTGATAATCAGCCTGGATTAAATAACGAATTGCATTTTGTATGAAACCAAGTGAAATTCCTCTGGAATCACGAAGAGCAAATTTTATTTGATAGGGATTCGGATTGCGACCAAGATAGTGACCCAAACTGCTGACCATCTGTGATTCTGTCTGACCAGACTCTTGCAAAATTTTCACTTGTGTATAGAGTCTGAACTGCCCCAGCATTATGGCAATCAGTTTAATCTCATCTTCTCCCTGCAAGGTCAAATCCTTGACTAAATCACGTGCCTGATCGATCTTCTTCCCTACAATCAATTGGGTTAAATCAAAAATATTATCCTGCAAAGTCTTTGGAATGGCTTCAACAATATCTTCTTCTGTTATCAGACTACTATCCTTATAAGACAGTAAGAAGAGCAGATTTTTCTGAATTTCACTGAATTGAAAACTAGATTTGATAAGCAACTGTTCAAAGGAATTTCCATCAAAAGTAAGTCCTTGTTCCTGAGCCCACTTTTGAAAATAAGCTCGTATTTCTTGCTCTTTAGGCTCGATGGCTTCGAAAACCTTCGCATCCCTCTTGAGCAATTTGACCAAACGTCTCTTACTATCCAACTTCCCTTCAGCAAAAATGACTAGTTTACTTGAAGGTAAAGGATTTTCCAGATAGTCTTCAAAAGACTTAAGCTCATCATCAGTTAGATAGCGTTTTTTAGCAGTCGTTATGTCGAGAAAATGATCTAAAATAACAATCTTTTCATCTGCAAAGAAAGGAAGACTGACCAACTCTAGCTCCAAGCTTTTGTAGTCTACTTCTTTCATGTCAAAATAAGCAAAATTCAAATCTGCAGGATCGTAGCCGATTTGCTTGAGAACCTGTGTTTTCATGACGTCATACTGGCCTTGGTCGACCCCTGTAAACAGGGTCAAACTCGGAAGGTTCGCTAAGGACAATTTTCGACTTTCTTCTATGGCTAGCATCTATTCTCCTTTCTTTTTAGTTTCACTTTTATTTAATCAATATAATGTAATTTACCACGGAAATCATCTAGGCTTTGATAACCTTTTTCCACCATAATTTCTTTGAGTTCCTTGGTAATACGCTCAAAAGCACCTACTCCTTCTTTATGAAGAGTAGTTCCTACTTGTACCATGCTAGCACCACATAGGATATGTTCAAAAGCATCACGCCCTGTTAATACTCCACCAGTTCCAATGATTTGAATTTCTGGATTTAAGCGTTGATAAAAGGCATGGACATTAGCAAGGGCAGTAGGTTTGATGTATTCACCACCAATTCCACCAAAGCCATTCTTAGGACGAATCACGACCGACTCATCTTGAATATAAAGACCATTTCCAATAGAATTGACACAATTCACAAACTTAAGTGGATATTTGTTGAAAATTTCTGCAGCTTGGTCAAAATGTACAATATCAAAATAAGGTGGAAGCTTAATTCCTAGAGGTTTTGTAAAATACTCAAAGACTTCTGATAAGATACGATCTGTAGTTTCAAAGTCATAGGCAATCTGTGGCTTACCTGGAACATTGGGACATGAGAGATTGAGTTCAGTTAGCCCGCGGAAATCACTATCTTGAACCTTTTTTAAGATTGTATGAGTCTCCTCTGGAGACATTCCAACTAAAGACAGAAAGAAAGTACGGTTTGGTTCTTTTTCTTGTAACTCCAAAAGGTAGTTCAAGTAATAGTCTAAACCATTATTTGGCAGACCCATAGAGTTAATAGAACCAAGTGGAACATCTTGATAACGTGGTTCAGGATTTCCCTGACGAAATTCCAAGGTTGCTGTTTTAGTGACAAAGGTTCCTGCTGCTGAGTTTTTAACACCTTCCAATTCCTCAATTGTCATACAAGCAACACCTGCTGCATTCATCAAGCAATTATCAAACTCAAAACCAGCAATCTGTGTTTTTGTTGATACCATGATTCTATTCCTCCAAAATCCATTATTTCTTTATTATTATACCATACTTTGGCAGGAGCCTTTTAATAAAACTAACCCTATAAAAAGGTTTCTAATTCAACTAATAAAACTAGCTTATTCAAATTGAAAGAATTTTTAGAAAATTTATGTTTTTTTCTTTACACTAAAAATTTTTTCTGCTATAATGTCTCATGTAATAAAATATGACAACAAACAAAAGGAGAACGATATGACATCTGCTAAAGAATATATCCAAAGCGTGTTTGAAACTGTAAAAGCTCGTAACGGGCATGAGGCTGAATTTCTCCAGGCGGTTGAAGAATTCTTCAGTACTTTGGAACCTGTCTTTGAAAAACACCCTGAGTATATTGAAGAAAACATCTTGGCACGTATCACTGAACCTGAGCGCGTAATTTCTTTCCGTGTTCCTTGGGTTGACCGTGATGGAAAAGTTCAAGTTAACCGTGGTTACCGTGTTCAATTTAACTCTGCTGTTGGACCATATAAAGGCGGACTTCGTTTCCACCCAACTGTAAACCAAGGGATTTTGAAATTCCTCGGCTTCGAACAAATCTTTAAGAACGTTTTGACTGGACTTCCAATCGGTGGAGGTAAAGGTGGATCGGACTTCGATCCTAAAGGCAAAACTGATGCTGAAGTGATGCGCTTCTGCCAAAGCTTCATGGCTGAATTGCAAAAATACATCGGACCATCTCTTGATGTACCTGCTGGTGATATCGGTGTCGGTGGACGTGAAATTGGTTACCTTTACGGACAATACAAACGCCTCAACCAATTTGATGCTGGTGTCTTGACTGGTAAACCTCTTGGATTTGGTGGTAGCCTGATTCGTCCAGAAGCGACTGGTTACGGTTTGGTTTACTACACTGAAGAAATGCTCAAAGCTAACGGAAACAGCTTTGCTGGTAAGAAAGTGGTTGTTTCTGGTTCTGGTAACGTTGCTCAGTTTGCCCTTCAAAAAGCAACTGAACTTGGTGCTACAGTTATTTCTGTATCTGACTCAAATGGTTATGTCATTGATGAAAATGGTATCGACTTCGACCTTTTGTCAGATGTTAAAAACAACCGTCGTGCTCGTTTAACTGAGTACGCTGCAGAAAAACCTACTGCTACTTACTATGAAGGTTCTGTATGGACTTACACTGGTAACTACGATATCGCTCTTCCATGTGCGACTCAAAACGAGATCAACGGTGAAGCTGCGAAACGCTTGGTTGCTCAAGGAGTTATCTGTGTCTCTGAAGGAGCCAACATGCCTAGCGACCTTGAAGCTATCAAAGTCTACAAGGAAAACGGTATCCTATACGGACCTGCCAAAGCTGCCAATGCTGGTGGGGTAGCTGTATCTGCTCTTGAAATGAGCCAAAACAGCCTTCGCCTTTCATGGACACGTGAAGAAGTTGACGGTCGCTTGAAAGATATTATGACTAACATCTTCAACACAGCTAAAACAACTGCAGAAACATACGGTCTTGGTACTGACTACCTTGCAGGTGCAAATATTGCAGCCTTTGAAAACGTAGCAAATGCTATGATTGCCCAAGGTATTGTTTAATTCTAAAAATGCGCTCCTCACTATTCGTGGGGAGTTTTTCTGATGCAAAAAATACCTATCCAAATGGATAGGTATTTGCTTGATTACAATTTACCTGCTACTGCATCCAATAATTCTTGGATTTTCGCTTGGTTGCTTCCTCCTGCCATGGCCATGTCTGGTTTACCACCACCACGTCCATCGACGATTGGAGCCAATTCTTTGATGACATTACCTGCGTGCACATCTTTTGTCTTGCTGGCTACAAGAAGGTTGACCTTGTTACCGATGGCTGCGACAAGAACAAGCACATCCGAATAGTCTTTTTGTTTCCAGTTATCCGCAAAGGTACGAAGGGCACCTGCATCTGAAACAGAAACTTGGCTAGCAATGTAACGGTGTCCGTTTGCTTCTTGAACATTCTTGAAGACATCGCCAGCTGCCGCTGCTGCCGCTTTTTCCTTCAATTCAGCATTTTCTTTTTGCAATTGACGGAGTTGCTCTTGAAGTCCTTCCACCTTGTGAGGTACTTCTTTGAGTTGAGGAGCTTTCAAAGTTGTTGCGACTGCTTTCAGTGCATCTTCTTGGTCACGGTAAGCTTCAAAGGCTTCCTTACCAGTTACTGCCAAGATACGACGAGTTCCTGATCCAATACCTTCTTCTTTAACAATCTTGAAGAGGCCAATCTCAGAAGTATTACCTACGTGGGTACCACCACAAAGTTCAACTGAGTAGTCCCCGATAGTGACAACGCGAACTTCCTTACCGTATTTCTCACCAAAGAGGGCCATAGCTCCCATTTCTTTAGCGGTGTCAATGTCTGTCTCAACAGTTTCCACTGCGATGGCTTCCCAAATCTTCTCATTGACTTGTTGCTCAATAGCACGCAACTCTTCTGGAGTCACAGCTTGGAAGTGAGTGAAGTCAAAGCGTAGGAATTCTACTTCATTAAGTGAACCTGCTTGAGTAGCATGGTGGCCAAGGATATTATGAAGAGCTGCATGGAGCAAGTGAGTGGCTGTGTGGTTCTTCATGACACGGTGACGACGATTGCTATCGATGGCCAAAGTGTATTCTTGTTTCAAAGCAAGTGGCGCAAGAACTTCAACGGTATGAAGTGGTTGGCCATTTGGTGCCTTTTGTACATCTGTTACAGTCGCTACGACATTTCCTGCAGCATCCAAGATTTGACCGTGGTCCGCAACCTGTCCACCCATTTCAGCGTAGAATGGTGTTTCTGCAAAGATTAGTGATGCAGTTCCTTCTGAAACAGCTTCTACTTCAGCATTGTCTGCTACGATAGCCACTAACTTAGAAGACAATTGGCTAGCATTGTAGTTAAAGATGCTCTCAACTGTAATGTTTTGAAGGGTCTCATTTTGCATCCCCATAGATCCGCCTTTGACAGCAGATGCACGCGCACGCTCTTGTTGTTCCTTCATGGCTACTTCAAAACCTTCACGGTCTACAGTCATACCAGCTTCTTCAGCGATTTCTTCTGTCAACTCTACTGGGAATCCGTATGTATCATAGAGTTTAAAGACATCTTGACCAGCAATGACAGATTGTCCTTTTTCTTTCAAGTCTGCTACGATGCCTTGGGCAAAGTGTTGACCTGAGTGAAGGGTACGAGCAAATGACTCTTCTTCACTCTTGACAATTTTCTCAATAAAGTCACGTTTTTCAAGTACCTCTGGGTAGTAGCTTTCCATGATTTTTCCAACAGTTGGAACAAGTTTGTAAAGGAAAGGCTCATTGATACCCAATTTTTGACCATGCATAGAGGCACGACGAAGGAGACGACGGAGGACATAACCACGACCTTCATTTCCAGGAAGGGCACCATCCCCAATCGCAAATGAAAGTGAACGGATGTGGTCAGCGATGACCTTAAAGCTCATGTTGTCACCATCTTGGTCGTAAACCTTACCAGATAATTTCTCAACTTCACGGATGATTGGCATGAAGAGGTCAGTTTCAAAGTTTGTCTTAGCCCCTTGGATAACCGCCACCAAACGCTCCAAACCTGCGCCCGTATCAATGTTCTTGTGTGGCAATTCCTTGTATTCGCTACGAGGTACAGCTGGATCAGCGTTAAATTGTGACAAAACGATGTTCCAGATCTCGATATAACGGTCGTTCTCAATATCTTCCGCAAGCAAGCGAAGACCAATGTTTTCTGGGTCAAAGGCTTCCCCACGGTCAAAGAAGATTTCTGTATCTGGTCCAGAAGGTCCAGCACCAATTTCCCAGAAGTTGTCTTCGATTGGGATCAAATGACTTGGATCTACTCCCACTTCAATCCAGCGGTTGTAAGAATCTGTATCATCTGGATAGTAGGTCATGTAGAGTTTGTCTTTAGGGAAGTCAAACCACTCAGGACTTGTCAAGAGTTCATAAGCCCAGGTAATGGCTTCGTCACGGAAGTAATCTCCAATGGAGAAGTTCCCTAACATTTCAAACATGGTGTGGTGACGAGCAGTCTTCCCTACGTTTTCAATATCGTTGGTACGGATGGCTTTTTGAGCATTGGTAATACGTGGATTTTCAGGAATGATGGTTCCATCAAAGTATTTCTTAAGGGTTGCTACCCCAGAGTTGATCCACAAAAGTGTTGGGTCGTTTACTGGAACCAAGCTAACGGATGGTTCTACTGAGTGGCCTTTTGTAGCCCAGAAATCAAGCCACATTTGGCGGACTTGTGCACTAGATAATTGTTTCATATGTATCTCCTTTTTACTAATTTGATTGACTTTCTAGCATTTCCACATAGTCGATAGCGACACAGAGAGAGATGACTAGGTCAGCATAAGATTCGTCATAGACTGTTACAGTATAGGTAGAGGTTAAATGAAAAAGTTCCTTGGTAATCTCAGCAATCACTTGGTCACGATCGTCCAGCAATTTAAAATTCAAATCCCAGACATTTCCTTCGATGCGAAGGCCGAGATTGTCAAACTCATACTTATCCTTCCAGAAAGTCAACTTCTTTCGGATATAAAAATGATCTCCATTACTGAGTTGAATCTCAAAACGAGGTAGGAAAGTTAAGACTTCCTTACTAATCTCACTGACCTGTTCACCAGCAACATCATAGATGGTAAAGGTTTTAGGAATCTTAAAAAATGAACCTTCAACCTGATAGGCGACATTGCCCATTTCATCCTTGATATCAAAGCGTTCACCACCTAGGCGAAATTTTTGTTTGACAAGAAATGTTCTCATAAACACCTCCAAAAATAAAAGACAAATCCATATCACGAAGGGCGAAAAACCGCGGTACCACCTTCATTCAATGAACTTGTCATTCTTGATTCTTATGCAATTGTTACAATCGAGTAGCATGATTTTCTATCTTAGATGGCTCGCAGCACCGCCAATTCTCTGAACTAAGATGGGGAGAAAATCAATTCTCAACATTCCTATTATACTGTTTTTTTGAGTTTGAGTCAACTGGGAATAATTACATTTAAATAACCAAATCCCTATATCTCTGATTACTTTTTCAGGATATATTTTTTCTTACTACTATCACTCTTTTTATCCCAACTTTTATCCCACATTTTCGAATTGCTAAAGATAGCTACGAAAATATTTGCAAATATAAAGAACCCTATCACCAAATGTATGGAATCAGTTGTTAGATATTGCCGATCCAAGCCATCCTTTAAATGGAATAGTATAATTGTTTGGTCAACAATCAAAAAGGTTGGCCAGTAACTTTTTTTGAAAAAAGTAGACATTTTCATGATTTGTTACCGCTTTCTATTATGATAAGATTAGTATACTACTAGGAAATAAAATAAGCAAATAGGATAGTAAAAATAAACAGTTATACAAATTACGATCTATTCAAAAAACGAACCAGATTTACTGATTCGTTTTTATTTTATATACTTCTACTTCCGATACATCTTAAACTGTAGGAAGAGGTCACTGTAGATTCCTGTCCATTTATGGTCAAATTTTTCATAAACTTCTAGGTGTTTCATGGTATCTGCATCTGGATAAAAGGACTTGTCCTCTTTTGTCTCCTCTGGGAGCATTTCCTTAGCAGCGTTATTTGGTGTTGAGTAGCCGACATACTCAGCATTTTTGAGAGCATTTTCGGGTTTCAACATAAAGTTGATAAAGGCATAGGCAGCATCTTGGTTTTTAACTGTTTTGGGAATGACCATATTGTCAAACCAAAGGTTGCTGGCCTCTGTCGGTACAACATATTTGAGGTTAGGATTCTTTTCCAACATCTGGCTAGCTTCCCCTGAGAAAGTCACACCAATAGCAGCATTGTTCTGAATCATGTAGCCCTTCATCTCATCGGCAACGATGGCCTTGATATTGGGAGTCAATTTGTAGAGTTTGTCTACTGTCTCTTCTAATTGTTCAGGATCTTTGGAGTTAAGGCTATATCCAAGGGAATTGAGTCCCAGTCCCAACACCTCACGCGCCCCATCAAAAAGCATGATAGAGTTTTTGTACTCTGGTTTCCAGAGGTCGTCCCAATGTTCAGGCGCTTCTTCCACCATGGTTTCGTTGTAGACAATTCCCAAAGTTCCCCAGAAGTATGGGATTGAGTACTGGTTGTTTGGGTCAAAAGACTGGTTGAGAAACTCTGGACCAATATTCTCAATTCCCTCAATCTTGCTATAATCCAGTGGAACTAGAAGGTCTTCATCCTTCATCTTGTTAATCATGTACTCACTTGGGATGGCAATATCATAGGTTGTCCCACCCTGCTTGATTTTCGTGTACATGGCTTCGTTGGAGTCAAAGGTTTCGTACTGGACTTGAATTCCAGTTTCTTCTGTAAATTTCTCCAGAAGTTCAGGGTCGATATAATCTCCCCAGTTGTAGATGACCAATTTTTGACTATCACGACTATTGATTTTACTATCAAGATGATGGGAAATTCCCCACAAGACAAGGATAATGGCTAAAATTCCTGCTAAAAATGAATAGAGTCGTTTCATGCTTTCTCCTCCTTCTCACGTGAAATGAAGTAATATCCAACTACTAGGATAATACTAAAGAGAAAGACCAAGGCTGAAAGAGCATTGATTTCTAGCGAAATTCCCTTACGAGCCCGAGAGTAAATCTCGACTGAGAGGGTTGAAAATCCATTCCCTGTTACAAAGAAGGTCACGGCAAAGTCATCCAATGAATAGGTGAAAGCCATAAAGTAACCTGCAATGATAGACGGCGTTAAGTAAGGAAGCATAATTTCCTTAAACATCTGGAACTGGCTAGCTCCAAGGTCATAGGCCGCATGAATCATATCCCCATTCATCTCTTTCAATCGAGGCAAGACCATGAGCACTACGATAGGAATGGAGAAGGCCACGTGACTAGACAGAACTGTCAAAAATCCAAGTGAAAACTTGAGTTGGGTAAAAAGAATCAAGAAGCTGGCACCAATCATAACGTCAGGCGCAACCATGAGGATATTATTGAGTGATAAAAAGGCTTCTTGGTATTTTTTACGAGACTGATAGATATAGATAGCACCGAAAGTCCCGATAATGGTCGCAATCAAGGCTGATAAAAAGGCCAAGAAAAAGGTTTGGGTGAGGATCAACATGAGACGACCATCACCAAACATGGTTTTAAAATGGCTCAAGCTAAAGCCTGTAAAACTGTTCATATCATCGCCAGCATTAAAGGCATAGCCAATCAAGTAAAAGATTGGCAAATATAGGATGATAAAGACAAAGGCAAGGTAGAGATTGGCAAATTTTTTCATGGTTCTCTCCTTTCCTTAGTCACCCACATGGTGATGAACATGGTCAGGATGAGGATCACACCGATGGTTGAACCCATACCGTAGTTGTCATTTGTCAGGAAGTTCTGCTCAATAGCCGTTCCCAGTGTGATAACGCGGTTCCCACCAATCAAACGTGTCAGCATGAAGAGACTCAAGCTGGGGATAAAGACCGACTGAACCCCACTTCTCACACCATTCATAGAGAGAGGGAAGATGACATGACGGAAGGTTTCCCACTTGGTCGCACCGAGGTCATAGCTGGCGTTGATGAGATTATTGTCCATATCATCCAAGATATTGAAAATCGGCAAAATCATAAAGGGAAGCTCGATATAGCTTGCGACGAAGATAAAGGAGAAATCGGTAAAGAGCAACTGCTGCGAACCGATTCCGATGAATTCCAAGAATTGGTTAATGGAGCCATTTTGACCAAAAATCCCGATAAAGGCATAGGCTTTAAGGAGCAAATTGATCCAGGTTGGCAAGATAATCAGCATGAGCCAGAGGTGACGGTGCTTAAGACGAGTCAAAAAGAGGGCTGTTGGATAACTGATGAGTAGCGTCACTAGGGTCACAATCCCTGCATAGAGCACAGAGTTGAAGCTCATTTTAAGATAGGTCAAGTTTTGTGATGCAAAGTAGGATTTATAGTTTTCTAAACTAAACTGGCCTTCAATGTTGAAAAAGGATTGATCGAAAATCAAGACCAAGGGGGCGAGAACAAAGAGGGCAATCCAAAGCATGTAGGGCACTACAAAGAGTTTAGAGGTTGTTTTCTTCATCTCTTTCCTCCTCGATTGCGTTAATCAGACCTGCTTCTTGCTCTTCGATTTCTACGTATTCTTCAATACGAGCATCGAACTCTTCTTCGGTTTCGTTGAGACGCATGATGTGGATGTCTTCTGGTTCAAAATCCAGACCGATTTCCTCGCCAACGATGGCCTTACGGGTCGAGTGAATCATCCATTCATTTCCGAGCTCGTCATAGGCGATAATCTCGTAATGAACCCCACGGAAAAGCTGAGTATCCACCTTAACTTGGAGCTTGCCTTCTTCAGGAAGGGTAATGCGCAAATCCTCTGGACGAATGACAACCTCAACAGGCTCATTTGGCTTCATCCCACCGTCGACCGCTTCAAATCGTTTGCCATTGAACTCAACCAAGTAGTCCTCGATCATGGTTCCTGGCAAGATATTTGATTCACCAATAAAGGTGGCTACAAAGTGGTTGATTGGCTCATCGTAGATGTCTACGGGTGTCCCAGACTGAACAATCTCACCGTCATTCATAACGAAAATCCAGTCACTCATGGCCAGAGCTTCTTCCTGATCGTGAGTAACAAAAACAAAGGTGATACCTAAGCGTTGTTGCAGTTCACGTAGTTCGTACTGCATGTCTGTCCGCAACTTCAAGTCAAGTGCTGACAAAGGCTCATCCAAGAGTACTACACGAGGCTGATTGATAATCGCACGCGCAATAGCTACACGCTGACGTTGTCCTCCAGATAACCTACGGATAGAACGCTTTTCATATCCTTCAAGCTGTACCATCTTGAGAACTTCTAAGACACGTTTTTCGATTTCTTTTTTATCGACCTTTCGCAATCGCAATGGAAAGGCAACATTTTCAAAGACATTCATGTGCGGGAACAAGGCGTAAGATTGGAAGACCGTGTGAACATCGCGCTTATTGGTCGGGATGTCATTGATACGAACACCGTCTAGCAAAATATCACCCGTCGTTGCATCTAGCAAGCCTGCGATAATATTTAGGATGGTTGATTTTCCTGAACCAGAAGCTCCTAGCAGGGTATAAAATTTTCCTTCTTCCAACTCAAAGTTAATATCCTTGAGAACCTTAGTGTCACTATCTTCAAAAACTTTAGAAACGTTTCTGAATTCGATAATTGGTTTTTTCAATTCCTCTAAATTCCTTTTTCTTCGTAAATTAACAGATTGGGACCTTGTTAAATGCTAGCAATAACTGTAAGGAATTGACCCAAACCATATCTAGCGATAAAATCCCAATCTTTGTATAATGTTTAATAATAATGTTATTCGTGTTCACCCAAGATACGAACTTCTCGCTCTAGGGTAACACCTGAATGTTCTTTAACTTTTTCGATAACAGACTCAATTAAGTCTTCATAATCTCGAGCAGTCCCATCGGCTACATTAATCATAAAGCCTGCATGTTTTTCTGAGACTTCTACACCACCGATACGGTAACCTTTTAAACCAGCTTCTGAGATTAATTGCCCTGCAAAATGTCCAACCGGACGTTTAAAGACAGAACCACATGATGGATATTCCAAAGGTTGTTTGAGTTCTCGAAGGTGGGTCAAACGTTCCATTTCTTGATTAATAGTCTCATAATTCCCTGGAGATAGTGCAAATTTAGCTGATAAGACTACTGCTCCAGAATCTTGAATAGCTGAATGACGATAACCAAAGGCTAAGTCCTTGGCTGATAAAGTCTCGATTTCTCCATCCTTGGTCAATACTTTGCAAGACTGCAAAATATGAGCAATCTCACCTCCATAAGCACCAGCGTTCATAAAGACAGCTCCACCGACGCTTCCTGGAATTCCACAGGCAAACTCAAATCCTGTCAAACTATGGCGTAGAGCAATGCGAGTGGTCTCAATCAAGTTAGCTCCCGCTTCTGCTTCAATCGTATAACCATCGACTGAAACATTGTTGAGCTTGTCACACATAATGACAAAGCCACGAATTCCGCCTTCTCGGACGATAATATTACTGGCATTTCCAAGAACCATCCATGGGATATTTTCTTGATTAGCGAACTTAACCACACGGGCCATCTCATAATGATTGCGAGGAAAAGCTAAGTAATCCGCCTTCCCTCCGACTTTGGTATAGGTATAAGTTTTCAATGGCTCATCGAATCGAATATCAATTCCTTCTAAGGTTTCTTTTAATTTTTCTAATACAGTCATCTTTCTTATCCTTTTATAAAATTCATTCCATTATACCATTTTTAGCGATTTTTTTCGACGATTTGAAAAGCTTTTTTATTCACACAAGTAAAAAAGAGGTCAGACCTCTTTTGCATTATTATTTTTTATACAAGATAGTTTTTGTAAAGTATACAAATAGAACAACTTCCACTGCTAACAATCCTTCAACAAGAAGCGGATTTGAAATCCATCCAACCTGAGATAGACTCGGAGCCAGATCAAAGAAGGCATGTAAACCATAGGCAGCTACTAGATAAATCCAATTCTTTTGACGGACTGCTTGATAAACCCAGAAAGAGAGACCAATTTGCATAACAAGAGCAAGCACACGCTCAACACCGAGTAAATAAACCTGCCATCCAGATAGAGATTGGACTGTTTCAAGTGTATTTTTGGGAAGGAGATTTGCCAAATCTGGATTTGAAGACTCTAATAACGAAAAGAGGATCAAAAGACTAATCAAGCTTCCCATTCCGAGGTAGAGCAATTCCAAGCCACCATGACCAAGTCCATAGGCGAGAGCATCCGAATCTTCCAAAGCTCTCTTCTTCTCTAACCATTTAAAGAAGACAAGTCGAGCTGTTTCTTCAAATAAAGCAGCCATACAGACCCCGTAAATCACATAGAGAAGTGGATTTTCCGTCATGAGTGGAACTGTCCCATCCTTTTGTGGATGAAGAACCAAGAGATGAACGATTTTCTCTAAGACCTGAGATGAGACAAAAAATGCAACTGCCCCAAGTCCTAAAACTGAAAGGTTAATCTTGTACTTCTTTTTTGAGAACCAAATGGCAGCTATGAGAAATACAAATAAAGCTATCATTGTGATTATTACATGAAATTTCATACTTTTCTCCTTTTATTCAGCCTGATCGATATCTTTTTTCATCTCATCAACATTGAACTTAGCAAAGAGGTACTGACGATCCTGGACAGGGAAACGTTGATCCAACTGATCAACAGCTCCAACCTCTACGATTCCTTCCTTGATGACAAAATCCATGACATGACCTCCAAAGGTTAGGTCATCTGAAATAAAGTGCAAATGATAGCCTGCGACACTGACACCATGGAAAATTTCAGGTGTCCAGAATCCAACGATAGTCCCAGAGACATTTTCGCAACTATATTCAGGCTGATGAGTCGCAACCTCAGCAAATTTCGTTTCGCTTGTCGATTTTGGAATCATGCGAACATGCATGTGTTTAAAATCACCATGAATCTTAATCGAACGGAAAAGATTTTCTCCATCATAGTAGGACTCAATACGTTTTTCAAGTTCCTGATCAGTCATTTCAAAACGCTGGCGGAAAATAACTTCTGCCTGGTGGGGTACAACTGCTGCATAGGGAATCAGCGCGTCTGGTGAAACTTCAACGATTTCAGGCTTCTCACCTGAACCCTTAGCTTGATAGGCTTTACCATCTAAGACAATTAACTCCCCATCAATAGAGTCCAAGGTTCCTAGCCCTAAATCTCCATGTTCAAGTAACTCACCAACTGTCATAGTCCCGCCGTAAAGTCCTGCCATCAAGGCTCCCAAAGTATTATATTGGAATAATTTAACTGGTTCTTGCACCTTTATCATCTCACTCTTCTTTGAAAATTTACTTACTAAGTATATCACATTTCTGATTAGAATTGAATGCTAGACTGCCTTTTAATACTCAATGAAAATCAAAGAGCAAACTAGGAAACTAGCCGCAGGTTGCTCAAAACACTGTTTTGAGATTGTGGATAGAACTGACGTAGTCAGCTCAAAACACTGTTTTGAGGTTGTGGATAGAACTGACGAAGTCAGTAACATATATACGGCAAGGCGACGTTGACGCGGTTTGAAGAGATTTTCGAAGAGTATAACATTGCCAAACAACTAAAAAAAGGGTACAATGTAACAAAATCAAGAGAGGTCTGGAATGAAGCAAGAAAGTAAGTATGAACAAGTTGTTCACTATCTAAAAAAAGAGATTGAATCAGGAAAACTTCAAACAGGAAGTCGTCTACCTTCTATCCGAAAACTCAGTCAAGACTTCCACTGTAGTAAAGATACTGTGCAGCGTGCACTTTTGGAACTCCGATACGAGAAATACATTTACTCCAAACCTCAAAGTGGCTATTATGTTTTAGAACAACAAGCTAGCCACGAAGACCTCGTTATCTCGGTCAATGACGAACATGCTGCTGCCTATGATGATTTTCGTCTTTGTGTCAATGAAAGCTTGATCGGTCGAGAAAATTATCTCTACAACTACTATGAACACCAAGAGGGTTTAGAAGAATTACGAAAGTCTGTTCATAAACTACTGTTTGACCAAGCTATCTATAGTAAACCCGATCAATTAGTCATGACAACTGGAACCCAGCAAGCACTGTTTATTCTTTCTCAAATTGACTTTCCAGGTAAGGGCCAAGAAATACTGGTCGAACAACCAACCTATCACCGAATGAACCAACTTCTGCTGGCTCAAAATATCCCCTATCGAACCATTGAACGTCGCGTGGATGGCATTGACCTGAAAGAACTTGAGAAACATTTTCAAAGTGGTAACATTAAATTTTTCTACACCATTCCTCGATTCCACTATCCTCTGGGGCATTCATATTCTGAAGAGGAGAAACGTGCTATCCTTGATTTAGCAGCCAAATATCAAATTTATATCGTTGAAGATGATTATCTGGGAGATCTAGATCCTAAAATGGGACAAACCTTTCATTATTTAGACCAAAATGATTTGGTCATCTACATCAAGTCTTTTTCTACAAGTATTTTCCCTGCACTTCGAATCACTGCTCTCATACTTCCAAATGTTATGAAAGATGCTTTTGTCTCTTATAAAAACATTCTGGACTATGATAACAACCTCATTATGCAAAAGGCTTTATCACTCTACATCGACAGTCAGCTTTTTGAAAAAAATAGAGTAGCAAGATTGGCACTGCAAGAGAAAAGTCAAGACTTCATTCATAAGCTATTAAAATCTTATCCCCTTTCCCTACCAAACTATCCTCTCCATGATGGACTTTTGCTTGATCTCAGGAACTATCCTAAGATTGCAAGCCTCAAACATAGCTCTTTAAATCTAGACTTTTTCGAATCGTCCTACATTGAGACTTGCCCTTATCAATTTGCTAAGGTTCCTTTAGAAAATCTTGAAACAACATTAAATTACTTAAAAACAGAGAGTGGGACAGAAATCGGTAATTCGTTAGAATTCGATTTCGTCGTCCCACCTCCGCACAGTTGAGTAAGGCTGTAAAAGCTGATAAAATCAGCGTAGTAGAGCCCACTCAACCACTGCGTCTTGCTTGATAATCCAATGACAATTGAGAGGCTAGGACTTTTGTCCCAGCCTCTGTTATTTTTTATTGCTCTACTTCTGTTAGCTTGGCAGCTTTTTCAAGATAAGTTTGATAAGTACCGTCATCTTTCAGTTTTTGAATAACCTTATCAACTACTTCTTTCAAATCAGAATTGCCTTTTTTGATAGCAACAGCATTTGCTTCGCCTTCTTTCATAGTCAAGCTTACTGTAGCGACTGCCAAATCAGTGTTTTTACCAGCATAGCTTAGAGCTACTGGCTCATCCATATGAACAGCATCAACCTTACCTGATTGAAGTTCATTGACTGCCTCACCCATGTTAGTCAAAGATGTCAACTGCGCTTTAGGAAGTTGCTCTTTAACCATAGATTCAGGGACAGTTCCTTTTTGAGCTGCAATATTTGCACTTGCTAGAGAATCCAAATCCTTGTATTTTTCAAGATCAGTTTTTCTGATTAGGAAGCTAATTTTGTTTTCATAGTAAGGAATTGAGAAATCAAAGACTTCTTTTCTTTCTTCAGTTGCACTGATTCCCGCAATGGCCAAATCTGCTTTTCCTGTTTGAAGACTAGTCAAGACATTATCAAAACTCATGCTTGAAACTTCCAATTTCACTCCAAGTTCATCAGCGATTGCTTGGGCCATATCAATATCAGCACCTACGACTTGGTTCTTACCATCTACAAGAGCTTGAAACTCAAATGGTGCATAGTCTGGGCTAGTTGCAACCACCAATTTCCCTTTTTGTTTGATTGCCTCTACTGCAGACTGTGAACTTGAGCTAGATGATTGGCAAGCTACTAAAAAGAAACTTGCAAGAAAACTACATAAGACAAATATCCATTTTTTAAATTTCATAAATAAACAACCTTTCTGTCAATTTTGTATAATTATAACTTATTTGAAAATAATTGTCAACATTTTCTTGCGTTTTCCATAAAATATATTTATAAAAAATACAAATTTAATGATTGGTTTATCTATCTATTGGGAAACAATTTTCAAAAAAATCATTAATCATATCTTGATGTTGCTGGTTTACAATTGTGATATTTTGCATATCCCTGTGATCAAACAACCCTAATTCTAAGGTTTCGTCACTCGTAAAAACATTTGTAGAGATTGAAGTTTCAGATGTAACTAAATACAACATTGTAATAACTTGTGCCTCATCACCATTTGGATAACTATCTGAATATTTTGTATAAACATTTAATAGTCTTTTCACTGCCACTTTAAGTCCAGTTTCTTCATAAAACTCTCGAACTAACGCTTCTACAGCCGATTCACCTAATTCAATAGCCCCACCTGGTAAGCCCCAAGTTCCTTTATCAGCTCGTTTTTGTAATAATATTTTTCCTGATTGACTTAAAATTCCACAAGTAAAATTTAAAATAATTTTTTCTTTTCCAACTTTTTTTCTTATACTCTGTATATAGTTCATTATTCATCCCTGACAAAGAAAACTATCGATACAATGAAAGCTTACTATATTAAAAAGTAAGCTTTCACAATAATTATTATCTTCTAAATATTTTACAATTCAACAATCTTACCTGTTTCAAAGTAAACAACCCATTCACAGATATTCTTTGCATAGTCACCGATGCGCTCCAAGTATGAAATCACTTGGAAGTAATCACGACCTGTGACAATAGCATCTGGATTCTTTCTAATTTCTTCAGTTGCCAAATCACGAATATTTTCGAAATAATGGTTGATTTTTTCATCCATGGTTGCAACTTCATAGGCCTTATCAACTGATCCGTTAAGGTAAAGTTCGAGGGTTGTTTCCACAAAATCTTTAACATCGCGTCCCATGTTTTTGATTTCTTCTTCGACAGCTGGGATACGTTGTTCCCCCTTCATACGAATGGTAGCTTCAGCAATGGATACTGCG
Organism: Streptococcus sp. oral taxon 061; assembly: GCF_964211575.1. GTDB lineage: Bacteria > Bacillota > Bacilli > Lactobacillales > Streptococcaceae > Streptococcus. The sequence goes on along the minus strand of NZ_CAXOQQ010000002.1, from coordinate 15,018 downwards.
TGGTCCCCCATACGTTCTAAGTCTGATACAGCTTTTAGGACTGTCAGAACTGTACGCAAGTCTTGTGAAACAGGCTGTTGAAGGGCAATGATTTCAAATGATTTCTTTTCAAGTTTCACTTCGTATTCATTGACTTCTGCGTCTTCTTCGATGACTTCTTTTGCCAAGTCACGGTCATGTGTCACAAAAGCACGTACAGTACGATTGATTTGGGAAAGAACTTCTTGTCCCATGGCGTAGAATTGGTTATGCAATTTCTCTAAATCTTCTTCAAATTGAGATCGTAACATCTTTTTCTCCTTATCCAAATTTACCTGAAATGTAATCTTCTGTTTCCTTATGTTGTGGGTAGAGGAACATTTCCTTGGTATCGTTAAATTCAATCAAATCTCCATTAAGGAAAAAGCCTGTTTTGTCAGAGATTCGAGATGCTTGCTGCATGGAACGAGTAACCAAAAGCATGGTGTACTTGTCCTTGAGACTATAAAGGGTTTCTTCGATTTTTCCAGCCGAGATAGGGTCTAAGGCTGAGGTCGGCTCATCCAAGAGGATAATCTTTGGACTAGTCGCCAATACACGAGCTACACAGACACGTTGCTGTTGACCACCTGAAAGACCTATAGCAGAGTCATGCAAGCGATCCTTGACCTCATCCCAGATTGAAGCACGCTGTAAAGCTTTCTCCACAGCTTCGTCCAAGACTTGCTTGTCTTTCTCTCCATTAATTCTTAGTCCATAAACAACATTTTCGTAGATAGACATTGGGAATGGATTGGGTTGTTGGAAAACCATTCCGATTTCCTTACGTAACTCAACGGTATCAGTACGAGGGCTATAAATATTGTGACCATTATAAACCACTGAACCAGTAGTGGTCACTTCAGGATTTAAATCTCCCATACGATTGATAGCCTTTAGAAGTGTTGATTTCCCAGATCCAGAGGGACCGATAAGGGCGGTAATTTCCTTAGGTTGGAATGATAAGGAAACACTATTCAAAGCCTTCTTTTTATTGTAATAAACAGACAGGTCTGAAACCTGCAAAATCGGTTCTGTCATACTGTTTCCTTTCTAACCAAAGTGTCCAGTTACATAGTCGTTAGTTGACTGTAGCTTAGCATTTTGGAAAATATTAGCAGTTTTATCATACTCAATCAAATCACCCAAGTAGAAAAATCCAGTGTAGTCGCTTGCACGCGCAGCTTGTTGCATACTGTGGGTCACGATAATGATGGTAAAGTCCTTCTTCAACTCCAGCATAGTTTCCTCGAGCTGAGCTGTCGCAATCGGATCCAAGGCTGACGCCGGCTCATCCATCAAGAGAATGTCTGGTTTTACAGAAATAGCACGCGCGATACAGAGGCGTTGTTGCTGACCACCTGAAAGCGTCAAGGCTGACTTATGAAGGTCGTCTTTAACCTGATCCCAAAGGGCAGCCTGGCGAAGAGAGGTTTCTACAATTTCATCAAGAACTTTCTTGTCCTTAACTCCTGCACGTTCATGTGCAAAGGTGATGTTGCGATAGATTGATTTAGCAAATGGATTTGGACGTTGGAACACCATTCCGATATGTTTACGCATTTCATAAACATTAATTTCAGGACGGTTAACGTCAATACCTCGATAGAGAATCTGTCCTGTAACCTTGGCAATATCAATAGTATCATTCATACGGTTGAGACTACGTAGGTAGGTTGATTTCCCTGATCCTGATGGACCAATCAAGGCCGTGATTTTATTTTTTTCGAATTGCATATCCACGCCCTTTATGGATTCATTTTTACCGTAGTAAACATGTAAATCCTTCGTAGAGAGGGCCACTTTTTCTTCTGGAAAAGTAATGATATGCCTTTCATCCCAATTATATTTCGACATGGCTTCTCCTTTAGGCTGCAGTTAATTTCTTGTGTAGATAGCTTCCGAGTTTGCGAGCTCCAAAGTTAAAGATCAAGATAAAGATTAGAAGCACCGCAGCAGAACCTGCTGAAACAAGAGTTCCATCAGGAATAGTTCCTTCACTGTTGACTTTCCAGATATGAACAGCCAAGGTTTCTGCTTGACGGAAGATAGAGATTGGACTAGATACACTTAGAACGTTCCAGTTAGACCAGTCAAGTGCTGGTGCTGATTGTCCTGCTGTGTAGATAAGAGCTGCAGCCTCACCAAAGATACGACCTGATGCAAGTACTACACCTGTAACGATTCCAGGTAGAGCTTCAGGAATGACGACATGAAGGACTGTTTCCCAACGAGAAAGTCCAAGTGCTAAACCAGCTTCACGTTGTGTATGGTGAACGTGTTTCAAACTGTCTTCAACATTACGTGTCATCTGTGGAAGGTTAAAGACGGTCAAAGCCAAGGCCCCAGAAATAATTGAAAATCCATACTCAAACTGAACTACAAAGATGAGGTAACCAAAGAGACCGACTACAACTGATGGTAGAGATGACAAGATTTCAATACAGGTACGTACGAAGTTGGTAACACGACCTTTTTTGGCATACTCAGCCAAGTAAATTCCAGCCCCCATAGATAATGGTACAGAAATAAATAAGGTGATGACCAAAAGGAAGAAGGAATTATAAAGCTGAATTCCAATACCACCACCTGCTTGATAAGAAGATGATTTCCCTGTCAAGAAAGACCAAGAAACATGAGGTAAGCCTCGAACCAAGATATAAAGAATCAAAGAAGCTAGAATGGTCACGATGATTCCTGCGATGGTATAGAGGACAGCAGTTGCAAGTTTATCTAATTTCTTAGCGTGCATAGTTTTTCTTTCCTCTTTCTTTCGTAATCAATTTAATCACACTGTTAAAGGCCAAACTCATCAAGAGCAATACTAAGGCTAGTGACCAAAGAACATTATTATCAACAGTTCCCATAACGGTATTACCAATTCCCATGGTCAATACAGATGTTAAAGTCGCTGCTGGTGTCGTCAATGAAGTTGGAACAACGGCTGAGTTACCGACAACCATCTGAATCGCAAGGGCTTCACCAAAAGCACGCGCCATCCCGAAAACCACTGCCGTAAAAATACCTGAACGAGCAGCCTTCAAGGTCACACGCCAAATGGTTTGCCAACGAGTTGCTCCCATCGCTAAACTAGCTTCACGGTAGTGTCGAGGAACAGCACGCAGACTATCCGTTGTCATAAAGGTAACAGTTGGTAAAATCATGACAAAGAGAACGAAAATCCCTGATAAAATCCCAAAACCAGTACCACCAAAGACAGTACGTACAAAAGGTACCACGACCTGCAAACCGATAAATCCATAAACTACTGAAGGAATCCCAACTAGGAGCTCGATAGCTGGTTGTAAAATCTTAGCTCCTTTTGGTGATACTTCTGTCATAAAGACTGCTGCCCCAATGGCAAATGGTGTAGCAATCAAAGCTGATAGGATGGTAACAATAAAGGAACCTAAAATCATTGGAAGAGCACCAAATTGCTTACCTGATGGATTCCATGTTGCACCAAAAAGAAAATCAAAGATATTCACACCATTGACAAAGAAGGTCGACAAACCTTTTTGGGCTACAAAGATTAAAATCATAGCCACAATGATAACAATCAAAGATAGGCAGGCAAAGGTTAGCCCTTTTCCTAATTTCTCAAGACGAGAGTTTTTTGAAGGAGAGAGCAATTTTTTAGATAATTCTTCTTGATTCATTATTGACTCCCTTCTATCGCTGTCACAGTACCTGCAGCATCTTTTTCAACCTTCATTTCCTTGACAGAAATATAGCCCATTCCCTTAACGATTCCGTTCTGAACTTCGTCTGAAAGAACAAAGTTCAAGAATTCGGCAACCAATTCATTTGGTTCACCAAGTGTATACATGTGTTCATAAGACCACAAAGGCCAATTATTTGTGGTTACATTCTCTGAAGTTGGTTCATAGCCATTAAGTTTGAGAGTCCCAACTGAATCATCAACATATGCAAATGCTAGGTATGAGATAGCACCAGGTGTTTGGGAAACGATTGATTTAACCATACCATTCGAATCTTGTTCCTGACTTTGCACCGCTGACTGACCATTCATAATCACGCTGTCAAAGGTAGCACGAGAACCTGAGCTCGCAGCACGGTTGATAATAGAAATAGCTAGATCTTTCCCACCAACTTCTTTCCAGTTGGTAATTTCTCCTGTAAAGATTTGTCGAAGCTGGTCTGTCGTTAGATTATCGACATCCACCTCTTTATTAATAATAACAGCGATTCCAGCAACGGCTACCTTATGGTCTACCAAGGCAGAGGCATCAATCCCGTCTTTTTCCTCAGCAAATACATCAGAGTTCCCAACATCTACTGCACCTGACTGAACTTGAGATAGACCTGTACCAGATCCACCACCTTGAACATTGACTGTTTTACCGATGTGAGCTGACGCAAACTCATCAGCAGCTGCCTCGACTAAAGGTTGAAGGGCAGTTGAACCGACAGCCGTCATAGACTCTCCACGGTCAATCCAACTTGCACACCCTGCTAGCGAACCAGCAAGTAAAAGAGTTGCAAGAGAGATGGTGAGTTTTTTAAATTTTTTCACTATTTGTCTCCTTGAAAATAATGATGAATAACCCGGATTTTCGCCCTTATTTTCTAATGTTTTTCACGAAAAATCCATACTTCCACTATAACATAGAATACTGATTTTGACTAGTTTTTTACCTTAAACCTCAAGCCCTTGGGGAAATAATTCTTTAGAGTATTTCCTGTCACTTTAGCAAAGCCCAGACCATTCCCACCAACCAAAACTTGGTACCAACCATTTGGTAGAGTTTCAGACAATTGAACTGTCTCACCGGCCACGTATTTAACGAAGTCTTCTTGATGAATTTCAATTGATTGTTTGACTTGGCTTGGTTTTAAAGCTAATCCAAGTGCAAAGCTTGGTTCAAAACGCTTTTTCTTAAAGGTTCCAAGATGGAGTCCGTTTCGAGCTATCTTGAGTTTTCCTATATCGGGTAGGACTTCTGGCAAGAGATAAAGCTGGTCTCCAAAAACTTGTAGGACACCGGTCAGTTTTTCTTTAAGGTGTTTTTTCTCAAAATCCTGCCATAAGGAAATCTGTTCACGAGATAGGTTGGATTTAGAAGGTTTGAACTTCCCAGCCTTGTTTTGACCTTTAAACTGAAGATGGGCCACGAACTGACCTTCTCCCTTAAAGTGATGAGGGTACATCCGAGCTGTTTCAGGTAAATCAATCCCATGTACCATTCCATTGATGTGTTGGATTGGAATCAATTCAAAATGATAGCTATCCAGTAACCATTGGACGATTTCTTCGTTTTCTTCTGGCGCCCAGGTACAGGTTGAATAGACTAGTCGACCACCATCAGCCAGCATGGTAACAGCATCTGCTAAAATCTCACGTTGTAAACTAGCGCACTGACTAGGATAATCGACACTCCAATAATCAATAGCGTCTGGTTGTTTACGAAACATCCCTTCTCCTGAGCAAGGTGCATCTAAAACGATCAGGTCAAAATAGCCTTTAAAAACCTTGGCTAAACGGTCTGCTGATTCATTGGTCACAACGACATTAGTCGCACCAAAGCGTTCCATATTTTCAACTAAAATCTTTGACCGTTTGCTTGAAATCTCATTTGAAACAAGAAGACCGTCTCCTGCAAGGTAGGAGGCCAGTTGAGTGGATTTCCCACCGGGAGCCGCTGCCAAGTCTAAGACCTTCATACCTGGCTTTGGCTGGGCTACTTGAGCGACCATTTGTGCGGCAGGTTCTTGTGAATAGACCAAGCCAGTTACATGTTCTGGTGATTTCCCTGAAACCTTCCCATAGTAGCCCCAGGGTGTATTGGGAATAGCATCTGGAAAAGAAACTTGGCTTTCTTTTAGGGGATTGATACGAAAGGCGGAAACTGCATCATCATCAAAAGAGGCAAGAAAAGCTCTTGCCTCATCTCCAAGTATTTCTTCATATTTTTTTATAAATCCTTCTGGAAATTGCATGTAGGTTTATTTCCTTTCATAGATATAGGATTGAATCTCATCTTTCATCTCGACTGGCACCATCATAACGGCCTGTCGTGTTTGAAAATCGACTTCTTCACCAGCAATCGTAAAAACCTTATAACCCAAACTCTCACCTAGGATACTTGCAGCCGCATAATCCCAAGGTTGTAAATAAGTGATATAAGTTAAAAGTCGACCTGAAAGCACCTTGGCAAAACTAATAGCGGCACTGCCATAAACTCGTGTACCAAGTGCAGCGTTTCCCAAATCTGCTAAGCCCCATTCATTAGTCGCTAGCATGCCAGAATTACCAGACACCAAAAATTCTCTCAAGGGTCTCTTTTTAAAGAGTGGCAAAGGTTCGTCATTGCGACAGGGGGGGAAGTCTCCTCCACCATGGTAACAATCACCTTTCATGACATCATAAATAATACCAAACTTACCAACACCTTCCTCAAAATAGGCCAGCATAACAGCAAAGTCTTCACCTTGTGCCACGAAGTTGTTGGTTCCATCAATAGGATCAATAATCCATACAGAACCTTGTCCTACTGCTGCACGCATGCAGCCTTCTTCTGCACAAAATAGATCATCTGGATAGCGAGAACGGATTTTTTTAATAAGTAAGTCTTGAACTTCTTTATCTAACTTAGTTACCAAATCTGTAGGGGAAGACTTTCTCTCAACATGGAGATCTTCTTTCATATGCTGGAGAATGTATTCCCCAGCTTCCCTGACAATTTCTTTGGCAAATGTAAATTTATTTTCCAAGTGAAATCTTCCCTTCTCCTTTTTCTTTGGCCAACTGGACTGCACGGTAGAAAGAGTATCCACTAACTGATTCAAACTCACGTCCCAAACGTTTTTCTTCGCTCTTGCTAGGCACAACTGACTTGAATACCTTGTAGGATTCTAATAGTTTCTTAGCATCTACCTGTGTCTCATAGGCAGCTTCAATATCATTAAAAAAAGAAAGCACTGAAGCAAGTTCTTCAGTGCTCCACGACAAATCTAGTGGGTAACTATACTGTTTATTCATCTAATTAATACCAGCTCTTAATGTAGCTTCTTTCAATTCTTGCTTACGGTAACTACGAGGAAGAAATGCACGAATCTCATCTTCATTAAAGCCAATCTGCATACGTTTATCATCAATGATGATTGGACGACGCAAAAGACTAGGATATTGCTCAATTAAATTAAGCAACTCTGTCACCGAGATACTTTCCACATCGATATTTAACTTTTGGAAAATTTTTGAACGAGTTGAAATGATGTCATCGGTACCGTTTTCGGTCAAGGAAAGAATGTGTTGTAATTCTTTTCTTGATAAAGGACTGGTCATAATGTTGTGCTCTTGGAAAGGCACTTTATGATTATCAAGCCAGGCCTTTGCCTTACGACATGATGTACAACTCGGTGATAAAAATAGTGTAATCATGCTATTCTCTTCTTTGCATACTTTTCTAACTCTATTATACAAAAAAATAAAGCGCTTGACTAGTTGTTTCCGTAAAAAAAACCTACTTTTTAAAGAAAAATAGGTTTTTCGTACAATTTTTAAAACATTTTTATGCATTTATGATATTTTTGGTAATTTTTTCCAACTTAGTAGATAAATAAAGCCAAAAAGCAGTTCATACAAGCAGAAAAATAGGAGAAAGGCATGCAGGAAAAAATCCTCTGGTAGAATAAGAATGACCGGATCTTTAGCGGGATCAAAAAGCCAGGTATCATCACCTACAAATAGAATCTGATGAAACAAGGTAAAGAATTGTTCAAACCCAATGAAGACGCCAACTAAACCAAGAACCAAAGGTAAAGACAGCATAATCAAGAGACCTCTGCGATATAGAGACAGAAAACCTTTCTGAATGACTTGCTTCCAAAAAAGGTAGAAAATCGGTAGAGTTACAATTGCTACTCCTTGCGCTAGGTGAAAGAGTCCCTTTACAACCACAAAGTGGTGAATTCCAGAGGCAGACGAAGGAAAATCTGGCATTGCTAATACTTGACTCAATGGATTGATCAAATAATTCATCAAAACATTAAAGTTATGTTGGATGGTCTGAGGTTGGACATGAACACGACTTGTCAGATTTAACCAAGAAATCTCCAGAGGGTAAATCAACCAAGCCAGGTAGATGGTCAATAAAATAGCAAGCGAGAGGAGAAAGAATAGACTTCCTATAAAAGTAAATTTAGTTTTCATCGAAATTCCACTCCGCTAGACTTGTGAGGACATGGGTTGGGGCGATTGGTAAATCCGCTACTTCTTCAGGTTTTGTAAATCCTGTCGTCACCAAAAGACTTGGAATGCCATTGTCAATACCAGCTCGAATATCAGTAAGATAATTATCCCCTACCATGACAATTTCTTGGCGTTCAAGTCCTAGGTGTTCAACAGCCTTATCCATAATAATCGCGTTTGGTTTTCCAATATAAACTGGTTTTACACGAGTTGCTGCTTCAAGAAGAGTAATCAGTGAACCAGCACCAGGTAAAAGTCCACGTTCTGTTGGAATATTTAAATCTGGATTGGTGCCGATAAAATGAGCACCTTTATGGATAGCTAGGGTTGCAGTAGCAAATTTTTCATAGTCAACTTGCCAGTCCAAACCTACAACCACATAGGCTGGATTTTCTTTATCTTCAACATAACCAGCTGCTTGAATAGCTTCCTTGAGCCCTGCTTCTCCAATTACATAAACAGTCTTTTCAAGACCTAAATCATTCATGTAATCAATAGTCGCTAAGGTTGCAGTATAGATTGTCGATACAGGCGTGTCAATATTAAACTGATTGGCCAACATCTCTTGAACACTTTCAGGTGTACGAGTAGTGTTGTTTGTTACAAAAAGATAAGGAAGTTCCCTTTTCTGCAACTCATGTACAAAAGCTTCTCCCGCTGGAATTCTATCTTTTCCTTTATAAATTGTACCGTCTAAATCAATTAAATAGCCTTTATAAGTCATATATTACTTTCTAATCTGTGTTAATTTCTTGCCAAACTATCTTTGCCTGAGCATTGATATCGCCATCACTTGTGACTTGGTGATTGCTTTCTAGTTGATTCAATTCGTAACTAGAAGTAATCATACCACCTGGTCGAACTTCCTTGACATACTTGAGGTTGATTTTTTTAGGGATATGATTGGTTAGGAAATCTGCCCCCATAACTTCAAAAACCCAGTCCAGATATTTGCTGTTATTGACGTGGCCATTCATATCTAAGTCGTAAAAACGAACATGATAGTCCTTGCTAATCGCTTCTTCCAGCTCTGCGTATTTTGGCCCGCGAAGGAGTTTCTTAGAAAACTCAGATTGATAAGGTGCGACTATTTCAGATTCAACAGGATGAACCTTCCGACTATCACGATCCATAAGAACAAAGGTAGCTACCATGCGAATGATTTCTTGACCATCTTCATCATAAATAGTAAAGCGGCGGTAGCAAAATAGACGATTGTAAGTCAAGGCTTCCGTTTCGATGGTAATTTCCTCAGCAAAACGAGGAAGTCTAATCACATCGATATCATAATCAGTGATAATCCAGACTAGATTATACTGTTCTAAAACATCCTTGTCACTCACTCCTAGATTAATGGATTGCATTCCTGATACTTGCAGGGACAACAAGATAACGTCTGGTAGTTTGATATGGCCATTCATATCAGCCATATCAAAAGGAATTTTCATCTTCATTTGATAAGTTAAGCCCATAATTCTACTCCAATATAAATCGTTCTGCTACTGTATCTCCTAAAAAGAGACCTTTTTTTGTCATTCGTATTTGTTGACCTTCTACTTGTAAAAGACCTTGATGACACAAATCTCTTACAACTTGACCATATAAATTTTCAAAAGATGTGCCAAATTTTTCTTCGAATCTTGCTTTTGAAACTCCTGTCTTCTTGCGAAGTCCAAGGAACATCTCTTCTTCCATCTGTTCCCTTTGACTCAGATATTCCTCATTGATGCGAGCATTGCCTTCTTCTACTGCCTTTAGATAATGGCGGATAGGCCCATGGTTTTTATAGCGAACACCATTTACATAGCCAGACGCACCTGCACCTATACCATAATACTCAGCATTATCCCAGTACATAAGATTGTGACGACTTTCAAATCCTGGTTTAGAAAAATTAGAAATCTCGTAATGCTCAAAACCAGCTCTCTCTAATTCAGCAATGATATATTCGAACATTTCAGCTTCTACTTCTTCTTTAGGAAGTGGTAACTTCCCACGACGCATACGATTCATAAAGACCGTATGGTTTTCTAGAATCAAACTATAAAGGCTCATATGAGGAATATCAAGAGCGATGGCCTTGGCAACATTATCCTTGACCTGGTCCATAGTCTGACCAGGAAGAGCGTAGATCAAGTCAATGGAAATATTATCAAACCCTGCTAACTTGAGACGATCAATATTTTCATAGATATCTTTCTCCAAATGACTACGACCAATTTTTTTCAGCATTTTGTCATCAAAGGTTTGGACACCCAAAGAAACACGGTTGACCGCTGAATTTTTCAAAACTGCAATCTTATCTTCATCCAAATCACCAGGATTAGCCTCAATGGTTAATTCTTCTAAGACTGATAAATCTAAGTTTTTAGTCAATCCATCCAGAAGCACCTCTAACTGTGGCGCAGACAAGGCTGTCGGTGTACCTCCCCCAATATAGAGAGTACGTAACTTCTGAATGTCATAAGAACGAAATTCTTGCAGTAGATGTTCTAGATAGCTGTCTACTGGTTGATTTTTAATAAAGACCTTAGAAAAGTCACAATAATAACAGATTTGTGTGCAAAATGGAATGTGCACGTAAGCTGATGTTGGTTTCTTCTGCATAGTATTTATTATACCACAAAGACTTCACTCAAGAAAAAAATCACCGTCTCCGACTCTAAGGGAATCAAAAATGGTGATTTCTATTTTAATCTTCTTCGATTTCGATGATGATTTCTTGACCGTCTTCTGGATCTTCAACAACTACTTTTTCTTCCAATTGTTCCTTAAGATTGTTCAGGGTCTCTTTTGAAGCTTCAGTCGCTTGTTGAGCTAAAGATTTAGATTTTTCAAGAACTGAATCCAAGGTAATTTCGCCTGATTCTACTTGTTCTTTTGTCTTTAGAACAAAATCTCTGGTTTGTTCTTTGACTTCTGTCAATTTTTCGATTGCTTGTTCCTTAGCATATTCTGGATTTTCTCTCAGATCTTCAATAAAGTCTTGTGCCTGACTAGTAACGCGTTTTCCTTTTTCACTTGTTAGAAACAAGGCAACAGCCACACCTGAAACAGTTCCTAAAAGGATTGATGATAATTTACCCATGAGTTATCTCCTTTTTATTTTTTAAAAAATTTACTTGCAATACGAACGGCAGATAAGCCTGCACTAGTCTTTAATGTTTTTGAACCTGCAGATGATGCTTTTTTACTCAAGACACGAGCCTGCTCATTTAAATCAGAAACAGAAACAGAAAGGTCTGCAACTGCTGTAAAGAGTGGATCAATGGTTGCAACTTTGATATTGATATCATCAGCAAGAACATTGACCTTGGCAAGAAGTTCGTTTGTGTGATGTAGAGTAACATTTACATCTGAAGTTAGCGTTTTAACGGTATTTTCTGTTTCATCAATTACACGTCCAACTTTTTGAAGGGTAATAATCAAATAAACAATAAATACAATCAAGGCAATAGCCACAATAATATAAGCAACTTCTAACATTTTAATTCTCCTTTTTTACATTATAAAATGGTGCTTTTTTCCGATTTTGATAAACGATAATATAAATACCAAGTCCAATTAATAGAACAGACAACCACTGAGATACTCGAAGTCCAAAGAACATGAGACTATCTGTACGCATGCCCTCAATAATCATACGTCCAAAACCATACCAAATTAAGTAAAAGGCTGTGATATGACCACGACGAATGCCATTTAATCGGCGTCTAAAAATAACAATTAAAGCAAACCCAATCAGATTCCAGATAGATTCGTATAAGAAGGTTGGTTGACGATAAGAACCATCAATATACATCTGATTCTTAATAAAACCAGGTAAATAATCAAGGTTTTCTACAACTGCTCCGTAAGCTTCTTGGTTAAAGAAGTTCCCCCAACGTCCTAGACTCTGAGCAATCATTACACTCGGAGCTGCAATATCCAAGAAATCCCAGGTATTGATTAATTTACGGTCTGCGAAAATATAAAGTACAATCGCTCCAGTAATTAGACCGCCGTAAATCGCAAGACCACCATTCCATATAGCAAAGATTTCTCCAATATGTTGACTATAATAGTCAAACTTAAAGATGACATAGTAGAGTCTTGCACCAATAATGGACAGAGGAAAGGCTACTAGGATAAAGTCAATAATATCATCAGATAAAATTTTCTTTTTGGGTGCTTCTCTCATTGCAAGAAGAACTGCTAGCATTAATCCAGATACAATGCAGATAGCATACCAGCGAACAGCAAAGGGACCTATTTGAAAAGCAACTGGATCAATCATTTCGCACCTCGTTCTTTTCAATTAATTTCGTCAATCTTTCTTCAAAGAGACGTGTCGCGTCAAAGCCCATTTCCTTAGAACGATAATTCATGGCAGCAGCTTCGATTACGACAGAAATATTGCGCCCTGTTTTTACCGGAATCCGAATACGCGGAATAGAAACGCCTGAAATTTCCAATTCTTCAGCATTGTTCCCCAAACGGTCAAAGACCTTATCTGTATCGTAATTTTCTAGATAGACAGCCAACTGAACCTGTGAAGAATCCTTAACAGCACTAGCTCCATAAAGGCTCATGACGTCAATGATACCTACTCCACGAATTTCTAACAAATGTTTCAAAATTTCAGCAGGTTCTCCCCAAAGTGTCATTTCATCCTTAGAATAGATATCTACACGGTCATCTGCTACTAGACGATGTCCACGTTTGACGAGTTCAAGTCCAGTCTCACTTTTACCGATACCACTATCACCTTGAATGAGAACACCCATACCATAGATATCCATCAGTACACCATGCACACTGGCACGCTCAGCTAAGCGAGAATCAAGATAACTAGACAGTTCCCCTGAAAGACGACTTGTAGCTGTGCGACTTGTTAAAATTGCAATCTTACATTCTCTAGCTGCCTTTAACATTTCCTCAGGAACAACTAGACCACGCGCAACAATAACTGCCGGTGTTTCCGGTTGGAACATTTTTTTCAAAACAGTATAACGGTTGTGAGAAGACATGCTGATCAGATAGGACCATTCCTTCATCCCCAACAATTGAATACGCTCTGGAGTATAGTAATCAAAATAGCCTGTCATTTCGAGACCAGGTCGCGTTATATCTGCAGTATTAATTTCCTTTTCAAGTAATTCTGGCTCACCATAGACAATATCTAGTCTGAGCTTATCAATCACTTCTTTGACTAAAACCGACATATATTTCTCCTTCAATAGAGTTCTCCTACTATTATATCAGATTGTCGCTGGAAGTTTCCTTTTTTTGCAAGATTTACAGTATTTATTTAAAGTTGCCTTAAAAATGATTTAGCATGTGAGTCTTCTCGTGCTTTCTCAAATCAGTTGAGACAATTCAACTGCAAATCGTTCAACATCTATTACCAAATCCCTTCCTGATTTTTTCTATGTGAATTCTTGGAAGTTCTTTTGTTAGTATTCTGTTTGCATCAGCCATATCTTGTGGATAGACATAGAACTGTTGTCCTTGTGGAAACTGATTTTGAACTTGCCATTTTTCAAATTCCTGCAGAAAAGTCTTATGAGACGGCATACGAACCTCTTCAAACATGGAATCATCAAAATATTTCACCAAGCGATAAAGACCATGAACTTCATCAGCGAAGCATTTATCTATCTTCTCCAAGGGATAACCCCGTCTCTGATAAGCTAGACATAAGTTTTGTAAGTTTTGGCTTATCCCAGCTACGTCTTTTCTTGCCAAGTTTATAAAGTAACGAACAGAAAATTCTTCCATACCTGTTAGTTTTTTCTTCTCTAGAAACTGTTGTGCCAATATAAGAGACTCTGATAATCTGTCTTCATCCTGATAATAAAGAGCGTACAAAAGATTGATGACATTTTGTGGATAATAGGTTCCTTTCAGTAAAGGCAAATCTTTTGGTATATAAGATGAAATGACTGAAAAATCGTTACATGCAAAAGAGGTAAATAAGCCCCTCAAAATACCATCTGTATAGATTGTTCCACTTGCAAGCAAACCTCCTCTAATCAATTCTTCTCTTCCTGTTTGCCACAGAGCATTATTTAATTGTTTGTAATCTCCGTCTAGAAAAGCTGTATAGTATGCAAAATACTTGATATCATCTAGCAATAAGCTACTATACAACTTTGTCCTTAAAACATTATCAGACAATACTGTCGAATCCTTCAAATACTTTTGAAAAACCCTCTGATTAGACTCTTCAAATTCCTGCCAGTTTATAGGAGTTGAATAATAACCCCAATCCTTAAAACGTTTTTCGCGCATCTTTTGATATTCTTTTATATACTCTTTCATAAGTTCCTCATATCTCTAAACAGTGTGCAAAAAAAGACTAGACAAGTCTAGCCTTTCATTTCAATTAGAATTTTTTACGTTTACGAGCTGCTTCTGATTTACGTTTACGTTTTACAGAAGGTTTTTCATAGAATTCACGTTTGCGTGTTTCTTGAAGAGTACCAGCTTTAGTAACCGCACGTTTGAAACGACGAAGTGCATCGTCAAGAGATTCATTCTTACGTACTACTGTTTTAGACATTTTTTTCACTCCCTTCAAGTTCAAGATCTATTCTATTTTACATGGATAAGAGCTATTTGTCAAGACTAAAATACTTTATTCCATGAATTTTCACTATTAATTTCAAACTTGCTATTATCACTTTTTTATAAAAAATAATTTATTAAGTAGGAAGATTTATATACACTCATTAAATTGAAAAGAGAGCCTTTCGGCTCTCTTTAAGATAGTGTAGATTTTCTAAAAATTATTATTTAGTAAA
>NZ_CAXOQQ010000001.1:0-325936 GCF_964211575.1 Streptococcus sp. oral taxon 061 | reverse complement strand
TTTCTGATTGTTTTGGAGCACTATCTTTAGGCTTCTCTGATTGTTTTGGAGCACTATCTTTAGGCTTCTCTGATTGTTTTGGAGCACTATCTTTAGGCTTCTCTGATTGCTTAGGTAAATTATTTTCTTTTACGTTACCATTCTTAGGCGTACTCTTTTCTTGAGCAGAAACTTGCTGTATTGAAAAAGGGGACATACCTACTGTATCTGTAAGCAAAGCAAGTCCAAGTGTTGCTGTCGCTATGCTTGTTACTATATATTTTTTTGATTTCATCTTAAACTATCCCTATTTTTAAATTTAATGACGCCTACATTATATCAAATGCTTAACTTTATTTCAAATTCAATATTTAATGTTCACAAATAATATCTAATAGCCATTAAATTTTTAACTCATACAATTCCCTAACCGCATTGCAGGCATAAATAACTTCTGCTTCTTTCAAATCTGATAAAGTTAAGACCTTCTCTTCTACCTGCCCGCTTTCAAGTAAATGCTGGCGATAAATCCCTGGTAAAAGACCTAGCTGACTAGGAGGTGTATAGAGCTTGCTATTCATTTTTAAGACCAGATTCCCAATAGAGGTTTCAAGCAATTTTCCATCAGCAGTGTGATAGATGATTTCCTGCTCTCCCACTGTCAAATGTGGTCGGTATGTCGTCTTAAAGTAGGTAAAGGACTGCTCCAAATCCGCTTCCTGTAGACAAAGTTTGGCCTGACAAAAGTTAGAGCTAAGTGTTGTCAATACTTGTCGTTCAATTTCAATCTCTCCAGATTTGCTGAGACTGATTCGCAAACGGTAGTCTTGATGAAGGTCACAAGCCTGACACTCCTTCTCTAACTTTTGTCTTAAAACTTCTTGGTCAAATGGAAAGGCAAAATAACGACTAGCCTTTCGCAATCTTTCTAGATGTTGCTTTTCAAAGAGCAATTTTTTCTGGCTGATTTTCCCTGTCGTAATCAGCTGAAAACAAGGCTGTTTTCGATAAAGAACCGCTGCTTTTTGCTGGACTTCACGGTGTTCTGACTCCCAAGTACTATCCCAAGTGATGCCACCTCCGACACCATAGATGGCTTGCCCTCCATGCAGTTGAATGGTTCGAATAGCCACATTGAAAATCCGTCGTCCATTGGGCAGTAAGAGACCAACAGTTCCACAGTAAACTCCTCTAGCTTGTGGTTCCAAGTTCTTGATAATTTCCATGGTCGCTATCTTGGGAGCTCCTGTGATGGAGCCACATGGAAAGAGTGAACGGAAGATTTCTACTAGATCAACATCCGGTCGTAACTGACTCTTGATAGTTGAAGTCATCTGCCACACTGTAGAATACTGCTCCACTTGGCATAAACGCTCCACATGTTCACTACCAACCTCAGAAATACGGTTCATGTCATTGCGCAAGAGATCCACTATCATCATGTTTTCTGAGCGATTTTTGGGATCCTGTTCCAACCAAGCCGCCTCTTTCAAGTCGTCATCGTTATTCAAACCACGTTTAGTTGTGCCCTTCATAGGACGAGTCGTCAACTCACGACCATTTTGCTCAAAAAAGAGTTCTGGGCTCATGGAAATCACTGCCATGTCGTCGTGCTCTACGTAAGCATTATATCCCGCTTCCTGCTCCACCACCATACGATTGTAGATAGCAAAAGGATTGGCAGACAACTCCTGCTTGAGTTGGACAGTATAATTGACCTGATAGGTATCTCCTTGTCTTAAATGATGGTGAATTTGGGTAATAGCCTTTTCATAGTCCTCAGCAGATGTTACTTCCTGCCAGTTTGATGGCAACTCCACCTCCTCATAAGTCAGAGGAATGTTAGATGTTTCAACACTGTTATGAACAGTGAAGTAAAGCAAATACTCTCCTAACAAGGGACCTGAGTGTACTGCTAATTTTTTCTCAAAAGCAGGTGCTGCTTCATAACTAACATAACCAACTACATAATAGCCCTGTTCTTGGTAGCTTTCCACTTGTGCTAACAAGTCTGCCACTTCTGCTAAATCTCTGGTTTTTAACTCTTTAATAGGCTGGGTGAAAATGTATCTCTCGCCCAAAGCCCTAAAATCAATCACTGTTTTTCTATGCATAACCTAAGTATACCATAAATAAGAAGGTCCCTAGAATTTATCTAATCAGTATTTTTTATCAGATTATCAGGAAATGTTTTAGAATTCTTTATATAATTTAACAAAATAAAAAGGTTCAGCTTATGCTGAACCACTTTTTAATCTGGCACATATTCCAATATATCACCAGGTTGGCACCCAAGTTCTTTACAAATGGCATCTAGCGTTGAAAAACGTATAGCCTTAGCCTTACCTGTTTTCAATATTGAAAGATTTGCGGGAGTAATACCTACACGTTCTGCTAAATCTCCTGAACGCATTTTTTTCTTTGCTAATTCGACATCTAGATTAATAACAATCATGTGATAGTCTCCTTTCTCTAAATTGTAAACTCATTTTCTTCTGCAATTTCGTTTGCTTTTTCAAGGACTTTACCAATTGTCCAAACAACGAGAGCAGTAACCATGAAAGTTAAATTCAGAAATGAATAACCATTGAGTGTCAAAATACCATCTCCTAGAAATGAGGCAATAAAGAGGGAAATAGAGATACGATTAGCAAGTTTGACATTATAACTTGTAAAAATCTGTTCATGGATAATATTTTGGAAGAACTGTCTAACACAGAATAGTACAAACAGAATGATAAAGCTATTGATAAAGGACAAAGCACTCACTAGTATTGAAGTATTCACCATATCAGGTTTTAAGGAAATAGTCCCAAGGTTAAATAGGCTAATCTCAGTTACATTGAAAACTGTTAAAAAGATGGATATAACTAAAGATACTCCCAAGATAAAAAGTAGGATATTAATAAAACCTAAAGCAAATGGTAAGTAGGAATTTTTCTTAGACATTAATTTCAAAACCTCGTTTCTAATCTCTACTATATTATACAATATTAGTAAGTGTTACGTACATGTATTATGCTACTTTATCTGAAAATTGATTTTTGATAAAAGAAAGCACCAAGCTAGCAATAAACAAAAATGCTGCAATCGAGAAGTTAAAAATAATATGCGCTGGGTTAAGAATAAGTTCTGTAATACCTTGGATTGCTCCTACTAGCGTCATTAAAACTGCACCCTTTTTCAAGAATGAAATGGTTGTATCTTCAAAAAGATCGCTTTCCTTAAAGTTCTTAGCAAACTGTTTTAATTTGATAAGGCCATAAGTTAGAAGTGTATTACCAGCAACAAAGGTTAGAACAAAGGCATTAACCCCTCCCCACGCTTCGTAGCCTGACATTGTTATCTCTCCACCTTCAGGCATTAGTTGGCTGATATCAAATTGACCAAGTAGAAGAACTAAGGAAGCGATACTAAAGAAACTGAGAGTAACGATTCCGAAATTAGATCCTAGTGTAACAAGTGATTTAGTAACGTTTACGATTTTAGTTGATGTAGTTTTTTTCATGATGATTTCCTCTTTTATAAAATATTTTTAGTTTTAGCAACAAATGAGCTCTTTTTGTTACTACTCGAAAACTTATTATTGTTTATCGATATATCTAGTATAGCATAATTTTTTTGAAATGCAACACTTTTTTATCGTTTTTTAATAATTTTTTTCTTTTATTTAAAAATATCTTTATTTAAGAGCAATTAGACTTCAAATATTAAAGTCAACACTTTTAAAAAAATCAAATATGAATCTAAAACATTTTTAGTAAACTCTTTTTAAGAATATCACGTTCACTCAACATAATCTAACAAATAACCATAACCCTTTTCTTCCATTTGATCCTTAGGAATAAAACGGATAGACAGGCTATTGATACAATAGCGTAGGCCTCCCTTATCCTTAGGTCCATCTGTAAAAACATGTCCCAGATGGGAATCACCAGTTCTACTTCTGACTTCTGTTCTGACCATATTATAAGACTTGTCTTCCTTGTAGGTCGCAACATCTGGACTGATAGGCTGGGTAAAGCTTGGCCAACCACAGCCCGATTCAAATTTATCTTTCGAAGAAAAGAGGGGTTCACCTGTCGCCACATCTACATAAATACCTGCTTCAAATTTATCCCAGTAACGATTTGAAAAGGCACGTTCTGTTTGACCGTTTTGAGTCACAGCATACTCCTCTGGAGACAGGAGTTTTTTTAATTCATCGTCGCTCGGTTTTGGATATTTACTTGCATCAATAACAGGATAGGCTGCTTGATTGACATTGATATGGCAATATCCATTAGGATTTTTCTGGAGATAATCTTGGTGGTAGTCCTCAGCCACAATAAAGTTTCTTAAGGCTTCTTTTTCAACCGCTATAGGTTCGTCGTACTTCTTAGCAACTTGATCAAAAACTTGATTGATGACTTCTAAATCTTTCTCATCTGTATAGTAGACTCCCGTGCGATATTGGGTTCCTACGTCATTACCTTGCTTGTTTTTACTAGTTGGATTGATAATACGGAAATAATGGAGCAAGATTTCTTTTAATGTAATTTGATTGGCATCATAAGTCACATGAACAGTCTCAGCATGCCCCGTTTGGCCGATCAATTCATACTGGGTTGTTTCTCCTCTGCCATTCGCATAGCCAGAAACAGCATCTGTCACACCTGCTACTCGTGAAAAATACTCTTCAACTCCCCAGAAACAGCCTCCCGCTAGGTAGATTTCATGTAGGTCAGCATTTTTATCTGGCTCAGTTTTTTTCGTGACTTTTTGCCCTTGACTAACTGCTGCCTTCTCGATTTGAGAAGTATCGGTATAGCTAGCACTTCTTTTTTCCCAAAGAAATAAAACTCCTAAAATAAGGAAGATAATGATTCCAATCGACAGGACTATTTTTAATTTATCATTCATAATAAACCTCTAATCTATACTCTTTAAGGTCTGTAAAATAGTTTCCTTGTCCATAAAACCTGGCTGGGTCTTAACTAGTTTGCCTTCTTTATCAATAAAGGCCTGAGTCGGATAAGAACGAACTCCGTAACTCGCTAAAAGTTGTCCCGAAGGGTCTAGCAATACTGGTAAAGCTTTATAGTCCAAACCCTGATGCCATTTTTTAAAGGCTTCTTCTGACTGCTCCCCTTTTTGACCCGGAGAAACGACTGTCAAAACGACAAAGTCATCGCCAGCTTCTTTTGCCAGTTCATCTGTATCAGGCAGACTAGCTAGACAAATAGAGCACCAAGATGCCCAAAATTTGAGATAGACTTTTTTGCCTTTGTAATCTGATAGACGATACGTTTTACCATCAACTCCCATGAGTTCAAAATCTGGAACTTCTTCTCCTTTTTTTGCAGTTTGAGAGCTGACTTGCGCTTGTTTGTCTCCATTTTGTTTATCAGCCTGGCTCCCCATCTGATTTTTACAAGCCGATAGACAAACCAGACTAGCACAAACCAATACAGATACTTGCCATTTTTTCATTTTCATCACCTTCTTTTTTGTTATATGAATATAGATATTCACTTTATAGTTCTATTATATACCTACCTTACTAAAAATACTTAGAATCTGTTTGGAAAATCAATAATCTTCTTGATTACAAAAACTCCCACCTGCTAAGCAGATGAGAGCTTTGGATTATTTAAAGATTGAAGTTTTAAAGCTATCTGTTTGTTGAAGAAGTTTCTTGAAGACTTTTTCTTTAAGTGATACGGTGTTGTCAAATTTGACAGAGCCCTTACTTAGAGTAGCCTTATCTTTATCAACTGCTTCAGCAAATGCACGTTTCAAGTCTTCATAGCTATTGTATGTTTTACCATCAATTTCAATAGATTGAATTCCATGTTTGGCACTTGTCACAACTTCATTGAAGTAAGCTTTCTTCCAATCTTCGAGATTGTTGAATTTTCCTTCAGAAATCTTGTTGATGATGAAATCGTCACCTAGGGTCTCTTTACCAGCTTTCTTAGATTCAGCTTTTAGCATGTTAGAAGCATAGTTTAGGAAGCCTTTTTCGTAGCCATAGTAACCCCAGATTCTGAAAGTATTGTGTTTGAAGGACATAGCTCCAGGAGCACCTTCACTAGTATTACCACCGTAGATACCAGTCATCATTGGAACATTCACATAAGCAGAATCAAAGTCAGATGGATTATAAACTCTATTACCTGGACCACGATTGGTCATAAAGTTGTTGGTAATGAGGTCATTTACCGTATGCAAAGGAATAGTCTTTTCATCATCACTTAAAGGTCGAACCTTATCGAATTGATTCTTTGTATTGTTTCCTCGGTATTGTTTGTCTACTTTCTTGAACCAAGCGTTGTTTAAATCTTGATTTGCTTTATTGAGGACAGCTTCTCCTTCAAGATAATCCAGAAGCATGAGCGTATCATTATAGCCCTTCATGTAACGATCAATTTCGTCACGTGATTTAAGGTCATTTGGATTAGTGTTATACCATTGATTTCCATCGTTTGGACGTTCATAGGCCATGTTGATACCTAGGGCCTTGTATTCCCCATTTGGATTCGATACGGATGGAGTTTGGAGCATGCCTTGGGCAAATGCTTCAAGATCTGTTCCTTCACGGTGTCTTGAGCCACCTAGGTAAACCATTCGGTCATTTACGTGAGTTGTTTCATGAGTAAAGGCAGACACCCCAAAATCACTAATCATGTCCGTCACCATAAAGAAGACAGAATCATCCTTATATGGATTCGCATAAACGCGAGCCACAGCTCCCATACGCCAATCAGTCGCATGGTAACGGTCGGTCGGACCATACAATTCACGGATAGGTGCCACATCTTTACCACCATTTGTATGACCATAACGGTCGGTACTGATACCTTTATAGTTTTGGTTATCAAGTACAGGTGTTGGAACCATATTATTGCTCTTCAAGAGCTGATTACGTACTTTATCTAGAGATAGACGTGACCAGAAATCTAAGTAATTCTGTTGTCCTTTAGCAACCTTATCAATTTCAGATTTGAAGGCATTCCGTTCTGCTTCAGTGTTCTTACCATATTTTTCAAATGAACTATAGGCCATGGTATTGTATGTTGAAATCAAGAACATATGGGCATCTTTTAAGTTCAAGAGTGGTAAAATCATCTTGCCATGCATATCGTTATTTAAGCCTTCGTAAGCTCTATGTTTCTTATCAGCAAAATCAGGATTTGTTGTTTTTGGTTCCACGATATAGACATTATCTTTAGTTGCTTTTATAAACCAATCATTCAAGTCTGTATCTTTTGTGAATAGACGCATATTATAGTCTAAGAAACTGTTTAACTCGCCTATACCGATAACTCCACCGATAGTTTCTCGATATGCTTCTAAAGTTCTATCACCTTTAATGTTATTTTCTTTGGAACCAACCTTGATTAAGAAGTCTAACACACTTACATTTTTACCATAAAAGTCTGGCTTGAACAACATGAGTTGCTTGATATTAAAGTTATCAAACTTAACTCCGTAGTAACGATTGAGGTAAGATAGACCAAGGAGAACCGCTGCCTTGTTATCATCAACTTTCTTGATAAGGGCACGTTTAGCCACTTCATCTGTGTTTAATTGATGATCCTCATTTTCAACCAACTGTTTCACAAATTTAGCCAGATTATCCTTGACTTCTTTGAAGGTTTCTTCGAGGTAAAGGTTCTTAATAGCATTGACCTTGTTTGGACCAGTTCTACCAAGGTGTGTGTAGATTGGGTCAGATTGTAATTGCACAGGACTCAATTTTTCAACAATAGCATTGATGAGATCACTACGGTCCTTGTCAACCATATTCGGAGTATAAACAACTTCACCAAGTTCTGCAATACCGTACTCTTTCACTTGTTTCACTTTTGAATCTTTAGGTGAAATGGTAAAGATATCTTTTGTCTTATCTGCATAGTGGATCATAATATGATCAGCGTCAGCCAATTCTGTCACAAAGGCATTGCCCTTCATAGCAGTAACGGACAAGACTTCCTTGGTCAAGAGAGGACTTCCTGCAGCAAGTTTATTCCCTTGGTCGACAATCCACTCTTTATTATAGAAAGGTTGAAGTTTTGCGATATTACGGTAAGCTAGCTCCCGAGTCGCATCATAACTATCAATTGCTTTGTATTGATCGTCTTTGTTAAGACTATTATTAAGCTTGTCTTCAATAGGTTTGCTGCTAGTAAATTTATCAGCAGTGATTCCCATTGCTTCAATTTTCTGCTCGGCTTCTGCTAGTGAGATACTTGGAATTTTACGTGAATTGTTAAAGGACTTCTTACCTTCACTCACGCCATCAACACTATAATTACGTTTGGTTCTTGAATATGTGAAGTAGTCGTCAGCATCAATATCTGAGTGACCAAATACCATCTCTCCAGTTTTTACTTTCATCATAGTGATGTTGTCTTCAATAGTACCTAAGGCCCAGTTGGTTCCCAGCAATCCACCAGATTGAACAGCCTCTTTTAGTTCGATAGAACCTTTAGCAACTGAATTTCTAAGGACCCCTTCTTTACCAACCGTGTAGTTATTAGCACCATTTTGAGATGAATAGACTAGACCTGCAGCTTTTGCTTTGTTACCAGTGATTTCAGCATCAACATAGGCTTTCTCAACGACACCCTTCCAGTTTTCACCAAGTACACCAGCTAAATAGCCTCCTCTATTACCAGCAGCGTGAAGTTTACCAATAAAGGCGACATTACTTACTTTTCCACTACCATCAATTTTATTGATAATACCAGCTACATCATTATTACCAACAACACTTCCTGTTACTTTGACATTCTCGATAGTTGCATTGTTTTTGATGACATTAGCAATTGGAGCTACTCGATCAACTCCAGGCATATCAATATTGACATTTTCTAGTAAGAGATCCTTGACAGATCCACCTTCAATGTTTCCAAATAATGGTCTAGTGATATTATGAATAGCGAATTTATTGCCATCAGTACTTCCCAATGAACCTTTAAAAGCATTGGTTACATAAGATTTGCCAGCAGCTGGTACATTATTAGCATTCATATTACTACCAAGTTTAAATGTACCAGTAGGATTGGCTTGCATAGCTTTTACAAGTTCATTAAAGTCGTAGTAAACATCACCTTCGTGAGCTTTTGGCTTAGGTAAATAGTGTACATACTCTTCAGTGAAACGATTCTCTGCAGTACGTTGAATCAAATCTGGTGCTTTAGCAGTTACTTTGTATAGTTTATTTCCATCTACAGTAACTTCTTCGATTTTATCAACCGCTAGTTTTGTAACCTTGTTATCGTAATTCGTAACCTTTAAGTAGTATGGCTTAACATTCGATGGTTTTTCAGACAAGAGACTACTGTCGGTCTCATTACCTTGGTCATCCACACTGATTAAGCTTGTTTCCTTAATATTTTTGACTTCGACTTTTTTAAGGTCGATTCTCAGTGGTTCTTCCTTAAGAACTTCTTCTTCATCACCATTACCACGATCATACACCATGGTCGTTGCAAGTGTATAATCCTTGTAATAATCTAAATCAGCTAAAGCTGTCGCAAGATTAGACTCTGAGATAGCAAATGTCTTAATAACTTGATCGCCTTTTTTCAACACTGCTTGAATAGACTTGATAGTCACTCCATCTGGTTTTTTAAGGCTATAAGTTGCTTTTGCACTTCGATTCAATTCTTCTGTATCAACTTTAGTTAATGTTAGAGTAGGTTTTTCTAATTCCTTAGTACCTTTTTTGATAATGTGGTCTTGTGCCTGTTCAACAACTTCTTCTGAAACAGTGGGAGCCTCTGCCGTTTTCACTCCCTTAATAGTCTTGTAGACTTTGGTAATTTTTTTCTTACCATTCTTACCTACTTGTGCGACTGTTTCAGTACCCTTGAGAAGACTCGAATCTTGTTCCATTATCGTTTTAAAAGGAACTTCTTCAACAGAAACTTCTTCGGTTTGGCCTTCAATTGATTTGGTTCCGCGACTGATTTTTTCAGCTACAGGAGCTTTAACAACTTCCGTACTAGTGGTGATAGCTTCGCCAACTTTCTCCCCATCTACAGTTTTATAGACACGATGTATGAGTTGACTACCAGCTTCACCCTTTTGAACAACACTTTCTTCGTCTGTATAGCGATTAGAATCCGATAGATATTCTGTAGAATATGGAATTGTAACAGTTTCTGTTTCTGTCACAGTTGACTCTGTCACATTGTATTCTGGTAAGCTAGGTTGAATGAGAGGTTCACCTTCGTGTCCCTCTTCCTGAGTACCTTTAGCTGTTGCTTCATCTGTATAGGCTGGGAGTTCAGGTTGGATTGGAGATTCTCCTACATGACCTTCTTCCTGGGTACCCTTGGCTCTTACTTCTCCTGTAAAAGCTGGAGTCTCAGGCTGGACTGGGGCCTCGCCTACATGACCTTCTTCCTGGGTACCCTTGGCTCTTACTTCTCCTGTAAAAGCTGGAGCCTCAGGCTGGACTGGGGCCTCGCCTACATGACCTTCTTCCTGGGTACCCTTGGCTCTTACTTCTCCTGTAAAAGTTGGAGTCTCAGACTGGACTGGGGCCTCGCCTACATGACCTTCTTCCTGGGTGCCCTTAGCTGTTACTTCACCTGTAAATACAGGATTCTCCGGTTGAACTAGTGCTTCACCTACGTGACCTTCTTCCTGAGTGCCTTTTGCTGTCTCCAGCTTCTCAGTCACTGGATTTGAAGGATTCTCAGTTTGTGTTTTTTCACGTAGTGATGGGTTTAAATCAGCTTCTTTGAAGTAACCAATATAGTCATATCCATCAATTTGAATGACTCCGTTGGCTAAATCTTCTTGACTACAAGCGGAGATTGTTTGGTTATAAGATAAAAGAATTTGATTTTCAAAAGCTTGAATAGTCTGAGGAATGAAGTAGCTACCTACAAGTGCACCAATAAATAGAATACCTGCTATCTTATTAGGTCGCTTCTTAGAGATAACAAGTACAGCCAGTGAAGCTGTTGCAAAGCCAAGACCAAGGAGACCTAGCTCTTTACTTCCAGTATTTGGTAGATATTGTGTATGAACTTCTTTTTTTCTATAGACAAGATAAACAACATCATCTTGTTTTAAATCAGAAGGAAGTTCCTTATGAATAAGGCCTTTTTCAGCTTCTGTCAGCTCTTGCTCTGCTAAATAACGATAGTGTACCTGATTTGGCTCACAAACTTCATTAGCTGCTACTTGATCAAGCAAGAGGTTGTTAGCACCGAAAAGTACGGCTCCGATAACAGCAGAACCGACTCCAACAGAGAACTTTCTAATAGAATATTTTATAACCTTTTCAATATGTTTCTTTTCCATTTTACAATTTCCTAATATAATCTTGTGGGTATTGGGCACGCGCTCCTCCTATTAGTTTTGGACGACTAGCGAGGGCAGTTACGTGGGCATGGCCAATAGATTTCAAAACTGGACGAATAGGTACTTGCACATGCTTGATATGCATCCCTATAGCCGTATCTCCAATATCGAGTCCTGCATCAGCTTTGATGAATTCAACTTCAACTGGGTCTTTCATATAGCGAAAAGCCGCCAATTGCCCTGATCCTCCAGCGTTCAGTGTCGGAAGAACACTAACAATCTCAAGATTGTATTTGATTGCAACCTCTCGTTCCACAACTAAGGCCCGATTAACATGTTCACATCCTTGAACTGCTAGGTGGATTCCTTTCGCTGACAGAATTTCTAATATTTTTTGAACAATTAATTCTCCAATTTCTTGACTAGAAGCTTTCCCGATATGTCCTCCAATCACCTCACTGGAAGATAAACCCAAAACAAAGAGAGCCCCCTCATGGAGAGAAGCCTTTGTCAGTACATCTTCTAGGATTTCCTCTACCTCTTTTTGTAAATGTCCTTGGTCCATACTTTACCTCGCTTACTTCCTTCTATGATATCGTTTTTTCATCATTTTAGCAAGCTAGGGACATAGCCCACGTTCTATTAACTCATCTATTTTTTAACCAAAAAAGACAGAGAATGTCCATCTCTGTCTCATTTATAATTCTATTTATACTTTTTGGAGTCCTTGGACGGCATCGTGATTGATGATGATTTGACCGTATTCTTGGAGAACTGAACGGCTGATATCACTATCATCAGCAAACTCACGCATGCGAGCCAATAACCAAGCTGGATAAAGACTTGGATAATCTTCTACATCAACCAAGACTGTTAGATAGTATTGGTCATTCATTTTGTAGAGTTCTGAAGTCTCCATTTGGTAATCAACGGTTTTCGCAAAAGAAACCAAACTAGTTAAGTCGTCAAAGCGTAGGATGTAGTAGATATAAGGTTCTCTTTTCCCTTCTTCTACTTCAGGAGCTTCAACCACTTCTGCCTCTTCATCTTTTTCAACCTGTTCAAGAGATTGAATAGCTTCAATATCATCTTTGGTTTTTTCGGCAATTGTTTTCTCCAAGGTTTTCAAAAACTCATCTGGAGACATTTTGGCCAATTCATCCATATCTGGAAGGTCTGCCAAATCTTCAAAGTCCAAATTCTGGTCAATCTTTGACTTAGTTACAAAGACATCAACCTTGTCAGGCTTTGGAGTCACTCGGAAGCTAAGCATGCCCGTATCCAAGAAACTGTCTGGCATTTCTAACTCATCTAAGATCGCGTAGAAAAATTCTTCTGTTTTTTCCTGTGGAACGAGAAAGTCTGCGATTTCCATCCCTCGATCCATCAAATCCTCTAAAGACATGGTGATCTTTAATGTCGTATCACTGATTTGTTTCATTTTCATAGTTCGTAACCTCATACTTTCAGTTCTATCTATTATACAAGATTTAAATGATTTTATCAAAAGAATGGCGTTGGAATGTTCATTGACATCTAGTATAGAACACTAATTATGATTTAGAATTCTTTGTTATCAAAGATAAAACACTTCACTATGCACTGGATCTAGTTCGTGCTAAAATCAAACGAAGTTAACAAAACACCTATAAAGCTTAAGCTTTATAGGTGTTTTTATTGTAGAAAAATTTAATTAAAAGTCATTTAGAAACTTAATTCTTTTCTTGGCTCGTTTGTGTCTTAGGTTCAGTAGATTGTTTTTTTTCCTCAGACGTAACAGATGAGCTTTCTGTTTGTTGAGTTCTCTCTACTTCTGTTGTTTCGAAAATGTGCCCCTGACTATTTGCCACAGTTTGTTCCTGAGTTGTTTCCTCGGTTGTAACAGTCGTCCAAATTCCATCTGCATTGAGCTTGTACCCATCAGGACTTGTTCCATTTCTTAGGAGAGAACCATTTGTTTGGAAATAGTACCAGTTACCATTCAGTTGTTTCCAACCAGTCTCCATGGCACCATTTGCATTGAGGTAATAGCGTGCCCCATTTATCTCTTGAAGGCCTGTTAGCATGATACCGTCTTTATCTAGATAGTACCAAAGACCTCTGTCTTTGAACCAACCAGTCTTCATGGAACCACTTCCTGTGAAGTAATAATAATGGTTATCAAGCCATTTCCAACCGGTCTGCATAGCGCCACTTGAGTTCAGGTAATAACGGGAATCATCAATCTCTTGAAGGCCTGTTAGCATGATACCTTCTTTATCTAGATAGTACCATGTGTCCTTATCTTTTAACCAGCCAGTCTTCATCGCTCCACTGCTTGTGAAGTAGTAATAATGGTTATCGAGCCATTTCCAACCTGTCTGCATAGCGCCGCTTGCATTGAGATAATAGCGAGAACCATCGATTTCTTGGAAGCCTGTTAACATGACACCGTCTTTATCTAGATAATACCAGACGTCCTTATCTTTGAGCCA
Source organism: Streptococcus sp. oral taxon 061 (assembly GCF_964211575.1). Classification (GTDB taxonomy): domain Bacteria; phylum Bacillota; class Bacilli; order Lactobacillales; family Streptococcaceae; genus Streptococcus. Next base: position 312,176 of record NZ_CAXOQQ010000001.1, on the reverse strand, counting down.
ACCTGTCTTCATGGCTCCACTGCTTACGAAGTAGTAATAATGGTTATCGAGCCATTTCCAACCTGTCTGCATAGCGCCACTTGCATTGAGATAATAGCGAGAACCATTAATCTCTTGAAGGCCTGTTAGCATGACACCGTCTTTATCTAGATAATACCAGATATCTTTGTCTTTGACCCAGCCAGTTTTCATATCCCCATCGCTAGTAAAATAGTTCCAATGACCATCAAGGAAGACCCAGCCAGTTTTCATGATTCCATAGTTGTCAAAGTAGTAGGTCTTTCCATTAATTTTTTTCAGACCAATTGAAGGAACACCGTCTCCATCATAATAATACCAGCTTGCCCCAATCTTTTGCCAACTAGAAGCCCTTCCTTGAGTCTGTAAGCTACCATTACTTGCAAAGAACATCTTCTTGCCATTAAAGACTTGTAAACCAGTCAGCATTTTACCATCTTTATCAAAGAGATATTTTTGACCACCGATTTCAGCTAGTTCATTATAAAGTCTTGCCCCCGTAGAACTGATATAGTACCAAGAACCACCTTGCTTAAACCAACCTTCATACTGCATCTTACCATTGCTATTTAGGTAATACCAGTTGCCTTCAACTTTATCTTTAACATCCACTAAATGAAGCCATTTACTTGCTTGCATCTGACCTTTTCCGTTAAAGAAATAATAATCCCCATCGTCTAATCTATGCCAACCAATGGCCATCTGATTATCAGACAAACGATATTTCCAGTATCCATCTTCCTTATACCACTTTTCAGTAACTGTCGGAATATTTGGGAAGGAATCAGAAACATTGGTAAAGCCCGTATTACTGATATTAAATACTGTCGCATCTTGAGTTTGACTAGACGCATGAACTACTTGAATATTCTTCTTTTTCAGATAATCTCTTGTTGAAGCCAGGTTTGCATCAGATGATGATGTATGTACTACCGTACTTGGTGCTAGTGAATCTAGAAATGGAAGAGTATTTGAAATTTTAGCATCATAGTGATGATTCCATTTCATCATATCTACCTTGCCAATCACAGGACCTAGCTTATCCTCTGCCCCTTCAGCATTATCTAAGTCACCACCAAGATAAATTCTTTTTCCTGCTACAGTTACTACTGCAACCAATGAATTAGAATTATCATCATAGACTTTTTTCAATTTACCATCTGGACCATACTCATTTTTATAGTTGTAGAGCTGAATATCCATATCACCCAATTTGAAACGACTATCTTCAGCCTTAATATCTTGAACAACAGTCACTCCTTTTTCACGAGCTGTCTTAAGTGCATTATCATAATTGAAAAGATTATCCCACAAGCGCCATTTACTGGTTATCCTTTCATCAGTATATTTTTTTAGATAAAGTTTCCCTACTGGATAACGTTTAAGAACTTCATCAGCAGCACCAATATGATCACTATGAACATGAGTTCCTAAGATAAAATCAAGTTTTTTTACACCTAAGTATTTCATATGTCGGAAAAGTCTATCTTCTAAGACATATCCATTGTTTGTACTAATACCAAAACGAGCTGGATATCGTGGATTACTACCATCTGGAAAATCATAATCCTCTCCCATATCAATTAGAGCGTAATGTCCGTTACTTTCTAAAATAATGGCGTCACTCCCTGTTGCCCCTTTTGTATTAATGAAATGTATACGGTTTCCAGAAGCAGTTGAGATTATATTTGCTTGTACAATTTGTAATTGACTTATTGCAATAGCGAAAAGTACAAAGATTAATAGGATTAATTTTTTTTGTTTCAAATTCATCTGCGAATCACACTTTCTTTCTAGTGATTTTATTTTCGATATGAGCTAGTAGCTCTATACATGCAATGTAAATTCGAGCTCTCGTTTTTAATTAAATTTATTACTTATTTTCAATTAAGTACACATCAAACTCATGTCCAAAACCTCTCTCTTCTTCAGGTGGTAATTGCATATAATTACCATAATATTGTTTTAAAATGAAATCATAATTTTTGGGTGCGGGTAATCTAAGGTGTTCAAAATCTACAAATATTATTTCTTCAAAAATTTTTCTTTCAAATATCTCTTTCTCACCTAACTTTGAAGAAAGGAAAGCTATATATTTCCCATTTGGATTATAGTATTTTTTCGTAAGTTTTTCCATAAAAATACCAAAAACTCTTGGTGGTATTGGCAGTAATACGAACCAAATAATTTGTCTTATAATATCCTTAATATAATTGTCCTTATATATAATATTCTTTCTTTTGCTTGATGCTAGTAATTTTAAACTATCCAATCTATAAAATAATTTCATAATTTTTTTGTCATTAAATGTATCCATAGGGAATATATCAATAAACACACCCGTAGGATAAGTTGTGTATACTCTTGTATTATTTATAACAGTGGATGGATCTATTATTTTTATAAAGTTATTATAATATTCTTTTTGTGTCTCTAATGAAAGTAGTTTATACTTTGAACTCTCTTTTTCAAATAACTTTATGAATTTGTTATAATTTTCACGCGTCATACTAATATCAATATCGTCATCCCAGGGTATAAAACCTTTATGCCGAATAGCCCCTATAAGAGTTCCGTAATTAAGAAAATATTCTATATCATTTTTTTTACAAAAAGCATCAATATATGATAAAATCTCCAATTCAATATTTTTAGCTTCTTCTACCGTTATTTTTTTCATTTTCTTCTCCCAAATTAACAAATTTTATTTTTGATTTTTTTAAAATGCTCAAAAACTTCTTGTAAGATAGCATCATTAGTTATATATAATAAAAACGTATAGCTTGTTATTGATAGAATAATAATAATAACTATATTCACAATTAATTTCGAAGTTATTATCATTTCTGTAGGATTAATAATATTAACTATATAGTAAATTGGTATAAAGGTGAGACTAAACATAAAATAACGCATAGTGTAATGGAATATGTTTTTTAATGATATTAATTGTTTTTTTATAATAAATCTTGAATAGATTATTAATAAAATAACTTCAGAAACCATTGTAGTTATCAAGTACAATTCTGGTTTTGAAATATTGTTCATAAACAATAGACTATCTAGTAGGATGTTTATAATACCAGAAAATAAAGTGAAAATAGTTAGTTGTTTTTCGTAGCCATGAGCAAATATAATTTGAGTTCCTAAAATAATATCTAAAGATAAGAAAATTGTCCTGAATGCAAATAGCGAAGTTAACATCCCTCCTTCAACATATTTTTCACTTCCGTATATTAGTATTGTTTCAGTTCCTATTACTGTTAATCCAAGGCTTATAGGTATAATGAAAAACATAAACATACGACTACCTCTATTTACTAAATTGTAATAAGAAGTTTTATCACCTTTTCCTAAATAATAATTCAGTCTCGGCACACTTACACTTACAACTCCCGTAATTAAACCAGCTATAACGCCAACTATTCTCTGAGCCATTGTATAATATGTAACAAATAATTCTTCACCAATTTTAACTAGGAATAATCTATCAAGGAAAGTGAAAAGCATATTTGCGCTTGAAAAAATAAGCATAGCAGTAAGCGGTAGAAATAGTGGTTTAAAATCTTTGATATCTATTCTAACTAATTTTATATCTCTTTTTATCCAAAAATAACTAATCAAATAATTTATAAAAGTCGATAAACTCATGATTAGTGTATAAGGTATAATATCCTTTTCTTCTTTTACAAATATAAACATAGAAACTAGCATAATAGTTCGAATCAAAGCTGTCTTATAAAAAAGGAAATCATAATTTTCCAACGCCTCGTTCACCCACTCTATGGAAAACATTTGTGCTATTAATTGAATTCCCATTACTAAGTAAACCTTTTTAAGTACTGGGTTATTCTCAAAAAATAGAGGATAGGCAAATACATATACTACGATACATAAGCTTGTACAGACTACACAGAGAAAAAATAATTGGGAGAATACTTTATTGACCTCGTTTTTATTATCTTTTACGTTACTTATACCTCGTAGACCATATGAATATACTCCGTATGTAGCAAAAGGTAAGAAAAATGAAAGTATCGTATCAACAGAGTTAAAGTAACCGTAATATGTTTTATCTAATACACGAGCCACATATGTACCCGTTAAAAGAGGGAATATAATATTTAGTATTCTAATCCCTAGATATGCTAAAGCATTCAGTTTAATACTTTTCATGGAAAAATTGTTCCTCTCTACTCTATGAAATTCTAATTACCATTATAGCATATACTGATATAAAAAACCTCAAAAGAAGAGTCTCGTAGATTTTTTTAAAATACATACAATTAACTACTCAAAGTTTTTAGGATGTATTGAATTGTATTTTAATAGTGAGATGAGAATTATGACTACCTTAAATATATGACGTCTCCACAGCGGATTTGATTTTTTATCTTAATCATTAATTCTACTACGGATTGAAAACTTTCTTGAGTGATGACTCTAAACTTAGGTAATCTATACGTTAGCATTGTAATACGAACAACTAACTTTTATCAGCAATCTAGTGAAATTGAAAATTTGCAATTATCTGTCAATTAAAGCACTCTCAAAGTTTTATTAAATGAAAACAAATAACAAGATAAAATTATAGCGCCAATGTCCGATGTGCTCGTCGCACACAAAAAAGCCATCAAATGATGACTTTTCATGTAGTAGACTTCTTCTATCCACTTCAGATTTAATTTTTATTCACTCAATAACAGTTAGTAAAGATAGCTAAATTTTAGAAAAATAGTATACCTTTCTCTATCTTTTACATATATTATAATCTATATGTAGCTACACCTAACAAATTTTTATTTAAATTTTTTATAACCTGTAAATTTTCTTCAAAATTTTTATATTTAGTTATTCCATATTCTTCAATAAATAAAATATTATCAGATTCTAGTATTGACTTAATGTCACTCATATTTCCTATTAGAATATTTTCTGGCAAAACTTTAGCATATGTTTTAGAAAATTTATCAATAACGTTTTTATTTGTTGCCAATAATAGTAAATTCTTATTTCCATTTTTATAATCTAAAATGTCTTTAAAATTCTCTTGATTATCTATTTTTACAATAAAATCTACACCATATTTTTCATAATCGCCCGCCCTATTGATAGTTGGATTGAAAATATAAGCTGCTATATTAGCAAATAATACTAAAATCAAAGCACCTATTCCTAGTATAATCAAACGAATAAACAAAGTAGCTTTACTAACTCCAGATTCTCTGTCACTATTTTTAAGCTCTTTTGAATAAACTGTCTCTAATTTTTCAACTGTGACACCAGAGTATACATGTTTATATTTATCTATTAACAAATCTAATTTCTGTTCGATATTATCATTTGCTAATTTACTCTGTGTCAATATTTTTACCGTGATCCCAGCATTGTTTAATAAGGAACTCACTTCTACTTTTTTGTCCCAAAAATCAAAATTTGAATTTTTAAGTGTAATCTCACTTGTCCCTAACTCTGAAGCGATTTTTTTCATATCTTCTTCAGGTAGATCATTGAATAAATAAGCACCATTTAAATTAGATTTAATTAAATGACCATAGAAATCACTGTATCCTCCAATTGTATTATTAGGTACTGTGTTCTCCTCTAACGGCGCAGTTATCTTATATGAAAGATAACTAGAATAATTACTAGTATCCTTTACAATAGACTTTGTTGTAAGCACTTTATAAGAGTATGGAACTGCTAAACATAGAAATAGAACGACTAATGAAACTAGATTTAATACTCTTTTTTTATAAATATTTGCAAATAAATCTGCAATCGAATAATTATCAAACATTATACATCTCCTTTATTGTTAATTACGTGTTTTACTTTTCTATTTATTAAACCTGCTACAAAAAATATAACAATAACTATCCCCCAATATTGCAATGTAACTAAATTAAAGAAACTCTCCGTAAAGCTCCCTCTTGGCATAAAGAACAAATTATTTAAAATTAATAATGTAATACTAAACAACAGTATCCCTGGTTTATATGAAGTTTTCATCATGAATATAAAACATATTCCCATTATAATGCTCAGCAAAAATATTCCAATCATACCATAATCAGTATATATCTCCATTATATAGCTTCCGCCTATTCCATGTCCTGCTAAATAATCTTGTCTCAAAACAATGTACGAGATATTATGAGCATATCTATCACTTTCAAGAGCTAACTCGATGCTATTATTAGCACTAACAAATGGAGTCCCACCAAATAAAATTCCTAAATTTCCCCTAGTGATATACTCAATTATGGGACTAAAGGTATAATTTCTAAATTCTCGTATCGGCAAATTACTTCCGTATAAGTAGCCTCTCGCTAAAACACCAAAACTAGTCCCTTGTTTATAGATAAAATCTATCAAAAGTTCAGAAAAACTCATATTACCAATTCCTGCCCCATCACGGGCATAATTCAAAAAACCCATAACTAGCATCATGATTGGTGTACCTATATAGAGTATAGCTTTTTCTTTAATACCTATCCATACTCCTTTTTCTGTCTGATTTCTCATAAAATAATAAATAAATGAAAATATCAAACTAAGTACAAATGGATTTCTTGTTCCTATTAAAAGGTTTATTATATTAGCCGTAACAAACAGGCCTAATACTATTGTAGAATGACGCTTACTTGGTTTAGTAGCTAAGTAAATACACATAGCATAAACTACAAACGTCGATAATGTATATGTAAAATAGGGCAGTTCACTTTTGAACTCTGCATAATATTCATAATATGATACATTTATTCTATACATTAGCCGTTCGATTAACCTAATTAAATAGAACGGATATGAAATTAAAAATACTGTTAGAGATACCTTTCTTATACTATGTATGAATAATCTAGATTTTTGGGTTTCATATCCCTCTTTTTTATTATTTTCTTTTTTAGAAACTAATAAACCTCCTATAGTTAGCCCAATAATAGAAACAATAACCGCTATAAATGAAAATCTATAGGCATCTTCCTGATAGGTATTTATTAGTCCGTATTTGAAATAATCTATTGTTGGTCTAGATACTAAAAAAAGAAATATTGTAATGTAAAAAATAAGGTGGATTACATAATACTTTATATTGTTAAAACAATATAAAACACTACTTATAAGAAGCATAACTAAAGTTATCAGTAACGTAATAATCGAGTTATTATATATATATGTAATACCTAAAAAAATAGTTATAACATAGCTAAATAGCGTAATTAAATAATACACTCTTTTCCAATCTAATATCAAATACTCACCTCATCCCTTTACACGAAAATTTAAAAAACATCCCCAGTAGAAACAATACGTTCCTTAAAATTATATAGGTACTCTGATAATTCTAACTCTATCACTTCTACTTCCTCCCTGTATTTATCGTCTCTATTGTAAACTTGTAAATTATTCACAGAAATAGCTGGGTTGAAATACTCAAACTTTGCTTTATGATGGATAGAATCTATACCGATGAAATTTTCTATATCTTGTTTTGTTTCCTCATAATTCAAAACTAAATCCTCAAAATTTAATCGTAATGCTAAAGTATTTGTTTTTTTCTCATTTTCTCTCATCATTTTGTAGTAATTACAAAATTCCTTAACATCGGTTGGATATGGCACCTCTTGATTTCTGGGCTTCCAAAAGTATTTATTCATTATAAATACATCACGAGGATCTCTAGAAATTATTATTGGAAATAACTCTTCAATTTTATAATTATCAATTATATTAAGATTATGAGGCAATAAGAGCTGATCTAGAACTATATACTCTTCTTTATCCGAAATTTCTTTTATTACATTCAAAATAAATTTTCTACTTTTTTCATAAAAATCACGTGATGATAACAGACTAATTTCTAATTGTACTTGTTTTGGTTTTGTTGTCTTTTTAAAGATAATTCTCTTTATAACCCTTATAATCCAGGCCATTTTTGTAGGTTTTTGATGATAATACCAAATCCCCTGATATTTACTCGTTATTATAGAATCCAAATAACTATCTACTATATTCATGAAATTTATAGAGATTTTATTTTTATAGTTAGCAATTCCCCAACCTTCGTAAATATACAGTTTTTTCATGAGTCTTCTAAAACTCTTTACAGCTTCATCACTTCTTATAGCATTATTATTATAAAGTAATTTATATTCTAAATCAAATAATCCATCAGGTGCATATAAAAATACATACTCAAAATCTGAATTTTTTGTGTTTATTCCTTCATATTCTTTTAATAAATCTGTCACAGCAGAGGATCCACTTCCCATATAACTCATAGGAACTATGATTTTATCCATATTTTTATCATCCTATAATTCTTTAATGATTTTTTTTATACTAGCAATTTGTTTATCTAAGGAAAATTTGTCTACATGTTTTCTACACACTTCTGATTTAATAATTCTGTTTTCCTTATTTTTACTAAGTTCTTCTACAATATAATTGGTAATTTCCTCATTGTTATCCGAAACAAAGCCACATTTTTGAGAATTATATAGTTCATTTGTTCCCCCTACAGGTGTACTAACGAATCCCTTTCCCAAAGCTAAACTTTCGACTAAAACGGTAGGAAAGCCCTCTGCTTCTGATAATAAAATAACATAAGAAGATTTTTTTATGTATGGATACGGGTTTTTAACATAGCCCAACATAAAAACATTGTTCTCTAATTTATTATCAAGTATAAATTTACTAACATATTCCTCTAAATCGCCTTTGCCTAACAAATATAATTTTTTATCGGGAATCTTTTCAACCACATTCTTAAAAACTTCTAACAGTCTCTTTATGCCTTTTGATTCTTCTATTCGTCCTATATAGATAAGACTATCCTCTTCAAATTTAATTTTCGCATTTTCAAGAGATTTAGCATTGATATCATTAAAATCATATCCATTATATACTAGTTCTATTTTTTTCTTATACTCAGGATAAATTTCTTTGATGGATTCTTCTGTTTTTTCTGAAATAGCTATTATTTTGTTAATATATCTTAGTTTTTTACCTTGCCTAATCCTAGATATTTTATGATTTTTTAAATTATAAATTGTTCCATGATTCCACGATATTGTTTTCACATCATCATTAAGTAAATAAACTGGATAAAGATAATTAAAAGCAATCTCATAATCGTATTTTTTTCGAGTTATTCTATTTCTAAAAAATTTTGGAAAGAACAAAAATAGCTTCCAATTAATTTTATTAAAAAAACTGGCGTTCTCTAGATTTTTGAATATAGGTTTTAATACATTGACTTTTCTATTGTTACTTTCTCCAATACCGTGATGGTTTATCTCTAAAACATCAATTTCATATTCATCACTTAATCCATTGGAAATGTTTTCCAAAATTTTTTCAGATCCACCACCCAAACTAAAAGACCATGTTATAAATAAAATTTTCTTTTTACTCATATTTTACCTATTTCAATAGTTTTTTTACTATACTTTTTTGATTATATTTTATTAAATACATCAGTAGTTTTCTCTTTAAAGGTTGAATCTTTAAATATTTATTTTTTATCCAATTAGGATATTTTTTATTTACTTTTTCAAGATAATCTTTTAATAAGGGAGACTTTTCATCAATTCTTAAAATATTAGCGTATCCACCATATAAAATATGGTACCAGTTATAATATTCTAACTCTTCTTTATATTCCCCTGGGTAATTTTCCACATAATATTCTTCTACACTGTTTAACATTACTTCTATATCTCTTATTTTATTAATAGCTGTTCCGCCACGCATAATAGAACCTTCAGTTAAATAGTATTTATATATACTAAAATTAAAATATTTTGCTTTAGTTACATTAGGCCAAAGTCTTGCCATGAACTCGAAATCTTCATATAAATAGCCACTTTTAAATGTTAATTTAGTTTTTCTTAAGAATTCTAAATCATATATATAATGCCATACAGCATTTGGTAGGGTAAAAAGTTTTCTTTCTTTATTCGGATTTAGTATAGTATTTTCTTCTATTCCCATACTTATATAGTCCAACTCACTATTCTCGTATCCTACCCTATAATCAAAAATATTTACTTCTTCTAATTTTTGATTAGCTATAAATTTTAGTGCACCTTTTTCTATCTCATCATCTACATCAACAAACCATAGATAGTCTCCACTTGCCTCCTCTAAAGTTACTCTTCTAACATGGGCTAATCCCCTATTTTCTTGAGATATAACTTTTAGATAGGATAATTTTACACTATATCCTTTTAACATTGTTTCACTACTATCCTTTGATCCATCATTTACAATTAGCAGTTCTAATTCTATTTTATCTTTCACTGCCTCATACTCTTTTGCGATAGAATCTATGCAACGTGATATATATTTTTCACCGTTGTATACTGGTACACCTATAGTTAGTTTCATTATTTTTTTCCTATTATTTCTTTTATAAACGAATATACTCTCTTAGAATTCTGATCATCATGTATTCTAAAAAACTTATCAATTCTTCCTTTATATTTATCTTCCAAAATCCAATTATTTTTAAATTGTTTTTTTATCTCTGTTATCAATTCATCTAGGGTATCTATAGATTTTCCGAATCCATCTTTATAGTTATAATATCCTTCTTCGTACTGGCCTTCCCTAAATTTTTTATAATCAAATTGATAAAATAATACTGGTTTTCTCATATAAGCAAAGTCCATAAATACACTTGAATAATCTGTAATTAAAAAAGCTGACTCTTTTAATAATTCTTGTATATCATAATTTTTCCAATCAGCCAATATAATATTATCTGAAGAAGTTTGAAAATCTTGTAAATTTTTTTGCATATTTCTATGCGGATAAAAAATTAAAGTTAAGTCATTTTCTTCTAAAAAATTTTTTAGGTCCTTACTTAATAAAAACTCATTCCATTTTTTAAAATATTCACTCTCTGTAAAAATACTGCCTTCATTAAATTTATTTCTAGCTTTAGTATTTAAATTTAACCATTCTCTCCAAGTAGGCATAACAAGAATTTGATTATTATTTACAATATTATGATGAAGATTGTCAAACCTTGGAAATCCCAAATATTGTACATACCCTTTTGGATACCCGAATTTTTCTTCTATTACATTATACTCTCGCTCTGCCCCACATATAAAGCCACGCATTTTTGTGTTTTCATAATATAACCATTTGGCATCCGAAACTGTTATTCCATGCTGCAAAAATACCTTATTTGTTTTTAACCCTAAATATACTTCCATAAGATTAAAAACAGCTGCATTAGGATTTCCTGCTTTTTGTGTACTTACATTTACTCCTGCACTTAGATAATAAATCCAATGTCTCAGAGACCAATACTGTATACATTCTCCTAACTCTTTGACTTTATGAGCATCAGGAGATTTCAAATCAATAACATATATTACATTTTCCTCTGGGTGATTTTCTCTAATATATTTAAACAACCAATAGCCATTATCTCTAGCTTCTTTTTCACTTTCACATATTAGTATTAGATTTTTATTTCTACGTCTAAAGAATAGAGAAATAACATAGGCTATAGGAAAAATAAAAATAAGCGAAGTAATATCTTTAATAGAAATTAATCTTAACTTCTCAATAAAATTTCTGTTCAAATTTGTTCCTCCACTTCTACAAGTTTGTAGTTTAATTTAAACTCCACCATTGTTCTTTTTGAACAAAACTAAAAGATGATGTTTTAGATAATGCTTCTATATTAATACATCCAAAGCCAAGCCGTGGGGAAGATCCAAATCTTGTTGATAAGGCTTGATATAAGTCGTCTCCTTATCGCGAATGGTAATAAAGAGGTTACGGTCTACATAGTCTTTAGAACTCTTTGATAGGAAGTAACGCTCATCCGCATATTGAGGCCATAACTCTGCTAGTCTTTCATAGTCCTTTCGTGGCATAAAGAAGTCCAAATCATCATCCCAAGGGATGAAGCCCTTATTACGAAGGGCACCAATGGCTCCTCCACCACACAAATAACAGAGCAATCCATGTTCTTTACAAAAGGCGACAAAATATTCAGCCATCTCTAAGCTACGGGCTTGAATTGCCTTTAAATCACTCATCTCATTCTCATCCTCTTCTATAGAATTACATCATTTCATTATACCATAAAAATGGTCAAAAAATCCATCTAACCATGTGAAAAATCAAAGCCTAAAACATCCATTTAATGAGATGTTTCAAGCTTTGATTGTAATATTTTTATCATCTAAATCCCATTTGGGCTAGCTTATTCTGGTAAGCTTTTTGATCCACTCGAAGGGCTTGGCCTCCATAGACATCATAGTCATCTACCCAGTCTCCAAGTTCCGGTACTGTTAGTCTTTCAATACCGTTCTGACCTCCTTCAAGGACGGATAAACCGTTGGTCAATAAGAAGGTATAAGGAAGGTTTGTAGATGTCATGGCGAATACTTTACCAAGTGCTTCTGAACCTGTGAAAAGTTTTGTAGGATCTTTAATTTGCTGTAAAACAGCAGTCATGACTTGTTGCTGTCTACGAGTACGGCCATAGTCCCCTTCATCATCATCGCGGAAACGTGCATAGTTGAGAAGAGTAGAACCATTCATTTGTTGCGTTCCAACTTTAATAGTCTGTGTAGGTGATTCGGTTTCTGTCGCATGCAAGTCATCACCAACTGTCGCTTCTGTAACTGGAACTCCATTTAGGGTTGAAAATTGAGCATCAATAGTCACACCATCAGGGAAAAGGGTGTCAATGGCAGTCGCAAAGGCTTGGAAATCTACAAGGGCATAGTATTTGATATCTAGGTCAAAGTTATCTTTAAGGACCTTACGTACCATTTCAGCCCCTTGTTTTCCTTCTTGTTCCCCTAATTCGTAGGCCAAGTTCAACTTATGGTCAGCTTGTTTTTGACCATCAACAACCTGACTGTAGCCATCAATGTATACTAGGTTATCACGCATAAAACTTACAAGCTTAAGCTTTTTATCCTTACCACTTACATTTAGAACCATAATAGAATCTGTCCGTGTTTCTGAACTATTCTGTCCAATACGGCCATCTGTTCCTAAGATAAGAATATTGACCCCATCTCTTGTATCCTGTCCATTGAAGACTTCAACTTGGGCAGCCTTGGCATCTTTCGACCCACTTGAGCCATTCGGATTGGCTGACTGGAAACCTTTCAAGAACATAAAAATCATTCCTACTGCAGCACAAAGCAACAGCATTCCTAACCAAGCAAGTATGCGTTTAAAGCGAAAGACCCTTTTTTTCTTTGGTTTCTTCTGCTTAGGAATCTTAGCTTTTGGTTGCGGTAGACTACTACGTCGACTAGCTCGACTTCGATTAGTATAACTCGGAAGACCTGTGTTAGGTTCCGTATAGTCTTGGCTTTCTGCTTCTTCTACGACAACTGAACGAGCTTCTTGTTGACCATCCAGCTTAGCTTGTAAAAAAGCAAACTCTCTCTTTTCTTTATCATTTAGATAGTGGATGTTTTTTAATAGATAGTCGTAACGTAGTTTCTCATGGTGTGTCAGAGGATTTTCTCTAGTCATTCCTTCTCCTTCCCTTTATCCTGTATGGTATAGATAGGGTAAGCTCCTAGTACTTTATAGTGGATCCCAATCGTTTCTAATTCTTTTTGAGCAAAATGGACCAATTCTTTATCAGCATAGTCCACATCAATGATAAAAAAGTACTCACCTAGTGCTGTTTTTAGGGGGCGACTCTCAATCTTAGTTAGGTCAATCCCGCGCCAAGCAAAGGTAGAAAGCGCCTTATATAAAGCTCCTGGAAGATTGTCTGGCAAGGTCAATGCTAGACTCATTTTCTTAGCATTTGCATTCAAGGGTATTTGCGGTGCCTTGGGACCTAACACCCAAAAGCGGGTGAAATTGGCTTCCATCTCTTGAATATCTTGAGCAATTAATTCCAAACCATATTCTCCAGCCGAACTTTTGGGGGCAATGGCCGCAAAAGGCTGATCTGGATGCTCGGAAACATAGCGCGCAGCGTAGGCTGTACTGGCAGTGACCTCCAGTTGAGCGTCTGGATAATGCTCATCGATAAATTTCTTTCCCTGCGCCAAAGCTTGTGGGTGAGAAAAGATTTTCTCAATTTTAACTTGCCCTGGCACTGCCATCAACTGTTGATGAATTGGCTGCACAATCTCCGCCACAGCCTGAATACGAGCTTGATGAAAAAGATAGTCTAAGGTCTCATGAACACTACCTTCAATGGAATTTTCAACTGGCACTACTGAATAGTCTACTAAGCCCTGTTCGAAAGCCTTGATAACGTCTGTAATATTTGAAAAAGGCTCTAGTTCCTCATGAGGAAAAGCCGTTTGCACCACATGGTGCGAAAAAGATCCTTTGGGACCTAGATAGGCAATTTTCATCTCAGTTCCTCTATAATTTCATCTGGGTTTAAACTTGATACATCTACAATCTGACTAGCCACTTCCTCATACCAAGCCTGTCTTTCTTTAAAAATCACAGCCAAATCTTCCTTGCTATTCTTTAAAAATAGTGGACGTTGATTGTCCTTATCAGCTGAAATTCGCTGGTAAAGTGTCTCAAAATCTGCTTTAAGGTAGATGTTGTCTGGATTTTGCTTGAGCAAGGCACGATTACGTGGCGAAATGACTATTCCTCCGCCTGTAGAAATAACTTTATCTGTCTTTAGCAAGTCAGCTAGGACCTCTTCTTCTAGCTGACGGAAGGCTGCTTCTCCTTTTTCTTCAAAGAAACGAGCAATCGGCATCCCCAGTCGGCCTTCCAGCAAGGCATCCATGTCTACAAAGTCAGGATCTAGCTGTCTAGCAATAGTAGTTTTTCCTGAACCCATAAATCCTAGTAAAACCTTAGCCATGAATCAAAGTCTCCAAATCATCAAAGAAGCTAGGATAGCTAGTATTAATAGCTTCGGCTCGATCCAATTCAACTTCTCCATCTGCAACTAAGAGAGCTGCAATGGCTGTCATCATACCGATACGGTGGTCTCCAAAGGTGTTGACTTTGGCTCCATGGAGGGCAGATTTCCCTTTGATAATCATGCCGTCTACTGTAGGAGTAATAGTTGCTCCCATGCTATTTAAAGCATCTGCGACAACTTGAATGCGATCCGTTTCTTTGACCTTGAGTTCTTCTGCATCTTTGATAACTGTTTGACCTTGAGCTTGGGTAGCAAGGAGCGCGATAATCGGCAATTCATCAATTAAACGTGGAATCAAGGCTCCACCAATTTCTGTTCCCTTCAAATCTGAAGTTTCAACAGTCAAGGTTGCAGATTTGGCAATTGGATCCATATCAGTAATCTCTAATTTCCCGCCCATAGCTCGGATAACATCAATAATCCCTGTACGAGTTTCGTTAATGCCGACATTCTTAAGTACCACTCGAGAATTTGGCACAATCAAACCTGCTACCAACCAAAATGCTGCACTAGAAATATCTCCTGGTACGACAACCGTTTGTCCACTTAGTTTCTGTGGCCCTTGAACAGTGATTTTCTTACCATTGACACTCAAATCACCTCCGAATTGTTGGAGCATATCTTCTGTGTGATTACGAGTGCACTCCTTCTCCATAATGACTGACTGGCCGTGAGCCTGCAAAGCCGCAAAAATCAAGGCTGACTTGACTTGGGCAGAAGCGATTGGCAATTCGTATCGAATAGTTCTTAAGTTTTTCGTTCCTTTCAACTGCAACGGTGGCAAGTCTCGCTCTGTTTGACCTGAAATGCTAACTCCCATTTTTTTCAAGGGAAGAGTTACACGATCCATTGGGCGCTTGGAAAGACTATCATCTCCAAACATCTCTACTTCAAAGTCTGCACCAGCAAGGACACCTGAAATCAAACGAATAGAGGTCCCAGAATTCCCCATATCCAGGGCTTTCTGAGGGGCTTTTAATCCACCCATGCCAACACCTTGAATAGTAACGACACCGTCCTTATCCTCAATCTTTACGCCGAGGTCACGAAATACCTGCATGGTTGACAAGACATCTTCACCACGCAAGATATCATAAACTTTAGTCTCACCCTCAGCCAAGCTTCCAAAAATAATAGAGCGATGACTGATGGACTTATCTCCTGGTACTCGAATACTACCTTTCAAATGGTTAACGTTTGTTTTTAACTTCATACCGGCCCTCATACTGACAATACTTTTTCTTATTTTATCATAAAAAGTCAGAAATTTCTTAAAAATTCCTGACTTTATGAGGTAAATTCTTATTTTAAAAGTTCTGAAATTGGTTCAAAGACAATTTTTTCAATATCAGAAAGGTAAATAGAAAGTTGTTGCTGTTTGGCAAAGAATTCTGACAAGAGAGAGTTTCCTTGAATCTGCTTGCCAAAGTCTTCCATTTTTTCTTGGAAAGAAGCATCTGGAATTTGACCAGTTTGTGCCATGATTTGGATTTCATGTTGAAAAGCAATATAATCTGCAAAAATTTTGCTTGCTTCTGCATCCGCTTGGATGGCATCTCTAGCTTCTTTAACCGCCTTGTATTCAGGCAATTTGCGTAGTCCACGACTTAGTGAATTTGCACTATCATAAATATTTGACATAATTGTCCTCCTTATTTAATAACGACTGTGTAGTCTGTATTTTCTGTAATGACTTGCTCAGCACGTTTTAAATCCTGAGCATTCTTAAAGGAAATTTGCAGAATCCCGTGAACATCCTCACGGTTTTCCTCATTGATATGGATATTGACCAAAGAAGTTCCGCGTAGCAATTCCAAGATGCGTAAAATCACATCTTCCTCATCGGGAACATCTACATAAAGGTCATAAGAACTATCTACACCACCACGTTTATGGATTTCCATAGCCTGACGTTGCTCACGCGCTTGATTGAAAAAGCTCCAGATTTGGTTTTCATCACCCTTACTGATAGCTTGTCCAATCTCGTCCAAACGGCCCTTGAAGTCCTCGATGCGTTCAATAATGGTATCCCGATTGGATAAGAGGATAGAAGTCCACATGCCTGGCTCACTTTCAGCAATCCGAGTCATATCTCGAAATCCACCGGCCGCAAAGCGTCGCGCCATTTCATGCTCTTCAGCATAACTTGCAGTTTGTTCCATCAGGCCTGATGCTAAGATATGCGGAAAATGGCTAATCTGAGAAGTCACTCGGTCATGCTCATCAGCATCGATTTCAATGAAACGAGCATGAAGACCTGACAGCAAGTCTCTCATTTCTTCGAGCGTATCCGGAGTTGTCAGACTAGATGGCGTGAAGATATAATAGGCATTTTCAAAAAGATTAACATCCGCAGAGGCAGCTCCTGTCTTATGACTTCCTGCCATGGGATGAGCTCCAACAAAGCGAACGGACTTATCAGCAAAATACTTCTCTGCTGTAGCCACGATAGCTGACTTGGTCGATCCAGCATCAGAAATAATGACACCTTCTTTCAAGTTCAAGTTGGCCAATTCCTTAATAAAGGCAATAGTTTGCTCGATTGGCAGGGTAAGAATGATGACGTCTGCAAGTGGAGCAAAACTAGCAAAATCATCCGTCGCTCGGTCAATCATTCCTCTCTCCAAGGCAATATCTCTAGACGCTTGACTACGATTGTATCCTAAAATTTCATAATCAGGATGATCCCGCCTGATTCCGAGTGCCATGGAAGCACCAATCAAACCTAGTCCTGCGATATAGATGGTTTTTGCCATAAGAACTCCTTAATAATTCTTTGTATACTCCCGATGTTTCGCAACAGCTTCTTTTAATTCTTCCAGATTATCAGAGGAGAATTTCTCAAGGATTTCTTGAGCCAAAACCGTTGCTACGACTGCCTCCATAACGACACCTGCTGCTGGAAGAGCAGTAGGATCACTTCTCTCTACTGTTGCTTTATAAGGCTCATGAGTTTCAATATCAACACTCATCAACGGCTTGTAGAGAGTCGGAATTGGCTTCATAACTCCACGAACGATAATCGGTTGGCCGTTGGTCATACCACCTTCGAAGCCTCCAAGGTTATTAGTCCGACGAGTATAGCCATCTTCTGATGACCAGAGAATTTCATCCATGACTTGGCTACCCTTAAGATGGCCTGCTTTAAAACCAAGACCAAACTCCACACCCTTAAAGGCATTGATAGAAACAACAGCTTGAGCTAGCCTTGCATCTAGTTTACGATCCCATTGAACATAAGAACCAAGACCAACCGGAACACCTCCGACAACTGTTTCCACAACACCTCCGATGGTATCCCCATCTCGCTTAATCTGGTCAATATAGTCCTTAATCTCCTGCTCACGTTCTTGGTTGACGATAGAAACTTCAGACTGGGCAGCCAATTTCTTAATCTCTGAGACTGTTAAGTTTTCTGGAACATTGATTTCCTTACCACCAAAGACAACAACATGGTTAGCAATTTCGATATCAAGCTCAGCTAAAAGCCGCTTAGCAACAGCTCCAACTGCCACTCGCATAGTTGTTTCACGAGCAGATGAACGTTCCAAAGAATTTCGTAAATCATCAAAGCGGTATTTGATGCCCCCAACCAAGTCTGCGTGACCTGGACGAGGATGTGTGATTTTTCGTTTACTTTTGAGTTTGTCTTCAATATCCTCGGCAGACATGATATCTAGCCATTTTTGGTGGTCTTTGTTAATGACATCCATGGTAATGGGAGCCCCTGTCGTCTTACCATGACGAACCCCAGAAGTGAAGACAACCTGATCACTCTCGATTTTCATGCGTCCACCACGACCGTAACCGCCTTGGCGACGTTTGAGATCCTCATTGATATCTTCTGCAGTCAAAGGCAGTCCTGCTGGAATTCCTTCAATAATTGCTGTCAGACGAGGACCATGTGATTCTCCTGCTGTTAAATATCTCATACATTCTCCTTATTTTACTAAGTAATCTTTCATTTCTTCGAGAGAAACTGGGTGAATCGTCGCTGAACCAAGCTCAGGTACCAAAACTAACTTCATGGTATTCCCACGCGCTTTTTTATCATGAGTCAAAGCTTGATAGAGCTTTTCAAGATCCCAGTTTTCATAATCAACAGGAAGCCCAAATTTCTGACACATCTCTCGGATAGATTTGGTTATTCCCACTGGCATGAGTCCTTTTTCTTCGGCTACCTTAGAGACCTGAACCATTCCCATAGCTACTGCCTCACCGTGCATGACTTTTCCGTAACCAGCAGTTGCTTCGATGGCATGGCCAATTGTGTGACCAAAGTTGAGATATAAACGAACGCCATTATCCAACTCATCCTCAACTACCATCTTGCGCTTAACCTGACAAGAATGCTCAATCAAACTCTCGGAATGTTCCAATATGCTTTCGACAGAACCATCCATATCAGATAATAGGTCCCAAAGCTCTGAATCTTCGATCAGGCCATACTTGATGACTTCACCCATTCCTTCAATCAACTCTCTCTTACCCAAGGTCTCAAGAACAGTTGGGTCAATCAAAACACCATCCGGCTGGGCAAAAGTTCCTACCATATTCTTAGCAAAAGAGGTGTTAACTCCAGTTTTTCCACCGATAGAGGAATCAACCTGGGCCGTCAAACTAGTTGGAATTTGAACGAAATGAACTCCTCGCATGTAGGTTGAAGCCACAAAACCAGCCAAATCGCCAACTACACCACCGCCGAGGGCTACGATTCCATCACTACGAGTCATATCCTGTTTGACTAAAAATTCATAGACTTTTTGAACTGTAGTCAGATTTTTTCTTTCTTCGCCCTCTAAAAAGTCAAAAACTGCCACTTGATAGCCAGCATCCTCCAAACTCAATTTGACCTTTTCTGCATAGAGTGAAGCCACACGGTTATCCGTTATGATAACAATTTTTTGTGGTTGCCAAAGTTCGCGCAACCATTTTCCTGCTTGAGACAAGCATCCTTTTTCAATCTGAATATCGTAAGGATGATGTGGAAGGTCTATTCTAATTTTCATAGCAGGTCTCCTTTTTCTTTATTGGTACTTTTGTTTTAGTGATTCCCAGATTTGATCTGTTGGCATTTCCTTGCCTGTCCATAACTCAAAAGCTTCAGCAGCTTGGTAAAGCAGCATGCCAAGGCCATTGATAGATTGATTTCCCTGCTCTTTAGCCCACTTTAGAAATGGAGTTTCAAAGGGTTGATAAATCACATCTGCTACCATGAGCTTCTCTGGTAAAACGATGCTGGTCGGGATCGGCTGAGAGGATCCATCCATGCCCACACTAGTAGCATTAACCAAGAGGTCGGCTTGAGTGATGCTGTCTTGAAGTTCTTGAATATCCTCTAATGCAAATAAACCTACTCTAAATCCTGTTTCATGCTGTAGCTTCTCTAAGTAAGGTTTTGTTTTTCCCATTGAAGCCGAGCGTACAAAGACAGAAACCTGACTGACGCCATCTAAGATTGCCTGCGCCAAAATTGCTTTAGCTGCACCGCCTGCACCTAACAAGACCATTCTTTTCCCAGATATTCTAAAAGAAGGCAAGCTATTAAAGAATCCCTTGCCATCTGTGTTATATCCAATTAAAGTTCCCTCTCGATTCACAACCGTATTGACAGCACCAATCAAACGAGCTTCTTCACTCAATTGATCCAGATAAGGAATGACCTGCTCCTTGTAGGGCATAGAAAGATTGATTCCAAACATCTGATAACGACGAATATTGGCAACTGTTTCTGCCAAGTCAGTTCCTTTTACTTCCCAAGAAAGGTAAACACCATTAGTATTGGTTGCCTCAAAAGCTGTATTGTGAATGAAGGGAGATATGGAGTGTTTAATGGGATTTGCAACTACAACTGCTAAACGTGTGTAGCCATCAATCTTCATTTAGAATCTCCCGAATTTTTTTCATGCTAGATAGAGAAATCTGTCCTGGCGCACTAGCTTCATCCAGACTTGCAAAAGACCAGCTAGAGCCCGTTACATCCGAAGTAATACGTGAGACCTTACCAACTTTACCCATAGAAATGGTTACATATTCTTGTTCGGGATTTAGTGTTTTAAAACCACGTGTAAAGTTCATCAGATCCAATACGTCTTGTTCTGTGTGAGCCATAACTGCTATTTTCACAACTTTAGGATTTAAACTTGTCAACTCAGATAGAATTTCCATTAGATTTTCCGGTGTTTCTTGGAAATTATGGTAGCTTAAGACAAGGTTTGGAAATTCCAACATTTCCTCAAAAACATCCCTATAGCTAAAATACTCAAAATCGATATAATCTGGTTGATAAAGCTGGGCTACTTCCTTGATAATTTGAACATATTCTTCTGAAGAGAGTTCAATTTGACCACCCTCAGCACGAGTACGCAAGGTAAAAACAAGCTCACGACCTGCGAATTTTTCAAAAATAGCGGGTGCTACCTGTAAGATAGCTTCCTTGGGTAAGAAGTCTGCTCGCCACTCAATGATATCGGTATCGTGATACCGCGTCACATCAATAGCTTGAGCCTCCTCTAAACTTCTTGGCATTACGGAAACAATTAATTTCATTTACTAACCTTCATGGTAATCACTTTGAGGTAATTACTACTTTCATCTTTTTCGTTGTAGACAAAGTCTGCTGGAAGTCCATACTTTTGAAGGACCTGATATTTTCTACCTGCAAATCCCTTGTCGATTTGTTCTGTGAATTTTTGACGGGAAACATTAGCAGCATTGGTACTAGCAATAATGATTCCACCTGGATTTAAAATCTCTAGGCTTTGGGAAATCAATTTATGATAATCCTTAGCTACAGAGAAGGTTTGTTTTTTATTTCGGGCAAAACTAGGCGGATCCAGAACAATCACATCGTAGCTCAAACCCTTTCTCTTAGCATATTTAAAGTATTCAAAGACATCCATGACAAGCAATCGATGATTGTCTAGACTCAAACCATTAGCATGAAAATGAGCTTCTGATAGTTCTCTCGAACGTTTGGCTAGGTCTACAGAGGTTGTTTCACTAGCTCCTCCCATGGCTGCAGCAACTGAGAAGGCTGCTGTATAGGAAAACATATTGAGCAAGGATTTCCCCATGGCTAAACCATCAACTAAGCTCCCACGAACTTCATGCTGATCCAAGAAGATCCCTGTCATAAGGCCGTCATTCATAAAAACTTGATAGAGGACGCCATTCTCAAGAACAGTGAAATATTCAGCTGCTTCTTGACCATAGATATGGGCAGACTCATAATCTAGACCCTTAAAGCGAATCTTTTCATAGGCACCCAAGACTTCTGGAAATACCTGAGCAAAGGCTGCCATAATCTCTTGGCGAAACCCATAGATATAGGAGTTATACCAAGAAAAAACAACATAATCTCCATAAAGATCCAGTGTCATGCCACCAAAACCATCGCCTTCTTGATTAAACAAACGAAAGGCAGTTGTCAACTCATCTTGATAGTAGGAAGAACGTTTGTGTTTGGCTTTTTCAAACAAGCTTTCAAAGAACTTTTGATTAAAAGAAACTTTCTGGTTGGTTACAAACCAACCAATCCCCTTGTTTTGACTGGATAAATAAGCCTTTCCTAAAAATTCTTTACTTTGGCTGAAAAGTTCAACTTCCTGATTAGTTTCAGATAAGTCTGGAAAATCAACTTCTTCCAAAAGAACCTGACCTTTGCGGAGCTTTTTTTCGACACGCCGACTGACGAATACTTTATTCATAGATACAATTATATCAAATTTTTAGACAATTCTCAAAAAAGAAACAACCCTTGCTTTTTTACTCTCGTTTTAAAAAATGGTATACTAATACTAATTAAAAATTAGGAAGTAATTGTGTGAGAATCACAATAAAAGAAATGCTCTTCCGTCTTGGAGGAGCATTTCTTTTTATAAAATTTATCAAGCAAGCGACCAACTGTCTCATCTTTTTTCTATTTCTATCAATATGCGTGATAGATAGTAATGACAGCTAAATATAGCAAGACCAAGCAGGAGGATAAGAGCTCCTACTCCCAAGCTGATGGCAAGGATAGCGGAGAGAGACTGAACCAAGAATAAGCTACCAATTACAAGGGCCATTAGGATTGCACTATAAATAAGCAATAGAACCATTGTGACTATGCCATTTGAACGATTCACCAGGTCCGTAATACTAGTCCAATTAGTTGACAGGTTTTTCACGTCCTTAAAATAATGGCGACAAGCAAGGATAACACTGGCAAGAATCCATGCCGCAAGAAGGTAAATCATCGAAAGGATTGGCAAGCCTAAATAAAGGGAAAGACCAAGTAAAATCACGATAGGTAAAAAGGACTGAACAGCAAATATAATCCAAAATTTCACTTTCACATAACGAGCAAAGTCAAAGGGCAAACTCTTCAGAAAATCAAAATTTTCCCTCTCCAGAGATAGCCCGATTGAAGGTAGACTTGTGATATTGTTATTTAAAACTGCTATAAACACTCCTACAAAAAACAAGGGTAACCAGTATGGAGGATGAATATCTGGAACTAACTGAGAATCTCGAACTTTGGAAATCAATCCGATCATCATGATATAAGGAAGAAAGGCACTTGTAAAAAGCACTGTAATGACGCCAGTCCCCTGTCCCAATAGGGAGAGGTTGTAGCGTAAAACCATGCGGAAAAATCCCTTTTTAGGCGTTGAAATCCCCTCTTTACTGCGACGTTCTTTTGTGACTTTCTCCTCACTGTTAAGCAGGATAATATCATAAAAACGAGGAAGAACCTTCTTTTTGGTCAGATAAAGTAAGAAGAGAGTTAGTCCTATCCAAGCGAGCAGACCCAGTATAGCCTCTGTCGAAAAAGGCTCCACCGCTATTTTGTAAAAGAGATGAATAGGATAAAGAAGAGGTGGAATGTCTCTAACTCTGTCAACTATATCTCCAGAAGTCGACTGTAGAAAGAAGACAAATAATAAAGGCGTGATAACCCCTATCCCAATCATCACATTCGCAAAAATAGACTGATACTTTCTAAAAACCGCAGTTTGAGCCAAGAAATGCACTGCCACTACTATCATTAGAGTCACAGAGACAAATAATAAGGCCAAGGACAGCAACATCAAGGGCAAACCCAGCCAAAGAGTAGGAGCTAGCCTAATGTAGAGGACTAGAAAATAAGCTAGGATTGGTACAATTCCAGTTAGAGCTGGCAAGAGGACAGACAGTCCTTTAGCAATTATAATCTCTGATTTTTTAAAGGCATAGGGACTATAGGAGGCCAAGTCCTTACTCTCATAAAAGACATTGTAAAATGCAGTGAAAGACGTTGAAAAGGCAAGCACCAGTAAAATAGCAACCATGGTACTAAAAAAACTTGGCATTTCCTCAAAAGGAAAACGAAAGGCTAGATTAGAAAATAAGATGAGTAGCAACAAACTAGAAGCAAGATAAGAACGCAACAATTTCCCTGATACATCAACCTTTTTATCAGGATTCTTAGCTTGCTTCTTTCGTAGGTTAGCCAAATTAGCTTCTTTAGATGAATAGAGAATATTGATATCAACTAATTTTTTAATGACCTTGAGACGCATCTGCAACCTCCTCTTTTCTACCAGCAAGGCTAAGGTAGATACTTTCCAAAGACTGATCTGGGTGGTCTTTTCTCAAGTCCTCCACGCTACCACAATAAATCAAATGCCCCTTTTTCAAAATGGCAATCCGATCACAGACTTGCTCGGCTACCTCTAAGACATGGGTCGAAAACAAAACTGTTTTACCTTTTTGTGCATGTTCCTTCATCATTTGCTTCAAATCAAAGGCAGCCTGGGGATCCAAACCAGTCAAGGGTTCGTCCAAGACCCAAATATCAGGATCAGACAAGAGTGCCCCGATGACAAAGACTTTCTGACGCATTCCGTGAGAAAGAGTTTCAATAACCTGATAGCGGTTTTCAGCAAAATCAAAAACACTCAATAGCCTAGCTAGACTATACTCCAAGTCAGAGCTAGTTAGATCATAGGATGAGGCAAGCAATTCCCAAAATTCATTGGCCGTTAAACGCAAAAATAAGTCAGGCGAGTCTGCTACGTAGCCAATCTTTCGTTTGATCGCTAAACGATTTTCCGATAGCTCCTGACCATCTACCAAAATACGACCACTGCTTGGTGAAATGATACTGACTAAGGATTTTATAGTGGTCGATTTTCCAGCACCATTATGGCCAATTAAACCCATAATCTCTCCATTTTCAATCTGCAAATTGAGATTGCTCAAAGCCTCTTTATCACCATACAACTTACTAACATTTTGAAATTCAATCATGGGCTGACTCCTATATTTATGTTTTTTTATATTATTATATTAGCATTTTGATACAAAAAAATCAACACTTTTGATAAAATAGTCGAAAATATTTTTTAGATTTGCGCAAACGTTTGCGTATTCCTTGGCTTTGTGGTAAAATGATTGTCAAATTGTTAAGTATGAGGACTTTCTATGAAAAATCAAACCCTAATGCAATATTTTGAGTGGTACCTTCCCCACGATGGACAACACTGGACGCGACTTACCGATGATGCTGAGCACCTTGCAAATCTAGGAATTAGCCACGTCTGGATGCCACCTGCCTTTAAAGCTACCAACGAAAAAGATGTCGGTTATGGTGTCTATGACCTTTTTGACCTCGGAGAATTCGACCAAAAAGGTACTATCCGTACCAAATACGGCTTTAAAGAAGACTATCTTCAAGCCATTCAGACACTTAAATCACATGGGATTCAACCTATGGCCGACGTCGTCTTAAACCACAAGGCAGCTGCAGACCGTTTAGAATCCTTCCAGGTTATTGAAGTCGACCCAGAAGATCGCACAATTGAACTTGGAGAACCATTTACCATCAATGGCTGGACAGGTTTTACCTTTGATGGCAGACAAAATACCTACAATGATTTTCACTGGCACTGGTACCACTTCACAGGAACTGACTACGATGCCAAAAGACGGAAGTCTGGTATCTATCTTATTCAAGGAGAAAACAAAGGTTGGGCTCATGAAGAATTAGTCGACAATGAGAATGGAAACTACGACTATCTTATGTACGCAGACTTGGATTTCAAACACCCCGAAGTCATCCAGAATATCTATGACTGGGCCGATTGGTTTATCGAAACGACTGGTGTAACAGGTTTCCGCTTAGATGCTGTCAAGCATATTGACTCTTTCTTTATGCGTAATTTCATTCGTGATATTAAGGAAAAATATGGGCAAGACTTCTATGTCTTTGGAGAATTCTGGAATCCAGACAAGGATGCCAACCTAGACTACCTTGAAAAGATTGAAGAACGCTTTGATCTTGTTGATGTTCGCCTTCATATGAATCTCTTTGAGGCAGGTCAGGCTGGAGCTGACTATGATTTAACAACTATCTTTGATGATAGTCTGGCTCAAATCAATCCGGATCGAGCTGTGACCTTTGTCGACAACCATGATACCCAACGCGGTCAAGCCCTCGAATCTACTGTTGAAGAATGGTTTAAGCCAGCAGCCTATGCTCTCATTCTTTTGCGTGAACAGGGGCTTCCATGTGTATTTTACGGAGACTACTACGGTATCTCTGGTCAATATGCTCAGCAAGATTTTAAAGAAGTTCTTGACAATCTGCTAGCTATTCGAAAAGATTTGGCTTATGGAGAGCAGACAGACTACTTTGATGACCCTAATTGTATCGGTTGGGTCCGTTCAGGAGCTGACAATCAAGCACCTTTAGCTGTTCTTATCTCAAATGCTCAAGACAATTACAAAACTATGTTTGTTGGTCCAGAATGGGCTGATCATACTTTTGTTGATTTACTTGGCAACCATTCAGACCAAGTAACTATTAATGCTGAAGGATATGGTGATTTCCCAGTTGCTGAACGTTCTGTAAGTGTTTGGGGACTTACTTATTAAGAACACAAAAAAACTTGCCATGGGCAAGTTTTTTTATTGCTAAATATTAGTCTTTCCAAAGGTCCATGGCATTTTTAAAATCAGATGAAACTTGAACATTTTGAGGGTTTGTTGCCTCTCTCTCCTGACGCTTCGCTTCTACCTGGGCTACACTCCTAATCCCTTCGTGACGCCAGTTTCGAAGGATAGCTTGGATATATTTCCAATTTGGTTTTCCATTTAAAACAGCTTCACGTAAGGCTTCTTTTATCAAATCCGCACTAGTTCCGTCTTCTTTCAAACTCTTTTCCAAATCTTCGATTTCAAATGGGCTTAATAGACGACCTAGCTCCTGTTGGAAAGTATCTACCAAGCTCTTTAAATCATTTGGGGCAGATTGCACCTGGTTTGGAGCTTGTTTTTCTAAAAGTTGGTCTAGGCACTCCAAGGCAAGAGTTGCATCGAAGATAACTTCTATTTCGCCATTAAGTTCAATCGTACGGTATTGAAGCAGACCTTTTTCTGTCAAGCGTGAAATAGCCTGATTGACTTCAGTGACATTTTTGCCGATTTTTTCAGCGATCTGACTTGGAGACAATTCACCTAAAGCCGTTGTATTCTGTAGGTAAAAGAATTGCCAAACCAAGAAATCATCGCTTGACGAGAACAGTTGATTGTAATGTAAAAGCAGGTCACTCGGCAACACTAAGTTTCCTGATTTGAAAGCATCTAAATATGTCATAATTCCTCTTATAAATATCCAAAATGAGACACATCTTCTTCCGCACTTTTCCACTCAAAAGGTGTTTCTTGATAAACTGCATAATTTACCCAGTTACTGAAAAAGAGGGCTGCAGACGAGCTCCAACGCATACAAGGAAGCTCATGGATGTCATCATTTTTGAAATAATTTTCTGGTATATGGGGATCTAAACCAGCATCTAGATCTCTAAAATATTCTTTCGCGAGCGTATCACGATCATACTCTAAATGCCCAAAGCTATAAACTTCTCTCAAATCTCGACTTGCAAGGATAGAGATTCCCACCTCTTCACCTGATGCTAAAATCTCTAAATTAGTTTTATTCAAGATATCCTCTTTGAGAATTTCTGTATGACGAGAATGAGGAGATACATAGAGATCATCAAAGCCTCTTAGCAGAAGATGCCCTTCTTTTAATACATCCTGAGGATAAATTCCAGAAAGCTTTTGGGCCATCTGGTGTTTATCTACACCATAACGATAGTATAGACCTGCCTGTGCCCCCCAACAAATATGCAGGGTTGAAAAGACATGAGTCTTAGACCAATCGATAACTTGGGTAAACTCCTGCCAATAGTCAACCTCCTCAAATGGAAGGTGCTCAACTGGAGCTCCTGTAATAATCAAGCCATCGAAATAATCATCTTTGACTTCCGAGAAGGTCTTATAAAAGGTCTCCATATGCTCTGAGCGAGTTGTTTTTGATTGGTGACTCTCCATATATAAAAAGTCAATATCTAACTGTAAAGGAGTATTGGCCAAATGCCTTAAGAGTTGAGTCTCTGTTACAATTTTTTGCGGCATTAGATTTAAAATAAGAATTTTCAAGGGTCGGATATCCTGATGAGCCGCCCGTTGATCATCCATGACGAAAATATTTTCTGTTTGTAAAATCTCAACTGCTGGTAATTTTTTATCAATTCGAATCGGCATGGAAATCTCCTAACTGTATAATACTGGACTCAAGTAACCTGACTGTCATCAAATGGAATAATCCAGCTGACGACACTTCTTCCCTTTATTATACTGTAAGAAGATATAGTTTTCAATTATAGTTTTTCTCTAACTAGATATAGCCTATTTTTATATCCGATGAAGAGAAAACAGCCCTAAGGACTGTTTTTCATTAATAATGCATCAAGACTTTATAGTCGTAATCTCCGATTGCTTCACGACCTTTTAGCTCATCAAGCTCAATCAAGAAGGCACAACCAGCTACGACACCGCCTAATTTCTCAATCATTTCGATTGTCGCTTTAACAGTACCACCTGTTGCCAAGAGGTCATCTACAATGAGAACACGTTGACCTGGTTTGATAGCATCGGCGTGCATGGTCAAGGTATCAACACCATATTCTTTTTCGTAGTCAGCTGAAATCACTTCACGTGGCAATTTCCCTGGTTTACGAACAGGTGCAAAACCAATTCCCAACTCAAAAGCGACTGGACATCCAACGATAAATCCACGCGCCTCTGGTCCTACAATCATATCGATCTGTTTGTTAGTAGCATATTGAACAATTTCACGAACAGCGTAGCTGTAGGCATTTCCATCTGCCATCAATGGGCTAATATCACGGAAAGTAATTCCTTCTTGTGGATAATTTTCAATGCTTGCAATGTAGTCTTTTAAGTTCATAGCGTTTCTTTCTTTTAAAATTTTTACTCCCTATTATACCATAATTCCTAGAAAAGCAAAATAGAAAGAAACCTTGGAATATCCTTCCAAAGCTCCTCAGCCCTTCATAAAATTCGGAGATTCGCTCACTCAATGAAATCTTTACTTCTTTTTGCTTTTAGAAGTTTGATTCCGTTGACGATTCTGTTGGATGCGCCACTCTCGCTCAAAGTAAGACATGGTTTCAAATACTCTCTCTGGCAAACCGACATCCAGCAAATAGATTGGGATTTTAAAAACGTTAGAATGTTTTGAACTTGTAAATCTACTTCGAAGACGATACCAGAAAGAGTTGGATTTTAAAAGTTCCTTGTCATAAAACCGAACCTCAATAATATAAAAATCCCTTGCATTTCTACTACCCTTAATTCTCGTGAGAGCAAATTTTTCTACCTGTCCCCAGGAATAAAACTGCCAGTCTTTCTTTGGATGTGGCTTATAGAAAAAACCTTGAGCCGTACATTTCAAATACTCTTTATCAGAAAAAAGCCGTCGCAAATGTTGATACAAAATGAAGCCAACGATGATGATTAAGAAACCAATAAAGAGAATTAAGGCCACCAATCCCATAGGTGTTTCTTCGGGATAGCTCAGCAAAAACGAAAGGATCCAAAGTAGAAGAGCCAATTCTAGTAGGTAAAGAATAAGGCTCAAAACGATTTTCTTACTACTCCATTTAATAATTGTTTCTTCCATTATGCCAACTCACTTAAATATTCATAGCGTTCGTATTTTTCAAGCAAGGCTTCATTCTTCTCATCTAGCTCCTTTTGAAGAGTAGCTAGCTTCCCAAAGTCAGAGCCATTTGCTTGCATTTCTTCTTCAATAGCAGCGATGCGATTTTCCAAGGCTTCGATGTCACCTTCAATACTTGCCCATTCTTGCTTTTCTTGGTAGGTCATCCGTTTCTTTTCTTCACGAACTTTGACCACTTTTTCCTTGTCAGTTTTTTGGATTTGAGTTACCGTTTCTGCTTCAAAGGCCTTTTCATCTAGGTAGTCTGTGTAATGCCCAAAGAAAGGACGGATGGTCCCATTCTCAAAGGCAAGGATCTTAGTCGCAACCTTATCAAGAAAATAACGGTCGTGACTAACTGTCAATACTGGTCCTGCAAAACCTTGTAAGAAATTTTCTAAAACCGTTAAGGTCGCAATATCTAAATCATTTGTTGGTTCGTCTAAGAGGAGGACATTAGGCTTTTCAAGGAGTAGTTTGAGGAGATAAAGACGTTTCTTCTCTCCACCAGATAACTTCTCAATCAAGGTACCATGAGTTGATCTTGGAAAAAGGAACTGCTCTAGCAACTCAGCAATAGATGTCATAGAACCTCCACTGGTCTTGACTTCTTCTGCCACTTCCTGCAGGTAGTTAATAACCCGCTTGCTTTCATCCAAACCTTCGATTTGTTGAGAGAAATAAGCGATGCGAACCGTCTCACCGATGATGACCTCTCCTTCCGTTGGCTCAAGTCTTCCCGCAATGAGATTAAGAAGAGTTGACTTCCCAACACCATTATCCCCAACGATTCCGATACGGTCTTTGGCTTGCACCAAAAGGTTAAAATCTTGCAAAATCGGTTTATCGTCATAGGCAAAGGAAACATCCTTAAACTCGATGACCTTTTTACCGATACGGCTAGTTTCAAAATTCATGGTTAAGTCTGTCTCAACACTAGAATCTGAAACTTCCTTCTTCAAGTCATGGAAACGATTGATACGCGCCTGTTGCTTGGTTGCACGAGCTTGTGGTTGTCTTCTCATCCAGGCTAATTCCTGTTTATAGAGTTGTTCCTTTTTGTGAAGTAGAGCTGCATCGCGCTCATCCTGTTCCGCCTTGAGACGAACATAATCTTGGTAATTTCCTTGATATTCTGTCAAACCTGCTCTGTCCAACTCAAAGATTCGCGTAGAAAGAGCATCTAGGAAATAGCGATCATGGGTGATAAATAATACTGTTTTCTTGGAATTTTTCAAGAAGAGGGTTAGCCACTCAATGGTCGCAATATCCAAGTGGTTGGTAGGCTCATCAAGAAGCAAAAGATCATGATTGCCCAGAAGGACTTGCGCCAACTGAACCCGTCTACGGAGACCACCAGACAAAGCTCCAACAGGAGTTGACAAGTCTTGAATACCTAGTTTACTGAGAACCGTCTTGACCTGACTTTCAATTTCCCAAGCTTGGAGGGAATCCATCTCAGCCATGACACGTTCCAAACGGGCCTGTTTGTCCTCATTGTAGTTAAGCAAGAGCAATTCATACTCACGAATTAACTGGATTTCTTTCAAATCACTTGATAGGACAGTATCCAAGACAGTCTTGCTGTCATCAAAATCCGGATCCTGGGTCAAGTAGCCAATCTTGTAATCATTCTTTGCTGAAAATGGGCTTACGTCACCATCAAAACCTGAAACTCCAGAAAGCACATCTAAAAGGGTTGTTTTACCGGTTCCGTTGACACCGATAAGACCAATTCTGTCCAAGTCATGGATGATAAAGGAAATATCCTTAAAGACTGTCTTATCTCCAACGGATTTACTTAGTTTTTCAACGATAAAGTCACTCATTTTCTCTCCCTTAGGTAGTCATGGATGGCTTGACGGTCATTTTCCAATTCTCCATCAACAATAGCATACTCAATTTCTTCTAAAACATCTCCTAATTCAGGACCTGGCTGATAGCCGTATTCTTTGATGAGAATGCCACCATTGATTTGCATTTCTTTCTTATCATGAATGGTCAAACTCTCATGGGTTTCTGTGATAGCTTGCGGATTGACTTCTTTCCCTTGAGCTCGGCGAAAATTTTCAGCCTGTAAAAGCAAGCCCAAATCAAAGCGGTAACAATCACGCTTGTCGAGTTCCCCTTCTTCTCGGAGAGCCAAAATAGCGAGCAAATCCTGTACCTGTTTGGCAAATTGACGTGATGTCTTCCAGTGTTTTAAAAATTTTTGAGCATCTTCCACTTTTAAAACCCATAAAAGTGCTGCCCAGGCTTGTTCAGAAGATTCAAAAGTGAAATGATCTTCTAAATCAAATAATGACTGGAGTTTATCCTGACTACCAGCCATATCTGGAAGATAATCATAAGCTTTACTTGCAATCATGGAAGACAGACCCACTCGCCAATGAGGGGCTAGTAGAAGTTTGTCAAATTCAACAAAAGTACGCTCCACAGAGATTTTCTCTAAGAGTGGCGTTAAGGTCTTCATCGCTTCAAACGTTTCTTGCTCGAGTTCAAAACCAAGACTAGCTTGGAAACGAAATCCACGCATGATGCGTAAAGCATCTTCGTTGAAACGTTCGCTCGCTACACCAACTGCTCGCAGGACTTGATTTTCTAGATCTTGTAAGCCATTAAATAAATCGACAATTTCCCCTGTCTCATCTAAGGCAAAGGCATTAACTGTAAAATCACGACGCTTAAGGTCCTCTTCTAGCGAACGCACAAACGAAACTGAACTCGGTCTACGATAGTCTACATAGACATCTTCTGTTCTGAATGTGGTTACTTCGTACTCTTCATCTCCGTCTAAAACCAAGACAGTTCCGTGCTCAATCCCGATATCAGCTGTACGAGGGAAAATCTGCTTGGTTTCTTCTGGATAGGATGATGTCGCGATATCCACATCATGGATAGGACGATTGAGTAGAGCATCCCTAACAGATCCACCAACAAAATAAGCCTCAAAACCTGCTTCTTTAATTTTTTCTAATACTGGTAAAGCCTTCTGAAATTCAGAAGGCATTTGTGTTAATCTCATAATAAGTGTTCTAATCCATAGACAAGCTCATGACGCTTGACAACTTCTTTGATTCCCAAATTCACCCCTGTCATGAAGGAGCTACGATCATAAGAGTCATGACGCAGAGTCAATCCTTCTCCCTGATTTCCAAAAATGACCTCTTGATGAGCTACCAAACCTGGTAAACGAACCGAATGGATTCGCATGCCATCAAAATTAGCTCCACGTGCACCTGAAATGAGTTCTTCCTCATCAGCCGCACCTTGCTGGATTGATTCCCGAACCTGAGCCATCAACTCAGCTGTTTTAATAGCTGTCCCGCTCGGCGCATCCTTTTTCTTATCATGGTGAAGTTCAATAATCTCCACATTTGGGAAGTATTTAGCTGCTTGTGCTGCAAATTGCATAAGCAAAACAGCGCCCAAGGCAAAGTTAGGAGCAATTAAGCCACCCAATCCTTTGGAACGTGAAAAATCTTTTAGTTCTTCAATTTCTTGGCTGGTGAAACCTGTCGTTCCTACTACTGGAGCAAAGCCATTTTCAAGAGCAAAGCGTGTATTCTCATAGGCGACAGCTGGTGTAGTAAAGTCCACCCAAACATGGGCATCAAAACCTGCCAAGTCATTTTTATTATTGAAAACAGGAATTCCTTGCCATTCAGATGCAGACTCAAAAGGATCCAAAACAGCTACTAGTTCAAGTTCAGGATCAGACAAAACCATCTGACAAGCAGCTTGCCCCATTCTTCCCTTAAAACCAGCAATAATCACTCGAATACTCATCTTTACTCCTATTTAAGATACAAAGCCTGCAAGAACAATCTAGACGATTGGTGTATAACCTAAAGCAATACTGCCTTCTCCAAGGTGGGTCCCGATGACACTACCGAAGGTTGCAATTGAAATGTCTGTAGCTACTCCGCCGTCTAACAAAAGCTGACGCAAGTCTGCTGCTTTTTGAGGAGCATTCCCGTGAATGACAGTAATCTGATAATTTCCATTACTTGTTACTTCTTTGACAATTTCAACCAAACGTTTTGTTGCTTTCTTCTCTGTACGAACCTTCTCATAAACTTCGATAACACCTTGGTCATTGAAATAGAGAATTGGTTTAATGCTGAGAAGATTCCCTAAAATAGCTGCACCATTTGATAAACGACCACCTTTAACCAGATGATCAAGGTCATCTACCATGATAAAGGCAGAAGTATTTTCAATCTGTTCTGTTAACTTATCTAGTATAGACTGGAAATCATCTCCCTGCTCAGACCATTGAAACACACTTTCCACCATGAATCCTAGTGGTGCACTTGTAATTCGAGTATCAGGAAAAGCAATGGTTAGACTTTCGAACTCATCCGTCATATACTGGATATTCTGGTGAAACCCTGAGATTCCAGAAGAAAGGAAGAGACCCAAAACATGAGTATAGCCTTTTTCTTTTAATGATGATAAAATTTCATCCAACTTAGCAATACTTGGTTGACTTGTTTTAGGTAGTTCAGATGAACGAGCCATTTTTTCATAAAATTCTTGAGCGGTTAGATTTACACCTTCAACATACTCCTGTCCGTCGATATTCACAGGAATGTCAAGCACAAATAAATCTTCTTTCCGCAAGGTTTCCGCTTGTAGAAAAGCAGATGAGTCTGTTATGACCGCTAATTTCATTTTTTTAAAACTCCAAATTAATTCCTGGTAAATCTAGTGCAATTTCCGTTACTTCATAAGTTAAACGGTTTAGCATATCCAAAGAAGGACGAGCAAGCGTCTCAACTTCTTCTTGACTAAAGTCACTTGGTTGATCAACGATACGACCTTCAACGTGGTTGACTTGAGAAATAGTACCACTGATAACAAATTTATCAAAGACAATCATAAAGCTCAAAACAACTACGAGAGAAGTCACTTGGTTTTCTTGATCATGTTGAAGTAGTTGGAAATTGACATCAACCTTTGTTTCAGGAATTCCGTTTTCATTTTCCCATTCAAAATTACGTGCATCAAAGTGATACTGACTAACAAATTCTTGTTCACGTTTTAAATTCATCATATTCTCCATGGTTACAATTTACTTTGACATTGTAACATATTTTCTTATTTTCTGCTAACTTTCCTAAATTCCGATTTCTGCTTTCACAACTTCAGCAATAGTATCCACATAGTAGTCTACTTCTTCAGTTGTTGGAGCTTCGGCCATGACACGCAAGAGTGGCTCAGTTCCACTTGGGCGAACAAGGATACGTCCGTTACCTGCCATCTCTTCTTCCATCTTATCGATAATAGCCTTGATAGCTGGTACTTCCATGGCTTTTTCTTTCATGGCATTTTCAACACGGATATTGACCAATTTTTGTGGGTAAATCGTCACTTCTGAAGCCAACTGAGACAAACTCTTACCGGTTTCTTGCATAATCTTAGTCAATTGAACAGCTGAAAGTTGTCCATCACCTGTGGTATTATAGTCCATCAAGATAACGTGACCTGACTGCTCTCCTCCAAGATTGTAGCCATATTTTCTCATTTCTTCAACGACATAGCGGTCTCCAACAGCAGTGACAGCTTTATTAATGCCTTCACGATCCAAGGCTTTATGGAAACCAAGGTTGGACATAACTGTTGTTACAATTGTATTTTGTGCTAATTGGCCTTTTTCAGAGAGGTATTTACCGATGATGTACATAATCTTGTCACCATCGACAATTTCGCCATTTTCATCAACCGCAATCAGACGGTCACTGTCACCATCAAAGGCCAAGCCAATAGCAGATTGGCTTTCTTTTACAAGTTCTTGCAAGGCTTCTGGATGAGTTGAACCAACATTCAAATTAATGTTCAAGCCGTCTGGAGTTTCTCCGATAACTGTTAATTGAGCACCCAAGTCTGCAAAGATTTGGCGGGCACTTGTTGCAGCTGCTCCGTTTGCAGTGTCCAAGGCCACTTTCATTCCTTCAAGAGGAGTTCCAGTCGAAACAAGGTAGGCTTCATATTTACGCAAGCCTTCTGGATAATCAACTACAGTACCAAGTCCTTCGGCACTTGGACGTGGAAGAGTATCTTCGCTAGCATCTAGTAATGCTTCGATTTCTGCTTCTTTTTCATCGTCTAGTTTAAAGCCATCTCCACCAAAGAATTTAATCCCGTTATCTAGAGCTGGATTGTGGCTTGCTGAAATCATGACCCCAGCACTTGCCCCCTCAGTTTTCACCAAGTATGCTACTGCAGGCGTAGCAAGTATCCCAAGTTTATAAACGTGAATTCCCACTGAAAGGAGACCAGCAATCAAGGCTGCTTCTAACATTTCCCCTGAAATACGAGTATCGCGTCCTACAAAAACCTTAGGCGCTTCTGTCTCATGTTGACTAAGAACATATCCTCCGAATCGGCCTAGTTTAAAAGCCAATTCAGGTGTTAATTCTACGTTTGCTTCTCCACGGACTCCATCCGTTCCAAAATATTTACCCATTTTTATAATCCTTTTCTAGTTTAATGTTAATTTTGCTTTGAATTATCTGGCTTCGTTTCTGCTGCTGTCGTTGATGAGTTTTCTACAGTTGAAGCATTACTTGTTGTCGTTGAACTATTTGTTGTTCGGACTGGTTTAGTTATTACTTTCATAGTAACCTCAAAAGGAGTAATAACTGTTGGTAAAACGGTCCCATTCCTGTCGACAGCTTGTAAAGGTACTGACCCTGAATAATTCCCAGTTATTTTTTCACTCGTTGGCAAAACTGCAACAATGCGATCAATCTTAGACAAAGTATCTGCGTCGCTGGTTACTGAAACTTTTTCATCAGAAACAGTCACACGTTCGATTATAATCTTCTCATCAATTTGACTAGAATCAATTTGAGGTACAACAGGTACATTATCTCGAGTAACTTTCTTACCAACCTTGACTGTGATCTTTTGTGGTGTTGCTACAGCTGTCAAACCACTTGGAAGATTTTCAATGGTTAAGGGAACTTCAATCGTTCCTTCTGTAGCTTGTGATAAATCCGCAGTCACTTTAAATTTACGAGTGCTCTCTTTCATCTCACTGGCCAAAGTCACCCGATTTGAACCTGTTAGAAACACCGTTACTTCTGAGCTAAATCCACTAATGAAATACTGCGCACTATCATACTGAATATCAATCGGTACATTGACTACTGTATTGGTGTAGGTTTCAGTTTTAGTTTGTCTCGCATTAGTATTGTTTTGATAATTGATTGATGTTGCATAGATAAATAGGACACATGCAAAGAGGAGTGAGGTGATGATATAAAGACTATTTCTTTTCATTATTCCACCCTCCCAATAAACGTTCTTTTAAGCTTGGTTCATCTGAATCCTTAGGTATCAGAATACGACGTAGTTCTTCCTCGAATTCTTCCAAACTTAAATCATGTTTGAAGACACCATTGTAGGTGATGGATATACCTCCAGTTTCTTCTGACACAACAAAAGTAAGGGCATCTGAAACTTCTGATAAACCAATGGCTGCACGGTGTCGTGTCCCAAACTCCTTAGAAATACCAGTGTTCTCAGTAAGTGGAAGATAAGCAGATGTTACAGCTATTCGATCACCTTTTATAATGACTGCACCATCATGTAAAGGTGTGTTTGGGATAAAGATGTTAATTAATAACTCAGCAGAAATCTTAGCATCCAAAGGAATTCCTGTAACGATGTACTCCTGCAAGGTTCTCACACGTTGAACAGCTACCAAAGCTCCAATCTTACGTGGGCTCATATACTCAACCGATTTTACAAAAGCCTGGACCATCTGCTCTTCTGAACTCATAGGAGTATTTGAAAAGAAATCCGTAGCTCGACCTAATCGTTCCAAACCTGTCCGAATTTCTGGAGAAAAGATAACAACCGCTGCAATAACTCCATAGGTAATCAATTGATTAATCAACCAGGAAATAGTCGTCAAGCCCAAAAAATTAGCCGCAATCTGAGCCAAGATAAAAACTATAACGCCTCGAACCAGAATCATAATCTTGGTTCCTGCAATTGATTTTGTAAATTGATATAAGATATAAGCAACGATTAGAATATCAATCACATTTATCGCAATACTCCAAGGACTGGAAAATAAACTAGACCAGTATTGAAGATTAGATAATTGCTGAAAATTCATCCTGTGTCCCCTCTCCAAAAAAGCTTCTCTTCATTATACCATTTTTAATGGAAATTTTCTCCCCCCTACCTCATTTTAAATTGGCAGAAAATATGATAGAATAAAATGATAAAAATGAAACAAGGAGAAACCATGTCTGAATTATATGATATTACCATCATAGGGGGTGGCCCAGTTGGTCTTTTCGCAGCCTTTTATGCAAATTTACGTCAAGCTAAAGTACAAATCATTGACTCTCTTCCTCAATTAGGTGGCCAACCTGCCATTCTTTATCCTGAAAAACAAATTCTTGATGTCCCAGGTTTCCCAAATCTCACTGGTGAAGAACTAACTAATCGCCTCTTAGAACAACTAAAAGGTTTTGATACACCAGCACATCTCAATGAAACTGTTCTTGACATTGAAAAAGAGAATGATGTATTTAAGATTACAACCACTAAAGGAACTCATACTAGCAAAGCTGTCATTATCGCTATGGGTGGAGGTGCCTTTAAACCGCGTCCACTGGAATTAGAAGGTGTTGAAAATTGTGAGAACATCCACTACCATGTGTCTAATATTCAACAATATGCTGGCAAGAAAGTAACCATCCTGGGTGGAGGAGACTCTGCTGTGGACTGGGCCTTAGCTTTTGAAAAGATTGCTCCAACTACACTTGTTCATCGTCGAGATAACTTCCGGGCCCTCGAACATAGTGTCCAAGCCCTTCAAGAATCATCTGTTAGCATCAAAACACCATTTGTGCCAAGTCAACTTCTTGGAGATGGAAAAACTCTTGACAAACTTGAAATCGCAAAAGTCAAATCCGATGAGACTGAAACCATTGAGTTGGACCACCTCTTTGTCAACTATGGCTTCAAATCATCAGTTGGTAATCTTAAAAACTGGGGACTCGACCTTAACCGTCACAAGATTATCGTCAATAGCAAGCAGGAGTCAAGCCAAGCTGGAATTTACGCTATCGGTGACTGCTGCTACTACGATGGTAAGATTGACTTGATTGCAACAGGTCTTGGTGAAGCACCAACTGCTGTAAACAATGCCATTAACTACATTGACCCTCAACAAAAAGTGCAACCAAAACACTCTACAAGTCTATAAGAAAAGAACCACGAATCCTAGGATTCGTGGTTTTTACAGTTCATCAGCAATTTTATTAATCTTTCTCAGTCGATGATTGACACCACTTTTTGTGAGTGGATTTGTCAAACTGTCTGCCAATTGTTGGATAGAGTAGTCCGGATGTTGAATACGCAAATGCGCTACTTCCTGCAAATCTACTGGTAGGCTATCTAGACCTACGGTATCAATGATTTTACTGATATTGTTGATGGTTTTCATGCTCGCAGAAACCGTACGAGCGATATTAGCTGTCTCTGCATTATTAGCACGATTGAGATCATTCCGAGTTTCTCGGAGAATCTTGACGCCTTCAAAAGTATCTCTCGCCTCCATGGCTCCCACTAAAATCAGGAAATCCATAATATCTTCCGCTCGCTGAAGATAGGTCACTGCCCCCTTTTTTCGTTCGATAACCTTTGCATCTAGCAAGAACTGCTGCAAGAGCGAAGCAATCCCTTGGGCGTGGTCTAGATAAACCGAACTAATTTCCAACTGATATTTCCCTGACTCGGGATCACGAATGCTGCCATTCGCTAAGAAGGCTCCACAGAGATAGGCACGACCTGCTTCCTCATCTCCTAAAATTTCTGGATCAATCCCAGTCTCCAAACCAAAGAAAGAATCGGCCAAACGCAAATCTGCTAAAAGTTCCTGGACTCGCTCATCCGTAAATACAGTATAGACGCGATTTTTCCGTAGATTACTTCTCTGGTGGTGACGAATCTCAGACTTGATGCCATAAAAGTGCAAGAAAGATTCATAGAGATGACGGGCCAACTTAGCATTTTCTGTAATGACGGACAAGGTCAAACCAGAGCTCGATAAACCAATACTACCCGACATCTTGATAATAGCTGACAATTCATGACGACTCAGGTGATGCTGACTTAAAATTTCTTCTTTTACTGCTACTGTAAAACTCATTTTCTCACCTGTATGATCCGCATGAGCTCATCTACGATTAAATCACCATCGTGAAAGGCTCCCCCATTTTCCAAGCGTAGAAAGTTGGATGAAATGACACGTGGGACTTGCTTACGCAAACCTTCAAAATCATGCTCAACCTGCACCAAATACTCATCAAAACGGTTGGTATCCATATAGTCCCTCGGAACCTTTTCGATATTAACAAGGACAGTATCGATAAATGGACGGCCCAAATGACGATGCAAGACTTCTACGTGATCACTATCTGAGAAATGTTCTGTCTCTCCACGTTGAGTCATGATGTTGCAGACATAGGCAATTTCAGCCTTAGTTTCCAGAAGAGCCTGACCAATTTCTTCAATAACAATATTAGGCAAAATCGAAGTAAAGAGCGATCCCGGTCCCAAAACAATCATATCACTCTCAAGAATGGTATTGACAACACGACGGCTAGCCTGCGGTTTTTCATCATCTAGAGTGTTTGTCACATAGACATGGTCAATCATACCTGGATGATCTGCAATGTGACTTTCCCCAGCAACTTCTGATCCATCTTTAAAGACAGCATGGAGTGTCAAAGGATGGTCACTTGATGGGAAAATCTTCCCTGTAGTATGGAAAAATTTACTCAGCAATTGCATGGCATTATAGGTTGAGCCCTGCATTTCAGATAATCCAGCTATGATAATGTTTCCTAATGGATGACCAGCAAAAGCACCTGCCTCATCAGAAAAGCGATACTGAAATACTTTCTCATAAAACTTAGGCATATCAGACATGGCTACGAGGACATTGCGAAGATCCCCAGGAGGTGTCAATTGTTGGATATTTTTTCTAAGTTCTCCTGAAGAGCCTCCATCATCTGCTACTGTTACAATAGCAGCAATCTCAACATCTTTTTCCCGTAAACTTTTCAGAATAACAGGAATACCAGTTCCCCCACCAATCACCGTAATTTTTGGTTTTCTCATGAACGGTTTACCGTTTCCTTTCTTCGGTCTTTATCACGATGACTTTCATTTACAGGCCAACTTTTTGATAGGTCAGTTGCTAAACGCTTGGCAAAAGCAACACTTCGGTGTTGGCCACCAGTACAACCAATCGCAATAGTTAAGACTGATTTGCCCTCTTTTTTGTAGCCTGGTAGGATTGGTTCAACCAAGGCTAACAAATGACGGTAGAAATCTTCAGATTCCTCATGGTTCATGACATAGTCATAAACTGCCTGATCTTCACCTGTCTGATTACGAAGTTCTGGCAAATAGTATGGGTTTGGCAAGAAACGAACATCAAATACCAAATCTGCATCAATTGGAATGCCGTATTTAAAGCCAAAAGACATGACCTCAATACGGAAGGACTGAGTTTGTTCTTGGTCCGAAAATTGCTCTGCAATAGTCTTGCGAAGTTCACGAGGAGTTAACTCTGTTGTGTCAACCACATTTTGGCTCATATTTTTTAATGGGGCTAAGAGTTCGCGTTCCAACTTGATTCCGTCTAAAATACGACCATCTGCTGCAAGAGGGTGACTTCTTCTAGTTTCCTTATAGCGTGCCACCAATTCCTTATCTGCCGCATCCAAAAAGAGGATTTTAAAGTCCAAATCATCTTGGTTTTCCAATTCATCCAAGACAGCCTGAATCTCTGAGAAGAAAGAACGACTACGCATATCCACCACTAGGGCTAACTTGTGGTCATCGTCCTTGGTCTCTACCAACTGCAAAAACTTTGGCAAGAGAGCAGGCGGCATATTATCAATGGTAAAATATCCTAAATCTTCAAAGGACTGAATGGCTACAGTTTTCCCTGCACCACTCATCCCTGTTACAATCACCAGGTGAAGTTGTTTCATTGTCATCATAGTCTCCTTATATCAAAAGAAGCTTGGAAGAACCAAACTTCAACTCGCTTATCCAATCTCTGCGATGACTTCAATTTCGACTTTTACATCGCGAGGAAGACGAGCTACTTCCACAGCTGAACGAGCTGGAAACTCCTT
Organism: Streptococcus sp. oral taxon 061; assembly: GCF_964211575.1. Classification (GTDB taxonomy): domain Bacteria; phylum Bacillota; class Bacilli; order Lactobacillales; family Streptococcaceae; genus Streptococcus. The sequence goes on along the minus strand of NZ_CAXOQQ010000001.1, from coordinate 270,010 downwards.
ATTAAAGGCTGTTTGGTAAACCTCATTAAAAGGAACAAAGTCGTTCATATCACTCAAGAAACAAGTTGTTTTAACAACATGGTCAAAATCTGTTCCTGCCTCTGCTAAAATAGCTCCAATGTTTTTCAAGACTTGTTCGGTCTGTTCTTGAATCGTTTCTCCTACGATTTCTCCAGTTTCAGGAGATAGTGGAACTTGACCGCTAGCGAACAAAAGGTTGCCAACGATTTTTCCTTGAACATAAGGTCCGATTGCCTTTGGAGCTTTATCTGTATGAATTGTTTTTGCCATATGTATTCCTCACAATTTTTCTAAAATAGCATCCCAAGCCTGGTCCATTCCTTCTTTTGTTACGGATGAAAAGAGGATAAAGTCATCACTTGGATCAAAGTTTAATTTCTTTTTAATAGCTGATTCGTGCTTGTTCCATTTACCTCGCGGAATCTTGTCTGCCTTGGTCGCCACAATGATGACAGGAATCTCATAATATTTAAGAAATTCGTACATCTGTACATCATCTGCTGACAGATCATGACGAAGGTCAACGAGACTAACCACTGCTCGAAGATTTTCTCGAGTGGTTAAGTACTCCTCAATCATGCGTCCCCATTTTTCGCGTTCCTTTTTGGACACACGGGCATAACCGTAACCAGGTACATCTACAAAACGCATCTTATCATCAATATTAAAGAAATTAAGTAGTTGTGTTTTCCCTGGTTTTCCAGAGGTACGAGCTAGATTTTTTCGATTGAGCATGGTATTGATAAAGCTCGATTTACCAACATTTGAGCGTCCTGCAAGAGCAATTTCAGGAAGTTCATCCTGCGGATAGTGGGACTTGTTGGCAGCACTCAGTAAAATCTCAGCATTGTGTGTATTGATTTCCATAGTCACCTCTAGGCTGTCTCTAGGATTGGCTTGGCTGTTCCATCAACTGCTTCTTTTGTGATACGAACTGTTTTCACATTTTCTTGACTTGGAACTTCAAACATAACATCTAGCATGGTTTCTTCGATGATTGAGCGAAGACCACGCGCACCAGTTTTGCGTTCAATAGCTTTGTTAGCAATCTCTTGGAGAGCCTCATCGTCAAATTCAAGCTCTACATCGTCATATGAAAGCAAGGTCTGGTATTGTTTAACCAAGGCATTTCTTGGCTCTTTCAAAATGCGAACCAAGTCATCTACTGTCAACTGCTCCAAGGCTGCAAAGACAGGCAAGCGTCCAATTAATTCAGGAATAATACCGAATTTCTGAATATCTTCTGCAATGATTTCTTGCATGTATGAACTCTTTTCGTCAATAGCCTTGTTATTTTGTCCGAAACCGATAACTTTTTCACCAAGACGCTGTTTGACAATTTCTTCGATTCCATCAAAGGCACCACCCACGATGAAGAGGATATTCTTGGTATCTACTTGAATCATTTCTTGTTGTGGATGTTTGCGTCCACCTTGAGGAGGTACGCTAGCTACAGTTCCCTCGATAATCTTGAGGAGTGCTTGTTGAACACCTTCACCAGATACATCACGCGTGATGGACACGTTCTCGCTCTTCTTGGCAATCTTGTCAATCTCATCAACGTAGATAATCCCACGCTCTGCTCGTTCAATGTTAAAATCAGCTGCCTGCAAGAGTTTGAGGAGGATATTTTCAACGTCCTCACCTACATAACCAGCTTCCGTCAATGCCGTTGCATCAGCAATAGCAAAAGGTACATTCAAACTTCTAGCAAGAGTCTGAGCAAGGAAAGTCTTCCCTGATCCAGTTGGGCCAATCATCAAAATGTTTGATTTTTGCAAATCCACATCTTCTGACTCTTCACGAGTGTCATGGAAATTGATGCGTTTGTAGTGGTTATATACAGCCACTGCCAAAGCACGTTTAGCACGATCTTGACCGATCACATAGTGGTTCAAAATGTTTAGGAGTTCGATTGGTTTTGGTACCTCAGACAAGTCCGCCAAAACTTCTTCAGCCAACTCCTCACGAATAATTTCCTGAGCTAACTCTACACATTCATTACAGATAAAGGCATTGTTCCCAGCAATTATTTTTTTAACTTCTTCTTGGCTTTTGCCACAAAATGAGCAATAAACCATCATATCATTTTTCCTATTTGTAGACATGATTCCCTTCCGTTCTAACTATTCATTCTATCTAAAATAAGGTCATATAAAAAGCATGAATGCTATTCACCAAGTTTGTAAAAGCATTAAGCCAAAGCAGAGTAGCAAGTCCAAAGCGCTTTTTACGAAAAGCGTGTGTTCCAGCTACAAGACAGACAGCACACAAAAGAGCTGTAAAAAATCCAAAAATACTACGCTCCATTAGACTTCCTTTCTCTTTCTATATTCGATGGTAAAATCATAGACATTTTTCTCATCTTTGGAATAAGATTTGCTTGCAACAGTCTCAAAAGCAGTCAAGTCAAAATCTTCTGGGAAATAGGTATCCCCTTCAACTTGAGCATGAATTTGTGTCACAATAATCTCATCGAGATAAGGTTCAAAAAGCTGAAAAATCTGCTTGCCACCAAGGATATAGAGATTTTTAGCCTGATGATGATACCAGTCTAAAACATCCTCAACATTTTGGAAAACCAGTGCTCCTTCAATTGATTCTTCAGGATTGCGCGTCAAAATCAAGGTCTCACGTCCTGGAAGCAAACGTCGTCCCATTCCATCAAAGGTTACACGGCCCATTAAAATGGCATGATTCAAGGTTGTTTCTTTAAAATGCTTTAACTCTGCAGGCAAATGCCATGGTAAGCGTTCCTCTTTTCCGATTACACCCTTTTCATCTTGAGCCCAGATGGCTACGATTTTTTTTGTCATGCTTTCATCCTTTTTATTGATAGTTCTATTTTATCAAAAATCTTCAAAAAAGACTGTTTTGGAATGCCCTCTTGAATAGAAAAAATCCGTAGAAAACTTCTACGGATTTTTAGAAAAATACAGTATCTTACAAACCAGGTGCTTGTCCTAATTCTGCTGCAAGCATCCAGACTGTTTTTTCAAGGTCAGCTTTAGCACCAACGAAGATATCATTGGTTACATCATCACCTTCTTCATCTGTTACATCCAAAGCTTTTTGGAAAAGAGTGATAAGGTAACGATAAATTTCAAGGACACGTTCCAAACTTTCTTCAACGTTACGGAATTCTCCAACTCCTTCTTCGATTTCACTGTGTTGAAGGAATTCTGTCAAAGTAGAGTATGGTTTGCCACCAAGTGTAATCAAGCGTTCGCTGATTTCATCAAGGTAAGCATCTAGACTATCCATGTATTCATCCATCTTAGGATGCCATACCATGAATCCACGTCCACGCATGTACCAGTGTACTTGATGAAGAGCGATATGTGCTACGTACAAGTCAGCTACGGCTTGATTCAAAACTTCCTTTGTATTTACTAGCGCTTCAGGCGCTGATTTAGATAATGTTGTTACATCTTTTAAAGCATCTTTTTTTAATTCAACCATATTTCTCACCTCGTAATATAATTTTTGCAACCATATTTATTGATTACTACATCAGTATACTACTCCTAGTAGACAAAAGCAAGGAAATTAACTCATATTAAAAAAGTTCTAATTGACTGATAATTTAAGAAAATGAATGGCTATGTATTCTAGCTATTTTCTCTGTTTTTATTCGAAAATTGACTTTGATAAAGGTCATAATAGAAACCTTTTGCATCTAGGAGACTTTCATGATTTCCTTGTTCGATAATCTGCCCATCTTTCAGCACCAAAATTTTGTCAGCTTCCTGAATTGTCGAAAGTCGATGGGCAATGACAAAGCTTGTTCTCCCCTTCATCAAACGTTTCATAGCCTTTTGAATCAAGAGTTCTAGACGAGTGTCAACTGAAGAAGTCGCTTCGTCCAAAATTAAGATTGTAGGATCCGCCAAGAGAGCACGCGCGATAGTTAACAACTGTTTTTGCCCAAGAGAAATATTACTTGACTCTTGGTTCATTTCCATGTTATAGCCACCAGGAAGGGTGCGGATAAAGTGGTCAACATTGGCCGCCTTAGCAGCTTCAACGATTTCTTCATCTGTTGCATCCAGATTTCCAAAGCGAAGATTTTCCTTGATACTGCCTTCATAGAGCCAGGCATCCTGTAGGACCATACCAAACTGTCGACGATAGTCCTGACGAGACAGGTCACGAATATCTTGGCCATCTACTAAAATGGCACCAGCTGTCACATCGTAAAAACGCATGAGAAGGTTAATCAAGGTTGTTTTCCCTGCTCCAGTAGGTCCAACGATAGCTACCATCTCTCCAGGTTCAACATCTAAATTAAAATTGCGAATCAATGGTTTGTTTTCCACATATTGGAAATCAACATTTTTGAAGCTAACTTGACCTGTCAATGGTGCTAGTTCTTTCACTTCAGCAGTTTGGACTTCTTCCTGTTCATCTAAAACTTCGAAGACACGGTCAAGCGAAGACTTGGCACTTTGCATTTGCCCAGCTAACTGAGTGATATTTTGGATCGGCTGGCTGACTTGCCATACATATTGAACGAAGGCCTGCATGTTACCAATAGTCAAGCGTCCTGCAATAACCTGCAAACCACCTAAGACAGCAACAATCAGATAGGTTAAATCAGACACGATATGAAGGGCAGGCATCATCAATCCTGAAATAAAGCTCGCCTTAAATCCGACTTGTTGCAATTCATCCGTAATCTTTTCAAATCTCTCTTGAGAATTTTCTTCTCGTCCGAAAAGTTTTAAAACATTGAAACCTGTCAAGTTTTCCTGTACAAATCCATTCATACGTCCCAATATAGCTGCCTGCTGTTTAAAGTATGGCTGCGAACGATTTAGAATCGTTTTAGCTCCAAAATAAGTCACTGGAATCGACAAGATAACAATGATAGCCAACTGAAGATTTAGATAGAGGACCATTCCCATAACAAAAAGAATGGTAAAGACTGCATTGACAATCTGTAAGAAAGATTGTTGAAGGGCATTTGAAACAGTCTCTACATCACTGGTAAAACGGCCTAACAAATCTCCAAACTGGTGCTTGTCAAAGTAAGACACAGGAATACGATTGATTTTTTCACTCATTTCATTTCGCAAATCCTGTACCATAGACTGCACAGCATTGGTCATAAAGTAGTTCGAGTAGTAAGAACCCAACTCATAGAGAAGACCACGCAAGAGATAAATCACTAGAATTACTGCGATATAGCTGGTATTGATACCCGCTCCTGCAACACCATTTGCCATAGCAAGAAGATTGCTGGTTAATTCTGTGATGGCAAGCCCTAATACGAAAGGCTCGATAACACTCATAATGACGCTGACTATTTTCAAGAAGACTGCAAAGAAAACAGAGAAACGGTAGGCTTTTAAATAGCTCCATAGACGAGCTAGACTAGATTGTTGTTTCATCTTTTACCTCCTATTCTTCTGTCAGAGACGCATTTTTCAACTGCGACTCAGCAATTTCTCGATAGATGTCATTAGTCTCCATCAATTCTTCATGACGGCCACGACCAACGATTTCGCCCTTATCAAGGACGATAATCTGGTCCGCATCCATAATGGTTCCAACACGTTGCGCAACAATCAATACTGTTGCGTCTTGAGTCACTTCCTTGAGACGACGGCGCAAGATAGCATCAGTACGGTAGTCCAAGGCTGAGAAGGAATCATCAAAGATATAGATATCTGGACCCTTGATGACTGCGCGGGCAATCGACAAGCGTTGCTTTTGACCACCTGATAGATTGCTTCCCCCTTCAGCTAGATGAGTTGCAAAACCTTCTTCTCGACTCTCGATAAAGTCCTTGGCTTGGGCTACATCAGCTGCTTGGTGCAAGTCCTCATGACTGGCGTCCTCTTTTCCGTAACGGAGATTATCTGCGATAGTCCCTGTAAAGAGCAAGGCTTTTTGTGGAATAAAACCAATTTTCTGGCGGAGTGATTTGAGACGGTAATCCCGGACATCAACACCATCGACCTTAATTTTCCCCAGTGTAACATCATAAAAACGAGGAATTAACTGAACCAGAGTAGACTTACCTGACCCAGTCGAACCGATAAAAGCAATGGTTTCTCCCGGTTTAGCAGTAAAGGAAATATTATGCAAAACAGGGCTCTCTGTTTCTCCAGGATAGGCAAAGGTTACATTATCAAATTCTAGATAACCATGAGTTTTAGTCTCTTGAACTCCATCCTCATTTGGATCAATGGAAATAGGCATATCCATGATTTCCTTCAAACGCTCACTAGACACAGCCGTACGTGGATACATGGTAAAGAGGTTTGACAAGAAAAGGAAAGACAAGAGGGCGTGAAAACTATACTCGATGAAGGCTACCAAATCCCCAATCTGCAAACTTCCTTGCTTGAGAGGATCTAGAGCAAACCAAACGATAGCTACAATCATGGCAATAATGATTTGCACAAAAAGCGGCTCTGTCAAACCAGTCAATTTGAACAAACGATTTGAATTATCCGCATAGATTGCATTTTTCTCTTCAAAACGGATTTCTTGGAAATCTTCACGAGCAAAGGCACGAATCACTCGTAGCCCCATCAAATTTTCACGGACATATTGATTTATCTTGTCCAGTGTTTTCTGTTGTTTTTCAGATAAGGGGCGCGTTTTCACTGCCACATAAAGGACTACTACAGCTAGGAAAGGAACTGAAAAAGCGACAATCCAAGCTAGTGAGGGACTAGTTAAGAAAATCATGAGAATACTCGACAGCATCATCATGGGAGTGATCACACCCAACTTAAGCGTCTGCTCTGCAAACTGCATAAGGACAAAGGCATCACTAGTAATACGAGTCACCAATGAAGAAACACCAATTTGTTCATATTCGTGATGAGAATACTCTTGTAATTTAGCATAAACATCATTTCGCATATCCTTAACCATATTGGTGGTCAATTTACTAGCAGCATAGGATAGAACAACCCGCCCAAATGTCCCCAAGACGATAATAACCAACATTACGATAGCCCAAAAATAGAGCTTTTCTTCATTACCTTGATTAATCCCCTGGTCAATCATGCGAGCAAGAACAGTCGGTAGTCCGAGATTGACAATGACAAAGAAAATAGCTCCGATAAAGTCTAATAGTAGCCACTTGGGATAACGTTTGAGATAAGACCAAATATACAGCATGATTCTCCTTTCTTTTTCTTCTAATACTCTTCAAAAATCAAATTCAAACCACGTCAGCTTCACCTTGCCGTATATGTGTTACTGACTTCGTCAGTTCTATCCACAACCTCAAAACGGTGTTTTGAGCAACCTGCGGCTAGCTTCCTAGTTTGCTCTTTGATTTTCATTGAGTAAAAAATGCAGAAAAGAGCGTGCTTTCGCACGCCTTTTTACTAAAAAGAAGACAGGCAGTCTTGACCTCTCAAGAGGGAACTGTCTGTCTCAGATATTTGAGGCTTATTTTACAAAGTCAAGCAATGCCAAGAAGCTTTCTGGCTCAAGTGATGCACCACCAACAAGAGCTCCGTCAACGTCTGGGCAAGCCATGTATGAAGCAACGTTTTCAGGTTTAACTGAACCACCGTATTGAACGCGTACTTTGTCAGCAACTTCTTGACCGAAGTCAGCAGCTACAACGTCACGAACAACTTTACACATTTTTTGTGCGTCGTCTTGTGAAGCTGATTTACCAGTACCGATAGCCCAGATTGGCTCATAAGCGATAACGGATGCAGCAACTTGCTCAGCTGTCAATCCTGCAAGAGCAGCAGATACTTGAGCACCTACGAATTCAGCAGCTTTACCAGCTTCGTAAGTTTCAAGTGACTCACCACAACAGATGATTGGAAGCATACCGTTTGCAAAGATTGCTTTTGCTTTTTTGTTGATATCTTCGTCAGTTTCATGGAAGTAGTCACGACGCTCTGAGTGACCGATAACAACGTAGTCAGTACCGATTTCTTTCAAAACTTGTGGGCTAGTTTCACCAGTGAAAGCACCTGCATTTTCAAAGTAGCAGTTTTGAGCAGCAACTTTAAGGTTTGAACCTTTAGCAGCAGCAAGAACAGTTGTCAAGTCAAGTGCAGGAGCTGCGATGCCTGCTTCAACAAGGTCTGATGAAGGAAGTTTTGATGCAACGGCTTCAACGAAAGCTTTTGCTTCTTCTGGATTTTTGTTCATTTTCCAGTTACCAGCAATAAATGGTTTACGTGACATTTCACATACCTCTTTTTTCATTTTATTCACTAATATTCTATCATATTTATAAGGAGCTTGCAAACCTTACTCTGTAACTAGAAGTCTTCTTTTCAAATACTTTCCAGTCGTCTTTTCTATTTAGAAAATGATTCGCGCTTGGTCAATTTGACCACTGCTTCCGTCCTAGCCGTATGCGGAAACATATCAACCGACTGGATATAGTGGAGGTCATAGACCTCTACCAAACGGACTAAATCACGCGCTAGGGTAGATACATTGCAAGAAACATAGACCATCTTTTCAGGAGCGTATTTGACAATGGTATCCAAGAGCTTGTCGTCTAAACCAGTACGCGGCGGATCCACAATCAAGGCATCGGCACGATAGCCTTCCTTGTACCAACGAGGAATAATTTCTTCTGCAGTTCCAGCCTCATAGTGAGTATTGGTATAACCCATGCGCTTGGCATTTTCTTTGGCATCCTCAATAGCTTCTGGAATAATATCCATCCCTCTCAGACTTTTAACTTTTTTGGCAAAGGCAAAGCCAATGGTCCCAACACCACAATAGGCATCAATCAGATGGTCATTCTCAGTCACATCTAAGGCCTTAACTGCTTCACTATAGAGGACTTCAGTCTGTTCAGGATTGAGCTGGTAAAAAGCCCGGGGTGAAAGAGAAAATTCGTAGTCTAATACACCCTCACGTATACTATCTTGCCCCCAAATAATCTCTGTCTTGTCCCCATAAATCTCACTGGTTTTAGCCGTGTTGGTATTGACAGCCACAGTTACGATTTCTGGATAATCCTTGATTAGGTCTTTTACAAATTGAGTCAGATTCAATTGACGATTAGTCACAATAATGATCTGGACTTGACCAGTTTTTCGTGCTCGACGTACCATAATGGTCCGCACTCCAAGGATTTTTCGCTCATCTGTAATCGGAATTTGATGGTAGGTCAAGAGCTCAGCAATGCGATTGGCAATAGCTTGTGTCTCCTTATCTTGAACTAGGCAGTCCTTTAACTCGACTAGATAGTGGGAATTCTGAGCATATAATCCTGCCTTGACTTGACCTTTAAACTTTCGTGTTTGAAATTGCAGTTTAGCCCTATAATACTTTGGTTTCTGCATGCCAATGGTTGGTCTGATTTCATAATTTTCGTATCCTGCAGGTGCAAATTTCTTCAGAGCTTGATGGAGAAGATCTGTCTTGAACTCCAGCTGCTTATCATAATGTAGATGCATGATCTGACAACCACCACACTCATTATAAATAGTACAGTCTGGAACCACTCGAAACTTAGATTTTTTATTGACCTCAAGCAGTTTTGCCTCAACGTAGTTACGCTTAACAGAAGTCACCTGACAATAGATATCTTCGCCCTTGAGGGCACCTGGAACAAAAACGAGTGTTTCCTGGTAAAATCCGATACCTTCCCCGTTAATCCCCATGCGCTTGATTTTTAATGGAATTTTTTGTTTGACTTTAAGACTCATAAGTCTATTATACCACGTAGTTTCTCAATGTTTAAGAATATGTTACAATAAAACCATGAATACAGAGACATCCCATTTTTCCCCATTGGATTTTCCTGAGCAATTACGAACTTATATAGAGAGGGCAACACTTTCTGACAGCTCTTCTCATTCAGGCGCAACAGTTCTCTATCTTGACTCAGGTTACTATTTAAAAATAGACCAAAAAGGAAGTTTAGAGCGAGAAGCTAGCATTGCAAGTTGGTTTGAACAAGAAGGAATAGGAACTCCAGTCATCCACTATCTATCTACAGATAAAGACTACCTCCTGACTAAAGAGGCTATTGGCCATGATGCTCTCGCTTTTTTAGATCAACCAGAAAAAATTTACCGAACCATGGCAGAGGCTCTTAAAAAGCTTCACAGCTTCAATCCGAAAAATTTTCCTTTAAAAAATCATTTAAAAACCTATAAAGATAGAGCCTTTAAAAACTATGAAAAAGGTGAGTTCTATGACAAGGTGCTCCTACCCCAATTCCAAATCAACAGTCGCGAAGAGGCCTTCCAACTCATCCAAGAACAAGGGCACCTTTTAAAGACAGATGCCTTTATTCACGGGGATGCCTGTCTACCGAACTTTATTCTAAAAGATGCTGACCACTTCTCTTGCTTTATTGACCTTGGCTTAGCTGATTTCAGTGACCGACATATCGATCTCTTTTGGGCAGTTTGGTCCCTCAACTATAACCTACATGACCCTAAATACGCTGAATTATTTCTTGACTATTACGGGAGAGAACAGGTCGATATACATAAACTTCGACTCGTTGCTGCCTTTGAAGCGTTTGGATAAAAGGAAAACCATGAAAATCACAAAACTAGAAAAGAAAAAACGTCTCTATCTGCTAGAACTTGATAGCGACCAAACCTGCTACATTACAGAAGATACCATTGTTCGCTTTATGTTGACCAAGGATAAGGAAATTAGTTCAGAAGAGTTTGCAGAAATCCAGACCTTTGCACAATTTTCCTACGGAAAAAACTTGGCTCTCTACCACTTATCCTTCAAGGCTCGTACTGAAAAAGAAGTCAGAGATTATCTAAGTAAACATGAAATCAATGAGAACATCATACCCAAAGTCATCCAATCTCTAAAAGGTGACAACTGGATAAATGACCGTCAATATGCCTATGCTATTATCAACTCTAATCAGCTATCAGGAGATAAGGGAAGCTATATGCTGATGCAGAAGATTTCTCAAAAGGGAGTTGCCAAATCCATCATCCAAGAAGTCTTACAAGAATTTGATCTGGCGGAAGTGGCAGAGCGTACAGCCGAAAAACTACTGAAAAAATATCAGGGTAAATTACCTGCCCGCGCTCTACAAGATAAGATTATCCAAAGCCTAACCAATAAAGGATTCTCATACTCAGAGGCCAAAACAGCCTTTGATCAACTGGATAGTCAGGTAGAAGAGGAAACTGTTCAGGAACTTATTTTTAAAGAGTTGGATAAGCAATATCGGAAATATTCACGTAAGTACGAAGGATACGAACTGAAACAACGTTTGACACAAGTTTTAGCAAGAAAAGGCTATGATTTTTCAGATATAGCCAGTGCTCTCAGAGAATATCTTTAACTTTTTCATAAAAAAACTAAGAACTTTAAACAAAAATGTGATACAATAGTAAACGATAAACTTATAAATTGTAGAAAGTTGGTTAGTTATGAAACTTCCAAAAGAAGGCGACTTTATTACAATTCAAAGTTATAAGCATGATGGGAGTCTCCACCGTACTTGGAGAGACACCATGGTACTAAAAACAACAGAGAACGCTATTATCGGCGTCAACGACCACACACTTGTTACCGAAAGTGACGGTCGTCGTTGGGTAACTCGAGAACCGGCTATTGTTTACTTTCACAAAAAATATTGGTTTAATATCATCGCCATGATTCGTGATAATGGGATTTCCTACTACTGCAACATGGCTAGCCCTTATTATCTAGACGAAGAAGCTTTAAAATACATCGATTATGATTTAGATGTTAAAGTTTTTACAGATGGCGAGAAACGCCTCTTGGACGTCGAAGAGTATGAACGTCACAAGCGTAAGATGAATTATCCTGATGATTTAGATTATATTTTGAAAGAGCATGTTAAGATTCTTGTTGATTGGATCAACAATGAACGAGGCCCCTTCTCAGAAGCCTATGTCAACATTTGGTACAAACGCTACGTAGAACTAAAGAATCGGTAAAGTTGTCAGAGGTCAGGAACAAAATCCTGACCTCGTTTTTTTATAAGCAAAAAACCTGCCTTGAGGCAGGTTTTCCTTTAAATATCTAACTTTGTAACAGTAAATTTGATGTGAGAATAGTCTTTCTCGATATCCTTATCAACCATAAAGGCGGTTGCATCCTTCTTGACCTGTACCAAGTCAATATTCTGTGCTTGAGCTGCATAGACACAGCCACAGTAACATTGGCGATAAATATCGTACTCTTCACACATTTCTACAGATCGTTTGTAACCTTGATTTTTCTTAAAGTCACTTGGAAGATAATGAGTGGTGTAGATTTTCTGTACATCAATCCCAATACTATTGATGGTTTGCGAATTTTTGTGAGGACTGATGGTTAGGGCTGAGCCAAAGTAGTCAAAGCCTAAGTCCATAGCCACTTGCGCTGTCTTGTCCAAACGATAGTCAAAACAAACCTTGCAACGGTCCCCACCTTCAGGTTCTTCTTCCAAACCTCGGACCAATTTACGGTATTCATTGGGTTCATAAGGTGCTTCTAGGTATTGGACATGGTTACCAGTTCGCTCATTAAAATCGCTGACAAACTTTTTAGTTACATAGGCACGCTTGTGATACTCAGCTTTGGGATGGATATTTGAATTTGCAAAATAGATGGTCACATCTGCATATTTGGTCAAATACTCTAGAGTGTATGTGCTACAGGGAGCACAACAGACGTGCATGAGAATCGTTGGTCTTTCTTCATTTTTTTCCCAAACTTGAACCATTTTTTGCATAACACGGTCATAGTTGATTTTTTGATTGGGATTCATCTTGCTTAGAATTTCTTCTACATCAATCATGCTCTTCTCCTTTTCCTCTTGCTATTGTACCACAGGATCTTTCTTTGAGCAAATAGGGTTTCGTGCTTTATTCAGTTTTTAAGTCCTGATTTAATAGCTTGCCCATCCTTTTTAGACCAATTCTTAAGATAGGATAGGTTAATAGTAAGATAAGACCTAGAACTAAAAAGACAGCTACCAGACCCCAACGATCAATCAACCAACCTGTCAATGGGAAAATGACAATCATAGATAAACTAAAGAGCATAGAATTGATACTAAGCATAGTTGCTCTTACACTGGACGGTAAATAGCCTTGTAAGTCATTAAAATAGATTGGTTGATAAACTGCATAGAGTATATCGGTTAAAAGATAGACGAGAAGAAAAGCAAAGGGAGTTTCAAAAAATACCAATAGTAAGGCCAAGCCCGTTAGTGCAACAAGAGTCGGAAAAACTCGATTGCTGTTCCATTTTTTACCGATTTGACTAGCTACATAAACTGCTATAAGGTTTAAGCCACTACCAATCAGCATGACCAGCGAAACCTGCCATCCTGCTAAGTCACTTATTTTCTGCTGATAATAAAAGTAAAACATACACATGAGTGTCCCGACTAGCTGATAAGTCATCATCCAGTAAAAGAGTACTGGTTTTTCATGCCATTCTTTTCGAACTTGCAGGACAATCGTTTTAAAAGTTAAGGCTTCATTTTTCTCTCTCTTAGCCATTGGTTCTTTCATAAAATAAATCAAAATGATAGAAAGAAATGATAATCCAATAGCAATCAGATAGGTCCAAGCCAATGCTCCGTGAATAAAGAAGCCTGCGACAACGGTACCCAAAGTTCGGGTGACTTCTGCCACACCAGACAAAAAGCTAGAAATCTGAAGATATCGGTCCTTTTGACCCGCTTCAACCGCAGAATCATATAAGAAAGCGGTGCTGGTTCCCGAGTCAAAATTATAGGACCAAGCACTGACCATCATGGCAAGAGCATAGATCCAAAAATTCCCCTGACCAAACAAAATCAAGATAGAGGATACAATACTGGCCAAGCGAGCCAAATAGAGATTGGTCTTGTAGCTAAATCGATCGGCCAACATACCAGATGGGATTTCACATAAGAGACTTGTCCCATGAAAGATACTCTCTAAGAGCCCGATTTGAAGTAAGGAAAGACCATTCTGAATAAAAAATAAAATCCAAAAACTAGTAATTCCAAAATAAGATGTAAATTCCAGACCTGCCAGGAGTGGAATATTGCGTTTGTAAGTTCTTTTAAACATCGTTTTCTCTCTTTCAATATGTAATATGAGTTTTTCTAAAAGACTTACTTAGAGTTGCCTACATTTTCTCCACCTCTTTCATTTAAAGTAATACTAAATGAAAATCAAAGAGCAAACTAGGAAGCTAGCCGCAGGCTGCTCAAAACACTGTTTTGAGGTTGTGGATAGAACTGACGAAGTCAGTAACATATATACGGCAAGGTGAAGCTGACGTAGTTTGAAGAGATTTTCGAAGAGTATAAAAACGCCAGACGGCGTTTTTATGGCTATTAAGGTTTGATACGGTGCAACATACGTGGGAATGGAATGGCTTCACGGATGTGTTTTGTACCTGCTGCAAAGGTTACCATACGTTCAATACCGATACCAAATCCTCCGTGTGGTACTGTACCATATTTACGAAGGTCAAGGTAGAATTCATATTCTGTACGATCCATACCGAGTGATTCCATCTTCGCTACAAGGGCATCGTAATCTTCCTCACGCATTGAACCACCAATGATTTCTCCGTAACCTTCTGGTGCAAGCAAGTCTGCACAAAGCACGCGCTCTGGATTTCCAGGAACTGGTTTCATGTAGAAGGCCTTAATGGCTGCTGGGTAGTTCATGACAAAGGTTGGTACACCAAAGTGGTTTGAAATCCAAGTCTCGTGTGGTGAGCCGAAGTCATCTCCATGTTCCAAATGTTCGTAGTCAGCATCTTCGTCATTCTCATGCTCTTGCAAAAGATCAATTGCTTCATCGTAAGTAATACGTTTGAATGGCTCTGCAATATAACGTTTCAAGAGCTCTGTATCACGTTCCAAGGTTTCCAAGGCTTGAGGAGCACGGTCAAGAACACCTTGAAGCAAAGCTTTAACATAAGCTTCTTGCAAGTCAAGTGATTCATCGTGTGTTAAGTATGAGTACTCAGCATCCATCATCCAGAACTCAGTCAAGTGACGGCGAGTTTTTGATTTCTCTGCACGGAACACTGGACCAAAGTCAAAGACGCGACCTAGAGCCATAGCACCTGCTTCAAGATAAAGCTGTCCTGATTGGCTTAAGTAAGCTGGTGTTCCAAAGTAGTCTGTTTCGAAAAGTTCTGTAGAATCTTCTGCAGCATTTCCTGAAAGAATTGGGCTATCAAACTTCATGAAGCCATTCTTATCAAAGAACTCATAAGTAGCATAGATGATAGCGTTACGGATTTGCATAACAGCTACTTGCTTACGAGAACGAAGCCACAAGTGACGGTTGTCCATCAAGAAGTCTGTTCCGTGTTCTTTTGGAGTGATTGGGTAATCTTGAGATTCACCGATGACTTCGATGTCTGTAATATCCAACTCATAACCAAATTTTGAGCGTTCGTCTTCTTTTACAACCCCTGTTACAAAGACTGAAGTTTCTTGGCTCAAGTGTTTGATGGTTTCAAATTTTTCAAGACCTACTTCTTCACCAAATTTCTCGATAAAGTTTGGTTTAAAAGCCACACCTTGGAAGAAGGCAGTCCCGTCACGCAATTGCAAGAAGGCAATTTTTCCTTTTCCTGACTTGTTAGCAACCCAAGCACCAATAGTGACTTCTTGACCAACGTAGTCTTTTACTTCGATAATTGTTACACGTTTTGTCATGTTTTATCTTCCTTTTTTTGTTTAACTTGTCTAAAGACATTATTACCCACTATTGTACCACAAATAATGCCTGATAGCTAGATTCTATCAGAGAAAAATCTCCGGTTTTATCCAAAAAAATCTCCGTCAAGACGACGAAGATCTTATTTTTATTTTTCCATAAATTGGTGCAAGCGACGAATAGCTTCTTTGAGTGTATCTAGGTCTGTCGCATAGCTGAGACGGACATTCTCTGGTGCTCCAAACCCTGCTCCTGTAATCAGGGCCAGACCAACTTCCTCAAGAATAGCCGTTGTAAATGCTGTTACATCTGTATAGCCTTTCATCTCCATAGCTTTTTTAACATTTGGGAAGAGGTAGAAAGCTCCTTGCGGTTTGACTACTTCAAAGCCAGGGACTTGGCACAAGAGAGGATAAATGATATTGAGACGTTCCTCGAAAGCCTGACGCATGGTTTCTACAGAATCTTGTGGACCAGTTAGCGCTTCAATCGTTGCATATTGAGACACTGCTGTCAGATTTGAAGTTGTTTGACCAGTCAATTTGCTCATGGCAGCAATGATTTCTGGATCACCAACTGCATAACCTACCCGCCAACCTGTCATAGCATAGGCTTTTGAAACCCCGTTAATGACAATGGTTTGCTTGCGAATAGCTTCTGATAGACTAGAGATTGGGATGAACTCATTCCCGTTATAGACCAAACGACCATAAATATCATCGGCCAGGATGAGAATATCATGTTCAACTGCCCAATTTCCGATGGCCAAGAGTTCCTCACGAGAATAAATCATCCCAGTCGGATTAGAGGGTGAGTTTAGTACCAAGACTTTGGTCTTATCTGTGCGAGCTGCTTCTAATTGCTCTACAGTTACTTTAAAGTGATTGTCTTCCTTGGCTTGAACAAAGACTGGAACACCACCAGCCATTTTAACCTGATCCCCATAGCTGACCCAATATGGTGTTGGAATAATGACCTCATCGCCTGGATTGATCACAGCCATAAAGAAAGTATAAAGGGAGAACTTGGCACCTGTAGCAAAAGTGACTTCATTTGCTGCCACAGAATAGCCATAATAACGTTCAAAATAGGTATTGACTGCTGCTTTTAACTCAGGCAAACCCGACGCTACCGTATAGAAAGAAGCACGCCCATCTCGAATGGCTGCAACAGCAGCATCTTGAATATTTTCAGGAGTATGAAAATCGGGCTGACCTAAAGTCAAGAAAAGAATATCTTTTCCTTCTGCCTTTAATTTCTTAGCCTTTGCATCACTAGCCAGAGTGACACTTTCTTCCATTTCTAAGACACGTTTGGATAATTTCATTGTTTCTCCTTTTCGACTAAGTCACCAGATTCAAAATCTACTAGATAATAGTCTCCTCCAGACTTGATTTCCCAGACAGGTTTATCAGCGTACCGTCCGAAAGTAATCTTGTCGATCTCAGTTGCTCCTTTTTCTCTGACAACTGCTTCTGCTTTTTCTTGAGAAGTCCCATTTTCTAGTTGATATACGTAAATATTATTGCTACTTTTCTCTATTAAGACAGCAACTGGTTTCTGGTTCTTATCTTGACCAAGAACACTATAATAGCTTTCTAAACCATTGAAAATATCAACCTGGCTAACCGTTTCTAGACTTGCATACTGCTTGGCCAGTCTTTCACCTTCTACCTTTGCAGTTTGATAAGGCTTCATGCTGATCCATACTAAGTAGAGAAAGGATGAAGTGATGACTAGAGTTAACAAAGTTATACCAATAATGTACTGAGATAATAGGGAATTTTTTTCTTTTTTCTGTCTCTTTTTCACTCGTCTATTTTACCATCTATCCTAGTGAATTACAAGTGAATTAAGGGGGAGATTCTTGAACTCAAACCTACTTTCAGGCATTCAAATATAAGCTCCAACTATTGAGCTATAGGCTTTTCTTTCTCTACAATCTCATGATTGATAGCTTCAAATTTAACACTTTTTATATTTTGAGCAAATTTCTTGCAAATGATTTTTCTTTGTTGTAACATATATTGTAACAACAGAGTAAATCTGAATAAAATTAAAAGGAGACATCCTATGTCTAAAAAAGTATTATTTATCGTTGGTTCATTACGCGAAAGTTCTTTCAACCACCAAATGGCACTAGAAGCCGAAAAAGCTCTTGCAGGTGAGGCTGAGGTTAGCTACCTTGACTACTCAGCTATTCCTCTCTTTAGCCAAGATCTTGAAGTTCCTACACTTCCAGCTGTTGCAGCGGCTCGCGAAGCTGTTCAAGCTGCTGATGCTATCTGGATCTTCTCTCCAGTCTACAACTTCTCAATTCCAGGGACTGTAAAAAACTTACTAGATTGGCTTTCACGCGCAATTGACTTATCTGACACTCGTGGAGCATCTGCTCTTCAAGATAAGATTGTTACGGTATCTTCTGTAGCTAATGCAGGTCATGATCAACTCTTTGCAATTTACAAAGACCTCTTGCCATTTATCCGTACACAAGTTGTTGGTGAATTTACTGCAGCCCGTGTTAATGATTCTGCATGGGCAGATGGTCAGTTAGTCCTTGAAGATAGCGTCGCTGCTTCTCTAAAACAACAAGCTGAAGATTTACTTCAAGCTATTCAATAATAAAAAAGATAGTAGAAAATCTCATTTCTACTATCTTTTTGCTTATTCAACAAATTCACCGATCATACTATGTTTTAATGGCAAACTACACATTACCAAAAGGAAGATGAAGGAAGATTGAATCCAAAAGAGGGCCAAATCAAAAATTCCATGCACAGCAACTACTGTTAAAAACGAAAGATAAAGACCAACAATCGGACGCTTGCTCGGCTCCTGACTCATATCGATTAATTTTCGGATTGGGTCTGAAGAGGCAATCCCTAATAATACCGTCCCTACTACACCGTAACTCAGTATCGTATCAATGTAAATACTATGAGCATGTTCATGATAAGGAGCAAAAATACGAGGGTAAGAGTGCATATAGGTTAGTGGACCTTCTCCCCAGAAGGGGTTTTGTTTGAATAAGGTCATACCTGCATTCCAGATAGACACTCGTTCTTCCATAGATGAATCAAGGGTTCCCATTCGAACTCCTAAATCACTCGAGAAGAGAAAGGCCAAGCCGATACCAAAGACTCCAATACTTAACCAGAAAGCTCGCCAGTTCTTAATGGTTGTGAACAGATAAATAATCGCACCAAAGATAATGGCTGGAAAGGCTGTTCTATTTTGAGTAAAGTTGAGTCCGAATAAATTCGCAAAGATTGCAATCACTGAGAAGATTTTCAACCATCTCAATCTGGTTGTACTAATCAGATAAAAACCAATCATGATACAGAAACAACAGATAATTCCATAATAGTTAGGATTAAAGAAAGCTACTTCTGCTCGGTTCTGGTGCCAAACCTGCATCTTTGGTGATAAGAAGGTATAATCAAATTTCTTAACGATTTGAAAATGCTCCAAAGTTGCGAAAACCGAGGCTAACACACTAAGCGATAAAATCCCTTGTAATACTAGTCTAAAAAATTTAGGGGTTAGATGAGCCTGATAATAGTAAAAGAAAATTGCAAAGAGGAACATTCCTAAAGTGGAAACCATCCCCATCACATTTTGAGCTAAAAGAGAGATAACACCACTATAGCCGATAAATAAAAGTAAGATAGAATGGTGGGATAATCGTTTTAATATCCCCTTCATCTCTCCTGTAAATATTAGACCTATTAAGTAGGCGATAAAAATAATAACGAAAATATAAAAAGGCAAGAAAATACTTAGAATAACAGCTAGTAAGACTAGCTCTTGCTTGGATAAGCCTTTCAATTTTTCAATGATACCTATTGATTTCACAACAGTTCCTTTCTCTCTGCGCTATAAAGCTCAGATAAATAAACTATTAAAACATTTTACCATTTTTCAAATGATTTGAAAACCACTTTGTCCATGTCATCCTGACTAAAACTAGGTAAAATTTTATAGCGAGCTAAGATATCTCTCAAAGCGCGCATCCTTTTTTTAAAAATATGGTACAATAAATCTAGTTGTTCCAGAAAGGACCTAGTATGAAATCCTACCAAGAAGTTTACAAAATCTTAGCTCATGAAACAGATTATTTAAGCGGAGAGAAAATCGCTGAAATATTAAACCTCTCTCGCACCTCTGTTTGGAAAGCTATCCAACGCCTCCAGCAGGAAGGTTTAGAAATTGACAGCATCAAAAACCGTGGCTACAAACTTCTTCACGGTGACCTAATCTTACCTCAAGAAATAGAAGCCAACAGCCCAATCTCAGTTCAATTTAAACCTATCACCAAATCAACCCAGAGTGATGCTAAGGAGGCCATGGAAGCTGGTGCCAAAGGAGACACACTCTACCTATCAACAGGCCAAACTATGGGACGTGGTCGATTTCAACGCCCCTACTATTCTCCAGAACAAGGTGGGATTTACATGTCTCTCCACCTCAAGCCCAATCTCTCTTATCTAGATCTACCAGCTTATACACTCCTGACTGCAGCCGCAATTTATAAGGCTGTTAAAAACCTTTGTCTGATTGATTTAGATATCAAATGGGTAAATGATTTATACCTAAATCATAAAAAAATAGCCGGTATTCTAACCGAAGCCATCACTTCTGTCGAAACCGGCCTTGTCACAGATGTTATTATTGGTGTTGGTATCAACTTTTCTATCGCTGATTTTCCAAAAAACCTACAAGGGAAAGCTGGAAGTCTCTTCTCTCAAAATAGCCCAATCACTCGCAACGAGCTGATTGCAGAAATCTGGAAATGTTTCTACGAAACTGAGACCGATGAGCTGCTTTACCTCTATAAAAAACAATCAATTGTTTTAGGCAAAGAAATTTCCTTTAAGAAAGATCAAGAAATCATCTCAGGAAAAGCTTGTGATATCTCTGACCAGGGTCAACTACAGATCCAATTAGCTACTGGTGAGAAAATTTGGCTCAATAGTGGCGAAGTTTCGCTCACTAAATGGTGAATTATTTTTGTAAAATAAAAATCGACCTCTCTTTCGAGAAGGTCGATTTTCTTATCATTTATTTTTTCAAACGCTCCACATCACGCGCAATCACAAGTTCTTCATCAGTTGGGATGACAAGTACACGAAGTGTCGCAGCATCTGTAGAAATGTCTCCAGTTACTCCAAAGACATTTTTCTCTGGGTCTAGATCACAACCAAACCAAGAGATACCTGAAATAACTTTCTCACGCACAAGAGTTGCATTTTCACCAACACCAGCAGTAAAGATAATAGCATCTGCCCCGTTTAGAACTGCCAAGTATTGTCCAATGTATTTTTGGATACGGTCAACATACATTTCAAAGGCAAGAATAGCATCGTGATTGCCTTCGTTCACACCATTCTGAACATCACGCATGTCACTTGATAAGCCTGAAACTGCCTGAAGACCAGATTCACGGTTTAGAATACGACTAATATCGTCTGGAGTCTTGAAGTCCTCTGTATATTGCATTAAATAAGGAATGATGGCTGGATCAATATCCCCTGTACGAGTTCCCATCATAACACCACCAAGTGGAGTGAATCCCATTGATGTATCGATTGATTGACCACCTTTAACAGCTGTGATAGAAGCACCGTTACCAATATGGCAAGTGATCAACTTCAACTCTTCTAATGGACGTCCCAAAAGTTTTGCTGCTTCTTGAGCAACATATTGGTGACTTGTACCGTGTGCTCCATATTTACGAACCTTGTTTTCTGTATAGTACTTAGTTGGTAATGGATAACGGTATGCTTTTTCTGGCATTGTTGTGTGGAATGATGTATCAAAGACTGCTACACTTGTAATATCTGGCAACAATTCTTTGAAGGCACGAATCCCAGCTGCATTGGCAGGATTGTGCAATGGAGCAAGAAGTCCTAGTTCTTCAATTTTTTCTAAGACATCACCTTCAACAACTGTAGACTCTTTGAAGTACTCTCCACCTGCAACAACACGGTGTCCGACACCAGTAATTTCATCATAAGTTTTAATAATATTAAAACGAATCAAGTCATCAAGTAAAATCTTAACAGCCAAGGTATGGTTTTCAATATCAAGAACTTGTTCTTCAGAACGACCATCAAACTTAACTGTTGAAACAGAATCCTTCAATCCGATTCGCTCAATTAAACCTTTTGCAAGCACCTTTTCTTCTGGCATTTGATATAGTTGCCATTTCAAGCTAGAGCTTCCAGCGTTAATTGCAATGGTTTTTGTCATAAATTTATTCCCCTTTTTAAGCGTTTTCAACTATTATATCAAAATTTACACTAGATTTCATGCCCTTGACACCAATTTTGAAAATTTTCCTTAAATTCCATCAAAATCTCAGGGTCACGAAGACTGGTAAGTGGATAAACAAATGGTTCAACCCCTTCTACGGTCTTCTTCTGGAGGACAAAAATGGTTTTAGATTGGGCTCCTTGAGCGAAGAGATCCTCTGGTAAGGCAATAATGGCCACTAGTTGAGCCTGGTCAGTGAGCCATGATTTCAAAAGTTCACTCTGAGGGCTTGTCAGGAGATCTGTTGAAGCTAGAAAAATCGCATAGCCTCCTGTTCTGAGATACTTGAGTGATTGTTCCATTAACAAATGATGAGCATAAGTTTGTTCATTCTTAGCCGCTACTTGATAACGTGAGGCTGTCTGATCATCTGGATAGTAACCAACAGGCAGGTCGCTCACAATAATATCACTCTCTTTTAATACTTGTGGACGTACTGCATCTCCTTGGACAAAGCCCATTTGAAGATCCATTACTTCCGCCATACTTGCTGCCAAGTCAATCAAGAGGTCATCAAGTTCTATTCCCAGGTAATCTACCTTTTTGTTCATGGACGTTAAGAAGCTAGCTCCCAGAATTCCCATCCCAGACCCCAACTCTAATAGACTCACATTTTCAGCAGGGAAAAGTTGTTCTATGATAAAAATCATCAAGTGACCAACCGCATCCGGTGTGAACTGGTGATTGGCTTGAAGAGGTTCTGTTTGCGCTGCCTTCATTAACAAAAATTGATAGGTCCGTAACCACTCCTCTTTTCGAAGTGCCAAACGTTTTAAGGCCTGGTTATTTTTTTTGACTTGCTCCAGAGCGGTTTGACCATCGAGATAGATCCCATTTTGTTCAATCAAGGCATCATAAAAGCTTGTCGCCAAATCGTTTTGAATGATTTGGACGTTTTCTAGTAAATAGGTATATGCTTGTTCAATTTTTTCAAAATCCATAATCTTATCTTACCAAATTCAGAGCTGATTTTCCAGATTTTCATAATACTGAAAACAAATTAAAAACCTCTGAGATGACTCTCAAAGGTTTTTATGAATCTATTTACTATTTTCAACTGCTGCTGTTACAAAAGCAGTGTAAAGTTCTTCTGGACGGTTTGGACGACTTGAAAGCTCTGGATGGTACTGACAAGCCACAAAGAATTTGTTTTCTGGGATTTCAACAATTTCGACCAAGCGATTGTCTGGTGAAACACCTGAGAAGACAAATCCTGCTCCTTCAAACTGTTCACGGAAGGCATTGTTAAATTCATAACGGTGACGGTGACGGCGCTGTACAACCTCTTTGTTATGATAAGCTGCCGCTGCCTTGGAACCACGTTTTAGCTTAGAAGGATAAAGTCCCAAACGAAGGGTACCCCCCATGTCCTCAACATCAATCTGATCACGCATGATATCGATGATCGGATATTTTGTATCAGGATCAAGCTCTGCTGAATTAGCTCCTTCAAGACCTAAGACATTACGGGCAAACTCGATACAGGTCAATTGCATACCCAAGCATACTCCTAGCATTGGTACATCATTTTCACGCGCATAGCGAATCACTTCAATCTTACCCTCAGTACCACGTTGACCAAAACCACCTGGAACGATGATTCCATCAGCATAAGCTAGGAGTTCTGCTACATTGCCAGCTGTCACGTCATTAGCATTAATCCAATCAATCTTGACTTCTGTATCATTGGCATAACCTGAGTGTTTCAAGGCCTCTACGACAGAAATGTAGGCATCTTGCAACTCGACATACTTACCAACAAGAGCAATTTTGACTTGTTTTTTGAGATTCATGACCTTGTCGACCATAGCTGACCACTCTGTCATATCTGCTGCTGGTGCATCAATCTTCAAATGGTCACAGACGATTTGATCCATGCCTTGTGCTTGCAGATTAAGTGGGATTTGGTAAAGATTATCCACGTCCAATGACTCGATAACAGCTTCTGGTGCCACATCACAGAATTGAGCTAGTTTATTTTTAATCCCATGTCCAGCCGGCTTTTCAGTACGAATGACCAACATATTTGGCTGGATTCCCAAACCACGCAATTCTTTGACAGAGTGTTGAGTCGGCTTGGTCTTCATTTCTCCAGCCGCCTTGAGGTAAGGAAGTAAGGTTGTATGGATATACATGACATTTTCTGCGCCGACATCAGACTTCATTTGACGAAGCGCCTCTAAAAATGGAAGGGACTCGATATCTCCAACTGTTCCACCAACCTCTGTAATAATGACATCAGAGTCTGTCGTTAGAGCTGCACGCTTAATTTTTTCTTTCAAGGCATCTGTAATATGTGGAATGACTTGGACAGTTGCTCCAAGGTATTCTCCACGACGTTCCTTGCGAAGAACTTCGCTGTAGATTTTACCAGTTGTCACGTTTGAGTATTTGTTAAGATTGATATCGATAAAACGTTCATAGTGACCCAAGTCCAAATCTGTCTCAGCCCCATCATCTGTTACAAAAACTTCCCCGTGCTGATAAGGGCTCATGGTCCCTGGGTCAATATTGATATAAGGGTCAAATTTTTGGATGGTTACCTTCAAACCACGATTTTTCAAGAGCCGTCCTAGGCTCGCCGCAACGATCCCTTTCCCAATAGACGACACCACACCACCAGTTACAAAAATATATTTCGTAGACATAGATTCCTCTTTCTAAACTGCTCAAGATCTTGTTCCCTAGAGGGGGACTAAGAAAACAAGACCTTCACCGACAACTACAATCCAGTATGATAATTTCCCTGGAAAAACAAAAATAGCTCCCTAAAAACTAGGAAGCTCCGACCTCAAAAAGAGGTGCCCGAACAATATCTTACCTCAATTTGGTACATTTGTCAAATGTCATTCTTTGCTAGATTTATAGTTCTACTGCAGAAAAGAAAAACAACAAGGGAATTCCCTTGTTGTTTGGTATTATTCTTCTTCTTCCTCAGAATCTTCGTCATCTTCTTCAACGAGTTCAACATCTTCCCCAAGATCGTCTGGTGCGATTTCGTTGATTTCAGCGTCGTAGGCTTCTACTTCGTTCTTCTCATCGTCTGGATTTTCATCATCATAAGAAAGAGCTGGATCTTCTTCGTAGGCATCCTCATCTTCTGGATCATCTGCGCTGTAATCAATGGCATCCGTATCTCCATCCATAAAGGCATTAACACGTTTTTTCTTAGCCTTAGGTGCTACTTCTTCATCGTCACTTTCTTCAAGAGCAATGATTTCTTCGTCAATTTCATCAACTCCATACCATGAACGAAGGCCCCATTTGTTATCTCCAAGAGAGATGAAGCTCCCATCAAAGTTCAACTCTGTATAGAACAAAGGTAGTGCTTCGCGAATATCGCTATTAGAGGTACCAAGATAGTTTTGGATTTCATTGACCAAATCGCTAAAATGCATTTCGTGGTCGCGACCACGTTGTTCCAAGATGGCACGAGCCACCTCAATCATAGATAGTTCACTTTTTTCTTGCCCAGCAAATACTTCTAATTCCAAAGCGTTTCTCCTCTTTTTTTACTACTAACGCCAGAGTATATAAACTCTGGTCTCATTTTATCACGTACTCTTTATTGTACGATAATTTTCTTTATTAGTCAAAGGTTTAGAAGAAATTAATGTGAAATATTTCAGCGAATAAAAAGACCTGGGAGATACACTCACAGGTCTTTTTATTTATTTATGACACAAGGCCGCAGCCCCAATACCAACCACAAACTGCAGAAGAATCCCCACTGAGATAAAGGACCATTTGTTGCGCCAGATTAAGTAAAAGGCCCCCTTTAGGTCCTGCCAGTAACTCCGTTTCATGCTGTCTCTCTTTCATTTCTTTTATTCCCTTAGAATAGCGGAAAAACCTCTCAATTGTCTTTAGATTGTCGAGCAAGACGCAGTGGTTGAGTGGGCTCTACTACGCTGATTTCATCAGCTTTTACAGCCCTACTCAACTGTGCGGAGGTGGGACGACGAAATCGAATTCTAACGAATTACTGATTTCTGTCCCACTCTCTTTTCTATTTATTCTGCTAAGAGCACTTCTTTGATGGTTTGTTTTTGGAGTTTTCTGTTGGATAGATAAAAGAGGCTTTCATAAATCAAAGCAAAACCTATCAAGGTCCAAAAGCACACATTCCCATCAAAGTGATGCTCAATCTTTTCAGGAACCGTATCTTTGATCACACCAATCAAGATTTCCATGATGCCATATTGATAAGCTGTCCCAAGAACAAATCCTAAATAAGCCCAAAAACGATAAGGAGCGAGAATATGACCTTGGCATTCACGATCGGTGTAGCCAAAAGCCTTCATAAGAGCCAAGGTTTCGCGACTTTCTGAGACCACAATTCCCAATGACAAAAAGAGGATCGAGAAAGAAAGGATCAAACCAATCATAATCATCATCGTTTGGATGATGTCATCTGTGTAGTCCCTTAGCCCAAAAGACAATTGAACCATGGCCGCGAAACACATGGAGCCAAAGACCACAAAAAACAGGATCGATTTTCTTCCC
Source organism: Streptococcus sp. oral taxon 061 (assembly GCF_964211575.1). Classification (GTDB taxonomy): domain Bacteria; phylum Bacillota; class Bacilli; order Lactobacillales; family Streptococcaceae; genus Streptococcus. Next base: position 243,542 of record NZ_CAXOQQ010000001.1, on the reverse strand, counting down.
CAAATCAGTGACGAAGACAGCTCTTTTAGGAAGTCTTTCTCTTTCTTAGGAGCCCTCTTTCTCCTTTTGACTTTAATCGGACTTGGGGACTTTTTCAATAAGCGAAGTGCCGGCGTTTGTAGTTGTCTTCTAGCATAGCCAATCGCAAGAACCATAAAGAAAGTCGTTGGCAGTATCACTAAAGCGACCAAGAGCTGCCAGTGAAAATGAATGGTAATGTCTGGCAAAATCCCCTTCTCATTGCGAAAGTCATAAAAATGACCCATCATAAGAAAAGAAGCGAAATAACCAAAAAGCGCTCCAACTCCAAAACTGAGCCCAAAAACCCAAAATCGTTTCGCCAACTGGCCATTGCTATAGCCCAAAGCCTTTAAAATTCCTAATTGTTCCTTGTGGTCATCGACAAATTGTTTGATATAAAAACACATGAGAAGGATCGACGTCAAGGATAAGACAACCCCACTGACCATGGCCACCATCCAAGATAGCAAAACCTGAGCATCATAGTAGGTCTGCATCATGGGATTGGTTTTAGAAATCTCCAACTGCTCGATATCAAGATAAAAATTCAAGAAGAGATTGGCCACAAAAACCGCACAAACCCCAATGATACTGACGACAACTAATTTTCGAATATCTTTTACTGAAAACATGGCTTACCATCCAATCTCATAGGCAGTATGAGGCTGATCGTTGGTCACAACTTGGGTAATCTTGCCACTATTGACACGAATGATGGTTCTGGCCATATCCGCAATATTTTGGTTGTGCGTCACCATGATTAGAGTAAAGCCTAGCTTTTCCTTCAACTTCCAGATATAGTCGAGAATCTTGCGACCTGTTTCTTCATCCAGGGCTCCCGTCGGCTCATCTAAGAAAAGAATCTCTGGCTTTTTGGCTAAGGCACGAGCAATAGATACTCTCTGCTGTTCGCCGCCAGACAATTCACTCGGATACTTGTCCAGCTTATCGCCAAGCCCCAAATCCTCGATAATCTGCAAAAAATCATGATTGTCTGCCAGGTCAGCTCCCATCTTAACATTTTGTCTAACCGTGAGATTCGGCAATAAATAATACTGCTGAAAAATAAAGGCAATCTTCTCACGTCTAAAGGCTGTCAATTGAGCATCCGTGAGTTGCGATAAATCTTGCCCTTGAATGAGGATATGCCCCTCATCTACCTTTTCTAAGCCTGATAACACGTTTAAGAGAGTTGACTTTCCCGATCCAGAAGGGCCGAGGATAACCACATTATCCTGGTCTTGAATCTGCAAGTCAATCCCTTTTAAAACCTTGGTTTTGCCGTAACTTTTGTGAATATTTTCTAGTTGAATCATTTTTTTCCTACCATTTCTTTGATGAGCGATTGACAAACCTCTATCAGTAATCCAATTACTTCTTCCATGCTGAATTGATAAATACCAGAAGCAACCATAGAGGCCATCCCGTGTGAATAGATAAATAGATGCTGGTACAATCGACTAGCCTCCTCTACAGTCAAAGAATAGTCTGCGACAATCGAATCCAGAACCAATTGGTAACTATGATCCTTCATGGGAAGAAAATCTTGAAAGCGACGAATGGGATCTTTACTAGGATTTTGGAAAAGCAATTGAAAGAGTTGAGGCTCTTTTGAGGCGAAAAGGATATAAGCAACCCCGACAGATCGAAAAGGCTTCTCATCTTCTAAAGCCTTTCGTATATACTCCACCACTACCATTTCCGCAGCAACAATAACCTCTGCTTGTAACTCAGCCATATTTGCAAATTGCCCAAAAATGACTCTTGGTGTGGCTCCCAGTTTTTCCGCTAATGCTCGAGCCGTTAAACTAGCTATTCCCTCTTCTCTCACCAATTGTAAAGCTATCCCAATCATAGCCTCTTTACTAAATTTAACCTTAGGTGGCATGAGACTCCTTTCACGCAACACTTGTTGCGCAACACTTGTTACATAAAAGATTACCATAACAAAGAAAACTTGTCAAGAAAAATCTGTAAAGCATAGAACAAAAAATCCAGCCCACTGATACAAGTGACGTCTGGTATACTAAATCTAGTCCCGAAGATTCGAACGGCGCTTGAAAACTTTACCCAGCAGAACCTCACACTAGCCATAGCCATAGATATCCGTTAGGTCAAGGTGTTGATGCCAATCGACAAGGTCGCCTCCACCTCATCTTCACTCATCTAGCTAATCAGCATTATCCTAAGGACAATGATTAACAAATGCTCATTTTCAGCAACATCCATATAGTTCATGTTCTCCTCCTTTTCATTCTTCTTTCATTATAAAGTAAAGAAGACTAGACAGCAATGAATTCGTAAAGCAAAAACACCTCCAGTATTCACTGAAGGTGTCTCTTTTAGTGATAGCTCAAAGCACGTTTAAAGGTTTTCCAGATTCCCAAATCATCTGTTTGAAGGACTAGACTAGCATACATGCGTCCGATAAAGGCTGTTGCAGTGACTGCAAAAACAACCGTTATGGCAAGTGAAATCCAGGCTTCTAAATCACTTGCATACCCATTTATAGCTCTAAATGGCATAAAGAAGGTCGAGATGAAAGGAATATAGGAACCAATTTTCAGAACTAAATTGTCCCCAGCAGCACCTAGAGAGGTCACACCGACAAATCCTGCTATAATCAAGATCATCAATGGCGACAAGGCCTTTCCTGAATCCTCAGGGCGAGAAACCATAGAGCCTAGGAAGGCTGCCAAAACAACGTACATAAAGAGACTAACCAAGACAAACAATAAGGTATTGAGCGAGAAAGCCTCTCCTAGATGATTTAAAATTCCAGATTGTGCCAAGATAGGGATATCTTTAAAGAGCAGAATGGCAGCCAGCCCACCCACGACGTAAATGCCAATATGAGTCAAAATCACAAGAAGCAGAGCCAGCATGCGAGCGTAGAAATAATGACTAGCTCGGATACTAGAGAAGACCACCTCCATGATTTTAGTTCCTTTCTCGCTAGCTACTTCCTGAGCAGTGACACTAGCATAAGTAATCAAAATCATATAAAGGAAGAAACCAAGCCCTGCGGCCGCAATGGTTTGAACAATTTTTTTGTTTTCCTTAGATTCATCAATTTTCTCAGTAAAATCAACGGTTTGACTCAGGCGTTTTTCCTGTTCTTGAGACAAATTGGCTGCCGAACGATTGAGTTGGTATTGCAGTTCATTTAGCTTATTGGTTACTGCTAGTTTGACGCCTATTTCAAGGGAAGTTTCACCATGATAAACTGCCTTGAGAACACTACCTTCTTGATCAATGGTCAAATAACCTTTTATTTTTTCATCCTTGATGGCTTCTTGGGCACTGGCTTCATCCTTATAGTCAAAATTAATGCCATTGGTCGATTTGAGCCCTTCCTCCACAGATAGAACAGTTGTTACTACTGCTATCTTGCTATTCTTGGCCATAGAAGACCCTTGGAGATAGCCGATTCCTACAGATAAGGCTAAAAAGAGGAACGGCGAAATCACCATAAAGAAGAAACTCCACGACTTGATATGTCGAAGATAGGTTTCCTTCATTACAACCCACATATTTCTCATACTTCCACCCCTGATTCTAGTTTAAAGATTTCATCGATTGTTGGAGCTTGTTGGTCAAAGGTCGCAATATATTGACCTTGAGTGAGAATTGGGAAGAGTTCCCTTCCAGCGCTCTCGTCATCGAGGATCAATTTCCAACTTCCTTGCTTGGTCAAACTCACCTGTTTCACGTGAGGAAGTTTTTCCAGTTCTTCCTTGCTTCGTTCACTTGAAACAAAGAGACGTGTTTTCCCGTATTGATTGCGAACATCCTGAACTGGTCCATGCAAGACCACACGCCCATCACGAATCATCAGAATATCATCGCAAAGCTCCTCAACATTGGTCATGACATGGTCAGAAAAGATAATGATTGCACCGCGCTCTTTCTCTTTCAAGATGACTTGTTTGAGCAACTCGGTATTGACTGGATCCAAACCACTAAAAGGCTCATCCAGGATAATCAAGTCAGGCTCATGGATTAGGGTGATAATCAACTGAATTTTCTGCTGATTCCCTTTGGAGAGGCTCTTGATTTTGTCGGTCAATTTGCCCTTCACTTCCAATTTCTCCATCCATTGAGGGAGTTTTTCCTTGACTTCCTTAGCATCCATGCCCTTTAGAGTCGCCAAGTAACGAACTTGTTCAAGGACTGTCAATTTGGGCATGAGGCTACGTTCCTCAGGCAGATAGCCAATTCGAGCATAGGTTTCCTGACGAATCTCCTGCCCATCCAGACTGATCTCTCCTTGATACTCTAAAAATTTCAACATACTGTGGAAAATCGTTGTTTTCCCAGCTCCATTTTTCCCAACTAGACCTAAAATTCTTCCAGGTTGAGCTTGAAAGTTAACACCAAACAAGACTTGTTTAGGACCAAAACTTTTTTCAAGATTAAGGATTTCTAACATGATCCACCTCCTACTAATCTTACCTTCATTATACTCTTTTTTTTGGGCATTACAAGGATTTATGTACATTTTTAAATCTTGGTTTTAAATAAAGATATTTACTGGATTGAGAATTTATTTGCTCTTCCCAAATATCTTATTCCTCCAGTTTTTAAGTGATAAATATATTGTACTCATCTCTTGATAAATCCGTTGACTATGTCCTAAATTGTTACTAGTAATCTTCATCATCCTGTAGCTTATCGTACTTTTTTGTGATATATTTATGATAGAAAATGGATTATCATAGACAAGGAATTTGATATGAAAAAAAGACTTAAACTCGAACCAAACAACAATAACTTAATCATTTGGGAAGCTGAACACCCAAAAGCCATTCTTCAGCTTGTACATGGGATGGTAGAGTACATAGAACGATATGAAGAATTTGCTCTAGCCATGAATAACGAAGGACTTACTGTTATCGGCCATGATCATATCGGCCACGGCTATACTGCTCAAAATCCAAGTCAACTTGGAGTATTTCCTGAATCTCCCGAGGAACTCATCGATGATATTGAAAGAGTGACCTCCTTTATTCAAGAAAGCTATCCTGGACTCCCTATCATCCTTCTAGGTCATTCTATGGGTTCTCTTATGTGTCGCTATTATGTAGCTAAAAGAAAACCACCTATCAATGCCTTGATTATCATGGCGACTGGTCAACAACCTCAGTTTCTAACTCGGTTTGCTCTCATCCTAACAGAATGCATCCGACTTATAAAAGGGAATAAACACCGTAGTAAACTCTTGACTTATCTATCAACTGATAGCTTTAATCGAAGTATTAAGAATCCGAAAACATCTGTAGATTGGCTCTCAAAAAATGAAGAATCCAACCAAGCTTATCTGAAGGATCCATTCTGTCAATTCATACCTACTATTCCCATGTACAAAGCCATTTTTTACTTTTCTAACCAAGTAGCGAGTAAACAAGTGATCGATGAGATTCCAACCCAACTCCCAATTCTCGTGATTTCAGGACAAGAAGACCCTCTGGGCGAAAATGGTAAAGGTATCGAGAGATTTGTAAAACTCCTAAAGGCTTCACATTCGAAAGTCAGCCTTCGATTAGTTGAAGAGGCTCGTCACGAAATTCTAAACGAGATCAATCGACAAGATACTTACCACTTCTTAGCTGATTGGATGACAAAAAACATCGATGTCTGATTTTCTTGTAACAGTATTAAAAAGGAGTTGTTTTCCCACCAAGTTGATTAAATCATCAAGTTAAAACTTGATGATTTTTTGTACTAAAAAATCCATCTCTAGGGATGGATTTTAATCTGTTAACGCACTTCTGCATTCACTTTTTCTTCGAGTGATGCTTGGATTTTTTCCATGTAGCGTGCGACTTCTTCGTCGGTCAAGCTATCTTCTGGATTTTGGAAGGTCAAGCTGTAGGCCATCGACTTCATGCCGATACCCAGTTTTTCACCTGAGAAGACGTCAAAGAGTTTGATGTCTGTCAAACGTTTCACGCCCGCAGATTTGATAGCATCAACTACATCTTGGTGAGTCACTTCTGCTTTGAGAAGAAGAGCAATATCACGACTCACTGCTGGGAACTTAGTAATTTCCACAAATGGGCTAACTGGTTGAAGGGCTGCCTCAATAGCTGAAAGGTTAAGCTCAGCTACATAAGTCTCTGGAATATCGTAAGCCTTAGCCGTCACAGGGTGCACTTGACCGAGGAAACCGACTACTTGGTCACCGAGAGAGATCAAGGCTGTACGTCCTGGGTGAAGGCTAGCGATTTCAGAGGTTGCTGTATAAGTCACTTCAAGACCCAAACGAGCAAAGAGGGCTTCAAGGATTCCCTTAGCATAGAAGAAATCAACTGGAACTGCTGCTGTTTGGAAGTCTTTTTCAGCGACTAAACCTGTCAAGGCAAAGGCAAAGCTGTTGATTTCATTTGGCAATTCTTCTTTTGGATTACCAGTTTGCTCGAAGACTTTTCCAATCTCATAAAGAGCCAAGTTTTTATTCTTACGTGCTACGTTGTAGGCAACTGTATCAAGGATACCTGAAACCATATTTTGGCGGAGAACTGAACGGTCCACAGTCATTGGCCACATGAGCTCTGTTAAGTTGCTTGGCTGAATCGTAAATTCAACGGCTTTTTCAGGAGTTGTAAGAGCGTAGGTAATGATTTCTGTCAATCCAGCCCCTTCAGCAATGGTACGAACCTGACGACGCAATTTTTGAGTCGCAGTCAACTCACCTGCTGTCCCATCGTCTTTTGGAAGACTGGTTGGCAAGCGGTCATAACCATAGATACGTGCGATTTCTTCAAAAAGATCCGCTTCGATAGTGATATCCCAACGGCGACGAGGAACGCTCACTGTAAAGCTTTCTGCATTTCCAGAAAGGCCAAAACCAAGGCGACGGAAGACATCTTCAATATCTGCGTAGGAAAGCTCTGTACCGAGGACACGGTTGACATCAGCAAGAGTTGAAGAAACTTCTACATCAGAAGTATCAAGCTTGCCTGCTGAAACAATACCTTTACGAACGGTTGCACCTGCAAACTCTGCAATCATGCTTGCTGCCGCATCAAGGGCTTCATTGACAGTTGCCACGTTGATGCCTTTCTCAAAGCGAGAAGAAGATTCTGAACGAAGGTTGAGGCGACCGCTAGTCTTACGGATCGATTTACCATTGAAGACAGCAGCTTCAAGGACTACACGACTAGACTTTTCAGAGATTTCTGTAGCCTGACCACCCATGACACCTGCAAGGGCTACTGCTTTGTCAGCAACTGTAATCACGAGGTCATTTGTTTCCAACTCACGCTCTTCCCCGTCCAAGGTTACTAATTTTTCACCAGCACGAGCTTCACGCACACGGATGTCAGTCCCTTCAAAGGTATCCAAGTCAAAGGCATGCATTGGTTGACCAAAGTAAAGCAAGATATAGTTGGTCACGTCGACGACATTATTAATGGGACGAATGCCTTCGTTCATGAGAAGATTTTGCAACCATTGTGGACTTGGTGCAATCGTCACATTGTCCAAGATACGAGCGGCATAGTAAGGCGCCTTGTCTGTCTCAATGCTGACAGAAAGAGCGTCTGCTGCAGATTCATTGGTTTCTGTTAAACAGAATTCTTTAAAGTTGACTGCCTTGTCATAGATGGCTGCCACTTCGTGCGCTACTCCACGCATAGAAAGAGCGTCCGCACGGTTAGGGGTGATGGAAAGTTCGATAATTTCATCATCCAAGTCGAGGTAAGAGAAGACTTCATCCCCTGGAACAGCATCTTGAGGCAAGATTTGGATACCATCTGCGAATTCCTTAGGTACAACTGAATCAGAAATCCCCAATTCACCAAGAGAACAGATCATTCCAAGTGACTCTAAGCCACGGATTTTTCCTTTTTTGATCTTGTAGTTGTCAGCAATACGAGCACCTGGAAGAGCCACCATAACCTTGATGCCTGCACGCACATTTGGTGCTCCACAGACGATTTGACGAGCTTCTTCTTCGCCAACGTTAACCTGACAAACATGGAGGTGAGTTTCTGGCACATCTTCACAAGACAAGACCTCACCGACAACAATTTTTGAGAGACCGGCAGCCGGTGATTCCACACCTTCTACTTCGATCCCTGTAGTTGACATTTTCTCAGCCAACTCTTGTGATGGCACATCAATGTCCACCAATTCTTTTAACCATTTATAAGATACTAACATAATTCTGATTGTAAGATCCCAGTAAGAGAGACCTTTTCAATTCCTTTCTTTTTCTTTGAGGCAGTCCTCACCATTTCTCATTGAGAGAAGATGATTAGTACAGTATAGGATTGTGTTTCAGGTTTCAATCTTATTTAAACTGTTCTGAGAAGCGGACATCTCCTTGGTAGAATCCACGGATATCGTTGATTCCGTAACGAAGCATAGCTACACGCTCTTGACCAAGACCAAAGGCAAAACCAGAGTAAACAGTTGCATCGATGCCACTCATCTCAAGGACACGTGGGTGAACCATACCGGCACCCATAATCTCGATCCAACCAGTTTTCTTACATACGTTACAGCCCTTTCCTCCACACTTAAAGCACGAAACATCAACCTCAACAGAAGGCTCAGTGAACGGGAAGTAAGATGGACGCAAACGGATTTGACGCTCTTCACCAAACATTTTTTGTACAATCAACTGGAGGGTTCCTTGAAGGTCAGCCATAGAGATGTTTTTCCCAACAACCAAACCTTCGATTTGGTGGAACTGGTGACTGTGGGTTGCATCATCCGTATCACGACGGAATACACGTCCTGGTGAGATCATCTTCAAAGGACCTTTAGAAAAATCATGAGCATCCATAGCACGCGCCTGAACTGGAGACGTGTGAGTACGAAGCAAGATTTCTTCTGTGATATAGAAAGTGTCCTGCATATCACGAGCTGGGTGATCCTTTGGAAGGTTCATACGTTCAAAGTTATAGTAGTCTTGCTCCACTTCAAATCCATCCACGACTTGGTAACCCATACCGATGAAAATATCTTCGATTTCTTCACTGGTTTGTGTGAGAACGTGACGGTGACCAGTCGCAACTGGGCGACCTGGAAGCGTCACATCGATGCTCTCGCTGGCAAGTTGTGCTTCCACTTTCTTTTCTTCCAAGAGCTTAGCTGTTTCTTCAAAGGCAGCTGTCAAAACATCACGTGCTTCATTAACGTGTTTTCCGATAACAGGGCGCATTTCAGCTGAAACATCTTTCATCCCTTTAAGAATTTCAGTAAGAGAACCTTTTTTACCAAGGACAGAGACGCGCAATTCTTGCATTTCTTTTTTATTTTCAGCAGTAATCTGCTTCAGGCTAGCTAGCGTTTCTTCACGAAGCGCTTTTAATTGTTCTTCAATAGTTGACATAATTCCTCCATCAGTCTCTCGTAGATAAAAAGAAAACCACATGCCAAAAACTCCACACTCGGAGCGTTGACACGCGGTACCATCCGTTTTTATCTGACAAGTCAGACCTTTATTTCCGAATCCATAGGCAAGTGAATTCACCCAGCTTTCATATAGAGAGCTTTCAGTCACGGCTCTCCTCCCTGATATACTTCCCCTGAGATACTAGTCTTGCAGATTCCTATTTAATTATTATTCATTTTATCAAATTTCAAGCATTCTTGCAAGATATTTTGCGACTAATCAACATAGTCCCCACCTTCAAAGCCGTAATACTCTTCCAAGCTGAGACCACTTGCAGCGATGTCCTTGGCTTCTTTTCCGACGTAGCGAAGATGCCATTCTTCAGCCATATAGCCCGTTTCTTTTTCCTTACCTTTGAGATAGCGAACGACAAAACCATAGTCAGCAGCATGATCTAAAAGCCATTGGGCTGCTTTTTCTTCTGTCACTAAATCACCATCTGTACCGATAAGGTCAAATGCTAGTCCTGTTTGGTGTTCACTGTATCCAGGCCGAGCAGAATAGCGGTCAGCCTCTGCCTTTCCATCTTTGTTGACATAGTCCTGATAAAGTTGAGTTTGAGTTTCATAACTTCTAAAACCACTATAGTGGTCGCTGATTGGGAAACCTGCTTCCTGCATAGCTGCAATAAGCTTCAATAACTCCGCCTTTGCTGTAGGATTTTCTCCAGGATTATAGTCCTTAGACAAGGGATAATGCTTATTAGCGATAACAATCTCATCGTACTTCCCTTGAACGCTATAGTAATCTCCCTTATTAACTACTTCTGCCTTTTTCTGGCTTGCTTCTTGAGATTTACTACCGACAGTCCCTTCTTGGACGGTTTTTTCTTCAGTTGAAGTCTGCGTTTCTGAAGTCGCTGGTTTTTCTTGCGAACAAGCTGCCAATGTCAAGGCTAGCAATCCTGATAATACAAGGTATCTTTTTTTCATTGTTTATCCTTTCATTTCTATCATTTGGTCCAAAGTTTCAGATAAGGTTTCAACCAAACCTTCTAATTTGCTTCCCTTAACCTGATATTCTTCAGCGACCATTTCTTCCCAAGGAACCCACCAAACTGGACCACGACCATTAAGACCGTGTCCCTTCATATCACCCTCTCGTCTCGGAAAAATATGCCAGTGGGCATGTGCATCACCGTTTCCCAACAACTCTACATTCATCTTTTGAGCAGAAAAGGCCTTAGAGACAGCTTCCTGAACTAGGCTCATTTCCTCTAAAAATCGTAGTTTGACAGGAGTATCCATATGGTGTAATTCTGTCACATGCTCCTTTGCCAGGAATAGAGTATAGCCTTCAAAATACTGGTGGTCTCCAATGACAACATAGCCTGTTTCCAGTTCTTTCACAAAGTAGGGATTATCCCCTGACTTTATCCATTCAATTCGTTGACAAATCAAGCACATCTTAGTCCACCAACTCACTCTTGAGGTAAGCGTCTACCATACGCTCAGTAGCAAGAACAGAATCAATATGAGTTCGCTCGTAAGAGTGACTAGACTCAATACCCGCTCCGAGAAGGGCGTGTTTGACTTCTGCTCCAGCTGACATAGCTGCAGAAGCATCCGAACCATAAAATGGATAGATATCTAGTTTAAATGGAATGTCCTGCTCTTTTGCCAAGGCAACCAGATGTTGACGGAATTCGTAGTGATAAGGACCTGAAGCATCTTTGACACAGATTGACACTGTGTACTCATCCGTCTGCTGGTCATCTCCCATCGCTCCCATATCTACTGCTAGATATTCGACAACTTGACTTGGGATACTTGAGTTAGCACCATGCCCCACTTCTTCAAAGACCGAGAAGGCAAAATGCGTAGTGACAGGAAGTTCAATCCCTTCTTCCTTATAGACTTTAAGGAGATTTAGAAGGATAGCTGCACTGACCTTATCATCCAAATGACGCGATTTGATAAAGCCTGTCTCAGTTACGACAGTTCGTGGGTCAAAGCTGATAAAGTCACCAACCTCAATACCAAGTGCGCGTGTTTCTTTTTCATTGGTCACTTTTTCGTCCAAACGCACTTCCATATTGTCCTGCGTGCGTTCAGCAGTTCCAGCGTCCTTGTATACATGACAAGAAGTCTGGTGGATCAAAATCGTTCCAGATACCGTTTTACCTGTACTAGCCACATGAACTGTACAGTTTTCGCCTTCAATCATATTCCAAGGGTAGCCACCAATACGGTCCATTTTAAGACGACCATCTGGTTTAACAGCGCGAACGATAGCTCCCAAGGTATCCACATGGGCGGTCACATAACGCTGTTGCTCGTCATTTTTTCCTTTGACAGTAACGTTGACACCACCTTTGGCAGTACGGATTGGTTGATAACCTAGTTTTTCAAGAGTCTCAACCAAATAATTCGTAATCTCACGTGTAAAACCAGTTGGCGACGCGATAGCAGTTAGTTCTTTGATATATTCTACAGTTTGATTCATTTCTTCACCTCTTCTTACCATTATATCACTTTTCCCATCTGAGTATGTGTAAAAAGGAAAAACGAAAATACTTTGATTGCAAAAGTATTTTATGATATAATGAAAAAAGTTCTTATGATGAAAGGAAAAAATATGAACAGATATTTCAAAATGACGCTTCTCTTAGCCTTACCGTTGGCATTCTTGTTGGGATGTTCTAAACAATCATCAATAACTTCTAACTCCTCAAAAGCAGAGACAACTGAGGTAAAAACGACTGAAGCTGAAACTACAGAAAAGAAAGCTGAATCAAAAACTGTAGTCTTTGTTCATGACAGCAATCCAGGAAGACATTCTACCTTGACATATACTGTTGAGGGTGATGACGTTATGAAACAAGAAGTTTATAATGTTTTTGAACCTGAGATACTCAATAAGAGCGCTGATGAGCTTAAAGAACTTATCGTGAAAACTTATAAAGGGTATGAGGGAATCAAAGGTGTTACACAAAATATCGAATTCAAAGATGGAAAAGTCATCCATACCATGGTCATTGACATGACTGTAGTCAATCTTGATGAGATGAAAAAAGCAATGCCTAATGAATATTCAGGAGCTGGAAAACGAGTGAGTTTTTCAAAAACTAAAAAGATGCTTGAGGACCTTGGATATACTGAAAAAACGAACTAAGAGTAATAAAAAACCTTGGCATAAGCCAAGATTTTTTTTATTCCATCTCAAAAGCTTCACTCTTTTGCTTATTTGGAAGAACAAGAGAAAGTAAAATCCCAATGATCGCTGGTACTAACCATGGCAATGAAGCCTTAGCAAATGGTAGAGCATTCACAATGTTGGCAAGGAAGGTCACTTCAAATGAACTTCCCAAGACACTAGCTACGGCAATAGCTGTAACAAGACCCATCGTCAATTGCATGCCTGGTTTTGAAAGTGGTACAAACTTGTTCACAATCACAATCATAACAATCACAATGGTAATTGGATACAAGATAACTAGGACAGGGATAGAATATTTGATGATTGCATCAAGACCAAGGTTGGCAATTGCAAAACCAATCAAGGTAAAGACAGTCGCATAAACCTTATAGCTAAGTTGTGGGAAACGTCCGTTAAAGAATTCAGCAGTTGAAACAATCAAACCTACAGTCGTTGTGAAGCAAGTTACTATTACCATGGCTGCTAGGAATAATTGAGCTGTTGAACCAAAGATTTCTTGGGTCGCTTGTGACAAGATATAAACCCCTGGAGTTCCACCCTTCATCGCTTCTTCTGTCATTGGGAAGTGATTTCCAAGGAAACCTAGACCAATGTATAGAGCACTAAAGCCAAGCGCTACTACAATTCCGACTACCCAAATGGTTGAGATGTACTCTTTCTTACTCGAAAATCCAAGTTGTTTCAAGGTTTCAACCGCGATTACACTAAAGGCAACAGATGCGAGAGCATCTAGAGTATTATATCCTTCAAGGAATCCTGCTCCAAATGCTGAAGCTTGATAAGCTGCTGTAGCTGCTTGAGGAGCATTTCCACCATATTTGAGGGCTCCAAGGATTACCAAGATGATAATTAAGAGGGCAAAAACTGGTGTCAAAACACGACCGATACGATCCAAAATCTTTGAAGGATTAAGCGCGATTAAGAATGCTGCAACAAAGTAGATAAGGGTAAAGACAATCAAGCCTAGACCTTTATCAGCATCTGCTAAGAGGGGACTAATCCCTACTGCATAAGAAGTTGTTGCAGTACGTGGAATGGCAAAGAATGGACCAATCGACAAGTACAAAACTGCTAGATAAATCGTTGCAAACCAAGGGGAAATCTTTGTAGAAATCTCATAGATATATCCCTTAGGATTTAAGGTCCCGATGATCAAGGTCAAGACGGCAAGTCCGACACCTGAAAGTACAAATCCTGCAATGGCAGGGAGAAAGTGTTCCCCAGATTGAGCACCTAGGGTAGGGGGGAAAATCAAATTACCCGCACCAAAAAATATTCCAAACAGGAGTAATCCTGTTAAAGCACCTTTTTTAGCCATAAACTCTCCTTATATAAAATAAAATACTTTCTTAGTATAACATGATTAAAGGCTTGAAAAGGCTATCTCGGAATAATTTTAAAATGTTTTCAATTTTCTGATTTTTAGAGCAAATAAACTCCCTTTAAAACCTTTCTTATTTTCGGTCTTAAAGGGAGTTCTTTCTTATTCTAAGGCATCCATGCCACCTTGGACATTGATAACCTCATATCCTTGTTCTGCTAAAAATTGACAAGCGCGTGCTGAACGCATTCCTGATTTACAAATCACGTAGTAAAGATTATCCTTATCTAGTTGTTTATAAGTATCAGCTAATTGGCTGAGAGGTAAATTACGAGCGCCTTCTAAATGAAGAGTCTCAAATTCCTCTACTTCTCTCACATCTAATACAGAAAGCGACTCTTTCTGGTATAGATGGTAAAAATCATTAAAAGTAATTTCTTTCATTTTTCTTCTCCGAGAATTTTTTGAATTCTTTCTTTCAAGTCAGGCAAAACATCTGCTTCAAACCAAGGATTCTTTTTCATCCAGATTTGGTTCCGAGGTGACGGGTGCACCAGAGGGAAAAATTCTGGTAAGTAATCCTGATAGTGACGAACCCGATCTGTCACCTTGCCACTGACTTTCTCATGCAGATAGTAGGACTGGGCATACTGCCCAATCAAGAGCGTCAATTGAATATCTGGTAATTCTTTCAAAAGTTTAGGGTGCCATTTTTCTGCAAAACCAGGTCTGGGCGGTAAGTCACCAGATGTCCCATGTCCTGGAAAATAGAAATCCATGGGCATGACTGCAAAATAACCTGAATTATAAAAAGTATCCTCATCCACACCCAACCAGTCTCGCAAGCGGTCGCCACTTTTATCCTTCCAGTAAAGTCCTGCTTCTTGGGTTTTGAGACCAGGTGCCTGCCCAATGATATTGATACGAGCAGTTTTGGGAGCAGCAAAGAGAGGTTCGATTCCTTGCTCAGTATAGTGTTGATTTTGTGGATCAGCCATGATGGCTTGTTTGATTCTTTCGATTTGAGACATCTACTCTCCTCCAAAAAGAAGTCTAAGCATAAAATCTCAGACTTCTATAGCATTATTTGATCAATTCATAGATAGCTTCAGCGTAGATGGCTGCTGCACGGAAGAGATCATCCAAGGCGATAAATTCGTTGGCTTGGTGCATGGTATCGATAGAATCTGGGAACATAGCACCGTAGGCTACACCACGCTCTAAGAGACGGCCAAATGTTCCGCCACCAATAACTTGTTCATGCCCTTGAAGACCTGTTTGTTTTTCATAAACATTTAACAAGGTTTGGACAAGCGGATCTTCCATTGGTACATAGTGAGGTGTGTGACCATGTTCAGAAAGGCTAACTGAATCAACTGGCAAGGTTTCAAGAACTGACTTGATTTGCTCTGGACTTGTTCCTTTTGGATAACGGAAGTTAAGGGCAATGGTATTGTCAGCACTTGTTTCATCAAAGCGGAAGACACCAGCATTCATAGAAAGGGCACCCATCTTTTCATCCACATGAGCCACATTCAAGTTTTTGCCTTCATGGTCATTTAAGAGAATCTTTCCTGCAATGTCAAGGAAGTCTTTTGCAGCTCCTTCAAAGGCAAATTGGCTGAGGAAGAGGGCTAGGTAAGTTGCACCATTGACACCTGAAGCAGGCATAGCACCGTGGGCAGATTTACCGATAATTGTAACCTTGTACTTACCATTCTCTTCTTGAATGTCTCCTCTAAGCTTGTGCTCTGCAACAAAGACATCTAGTTTCGCTTGCAAATCAGCCAAGTCACCTGAAACAACTGCCGTTGCTGATTCTGGCACCATGTTTTCACGCAAACCACCTGTGAAGCTGTGAAGACGAGCTGCACCCTTGTTTTCACCAGCAAAGTGGAGGTATTCTGTGATATTTCCTTTTTCACCATTAATAATAGGGAATTCAGCATCTGGAGAGAAACCAAAATCTGGCTTCGCAAGTCCTACATGCTCAAAGTAGTAGTCCATGTCTGCCCAACCTGATTCTTCATCAGTTCCGACGATAAAGCGAACTTTCTTAGAAGTTGGAAGTCCCAATTCTTTGATGATTTTCAAACCATAGTAACAAGCAGTTGTAGGACCCTTATCATCTGAAGCACCACGCGCATAGAGACGACCATCTTTGATAGTTGGAGTGTAAGGATCAGTATCCCATCCACTACCTGCTGGCACTACGTCCATGTGGGCAAAGATTCCGAGAACTTCTTCCCCTTCACCAAACTCGAAATGTCCTGCATAGTTGTCGACATTTTTTGTTGGGTAACCATCACGGTCTGCGATTTCAAGGAATTTCTCCAAAGCTTTTACCGGACCAGGTCCAAAAGGATGCTGCGCATCTGCCTTACTGTCATCGCGTTCTGAGTTGATTTCCAAAAGGCTGAACAAGTCAGCCAAGAGGGCTTCTTTACGTTTTTCTACTTCTGCTGTAAAATCAATAACTGTCATTTTTACTTCCTATCTTTTTTCGATAATTTCATCTACTGGCAAGCGGTAGCTTGGTTCCAATTTCTCGTCTGTGTATCCTACTGTGATCAAAAGTTCTGGACGGAAGCGTTCTTCAATTTCCAAGACTTCATTGGCTTTTGATTTGTCAAAACCAAGGATAATGCTTGATCCGATTCCCTGGTCAGTCAATGCAAGGACTAAGTTCATCGCAACCAACCCTGCATTAAGGGCTAGGTAGTCACTGATTTGTTGTTCATTGTAACGCGCAAACTCTGCTGGAAGATTTTTCATAAAGTACTGAAGTTGTTCTTCTGAGAAGTTCTTTGCTCCACCAACACGGGCAATCTTGCGAGCTCGTTTAGCTAGGTCAGTATCTGTAAACAAGGCAATGGTTACAGGGGCAGATGCTACTTGCTCAAAGTTTGAACCGTAAGCCAATTTTGCTAGTTCAGCATTTTTCTCACGAACCACAACAAACTTCCAAGGCTGACTGTTGTGAGCGCTTGGTGCCAAGGTTGCGATTTCAATAGCTGTTCGAACATCCTTAGGATCAACTGGTTTATCAATAAAGTGCTTTGTCGCATGACGTTTTTTATTTAACTCAAGAAATTTCATAATTGATTTCCTTTTCTATTTCTACTGCTTCCATTTTACCACATTCTGAAAGAGCTTGCAGAGATTTTTCATTTGTGGCCTAAATTATCTTTTTCTTATCTGATTTAAATTTTAGATTACAAACTCTAACTGAAAATTATAATATTTTTCTATCACTTCCATAAAAAATATATATTGGCTATTTGATTGATTGTCTGGTAAGCTAGATACCATTAAGTAAAGGAGACACACATGAAAAAATTATTCTTATTATTAGCCATTAGTCCCTTGTTGGTGGCCTGTGGGCAATCTAAACAGGATAGTGCTTCAACTTCTACTACTAGCCCTAAAACCATTGTCGTAGCAACTGCTGGAGACATCCCTCCTTTTGATTTTGAAAAAGATGGTAATTTGACTGGATATGATGTTGAAGTTTTAAAAGCGGTCGATGAAAAACTAGATCAATACAAGATTGAATTTCAAAAAACAGCTTGGGAGAGTATCTTCCCTGGAGTTGATGCTGGCCGTTACCAAGCTGCTGCCAACAACTTGAGCTACACCAAAGAGAGAGCCGACAAATACCTCTACTCACTCCCAATCGCAAAAAATCCTTTGGTTCTCGTGAGCAGAAAAGACAAGGCTCTTACCTCTCTTCAAGACATCGCTGGTAAAACTACTCAGGATGACACTGGAACTTCTACTGCCAAGGTTGTTACAGACTGGAATCAAAGCCACTCCGACAATCCTGCCACCATCCAATACTCTGGTGAGGATGTCGCTAAACGCCTGACTGACCTCACCAATGGTGAATTTGACTTCCTAATCTTTGATAAAATCTCTGTTCAAAAGATTATCCAAGACCGAGGATTAGACTTGAACGTAGTCGACTTGGAGAGCAATGACAATCCAAATAACTACATTATCTTCTCAAGCGATCAAAAAGAATTTAAAGAACAATTTGACAAGGTTCTCAAAGAACTCTACCAAGACGGAACCCTTGAAAAACTTAGCAAAACCTATCTCGGTGGTTCCTACCTACCAGATGCATCAGAATTAAAATAAAAGGATTGGCTAGGCCAATCTTTTTTTCTAGCAAAAAATATGTCAAAAATAGTTGACATTTTATTTTCAAAAGAATATACTATAGTCAAATATATGTGACACAATCTAAAAAGGAGGAAGCATGAATCGTGTGAAAGAATTCCGCAAGAAACTGGGCATGTCCCAGCTTGAGCTCGCCAAGGATATCGGTGTCTCGAGACAAACCATCAATATGATTGAAAACGACAAGTACAATCCAACCCTGGAACTCTGTCTCAATCTCGCCCGCAGCCTCCAAACTGACCTCAACAGTCTCTTTTGGGAGGATGATTTTTAAAAAAGGAGCAAACTCATGAAAAAAGAAACCTTTACTGAAAAACTGATCAAACGCACATACGGCATTTCTGAGCCCCTTGACGAATACAAACGGCGCGAGGCCGATCGTATCGGTAACCAAGTCTTTATCATCCTCTTTTATCTGATGATTTTCGGAAATCTTATTCCACTCCTTCTAGCCTATAAATTTCCTCAACTAGTGGCTCTGGTCTATCCTCCTCTGATTTTAGTGATTGCCCTCATCGCTGCTAGCTATCTCACCTATCAAATGCAAAAAACAGGGATTACAACTATTGAACCAGATATGCTGAGTGAGAAAGAAAGTAAGCAACTACACTACCCAGGTCTTAAAGCAGGTTTGTTCTTTGGTCTATGGATGTTTTTTATAACTCCTCTTCTCAGTATACTCATAGGTGAAAGTCCGGACTATTTTAATTCTCTTCTCACTATAAGAAATGGTGTATCAAGCATTCTCGGTTCTATCTTCTTCGGAGCAAGCATACAGTTCCTCATCTCCCGTCGCATTGCAAAAACTAAGAAAGATCCGGATGAGGATTAGGAGGTACCTTATGAAATCACTAGTAACGTTACTTACCTATCATCTTTTGTTCAGTTCTCTACTCGCCTTCATCATCATTTCAGGGAACTTGCCCATCTACGAAATAGTCCTTGTTCTTGTCTTTGTTCCAGCACTCAACAAAGGACTGACTTATCTAAAGATAGATTCCCAAAAAACGCGCATACTCAACTTAGCACTATGCTTTATGATTATATCCTTGCCACAACTGACGGTTATTTCAAGCGATTGGAAATATTATTTATTATTAATTATCGCTAGCCTTTCTTCTACCACTTATCTTTATTATCTCTATCAATTCGTAAAAGCAACAAAGTAACATCGTTCATTTAGGAGAAATTATCCATGCAAAAAGAAGACTTAACAACTCGCTTACTTCGAAATTTCTTTCATATACAAGGGCCTTTTGACGAATGCCGTCAAGAGGTTATCTACAAGGCTTGCGCCCGTTCCATGGTCCAAATCTTTTACTCTTCCTTCTTTCTCTTCCTGTTCTATATTTTGTTCGGACGCTTTATAGAAATTGTTCGATCGCTTATGCCCTACCTCTATTTTGGACTCATTCTGTTCATGAGTATAAAAGCTCAAAGAGCCGTACAAGAGCTTCATCTTGAAAAGGATGACAAATCAGAAATCATCTACAAAACCTACAGCAAACGCCAAATAAAAGTTCGTAGTTGGTTGGTATTTATAAGTATTGAGATTGGCTTATTTGCTCTGTTGCTCTTTCATAAACTCTTCGTTCAACAGATGTCCCTTTCAACTTTCTTGGAAAAAATCATCCAAACAGAGATAATGATTCCCTTACTTGTCTTTGGTCTTAGTATTGGAGCCATCTTTGGGACTATGGTCTACAGCTTTTTATCACTACATAAGGAAAAGTAAGAAACTACTTGGATTGTTGGTTATAATAGATTTGAACCTAACAGAAAAAACAAACCCCTAACACTTCTCCGTGCTAGGGGGTCTTTTAGCTCCTTAAATATCGTATATACTCTACTAATACGTAGATGAGGATTGTTAAACAAATGATAATCTCTAACCAAACGAGGAGGTTGAGGACCGAAAACTGCAGAATGCCTTGGGACATTTTCAATGAAGTTGCTGTGATGATGGTAGGGAAAGTTAGGGCTGAAAAAGAAGGTTGGAAGCCTTGTTTTAAAATCCTTGGCAAGCGACTAAGGACAAAGAAAAAGAAGGTCTGTGATGCAAGGATCATAACTAGTAAAATCCAACTAGGAAGACTGTGTCCTCCTACTCTTACTAATGCTGCCAAAAGGAGAGAAAATGGAGCACAATAGATTCCTTCTTGCCCCAACAAAGCGAGCGGTAATGGATTTTTCCTCAAATCTTGATAAATTAGAGGGTAAAGGATAAGGGTTAAGATAAAACCAAAAATCCAAGCTCCATAGGCAATCCCAACAACGCCCACCACGGGGTAGGTCAAACTTGCTACTGCTATTCCTACATAAAGAACCGTCCAAGTTGGTGTTGCACTGGCCCTTTGTTTAACCAAGACATAGTTCTTTGTAAAGTATAAGATGAGGTAAACATCTAGAAGAAAAGCAAACCACCAGAGAATCTGAGCAACAATGCTCATGTTCGGGGGTAAGATTCGTAATAAATACGTTGATAAAATCATCCCTGCCATGGGAAAGGTTGCCATTCCTGACAAAACAGGGGCTTTCTTTAATTCTTGCTTACTTTCATGCCAGTTATTGAGGTGGCTCACCAAAAAATAAAACCATAAAATCAAACCTGACAAACTAAAGATGTGTGATAAAAGCGGAAAAATATCCAAGATGAGATTTCCTGCTCCAGCCAATCCCAATAAGCAACCTGAAAAGGCTAAGGGGAGTTTTTTCATACCAACCTCCGAAAATGACGTTACTATCAGTATAGCATAAATAAAGCTCAGCTAGACAAGACTTCATCAATTTTTTTTGGCTATAAAACGATTGTCCCTTTTTAAAATACTCACTAAGAATAATGATTAAAATATATTCATCAAAAAAAGTACTTATCACTTGATAGGTACTCTTTTGACATTTTATTCTATAGTTTGGTTAGCCTTTAAAGGTAACGATAGTCGCTCCAGAACCACCTGCATTTTGTGGCGCATAGCCAAAGCTCTTGACTTGCTTGTTTCTTTGAAGGTATTTGGTTACTCCTTCGCGGATGACTCCTGTACCGATACCATGGATGATGTCCACTTGAGCCATGTTGTTGAGTAGGGATTGGTCGATAAAGGCGTCCAAGGCTTCCATAGCTTCCTCATAGCGTTTGCCTCTGAGGTCCAGTCGAGCCTGTGGTGCTTTACCAGCAGCACGCTTGACAACGTTGACTTGTTTTTTCTTGACTGGTGCTTCTTGCTGAGCCTGAACCAAGTCAAACTCTCTTTCCTCAAGGGTCATCTTAATTAATCCAACTTGAGCTTCCCAGCGACCATCCTTGAGTTGATTGATCAAGGTACCTCGTTGACCATAGCTTAAAACGATGATATCATCCCCAACTTTTGGAGCTCGTTTTTTCTTAGCCTTTTGGAGGACCTTATTTTTAGAAAGATCAACTTTTTCAGGTGCTAACTTCTTGAGTTTAGCCTTGGCTTCGATAATCTCATGTGGTTTTAGTTGAGATTTGCTGTGAAGATTTTTAAGAATATCATCACTTTCTGCCAGAGCTAAGTCAACAATCTCCGCAGCTTGCTCACGCGCCTTATTGAGTTCTGTTTCCTTCTCACGATTAAGCTCGTTGTAGAGTTTTTTAAGCGCACGGTTCATCTTGAGGTTTTCTTGCTCGACTTGGCGAATATTCTCAAGACGTTTACGGCTTTCCAGCGTCTGCTCTTCCAATTGTTCAATAATGCGATTGACATCATTGTCTTGATTAATCTGCTTGCTGGCATCGCCTACAATGACATCTGACAAGCCGAGACGTTTAGCAATCTCAAAGGCATTACTTCGACCAGGTACGCCTTGCATAAAGCGATAAGTTGGGCGTAAGCTAGCTGTGTCAAACTCCATGCTGGCATTCTGAACATAAGCCGTTTCAATCCCATAGGCCTTGAGTTCAGGATAGTGAGTGGTTGCCATAGTCTTGACCTGACGCAAGCGCAAGTCCTCTAGGATAGACATGGCAAGGGCTGCACCTTCTTGGGGATCTGTTCCTGCTCCAAGCTCATCTAGTAACAAGAGCGAGTTTTGGTTAACCTTACCGAGAATATCAACGATATTAGTCATGTGACTAGAGAAGGTTGAAAGACTTTGTTCGATGGATTGTTCGTCTCCAATATCCGCAAAGACCTCCTCAAAAATTCCCACACGACTTCCCTTATCGGTCAAAATCGGCAAACCTGACTGAGCCATCAATTGCGTCAAACCTAAGGTTTTGAGCATAATGGTCTTACCACCCGTATTGGGACCAGTGATGACGATGGCTGTTAGATCTTTACCAAAGTGTACATCATTAGCAACAGCATTTTGCACCAAGGGATGACGAACATGAAGGAGTTGAATCTCCTGGTCCTCAGAGACTTGAGGAACTACTGCTCCTGTCTCTTGGATAAAGCGCACCTTAGCACGAATCAAGTCTAAATGTCCAATAATCCAGCCATCATTTGCGATTTCAGCCGCATGCGATCTTACTCGTTCAGAGAGTTCTTGCAGGATACGCATCATCTCATAGCGTTCGTCTGCACGAAGACTAGCAATTTCCTCACTCAGCTTGACTACTTCACGCGGTTCGATATAGACAGTGTTCCCGCTGGCAGAAATATCATGAACCACACCGGCAATCTTATTACGATAGGTGTTTTTGACAGGAAGAACCTGGCGACCATTTCTACTAGCGATGATACCTTCTGTCAACATCTGAGCCTTTTGTTTGAGAAGTTCTTGCAAGACGTCGCGAACTTGGCTCTCGCTATCATGGATTTTACGACGGATTCGTGCTAGTTCTTCACTAGCAAAATTCTCAATAAATCCAGCTTCATTGATGGCTTGGAGATTACCCTGCAGATGTGGAAAATCATGAAGTTTCTCAAACCAATTTGCCAAGTGGTCCAAGCGGACATTTTCAAGATTATCATAGAAATTTTTCAGTTCACGGCTGGCAAAGATGACACGTTTGAGAAGGAGAAATTCCTCTATGTTGAGATCAGCACCCATCTCCAAACGTTTGCAGGTAGCTGCAATATCTTTTGTTGCCGAAATGCTGAAATGAGGATGCTCAACAAAGAGTTCTTGCATCTCCTTCATCTCTGCAAAGGCCTGTCTAATTTTATCAGCTTTATCTGTTGGGACTAGCTCTTTTAACTGTTCTAGTCCTTGTTCCGTTAAAAGATGAGGCTCAAATAAAGCCTTGACCTTGTTAAATTCTAACGTTTCTAGTATTTTTGTATTCATCTTATTTCCTTAGTATAAAAGTTATGGCTTTTCTTATCTTTAACTCTTTAAATCAATCTCTTACTTTTCGAAATTGTAAACAAAAGGCTAGGAATAGTTCCCGCCCTTTTTATCCGATTAATTTAGTAACCCAAAGCTGTTTAATAAAATTAGTTGTGAATGGAATGCTTTGGATGATATGTCTAGCTACAAAGCTATTTTCAAGTGAATTTTGAACAATTTGTAATGGCACAGTCGCGAGAATCGTTAGCATCATCTGGAGGACAAACAAGGTCACACCGATTGATAGCACACCCGCACCGATACGGTAGTATTTCCCATCAAGTATCTTACTTGGTACTAGGTTTAGAAAAAGACCAAGCAAACGGCCGATGCAGTAAAAAATCGTAAAGGCTAAGAGGAAGCCGACACCTGCATAAAAAACCTTATCTAGATGGAAAAGTTGATTGGATGGGAAAAAGAAAGTTCCCTGTCCTTCCTGCGGATTAGCATAAGGGATTAATAAATTGAACTTCTGCCCTAAAGCTAGGTAATATTTGCTTGCAAAATAAGCAGAGACAATCGTTGCTACAAGATAATATGCTTGCAAAATAATTCCTCTGCGGTAGCCAATATAAAAGCTCCAAGCAAGGATTAATAAGAGTAGAATGGAAATCATAGGGAATCCTCAATCTTACTCTGCTCTTGTTTAGCCGCAACCACTTTATAACGGAGCGATTCTAACTCTTGCTCCTTATCATCAAATTCAATCTCACGGCTGAGCTGTGTTGACAAGCAGTTAACCGCTAAGAGAATAGCTACTGTCTCATCATCAGCTCCAGGCATTTGTTCTTTGATTGCTTCATACTTTTCCGTCGCAACTTTAGCAATCTCCTCCATGAAAAGATTGTCATGTTCAGTTGTCAGCGTTAATGTTTTTTTCCCAAATGTAAACTTGAATCGATTTAAATTTGCCATAAAATTCACCTCAAGATATTATACCAAATTTCACTTAGTTTGTCAGTTTTTACCAATTCTAGCGCTTTTATGGTACAATAGAGACTATGGCAAGTATCACATTAACTCCGAGTGAAAAGGAAATTCAGGCTTTTATTCAAAAGCATGAACATGCACTCACTCCTAGTAAAAATCCCTATATTCGCTACTTTTTAAAACTTCCTCAAGCCAGTGTTTCCGTCTATACATCTGGGAAAGTCCTCTTGCAAGGAGAAGCTGCTGAAAGCTATGCTAGCTTTTTTGGTTATCAAGAAGCACAAGTAGTTAGCGGGCAAAATTTCCCCTTGATTGGAACAGATGAGGTTGGAAATGGTTCCTATTTCGGTGGTCTGGCTGTAGTGGCGTCATTTGTAACTCCTGATCAGCATGACTTTTTACGAAAACTCGGGGTTGGAGATTCTAAAACACTAACTGACCAAAAGATTCGTCAGCTTGCTCCCCTTCTTAAGGAGAAGATTCAGCATCAAGCACTCCTTCTTTCGCCAAGTAAGTATAACGAAGTCATTGGAGAACGCTATAATGCTGTTTCTGTCAAGGTAGCTCTTCACAATCAAGCAATCTTTCTCCTCCTTCAAAAGGGAGTTGAGCCTGAAAAAATTGTTATTGACGCCTTTACCAGCTCACAAAATTATGAAAAATATCTAAAAAATGAAGCCAATCATTTTCCTAATCCAGTCACGCTAGAGGAAAAAGCTGAGGGCAAGTACTTGGCTGTTGCAGTTAGCTCCATCATTGCGCGTGATCTCTTCCTAGAAAATCTTGAAAACTTAGGACGAGAGTTAGGCTATCAACTTCCAAGTGGTGCTGGAGCTGCTTCTGACAAGGTAGCTAGCCAAATCCTTCAAGCATATGGAATGAAAGGGCTCGGCTTCTGTGCAAAGCTGCATTTTAAAAACACAGAAAAAGCCAAGCAACTTCTAGAAAGGTAAAAGTATGAATTATTTTAAAATATTTTTAAAAGAGTGGGGAATTTTCTTCCTGATTATTGCATTAGTAGGTCTCAGCCGTCTCTTTCTCTGGAGCAATGTTCGTGTAGAAGGACACTCTATGGACCCTACTCTAGCTGATGGAGAAATTCTCTTCGTTGTCAAACATCTCCCTATCGATCGCTTTGATATAGTTGTCGCTCATGAGGATGAAGGGAATAAAGATATCGTGAAGCGAGTCATCGGATTGCCAGGTGATACCATCCGTTACGAAAATGATAAGCTCTACATCAACAATCAAGAAACCGATGAGCCTTACCTAGCAGATTATCTCAAACGCTTTAAAGAGGATAAACTCCAATCAACCTATACCGGAGATAGCTGGGATGGGAAAAAAGGCGAGTACTTCAGAAGTCTTGCTGAAAAAGCTGATGCCTTTACCTTAGATGTTAACTTCAATACTAGCTTTACCTTCACTGTTCCAGAGGGACAATACCTCCTACTTGGTGATGACCGTCTGGTATCTAGTGACAGTCGACATGTTGGTACTTTTAAAGCAAAAGATATCATTGGAGAGGCTAAATTCCGTTTCTGGCCACTCAAACGTATCGGAACATTTTAAGAACACTAAGAGGCCGAGAAATATAAATCTCAGCCTCTTCTCATTCTATTCTGAATGATAGATTTCATTCAGGAATGTAAAGGAATTATATGGAAGTCTATTTTACAGGTACGATTGAACGTATTATTTTTGAAAATGTCAGCAACTTTTACCGTATTCTCCTTTTAGATATAGATGATACCAATGCTGAGGACTTTGATGATTTCGAGATCATTGTTACAGGGACCATGGCTGATGTTATCGAGGGAGAAGAATACACTTTCTGGGGGCAGATTGTCCAACACTCCAAATACGGAGAACAACTGCAGATTTCCCGTTACGAAAGAGCAAAACCAACTAGTAAGGGATTGGTCAAATATTTCTCTAGCAGCCATTTCAAGGGGATTGGTCTCAAAACTGCCCAAAAGATTGTGGAACTCTATGGGGAAAATACTATCGATGAAATCCTAGAACATCCTGAAAAACTTGAGACTATCTCAGGGCTGTCTTCTAAAAGTCGTGAGGCCTTTGTATCCACACTCCGTCTCAACTACGGTACAGAAATGGTCTTGGCCAAGCTTGCCAACTATGGCATTCCTAATAAATTAGCTATTCAAATTCAGGATACCTACAAAGAGGAAACCATCGATATCGTTGAGAACTATCCTTACCAGTTGGTAGAAGATATCAAGGGATTGGGTTTTACCATCGCTGACCAATTGGCGCAAGAACTGGGCATTGAAAGCCAGGCACCTGAACGTTTCCGAGCAGGACTCATTCATAGCCTTTTAAACGCTTGTATGGAGAGCGGGGATACTTATGTTGAAGCTAGAGACTTATTAGAAAAGACTCTAAATCTACTGGAATCCTCACGTCCTGTAGAACTAGAACCAAGTCAACTTGCTCAAGAATTGTCCAATCTCATTGGAGAAGAAAAAGTCCAACAAGTTGACACCAAAATCTTTGATAACAGTCTCTTTTTTGCAGAAGAAGGGATTCACAATCACCTCATTCGTATCCTTGAAAAAGAAGAAACCGATAAACAAGAAACAGAAATCATCCAGGAGCAGATCGCAATTGTGGAAGAAGAATTAGGTATTCAATACGATGCCATTCAAAAACAGGCAATCTGCGATGCTATCCAAAACAAGGTCTTTATCCTGACTGGCGGACCTGGTACTGGAAAAACCACTGTTATCAATGGGATTATTGCTGTCTATGCTCTATTAGAAGGACTGGACCTTCGAAAGAAAAGTAATCTACCGATTCTCCTTGCTGCTCCAACTGGTCGTGCTGCTCGTCGCATGAATGAACTAACAGGCTTGCCTAGTGCAACCATTCACCGCCACTTGGGTATGACTGGTGACGACGACACAAGCCATTTAGAAGATTATCTAGATGCTGACTTTATCATCGTAGACGAGTTCTCTATGGTAGATACTTGGCTAGCCAATCAACTCTTCTCAAATATCTCCTCTACTAGTAAAATTCTCATCGTTGGAGATAGTGATCAGTTGCCATCGGTTAGCCCAGGTCAAGTTCTGGCTGACTTACTCCAAATTCCAAGTATTCCGCAAACACGTTTGGAACGAATTTACCGCCAGAGCGAAGAATCAACCATTGTCACACTTGCGAGTCAGATTCGTCAGGGGATTTTACCTGCAGATTTCACTCAGAAAAAAGCAGACCGTTCCTACTTTGAAATCGCTAGTAACCAGATCCCAGCGACCATTGAAAAAATCCTAGACGCTGCCATCAGAAGTGGCATCCCTGCACGAGACATCCAAGTTCTAGCTCCTATGTATCGGGGAGCAGCAGGAATCGATGCCATCAATCAACTCATGCAAGAACTGCTCAATCCTCTTCAAAAGGGACAGATTAGTTTTGAGGCAAGTCAGTTTCAGTATCGTAGTGGAGATAAGGTCATTCATTTGGTTAACGATGCAGAAGTCAACGTTTTTAACGGAGACCTAGGCTACATCACGGACCTCATTCCTGCTAAATACACTGAATCTAAACAAGATGAAATGATGATTGATTTTGATGGGAACGAGGTTTCCTATCCTCGTAATGAATGGTACAAGATTCGTCTTGCCTATGCCATGAGTATCCATAAATCTCAAGGGAGTGAATTCCCAGTTGTGTTTCTTCCCATCACCAGTGCTAGCAAGCGCATGCTGGAGCGTAACCTCATCTACACTGCTATTACTCGGGCTAAAAGCAAACTCATTCTACTCGGTGAACTTCAAGCCTTTGATTATGCGACTAAACATATCGGAACAGCTCGAAAAACCTATCTGATTGAACGTTTCAGCGACTTAACTGAAAGCTCTGAAGAAATAAATGAGCCAATTCATGAAACAGAAAACCAGATTGATCCTCATCAACCTTACATCCTGACCGAAGAAAACTGGACTAGTATCCCAGCTATGATTGGAATTAGTCAAGATGACCTTGATGAGTTTTTCGGAAAATAAAGCACCAAAAAACCACCGAATCCGGTGGTTTTTTATCTTTTCAAATTATTTTACTGTTGCAGTGCTTGTGATCAATTCAACAGCTTTTTTGATTGTGATATCGTGTTTCAACATATCAGCTGAAAGCAAGCTTTGTACTTGAGCAACTTCCATGTTGTAGTCTGCAGCCAATTGCTCGATTTCTTTTTGGATTTCTTCTTCAGTAGCGTCAAATCCTTCAGCTTTCGAAACTGCTTCGATAACAAGGTTAGTCTTAGTGCGTGACTCAGCTTCTGCTTCGTATTGTTTGTGAAGGTCTTCTTGAGTAGTTCCAGTGATTTGGAAGTACATGTCAGGGTTGATACCTTGACGTTGCAAGTTTCCAAGGAACTCATTTACTGAGCGGTGAACTTCTTCGTGGATCATTTCTTCTGGAAGTTCTACGATTTCAGCGTTTTCAACTGCTTTATCGATTGCTGCACCTTCAACGGCATCATTGTATGCTTCTTCTTTAGCAGCCGCCAATTCTTTGCGGTATTTTTCTTTCAATTCATCAAGAGTTTCAACTTCTTCGTCGATATCTTTTGCAAGTTCATCGTCAAGAGCTGGAACTTCTTTAGCTTTAACTTCGTGGATAGTTGTTACGAATTTAGCTTCTTTACCTGCAAGGTCTTCTGCTTGGTAGTCTTCTGGGAATGTTACGATAACGTCAACAGTTTCACCAGCTGAATGTCCAACTAATTGGTCTTCGAAACCAGGGATGAATTGACCTGAACCAAGTCCAAGTGAGAAGTTTTCACCTTTTCCACCGTCAAATTCAACACCGTCGATAGAACCAACAAAGTCGATAACAACAGTGTCGCCGTTTTCAGCAGCACCTTCTTTGATCACCAATTCAGCCAAGTTGTTGCGTTCACGTTCGATACGCTCTTCAACATCAGCGTCAGTTACTTCTTTATCTACATCAACTGATACTTCAAGGTTTTTGTATTCACCCAATTTAACTTCAGGTTTTGTAACAACTTCTGCAGTGATAACCCAGTCTTGACCTTTTTCCATTGATGTTACATCAATTTTTGGTTGAGCAACTACTTCAAGTCCTGCTTCTTTAACAGCTGCTTCATAAGCGTCTGGTAAAAGAGCGTTCATTGCATCTTGGTAAAGTGCTTCTTCACCAAATTTTTGGTCGAAGATAGGACGTGGAAGGTGACCTTTACGGAAACCTGGAACGTTAAGAGTTTTCTTTACTGAGTTAAATACACGGTCCAATTCTGGTTTGATTTGGTCTTGAGAGATAGTGAAAGTCAAGACACCACGGTTTGTTTCTTTGTTTTCAAATGATACAGACATTCTGTCATTTCTCCTTAAAATTTTTAATACAGTCCATTATACCACATAGTAGCGAACTTTTTCAAGTAATGGATGCGCTTTTCGTCCATGCTTCAGTTACATCCTATGTCTCTTAAAATTCATCAGAACCCACCAGATGATGTTGAAAAGCATAAACTGCTGCCTGGGTACGATCACTGACCTCAAGTTTGGCTAGGATATTGGAGACATGGGTTTTAACTGTCTTAAGGGAGATAAAGAGCTCATCTGCAATGCGCTGATTTTCATAGCCCTTGGCAATCAGTTGAAGGACATCGCGTTCTCGCGCAGTTAATTCTTCGTGAAGTTCCATATGATTGCGGTGGTATTCTACTTTCTTACTCACCTCTTGTTCGATAGCTAGCTCTCCAGCTGCCACCTTTTGAACAGCATGGAACAACTCATCGGCACTTGATGTCTTGAGCATATAACCCCTAGCTCCAGCATTTAAGACTGGCATGATTTTTTCATTGTCTAGATAAGAAGTCACAATCAAAATTTTAGCCTCCGGCCATTCTTTGAGAATAGCTAGAGTTGCGTCAATTCCGTTGACTTCAGGCATAACAATATCCATGACGATCACATCTGGACGAAGCTCCAAGGCCATGGAAATCCCTTCTGCGCCATTAGTTGCTTCTCCAACAACCTCTACATCATCTTGTAGTTCAAAATAACTTTTTAATCCAAGACGCACCATTTGGTGGTCATCTACTAATAATAGTTTCATTTTATTTCCTTTTGTTCGTCAATCAAGCAAGGGGATCCGAATATCCACTGCCAAACCCTGCTTGGGTGCTGTTAATAGTTGTATGCTCCCTGCCATATCTTCCACTCGTTCTTTGATATTGCGTAGTCCATAGCTTAGTTCATCAACATCATCTAACTGAAAACCGAGACCATTGTCTACTACCTTCAACTGCAATTCAGTTTCCGTTTGATAAAGATAAACATCTAGACAAGAAGCTTGGGCATGACGGAGAGTGTTACTAATCAATTCTTGGACGATACGAAAGACATGCTCCTCAATCTTTTTAGGCAATTCGTCTACCTGATATTTAAAACTGACTTTGAGTTCACTTTTTTCTTCCAATTCTTTGAGAAGCAACTGAATCCCCTCAACTAGACTCTTTTGTTCCAGTTCAATTGGCCGTAAATGCAAGAGTAGGATACGCAAATCTCTCTGGGCTGTCTCCAAAATAGCTGTCACACTCTGGAGTTGTGTCTGCATCTTCTCTTTGTCTAATCTGGAAGCTTGTTGACTGAGTCCTGATAAAATCATATGGGCAGCAAAAATTTCTTGGCTAACCGTATCATGCAAG
Organism: Streptococcus sp. oral taxon 061; assembly: GCF_964211575.1. GTDB lineage: Bacteria > Bacillota > Bacilli > Lactobacillales > Streptococcaceae > Streptococcus. The sequence continues at coordinate 212,534 of NZ_CAXOQQ010000001.1, read as the reverse complement.
TCACGCGCGATTCGCTTGCGCTCCTTTTCAATAATCACTTCTTCCTTGACCAAGGCTTGATTGTCCGCTTTTTGAATGGCTTCTGTCAATAAACCAAGCTTGCCTGATAGATTTCTAAAACTTGCGTCTAAATCAGCATCTCCAAGGCTTTTAATATCTTTACCTGCTAGCAGACGTTTAAGATTTGCTTGGATTCTTCTTCTTGAAATTTCATCAACCATTGTCCAAAACAAGACCAATAAAAAGGCTAGAGCAAGACTAAACATCAAAGCTAGAAATAGGACTTTTTCTGTCTTTTCTAAATCTTGGAAAAGAGAAGTCCATTCCAAATCTAAGACCTTAAAAATGCTTCGAAATAGAAAAGCAACAAAGAGAAATGAGGTGAGACCAATTAAAATATAGGGTTGCTTTTTCATCCTCTCACCACCTCAACATCTCCAACCATAGTTGTCAAAAGAATCTTAACACTCTTAGGACTCTTGAGATAATCTCTGGTTTCTTGATGAAATTGCTCATTACGCAAAGCACGTTTAGGCTGGTCAAAAAAGGTTAAATCTCCATACAAAGAATTAACACTAAGGCTGACTTCCACATCCACTGGTACGATAATTCTGGTTGTGCCGACCAGTTTTCTCAAGATGATGACATTATCATGATTGCTCAAAATCACGTGCTCTAGATGAATGGTATCCTTCCCCATAAGGCGAAAGAGATTGATATCATCAAAACGACAAGTCTGGTAACTTGAAAAATGGTGGAGATTCCCAAACCAGCGATTTTTCTCCCTCTTTACCGTCACTACTTCTTCAAAAAACAGATTGGTATCTTCTCTTTCCTGGTTCATCATAGGGTAAAGTAGGAACAGGCTGTATATCAAGGCCACAAAGATGGCTAAAATGACAAAGGGATTGAGCATGATGATAAAGAAAAATAGGATGCTCACTGCCACTAAAATAAAATTGTTCCCCTGTTTTCCAGTATAATATCGAATCAGCAGTAAAAACAAGAGCAATATCAGTAGAAAACGGGAAAAATGCTCTGATACCATCATAATCAGAGCTCCTGTCAATAAACAAGCTTCAATAAATAGAAAAATTTGAAATTTTCGCATGTAACCGACCTCTCTATTTAATTGTATCACAAATCCCAAAAGTCACATCAGTCTGAGGAATGATAAAGAGGTCGGGACTAAAATCCCGACCTCTTTCTTTACATTTGGTCTTTTGCTTCTTTTAATTTTCCATATAAGAGATAGTCGACCTCTTGCAAATCCTCAATTTTTTTACAATTAAGGGCACACATAATCAAGCGTAGGTCTTCCTTCCAGCTTTCAATAATGGAAATAACGACATCAACAGAGTAATTTTCAACCAGCTCTAACATAGTGCGTGATAGACCAACTGCCTTGGCTCCAAACACTAAGCATTTGATGATATCTAGTGGATTGCGAACTCCTCCACTAACCAAAAGTTCCATCTTGTCTTTCCAGTCTTGGGCATTTAGAAGAGCTTGCATGGTCGATTGACCCCAGTCATTTAGGTAGTCACGCTGTCCACTGCGACGGTTTTCGATATAGGCAAAGCTCGTTCCCCCACGACCAGACAAATCAACGGTTCGTATTCCCATCTCATAAGCCTTAGCAATGGTTTTCACATCCATGCCAAAGCCGACTTCTTTTAAAACAAGTGGCACAGAGATTTGCTCAACATAATCTGAAAGATTATGTTGCCATAATCTAAATTGACGTTCACCCTCTGGCATAAGTAATTCCTGCATGACATTAACATGAATTTGTAATAGAAGGGGATTCATCTCTTTAACTGTTTGTAATCCTAGTTCTACAGGTTTGTCTAAGCCAATATTGGTTCCAAGTAGGAGGTTAGGGTAACTAGTTTTGACTGAAAAAGAGTCATCTGAAGGATCCTTGAGTGCAGCGCTGTATGAGCCCGTCACAAATAAAATCCCACAAGCATCTGCCACCTGAGCCAGCTTTTGATTGATTTCTCTCCCCTTATCGCTTCCACCCGTCATGGCATTGATATAAAAAGGAAAGTCCCATTTTCGCCCTGCAAATTCTGTCGAAAGATCAATTTCATCTAAGTCATATAAGGGTAGCGAAGAATGAATCAGTTCAACTTCATCAAAACTATTATAAGTACTGTTTTGTTCAAGGGCATAGCGGATGTGTTCATCCTTCCGATTTGTCGTCATGTTCCATCCTTTCTTGATACAAGAGCTCAATTCCTAAATCAGCCCAGCGTTTTTTCAGTAATGTGGTCGAATCTTGGTCAAAACTAAGTGCTATCCCACAGTCTCCACCACCAGCACCACTGCTTTTAGCAACAGCTTTCAAATCTCGGCTGGCATTTTTTAGTTGTCTGAGCGAAGGTGTGTAAATTTCTGAACTCAAGCCTTCTAAAAGTTGGCTGGCTTGTTCCAGCAAGTCAATAATGGTTTCTTCTTGACCTACCTCCAAATCCTTTACCAAGTTAGCTACTGTTTCTTTCGAAGCCTGTAAAAATCTAGAATTCATATTATCCTTGATTTGCTTAACCATATGACTTGATACAGCCACTTCCTTGGTCCAACCAACCAGAAAATCAAATTTCAAAGCTGGTTCAACACTCCTAATAGAAAAGCCCCAATCACGTGCTAATACAGCTTGCAGTTCTTCCTTTTCTAGCCATTGTGCCACTTTCTCACGGTCAAATGACTGATAGAGGACGAGGTCTTCTGATACGATACAGGCAATGTCCCCCATGGAGCCATTGTCCCCACGTTTCAGAAGTACAGCACTCGCCAGTTTAAACAAAAGGTCTATTTCGGCTGGTCTTTCATAAAAAGCAAGCATGGCATTGATAACCAAGACAACTACACTACCACTAGAACCTAGGCCAAACTTCTTGCCCTCACGCTCCATTTTCCCACGAACGTCTAAAGAAAAAGGATGCAGTTCAACTCCTTGGGCAGTTAGATACTCCTCCACCAAGGCAACTGTTTCTTGAATCAAGGCATATGAAGAATCTGGTCGCAAGTCTACACTATAGGAAAACATATCTGAGTAGAGTCGATAAACATTAGACGCTTTAATCTCAGCCGTCATATAGATGGGAATAGCCTTTATTAGCGCCAACTGTCCTGGTTCTAAAATGGCATACTCCCCAGCCCAATAGAGCTTCCCACAAGTTTTAACAATCGTCATCTTGGCTCAAATCCTTTGTTTTTGAAACGATTAAGCGATAGCGTTGACCTAAAAGTTCTGATAAATGTTCAAAGTCTTTTTCTAAACAAAGAACCTTTACATTAGGCCCTGCATCCATGGTAAAGTAGCAAGATTCTCCTTTTTCTCTAAGCTGACGAACAAAATCCATTGCCTCGTAACTAGCATCTGTCAGATAAGAGAAGGATGGAGTTGCAGTTTTTGTCGTAGCATGCATAGCCAAGGCGTTCTTCTCTGTCAATTCTCCAACTTTCTTAAAGTCATTTTCCTTGAGGTAGACTAACATATCCTTGTAATCTTGTTCAGATTGACGAATCCACTCATCAAAAGTCGTAGAAGTTTCGACACAAAGCTTCATCCCATCTCGACTGGAAATTGGTTTTTTCTGGTCTTCCAAGACCAACATAATCATAGCTAGTTTCAAGTCAGTTTCGACAGGATAAATCTCTCCACTATCCTTGTCCCAGGCTGCCAAGGGGCCATAAAAACTACGAGATGAAGAACCCGATGCAAACTTAGCTTCCAAGGCCAATTCTCTGCGATTCAGTCCAAGTTGGAAATATGCATTACAAGCTTTGACCAAGGCAGATAAACCACTGGAACTTGAAGAAAGGCCTGCTGCTGTTGGCATATTGTTCTTAGTATCGATACGAACAAACCCTGCTCCTTCAGGACGGTAGCGGTCAATGATTTTACGCATCTTGGCATGCTCAGCTTCGTTTTGCAACTGACCATTGATGTAAAAGGCATCAGCGGTTGCATCTGCTGGTAAAGGAGAAAGTGTCGTCTCCGTATACATATTTTCTAAAGTCAGAGAGATACTGCTAGTCGCAGGAACCATCTCTTTTTCTGCCTTCTTTCCCCAATATTTAATAATAGCAATATTGGCATAGGAACGTACTGTTACAGGCTTTCGATCCATGTCTGAACAGCTCCTTTCTCTTCTAATCTTTCAGCTAAATCTTGAGCTTGGTGATAGTCGGCTACTAAGGCTATGATACAGCCACCTAAACCACCACCACTCATCTTAGCACCTAAAGCACCATGTTGAAGAGCAGTTTCCACCAAGGCATCAGCCTCAAGGCTACTAACTCCTATTTCTTTTAAATTTCCATGCGCTTTTGTTAAAATCTCTCCCAGCATCACGGCATCTCTTGCTTTTATTGCTTCTTCTGCTTGCTGGGTCAACTCTCCAAGTGCATACAAGAAAGGTAAAGCTTCCTTACCCTTGCTCTCTACAACCTGAATAGCTTCACGAGTGTGTCCGTAGACTCCTGTATCTGCAATGACCAGATAAGCCGACAAGTCCATGGCTAGTTCTTCAAAACCAACATTCTTGATAAAACGAATAGGCTGGTCACTAAGGCAGGTCTTAGCATCCAATCCACTAGGATTCATATGGGCAATCATCTCAGCGCGATTGACCAGAATTTCTAACACATCTCGCGGTAGTTCTGCTTGGTAATAATCAAATACAGCGCGAATAGCCGCAATGCTAATGGCTGCCGAAGAACCCATTCCACGTTTTTCTGGAATAGCTGAGTCAATTTGGCAACGGATGTAAGCATCTTTGATATTCAGATACTCTAGGGAAGCATAAACTGCCATGGACAAGGTGTCTTCTTCAAAAAGACACCATGGTGTCGCTGCTGGAACCACCCGACAAGTCACTTCAACCTCTAAAAGAGGCAAAGAGATGGCTGGATAGCCGTAAACGACTGCATGCTCTCCTATTAAAATAATTTTACTATGTGCCTGACCGACACCAACTTCTTTTGTCATTTAATCCTACTATCAGACGAAAAGCGTCTGTTTCTAGATAAAATTTTAGAACTTTATTCCTTTCTATTTTATTATATTTTCACAAAAAAAGCGATTGTTTCCTTCACAATCGCTTATCGTTGAGATAAAAAATTAAACTTATCATTTTCTCAACCTTTAAAAAAGAGGCAATTAATGCTTCAAAAAAGCACTTGCTTATAGGCAAGTGCTCTTCGACTTTAATTGATAAAATAGTGCTTATTAATCCTGCATGGTGTAACCCACACCACGCACGGTTTTAATGTAGCTCTTTTGACCTTTGACATCAATCTTGCTACGTAGATAACGGATATAAACGTCCACAATATTGGTTTCGGTCGCACTCTCATACTTCCAAACACTTTCCAGCAACTGCTCACGAGTTAAAACCTTCTTGCTTCCCATGAGAGTGGCCAAAAGGTCATACTCACGGCGCGTCAGGGCAATCATCTCCTCGCCACGATAGACGGTATGATGTTCTACGTCCATACGCAGATTGCGATAGGATGTTGGAACCTTCATCTGACTACAGTGTTGGTCGATAAAGTCCCGACCTCGGAAAATTGCTGCAATACGAGCCACCAAATCATCGATAATGACTGGCTTGTAGATATATGAAACAGCGAAACGCTGGATTGTTTCAACTTGATCTTGCAATTCTTCTCGATGGTCCAAGACCATGATAACCGAAGCTGGCTTGGTCCGACTCAACTTATCTGCAAAATCCTGGGCTGTCATATCCCCTAGATGAGCATTCAGTAAAATCAAGTCATAGTCTGTCTGAAGAGCCATGGAGAGGGCTTTTTGTCCCTCTTCTACCTGATCAACTCGGTATTGCTCTTTTTGGAGTTCCAGACTTAAAAAATGAGCTAGATTTCTTTCTTTCTCAAGTAATAAAATCCGTTTCCCCATGGCTGACCTACTTATTTTTCGTCATACCAAGAGTAGTGGAATGTTCCTTCTTTGTCTTTACGTTGGTATGTGTGGGCACCAAAGTAATCACGTTGTGCTTGGATCAAGTTCGCTGGAAGGTCAGCTGAACGGTAGCTATCAAAGTAAGTGATGGCAGCTGAGAAGGTTGGTACTGGTACACCTGCTTGAACAGCAAGAGCTACAATGTCACGAACAGATTGTTGGTACTTAGCTGTTACATCCAAGAAGTACTCATCCAAAAGAAGGTTAGCAAGATCTGCATCACGGTTGTAAGCATCTGTGATCTTTTGTAAGAAACGAGAACGGATGATACAGCCATCGCGCCAGATAGATGCGATGTCCGCAAATGGCAAGTTCCAGTTGTTTTCTTTAGAAGCTACACGCAATTGCGCAAAACCTTGTGCGTAAGAGATGATTTTTGAGAAGTAAAGGGCTTGACGGATTTTTTCAATCAACTCAGCCTTGTCTCCTTCAAATTTGAAAGTAGCTGGTTTTTGAAGCACCTTGCTAGCGTGTACACGTTCTTCTTTATAAGTAGAAATGTAACGTGCAAATACTGACTCAGTGATGAGCGACAATGGCACACCAAGGTCAAGAGCTGATTGGCTAGTCCATTTACCAGTTCCTTTGTTTCCTGCAGCATCCAAGATATAATCAACGATTGGTCCATCTTGACCTTCATCGTCTTTGCGTCCAAGGATATCAGCAGTGATTTCGATCAAGTAGCTGTCCAATTCGCCTTTGTTCCACTCGGTAAAGATTTCAGCCATGTCTTCTGCTGAAAGACCGAGCAAGTGTTGCATCAAGTCATAGCTTTCTGCGATCAATTGCATATCACCGTACTCGATCCCGTTGTGGACCATTTTCACGTAGTGACCAGCTCCATCAGGACCGATGTAAGTCACACATGGTTTACCATCTTCTGGTGCTTTGGCTGAGATTTCTTCGAGAACATCGGCAACCAATTCATAGGCTTCTTTTTGTCCGCCAGGCATGATTGAAGGACCTTCAAGGGCACCTTTTTCACCACCTGAAACCCCTGTACCGATAAAGTTGATACCTGAGTTCGCCAATTCTTCATTACGACGGATGGTATCTTTGTAGAAAGTATTTCCTCCGTCAATCAAGATATCACCTTTATCCAAGTGTGGAAGAAGGGCTTGGATCGTAGCATCTGTACCAGGTCCAGCTTGAACCATGAGCATGATACGACGTGGTTTTTCGATAGAGTTTACGAAGCTTTCGATATCATAGCTTGGCACAAAGTTCTTTTCAGGGTGGCAAGCAATTACATCTTCTGTTTTTTCTTTACTACGGTTATAAATGGCGACTGTATAGCCACGAGATTCGATATTAAGGGCAAGGTTACGACCCATTACAGCCATACCAACAACACCAAAGTTTGCTTTTGTCATGTGACACTCCTCTTATTTAATAAGTTTTATTTTATCATGTTTATCTGTGAAAAGAAAGAATTTTATAACAATTTGACTAGTAGTCTAAATCATCCGCATGGCCAGAACCATTTCCAACAAAGTATCCTGTCTTACAGTTTAGAGTGAAGAGATAAGTTCCATCTGGTTTGTAAAGATTGTAATATCCATTTCCATTCACAATATTTACACGTTCTAAGATATATTGGTTTCCAGTGATATATCCACGCGCACGGGATGTCTCAAGGATTTGTTCAAGAACACCATCTGCAAAGGTCCAGGCAGGATTACTACTATCGTTTACAGCAGATTGATTATACGGCACTCGGCTAGCGCTTCTTTGCAAATTAACACCTTCGCTTGACAAGCCACTATTAGCAGATGCCGCAGTATCACTTGTTGAAGTAGATGGACTGCTTTCTGTTGTCGGGCTTGACGCTGTTGTCGAGGCTGTTGTTGAGGCCGTTGTTGTACTTGCTAGTTGGCTCTTCCCAAGGCTGATTGCTTTATCTAGAAGTTTGTCAATTTCTGTATTACCAGTCTTAATATCTGTAAATTTAGCATCCGCTTTGATTTTTGCGTTTGTATCCAAGACACCATCTGTAATAGCTGGTGTTTCAAATTGAGAGTTCACTTCTTGGATAGCCTTTATTTGGGTTTCTAGACTATCATATTTTGATTTGGCTAAAGTATGTTCTCTCGCTCCTTCAAGTTTATCTAGAAGTTCCTTCAATTGATTCAGTTGACTAAACTGGCTATTTTTAAGAGCTGTTTTGTTTTCATCAGTATAAAACGTGTCGTAGAGCGTATTGAATTGTTCATAGACTGACTGATTGCTTACCAAACCTGAATCTGCCGCCTTCGTTTGAAGCTCTTGAGAAGAACGCGTAATCTGACGATAAACATAATAACCACCTCCAAAAATTAAGAGGAAACCTAAAATAATAGCTGACAAAATTGCCCATTTCTTTTTATTTTGTGGTTTATCATCTGCTTGAGCAGAACGAGACAAGGGTTGAAGTTGTTCTTCATTTTTCTCATCAACTACTGACACTTGAGAAGAATCGACTTGAGCCTTTTCAACAGCTTCCAATTCATCCTTAAAAGGTTGCTCGAGAACTTTCGTTTCCTCTTCTTCGGATTCTTGGGCAACGATTTCAGTTGTATCTGTGGCTACTACAAGAGCAATCGCTTCCTCTTCCGGACTTAACACATTTTCTTGTTCAGTAGTTTCTATCACTTCTTGGATCATATCATCCAAGCTTTGAGCAGACTCCTCTTTTTTCGTTTGTAAATTTTCAAATTTGTCTGCTTCGATTTCTTCACGGTGTTGCTTGATATATTTATCTAAGATGGTATCATCTGGAGTCACACCTGCTTCAACCTCTTCGTTCTTGCGAATAGCCTGACCAACCGTTAAATCTTTAGCCTCTTCAAATTCAAATTTAGATTCTTGCTCATCCTTGTGATGGCTATCGCGTCTTTTCTTACTCATTTGCATTCCTTTCCACTTTGACATCTTGTCTTTTCACTCGTTGACCAAAATATTGATATAAATCAACTTTCAAAGTACCGTTATAGAGTTTTCGTTTTTTATCTGCCTGACTACCATATTTACTTTCAAAAGCTTCGTCACTAGTCAGGATAAATTTACTCCAGGTTTTGAGTGGAGCAAATACGTCTCCCATCTCAGCATAGAGCTTGGTTACTCCAGCATCATCTGATAAGCGTTCCCCATATGGTGGATTTGAAATAATAACTCCATTAATCTTATCTGTTCGCAAATCCTGCACGCGCATCTGCTTAAAGATGATATCCTTAGAAACCCCCGCAGTCTGAGCATTTGCCTTAGCAATTTCCACCATGCGGCCATCGATATCACAGCCCATGATGTCTAGTTCAATCTCACGATTAATCTTTTTGCTAGCTTCCGTACGAATTTCCTGAATTAACTTGTCGCTAACCCAGTTCCAATCCTCGAAAGCAAAGGAACGGCGTAAGCCTGGCGCCATATTACGAGCAATCATAGCTGCCTCAATACAGAAGGTTCCTGAACCACAAGTCGGATCAATCAGTGGTTTATCAGGATACCAGTTTGATAATTGCAGAATTGCTGCTGCCATGTTCTCTTTAATAGGAGCCCCACCTTTTTCAGTACGATAACCACGTTTGAAAAGACTAGAACCTGTCGTGTCAATCATGATAGTCGCAATATCTTTAAGAATTGAAACCTCTATTTTAAACTCTGGACCATTTTCCATCAGCGGAACACTTTCTGGTCGAGCATAATGTTTCTGCAATTTCTTGACAACTGCCTTTTTAGAAATAGCTTGAACACTAGGTTCATTATGAAGTTTTGATTTGACACACTTAGCCTTTGAAATTGGAAAACGCGCTCCAAGTGGTAAATAGTTTTCCCAATCTAAGGCGAAAACTCCTTGAAAAAGTTCTTCAAATGTTTTTGCTGGAAAAGTCCCAACAACAATCTTAATCCTATCTGCAGCTCGTAGCCACAAATTAGTTTCAATAATTGCCTTCACATCTCCTTCAAAGCGAACGCGACCATTCTCAACTTGACAATCATAGCCAAGTGCACGCACTTCACGACCTACAACAGTCTCTAAGCCTGCTGCAGCAGTCGCTATTAAGTTAAATGTTTGTTTCATGTCAGTCTTTAAAGACCTTTCTCTTGTTCACCTTTAAAAAATGAGGTTGAGAAAATTTCTCAGCCCCAACCTATATGCAATTTTCTATAAGCCATGTTTTGTTCCAGAAGTGACTAGGACCACTTCTTTCGATAATCATCTGTCTACCACTAACAGCTAGAAGCTGCTAGCAGTCAGAGTACTACGTTCGTTTCCGCGCACTCCATGCCCCGACCAAAATTTGGGTTGCTAGCTTGAGGGGTTTACCGCGTTCCACTCTCTCTGTTTCCAGAGAGACTTCGTCACTGTGGCACTTTCAGAGCTACTAAAACATATCCGAAAACTTAGTCTATTCACTCGCCGTAACGATTTCTCGTCCCTAGGCTTATGGTTTCGCCTAGCACAAACACTACAGGCATCACAGCCTGTGCTAGCATGGACTTTCCTCATGAAAAGATAAACTCTCCACGCGATTATCCAAAAATTGCACAACTGTATGATTCTTAGAAATCAGAATTTTCTACGATTTGTTTGCCAAATACTTCTTTTTCAAGACGATTCAAGCGTTTCAAGATATCAAAGTTAGTCATAGAAGTCGTACTTCCAAGCTCAGCAGGCTCAGATGTTACAGTTACAGGTGCCACCTGAGGTTTGTTCGCCAATTGCTCTTTCAATTCTGCGACTTCCAAGCGCAATGATTTAACCAACGCTGCATAGGTTTCATAATCTTTGATAACGTCATCTAAGAATTCATCTACCTCTGCTTTACTGTATCCACGTACTTCTCTTCCGAAATCCTGCTCAAAAATATCCTTTGCTGTAAAAATAATACTTGCCATGTCTCTCTCCATTCTCAGTTACTAGTATTATTATATAAAAAAAGGCAAACAAAAAGCAAGGTCAAAGCCTCAATTTTCGGAAAAATTTTCGGCTATTTCGTTTAAATCCTCAAATGTTAATCTTTTTGTAATATAGTTGTCTTTCTTTTTCATCAGTTCGTAAAAAAATCTCAGTTTTGTTTCGTTTTCTTCATCGTAAAAAAGATAGGCTCCATCCGTATTTTCAAGTAAAAAAGTCTGATAATCTCTCAATTGACCTTTATGCTCATAAGCCGGATAGGCGTACTTGATAAAATCGACCTGTTTAAAATCACTCAATTTGATCTGATTAGCTTCATTCCAATTCGAGCCATGTGTCTCAAAGTCAAAAATAGTCGCTAGTTGAAATCCATAATCATCTTTCATTTCCTTGGCGACTTCTAAAACCCAATGTTCAAAACCAAGAGAACCCGTAAAAACGAGCCATTTCAAGCCTTCTTCAACCATTCTTTCCAAATCTCTACGAATGGCTTTTTTGATAATTTTTAAACGAGCATCCTTCTCATTAAATAATCCCAAATCAAAAGCTGAGTATCCCAAAACCAAGGCTGTATGCATTTTTTCACCCTTTCTGTTGACCTTTGTGGTATAATAGAGTGATGTTATTGTACCAATAAGGAGGACTATGGTCAACTATCCACATAAACTTTCATCTAAACCAAGCAAAACTTCTCTACCTCAAACTAAAAATTTCGCAAATCGAGGTATGAGCTTTGAAAAGATGATTAATGCTACCAATGACTACTATCTATCACATGGAATAGCAGTCATTCACAAAAAGCCAACCCCAGTTCAGATTGTTCGGGTCGACTACCCTCAACGGAGTCGCGCTAAAATTGTCGAAGCCTATTTTAGACAAGCTTCAACTACTGACTACTCGGGTGTTTATGAAGGATTTTACATTGATTTCGAAGCAAAGGAAACCAGACAAAAAAATGCTTTCCCGATGAAGAACTTCCATTCTCATCAGATACAGCATATGGAACAGGTTCTTGAACAAAAAGGGATTTGCTTCGTCCTAATCCATTTTTCTTCTTATCAGGAAACGTATTTATTACCGGCAATTGACCTCATCCGTTTTTATCGTCAGGATATGGGGAAAAAATCAATGCCGCTTGATTATATTCGAGAGCACGGTTTTGTGATTGAACAACAAGCCTTTCCTCAAATACCTTATCTCGATATCGTCAAACAACATTTACTAGGTGGTAAAACAATATGAACAAACAACTTATTTGGCGCATCGCTAAATATCTAGGAATTGGATTCTTAGTAGCCTTTATCGCTTCGATATTGATTGGTGCGAGTGTCTTCTTCTACTACGTATCTAAAGCGCCAGAACTTTCTGAAAGCAAACTGGTCGCAACAACTTCAAGTAAGATTTACGACAGTAAAAACGAATTGATTGCTGACTTAGGAGCAGAGCGCCGTGTCAATGCTCAAAGCAATGAAATTCCTATTGAACTGGTTAATGCAATTGTCTCTATCGAGGATCACCGCTTCTTTAACCACCGAGGAATTGACAGCATCCGTATCATGGGCGCTTTCTTACGAAACCTCCGTAGCAATGGTCTCCAAGGTGGTTCAACCTTGACTCAGCAGTTGATTAAGCTAACATATTTCTCAACTTCTTCATCAGACCAAACAATCTCACGTAAGGCCCAAGAAGCTTGGCTAGCTATTCAGTTAGAAAGAACTGCGACCAAACAGGAAATTTTGACATATTACATCAATAAAGTATACATGTCAAATGGTAACTATGGGATGCAGACTGCTGCTCAAAATTACTATGGTAAAGATTTAAAAGACCTATCTATTCCACAACTTGCTCTTCTAGCCGGAATGCCACAAGCCCCTAACCAATATGATCCTTATTCTCATCCAGAAGAAGCAACAGAACGTCGTAATCTAGTCCTATCAGAGATGCAAAAGCAAGGCTATCTAACAGCTGAACAATATGAAACGGCTATAAATACACCTATTACTGATGGTTTACAAAGTCTGAAAGGAAGCAACACCTATCCTCCATACTTAGATAATTACCTTAAAGAAGTGATTGAACAAGTTGAAACAGAGACAGGTTACAACCTTTTAACTACTGGAATGGACGTCTACACTAACGTAGACCAAGACGTTCAAAAGCGTCTTTGGGATATATACAACACAGATGAGTATGTTTATTATCCGGATGATGAACTTCAAGCAGCTTCTACTATCGTAGACGTTACAAATGGTAAAGTTATTGCTCAGCTTGGTTCAAGACACCAGTCGAGCAATGTATCCTTCGGACTCAATCAGGCCGTTGAAACCAACCGTGACTGGGGTTCTACTATGAAACCAATCACAGATTATGCACCTGCACTTGAATACGGAATTTACGACTCTACTGCATCAATCATAAAAGATGCCCCTTATAACTATCCTGGAACAGATATTCCTGTTTATAACTGGGATAAAGCATACTATGGAAACATCACACTACAATATGCAATCCAACAATCGCGTAACGTACCTGCCGTTGAAACACTTGAAAAGGTTGGTTTAGACAAAGCTAAGACTTTCTTGAATGGTTTAGGTATTGACTATCCGGATATGCACTATGCCAACGCTATTTCAAGTAACACGACTGAGTCAAACAAAAAGTACGGAGCAAGTAGTGAGAAAATGGCTGCTGCCTATGCTGCTTTTGCTAACGGTGGTATCTACCGCAAACCAATGTATATCAACAAGATTGTCTTTAGTGACGGAAGTTCAAAAGAGTTCTCTGATCCTGGAACACGTGCCATGAAGGAGACTACTGCCTATATGATGACAGAAATGATGAAGACTGTCTTGGCATACGGAACGGGTCGTGGTGCTTATATGTCTTGGTTACCTCAAGCAGGTAAGACGGGTACATCTAACTATACAGATGATGAAATTGAAAATTACATTAAGAGATACGATTATGTCGCACCTGATGAAATGTTTGTAGGATATACCCGCAAATATTCAATGGCTGTTTGGACAGGCTATTCAAACCGCCTCACTCCAATCGAAGGAGATGGATTTAGAGTAGCAGCAAACATCTACCGATCAATGATGGAATATCTTTCCGAGGATGATCACCCAGGTGATTGGACAATGCCTGAGGGCTTGTATCGTAATGGTGAGTATGTCTTCAAAGTCGGCGCTCGTAGTAACTGGATCCCTCAAACAACCCAACAAGCTACTACAGTAGCTCCTACTACAACAACCGAAAATCAAACTACAGTAGCTGAAACTACTAGTCCAAATAATGGACAAAACCAAACTGTTCCAAATACAAATCAAAACCCTCAACAAAATCAAAATCCTCAACAAAATCAAAACTCTCAAGGGCAACAATAAGCAAGAAAGACCTAGGAACAGTTTCCTAGGTTTTTTAATATTAAAAGAAAGTGGAGTTAATCACTAACTCCACTTTCTTTTATTTTACATGTTTTGCAAGATCTTCTTGCGCTTTTTTATTAGATTCTTCTTTTTCTTTCTTCCATTTATCTTGAGCTTTTTGATATTCTTCAGCAGTTACTGGTTTATCTTGAAGTTCAAGGTATTTGTACAAGAGTGCCTCACTTGTTCCCTTGTTACCTGAGTATGCAAATGGAAGTGTGAATGGTACCATCTTAGACAACATTGGACGTCCAGTTTGAGAAGCTGTTGGAATAATCAAAGCGCTATCTGTCAACCAAGCTTGGGCTGCAGCATATTTGTCATAACGTTTTGAAACGTCAGTGTTTTCGTTTCCGGCTTCAACAACCATTTTTTCGTAGTCTTCCAAACCAACTTGTTTGGCTGCTGCATTATTTGTACCTGCATCAAATCCTAGGTAAGTCTTAGTATTTTCACCGACTGATGGTTTAATGATATCAAGGTAAGTAGATGGGTCTGCAAAGTCTGGAGTCCAACCAACGTTATCTGAAAGAACCCAATCTTCCCCAGCAGCTGACTCAGCAAAGTAAGTGACATTCTGAACTTCATCTTTTTGAAGTTGTTGGATATCAACGACTACGTTATCAGTTCCTAATGTTGCTTCAAGTGATTGTTTCAATGATTGAACACGTTGTACTTTTGTAGTACTTGTTTGGTCTACCGGCATATCCAAGTGAATTGGGAATTGAACACCTTCTGCTTGGAGAGCTGTCTTAGCTTTAGCAAATTCTGCTTTTGCTTTTTCTGGACTGTAAAGACCGTCTTGAGCATCGTCTAGGTTAACATCTTTCCACTCGTCACCATAAGTCACCAATTTTTCCTTAACTAACTCACCAAAGTTTTTACCATCTGCTTGAACAAATGTTGGTGGTACGAACAAGTTACGAAGAAGTTTTGTTGCTCCACTTTCTCCATTGATTTGAGAAGTATAAGCTGTTCTATCAATACTGAAGGCAATCGCTTGACGGAAGTCTTTGTTAAGGAGAGCTTTCTTAGTTGAAGTTTTTTGCTCATCTGTAGTCTTAGAAGTATATTTATAAGACTGGCGATCAATATTAGTACCGATTAAGTAAGTTGAAGAATCTTGTGGTGTATAAACGATATTGTCTTTAAACTCTTTTTCAGTTTCAGGATAACTTGCACTTGTTGGGAATAGACGAGCCGTTGAGAAACCACCAGCCTTAAAGGTTTCTGCAGGTTTGTTTGTATCTTGACCATCCCAGAATGATAGTTTTACTTTATCAATATGAACATTGTCCTTATCCCAATAATTTGGATTCTTTTCAAATTCTACTGAAGATTTAGCTACCAATGATTTCAACAAGTAAGGACCGTTATAAAGGATACTACTTGGATCTGTTGCTTTGGCAAAGTCACTTCCTTTTGAAGTAAGGAATTCTTCATTGACCGGTGCAAGAACACCCATAGTTGTTTTAGAGTTCCAGAAGCTTTCAGGTTTGTTCAAAGTATATTGAACAGTCTGATCATCAATTGCTTTGATTCCAACTTCAGAAAAGTCTTTAACTTTACCTTTCACATATGCATCCAGACCCTTAATAGAATCTTGAACGAGATAAAGTGCTTCTGACTTGTTGTCAGCTGCATATTTAAGACCCGTTACAAAGTCTTGAGCTTTCACAGCTGCGTACTCTTCACCTTCAGAAGTATACCATTTAGCATCTTTACGGATTGTATAAGTGTATGTCAAACCATCTTGAGATACAGACCAATCTTCTGCAATTGATGGCACAAAGTTTCCGTAGCGGTCATTTTCCATCAAACCGTCAATGACGTTACTAGTGATATTAGAAGTTGCTGCTTTACCAGTTGTCAAATAGTTGAGGTTGTCTGGGTCGGTTTCATACGTGTAAGAAAAAGTTTTCTCACCTTTTGCGCTCGAACCTGAACAAGCCGCCAAAACACCTGACGCTAACAGAGTCACTCCTGCTAGGGCCATTACTTTTGAAAATTTCATAATAAACTCCTTTATGACTTTTTATACATTATAGTCCCTTTTTTGCTAAGTGTCAATACAATTTTCAGAATTTTTAAAACTTATTGAATTGAATGTTTTTTAATTGTCACTTTTATGTATGTTAGCATAGATTTTCTAATGATTTTTAACCTATCCGAGAGTCATTTTAGCTATCTTGCTTGTCCTAAATTTTTTCGATTTAGAGTAGATTTTTAGCGTATTTAAAACCCTACTGCAAAACCTTATTTGGTTGACATTGTAACTATATTTAAGTTATAATATAAATTATAGGAGGAATTATTTTCATGAAAAAAATTCAAAAACAATTCATTATCGGTGCCGCGCTTCTAGCAAGTACAGGAATAGTAAGCACTGTAAATGCGGATACTACACCAGTAGAAAGCAAAACACTTTCTACTAAAGATAACAAAGCTTCTGTTACTAAAGAAACGGTTAAACAACAAACTGAACTTGTCGCCAAAGCTAAAGAAAATCTAAATAAAGCTTCTAACAATAAAGCTAAGGCTGAAGAAAAATTGGCTGAAGCCCAGAAAGATTCTATTGACACGAGCGAAGCAACTATTGCTAAAGCCCAATCATCTGTGACCGATGCCCAAAAACAAGTTGCTCCAGCTAAAAAAACTGTAGAGCAAGAGAAAGCATCTCTTGAGGCAGCCAAGAAAGCTGAAATGGATCAGCAAGAGCTTGTTAAAGAAGAACAAAATAAATTAGAATCTGCCAAATCTGAAACAGAAACTGCCAAAAAATCCGTCGAAGCGGCTCAAAAAGGACTTGATAGCAAACCTGCCGATGAAAAAGTTCAAAAAGCTAAAGAAGAGTTAGATAAAGCCCAAAAACGTTTGACTGCCCACGAAGAAGAATTGAAGCAAGCTGAAGTTGCTGATGCAAAACGCCAGTCTGCCATCGACAAAGCTGAAGCTGAGATCAAGGTTGCACAAGCAGAAATCAAAGAGAAACAGAAAAAAGTTTCTTCACAAGATCAAGTCCAAAACACATTTACCCTATCACAAAATTACATCAAAGCTGTAAAATCTATAAGAAGTGGAAGCTCCTCTCAGTTAACAGATGAAGCTAAAGAAGTCCTTTATAAAGAAGCTAGTGTATTAAAAACAACAAACAACTATATCAGTAGCAAAAAAGATGCTGAACGCATCTATGACATTAATTCTATTCCAAAGGATGTCATTCTAGAGCTCAACTTCTACACTCAAGACTTAATCAATCAGATTCGTAAACAAGCAGGAACTAGTCCAGTAACAGTGACCCAAAACAGTATGGACTATGCTGCAGCTCTTGCTCAAGTTGCCCGTGAAGAAAAATACAAATACCAAGCTAAGGATCCAATTACTTCAACAGTTGGAACTCCAAGTAGTGTTGTAACTAAACATGGACTTGATAAGTTTGGCTACCGTCCAACCGGACTTAACCAACTTGGGTTCTCTCCAACCCTAGCAAGCCAAGAAAAAGTTTCTGTAGACTACTTGAAACAAGCTATTTATAACAATATTAAATTCCAACTATTTGACTTAGGCGATAGCGTAGGTGATCGTTCAAGATCTACAATCTATGCTCAAAAAACTGTTGGTAGCTTGGATATTCATAAAAAAGGAGCCTTTCTAGCAGTTAGCTACAGTAACAACGGTATTATCAACCGCGTAAATATCCTTCTTTTCAACAACTACGACAATGATATTAAAGACTATTCTAAGATTACTCCAGCTTTGATTAATCCAAATACGGCTTCAAAAGATGCTGATGCATCCCGTAAGGACTTGGCAGCTTCTCAAGCAAAACTGGAAACTGCTCAACGTGATTTGAAGATTGCTAAAAATAAAAATGAAGCAGCTCCACTACTACGCCAGGTTGTTAAAACAGCTACGGATCAAGTAGCTCATGCAGAAAAAGCTTATCAAAAAGCCCTAAAACAAAGTAAAGACTCTCTATCCGAAGATACTAAACTAAAACTTGCAGCTCTAACTCAAGCTAAGGATGCTCTTAAGGCTAAAGAGGCTTCACAAAAATCAGCACAAGCTAATCTTGATAAGGCAACTGAAAAACTGACTCTTTTAAAAGCTAAAACAATGGCAGCCCAAACTAAAGTTGCTAAAGCTGAAGCTTCTCTTGCTGAGGCTAAAAAGGCTCTTCAAGATGCTAAAGACTACTTATCTCGTCTCAAAAATGCACCAGCCCTTCTTATAGAAGCTAAACAAGCTCTTAAAGTTGCTAAAGCAGATTTAGTCGCAAAAGAAGAAATATACAAAGTTGAAGCAGCAAAATTAGAAGGTTTGTTAGCAGCCTTTGCTATTCTTGAAAAAGAGAAGTCATCATCTCCGATTCTAGAAAATGGTGAAAATAAGGCTGAGTTGACGAATCTTACTGCTAAAACAAAAATTGCTCCTTCAACAGTTAAGAAAGATAGTAAACCAGCTTCAAACCACCAAGCCCCTACTAAGGTTCTTCCTAATACTGGTTCTAATCAATCATCACTTTCTCTTGCTGGTTTAGGACTCCTTTCACTACTTGGTCTCGCAGTGATAAAACGTTCAAAAGACTAAATTCGATTAGTTAGTCTGTAATTAATTTCCCCCATTCATAATTGAATGGGGTTTTTATTAGTTTCTAAAGGTATCATAGCTTAGCTTTATGATATAATGAAAGAAGAAAGTTGAAAGGAATACCCATGTCAAAAGAAGTTATTGTTGAAAGTTTTGAACTAGACCATACGATTGTAAAAGCTCCTTATGTCCGATTGATTGGAGAAGAGACTGGACCGAAAGGAGATATCATTTCTAACTTTGATATCCGCTTGGTGCAACCAAATGAGGACTCTATCCCTACTGCTGGACTTCATACAATTGAGCACCTCTTGGCTAAGCTTATCCGTACTCGCATCGACGGTATGATTGATTGTTCACCATTTGGTTGTCGTACAGGCTTCCATATGATTATGTGGGGACGTCATTCTAGCGCTGAAATCGCAGCTGTCATCAAGGATTCACTGAAGGAAATCGCTGAAACAACAACTTGGGAAGATGTCCCAGGAACAACCATTGAATCTTGCGGAAACTACAAGGATCACAGCCTCTTTTCTGCTAAGGAATGGGCTAAATTAATTCTTGAACAAGGAATTTCAGATGATGCCTTTGAACGTCACGTCATTTAACAAAAAAAGAACCAGCTTTTCAGCTGGTTCCTTTTTTGATTCACAAAACCTTGATTTAGGCTTTTTCACGAATGACCAAGACACCATCTTCCATATCAGCTTCTAGGTGTTTAGCATCAAGATTATCCAAATGGAAGTCTGTTACTTTATCACGGATTTGTTGTTCAACTACTCGACGGAGTGGACGAACACCCATAACTTCATCATAACCTTCTTCAGTCATGTATTCTTTGGCTGCATCGCTCACTGCCAAGTCAATTTCTTTCTTAGAAAGTGTCTTATTGACATCAATCAACATCAAGTCAACAATCTTAGAAAGGTCTTCCTTGCTCAAGTGTGAGAATTCAATCACAGCGTTGAAACGGTTGAGGAATTCTGGACGGAAGTATGGTTTCAATCGATCCATGAGTTCTGGTTTATCAGCATCTTCTGTCAAGTTAGTTTCGTAACCAAAGCCCGCGTTTGAAGTTGCGATAATCACCGTATTCTTGAAGTTGACAGTGTTACCTTGACCATCTGTCAAACGACCATCATCCAAGACTTGAAGAAGAAGAGTAATGACTTGAGGGTCAGCCTTTTCAATTTCGTCGAGAAGGACGATTGAGTATGGGTTACGGCGAACACGTTCTGTCAAAGTATTGTTATTGTCATCATAACCAACATAACCAGCTGTTGTACCAATCAATTTAGAAACGGCTGTACGGTCGCTATATTCTGACATGTCCAAACGGATGATAGCATCTTTCGTTCCGAACATATCAAGAGCCAATTGTTTAGCCAACTCAGTCTTACCAACACCAGTAGGACCTACAAAGAGGAAGCTACCGATTGGACGGTTACCTTCATCAAAACCAGCACGGTTTCGACGGATCGCTTTGGCAACGGCTTCAACAGCCTTGTCTTGACCGATAACCTTAGTTTGCAAACGGTGGCCCATATCTTTCAAACGTTCAATATCAGTTGCACCCATTTGTGAAACAGGAATACCTGTCATACGTTCTACAGACTCAGCTACGTCATTTACAGTCGCTGTAACCTTGTGATCTTCTGTATGGTTAGCAATTTGCTTTTCAAGTTCTTCGATACGAACTTTTGCATTTAGAGCTGCTTCGTAATCTTCTTTTGCAGCAGCTTCTTCTTGTTTAGCTTTTTCCGCTTGAATTTCGTGCTCAACTGCATGTACATCTGTCACTGGGTGTTGTGCTGCCAAGTGAGCAGCGGTCACATCGACAAGATCAATAGCCTTATCTGGCAAGCTACGTTGTGGAATATATTGAACAGAGTAATCAACGGCAGCTTTCAAGACTTCATCTGGCAAAATAACATTGTGGTGTTGTTGATAAAGATCACGGATCCCTTGGAGAATCTTGAAAGTATCTTCAGCAGATGGAGCATTAACTTTCACCTCGTTGAAACGACGAGCTAGAGCAGCATTTTTCAAAATAGTGTTGCGATATTCATCTTGAGTTGTTGCACCAATCACTGTCAATTCCCCACGTGAAAGAGCTGGTTTCAAGATATCAGCAAGTCCTTTAGATCCTTGACCATCACCTGTGCTACCTGCACCAAGGATTTGGTGGATTTCATCGAAGAAGAGGATAATATTTCCAGCTTCTTTAACCTCGTTTACCAAGTTTTGAATGTTTTCTTCAAAGCTACCACGGTATTGAGTACCAGCTTCAAGTCCAGAAATATCAATTGAAATGATTTCTTTGTTCTTGATTGCTGCTGGAACGTCTCCATTCACAATAGCTTGGGCCAAACCTTCTACTACTGCCGTTTTACCAACACCAGCATCACCTACTAGAACTGGGTTATTCTTTGTACGACGAGAAAGGATTTCAGATGTTTCTTGAATTTCCTTGTTACGTCCAATAACCGGATCCAGCTTCCCTTCACGTGCTTCTGCTGTTAAGTTACGTCCAAGTTTTGCAAGAATCCCATCTTGTTTCATACCTTTACCTTGAACGTACTGAGCTTGTTCACTTCCTTCGCTTGGAAGTTGACCGGTTTGACGGTAAATAGCGAATTCTTCAGGTGTTACTTCACGACCGTTAATCAAGTAACGACGGTTTTCTGAACTATATCCACGCATACCACCCATTAATTGGTTAAATAAATCATCCATGTTGTTAAAGTTATTAAAGTTGTTATTCATATTTCATACCTCGTTTGTTTCAAATTTATTTAGTCAAAACATTTTGACTTTCTCTGACCTTTGTTTTAAAAAATTTAGACTAGCTATTTGCTACTCTACGTATAATTTCAGGTTTTTCTTTATCCAATACAGGTTTTTCGATTGGACTTCTAAAAATACTAATGTTAACCATAGGTTGTACCTCTTTTCTAGGTTTTACCCATACTTTGATCTTAAGATAGTATATGCAATCACCTTAAAATCAAGGTTTTCTAAGGACTTTCCTTATCCTTATGTTCTTAGTATATCACTTTGGTCAGTTTTAGTCAAGAGTTTTGACTAAATTTGACTAATTTTTTTTAAAAAATTTTTATAACAAAAAAACCAGTCAGAGTGACTGGTTTTTGATTTACTATTTATAAATCTTAGCTCAATGCATCATCCATTGAAAGAACTTCGTGGAAGACACGTTGTGTTAATTCAGTTTTTTGTTCTGGAGTGAGGTATTTAGTGTTTACACAGTATCCAGAGATACGTACGATTACGTCTTCACCTGACATGATCTTTTCGTAAACATCGTTCAAGTCCATAACGTTCAAGTTAACGTGTTGTCCACCGTTTTCGAAGTAACCATCAAGGATTGTTACCAAATTATCAACTTGTTCGTCACGAGTTTTACCAAGAGCACGTGGTGAAACTTGAGTTGTCAATGAGATACCATCAGCTGCATAACCAAAGTCAAGGCTAGCAAGTGAGTTCAAGTTTTGCAACCATCCACCTTTAGCTTTGTTAGATGGGTTAGCACCTGGTGAGAAGAATTCAAGTTTAGACAAGTTCACAGAACCATCTTCGTTGAGGTATACACCTTTGTGGACTGGTGAGTTACCAGTTTGTTTAGAGTAAGCAACATTAGATGTGATTGTCAAAAGTGATACAGTAGCTTCTGCGTCTTTGTAAAGTTTGTGGCTACGTAGACGAGTTGTGTAAGCTTCGATCAACCATTCTGCCAATTCGTTTGAACGTGGGTCATCTTCACCCCAACGTGGGTATTCACCGATTGTTTCGTAATCGTAGATGTAGCCATTTTCGTCACGGATTGGTTTAACTGTAGCGTACTTGATAGCTGACAATGTATCAACAGTGTTCGCAAATCCACAGATACCGAATCCCATGTTAGCACGTTGTTTAGTTGGCAAGAAGGCCATTTGAACAGCTTCGTAGTTGTACTTATCAGTCATGTAGTGGATGATGTTCAAAGCATCTACGTAAGTGTCAGTCAACCAGTCAAGAGATTTTTCAAAGTTTGCTTTAACTGATTCGAATTCAAGAACTTCGTCACGGATTGGTTCGATGTCAAATACTTTATAGTCTTTATGAACATCGTCGTAACCACCGTTCAAACCAGTAAGAAGAGCTTTAAGAACGTTAACGCGAGCACCGAAGTACTGGATGTTGTGACGTTGTTCTTCGTTTTCTGGGTCAAGTGGAGACACACAACATGAGATACAGCTCATTTCACCATATCCATCTTTAGCCATTGTTGTAACACCTTCGTATTGGATTGAAGAGTGTTTGTGGCTCATGTGCATACAGTAGCGACGGAAGTTGTATGGCAATTTGTCAGTCCAAAGAACTGTCAAGTTTGGTTCTGGAGAGTTACCGATGTTATCAAGAGTGTTCAAGAAACGGTAATCCATTTTAGTAACACGGTGACGACCGTCGTTACCCATACCAGCCATAGAAGTTGTGATGAAGGTTGGGTCACCTGAGTACAATTGGTCATAAGCTTTTGTACGAGCAAATTTAACTGTACGAAGTTTCATAACGAAATCATCAATAAATTCTTGGATTTCTGATTCAGTAAATGTACCACGAGCAAGGTCACGTTCTGCGTAGATATCCAATACGATTGGCACACGTCCTAGAGATGTAGCTGCACCGTTGATAACACGGCAGACAGCCATGAAGGCAATGTTTACCCATTGGATAGCTTCTTTAACGTTCATCGCTGGTTTGCGAACGTCAACTCCGTAAAGATCACCCAAGCGTACAACTTGTTGCAATGCTTGATATTGAAGGTTGATTTCTTCACGAAGACGGATTGTTTCTTCATCGATTTCTTCGATTGAGTTCCAATCGTTTACTTTTTCTTGCATCAAGTAGTCTGCACCGTAAAGAGCAAGACGCGCATAAACACCGATGATACGTCCACGTGAGTATGCATCTGGAAGACCAGTTACAGTGTGAGCGTGGCGAGCACGACGAATGTTTGAAGTGTAAGCACGGAAGATACCGTCGTTAACAGTTGTTACATATTTTGTGAAAATTTCGTGAACAGCTGGGTCTGGCTCGTATCCATTTTCTTTCAAAGTAGTTTCAGCCATACGGATACCACCTTTTGGCATGAAGTTCAATTTGAAGAGTTCGTCATTTTGGATACCAAAGATAACTTCGTTTTCTTTGTCGATGAATCCTGCAGGGATGTCAGCGATAGACGTTGGACGAGTGTCCATTGGGAAACGAGTTTCTTCGTAGTGTGCTTTAGTTTCTTCTACGATTTTTTTGATGTGAAGTGAACGCTCTGTTGGTCCTGCAAGGAAGCTTTCATCTCCATCATAAGGTGTGTAGTTAGCTTGCACAAAGCGTGATACACTTGCTTTTTCTTTCCAGTCAACACCTTTAAAGCCTTCCCAGGCTTTGTCAAAAATGTCCTGTGCTTCAACAACTGTCTTAACAACCATGTTAATGTCCTCTTTTATCTTTCTAGTAACAGTCATCTGTTACATTCATGTATTCAGTATAACACACAGTAAACGATTTCAACAAGTGAAATCGCTCTTTTTTAACACTTTCTTTTATAATACAGTTGTTTTTTTATTCCAAACTGTAGTATAGTTTTGAAAAATAATTAGCTATTTCCTATTTTTTCAGAAAAAAGGTATAATAAGGCTAGAAAAACTACTAAAGAAAGGCCATTTCATGCTGATATTTCCACTGATGAATGATTTATCCCGTAAAATTATCCATATTGACATGGATGCTTTTTTTGCTGCGGTAGAAATTCGAGACAATCCCAAACTAAAAGGGAAACCCGTTGTTATTGGTAGCGACCCAAGAAAAACAGGAGGTCGCGGAGTTGTTTCAACCTGTAGTTATGAAGCCAGAGCATTCGGCATTCACTCAGCCATGAGTTCTAAAGAAGCTTATGAACGCTGTCCTCAAGCTATTTTTATTTCTGGGAACTATGAAAAATATACTAGTGTTGGCCAACAGATTCGAGCTATTTTTAAACGATATACGGATAAAATTGAACCCATGAGTATCGACGAAGCTTATCTAGATGTAACTGAAAACAAGCTTGGTATCAAATCTGCTGTTAAAATTGCTCGTTTAATTCAACAGGATATCTG
The DNA here is from genome assembly GCF_964211575.1 of Streptococcus sp. oral taxon 061. Taxonomy (GTDB): domain Bacteria; phylum Bacillota; class Bacilli; order Lactobacillales; family Streptococcaceae; genus Streptococcus. The sequence continues at coordinate 187,469 of NZ_CAXOQQ010000001.1, read as the reverse complement.
GAATGAATTACAATTAACAGCTTCTGCTGGTGTATCATACAATAAATTTTTAGCTAAAATGGCAAGTGACTATCAAAAGCCTCATGGTTTGACAGTCATTCTTCCTGATGAAGCTGAAGATTTTCTCAAACAAATGGATATCGCTAAATTCCACGGTGTGGGCAAGAAAACAGTTGAAAAACTCCATCAAATGGGTGTATATACGGGTACTGACCTTTTAGAGATTTCTGAAATCACTCTCATTGATCGTTTCGGAAGACTCGGCTTTGATCTATATCGTAAGGCTCGAGGTATAGATAACTCTCCCGTCAAATCAAATCGTATCCGTAAGTCTATTGGTAAAGAAAAAACTTACAGTAAGATTCTAAGTCTAGATGAAGATATTAAAAAAGAGCTAACTCTCCTTTCGGAAAAAGTGGCTCTTAGTCTTCAAAAATATGAAAAAAGTGGTAAGATCGTCATTTTGAAAATCCGCTATGCTGACTTTTCTACTTTAACAAAACGAAAAACACTGAATCAACAAACACAAGACTCTGAAGAAATTGCTCAAAGTATCATCCAACTCTACGAAACACTGAGTGATAAAGACAAGGGAGTCCGTTTATTAGGAGTCACTGTGACTGGATTTTAAAAACCTTGAAGGAATCTACCCTCAAGGTTTTTTTCTTATACAAATAGTCGAATGAAGCTATAAAGTAGCAACACACTCCCAAGGACAATACGGTATTTACCAAACACTGTAAAGTCGTGTTTTTTGACATAGCTGGTCAAGAAACGAATGGCAACCATGCTGACTGCAAAAGCCACTACCATTGCTACCAAGAGCAAGAAGAATTGACCAAAACTCAAGACTTCTCCAGCCTTGATGAATTTAAAAATCTTCAAAGCGCTGGCTCCAAACATAACTGGAATTCCTAGATAGAAGGTAAATTCTGTTACCACTGAACGACTAGTCCCATTCAACAAACCACCTACGATAGTTGCTCCGGAACGGCTAGTCCCTGGTAGAAGGGCCAAGACTTGGAAAAGACCGATATACAATGCTGTTTTGTAAGGTAATTTGTCTAACTCAGTAACTGTTGGCTCAATTGCTTGCGCTTTGTTACGTTTTTCAAGATAGATAAAGGCAACCCCATAAACAATCAACATGATGGCTACTGAAACCATATTATGGAAGTGAGTATCAAACCAATCATCAAACTTAAAGACTAGGAGAAGAGGTAGGGTTGCAACAAAAACTTTGGACCATAATTGCCAAGTTCTACGAACTTGAACTTTATCCTTACCTGGTTTGAAGGGATTAAGCTTGTTAAAGTAGATAACCATAACGGCTAAGATTGCACCCAACTGAATGACTACGTTAAACATAGACATGAAGGCTTCATTTTGATCTTTATACTGGATAAACTCTTCTGCTAGGATCAAGTGACCAGTACTTGAAATCGGCAACCATTCCGTAATTCCTTCAACAATACCAAAAAAGATAGATTTTAAAATTTCAATAAGATACATAGATAACTCCTTTTTCTGTCCTCCATTATATCATACTTTTATAAGCTGTGTTTAATTTTCTTTAAAAGGCGCCTATACTACCGCCTCCACCGCCTCCAGAGAATCCGCCTCCAGAACTTCCATTACTAGAAGATACTGAGTAAGTACTTGCCGTATTTGCGACACTGGCATAATGGTTCATTTGCGCTGTTGAATGATAAAACATGCTATGCCAGCCATAGGCTACATAGAGATTGATATCTGGATTTTCAACTTGGATCTGGTGAACCTTCATCAAATGGCTAACCTTGTCAGCATATCCAAACAAAGTTGCATACACTAATAGACGATTCCAAACAACAATACTTTCCAATTCAGCCTGATCCAGTCGTGCAATCTCACGTAACATATTTTCAAAACTCGTCCAAAGATAATAGACCTCTGCTCCTGCTTCATTTAGGACACCATCACGATTATCTAGTCGAATCTTCCAATAATAGAAAGCAGCCAAAACTAAACCTATTAAGCCAAGTATTGGCAAGGGCAGGTAAAGATAGCCATGAACGTCCAAACTGTACAAGAACAAACCAAATCCGATGATTAGTGGGAAAATAGTAGAAACACCCATGCTCACTTGCAAGACCTTATCCCCGCTAGTCAAGGGGCGATAATAATCTGGTAGCCCCAAGAAAGCGACTCGGTCCTTGACCCCTTCTTGCATCTCTTTCAATGCTCTTTCAAAAGAATATTTGAGCTTACGACCTTTTGTTTGAATCCGTCTTTCATCAGCAGCTTTTGCTCCACGGTAAAGACTCTCAGAGACCTTATAATCCGCAAATAAATCAGAAACAGCAACTTCTTTTTTACCTGAAAAGGCCAGATTTAGACAGGTCCTCTCAAAGCTTGCCAAGCCATCTTCTTTTACCAACCTTAAAGTAACTACATCTCCTTCTGAAATAATAGAAACATTCCCACGGTCAATCACATCTAACAAGGTAGCTTGAATAAGCTGGTTGAAGGTAAATTTGCCTGCTCCTTTGATTAGAGGGCTTACTTCCTCTATGGAAGTAGAATAAACAGCTTCAGATAAAACCATAGGCTCTAATTCCATCGGCGGTTCATAGAGACGATGATTTTTGGCATATTTGACTGAAGGAGTGGTTTTTCTTCTATAAATAAAATAGAAGCAGATACTCAATAACAAGGAGATGGAAAGTATTGAAGGAAACACCCAAGTAACGAGTTGTTTACTCTGCTCTTTTTCTCTAACAATCGAGTCTTCTATCTTATTAAACTCTTCTAAACGATTCCCTTTTAAGCCCTGATCCATAGCGCTAGCAAAATCAGTTCGAGGCCAGTAGGCATGCAACTCAACTCCGCGCTTAGACGGAAGATTATCTAAGCGAATAGTATAGTCAGGACCACTCTGTTCAATACTTCCCTCTCTATAAAGTTGACCTGTGTGGAAAAAGAGTTTTTCAGCCCCCTTCTCTCCGCTTACATGAAACTCAAACTTTTCAATAGATTCTGAACTGTCTGTTAAGGGTTGCCAATTTAATTCAGCGATATCATTATACAAGAAAAGAAGGTTTTTCAATTGCCAGGTAAGTTCCACTTCGACCCTGTCCCCTTCCCGACCTGGATTATAGACTTTAACAGTATAACCATTCGTTTCTTCTGTCACTTCGCTAGTAAGATTTTCGATTTTATGACCGTTTTTAGATGCCTCAACCTTTGGATCAGGATCAATTTCAAATCCCTTCGGCATTTTCCCTGCTTTTCCGAGTCCAATCAATTGACCATTAAAATCATCTTTAAAGTGGTAGGTGATTGTTTCTTTGAAAACTGCTGTATTATCTGCATGAATATTCAAATCTCCTTTATAGGAAAGAATATCGAAATCTACTGCAAAAACTAGACGAGGCACAAATAGCAAACAGGTAAATACCAGAGCAAGAAGCCATCTCTTTTTCATCTTACATTCCCTTTCATGTTTTTTCACTATTATATCATTTTTTAGAACTTAAGGTTTACTTGTATTGAAAATCTCACCATTTTTAGATACAATAGAGGAAGCCATTTTTAGACTAGAATTAGGAGAAAACATGAAAAAATTATGCTTATCTATCCTTGCTAGCCTAGCCCTTACTCTAGGACTAGTTAGCCAGGTCCAAGCCGATGAATATTTACGCATCGGAATGGAGGCAGCTTACGCACCTTTTAACTGGACTCAGGATGACGACAGTAATGGTGCTGTCAAAATCGATGGAACCAATCAATATGCCAACGGGTATGATGTCCAAATCGCTAAAAAGATTGCTAAGGACCTTGGTAAAGAACCTTTGGTTGTAAAAACTAAATGGGAAGGACTCGTTCCAGCCCTTACCTCTGGTAAAATCGATATGATCATTGCAGGTATGAGCCCAACTGCCGAACGCAAACAAGAAATTGCCTTCTCAAGCAGCTACTACACTAGCGAACCAGTACTTTTGGTCAAGAAGGATTCTGCCTATGCTAATGCTAAATCACTAGACGACTTTAGCGGAGCAAAAATCACTTCTCAGCAAGGTGTTTACCTTTATAATTTGATTTCACAAATCTCAGGTGCTCAGAAAGAAACTGCCATGGGTGATTTCGCACAGATGCGTCAAGCCCTTGAAGCTGGTGTTATTGACGCCTATGTTTCTGAACGTCCAGAAGCCTTAACTGCCGAATCAGCAAACGCTAAGTTCAAAATGATTCAGCCAGAACCTGGTTTTAAAACTGGAGAAGAAGATACATCTATTGCTATCGGGCTCCGTAAAGACGACGAACGTATCAGTCAAATCAACGCTAGCATTGAAACCATTTCTAAAGAAGAACAAGTTGCGCTCATGGATCGTATGATCAAAGAGCAACCTGCCGAATCTACAACAACTGAAGAAAGCAACAGTAATTTCTTTGGCCAAGTTACTAAAATTCTATCTGAGAACTGGCAACAACTCTTGCGTGGTGCAGGTATTACTCTTCTCATTTCCATTATCGGTACTATCGTCGGTCTCATCATTGGTCTTGCTATCGGTGTCTTCCGTACTGCACCTCAATCTGAAAATCAATTTATCTACGTTATCCAAAATCTACTTGGCTGGATTCTCAACGTCTATATTGAAATTTTCCGTGGTACTCCTATGATTGTACAAGCCATGGTTATCTACTATGGTACTGCACAAGCCTTTGGAATCAACCTAGACCGAACACTGGCTGCTATCTTTATCGTTTCTATCAATACGGGTGCCTACATGACAGAAATCGTCCGTGGCGGTATTCTGGCTGTTGATAAGGGACAATTCGAAGCGGCAACTGCACTTGGTATGACTCATAATCAAACCATGCGTAAGATTGTTTTGCCTCAAGTTGTTCGAAATATTCTACCAGCAACTGGTAATGAGTTCGTCATCAACATCAAGGATACTTCTGTATTGAACGTTATCTCTGTTGTAGAACTTTACTTCTCAGGAAATACAGTAGCAACACAAACCTACCAATACTTCCAAACCTTTACCATCATCGCAGTTATCTACTTTGTCCTTACCTTTACAGTAACGCGTATTCTCCGTTACATTGAAAAACGTATGGATATGGATACCTACACAACAGGTGCTAACCAAATGCAAACGGAGGATTTGAAATAATGAATCAACCCATTCTTGAAATCAAACACCTCAAAAAATCCTATGGACAAAACGAGGTCCTAAAAGACATCTCACTCACTATCCATAAAGGAGAAGTTATTTCTATCATCGGTAGTTCTGGTAGTGGTAAATCAACCTTCCTACGTTCTATCAACTTACTTGAAACACCCACTGAGGGTAAAATCCTTTATCACGGTGAAAACGTCCTCGAAAAAGGCTATAACCTCACTCACTATCGAGAAAAACTAGGAATGGTCTTCCAGTCCTTCAACCTTTTTGAAAATCTAAACGTGCTAGAAAATACAATCGTTGGCCAAACAACTGTACTCAAACGTGATCGCTCAGAAGCAGAGAAAGTTGCTAAAGAAAACCTTGAAAAAGTCGGCATGGGAGAACGTTACTGGCAAGCCAAACCTAAACAACTTTCTGGTGGTCAAAAGCAACGTGTGGCTATTGCTCGTGCTCTTTCTATGAATCCTGATGCCATTCTCTTTGACGAGCCTACATCAGCCCTCGACCCTGAAATGGTCGGTGAAGTTCTCAAAATCATGCAAGAACTAGCTCAAGAAGGCTTGACCATGATCGTTGTAACCCATGAAATGGAATTTGCTCGCGATGTCTCAAACCGTGTTATCTTTATGGATAAGGGGGTTATTGCAGAAGAAGGCAAACCTGAAGATCTATTTACCAATCCTAAAGAAGAACGTACAAGAGAATTTTTACAACGCTATCTTCGATAAGAAAAAGACTGCAATGGCAGTCTTTTTTTATATTCCAAAAAATGAAAAGGCAGATTCTTTTCGAACCTGCCTATATCCAAAGACTAATCTTCAAATTTTTCATGATTTTTATTGTAGAAATCAATTAAGCCGAGGGCTGTTTCAAAGGAAATGTTTTTAACTTTTGCACGTCCTTGAGCCAAAGCAATGATAGACATCTCACGCGCATTCGTTTCCTTAGAAATACGATACCCTGTGATCTTCTTATCACGAACCCAGCTAACAACTGCTTCTACTTTTTCAAAGTTAGACTTAGCCATGTTATTCTCCTATTTTTTTCTTTACGCAACTTCATTCTATATGTTTTTATAATATTTGTCAATTAAAACACATATATTAACTAGATTATTGCGTTAAGATTGTAATTATTTAGCTTTCAAAGCTGATAATATATGGGTTCGAATATCTTCAACTCCATTAGGATTTGCTGGCAAGAATATTGTATTATTTCCTTGTTTATCTGCAAAATTATTCAATGTATCCAAATACTGATTGGTTAATAGGATTGACATAATTTGTTCTTCAGTTAATTCGACATTGGCTCCTTTTAACTCTTTAATAGAATCAGCAAGTCCATCAACAATTGCTTTTCGCTGCTCTGCGATCCCCACACCATGGAGGCGATCTTTTTCTGCCTCAGCTTCTGCCGCTGTAACGATCTTAATTTTATCTGCTTCAGCCAATTCTTGAGCTGCCACTCTCTTACGTTGGGCAGCATTAATCTCGTTCATTGATTGTTTGACTTCTGCATCCGGCTCAACTTTAGTAATCAGCGTCTTAACGATAATATACCCATACGTTGACATTTCTTCCGCCACTTGTTTTTGAACTTCTAATGCAATTTCATCTTTTTTCTCAAACAATTCATCCAAAGTTAACTTAGGAACAGATGAGCGCAATGCATCTTCAATATAAGATTTGATTTGAGCTTCAGGTCTCATCAATTTATAGTAAGCGTCTGTAACGTTTAACTCATTTACACGATACTGAGTTGCGACATTCATAGTCACAAAAACGTTATCTTGGGTTTTGGTTTCAACCACGATCTCACTTTGTAAAAGGCGTAGCTGCACACGAGCTGCAATTTTGTCAATGCCAAATGGTGCCCGTAGATGAATACCACTATTACTTAACTTTTGATACTTACCAAATCGTTCGATAATTGCAACAGATTGTTGACGAACGACATAAACAGAGCTCACTAACACAGCTCCTACAATAAGCATTAGAATCACTAGAACAAGTAAAACTTGTAAAACCATGGGAATCTCCCCCTTTCTTCACTTACATTATAGCACTCGTATATAGGTTAGGCAAATGATATGATAAAAATTTTATAGGATATTAAACAAGCATATTATATAGAGTTTCATTCCCATTCAAGTTAATATAAGACGGGTCAAACTTCTCCATTCGGTGAATCAAGCCCGCATAATCATGCTTGTTAGCAAGAGCAATCCCGATTAAGACTGGTCCTGTTCCCTTGCTGGCACGTTTAATATACTCAAAACGAGTAATATCATCATTTGGCCCCAAGATATCATTTACAAACTCACGAAGAGCCCCTGGACGTTGTGGGAAGTTTACCACAAAGTAATGCTTGATTCCATCGTAAATCAAGGCACGCTCTTCCATCTCTGGCATACGGTTGATATCGTTATTTCCTCCAGAAATGATACAACAAATAGTCTTTCCTTTTATATAGTCTGACAGTACTTCCAGAGCCGCCACACTAGCAGCACCAGCAGGTTCAGCCACAATCCCTTGTTTAGAATAAAGATCGATCAAGGTCTCAGAGATTAAACCTTCATCCACTCCGATTAGAGTTTCAACATTTTTACGGGTTGCTTCATAGGTCAATTGTCCAACCTTCTGCACAGCGATTCCGTCTGCAAACTTATCAATTTCTTTGAGTTTAACGGGACCTCCAGCCTCAAATGCTGCCTTCATGGAACGAGCTCCGTTAGCTTCTACACCAAGAACTTCAATAGCAGGATTCGTTTCCTTTATATAAGTAGAAACTCCTGCAATGAGTCCTCCACCTCCTACAGGCACCAAGACAGTATCAAAATCAATGGATTCTTTTCGCGCTTCTTCTAAAATTTCATAAGCTACTGTTCCTTGACCAGCTTGAACATAGGGATCATCAAAAGGATCAATAAACGTACGATTTTCAGCAACTGTATAGTCTTGAGCTGCCTTAGCCGAGGCATCAAAGGTATCTCCTACCAATTTGATAGTTACAAAATCTCCACCAAAGAAACGAACCTGCCCAATTTTCTGTTGAGGCGTTGTAATGGGCATAAAGATTGTTGCAGGAATTTTCATCTCGTTACAAGTGTAGGCAACTCCTTGAGCATGATTTCCCGCTGATGCGCACACTACTCCACGTTCACGTTCTTCCTTAGTCAATTGTGAGATGGCATAATAAGCTCCACGAATTTTAAAAGAGCGGACACGTTGAGCATTTTCTTTTTTGAGATAAATTTTCGCTCCGTATTTTTCGGATAAATAATGATCGTAGTCAAGTGGTGTATTGGCTACGACACCACTCAGAACCTTGTGGGCCTTCACCACATCTTTTGCACTAAGCATAATCTTCTCCTTGATTCTTTTTCAAGATAAAAAGCGGGTTAGGTACCCCCCAACTCGCCTTCTATTTTTATTCTCAAAAATTAGTTGTAGATTTTGAATGCGTCATCGTCGTTTTTACCAACAAATGGCATTGCTTTACGCAACTCTGCACCAACCTTTTCAATTTCAAGGTTAGCTGCTTGTTCACGGTAAGCAGTCAATTTTGGACGTCCAGCTTTGTAGTCGTTCACAAAGTCGTTGGCAAATGTACCATTTTGGATGTCCGCAAGAACGGCTTTCATGTTTTCTTTCACTTGGTCAGTGATGACACGTGGACCAGAAACATAGTCACCGTATTCAGCAGTGTTTGAAATTGATTGACGCATTTTCTTGAATCCACCTTCGTAGATCAAGTCAACGATCAATTTCATTTCGTGAAGGACTTCAAAGTAAGCCAATTCTGGTGCATAACCAGCTTCAGTCAAGACTTCAAATCCTGCTTCCATCAAGGCAGTTAACCCACCACAAAGAACTGCTTGTTCACCGAACAAATCTTCTTCTGTTTCTTCTTTAAAACTTGTTTCAAGAAGACCAACGCGTGCTGAACCAACACCTTTAGCCCAGTCCATGGCGATATCTTTAGCATTTCCAGTCGCGTCTTGGTAAACTGCATAAAGTGCTGGAACACCAAATCCTTCTTCGAAAGTACGACGTACCAAGTGACCTGGCCCTTTAGGAGCACACATGAAGACATCTACATCTGCAGGAACTTTGATGAATTCGAAGTGGATATTGAAGCCATGCGCAAATCCAACTGCATTCCCAGCTTCCAAGTTTGGAGCTACTTCTTCTGCGTAAAGGTCAGCTTGGATTTCGTCTGGTGCCAAAATCATGATAACATCAGCCAATTTAGTTGCTTCTGCTACTGTATAAGTATCAAAACCATCTTCTTTTGCCTTATCAAAAGATTTACCTGGACGAACACCGATGATCACATCGTGACCTGAATCACGCAAGTTTTGAGCGTGAGCATGACCTTGTGAACCATAACCGATAACAGCGATTTTTTTACCATCAAGTGCTGCTACTTTTACATCTTTTTCGTATTCCATTTGAACTGCCATAGTTTTTCTCTCTTTTCTATATTTATTGCCTGATAGGCTAGATTAACAAATTTAAGTTATTTTTTACTCAATGAAAATCAAAGAGCAAATTAGGAAGCTAGGCGCAGGTTGCTCAAAGCACTGCTTTGAGGTTGTAAATAAGACTGACGAAGTCAGTAACATATACCTACGGCAAAGCAAAGCTGACGTGATTTGAAGAGATTTTCGAAGAGTATTAATCGCGGGTAAATCCAGTTGCACCCGTCCGAGCGATATTCTTGATACCGTATGGTCGAATAACCCGAATCAAAGCTTCACTCTTTTCCGCATTCCCAGTCATCTGAACAGTAATGGAGCTCGGAGCCACATCAACAACAGTTGCACGGAAAGGCTGGATAATAGCTAAAATTTCTGCTCGCTTCTCTGCAGGCGCTGAGACCTTGATCAGAATCACTTCGCGCTCCAAGTGCGGTTTATCTGTGATATCACGGACACGAATAACGTCGACCTGACGGTTGAGTTGTTTGATGATTTGCTCAACCTCATCATTCGATGCAACATCAATGATAATGGTAATTCTAGACACATTAGGATTTTCTGTTGCACCTACCGAGATACTCTCAATATTGACTTGGCGTCTAGACAAGACACCGGTAAAGCGATTGAGAACTCCTGACCGGTTTTGAAGTTTGGCTGTTAACATTCTACGCATTAAACTTCACCCCCAACATCTCATGATTACTCTTACCAGCTGGTACCATCGGTAAAACATGCTCTTTACGAGAAATATCTACCTCGATAAACATTGGTACATCTTCCAAGATGACTTCCAAATCCTTCTCTAAGGTTTCAGGATTATCAAATTTATAATTCTTAATTCCATAGGCTTGAGCCATCAATTGGAAATCAGGAAGGCTATCAAAGACTGACTCTGATGTTCGACCATCGTAGAAGGCTTCTTGCCATTGACGAACCATCCCAAGTGAATGGTTATTAAGCATGATGACCTTGATTGGAATCTTGTAGATGTTCAAGATTGCTAATTCCTGATTGGTCATTTGGAAACCACCATCACCGACAAAGAGCACGACCTCCTTATCTGGATTAGCAATTTTTGCCCCAATGGCTGCAGGAACTCCAAATCCCATGGTTCCTAGTCCACCTGAAGTTACGAGTTGACGCTCGTTTTGATAAGGGTAGTATTGAGCCGTCCACATTTGGTGTTGTCCGACGTCAGTTACGACAATGGCATCACCCTTAGTCAATTCGCCTATACGTTCAATAACTGCTTGTGGTTGTACGACACGTTCCTTTTTATCATAAGAACGAACACGATTCTTATCTTTGGTAACTTTTTCAATCCATTTTTCAGTATTGTTACGAACGATTGGCTCCGCTAGTAACTGCTGCAAGGCCTTTTTAGCATCTCCGACAACTGGGATATCAACAGCGATAATCTTACCAATCTCTGCTGGATCGATATCAATATGCGCTACTTTGGCATTCTTCGCAAATGTCTTAGGATTACCAGTCAAACGGTCGTCAAAACGACACCCAATCGAAATCATAAAATCAGCTTCAGTCATTGCGATATTGGCTGCAAAGGAACCATGCATCCCACCCATTCCCAAAAACAGTGGATGGCTAGTTGCAATTGTTCCCTGTCCCAAAAGACTGGTAACAACAGGAATTTGATATCGCTCTGCAAATTCATTTAACTCCGCTGCAGCCTCTGCATAGCTAATTCCACCACCAGCTAACAAAACTGGCTTCTTAGCCTTAGAGAGTTGCTTCAAGATCTTCTTGATTTGCATCTCATTTGGCTCTAAAGTTGGTTGATAACTTGGTAAATCTATCTCTGAAGAATAGACGAAGTCCGTTTCAAGAGCTGAAACATCTTTTGGCAAGTCAATAACAACTGGTCCTGGACGACCGGTAGTCGCAATGTGCACAGCCTCTGTAATCACACGTGGAATATCTGCTGTCTCACGAACCTGATAGTTGTACTTGGTAATCGGCATGGTAATACCGACAATATCTGCTTCTTGAAAAGCATCTTTACCGATTCCCGCTCTTGCCACCTGACCTGTGAAGACCAAAAGGGGAACACTGTCACTCATGGCATCTGCAATACCAGTAATAGCATTCGTAGCTCCTGGTCCACTTGTGACGACTGCGACACCAAGTTTCCCTGTTGACTTAGCATAACCTTCTGCTTCATGAAGACAACCTTGTTCATGCCGACCTAGAATATGGCGAATGCCTTTAAAATTATAAATAGCATCATATAAAGGCAATACCGCCCCGCCTGGATAACCAAAAATCGTATCGATTCCTAGGTCACGGAGCGTTTCCAAAACGAGTTCCGAACCTGACTTTGGTGAGTCTAAAATGATTTTCTCCATCGTTCCCCTTTCTCTTCTCAATAAAATGACTTGTTTCTATAATACCATTTTTTCAAAAATTTTCAAGACAAAAGAAACAATTTTCTGAATTTTCTATCTAGATAGTTTACAATATCAAATAGATTAGAAAGTTTATACGTATTTATATTTTTTGAATAGAAAAAAGGTTGAGACAGATCTGTCTTCAACCTTTTATAAGTATTATCATAAAGTAAAAACTATTTTAAACTACTATTTACCCATTCAATAAAATTACTTGTCGAATCACCAGAAACTTCTGCCTCTGTATGTTGTTGCCCCCAAACAGTTGCAAAACCTACATTTTTGATGCCGTAATTCTGTAAAGCAAGCGAAAGATTAAGTTCAGTAGATAAAGCTGTATCTCCTTGGCTAAGACCTGAACGAATTCGCCAATTTTTAGCTACATTTGAACTTTGATAACCATCATATTATCGCTAAATGGGAAACTTTTCCTTAAAGCAAATCACTCTATCCGGTAAACTTAGGAGAGAGAAAGCCAGCAGTATGAGGAAAGAATTTCATTTGATATGAGGCTTGGAGCTGTTAGGCTGGCGAGCTAAGGCTAAGACTAGCCTTGGTTTAGCTAACAAAACAGCTTCAAGGGTTCCTCGTGTCAAATGAAATGAAAATAATTGCCCTCAATATCACCATTTTTTTGGGACATAATCACTTTCGATTGACAGGAAAAGTTAACTTCAATGATTATCTAACGATTTGACGTTTTATGACTAGCCATAGCAATAAAGCCCAATTTCTGTTTATTCTTAGCAAACATTTTATACATCGTTAAAAACTGCTTTCTATTCTCCTTTTTACAAGCATTTACACAAATTTTCAAAGTTCCTAGCCAACCTTCGTCATAAATCATACCTGATAATTTCATTAATGTCATTTCACCAGTCAATACTTTCACATCATGATAACCTGATTCTATCATCACCTGTTCCCAACCATCTTGAGTTAAAGGACCTACATTTACATGAATTGCTTGTGACAATTCCTGTCTGACAGACTCTTTAGCTTCCTTAAGAAGCACATCATGTGTCAAAAGAAGACCTTCAGGTTTTAAAACCCTTAGATACTCCATTACACATTTTTTCTTAGCTTGATCGGCTTGCATAGTCAGCATAGCTTCATTTATAACAATATCAAAACTAGCATCTTCATAAGGAAGTTTCATTGCATTTGCTCTTTCAAATCTAATCAAATGACCAACACCTGCCATTTCAGCAGATTTTTTAGCCACTTCTAAGGCTTGTCCATCCATATCAACAGCAGTTATCTTACAACCAAAACGCTGTGCCAACTCAATTGCTGTAGTTCCCCTATTGCACGCAACTTCTAGTATTCTCTTTTCTTTTGAAAATTCTCCTTCCGCAATTAACCAATCTGTAGCACGTTTTCCACCTGGACGTAAGCGTCTTTTCCCCAGTTTTGCTAAAAACTTATGACCTGCTTCTGACATTTGAACACCTCTATTTTTTCTTCATTATAACATAAAATGATATTATCTGATAATTCTAATCTATTATTTGATAAACTAGAATCAAAAGCGTACAAGCTGCCATGACTATAGCATAAATCTATTAATCACCTCTCTAGTTCGAATTCAATTACTCACGTAGTTTACTCATATAGGTTACGACTACATATTTGTACTTTAGAGTTGCTGGCCTTCTTATCCGCTATATACGCTTTACTATCACGTGCCTATTCGTATAGCCAAGATTTCTCTATCTCTTTCTCTGCCGATTCTTATTTTAAGCGTCAGACTTGAGATTCGCTAACAGGTTCACTAGTAAATGGTACCCACAAATAATACTCAATGGAAATCAAAGAGCAAACTAGGATGTTAGGTGGATACTGTACTTGAGTACGGCAAGACAAAGCTAACGTGGTTTTGAAGAGTATTACAAATCCAGATGAACGACATGACCATCGTACCCAAAAAAAACGAGCACTTTCGTACTCGTTCTCTCTGTATAAACTACTAATTAAAGTGAGTTAACGTCAACCTTGATACCAACACCTTGAGTAGTTGTGATTGTCAAGCTTGTTACGTAAGTTCCTTTAGCAGTAGCTGGTTTAGCTTTTTGGATTGTTTCGTTGAATGCTTTGAAGTTTTCAACTAACTTGTCAGCTTCAAATGAAACTTTACCGATGATAGCTTGTACGATACCTGCACGGTCAGCACGGTAAGTGATTTTACCACCTTTAGACTCTTCAACTGCTTTAGCAACATCCATTGTTACAGTACCAGTTTTAGGGTTTGGCATCAAGTTACGTGGTCCAAGGACACGTCCAAGACGTCCAACAAGAGCCATCATGTCAGGTGTAGCGATAACTACATCGAAGTCCAACCAACCATCGTTGATTTTAGCAACAAGGTCGTCTTCACCAACGAAGTCTGCACCAGCAGCTTTAGCTTCTTCAGCTTTTGCACCACGTGCAAATACAAGAACGCGAGCTGTTTTACCAGTACCGTTTGGCAATACCATTGCTCCACGGATTTGTTGGTCAGCTTTTTTCACGTCGATGTTCAAGTTGTATGCAACTTCTACAGTTGCGTCAAATTTTGCAAAGTTAGTTTCTTTTGCAAGAGCTACAGCTTCTTCTACGCTGTATGCTTTTGTGCTGTCGATTTTCTCAAGAGCAGCACGAAGTTGTTTGCTTTTTTTAGCCATTTTCTATTCTCCTTGTAAGTGGTTCAATCGATTTTCATCTCCCACGTCACTTCTCGAAATGATGAAGTCTTGCGGGTTATATAGGGAAGTTATTGATTAGTCAACAACAGTGAATCCCATAGAACGAGCAGTACCTTCGATCATACGCATTGCAGACTCAATGTTTGCAGCGTTCAAATCTGGCATCTTAGTTTCTGCAATTTCTTGTACTTGTGCACGAGTAACTGTAGCAACTTTAGTTTTGTTAGGTGTACCTGATCCTTTTTCAACACCTGCAGCTTTTTTCAAAAGAACAGCAGCTGGTGGTGTTTTAGTAACGAAAGTAAATGATTTATCTTCGTATACTGAGATAACAACTGGAATGATCATACCAGCTTGATCAGCTGTACGAGCGTTGAACTCTTTTGTGAATCCCATGATGTTGATACCAGCTTGACCAAGAGCAGGTCCAACCGGTGGAGCTGGTGTAGCTTTACCAGCAGGGATTTGCAATTTTACAAGTTTTTCGACTTTTTTAGCCATTTTTAAATCCTCCTTTGTGGTTTTGGCGGTAATTTAGAGATTTTTACCTCCCACAAGTATGTTTTACACATACCCTACTATTATACACTAATCTATTTCAAATGCAAGAGAAAAATCCTATTTTTAGAGAAATTTTATTACTGAATTTGGCTATTATTTCTTTCGTGAAAGAGTTCTGAACTACAAACAAAAAACCGCTCTGTTTTGAGCGATAATTGGAATAAATGGCATTCAAATTTTATACATTATTGGAGCTTCTGACTCCATCTACAAGTGTTCAACCAAGTCCGCTTCCTAATACTAAGTCAAATCTACATCACGATGATCTGCTAAAAAATAAGAAACCAGGCGTAAAGAACTCTCTACTTGAATGATTTGTTTCACTTTAACTTCCTTTTCAATAAGAGAGTCACTGCTTGATTAAAACCATCACACCAGTTGTACCATTTTGCTTCATACTCATCTTGGGCTAAGATATGATTTTTTAAATCCAGAACAGAGTAAATCTTTCTTTCCTCACAAGCTTGTGCATAGAGATGATATAGTTCATCACCACCATCTTTATCCCACTCAGCAAAAATCGTATCCCGACCTGCTAACAAAGCTTGGTAAGCTCTGTGATGCCCATCTGTAATCAGCAAGCGATCTCCAAATGCAAGAACACTGATTGGATCCATATTGATGATTTCAGCCGACTGATAAAGCATCTGGATATCTTGCAACTTCTTTTCTGATAAGTATAGTTGAGTTGGATGAAGATTTTTTATCTTGACTTCCATTTTTTCTCCTCAAGAAGAGTTAATATCTACTTTTGTTTGCCTGTAAAGCGCCATTGAAAGCGAAGTTTGTCATAAAATGGAAATTCAATGAATAGAATTCCAAGACCCAGACAGAGACTGGCAAGAACATCTGATGGGTAATGAACTCCCAGATAGACTCTGGAAATGATTACACTTACTAGATAGATTCCCAGTAAAATCTGGAGAATGAGCTTTACAGTCCTATCTTTCACTCTCTGTCCCACAATGATAATTAGAGAACCGATTAGGAGGGTTACTGCTAGCGAGTGACCACTAGGGAAAGAAAAGCCCTCTTCTTCGACCAAGTGTAAAATTTCAGGTCGGGGACGTTGATAGATGTATTTTAAGGACACAATTAAAATTCCAGCCAAACTAAGATTGCCAGCTACTAAAAGGCTTTCTGACTTCCACTTTTTCAGATAAAAAATAACAGTCAATAGAATTGCCCAAGAAATAACGATTGGTAAGTCAATCAGACGAGTAATCCCTCGAAAGATAGTTGTCAATATAGCTGGTAAATCTCCACGGATTGCTGTCTGGATAGACGAATCAAATGGTATCAATTGTTCTGGATAAAACTTAACGACATAACCCAGAATTACAAATAGTAAAAGGGCAAAAGAGCCCTTTGTTAAATATGTTTGTTTATCTTTCATAGTATTTCAAAGTTGGTTTCAAGAGGACAAATAATAACCAGAATGAGATGGCAAAGATGACTCCTTCAATCAAATTAAATGGTAAGACCATTGCCAACAAGTAATTACTAAGTCCTAGAATGTTCTCTATATCGAAGTTAGCAAATTTTGCGTACAAAGGTACAGCATAAACGTAGTTTAGAACTAACATGGCTAAAGTAAGACCAATCGTCCCTGCTAATGAAGCTAGGACAAAACGCATGGTTGTACGCTCTTTTTTCCAAATCAGACCAAAAGCAAGAACAAAGACTCCTAAGGCTACGATATTCATCGGCAAACCAATATAGGTACTAACTCCTTGGTTGTTCAGAAGGATTTTCAGCAAGGACCGAAGGAATAGTACTCCTAAAGCAGCTGGTAAATCCAAGACTACCAAACCTACAAGAACTGGTAAGATACTGAACTCAATCCTTAAAAAGGCTGCTGCCGGTAGAAGCGGAAAGTCAAAGTACATCAACACAAATGAAAGTGCTGATAAAATTGCAATGGTCGAAAGTCGACGTGTGTTTGTCATAACAGGTTCCTCCAATTTTCTATAAAATCAGAAGAAGTTGGAAAGTTTCTCTCTATCTACTCTCTTAACTATCTCAAAAAACAACCTAAGCTTACAAAGAAACTGGTTTTATTTCTATTATAATGAAGCAGAATAGACAAAGCTATCCTTTCGTCTTCTCCCATCCAGACTATACTGTCGGTTGTGGAATCTCACCACATCAGCTTGCGCTCACGGACTTCTTTTAGAGTAAGGAAATGGAGATTTTTCTTTTAGACTAGGCGACAAGCTGTAGGCATAACTTTTGGTTAGGCAAAGCTTGGCAACAAAGTATAAAAGGAAAAGAACATTTCCGAGTAAAAGTCACCGCCGGTCGGGAATCTCACCCAGCCCTGAAGACCCTCTAATGATAACAAAAAAAGCTTGCAAGCGCAAGCATTTTATCTCTTATCAGTGTTTATTTCAACTTATCCGTTTCGTAAGTATGAACCAGTTCGAGACCCGCAAAATTCTGTTGACGAAGGGCCTCATAGACAATCATACATACCGTATTGGATACATTGAGGCTACGAACATGTTCATCATTCATAGGAATTCTGAGAGCTTTTTCCGGATGTTCCCGCATAAATTCCTCAGGCAAACCTTTATCTTCACGCCCAAAAAGAAAATAATGGTTTCCTTCTATCGTGAAGTCAGCATCTGAATAGACCTTTTCTGCAAACTTGGAAATCAAGTAGAGTTGACCATCCATTTTTTTCATAAATTCATCTAAACTATCATAAAAATAGATCTCAAGTTTGTCCCAATAGTCTAGCCCGGCTCTCTTCATTTTACGATCATCAATCGGAAAGCCCATCGGTTTGATAATATGAAGGGGCGCATTCGTCGCCGCACAGGTTCGTGCAATATTTCCCGTATTTTGTGGAATTTGTGGTTCAAACAATACAATATGATTGGCCATGCCTTGCTTCCTCTCACTAGTGCAAAAAAATAGCCACACTGCCCGGAGTCAAGCTCAGCAAACAGCGTGGTTAAGGCATCGTTAACTTACCTCACAACAGGTTTGAAGTAAATCAGCGAAACTACTTTTTTAGTATAACACTTTCAGCCTGATTGTCAATAGAAATGACTTGATTTTTTCATTTTTTTTACAAGCATATTTACAAAAGTTAAAATTTCAACTTTCAGTAAGCAATATCATAAAATTTACATAGATTAAGAATTTTCGGAACAAGTTTTTTCATAAACATATGATGTTTAAAGCAAAATATTTATTCGAATTCCCCTAATCCCTTTATTAAAGAAGGAAACAGTCGGTTGTTGAGTGCATTTTTTTCTAAAAAAAGGTATGATAGAGACATATTGAAAAAGTAGGTTAACTAACTATGAAGATTATTCTTGTCGGAGGGGGAAAAGTAGGTTCTGCCCTCTGTCGTTCACTGGTTGCTGACAACCATGATGTTGTCTTAATTGAACAGAACGAAACTGTTCTAAAATACTTGACCAGCCGTTTTGATATTATGGGAATCGCAGGTAACGGAGCTGACTTTGCTATGTTAGAAGCAGCCAATGTTCAAGATTGTGATATTTTCATTGCCATGACTCAATACGACGAGGTCAATATGGTGTCGGCTGTTTTAGCCAAGAAAATGGGAGCCAAAGAAACCATCGTTCGTGTTCGCAACCCTGAATATTCCAACCCTTACTTTAAAGAAAAAAATATTCTTGGATTTTCACTCATTGTAAACCCTGAACTCCTAGCAGCTCGTGCTATCGCTAATATTATAGACTTCCCCAATGCTCTTTCTGTTGAGCGTTTTGCAGGTGGATTAGTCAGCTTAATGGAATTCAAGGTACGAAATTTCAGTAATATTTGTCAGATGTCTATTGCTGATTTCCGTAAAAAGTTTGGTAATGTTATTGTCTGTGCTATCGAACGCGACCACAAACTCATGATTCCTAGTGGAGATATGATTTTAGAAGATAAAGACCATATCTTTGTGACAGGACATCGTGTCGATATGATGCTCTTCCACAACTATATTAAGTCCAGAGTTGTTAAGAGTTTACTCATCATAGGAGCTGGGAAAATTGCTTACTATCTCTTAGGTATGTTAAAAGACAGTCGTATCGATACCAAGGTTATTGAGGTCAATCCTGAAAGAGCTGCCTTTTTCAGCGAAAAATTCCCTAAACTCTATATAGTCCAAGGTGATGGAACAACTAAGGACACCCTCTTAGAAGAAAGTGCTCAGAACTACGATGCTGTTGCCACTCTGACTGGAGTCGACGAGGAAAACATCATTACATCTATGTTCTTGGATAGTATTGGCGTTCAAAAAAACATTACCAAAGTTAACCGTACTAGTCTCTTGGAAATTATCCACGCGACGGATTTCTCAAGTATCATCACCCCTAAAACAATCGCTGTTGATACCATCATGCACTTTATCCATGGTCGTGTAAATGCGCAATATTCTGACCTTCAAGCTATGCACCATCTAGCAAATGGACAGGTAGAAACTCTTCAATTCCTAATCAAGGAAGCCAATAAAATGACTGGCAAGCCTTTAACTCAATTGAAGCTCAAAAAGGATGTCTTGATTGCTGCTATTATCCGCAATGGGAAAACGATCTTCCCAACAGGAGAAGATACCCTCCAGGTCGGTGATAAGCTAGTGGTTATCACTTTGCTTTCAAATATCACCAAGATTTATGATTTGTTAGAGAGGTAAGCTATGAATAGAAGTATGGTACGCTTTCTTCTTGCAAAGCTACTCTTGATTGAAGCTGGGCTACTTTTAGTTCCGGTTGGTATTGCTCTTTACTATCGAGAATCTAGTCAAGTTTTTACAGCTCTTTTCTCTACCATCGGGATTCTTGTTGTCCTAGGTCTACTCGGAATCATCAGTAAACCTAAAAAACAACGTATCTATGCCAAAGAAGGAGTCTTAATTGTTGCCCTATGTTGGATCCTCTGGTCTTTCTTTGGCTCCCTTCCCTTTGTCTTTTCAGGTCAAATCCCCAATTTTATCGATGCCTTCTTCGAAACTAGTTCCGGCTTCACTACTACGGGAGCAACTATCTTAAATGACGTTTCTGTACTAAGTCGTTCGCTTCTATTTTGGCGGAGCTTTACCCACCTCATCGGAGGTATGGGGGTGCTAGTTTTTGCACTAGCTATTATGGACAATGCTAAAAACAGCCACTTAGAGGTTATGAAGGCCGAGGTTCCTGGACCAGTATTTGGTAAGGTGGTGTCTAAGCTAAAAAATACAGCACAAATCCTCTACATCCTGTATCTGGCAATGTTCGCACTCTTTGTAGTGATTTATTATCTTGCCGGTATGCCACTCTACGATAGCTTTGTCATCGCTATGGGAACTGCTGGGACTGGTGGTTTCACGGTTTACAATGATGGAATCGCCCACTATAATAGTTCTCTCATTACCTATCTGACGAGTGTCGGGGTCTTGATGTTTGGTGTCAATTTCAACCTCTACTACTATCTCATGCTTCGTCGAGTTAAGGAATTCTTTTTCGATGAGGAGCTTCGTGCTTATCTCTTGATTGTCGTTGTTTCTACCGGCTTAATTACTCTCAATACACTCCACCTTTATAGTGGCGTTTCACAAAGTTTTGAGATGGCCTTCTTCCAAGTCTCTAATATCATCACTACAACTGGTTTCGGTTACGGAAACATTACAAATTGGCCTTTATTTTCTCAGTATATCCTACTGATGCTGATGGCGATTGGTGGTTCTGCTGGATCTACTGCTGGTGGTCTCAAAGTGATGCGTGGAGTTATTCTAGCTAAAATTGCTAAAAATCAATTTTTGTCTACCATATCACCTCACCGTGTTTTAACTCTCCATGTTAACCAAACGGTAATTGATAAGGATACCCAGCACAAGATTCTCAAGTACTTTGTAGTTTACGTCATGATTCTACTCAGCTTAATGTTCATTATCAGTTTAGATGCTGACAATTTAATGATTGTTACGAGTGCCGTTTTCAGTTGCTTTAACAATATCGGCCCAATTCTCGGAACAACTGCAAGTTTTTCAATATTTAGTCCATTTTCAAAACTCCTCCTATCCTTTGCAATGATTGCAGGACGTCTTGAAATTTATCCAATCATATTACTCTTTATGAAGCGAACCTGGTCTAAGCGCTAGCTATGTTATTATCAAAAAGCACATCCCTCATTTTTTGAGGGATGTTTTTTTCTGTTGATAAGATTTTTAAAAGACAGTTGAGAGTCAAAAAATAACACTTGGGAAAAAGATGATTTTTCATGAATCATTTTAGTTATAATTTTAAAAAAACGTAGGGGTTTTATATGGAAAAAATGAACAAATCAATCCAACTTCTTTTATTGATTTCCTTGGTCTACTTAGGCTGCTGTAGTTGCTTAGTTTGGCCTGGTATTGCTTTAACACTCAAACAATCCTGCTTTTACTTTTTGCTTCTCTTACTATTTTTAGCAGGTATCTGTACATTTATCCACTATCTTTCAGGACATGATCATGTGAATAGTCAGCTACACAATCGTAGTCGATCCTTCTTTTTATTGTATAGCAGCATGGTTATCATTAACGTTGCTGGAGTATGTTTTATTTTATTTGAAAGCATAAGCACTGACACTCTACTACAAAAGGAAATCGTTGACTTGTTACTCATCTCTTTCTTTTTCCTTTTCGGACTTGATATTGCTACCTTTCTGCCGTTAAACAAATGGAGAAAATTACCAACTCATAAAAAGACAGGCAGGCTAACAACCCTTATCTTTCTTAGTTTATTCTTTCTGCACAATCCTTTAACTATATTTTCTGTCAGTTTTTATATCCTTTTGGGAGTCAGCTTTCTAAACTTTTTATTTCCTAAAACCTTAAGACAAGATTTATCCTTCTATAGTCATTTAATTCGAAACATCTTACTTGTTTTATCTACGCTCATGTTCTGGTAGTTAATAGAATTCCTATCCAAAGTATGCTATAATGAAATAAATTTTTTAGGAGATATATGAATGAATTTTTTTAAAGATTATCGTAAACGATTGATTTGGCTAGGAATCTTTCTTGTGGCAATGGCCCTATCGCAAGTTCCTATCGTGACTTTAATGCTACTTCAAAAAACGCAACTTGGATCTATCTGGTCATCTCTAATAGTGGGGCTTGTCTCTACCGCTATTGTTACACTCTTTTTATATGGTGCTCACAAAAGTAAGTTATTAAATCTAAAATCGAAACTCTTTGCTATTAATGACGCCCCTCGAATCGCTCTTAGTTATGTAGCCATTATCGCAGGAAATCTGATTGGTGCGATTTGGTTACAACTTCTGAAGCAAACAACTACTTCGAATCAAGAGGCTATCAATAGCATCATGTCAGAAAGCTCTCTAATTTCCAGCATTTTCGTGGTTGCAATAGTGGCACCTATTTGTGAGGAAGTTATCTGTCGAGGTATCATCCCTACTAAACTCTTCGAAGGATACGAGAAAATTGGATATGTTTTCGGTTGGTTTCTCTTCACTATAGCCCATATACCAAATAATCTTCCTTCTTTCTTGATCTATGGCTGGATGTCTGCCGTCCTAACTTGGACTGCTTATCGCACCAAACGTCTAGAGATGTCTATCTTACTGCACCTAGTGAATAATGGAGTCAGCATTCTATTGCTTATCCTTCTGACAATTCTTATCAAGGTTGTTGGTATAGATGCTTTTCAATAAATGAAGATTCCACTACTAATAAAAAGACTAGAAATCTATCTAATTTCTAGTCTTTTTGTTTATTCTTTGAGTGATTCCAAACTAAGTTAGTGAGGCAGGTAGCTAGACTACTTTCTAACTATTACGACGAAAAAGTCCACGAATCAATACCATTCGTGGATTTTGCCTAGTGAAGCGTTTAAGTAAACTGCCATAGCAGTTACCGTTTATTAGATTACGACACGGAGTTTGGCAAATCGATTATATTTGCCAAACGTAGTTAGTAAGGCAGTTAGGCAAGTCTAATAGGACTTGCCGTAGTCTACTTAGATTGCTTGCAATCAAGTAGGCTTACTGAATCACATCTTCTCCTCTAGCTCAACGTCTGGATACTTATCTGCAAACCAGCGGAGGGCAAAGTCGTTTTCAAAGAGGAAGACAGGTTGGTCAAAGCGGTCTTTAGCCAAGATGTTTCGGCTTGAAGACATACGTTCATCTAAATCTTCTGGTTTAATCCAACGAACTGTCTTTTTACCCATTGGAGTCATGACAACTTCAGCGTTATACTCGCCTTCCATACGGTGTTTAAAGACTTCGAACTGGAGTTGTCCAACAGCACCTAGCATATACTCACCTGTTTGGTAATTCTTATAAAGCTGGATGGCTCCTTCTTGTACTAACTGTTCCATTCCCTTGTGGAAGGATTTTTGTTTCATAACGTTCTTAGGCGAAACTTTCATGAAAATCTCAGGCGTGAAGGTTGGTAGTGGTTCAAACTCAAACTTGTTCTTCCCAACAGTTAGCGTATCTCCAACCTGGTAGGTCCCTGTATCATAAACTCCGATGATATCTCCTGCTACGGCATTGGTCACATTCTCACGACTTTCTGCCATAAACTGGGTAACATTTGATAGTTTAGCACTCTTACCAGTACGAGGAAGATTAACATTCATCCCACGCTCAAATTCACCCGATACGATTCGAACAAAGGCGATACGGTCACGGTGACGAGGGTCCATGTTTGCTTGGATTTTAAAGACAAAACCTGAGAAATCCTTATCATAAGGGTCGACAAGTTCACCGTCTGTTTTCTTGTGCCCATGAGGTTCTGGAGCAAACTTGAGGAAGGTTTCTAAGAAAGTCTGCACCCCAAAATTAGTCAAGGCCGAGCCAAAGAAGACTGGTGTCAAGTCTCCAGCAAGAATGGCTTCCTCTGAGAATTCATTTCCTGCTTCATTCAAGAGTTCGATATCCTCTTTCACTTGTTCGTAGAATGGGTTGCTAGCAAAGAGTTTATCCCCATCTTCTAGACTGGCAAAGCGTTCGTCCCCTTTATAAAGTTCCAAACGTTGGTTATAAAGGTCATAAAGTCCTTCAAAGGCTTTCCCCATCCCGATCGGCCAGTTCATTGGGTAACTTGCGATGCCCAAGACTTCTTCCAATTCTTGCAAAAGGTCTAGTGGCTCACGACCGTCACGGTCCAGCTTGTTCATAAAGGTAAAGACTGGAATCCCGCGGTGTTTAACAACCTCAAACAATTTCTTAGTTTGGGCCTCGATACCCTTGGCAGAGTCAACTACCATGACCGCAGCATCCACTGCCATCAAGGTACGATAGGTATCTTCTGAGAAGTCCTCGTGCCCTGGTGTGTCAAGGATATTTACGCGCTTACCATCATAGTCAAACTGCATAACAGATGAAGTGACCGAAATCCCACGTTGTTTCTCGATATCCATCCAGTCAGACTTGGCAAAGTTTCCTGTTTTCTTCCCTTTTACAGTACCTGCCTCACGAATCTCTCCCCCAAAGTAGAGCAATTGCTCTGTAATAGTCGTTTTACCAGCATCCGGGTGAGAGATAATGGCAAAGGTACGGCGTTTCTTAATTTCTTCTTGAATGTTCATAAGTTCTCTATCTTTCTAATTTTTTTAATTATTTTAATTCCTAATCACTCTTTATTACATTGGACCTTAACATTCCTTTCAACACTCCATTATATCGGATTTTAGAGAGTTTTTCAATTGCTTACACAAGAAAAAGCAGGTCAAGATACTAGACCTGCTCTTCAGATTCTTTGTTCATTATTTATTTTGTATCGCTAGTTACAATCTCTTCAAAATTTAATTTTTTCTAGAGCAATTTTCTTTTGCCAACGTTTTTTAAACAAGATATCAAAGAGCACTAAGGCTGCAGATAGAATGATTGAAACCAGAAGATACTTTATCCATATAGGGGCATTTGGAATAAACGGCGTCGTATTCAAGAGTCCGTAATTTCCACCTGTCACTTGATTAACCCCAACTAGAAAAAGATTAAGAACAAAAGTGTAGGCGATAATTCGATACTTTTTAAGTAGGTTTTTATCGTAGTGATTCATGAGATAAACCAGGGAATTGACCAAGAGGGCATAATGGCCAATCAGGAAAGAAAAGCTAGTAATATGCGGGAAATCATAGGGGTCAAAAACAGGATAGCCCAAGGCAAATACTGCTCCACTGGCTCCCATTAGGGCAAAATACTGCTTGGTTTTCCATTTATCTGGTAAGAAAACAACCGCAAACATGGCCAAACGACAATGGTAAAGAGGTAGGCTATTTGAAAATGGAATGCTAAAACCAATATACCAAGTGTAAAGAGCTAGCAGTTGCGCTATTTGAATCCACTTAAACAATCGAACAAATTTTGGATTTTTGTAGAAAGTAAGAGAAGCATAAATAGACAAAGCAAGAAGGCCTATCATGACTCCATACCAAAAAATGGAAATGGGAGGCGGTGTTGTTTGGGTTCTTGTAATAAAATGATGCATAAAATCTCCTTAAGGCAACGAATTCAGTTGTACATTAACTTTTCTTATGTTTGTATTTAACAAGTTGATTGATGAGGATGAGAATACCTGTCATCAAACTAGTTACTATCAAATAATTAACCAAGGCGCCATGATCCCCAATCACAGGGGGCTTACTCATAAAGCCATAATTTCCTCCTGTCAAGAGGTTGGCAAGAAAGATAATGGCATTGACTCCAAAAGTCATCTGGCATATTTTCCAAGTATCCCCTTTTTCAACTTTATAATATCTAACAAGATAAATCAAGCAGTTAGCCAAGAGGGCCCAATGTCCGAAAATATTGTTCACAGACGAAACATGAGGGAAAGGAAAAGGATAAAAGACTGGATAAACCAAGGCCATGATAGAACCAAAAACTCCAACCAGGGCAAAATATTGTTTAAAAAAGGTCTTATTAGGGGCAAAAAGAATTATCCACATAGCCATGCGACTATGGTAAAAAGGGAGAGCCTCAGATAGGGGCAGGCGTGCAGCAATATACCAAGCGTTGATAATGAGCAACTGAATCAATTGTCCCCAATACCAAAAGTTTCTGTAACCTTTAGATGATGCGAAACGAATCGATAAAACAGCTATGATTACCAAAGAAGTAGGTAATAAAAAGTACCAGGCTCCCAAATGAGGAGGAACTGTCTTTTTACTGGTAAAAAGCAACTCCCAAAGCGTCATATGTCATCCTTAAAGTGTTCTAGTTGAGTCAATTCTACAACCTTTTTACCAACTAAAAACGACTGTTATTCTTTCTTCTAATTTCAACCATTATATCGAAATAAAAGGTATTTTTCAATTTCTGTTTCTTTTTAGCTTGGCTTGCCTTATTTATAGGAAAATATGGTAAAATAGAACAGATAAAGAATCATCATTTCACGAAAGGATTTCCGATGAAAATTACGCAAGAAGAGGTAACTCACGTTGCCAATCTTTCAAAATTAAAATTCTCAGAAGAAGAAACTGCAGAGTTTGCGACAACACTCTCAAAAATTGTTGATATGGTCGAATTGCTCAGTGAAGTCGACACTACTGGTGTCGCACCAACTACAACTATGGCTGACCGTAAAACTGTTCTCCGACCTGATGTGGCCGAAGAAGGAACAGACCGTGACCGCTTATTTAAAAATGTACCTGAAAAAGATAACTACTATATCAAGGTGCCAGCTATCCTAGATGATGGAGGAGATGCCTAATGACTTTTAACAATAAAACCATTGAAGAGTTGCACAATCTCCTTGTCTCTAAGGAAATTTCAGCAACTGAACTAACTCAAGCAACGCTTGAAGATATCAAATCTCGTGAGGAAGCCCTCAATTCTTTTGTTACAATCGCTGAAGATCAAGCTCTTGCTCAGGCTAAAGCTATTGATGAAGCTGGAATCGATGCTGACAATGTTCTTTCTGGGATTCCCCTAGCTGTTAAGGATAACATTTCTACAGATGGTCTCTTAACAACAGCAGCTTCAAAAATACTCTATAACTACGAGCCTATCTTTGATGCGACAGCTGTTGCCAATGCAAAAGCTAAGGGCATGATCGTTGTTGGGAAAACCAACATGGACGAGTTTGCCATGGGGGGATCAGGTGAGACTTCTTACTACGGTGCTACTAAAAATGCTTGGGACCAGACCAAGGTTCCTGGTGGATCATCAAGTGGTTCTGCTGTAGCTGTAGCTTCTGGACAAGTCCGTTTATCACTTGGTTCTGATACTGGTGGTTCTATCCGCCAACCTGCTGCCTTTAACGGGATTGTTGGTCTCAAACCAACCTACGGAACAGTTTCACGTTTCGGTCTCATTGCCTTTGGTAGCTCATTAGACCAAATTGGTCCTTTTGCACCAACTGTTAAGGAAAATGCCCTCTTGCTCAATGCTATTGCTAGCCAAGATGCAAAAGACTCTACTTCTGCTCCAGTCCGCATTGCTGACTTTACTTCAAAAATCGGTCAAGACATCAAGGGCATGAAAATTGCTTTGCCTAAAGAATATCTTGGTGAAGGGATTGACCCAGAGGTTAAGGAAGCCATCCTCAAAGCCGCTAAGCACTTTGAAAAACTTGGTGCTATCGTCGAAGAAGTTAGCCTTCCCCACTCTAAATACGGTGTGGCAGTCTACTACATCATCGCTTCATCAGAAGCTTCCTCAAACTTGCAACGTTTTGATGGTATTCGTTACGGCTACCGCGCAGAGGATGCGACTAATCTTGATGAAATCTATGTAAACAGCCGCAGTCAAGGTTTCGGTGAAGAAGTTAAACGTCGTATCATGCTAGGTACTTTCAGCCTTTCATCAGGTTACTATGATGCCTACTACAAGAAGGCTGGACAAGTTCGCACCCTTATCATCCAAGATTTCGAAAAAGTCTTTGCGGATTATGACTTGATTTTGGGACCAACTGCTCCTAGCGTTGCCTATGATTTGGATTCACTCAACCACGATCCAGTTGCTATGTACTTGGCTGACCTCTTGACAATTCCTGTCAATTTGGCTGGTCTACCAGGTATTTCGCTTCCTGCTGGATTTGTTCAAGGTCTACCAGTAGGACTACAATTGATTGGTCCTAAGTATTCAGAAGAAACTATCTACCAAGCTGCTGCTGCCTTTGAAGCGACAACAGACTACCACAAACAACAACCCGTGATTTTTGGAGGTGATAACTAATGAACTTTGAAACAGTCATTGGACTTGAAGTCCACGTAGAGCTTAACACCAATTCAAAAATCTTCTCACCTACTTCTGCCCACTTTGGAAACGACCAAAATGCCAACACTAACGTGATTGACTGGTCTTTCCCAGGTGTACTACCAGTTCTCAATAAAGGGGTTGTCGATGCTGGTATCAAGGCTGCACTCGCTCTTAACATGGACATCCATAAGAAGATGCACTTTGACCGCAAGAACTACTTCTACCCTGATAATCCTAAAGCCTACCAAATTTCTCAGTTTGATGAACCAATCGGTTACAATGGATGGATTGAAGTGGAGCTAGAAGACGGTACGACTAAGAAAATCGGTATCGAACGTGCTCACCTAGAAGAAGATGCAGGTAAAAACACTCATGGTACAGATGGTTACTCTTATGTTGACCTCAACCGCCAAGGGGTGCCTTTGATTGAAATCGTATCTGAAGCAGACATGCGTTCACCAGAAGAAGCTTATGCTTATCTAACAGCCCTCAAGGAAGTGATCCAATACGCTGGCATTTCTGATGTTAAGATGGAAGAAGGTTCTATGCGTGTGGATGCCAACATCTCGCTTCGTCCTTATGGTCAAGAGAAATTCGGTACCAAGACTGAGTTGAAAAACCTCAATTCCTTCTCAAACGTGCGTAAGGGTCTTGAATACGAAGTCCAACGTCAGGCTGAAATCCTTCGCTCAGGTGGTCAAATCCGCCAAGAAACGCGCCGTTATGACGAAGCTAATAAAGCTACTATTCTCATGCGTGTTAAGGAAGGAGCTGCAGACTACCGCTACTTCCCAGAACCAGACCTACCCCTCTTTGAAATCTCTGATGAGTGGATCGAAGAAATGCGTACGGAATTACCAGAGTTTCCAAAAGAGCGCCGTGCACGCTATGTCTCTCAACTCGGATTATCAGACTACGATGCTAGCCAGTTGACTGCCAACAAAGTCACTTCTGACTTCTTTGAGAAAGCAGTTTCCCTTGGTGGCGATGCTAAGCAAGTCTCTAACTGGCTCCAAGGTGAAGTCGCTCAATTCTTGAACGCCGAAGGTAAGACACTGGAACAAATCGAGTTGACACCAGAAAACTTGGTTGAAATGATCGCTATCATCGAAGACGGCACTATTTCATCTAAGATTGCCAAGAAAGTCTTTGTCCACCTTGCTAAAAATGGTGGAGGTGCTCGTGAATACGTTGAAAAAGCCGGTTTAGTTCAAATTTCAGACCCAGATATCTTGATTCCAATTATCCATCAAGTTTTTGCCGATAACGAAGCCGCTGTTGCCGACTTCAAGTCAGGCAAACGTAACGCTGACAAGGCCTTCACAGGATTCCTCATGAAAGCAACCAAAGGCCAAGCCAACCCACAAGTAGCTCTTAAACTACTTGCCCAAGAATTGGCTAAGTTGAAAGAGAACGAGTAAATATACTTTCGTTAATAGCCTTTTCTACTAAAAATAGAATAAGGAGAATAAATGAACAAATTTTTACGAGTACTATTTATCTTAGTTATTGTCGCAATGTTGGGTGCTTCCATTCTACAAATCTTTTTCCCATCATATATGGGAGAGCATTCTGGTTACGGAATTTCTGCAGGATGGCAAAGAGAAATTGGAATTTGGAATCTAGCCGTCTTAATTATTATTCTTGCCGTTAATATTAAGTACGATTGGTTTTACCTGAGAATTGCCCTTCTTGCCCTCATTATTGGTGGTATCGGAATAGGAACAAATCATTTGCTAAATTTTATTGAATATCATTCTCCTGTTAATGCGATTGGTGCTATCGAGAATTATTTACTCGTGTTGGGTTGGATTATAGGGTGGTTTATTGAAAATAAAACTATAAAACTATAAAACTCCTTATAGACATAAAATTTAGCAAAAACTATTTTTGTACTCACATAGTTAGGAGACATATGAAAAAGTTATATACTCTTATCGCTGCTTGCTTGCTTCTTCTCTTTGTGACACCCCTACAATCCATCGATGCAGGTGTCGGCCATTCTCGAAGTGGTAGCTCTAGTCGCAGTAGCTCACGAAGTAGTAGCAGTTCTCGAAGTAGTAGCTCTAGCCGAGGTCGTTCAAGTGGTAGTTCTTCTTCCAGAAGCAGCTATCGTTCTGGCGGTAGTTACTCGAATTTGGGGGATTCTTTAAGCACTGGCATGAACATTCTGATTATGTTTGGTGTCGGAGGTTTCATACTCTTCATGCTTATCAAATATCTGAATGACCAGAATTCATCATCTGGTAAATCTTATGGAAGTTCGACTAACTACCAACCACAACCAACTATCCATCGTCGAGTTGAAAATAATAGCCAAGCCATTGATCGACTTAGATACTATGATCCAAACTTTGATGCCTCTGCTTTCACTTCATGGGCTAAAGAAGTTTATATCCAGTTGCAGGCTGCTTGGACTAAAAAGGATTGGAACTTGGTGCGTTCTCTTGAAAGTGTTAGTCTCTATACTCAACACAGTGCTCAACTGGAAGACTATATCCAATCTCAAACAACGAATGTTTTGGAACGCGTTTACGTTGAAAATGTTCGAATTAAAGATTTCAATAGTAATCCAGATGGAAATGATACTTTAGTCGTTATCTTATCATCTACCTTGAGAGACTATGTCATAGACGACAAGACTCGTAAGGTTATTGAGGGAGACCCTCAAAAAGATCTATTTACAGTTTATCAAATGAACTTCATCCGTAAACATGGCAGTCAAACTGAAAGCTCTGTCCAAGATGAAGCCGTTAGCGACCGCTGTCCAAACTGTGGCGCGCCACTGAAAATATCAGCTATCAGCAAATGTGACTATTGCGGATCTGATATCACCCGTAGTCCTAACCAATGGGTACTCGATACCTACGATGTTGTGGATGAAGACGAACTTTATAATTAGGAGGAAATTATGGGATTTATCCGTGCTGCCCTTTCAGCTGGGCTAAATAGTTTTAATGATAGCAAATTCAAGGAAGCCGTTGTACTTCCAGACCACGTCTCTTCAGACGTCATGGCCATCAAGGGACTATTGCTTACAAAAGATCCTGACGGTAGTTCAAGACAAAGCAACCAAAATACTGGTCTTTTAACAGACGGTTCTGTTGTTATTGTCCCTCAAGGATATGTTGCTGTTCTTGTCAATAACGGTACCTTCCTAGGGGATGTACTTGAAGCTGGAAGCCATGAATGGCGTGCAGGTGATAACGCTTGGCTCCTTGAAAAAGGTGGAATCAAGGGTACTTGGGAAAACTTCAAAAACCGCTTCTCTTTTGGTGGACAAGTTATTACTCGACAAGAAATCATCTTTATCCGTATGCAACCAATTGCAGGGAATAAATTTGGTACCCAAAATGCTGTAGAGTATTTCAGTGAACGTTACCAACAATTGCTCAACATTCGTTTTTACGGATTGTTTGATATCAAGGTCGCGGATCCAGTTCTTTTCTATGTTAGCTCTATCAGTCAACAAATTGAAGATCACAAACCATTTACACTCCAAGATATTGCTCAAGGAACACTTCGACAAAATATCTCTCCAAAAATCGCAATTGCTATCGCTAAGTATACCAATGAAAACGGAGTTGATATCTATAGCCTAAATGCTAACCAAGACACTTTCAATGAAGTAGCTAAACAAGAAGTTAACAAGGTTTGGACAGGACTTTATGGTATCGAAGTAACCAATATCTTGCTTGAAGATCTCAGTTACGACCAAGAAAGTCTAGAAATTGTTCGTAAACTTGATAGCGAACTCGTTGCTATGAAATACAATACCATCGAAATTGAAGAACGTCGTGCTCGTAACGAAGCCCTTATTGCTGCAGCTAATAATGAAGGTAATGGCAATGGTATGAACATGTTTATGGGAATGAACCTCGGTCAAACACTCGGTGGCCAACTCAGCCAACAAGCTCAGAATCAAGCTCCGGTTCAAAACAATGGACAAGCCACAAGTAAGAACTTTTACATCGAGGTTGATGGCAAGTATGTATTAGTAACCAAAGATGAAGAAGGAAACATCGTTCCTGTCAACTAATCTCACTTCCCTGATATTTGAGAAATCTTGCGATTTATGATACAATAAAGAGTAAATTATTTTATTAAAGAGGTAAAAACATGATCGAAGCAAGTAAATTAAAGGCTGGTATGACCTTTGAAACAGCTGACGGAAAATTGATCCGCGTTTTGGAAGCTAGCCACCACAAACCAGGTAAAGGAAACACTATCATGCGTATGAAATTGCGTGATGTCCGTACTGGTTCAACATTTGAAACTAGCTACCGTCCAGAGGAAAAATTTGAACAAGCGATTATCGAAACTGTGCCAGCACAATACTTGTACAAAATGGACGATACAGCTTATTTCATGAACACTGAAACTTACGACCAATACGAAATTCCTGTTGTAAATGTTGAAAATGAGTTGCTTTATATCCTTGAAAATTCTGAAGTTAAAATTCAATTTTACGGAACTGAAGTAATCGGTGTAACAGTACCTACAACTGTTGAATTGACAGTTGCTGAAACTCAACCATCTATTAAAGGTGCAACTGTTACCGGTTCTGGTAAACCAGCTACAATGGAAACTGGTCTTGTCGTGAACGTTCCAGACTTCATCGAAGCAGGACAAAAACTCGTTATCAACACTGCAGAAGGAACTTACGTTTCTCGTGCCTAATCTCTAGAAAGAGGTCATTCTATGGGAATTGAAGAACAATTAGGCGAAATCGTTATCGCCCCACGTGTACTTGAAAAAATCATTGCAATCGCTACAGCTAAAGTTGATGGTGTCCACTCTTTTTCAAACAAATCAGTATCTGACACCCTTTCAAAACTTTCACTCGGCCGTGGTGTCTATCTAAAAGAGTCTGAAGAAGAACTAATAGCTGATATCTATCTCTATCTTGAGTATGGTGTCAAGGTTCCTAAGGTTGCAATGGCTATTCAAAAAGCTGTAAAAGATGCCGTTCGTAATATGGCTGATGTAGAACTCAATGCTGTGAATATTCACGTTGCTGGTATTGCGCCAGATAAAACACCAAAACCAGCATTAACAGATTTATTTGATGAGGACTTCCTCAATGACTAGTCCATTATTAGAATCTAGACGCGAACTACGAAAATGTGCCTTCCAAGCACTGATGAGTCTTGAATATGGTTCTGATATTGAAACTGCTTGTCGCTTCGCTTATACTCATGATCGAGAAGACGACGAGGTAAAACTCCCTAGCTTCCTAATCGATCTTGTATCTGGTGTTCAAGCTCAAAAAGAGGAACTAGACAAACAAATCACTCAGCATTTAAAGTCTGGTTGGACGATTGAACGTTTAACCTTAGTTGAAAAGAATTTATTGCGTTTAGGAGTTTTCGAAATCACTTCCTTTGATACTCCTCAACTTGTAGCTGTGAATGAAGCTATTGAGCTTGCAAAAAGCTTTTCAGATCAAAAATCAGCCCGTTTCATTAACGGACTACTCAGTCAATTTGTAACTGAAGAAAATTAAATATAAAAAGTGTTTGATATCTATCAAACACTTTTTATTTGTCTCCTCAAATGCTATCTAAAAAAACGATTATAGATTAAATTAGAAAGCAACAACCAGATGAAATCTGCATGAATGAGCAAGTTAATAAAACTATGGCACAGGATGGTGATTTTTAAATTCTTTGTCCAACGGTAGACTAAAGCAAAGAAAAGACCGAAAAAACAATAAATCATCAAACTGATGGGGTCGCGATGGGACAATACCAAATGACTGAGCCCAAATATAAGAGCTGATAAGATGACATCCAAGTAGTATTTGGACTGGGGAAAGAAGGTGTTCATAAAATATCCCCTATGAACAATCTCTTCCAATATAGGCCCCAAAATGACAACTGAGATAAAAGAGAAGCAAGTCGTTAAAATAGTAGATTGCTCACTGAAGGATAGGACCGAAAGAAGGTCTTCAAAGATATAGTTGTTATTAATGAAGCGACTAAACTGTAAGTAAAAAGCACTTAACAACTGACGGACAAAATAAGTAGCCACTAGACTAACTACAAGGTAAAAGAATCTGGATTTTTTCGAGCCCCTTTTCTCAAAAATATAGAGCATTTTTTTCTTTTTAAGCCAATAGATAAATAGCCCTAAAAGAGCTAGTTGCTCTACTGCTACAATAATAGAATAGCCATCCATACCCCAGACAAACATCTTAGCCAGATAAAGACTACTGAAATCTAGTAGATAAATTGATAGGAATACCAGTAATGTATAGATTCCCAAATGCCCTAGTTTTTTCATACTCACTCCCAAAAATGTTTGTTGACTTATTTTTATAGCACACGCATCCCTTGTTATATTAACAGATATTTTTATAAGAGTCAATTTTTCATCCTGAAGTGTATTTTATAGAATCCAAAAAGCTAGAACTATATCTTAGTCCTAGCTTACTTTTTAGTATTTTCTAAAGCGTTGGTAACGTTCCTCAATGAGCTGCTCTAGTGGCAGTTTACCAAGTTCATCAAGTTCTGCTCGGAGTTGTTCTTTGACTTGCTTGATTAGATCTTTACTTGATAGACCTACCTCAGAGATGACCTTATCAACAATTTTCATATCTAGCAATTCGAAAGAAGTAATTTTCATCAACTCAGCAGCTTCCATAGCACGACTGCCATCCTTCCAAAGAATAGACGCAAAGCCTTCAGGACTGAGAACTGCATAGATCGAGTTTTCTAACATCCAAACACGGTCAGCTACTGCAAGAGCTAAAGCCCCTCCTGAGCCACCTTCACCGATAATAATGGCAATAATTGGCACCTTAAGATCGCTCATCTCCATAAGGTTACGAGCAATAGCTTCACCTTGACCACGCTCCTCTGCTCCGACACCAGGATAGGCACCAGCCGTGTTGATAAAGGTTACAACAGGACGGCCAAATTTTTCAGCCTGCTTCATCAAGCGAAGGGCTTTTCGATAACCTTCAGGATGAGGTTGTCCAAAGTTACGGTTAAGATTATCCTGTAAGCTTTTACCTTTTTGAATTCCAACAACAGTTACTGCTTGGTTTCCCAACCAACCGATACCACCAATAACAGCACCATCATCTCGGAAAGAGCGATCACCATGTAGCTCTACAAAGTCATCAAATATTCCTATTGCGAAGTCCAAGGCAGTTAAGCGGGTTTGTTCACGTGCTTCTCTGACGATTTTTGCAATATTCATCAACAATCCCCCTTATGTAACCTTACTAATCGAGCAATCATATCTGGCAATTCTCTCCGTTTAACAATCGCATCCACAAATCCATGTTCTAACAAAAACTCTGCCTTCTGGAAATCCTCTGGCAAATCTTCCCTTACGGTATTTTCAATGACACGACGTCCAGCAAATCCTACTAAACTTTGAGGTTCTGCCAAGATAATATCCCCTTCCATAGCAAAGGAAGCTGTAACACCACCAGTTGTTGGATCAGTAAGGATTGTTAGGTAAAAGAGACCTGCATTGGAATGACGTTTGACTGCTGCAGAGATTTTAGCCATCTGCATCAAACTCATGATTCCTTCTTGCATACGTGCTCCACCAGATGCTGTAAACAAAACGACTGGTAATTTTTCAGCTGTCGCGTATTCAAACAAACGAGTGATTTTTTCACCAACTACTGTTCCCATAGACGCCATGATAAAGTTAGAATCCATGATTCCAAGAGCGACTTTTTCGCCCTTAATCAAAGCAGTTCCTGTAACAACAGCCTCATCAAGACCTGTTTTTTCACGCATAGAGGCTAATTTTTTCTGGTAGCCTGGAAATTCCAATGGATCTTGTGTCTCAA
Source organism: Streptococcus sp. oral taxon 061 (assembly GCF_964211575.1). Taxonomy (GTDB): domain Bacteria; phylum Bacillota; class Bacilli; order Lactobacillales; family Streptococcaceae; genus Streptococcus. The sequence goes on along the minus strand of NZ_CAXOQQ010000001.1, from coordinate 151,185 downwards.
TTCCTGTAAACATCTCTAGGAAGCTTCCCATGTCAATGGTTAAAGCAAGACGCTCTTGAGCTGAAATACGGAAGGTATAGCCACAGTGAGGACAAATACGGTCACTCCCCAAATCCTTTTGGTAAATGGTATGTTTACAACCTGGACATTTTGAGAAGAGTTCGTCTGGAACCTCAGGCTTGGCTTGGGGCTTTTCTCTAAGTGAACGATTGGGATTAATTCGTATATATTTATCTTTTTTACTAAATAGAGCCATACATCCCCCTTTTCAGTCTCATATTCTTTTTACATTATTCTTTTTCTTGATAGTGTGGTAAGAAAGTTTCCATCAAGAATGAAGTATCGTAGTCCCCTGCTATCACCCGACGATCTGAAATCAAATCGAGTTGAAAATCAGCATTGGTGACGACCCCTTCAATTTCGAGTTCATAAAGAGCTCTTTGCATTTTCATGAGTGCATCAAAACGATTTTCACCATGAACAATAATTTTAGCAATCATACTATCATAGTATGGTGGAATGGTATACCCTGGATAAACTGCAGAGTCAACACGCAAGCCAACACCACCGCTTGGTAGATAAAGATTAGTAATCTTACCTGGGCTCGGTGCAAAATTAAAGGCTGGGTTTTCTGCGTTGATACGGCACTCAATAGCATGTCCTTTTAGAATAATATCTTCTTGTTTCAGAGTCAAAGGTTGACCTGACGCAATACGGATTTGTTCCTTGACAATATCCACACCAGAAACAAATTCGGTTACTGGGTGTTCTACTTGGACACGAGTATTCATCTCCATAAAGTAGAATTTCCCACTTGCTTCATCTAGTAGGAATTCAATAGTACCAGCATTTTCATAACCAACAGACTCCGCTGCACGGACTGCTGCAGCACCAATTTCATTACGCAGTGTTTTCCCAATGGCAATCGAAGGACTTTCTTCTAAAACCTTTTGGTTATTCCGCTGAAGCGAACAGTCACGCTCACCTAGGTGAATCACATGTCCAATCTGGTCAGCAAGAATCTGTACTTCAATGTGGCGAGCAGGATAAATCACGCGCTCTAGGTACATAGCCCCGTTACCAAAGTTTGCTTTGGCTTCACTAGAGGCTGTTTCAAAGGCTGATACAAGATCTTCTGCCTTTTCAACCTTACGAATTCCTTTACCACCACCTCCAGCTGAAGCTTTCAGCATAACTGGATAACCAATTTTTTCGGCAACAGCAAGCGCTTCTTCTGCAGTATGGACTTCTCCATCTGATCCTGGAATGACAGGCACATTAGCCTTAATCATTTGAGCACGGGCGTTAATTTTATCTCCCATGACATCCATTACTCGAGCTGATGGCCCAATAAATTTGATACCGACTTCTTCACACATAGTTGCAAATTTGGAATTTTCACTTAAAAAACCAAATCCAGGGTGAATAGCTTCAGCTTCAGTCAAGACCGCAGCTGATAGGATGGCATTGATGTTCAGATAAGATTCTGTAGCCTTCCCAGGACCGATACAGATAGCCTCATCAGCCAAAAGCGTGTGGAGAGCTTCCTTGTCAGCAGTCGAATAGACAGCGACTGTTGCGATTCCTAACTCTCGTGCTGCACGAATAATACGAACAGCAATTTCACCACGATTGGCAATTAAAATCTTACGAAACATGGAAAACCTCCCTAGTTTCCAATAGCAAAGGTCAGAGTACCGCTTGCTGCAAGCTTACCATCTACTTCTGCCTTCGCTTCTACTACGGCGATTGTGCCACGACGTTTGACAAAAGTTGCTGTCATGACAAGCTGATCACCAGGAACAACTTGTTTCTTGAACTTAACCTTGTCCATACCAGCATAGAAGACAAGTTTCCCTTTGTTTTCAGGTTTAGACAATTCCAAAACACCTGCTGTCTGAGCCAAGGCTTCCATAATGAGGACTCCAGGCATAACTGGGTATTGAGGAAAATGACCATTGAAGAAAGGTTCGTTAATCGTCACATTTTTAATGGCAACAATTGTATCTTCACTAACTTCTAAGACACGATCTACTAAAAGCATGGGATAACGGTGTGGCAAAGCTTCTTTAATTCCTTGAATATCAATCATTTGATACGTACCAAGCCTTTCCCAAACTCAACCATTTCTTCATTTTCAACAAGAATTTCTGTTACAACACCGTCTTTAGGTGCTGGAATTTCATTCATAACTTTCATAGCTTCAATGATGACCAAGGTTTGGCCTTTTTTAACAGTATCACCGACTGAAACAAAATTAGGTTTGTCTGGTCCGGCAGCCAAGTAAGCAACTCCGACAAGTGGACTTTCTACAAGGTCTCCTTCAGCTACAGATTCAGTAGTATTTGATTCTGGAACTGCTTCTACAACTTGTGTTGTAGTTGGAGCTTGTGGTGCAACTGTAGGTACAGCTGCTGGAACTACAGGCTGAGGTGCTGGACTTGTTTCTGCCACAAGTTTCGCTTCATTCTTACTGAAGACCAACTCGTCCGTTCCATTTTTATAAGAAAATTCTTTCAAGCTCGACTGGTCAAATTGTGCCATCAAGTCTTTGATTTCATTTAAATTCATTTTTACTTATTCTCCCAACGTTTGAAAGCAAGAACTGCGTTATGCCCACCAAATCCAAAAGTATTTGAGATAGCATAAGGGATTTCATGTTCCAAGCCTTGTCCATAAATAACGTTTGCTTCAATGTAGTCTGACACTTCTGTTGTTCCAGCTGTCATTGGAACATAGTTGTTACGGATTGCTTCAATTGTTGCAATAGCCTCAACTGCACCTGCTGCACCGAGCAAGTGGCCTGTAAATGACTTGGTTGAAGATACAGGTACTTCCTTACCAAGAACCGCTACGATAGCACCACTTTCTCCCTTTTCATTAGCAGGAGTTGATGTACCGTGAGCATTGACATAAGCTACTTGGTCTGGTGTGATTTCAGCTTCCTCCAAAGCAAGTTTGATAGCTTTAATAGCACCTTGGCCTTCTGGATGTGGTGAAGTCATATGGTAGGCATCACAAGTATTCCCGTAACCGACAACTTCAGCTAGGATAGTTGCACCGCGTTTTTCAGCATGCTCTAAACTTTCAAGGACTAACATACCTGATCCTTCACCCATAACAAATCCATTACGGTCTTTATCAAATGGAATAGAAGCACGAGTTGGATCCTCTGTTGTTGAAAGAGCTGTTAAGGCTTGGAAACCAGCGATTGCAAATGGAGTAATTGAAGATTCTGATCCACCAACTAACATGATATCTTGGAAACCAAATTTGATAGAACGGAAGGCATCTCCGATAGCATCGTTTGATGAAGCGCAAGCTGTGTTGATAGATTTACAGATACCATTGGCACCAAAGCGCATAGCTACATTTCCTGCAGCCATATTTGGCAAGGCTTTTGGAAGTGTTAATGGTTTAACACGTTTTGGTCCTTTTTCGTGAAGTCGAAGCACTTGGTCTTCGATTTCTCTGATTCCACCGATACCTGATGCAACGATGACACCAAAGCGGTCTTTATCAAGCGCTTCTACGTCAAGATTTGCATTGTTCACTGCTTCTTGAGCTGCATACAAGGCATACAAAGAATAATCATCGAAACGATTGGTATCTTTTTTTACAAAATATTTGTCAAAAGGAAAATCATTAATCTCTGCTGCATTATGGACGTCAAAAGCACTGTGATCAAACTTGGTGATTTCACCAATCCCAATCTTTCCATTCTTTAAACTGTTCCAAAATTCTTCTGGCGTATTCCCAATTGGAGATGTTAATCCATAACCTGTTACTACTACACGATTTAGTTTCATTTTCATACCTCTATTTTAACTCTTATTGCATGGTAAGTCCACCATCAATTGCAATGACTTGTCCCGTTAGATAATCTTGGCTTGCAAGAAAGGCTGTGACCTCTGCCACTTGCTCAGCTTGGCCAAATTGTTTCATCGGAATTTGTGCCAACATAGCATCTTTTACCTTATCAGATAGGACTGCAGTCATATCAGATTCGATCATTCCTGGAGCAATGGCATTGACACGTACATTACGATTGGCTACCTCACGTGCTACTGATTTGGTAAATCCAATTAGACCAGCCTTAGATGCAGCGTAGTTCGCTTGACCGATATTTCCCATCAAACCAACGACACTGGACATATTGATAATGGCCCCTTCACGAGCTTTTATCATCTGCTTCAAGACTGCTTGCGTCATATTGAAGGCTCCCGTTAGATTAACTTTCAAGACCTTCTCAAAATCTTCTTCTGTCATCTTCAGCATGAGAGTGTCTTGAGTAATCCCGGCGTTATTCACTAGGATGTCAACTGAACCTAGCTCTTCAATAGCTTGGTCCACCATTCGTTTTGCATCCGTAAAATCAGAAACATCACCAGAAATAGCAAGGACCTTCACCCCGTATGGTTTAAACTCGTCTAGAAGCTCCTCGGAGATCTCACCACGACTATTCAAGACAACGTTGGCTCCCAAGCTGGCAAATTTATGAGCAATGGCAAGACCAATTCCTCGACTTGAGCCTGTAATAAAGACATTTTTCTGTTCTAGTTTCATTTTTCTCCTTTCAGAACTTCTATCATCCTGATCTAATTTTCTAAGAGTGCTTGTAAACTTGCTTGATCTTCCACATTTGCAAGTTGAGCAGTTTTATCAATCTTTTTGACGAATCCAGACAAGACTTTCCCAGGACCAATCTCGATAAAACGTGTCACACCAGCTTCTTGCATAACTGCAATGCTTTCATAGAAACGAACAGGTTCCTTGACTTGACGAGTCAAGAGTTCTGCAATTCGTTCTTTTTCCATGACTTTTGCTTCTGTATTACCAACAAGTGGACAAGCAAAGTCATTAAACTCAACATCTTCTAGGACTTGAGCTAATTTTTGACTAGCAGATTCCAATAAAGCTGTATGGAAAGGTCCAGAAACATTTAGCGGAATTAAGCGTTTTGCTCCTGCTTCTTGCAAGAGTTCAACTGTACGATCCACAGCAACCACCTCACCACCAATAACAATTTGGCTTGGGGTATTGTAGTTAGCTGGAGTCACAACTCCAAGTTGAGAAGCTTCTTGACAAGCTTGTTCAATAACTTCAACTGGAGTATTGAGTACGGCTACCATTTTACCAGACCCTGCAGGTGCTGCTTCTTCCATATAAGCTCCACGCTTAGCAACTAGAGCCACTGCATCTTCAAAATCCAAGGCGCCACTAGCTACAAGGGCAGAATATTCACCAAGAGAGAGGCCTGCCACTATATCTGGTTGGTAACCTTTCTCCTTTAGTAGTCGGTAAATGGCAACGGATGTAGCCAAAATAGCTGGTTGTGTGTAACGAGTCTGATTTAGCTTCGTTTCATCGTTATCAATCAAGTCACGAAGATCATAACCTAAGACCTGGCTAGCTTGGTCGATTGTTTCTTTGACGATAGCATATTGGTCGTATAGTTCACGTCCCATTCCAAGGTACTGGGCTCCTTGACCTGCAAATAGAAAGGCTGTTTTAGTCATTTCTTGTAACTCCTGCCCAACGAGCGGCTTCTTTTTGAATTTTCTCAGCTGCACCATAGTAGATATCTTTTAAGATTTCTTCAACTGTTTCTTCTTTAGATACCAAACCTGCAATCTGGCCGGCCATTACTGAACCGCCATCTACATCACCATGGACAACAGCCTTAGCTAAGGCTCCAGCACCCATTTGTTCAAAAATTTCTAAGTCTGGATTTTCTTGTTTAAAGGCATCTTTTTCAGCTTGCTCGAAATCACGAGTCAATTGATTTTTGATGGCACGAACTGCGTGACCAAAATGTTGTGCTGAAATAGTTGTATCAATATCACGAGCTTTTAAAATCTTAGCTTTGTAGTTTGGATGAGCATTTGATTCTTTAGCAACTACAAAACGAGTTCCTACTTGCACAGCTTCCGCACCAAGCATAAATCCAGCAGCAGCTCCCTCACCGTCTGCAATACCACCTGCAGCGATAACAGGAATTGAAACAGCCGCCGCAACTTGACGAACCAAGGTCATGGTTGTTAATTTACCAATGTGTCCACCGGCTTCCATACCTTCACAAATGACAGCATCTGCACCGATTTTTTCCATACGTTTAGCCAAAGCTACGCTAGGAACTACAGGAATAACGGTGATTCCTGCTTCATGAAATCGATCCATATATTTACTTGGGTTCCCTGCACCAGTTGTGACTACCTTAACCCCTTCTTCAATCACAAGGTCAACAATATCATCAACAAATGGAGACAAGAGCATGATATTGACACCAAAAGGCTTGTCTGTTAAAGATTTAATCTTATCGATGTTGGCTTTAACCACTTCTTTAGGTGCGTTTCCTCCACCAATGATTCCGAGACCACCAGCTTTTGAAACAGCTCCAGCCAAATCGCCATCTGCCACCCAGGCCATTCCACCTTGGAAGATAGGATATTTAATATTTAATAGTTCAGTGATACGTGTTTTCATATTGCCTCCATAAGTCTTGCTTACGTAATAGTTCGACTTTATTATAATTTGACGGTCAAACTATTACCTAAACAAGAGGGAGCGGGTCTCCCCTACTCCTTCTTTATTTATTCTAATTATTTAGTTTGCTCTTCAACGTAAGCAACCAAGTCGCCAACTGTTTTCAAGTTGTCTTCAGCTTCGATTTGGATATCAAAAGCGTCTTCGATTTCTGAGATTACTTGGAACAAGTCCAATGAATCTGCATCCAAATCATCAAAAGTAGATTCAAGTGTTACTTCTGATGCATCTTTTCCAAGTTCTTCAACGATAATTTCTTGTACTTTTTCAAATACTGCCATGATAGACTCCTTTAAAATAAATAGTTTTTTTATAACAATGTGATCACCACATGATTACCTAAATTGTAACAATAAGTGTGCCCCATGTCAAACCTCCACCGAAACCTGACAAGAGAATTTTTTGGCTACCATCCAAATGGATGAGCCCTTCTTCTACACACTCAGAAAGTAAAATCGGGATACTTGCCGCACTAGTATTTCCATACTTCATCATATTAGCAGGAAGCTTGTCACGATCGACACCGATTTTTCTAGCCATCTTATCTAAAATTCGAATATTAGCTTGATGAAGCAAGAGATAATCGAGTTCATCTGCTGATATTGGACTTTTTTCGATGGTCTGTTTAATAGATTTAGCCACGTCTCGAATTGCAAAGTCAAAAACTGCTCTCCCATCCATTTTCAAGAAAACATCTGGTTCTTCTTGAATCGAAAATGGTGAAATCAATCCTGTCTGTCCATAAGTGAGACACTCACCACGAGAACCATCGCTATTGAGACTTTCAGCTAAGAAATGTTTTTTGTCACTTGCCTCAAGTAGCACACCACCAGCTCCATCTCCGAACAAGACAGCTGTTGAGCGGTCAGACCAATCCAAAGATTTTGACATGGTCTCACTACCGATAACCAGACCCTTTCGATATGTTCCTGAAGAAATGAACTTTTCTGCAGTTGATAGGGCAAAAACAAATCCACTACAAGCAGCTGTTAAATCATAGGCAAAAGCCTTATGAGCGCCAATCCTTGCCTGAACACGAGCTGCGGTTGAGGGCATCATCGAGTCAGGTGTCATAGTCGCTATAATGATGAAATCTAGCTCTTCAGCAGAAATCCCTGCCTTCTCTAGAAGTTGTCTTGCAACCTCTGTAGCCAAATCTCCTGTTGATTCTGTCTTAGAAATATGGCGTTCTTTAATCCCTGTCCGACTTGAGATCCATTCATCACTCGTATCCATGACCTGAGCCAAGTCTTCGTTAGTGATAATCTGCTCTGGAGCATAATGAGCGACCTGGCTTATTTTTGCAAAAGCCATTACTTCAAATCCTCCAAAAAGTGATAAAGATTAGTCAAGCCTTTTCCCATAACTTCAATCTCTTCAGGACTCATGCCCTCGATAATTCTTTCGACCATGGCCTTATGGAAACGTTTATGAAGACGGTGAACGAGACGACCTTTCTTTGTCAAATGCAGATGTACTACACGACGATCTTGATCTGAGCGGATACGTTCGATGTATCCTTTTCTCTCCAAATTGTTTAAACTCGTTGTCACAGTCCCTAGAGTTACCATCAACTCTTTGGACACTTGACTTGGAGTCACTTCTGGATACTTACCGATAACATCAATCGTGTGCATTTCTTTGATAGAGATGTCTTTGAAACGACTACCTCGCAAACTTACTTCCTCGATCACTAGGACGTTGTTAAAAATTGATGTTAAATAGTCATTGACTTGTTGGTAGTCCATTTCTCTTCCCTCCTTTATCAAAAAAAGTTTAATAATCAAAACATTTGACAAAAAAAGTATATCAAACTTCAAAGAATAGTGCAAGTATTTTTTATTTCCCGATAAATTCTGGACGTCTTCTTTCAGAATGTGCACGAACACCTTCTTTAAAATCTTCCGTATAGGATAGTGATTTTTGTAGTTCCAATTCAAGTTGAGCATATTCATGCCATTGCTTGAACTCACTTTCCCAAACAAGTTTCTTAATCGCAGCATAGGAATTTGAAGAGCCACGTCTCAACTTCTTCAATAATTGTTCTCTTGTTTTTTCTAATTGTTCACTAGTACATAGACGGTATAGAGCTCCTGCCTCCATTGCCTTTTCAGCGGTGAAAGCTTCTCCAGTCATAGCTAGTTGAGTTGCTCTAGTTGCGCCGAGCGATCTTGTCAGCAAGAATAAGCCACCCGCGTCAGGAGCCAATCCTACACCTACAAAAGCCTGGATAAATTTAGACTTGTCAGATGCGATACAGAAATCAACTGCCAAGGCCATATTGGCTGCAGCTCCAGCAACTGCTCCATCCACCTCCATGATAACAGGCTTAGGAATCTGTTTAATCTTATAAGAAATAGTATTGACCAATTCAGCAATTCGAGTTAAGGAAGCAATATCATCCTCATCGACAGCACGTTTCATTTCAACTAAATCGCCACCAACAGAAAACACCTTACCAGCAGCATTGATGAGAATAAATGAAACAGAATCGTCTTTTTCAGCTAATTCCAGTGCTTCTAAAATTTCTTCACACATAGGAATATGGAAACCATTTGCCACCTCGGGACGATTTAAAGTAATCACCGCTAAATCGTCTTGAATTTGAAAGATAATATGATTCATAGCCACTCCTTTAATTTAAAAAGCTGATTAAATTATTTTATCTTCAAAGTATATCTTTTTCTTTTTAGTTATACAAGTAAAAATTGTATAAAAGTGTATCAGCCGATTTTTAAAGGGTATTTTCTATACTAAAAATAACTAAGTTAAGCTAATCAGGTCCAGACCTCTAATAAGATGTAGCCTTTCCTATTGCAGATTGAAAAAAGCCCTTCTTTCTGCTATAATCGTATAAAATACTAACTGAGGAGTTCTTATGAAGGTTGTAAAATTTGGAGGAAGTTCACTCGCCTCTGCAAGCCAATTGAAAAAGGTTTTAAGCATTGTAAAAAGTGACCCTGAACGTCGTTTTGTAGTTGTATCTGCACCAGGAAAGCGCGATGCAAAAGATACCAAGGTTACGGATGCTTTGATTAAATATTATCGTGATTATGTAGCAGGAAATGATATCAGTGCTAGTCAAAATTGGATTATCGATCGTTACGCTGCAATGGTTAGCGAACTAGGACTTAAACCAGCTGTTTTAGAACGAATCTCTAAAAGTATCCGAACTCTCGCTACCCTTCCAATTGAAAACAATGAATTTCTCTACGATACCTTCCTTGCTGCAGGGGAAAATAACAACGCTAAACTCATTGCAGCTTACTTTAACCAAAATGGATTAGAAGCTCGCTATGTTCATCCACGAGAGGCTGGTATTGTTGTAACAAGCGAACCTGGAAATGCTCGTATCATTCCTTCAAGTTATGACAAAATTGAAGAACTCAATAATGGCACAGAAGTTCTAGTTATCCCAGGATTCTTTGGCGTGACCAAGGAAGATCAAATCTGTACCTTCTCTCGTGGTGGATCTGATATTACTGGTTCAATTATCGCAGCTGGAGTTAAAGCTGACCTTTATGAAAACTTTACTGATGTTGACGGAATTTTTGCTGCCCACCCTGGTATCATTCACAAGCCACACTCAATCCCTGAATTGACTTACCGTGAAATGCGGGAATTGGCCTATGCAGGTTTCTCTGTACTACATGACGAAGCACTCCTTCCAGCCTACCGCGGGAAAATCCCTCTTGTTATCAAAAATACCAATAATCCTGACCATCCAGGTACTCGCATCGTTCTGAAACACAGCAGTGATGAATTCCCAGTAGTGGGGATTGCTGGTGATTCTGGTTTTGTCAGCATCAATATGTCCAAGTACCTCATGAACCGCGAAGTTGGTTTTGGTCGTAAAGTACTTCAAATTCTAGAAGACCTGAATATTGGTTGGGAACACATGCCTACAGGTATCGATGACCTTTCTATCATCCTTCGTGAGCGCGAGCTTACACCAATCAAAGAGGAAGAAATCCTCCGTCAACTTGTTCAAAAAGCAGAGGTCGACCACGCTGAAATCGAACATGACCTGTCTATCATAATGATTGTTGGAGAAAAAATGAAGCGCCATATCGGAGTAACTGCTACAGCTACTCGTGCCTTGTCTGAAAATAATATCAACATCCAAATGATGTCACAAGGTTCGAGCGAAGTTTCTATCATGTTCGTTGTTCAAAAAGACCAAGAAAAAGCTGCCATCAAGGCTCTCTACCAAGCATTTTTCGGTGAAAGTAAGGAAGACTAAACATGGCACAATCTCTCAACAAAGTCATTGACCTACAAACAACTGGAACTTCCTATCTTTCCATTTCAGGAAAGGTCGGAAAATTCCTTGTTGGAGATCAAGCACTAGAATTTTACGCAGACCGAAATGTCGAGGATTATATTCAAATCCCATGGTCTAGCGTTAATCAAATCGGAGCCAATGTTTCAGGCCGTAAGGTTAGTCGCCATTTTGAAGTATTCACAGACCAAGGAAAATTTCTCTTCGCTTCAAAAGACTCTGGAAAAATTCTTAAAATTGCTCGTGAAAAACTAGGAAATGAAAAGGTTGTGAAGCTTCCAACCTTACTCCAAATCATCGGTCGTAAAATCAAAAATCTATTTGCAAAAAAATAGAAAGTTTAGTATAATCATAGAAACGGATAAGTAGGTTATCCTCTTCTTCCAGAAAGTCTGCGGATGCTGCGAGCAGATAGGAGAGATAGGTGAAATTCTACCGTTGTTTTAAATCAAATACAGAATCAAGTGCACACCTGTGAAGTTGGATGGAACCGTGGCTCTGCCACTCCAACGCTTTGTCAGGTGTGCTTTTTTCATAAAGGAGTTTATATGCTAGATATCAAACGTATTCGTACAGACTTTGATGCTGTCGCAGAAAAATTGGCTACACGTGGTGTAGATGCTGCTATCTTGAACGAGATGAAAGAAATCGATGCTAAACGTCGTGACATCTTGGTTAAGGTTGAAACCCTCAAGGCAGAGCGTAACACGGTTTCTGCTGAAATTGCTCAAGCTAAGCGCAACAAGAAAAATGCCGATGATAAGATCGCTGCCATGCAAACCCTATCTGCCGAAGTCAAAGCACTCGATGCAGAATTAGCTGAAATCGATGCTAAATTGACAGAATTTACCACTACTCTTCCAAACATCCCAGCTGATAGTGTTCCTATTGGGGCAGACGAAGATGATAACGTAGAAGTTCGCCGTTGGGGAACTCCTCGTGAGTTTGACTTTGAACCAAAAGCCCACTGGGATCTCGGAGAAGACCTTGGTATTCTTGACTGGGAACGTGGTGGAAAAGTCACTGGAGCTCGTTTCCTCTTCTATAAAGGCCTCGGAGCTCGCTTGGAACGTGCCATCTACAACTTTATGCTAGATGAGCATGGTAAGGAAGGTTATACTGAAGTCATCACCCCTTACATGGTTAACCATGATTCTATGTTTGGTACCGGAAATTATCCAAAATTTAAGGATGATACTTTTGAATTGAAAGACACTAATTATGTCCTTATTCCTACCGCTGAAGTACCTCTAACTAACTACTACCGTGATGAAATTCTTGAAGGAAAAGACTTGCCAATCTACTTTACTGCTATGAGTCCATCATTCCGTTCTGAAGCTGGTTCAGCTGGTCGTGATACTCGTGGTTTGATTCGTTTGCACCAATTCCACAAGGTAGAAATGGTGAAATTTGCTAAACCTGAAGAATCATACGAAGAACTAGAAAAGATGACAGCTAACGCTGAAAACATCCTTCAAAAACTCAACTTGCCATACCGTGTAGTTGCTCTTTCTACAGGAGATATGGGCTTCTCAGCTGCTAAGACTTACGACTTGGAAGTTTGGATCCCAGCACAAAATACCTACCGTGAAATCTCAAGCTGTTCAAATACAGAAGATTTCCAAGCACGTCGTGCCCAAATCCGTTATCGTGACGAAGCAGATGGTAAGGTTAAACTTCTCCACACCTTGAACGGTTCTGGACTTGCTGTTGGACGTACCGTCGCTGCTATTCTTGAAAACTATCAAAACGAAGATGGTTCTGTTACTATTCCAGAAATCCTTCGTCCATACATGGGTGGAGCTGAAGTTATCAAACCATAACATTTTCAGATAAAAAAAGAGGAAGCTGTGCTCCCTCTTTTTAAGTAATTCAAAAGAAACAGGTAGAAATTATGATTTCTACCTGTTTTTATTTATTAGTAACCACCCATCATTGATGGATCCATAGCTGGAGCTGGTGCTACCGGTTCTGGCTTGTTAGCCACAACTGCTTCTGTTGTCAAGATAAGACTTGCAACTGAAGCTGCGTTTTGAAGGGCTGAACGGCTAACCTTAACAGGATCGATAATACCTGCTTCAATCATATTAACCCATTCACCTGTCGCAGCGTTGAAGCCAGTTCCAAGCTCTGCATTTTTCAAACGATCAATAACGATTGAACCTTCATAACCTGCATTGTAGGCAATTTGACGAACTGGCTCTTCTAAGGCACGAAGCACGATGTTGCGCCCTGTCGCTTCATCTCCTGTCAATTCCAAAGTTTCAACGGCTGAGATGACATTAACAAGGGCAGTACCACCTCCGGCAACGATACCTTCTTCAACGGCTGCACGAGTCGCGTTAAGGGCATCTTCAATACGGAGTTTCATCTCTTTCAACTCAGTTTCAGTTGCAGCACCGACCTTGATAACTGCTACCCCGCCTGACAATTTAGCCAAGCGTTCTTGGAGTTTTTCACGGTCGAATTCTGAAGTTGTTGTTTCAATTTGAGACTTGATGACAGCGACACGGTTAGCGATGGCTTCAGGATTTCCTGCACCTTCTACAATAACTGTGCTATCTTTATCAACAGACACTTTAGCTGCTTGACCTAAAGCTTCGATGGTAGCATCTTTCAACTCAAGACCAAGGTCTTCGGTAATAACAGTTCCACCTGTCAAAATCGCAACATCTTCCAACATCGCTTTACGACGGTCACCGAAACCAGGAGCCTTAACAGCAACTACGTTGAAAGTTCCACGAATCTTGTTCAAGACAAGAGTTGGAAGAGCTTCACCGTCAACGTCATCTGCAATAATCAAGAGCGGACGGCTACTTTGAAGAATACTTTCTAGAAGTGGCAAAATTTCTTGGATGTTTGAGATTTTCTTATCAGTGATTAAAATGTATGGATTTTCAAGGTCTGCAACCATTTTTTCATTGTCAGTGACCATGTACTGTGATAGATAACCACGATCGAATTGCATTCCTTCTACAACTTCAAGCTCTGTTTCCATACCACGTGATTCTTCAATAGTGATAACTCCATCTTTACCAACTTTTTCCATGGCTTCAGAGATGTATTCACCCACTTTTTCAGAGCGAGAGGATACGGCAGCGACTTGTGCGATTGCTTCCTTGCTTGATACTGGAATGGCATTGTTCTTCAAGGCTTCTACAGCAGTTGCAACTGCTGCTTCAATCCCACGACGGATACCGATTGGGTTTGCTCCTGCTGTAACGTTCTTGATTCCTTCACGAACGATGGCTTGGGTCAAGACAGTTGCAGTGGTTGTCCCGTCACCAGCAATATCGTTGGTTTTAGAAGCTACTTCTGATACCAATTTGGCACCCATATTTTCAAAATGGTCTTCTAGTTCAATTTCTTTAGCGATTGTCACCCCATCATTGGTAATCAATGGTGAACCAAATGATTTTTCAAGAACAACGTTACGGCCTTTAGGTCCCAAGGTCACTTTAACAGTATCAGCTAGGATATCAACGCCACGAACCATAGCTGAACGAGCGTCTGATGAAAATTTAATGTCTTTTGCCATACTTACTTTCTCCTATTATTCTTCAACGATTGCTAAGATGTTAGCTTCACCTACGATGATGTATTTTTCATCCCCATCTTTAACATCAATACCTGCATGAGCTTCAACTAAAACATGATCTCCAGCTTTTACACTTGGAGCGACTAACTCACCGCTCAAGGTACGAACACCCTGTCCAGTAGCCACTACAGTAGCTGTTTTCGTTTCTTCTTGGGCTGATTTTGCGAGGACAAATCCCCCAACAGTTTGTTCTTTTTCTTCAATTTTTAAGACCACACGGTCGCCTAATGGTTTCAACATCTGCTTTCCTCCATGAGATAATCATATTGTTAGCACTCTTTGTATATGAGTGCTAAACCATAGTTCTATTGTATCACTTGGTCAAAAATAGTCAAGGAAAAAGTCTGATTATAGCATAAAAAAGAGTTCGAGAAAGCTCTCAAACTCCTATCGTTTTAGAAGGGAAGTTCCTCCTCTTCCAAAACCAAATCTGCTAGATCTTGGCCAGCATTATTTTCACGCATAGCACGTTGGGCACGACTTTCTAAAAGTTGGAAGCCTGTGGCGAGAACTTCGGTCACATAGTTGATCTGACCATTCTTCTCGAACTTACGGGTACGAAGCTCCCCGTCTACAGAAATGAGACTACCTTTGCTTGCATAGCTAGCCAAAGTTTCAGCAAGTTTCCCCCAGACAACAATGTTAATGAAGTCAGCTTCACGTTCCCCATTTTGGTCCTTGAAACGACGATTAATAGCAATAGTCGCACGGGCTACAGACTTGTCGTTGTTGGTTTTGTGCAACTCTGGTGTAGACGTTAAACGTCCGATCAGAATAACTTTATTATACATTTTTCATCCTCCTACTTATCTATTCGAAGGAAAAGAAAAAAAGTTACAAGATTTGTAACTTTTTTAATAATATTAATCTCTATGAATCATAAATCCAGTTGCTTGTTGATTGGCCATGATAGTCATATCTGTGATTTGTACTCGTCGTGGTTGACTGGTCACATAAACGACAGTATCTGCGATATCTTGCGCCTGCAAAGCTTCGAGTCCCTGATAGACTGACGCCGCCCGTGCTTCATCTCCATGGAAACGGACTTTTGAAAAATCAGTTTCTACAATTCCTGGCTGAATAGTGGTCACCTTGATATCTGTCGCAATGGTGTCAATCCGAAGCCCATCTGAAAAAGTTTTGACTGCAGCCTTGGTTGATGAATAGACCGCTGCTCCAGCATATGCGTATATACCTGCAGTAGACCCCATATTGATAATATGTCCTTGATTAGTTGCTACCATGGAAGGTAAGAGACAACGAGTAACAGCCATTAAACCCTTGACATTGGTATCTAGCATGGTCAACATATCCAACTCTTCATAGTCCTGATAAGGCGATAAACCTAGAGCCAGTCCAGCATTATTGACCAAGATATCAACCTGACCAACAGTTTCTAAAATTTCTGAACAAACAGTTTTTACCATGCTCATATCCGTAACATCTAACGGAAAGGTCCAGACTTTTTGATTTGGAAAGGCTTCTGTAAACTCGTTTTTTAGAACCTCGAGTCTTTCTGTTCGACGCCCTGTGAGTACAACATTCTCACCTTTTTCTAGATATGCACGCGCAATGGCTTCACCGATACCTGATGTTGCACCTGTAATGACTACATTTTTTGCCATCTTATTTCCCTCTGTCAAAGATCATAAATCACTTTTAGTGATTAAACAGTTCTATGAATACACTTTTTAAATCTTATATCCTTAATTTAATAGGGTTTTAGGACTTTTGAATCTTTCAAAATAGACTCATTTTTCAAATTTTAGTAACTTTTTAGTAACCTGTTCAAGATACGGATGTATAGCCCAGATAAAGACAATTCAAATTAGATTACGTCTATCTATTCACTTACCTTTTATTTGCTTTAATTCCTTTATCTCTTTTAGAATACTAAAAATATAGAAACTAAATAGAACTACACCTAAAAAAGATAAAACAAAGAAACCAAACGTAAGTTTTCCTTCCATACCAGCTACTACTCCAAGGGATAAAATACCGATAGCCATTATGGAAATTATGAGGATAAACCACAAGTAAATCATGTAAAACTTATAAAGATAGCAAAAGGACTCAGTCTTGTGCAATACAGAACTAAATCCTTTGGATAAATTACTTGTCTAACTTTTTGGGGTCTGTACAAAACAATGCTTTTTATTATTCAAGTTTTTAGCAAGATTCCTTACTTTTATAAATCAAGTCATCTAGCCCTCTTTTGCTGATAGTGACCATTTCCTCCCTATAATGAAAATCCTTTATTAGATAGATAACATTAAAATCTGTCTAGCTATACATCATTAGCAAAAGAATTCCTGTTGCATTTCCAAGAATATGAGAAAGTGTAGAAATCAAACAATTCCCAGACTTTTTATAAATCATTGCATAGATGATACTATCAACAAAAATCATGAAAATATCGTAGCTTACAAGCCCAACGCTTCCACTAGAAATATGGGCTATCGCGAACAATAAAGAAGATAGAATGGCACAAAGCCAAAATGGTATAATTCTCATTGACTTACCAAGAAAGAAACCTCTCCATGCAATTTCTTCCCCCAAGGCTGCGATTACTATTTGAACCATAAGGAGCGGTATTTTATCGAAGGATAACATACCATCCGTTCTTCCCAAAATATGACTAGCAAAAGCGCCCTTAAATATCATATCGCCGATAAGCAAAGTTGCTGCAGCGGTTCCTACAGGAAGCAAGACCAAAAGAATTACCCCTTGTTTTTTCAAATCATCGAAAAATGATTTAAAGCGCAAACCTGATTCTATATGTGATTTTTTATCAAAATGTTCAAGAACAAAGAAAAAGAGAATACCAATCAGTACAGTGAGACCTGACAAAGAAAGTTCAGGTATTATCTTTGTCAAAGACAATACTGCCATTAGAAACAAACCAATGATCGTAGTATATACAGACTTTTTATCTATTTTAGCAAAATCAGGCATAAATATTTATCCTCAACGTTAGTAGGGCGACATGGTTATTCATTTGTCCTGAATTGTCAAACTAGGTGCACAATTCAAGACTTAAAAAACTTTCGCCAAAAGATTTCTAGGATTTCACGAGCAAAGTTACACACTCAACAATTCGCTGTTGTCGTTGGTAATCGAGTCCAGTGTGTAGCTGGGTTAAAGGGTGTTCCAACTACCTGGTCGTCTGATAATTCAATGACACCACGTTTTTGGGGAGCATTTGGCAAGGCAAGTTCACGAGGACTACACATCATCCCAAAACTCTTTTCCCCACGAAGTTCCCCTGGGAAAATGAGATTGCCTTTTGGCATCATGGCTCCAGGAAGAGCAACAATGGTTTTCAAACCGACACGCGCATTGGGAGCTCCTGCAACGATTTGTACTGTTTTATCATTTCCAACAGCAACTTGGCAGATATTCAAGTGATCACTATCTGGATGCGCAACCATTTCTACAATCTCACCAACCACAAATTTTGGTTCCTTGTCATTGATGATTTCTTCAGTAAATCCTTGAGCTTGCAATTCTTGATTCAAACGAGCCACTTGGTCGTCTGTTAGAAATACTTGGCCACGATTCTCAATCTCAAATAAGCTAGAAACTTCAAAAATATTCCATGCAACAGTTTCACCAGTTTCTCTTAGAAAAACACGCGCTACATTACCTTTACGCTCAACATCTAGCTTGGCGTCACCACTGTTTTTCACGATGACCATAAGGACATCGCCTACATATTCTTTATTGTATGTAAAAATCATTCTTTTCTCCTATTTCAAACCTGCTAAAAAGTCATTGATTTGCCCCTTGGTTTTACGGTCACGATTGACAAAACGTCCAATCTCCTTGTCCTTGTCTAAAACAACAAGACTTGGAATCCCGTATACATCCCAAAGTTTAGCAAGTTCCATGTACTCATCACGGTCTACTCGTATAAAAGTGAACTCTGGATTTACCACTTCAATCTCTGGAAAGGCGGGATAAATATAACGGCAATCGCCACACCAATCCGCAACAAAAAGGAAGACCTTTTTGCCGTCCTGCTCTACTAAATCCGCTAATTCTTCCAAACTCTTAGGAGAAATCATAAGACTTCCTCCTCGTAGATGAGATCTTCATCTTCATAGACAAAGGTATAGTGACGACCATCTTCAAAAATGACACCACCAACAAGACGTTCTAGGCTACTTTCGTATACTTGGACATAGAGAGTCCCAATCTCACCCATTTCTGAGAAATAGTCACGCACAATAGCAGTTAACTCTTCCTGTGTTTTCATGAGTTTGTGATCATCAGCTACTTTCTTGGCACCAAAGGCAAGTGCTCCAAGCCCTGCCACGACTAAACCTGTTTTAATAATATTTTTCGTTTTCATGCTAACATTGTAACACAAAAAGGCTCAAGGAACAATGAAAAAGAGAGTGGGACAGAAATCGGTAATTCGTTAGAATTCGATTTCGTCGTCCCACCTCCGCACAGTTGAGTAGGGCTGTAAAAGCTGATGAAATCAGCGTAGTAGAGCCCACTCAACCACTGCGTCTTGCTCGACAATCCAAAGACAATTGAGAGGCTAGGACTTTTGTCCCAGCCTCCTTTCTAATTTCTAAACATTAATAATTTCTCTCGCCAAACAAGCCTTCTGGCAAATCATGAAATCCCTTACCCGCCTTGAAATTTTCAAACTTACCAAGCAAGAACTGATAAGCATCCAAGCGGCTTTCGTAGCGAATCATGGCATCTTTAGCACGCTCGTCTTGGTCTTCTTCGTAAACTTTTTGACTTTCCTTGTGCGCCATGTCGTTGATCATGATCTGGGTATTGACCCAGGCTTCAAATTCCTTCATAAATTCCTGTTCGTAACTCATTGATTCTCCTTATTCTAATCCACGGAAATAGTCCGTATCAATCTCACGGTAGGGCTGGATATCCTGAACATACTCTAGCACGCCTTGGAATTCCCCGTTTTCATCATGTACTGCAGCGTAGGTGATGTGGACAAACTTGCCTCGCGACTCTGACTTAAACCACATCTCGTACTTGTCTTTTTTCCCCTCACGAAGACCTTGCATAATCGTTTTGACTTTATCCAAATATTTTGGCGGGTGGCAGAGTTCGACATTTCGTCCAACTTGAGACGGTGTCCTCTTGAAAATCATCTCATCTGCCGGCGTATTGTCATTGTAATACTGGAAGATATCATCCTTATTAACAAAGGTAATCTCCATCGGCAAATGATTAAGGATAAGATTCGCCTGCTCAACTGAGAGATAACCATTTCCAAAAGCCTGTTGGCTATTGCGATCTACTACTGTTTCCTTTTCCTTAGGTGTGAAGGTGATGGTAAACTGACCTTCTGGCGTATCAATCACTTGCTGAACTTGTCCATCTACAGTTTCTGGCTGAATTGGTTCTTCTACACTTTTTTCCTCAACAAAACTTTGACGTTCTGGAATCCATTTCTCAGACGGACGGATGATAGCATAGCCATAGGCGTCACTTTCCTCGGCAATCTGAATCCAGTCATCCTGGGTAAAGGATTCGAGCAGAATCATGAGAAGGATTGATTCTTCCTTAAAAATCATACTTTCAAACTCTGTCGCAAAAGCTTCAAAAGCTTCCTTTACGGTGGAAATTGGTACTTCTGGAAGCGACTTGGTTGTCGCTAAAGCTGTTTGAAAGAGTTCCCTAATCTGATCATCAACTCCCCACATGACTTTGGGAGGTGAATCATGTCCATAACGTTCCATGATAGGAAAAAAGAGCTCTTCCTTGCGCTGGTAGTGAATATCAAATTGCCCAACAAGCCCCATCTGACGCAACAAACCCTTACGCATCTCCGCCAGCATTTCCTCGTCGTCCACAGATTCATAGGTCGAGAGCAATCTACGGACCCGAATCAAGGCAGCACGGAGTGCTAGATTTTCATCCTTAAAGACTCGCACAGGGTGACCAGGATGCTCAGTATCCTCAACTTCGACGCCCTTAACAGCATTTTTAAAAAGATTGGCATGCACATCACAGAGTTCCATGACATCTTCAAAGGTTACGCCTGAGTCAGAGTTCATCAACTCGTGCTCCATAAGGGAAATCTCAATAGCAGATACACCTGTAAAGGTCGCATCAAAGCGTTCCTGAACGGACTCTGGAGAGGCTCCATTATGCAATTCTAATAAAATATCCCGCAGGATATGAATACGTTCATCTGTCATTAGTCTAACCCGATCACTTCGTAACCATTTGCTTCAAGTGTACGCACAATCTTATCCATAGGAGTCCCTTCAAGCTTTGAGCCTTGTTTGAGCGAAACTTTTCGCCCTACAGTATTACGCATCAAGGGATTTGCAAGAGGTTTAAAACCAAGCTCAACCAAAATATCTAAAACTTCTGGATGTTTATCCACCACTTCCGCAACGGGAATAGATACGTCAATAATATTATCCATCACAACCTCCATTTAATTCTCACACTGGATTTTCTTTTTTCATTATACCACAAGGGCTAGGATAAAAAAACTAGCAGTACAAGTCTGCTAGTTTCTTCCTATTACTCTGCTTCGATGATTTCTGCTTCTTTTCGAATAGTTTCCACATCTCTTTGATATTGAACTTCGCTGTAATTGACTAGTTTGGATAATTCTCTTTGCAAACTTTTACCCATCGGTTTCATAGTTGTATAGGTTAAACCACCTGAAATTACTCCACCTAGAATAGGAATCACTTTTCCCATCCCTTTTGCTAAGCCTCCCTTTGTAAGGGTAACACCAAAAATTTTCAGGATTTTTTCTAAAATAGGATACCACAAAGTCTTAACCAAAGCCTTCTGAGGAACTGTCTTCATGACATGTTTAGCAACCGAAACTCCACCAGATCGAAGAAGGGCTCCAGCACTATTGACTCCAAGCATGACCCCAAGATAGAGCAAGAGCGTATTTTTGGCTTCTTCACTCAATTCATTTCGTGAAGCCCAAAGATCATCATAGCCATAAATATATCCCAATTCTTGAGCCAATTTTAACGAAAAAGCATAAAACTGAGCAACATCAGTTGGAATGGTGATTGCAAGGGCTAGACCACCAGGAATACCTGCAAGAACAGAAGTTCCACTCGCCAATAGAACATTATCCTTAATACAAGAATCAGCAACTTTATCTAAAATATCCTGGGGTAACAAGGCTGTTGGTCCCTCTTCTAGTAATCTAGGAATATCTTTTGGGTCTAATTGTTTGGAAAATTTATCTACTAAAAATTTTGACCGATCAACTTTCACAACAGGGAGTTTCACGACTTGTTGCAATACTTGCAAAGCTAAATCTTGTTTAGACATATTGTTGTTTTCTCTTCTGCTTTCAATTTTGAACTATATCATATCACATTTATTCTTGAAAAGAAATTTTCTGAACTCATTTTTTCTTGATAAGATTTTAGTAAAGCAGAGTCCTCGTTTTTAAAACAAAAAAGAGGGTTGCCCCTCTTTCTTATTTCTTATCCAGATTGCGTAGCATCTCGTCAATCTTGTTTCCATACTCGATGGATTCGTCTTTAACGAAAGTTAAGTCTGGAATTTTATACAATTTCAAATTGCGACCAAGTTCACGTTTGATAGTTCCGGTTGCTTTTTCAAGCCCGATTTGGGCCTTTTGATTATCTGAAGCAAGATTACTCAAAATAGTGTAGTAAACCTTGGCCATTGATAAATCACCAAGCATCTGAACATCTGTGATGGTCACTCCTTGGACACGCGGATCACGGACTTTCTTTTGTAAAATCTCATTGACTTCACGCTTGATTTCCATGCCCACACGGTCCGTACGGAAATGATTTCCCATGCTATTCCTTCCTCTCTATTGAACCAAAAGCTAGGCCAGCAGACCTAGCTATTTTTAAACTTACTGATTTTCAGTTCAAATTGGAACAAAGTGCAATTTGAACTCACCTGCTTCTTTCGCTGCAGTGAAAGTGATGGAACTGATTTATCAGGCCCATCACAGGGGATTTTTGAGACCTCAGGCTCAAAAATAAGCAATGAAACCATCGGTTTGCTTGCGTCCCTCACCACCTAAGAAAGGAGCAAAAATCTTATCGTTTGATTTCTTCCATGACGTATGCTTCAATCACATCATCCATCTTGATATCATTGTAACCATCAATCATGAGACCACCTTCACGGCCGTTTGTAACTTCTTTGACGTCATCTTTATAGTGTTTCAAGCTTGCAAGTTCACCATCGTAAATAACAACACCGTCACGAATAACACGGACTTTAGAGTCACGGGTAACTTTACCGCTAGTAACCATAAATCCACCGATTGTTCCGACTTTAGACACTTTGAAGGTTTCACGGATAATCGCTTCACCGATAACTTTTTCTTCAAATTCTGGATCAAGCATACCTTTCATGGCTTCTTCCATCTCTTCGATAACCTTGTAGATGATGCTGTGGAGGCGGATTTCTACATCGTCTGCTTCTGCTTGTTGACGAGCTTGCGGTGTAGGACGTACGTTGAAACCTACGATAAAGGCATTTGAAGCTTCAGCAAGAGTCACGTCAGATTCGTTGATAGCACCAACTGCTGAGTGGACGATGGTAACTTTTACACCTTCCACATCAATTTTTTGAAGGGAAGCAGCAAGGGCTTCAACTGAACCTTGTACATCGGCTTTGATGATGACGTTAACAGATTTAAGTTCACCAGCTTTAAGAGTGTCAAAGAGATTTTCTAGGCTGACACGTTGAGTAGCTTGACGTTGCTTCATAAGAGCACGTTTAGCACGTTCTTCACCAGCTGCACGAGCAGATTTTTCATCTTCGTATACAGCAAAGTGATCACCCGCCATAGGTGCTTCATTCAAACCTGTAATAGATACTGGTGTTGATGGTCCTGCAACCTTAACACGACGTCCAAGGTCATTGGTCATGGCACGGACACGACCAAAGGTATTTCCGACAACGATTGGGTCTTGAACGTTCAAAGTACCTTGTTGAACAAGGAGGGTTGCAACCGCACCTTTTCCTTTATCCAAGCGCGCTTCGATAACAGTACCGATGGCGCGAACGGTTGGGTCTGCTTTAAGTTCTTGGATTTCAGCCACAAGAAGAACAGTTTCCAAGAGTTCATCGATATTTTGGTTGAATTTAGCTGAGATCTCTACAAACTCAGAATCTCCACCCCAAGCTGTTGACATAACACCGTGTTCAGCCAATTCACCGATAACGCGCTCTGGATTTGCACCTGGTTTATCAATCTTGTTAATAGCTACGATAATTGGAACATTAGCTGCTTTTGAGTGGTTAATGGCTTCGATAGTCTGAGGCATAACCCCGTCATCTGCCGCTACGACTAGGATAGTAATGTCGGTAACAGAAGCACCACGTGCACGCATGGAAGTAAAGGCCGCGTGTCCTGGTGTATCAAGGAAGGTAATCTTCTTACCATTTTCCTCAATCTGATAGGCACCGATATGCTGAGTGATACCACCAGCTTCTCCCGTAGCAACACGAGAATTACGAAGGGTATCCAAAAGGGTTGTTTTACCATGGTCAACGTGTCCCATGATCGTTACAACTGGTGGACGTTCCACTAGTTGGTCTTCATTCAGATAATCATCTTCTACGAAGAAACGTTCGATATCGGCATTGTCCACTTCAACCTTTTGTTTAGCTTCAATTCCGTAATCAACCATGAGGAGTTCAATTGTTTCCCCATCCAAAGATTGGTTTTGAGTGGCCATAACGCCCATCATAAATAGTTTCTTAACAATCTCAGCTGGTTCACGTTTGATACGTTTTGCGATTTCCGCAACAGTCATACCATCTGTATACTCAAATTCTGTTGGCAATTCATGGAATTTACGTTCTGTAATAGGTTTTGGAGCCTGATTACGATTGTTTTGTTTGTTGCCTTTTTTATTTTTCTTATTGTTATTCCAGTTACTATTTCTTTGATTTCTCACTTGATTCTGACTACTTCGATTCTTTTGTTGTTTTCTAGGACCATCTTCTTCATGATCGTAATCATCACGATCTTTGTCTGGCCGAGCTTGCTTTTTACGACGTGTATCCACTACAGCCTCTTTGACTACAGGAGCTACTTCAACTACAGGCTGAGTTTGTTCAGCTAGTTTGGCAGCTTCCTCAAAGATTTCCTCTGGCTCCTTGCGTTTATTAGCTTGAGCCAAGGCTTCTTTGGCAACTTGAGACTGTTTGAAGCGTTCCTCGCTTGAGCGTGCGTATTCTGCATTTTGCTCAGCCTTCAGAGCTGCTGCGCGAGCTTTAAAGTCAATACGAGGACCAGCTTGTTTGGGACGATTATCAGCTTGTTGGCGATAATCATTGCCACGATTTCCTTGGCCTTGTGGTTTCTTCCCTTGGTCGTTAAAACGACGATTGTCACGGTTCCCTTGACCAGGTTTCCCACCATTACGGTTATCGTTCTTTTGACGGTTACCGTTTTGTTGTTGATCGCGGTTGTTACCTTTGTTTTGCTTGCGTCGTTCCGCTTGCTCTTTGGCACGCGCTTCACGTTCAGCCTTAAAGTTTCGACTCTGTGGTCTTGCAGCTACAACTTTTTCTTCCTTAGGAGTTGCTGGCGTAGCTGGTTTACTTTCCACCTTCGCTTCACTTGCTTTTGGCGCTACAGGTTTTGCTTCTGTTTTGGGAGCAGCAGGCTTAAAACTAGCTACGATTTTTTCAGCAGCAGCAGCCTCTACGCTTGAAGCATGGCTTTTCACTTCCAAGCCCAGCTCTTTTGCACGCGTTACAACTTCCTTACTTTCTTTTCCAAGTTCTTTTGCGATTTCGTACAATCTTTTTTTAGACAAATCATGTCCTCCTCTTCTATTCCATAAGAGACCTCATTTTCTTTGTAAATCCAGCATCTGTTACAGCCAGAACCTTTCTCGATTTTCCGACTGCTATACTTAATTCCAGTGTTGAAAACACGGTAATAACTTCTACTTGATAATAGTGGCTTTTATCCTGAATCTTCTTGGTTAGATTTGGGCTAGCATCATGAGCTAGAAATACCAATTTAACTTTCCGATCTTGAATGGCTTTGACAACCATTTCTTCACCCGAGATGATTTTCCCCGCTCGCTGAGCCAATCCCAAGAGATTACTTACTTTTTGCTTATTCAAGTCCTAACTCTCTTCTTTTTACTTTGTGATCAACATAGGCGATCAACTCGTCATAAAAGCTTTCTTCAACTTCCATGTTAAAGCTACGGTTAAAGACTTTTTTCTTTTTAGCCTCCAGGGCTTCTGCATTGTCTAGCTTGATATAAGCGCCCCGGCCATTAGCCTTGCCTGTCGGGTCGATAAAGACCTCACCTTCTTTGTTCTTGACAATACGAAGTAAATCTCGCTTGTCAATCACATCGTTGGAAACAACAGACTTGCGCAAAGGGATTTTTCTTGTTTTCATCTTTCCCTCCTCTAGCAGATCTTATTCTTCAGTCAATTCGTCTGTTTCAGCGTAATCCACTTGACCTGCTTCTTCCATAGCTTCAAATTCACTTGCAGACTTGATATCGATACGGTAACCAGTCAAATGTGCTGCTAAGCGAACATTTTGTCCACGACGACCGATAGCAAGAGATAGTTTGTTATCTGGCACAACCACCAAGGCACGTTTGCTGTCATTTTCATCAAAGATAACTTGGTCAACTTCGGCAGGAGCAATGGCATTGTAGATAAACTCAGCTGGATCTGCTACCCATTCGATAACGTCAATGTTTTCTTCTACCGGTACCATGCGGTCACTCTTAGCATCGTAGCGAGCTGGGTGGAATTTACTAGTGATTTTCTTGATGTTTGCTCCACCACGTCCAACGATTGTTCCGATAGCATCCACGTTAGGATTGTGGCTACGAACAGCAACTTTCGTACGGTCACCTGCTTCACGGGCTACGCTCATGATTTCAACAGTTCCATCATATACTTCTGGAATCTCTTGTTCCATCAAACGTTTGATCATTTCTGGGTGGCTACGGCTAACAAAGACGTTAACTCCACGAGGGTTGTCTTCCACTTTGTAGACATAAACTTCGATACGATCGTGGGAAGCAAACACTTCTCCAGGAATTTGGTCTTGTTTTGACAATTGGGCTTCAATGCTGCCAAGATTGACATAAATGAAGCGGTTATCAAAACGTTCAACTGTACCAGACATGATTTCTTGTTCATGCTCTTTGTAAGTATTATAGGTAATGGCACGTGTTTGCTTACGCATTTTTTCCATGATTGTTTGTTTAGCAGATTGGGCTGCTACACGACCAAACTCTCCTGGTGCCTCTTCAAACTTGATTTTGTCACCAAGCTCATAGGCTGAATTAATGGCAAGAGCATCTTTCAAGCTGATTTCCAAACGACTATCAAATACTTCATCAACAACTTCACGGACAGTGTAAACTGTAAAGTCACCTGTTTTTTCGTTGAAGTCGATAGCTACGCTGTCTGATTGACCATAGCGTCTACGGTAAGCAGAACGAAGTGATTCTACTACTGCGTCGATGATATCTTCTTTCTTGATTCCCTTGTCTTCTTCCAAAATGCGGAAGGCCTCTAGCATTTCTTTACTCATGTTCTTTTTACTTTTGAATTCTCAAAAGCTATCCTTTCTTTCTATAATTTTACTGCTAAACGTGCTTTTGATACCAAGTTATATGGAATTTGGACTGTTTTCTTGCGAGTTTTATCCATATATTCCATAGTCAACTCATCCTCTTCAAAGGACAACAAGGTTCCTTCAAAAACCTTTTGCTTATCGATGGATTGATAGAGCCCGACATGGATGTATTTCCCAACCGCTCCAGCGACTGCTTCCTTGGTTTTCAAAGGACGCTCCAATCCTGGACTTGTAATTTCTAGGAAATATTGTTCTGGGAAGGGATCCGGCTTGATAGTATCTAGGACAGGACTGATAATTTCAGTCAAGTCTGCCGTATCATTCAAGGTGATTCCTTCAGGCTTGTCTACAAAAATACTAAGAATCATGTCACTGCCAATCTTTCCGTACTCGATATCTACGAGTTCAAAAGGAGCTTCAATAACAGGTTCTACGACTTCTCTGACTAATTCAACGATAGTTGCGATTGCGTCCACCTCCTCATAAGCAAGAGGCGAAGATATCTCCCCGCCTCTCTTTCTTATATTCTTGTTATTAGTATAACACAAATCAATCCAATCTGCAAGGATTTGACCTTTTCACAACCAATAGAAGGCTTTCCTTCAAAGGTTTCTGCATGATTTTATAAATGACGTTTCCTTTTACTGAGACGTATCGAATAATCCCAAGTCATATTTCCATGCTAAAATACGTCGTACAGACTCATCAATACGCTCTTCTGTCAAGTCCCCAGAAGAAATTTTCTTTAATAGATAAGGAATCTGAGTTTGGTAGGAAGAACCTAGGATTAAATCATTTCCAGCTAATATTACCTGGAGAGCAGCTTCATCCTGACTGACAAAATCGGCTAATCCTGCCATATCTAAATCATCCGTCATTATGACCCCTTTAAAATTCAGCTCCTTGCGAAGAATTTCGTTGATTTTTGGCGAGATAGATGACGGCACTGTATCAATTTTAGTCAGGATATTGTGAGAAACTAAAATACTATCCGCACCTGCATCTATGCCAGCTTGAAAGGGTAGAAAATCTGCTTGTCTTAAATCATCCAAAGAGCGGTTGTCTTGGATAATGTCGGTATGACTGTCTCCATTATCACCATATCCTGGGAAATGCTTCAAGGTTGAACCGACCTTATTCTTTTGAAGTTCTTCTACAACTTGCTTAACATAACTTGCAGTTGTTTGGGCATCTTGTCCGATGGTCCGATCGTAAATAAATGTTGATGAATCACCAGCAAGATCCGCAACTGGAAAGAGTCCAGCATTGATACCAACAGATTTCAGCACCTCTGCCTTTTTCCTAGTATCAGAAAGAACAGCCTCCATCCCTCCTTGATGATAAAGGGTCATAGGAGATTGGAAAGGAGTCTCCAAAATCGAACTGATACGTGTTACTGTTCCCCCTTCTTCATCCGAACCAATCAATAAAGGTGTCTTGGAAGCGGCCTGGTAGCGACTTGTCAAAGCCTTCATATCCTCTAAGGTTTGTCCTTCAAAATCTCGTCCAAATAAGATATAACCAGACAAATGATAGGATTTGAGATCTTCTATTTGATGATCGGCAGGAACTCTAGCCCAGAATAATTGCCCGACTTTCTCCTCCAAGGTCATTGTGGCTAATCTATCTTCAACAACCTTTTCCTTATCTGTTTCACTGGTTTGAGTAGTTTTCTCAGTTTTTTCTACTTGCACATCTGCTTGTCGATGGTGTTGATAATCCAAAAAAATCAAACCACCTATCACAAGGAGAAAGAAAAGATAGACTACAACAGGTTTTATGCTTCTTCTCATAACCCCTTCATTATACCACTTATCAGGGCACAAGTACACACTTATCAAAAACCCAAATCTATAAAAAACTCAAGGATTTAGTCCTGTCGAAGACAGAACTATATCCTTGAGTTACATGTTTCCATTCCATTTGAGTGAACGACAGTTTTTCACTAACAAGTCTTCACATTAAAACTGAGCTTCAACTCTATAAATGACTTGACCCTTACTTGAAAACTTTTGCTCATACTCAGTCATGACATTTCCTTCAAAGTCGCTGGCATGTAAATCTAACCAAATGCCCTTGAGTTTCATGCCATATTGTGAAAAGCTCACTAAGCTATATTCAAACAAACCACGATTATCTGTCTTGAAATGAATTTCACCGTGTTCAGGCAAGATTCGTTTGAAAGTATCCAAGAAGCTCTTATAAGTCAAACGACGCTTCTCATGGCGTTTTTTAGGCCATGGATCCGAGAAATTCAAATACAAGCGGTCAATTTCACCATCTTCAAAATAATTGGTCAATTCTGAACCATCAACCCATAGAAGTTTGATGTTGGGAACTCCAACTTCTAAGACCTTGTCTAATGCATAGCTTAATACAGACTTCTGAATATCAATCCCGATATAGTTGATGCCAGGATTTTGTTTGGCCATTCCTGTTACGAAAGCACCTTTACCGCTACCAACCTCTACATGGATTGGATTGTCATTGCCAAACAAATCTCGCCACTTTCCTTTAGCTTCTGCGGGATTTAAGACAACATACTGCGGATTAGCCTCTAACAGTTCTGTTGCCCCTTTACGATTTCTAACTCTCATTTTTTCTTTCCATACTTTTCTCGGAAGCTACGCAAAGCATAGATTTCCCGATTTACATTATCCAAATCTTGATTTTCATAGTATTTGGTAATGAGGCTCAAAAATGACAGTTGAGCATACCAATATAACTTATTCAAGACAGTTTGATTATACTTATAGCCATAATTAGCTAGCCATTCTTGCCACTGATACTCTGGAATATAGTGACAGAGCAGATAGGCCACATCAAACATACGATCAGTCAAGCGAACAGAATCCCAATCTACTAAATAAATCAAGCCACTCTCTGTCTCAAACCAGTTGCTATGACGGACATCCCCATGGACTATAGTTGCATAATCTTCTCTAAACCCAGGAAGATTCTCACGCAAATCACCTAAAACCATACGTAGATACTGGTTGTTTTTTAAAGCATCCGGAGCCTTGTTTACCCATGACTGAAGTAAATCCGAAGGTGTTTCCATTGCATATCCCAATCGTGTCAACTGGGTCATTAAGGGACGTGAACAGTGTAAACGTGTCAAAATATCGATAATTTGTTTACGGTTCATATCACTTGGCGTCAAAATTTTTCCTGTCAACCATTCCTGAGCGGACATATCACGGCCGTCTGGTAAACGACGGCTCCAGAGCAATTGTGGTGCAATTTGCTCTCTAGCTAAACCAGGCAGGATTGGAGAAGTATTCATTTTTATAAAAACACGTTTTCCATCAGGATAACTTCCCATATAAGCTTTTCCGCTCTTCCCAGATATCGGGGTTAGCGTTAGCTCAATATCACCCAAGTCCATTTCTTTCCTCCGAATAAAGTTTCCTTATTATTCTACTAATTTTTATGCTATTCGTCAACCAATCTTCTCAGTTGATACGGCAAATAAAGAAATTGCAAGACAAGACTTGCTCCCACAAGTGCTAGAACAAGAATTTTGTCCTTAAAAACAAGCAATCCTATGAGACTTTCCAAGATTAATACAAAGACCCCAATCGCTCTCAAAATTTCCTTCAAGCCTTTCTCTTTTTGCCCCTTACCTACTGGGAATAATTGCGTCAAATATTGATAGTCAAAGGCATGATAGAGGGCTAGAAGCTGGAATAACAAAAGATAATTGAATAAAATTACAATTGCGACTGCAATCCAAGATTGCTCAATGAAGATGAGAGCGGTCAAAGATAGGATTATGAGTCGCAAACTAAGGGCGAATAAATCTCCATTTCTAAGATAGGAGCGGAGATAGAGGTTCTGCCAGATTTTTCCTGGTACTTTCTGAACTCCCTTGAGAATAAAGTCTAGATAAGCTCGGCGCTTAACACTATTTGAAATCCCCTTGACCTGTGTAAAGAGGGCAAAGAATCGAAGCAAGAACTGCTTACGTTTACATTCTTGTGCAATGACATAATCCCAGTCAAGTCCATTCCCAAGGAAAAAGTTGCTAGACTTTTGGCGAAAAATCACGTATTTTGTTATCCCCAAGACAATAAGATAGACTCCAAAAATCGGCAAACCAAGACCCATGGCTAAGAATAAAGGCGCAAACAGGAGCAAAAAGAGAGTCTGTACACTGACCCAAAAGATGAAAGAAATCAGACTTTGCTTCTGGATGTGTTCTCTCACTTCTTCTTCAGCAACTAAAAGAAATAGTTTGTCAGGCGCTTCTAGATAGGTCGCAATACCACCCCAAAGCAAAAGTAAAATAGATATCATCCCAATCAAAATTAGGATTGGGAAATGATTCTCAGGAAAGTGTTGGAGCAACTGGTTGTACTGATAGGCCAAAAATCCTAACAACACCAACAAAAATAAGACAAAATGATCATTGAGCACATAACGGAGATAGCCCAAGCATTCCTTACGAAATTCCTGCTTTCGTTTTAAAAACAAGTCCTTCATAGCTCCTCCTCTTTGGTCAGAGCCAAATAGATATCATTGAGACTTGCTTCTGGCATATCAAAGGCTTTTCGAAGTTGTTGGAGATTTCCTTTGGCTCTTACTTGACCTTTGTGAAGAATGACAAAAGAGTCACACATCTTTTCAGCAGAATCAAGAACATGGGTACTCATAAGGATAGACTTTCCTTTTTTCTTTTCCGCTTCTAGAAGTTGAATCAAATCTGAAATTGCCAAAGGATCAAGACCAAGGAAAGGCTCGTCTACGATAAAGAGACTAGGATCCACGACAAAGGCGCAGATAATCATAACCTTTTGCTTCATTCCTTTGGAAAAATGAACCGGGAACCAATCCAATTTCTGGTCTAAACGGAACATTTTTAAAAGCGACTCTACACGTTCAAAAGCAATATTTTGCTCGATACCATAGGCCATAGCAACTGTCTCAATATGTTCTCTGAGAGTCAGTTCTTCATACAAGCTAGGAGTTTCAGGGATATAACCAATCTTCTTGCGATAGCTCGTAGCATCCTCTCCTAGAGTCAATCCGTCAATCTTAATCTCCCCACTGTAAGGAGTCAAGAGTCCGATAATTTCGTTGATAGTCGTAGATTTCCCCGCACCATTCAAACCTATCAAACCTACCAACTGTCCGCTCTCAACTGTAAAGGACACATCTTTCAAGACAGGGACATGAATATAGCCTCCTGTCAGATTTTTAATTTCTAACATATTTTCTCCGAATCTGGTATAATGTAGCTATATTATATCAAAATTCAATACACTAGAGGTGGTTTTTATGTCAGATTGTATTTTTTGTAAGATTTTAGCCGGAGAAATCCCTGCAGCAAAGGTTTATGAAGATGAACAGGTTCTTGCCTTCCTCGATATTTCTCAAGTAACACCTGGTCATACCTTGGTCGTACCTAAAGAACACTATCGCAACCTTTTAGAGATGGATGCTGCGAGTGCTAGTCAACTCTTTGCAAAGATTCCAGTCATTTCTCAAAAGGTTATGAAAGCTACCCAAGCTGAAGGCATGAATATCATCGCCAACTGCGAAGAAGTCGCTGGACAAACCGTTTTTCATACCCATATCCACCTCGTTCCTCGTTATAGTGCAGATGATGACCTAAAAATTGACTTTGTTGCCCATGAACCTGACTTTGACAAACTTGCCCAAGTCGCTGAAACAATCAAAAACGCTTAAGGAGTTCCTATGAAACTATCAAATTTACTACTTTTTGCTGGATCAGCAGTCGGATCTTACCTCCTCGTTAAAAATCGTGAAGTTATCACTGAAGAAGTTTTAGATACAACTGATCGCGTTGAGGCAATCAAAGGTGATTTAGATGTTATCCAAAATAGCTTACAAATTATCAATCAACAAAAAGAAGTCATCAAGGAATACCAAGAAGACCTCACTTACAAATTTAAAGTCTTAGAAAAAGACATCCAAGCAAGACTTGCTGTGATAAAAGAACTACGAGAAACTGAAGAAAACTAAAAAAGAAAGCATCCAACTTTCCTTATATCCCCTTAAATCCATCTTGGATTACCAGCTCCTAACAGAAAAGGGAGGGACTAAAAATGAAACTGTTTTTAAAAGTCATCTTGATTATTTCTGGTTGCATCTGTCTTCTTGCAACCCTAGCATTTCTATTAGTAGCCAATCTTTTCAAGGCTTCATCAAGTGACATCCGAGAGGGGAATGAAGCCTTAAAACAAATCTTTATCTCCCTTGACATGCCTCCTAAAAAAGTAGAATCAGATGGACACTATGAATTCGAGGGTGGAGGCTTAAATTTTTATGTGACTTTCTCAGATGAGGTCATCAATAGCCACCCTGTCCTAAAAGAAAGTCCAAATCTGACTAAAAACCGACTCAAAGTCTATGTCCTACAGACAGGAGATATTTCTTACTATAAAGTAGGGGATAACTTGTTCAATCACGGTTTATTGCAATTTTTAGAGAAGGAAAGTAGGAATTATTTACAGGAAATCGGAAAGAAACCAAATCCTAATTACTCAATTCTATATTGGAAGGATCAGGAGAGACTAAAAAAGGGTGTCGCATTCTATGAAAAAGCTTTGACCTTGGTAGATATTCAGGATAATTCGGCGATTAAGCATATTGATACTGTCACCGTGAAACCTGGTAAAGAAGCGGAACTCAAGCAACTCATCCAGGAAATGGATGAAACCGGCTTGTTCAGCCAAAGTTCTAAATAGCAGATCAGTCAGAGAATCTTTGTTCCGTTACTAACTACAAACAAAAAAAGAGCCTTATGGCTCTTTTTGTTTTATTCACCTTCGAAGGCATCCTTAATATGGTCAAAGAAGCCTTTTTTCTTTGGATTGACTTTCAAATCCCCTGCAGCTGCGAATTCTTTCAAGGCTGCTTTTTGGCGTTCATTCAAACCTGTTGGAGTCACGACATTAACAGTGACATATTGGTCACCGACAGCACCGCCACGAAGACTCGGCGCCCCCTTACTACGTAGGCGGAATCGTTTACCGGTTTGAGTTCCCTCTGGAATCACCAATTCAACATCACCGTGAACGGTTGGAATATCAACAGTATCACCAAGAGTTGCTTGGACAATATTGAGGTTCAACTTGTAAAAAATAGTTGTTCCTTCACGTTCAAATTTGTCGCTCGGCTCAACATTAACCACAACATACAAGTCACCGTATGGTCCGCCGTTAAATCCAGCTTCCCCTTGACCCGCTAAACGGATTTGTTGACCAGTTTCGACACCTGCTGGAATTTTCACATGGACACTGTGGGCTTGTTTTTCATGACCTGT
The DNA here is from genome assembly GCF_964211575.1 of Streptococcus sp. oral taxon 061. Taxonomy (GTDB): domain Bacteria; phylum Bacillota; class Bacilli; order Lactobacillales; family Streptococcaceae; genus Streptococcus. Next base: position 116,867 of record NZ_CAXOQQ010000001.1, on the reverse strand, counting down.
TCCATGACAAGTTGTACATGGATCTTTAATTTCTTTTCCGCGACCATGACAGACATCACAGGTTACTTGGCGACGCATCATACCAAGCGGTGTTTGAGTATCGACGTTGATAACACCAGAACCGTGACAGCGTCCACAAGTAACTGGACTTGTTCCAGGCTTAGCACCTGATCCATTACATGTACGACAGGTTGCTTCACGGTTGTATTTGACTTCTTTTTCAGTACCAAAGATGGCTTCTTCAAAAGTCAAATTGACGCGATATTGGAGGTCATCACCTTGACGCGGAGCGTTTGGATTGCGAGAAGAACCGCCTCCGCCGAAAAAACTTGAGAAGATATCTTCAAAACCACTAAAGCCACCTGCACCATCGAAACCACCAAAACCGCCTGCACCACCAAAGCCACCATTGGCACCTGCAGCACCATATTGGTCGTAAGCAGCACGTTTCTGTTCGTCACTCAAAGTCTCATAAGCTTCTTGAACTTCCTTGTACTTTTCCTCAGCACCAGGCTCCTTGTTGATATCTGGGTGATATTTCTTAGATAATTTCCGATAGGCTTTCTTGATCTCATCCTGAGATGCATTCTTTGAAACGCCCAAACGGTCATAAAATTCAGTATTGTTCATTTAAGATACCAAGACCGTAAAATTCGACTGAAAAATAGGAAATCTGGCGCCAGAGCGATGCTCCTAGACAGATTTATCTTTTTTCCGAGAATTTAGGTCGGGTTCAGTTCCTTTCTTTTATATTGAATTAGAAACTTTGGAACCCGTGTTCAGTTGCGAACACCTTTGTTCCTTTCTTTCTAGTATTGCGAAACGAACTAAAATATTAGTATCGTCCCATTTTACCGAAAAACAGAGGCTGGGTTGCAACCTCTGGATTTCTTTTTATCATTTAGTTGTTAAGCTGAATTGAGCACGCCCTAACCTCTTGGTGAAAAAGATAAATCTTCCTAGAAACTAAAGTTTCTGCGTCAGATTTTCTATTTTCACTGTGAGGTTTTAACGGGCTTTGCATCTTACTTTTCAGTAAACTCTCCGTCTACGACGTCATCGCCTGCATTTCCTGTTGCTTGTGCGCCTTCTGCTCCTGCTTGTGCTTGTTGCGCTGCTGCAGCTTGTTCGTAGAGTTTCACAGCAAGTCCTTGAGCTTTTTCGTTCAGTGCTTCAAGTTTTGCTTTCATTTCGTCCAAGTTGTTATCTTCTTGGGCTTTCTTAAGCTCATCAAGGGCAGCTTGTGCAGCATCACGTTCTGCATCGAAGCCTTTACCTTCAGTTTCTTTGATTGTCTTTTCAGTTGCAAAGATAGCTTGGTCTACTTCGTTACGAAGGTCAACTTCTTCTTTACGTTTCTTATCCGCTTCAGCGTTTGCTTCTGCATCTTTCATCATGCGGTCGATTTCTTCGTCTGTCAAACCTGAGTTAGATTGGATAACAATTGTTTGTTCTTTTTGAGTTCCAAGGTCTTTGGCTTTAACAGATACGATACCGTTCTTGTCGATGTCAAATGTTACTTCGATTTGTGGGATACCACGAGGTGCAGCTGGGATATCAGTCAATTGGAAACGTCCAAGAGTCTTGTTGTCCGCTGCCATTGGGCGTTCACCTTGAAGAACGTGAATATCAACGGCTGGTTGGTTGTCTGCTGCAGTTGAGAAGACTTGTGATTTAGATGTTGGAATGGTTGTGTTGCGGTCGATCAATTTTGTGAAGACTCCACCCATTGTTTCGATACCAAGTGACAATGGAGTTACGTCAAGAAGGACAACGTCTTTCACATCACCAGTGATCACACCACCTTGGATCGCAGCACCCATGGCAACTACTTCGTCAGGGTTCACTGATTTGTTTGGTTCTTTACCAGTTTCAGCTTTAACAGCTTCTACAACGGCAGGAATACGAGTTGAACCACCGACAAGGATGACTTCGTCAATATCTGACAAGCTCAAACCTGCATCTGAAAGAGCTTGACGAACTGGAACTTTTGTACGTTCTACAAGGTCACGAGTCAAATCGTCAAATTTAGCACGAGTCAAGGTCATTTCCAAGTGAAGAGGTCCAGCTTCACCAGCAGTGATGAACGGCAAGCTGATTTGAGTTGAAGTTACACCAGAAAGGTCTTTCTTCGCTTTTTCTGCTGCGTCTTTCAAACGTTGAAGAGCCATCTTGTCTGTTGACAAGTCGATGCCGTTTTCTTTCTTGAATTCTGCTACTAAGTAATCGATGATTTTTTGGTCAAAGTCGTCACCACCGAGTTTGTTATCTCCAGCAGTAGCTAATACGTCAAAGACACCGTCACCAAGTTCAAGGATAGATACGTCGAATGTACCACCACCAAGGTCGAATACCAAGATTTTTTCTTCTTTATCAGTCTTATCCAAACCGTAAGCAAGAGCTGCTGCAGTTGGTTCGTTGACGATACGTTCTACTTCAAGACCAGCGATTTTACCAGCGTCTTTAGTTGCTTGACGTTGAGCATCGTTAAAGTATGCAGGAACTGTGATAACAGCCTTAGTTACTTTTTCACCAAGGTAGTCTTCAGCGTAACCTTTCAAGTATTGAAGAATCATCGCTGAGATTTCTTGTGGTGTGTATTCTTTACCGTTAGCAGAAACTTTTTCAGAAGTTCCCATCTTAGATTTGATAGAGATAACTGTATCTGGGTTTGTTACTGCTTGACGTTTTGCAGCGTCACCAACGATGATTTCACCGTTTTTGAATGACACTACAGATGGAGTTGTACGGTTACCTTCTGGGTTTGCGATGATTTTGCTTTCAGTTCCTTCAAGAACTGCAACTGCTGAGTTTGTTGTACCTAAGTCAATACCGATAATTTTAGACATGTGTTTTTCTCCTTAAATTTTATATTCTTTTTTTCTTTTTGATACTCTTCTTAAGTGGCGACGCCGTCAGAGCTTGACTTCGTCAATCTCTTTGACTAAACTTTGAGCCTCAGGTCTCAAAGTTTGCGAAAATACCGCCACGGCGAAGAGTATCGCCTTTGGTTCGCTACGCTCACTATTGGTAAAGCCGAACCGTTTCTTATCTTTCTTTCATAGTTTAGTGTCGTTTCGGACAAGATTTTTCAAGTTTTCTAGCCTAATTGTAGACAACTACCATGGCTGGGCGTAAGATGCGGTCATGGAGTTTGTAGCCTTTTTGGAAGACTTGTGCGATGGTATCTGCTGGATGTTCGTCATCTGCTGGAACGGTTTGAATAGCCATATGATAGTTATGGTCAAATTCTCCGTCTGCTGGAATTTCTTCGATTCCTTCTTCTTTCAGAGCATGTACCAAACTTTCTTGGACCATTTCCAAGCCCTTCTTCACATCATCTGTCAAGCCTTCAACAGCAAGGGCACGTTCGAGGTTGTCCAATGATGGTAAGATCGCTTTTGCTAAATCTTGACTGCGATAGCGTTGCAAGAGTTGGCGTTCTTCGTTGGCACGTCGCTGAATGTTTTGCATTTCTGCATGAGCACGAAGGTATTTGTTTTCAAACTCTTCGGCACGTTCATTTGCCAAGTCCAATTCGGACTTCTCAGGAGTTGTTTCTTCTACTGATTCAACAACTTCCTCTTCTTTTACTTCTTCATTTTTTATATCCTGGGCCATTTTCGCCTCCTTTAATGATTTCAATCTTAATTCACTTCATAGTGATTACTGCTGAGATAGCGGTAAAAATCCGTCAACTTCATGGTTAGAACTCGATTGACAACGTTGAGTTGATTAACCAATTGTTGATAATCCAGATTAACCGGACCTATAATCGCAAGAATTCCAAATCCACGATAGGGAATCAGGAACTTACTGCTAATCACTGCTAAGTCAGCAAGACAAGATTCTTGGCTATCTGCAACTCGGACACTCTGCATCTGGTCTCCAATCAAATTCTCTCGAATTTCCAATGCTACTTTTTGTGGATGATCAAAGAATTGATAGGCCGCTAAATTAGCGAAATTCAGAAGATTGACTTTCCCAGAAACCACGATGTTTTCATTGAACATTTCTTTGAAGATATGTTCGACGAGGTCCATGACGTTATCCGTTGTTGTGAAGTAACGTTGGATAATTTGCGGAATCTCTGTCCGAATCTTGTAGTGAATATCCAAAACAGTCTGATCCAGGAAACGTTCTTGAATCATGGTCTTGAGGCGATTTAAATCCTCCTGCAAGAAATTTCTCGGAATCAAAAACTGACTGGTAACTGTTCTAGACTCATCAAGCGTAAAAACAGCAAGAGCTGTATGTTGCCCGAGGACAACAATATCAAAAGCTGTTAGCTTCTGCCTACTTGGTTCTACATCCAGCGCTACAACCGTACAACCACTCAAGTCTGACAAAATTTTCGTTGCCTCTTGAAGAATATCCTCAAGCTTGAAGAATTCTTGATCAAAGGCTTTTACAATCTCATAAACTTGATTTTCAGCTAAACGGTCAAAGGATAGGGAGTGTTTGACATAGTATTGAAATCCAGCCACACTCGGCATCCGACCACTGGAAGTATGAGCCTTTTCAAGCAAACCTTGCTTTTCTAGAGCTGCCATATCATTTCGAATGGTAGCACTACTAGAGTTGATAGACTCTTGCAAGGCTTTTGATCCAACAGGTTCGTGCGTTTTGGTAAAGATGTCAATAATCAGATTTAAAATATTCTGCTGACGTTCCGTAACCATCTCGTCACTCCTCTCTGATAGATCTTTTTTAGCACTCGACGTATCCAAGTGCTAACTTATGATTCTATTATACACCCTCAGAAAAGAATGTCAAGACAAAAACTCAAAAAATTAGCACTCTTTTTCTAAGAGTGCTAAAAATCAGCCTGAGGACCTAGAAAATCATCTTATATCCACAAGATATTTCTTTTTAAGTCTGTAAAAACTATAGATTAGGTAAGAAACCATGAGGGCATAAAGGGCAAAAATAAGGAAGAAAGACTGAGAGAGACTTTCGCGAAACAAGCTCATACAAATAACTAGACCGCCAGAGATAGAAACTGTAGATGTACGAAATCTAGATTTCACATCAGCCCATCGAAGACGATCGTCCATGAATGATTGATCATTTGAATCTACATCACAAGTTGCTTTTCGAAAAACAGTATAAGAACAATTTTCCACAAATTCCCATCCTCTATCCTTAATACTTTGTAAATTTACCTCATTTTTTCTAAGATAGCTAGTATTCCACACACGGTAAACCACATCATCTGGTCGGCATAGTTCAAAATAGAAAAAGCCAAAACGATTCGATTTAAATTTCCAACCTTTCAAATGCATCTCATGCAAATAATCTTCTACCTTATCCAAATCAAAAATGGTAAACATTCGAAATTGTACTTTGCTATTCATTGTCTAACCTCCAAAATGGTTTTATTTATCAGATAATTCTTTCCACTTTTGAAACAATCTCCAAAAAATATAAGAAATCTGAATCGCGAAAACTATCAATAAAGTACAGTCTATGATAACAATCAAAAACATTCCCCAACTGAAAGAACTACCTCCACTGACAAACTTTGAGAAAATCGGTAGTAGAGCTGAAAAGAGAAGCAAAATAGGAAGCATCCGCATTGTTAAAATCTTCTTGACCATTGCTAACTTCCCTGTCGCGTCATTATAAATTTCAAACTCGGCATCCGACTCAACTCCAGAATAAAGCTTTCTAAAGTAGGAAAAACCATTAAAGTCTGTAATATGCTCCCAGCCACAATCTTTAAATAGTTGTAAATAGGAAGCTCTCTCTGACTTTTTCATAGGATAAAAGTCCAACTGATAAACCACCTGCTCCGGTTGGCACTTTTCAAAAGTATACTTAACCGCAACTACTAAGTTAGAATAACTTACTTCCTTAAGTTTCCAGCCCTGAGCATGCATTTCTCCGAGATAGAGAGCTTCTCTATCATAATCCGCAATGGTAGCAATTCTATAAACAACTTTCTTTTCCATCAAAGCTCCTCCCGACTGTTTCTATAGAGCCGCTCAATACGTTTCAACTCAATCTCTAAAACTTTTCGGCCCAAGTCTGTTATCTGATAGATTTTACGTTTCTCCTCTTCTCGGACAAAGGAAACCAAACCATCCTTTTCCATCTTTGACAGGGTTCCATACATAGTTCCAGGACTAATTGATACTTGCGATTTTGTCATCTCTTTGACCTTTTGTGTAATACCATAGCCATGATTATCCTTCTGCAGACAGAACAGAATATAAAAACCCGTTTCAGTCATGGGAAGGTAAACCCGCCTAATCTTATCTGTTAATTCCATTTAATCAGACCTCCTATTCAGTTCGATATATCGCACCTCGTTATATAAAATATATCACACCTCGATATAAAATGCAAGAAAAAAAGATTGTCCTCACGGACAATCTTTCTGATTTATCATTAGTATAGATCTAGGTAGTTATCAATTTCCCATTGTGAAACGAAGGTTGCATAGCTTGCCCACTCAATTCGTTTGGCTTCAAGGAAGCTAGTGTAGATGTGTTCACCTAGAGCTGCTTTAACCACTTCGTCTTCTGTCATGGCCTTCAAAGCGTTGTGAAGAGTTGATGGAAGGTCTGTGATACCAGCCTCTTTACGCTCTTCTGCAGTCATGATATAGATGTTTTCTTCGATTGGCGCTGGTGCTTCGATTTTGTTTTCAATACCGTGCAAACCAACTTCCAAAAGAACAGCCATTGCGATATATGGGTTTGCCATTGGGTCTACTGAGCGCAATTCCAAACGTGTTCCCATTCCACGAGTAGCAGGAACGCGCACCAACGGTGAACGGTTACGACCAGCCCAAGCGATGTAAACAGGTGCTTCATACCCTGGAACCAAACGTTTGTATGAGTTAACGGTCGGGTTCATGATAGCTGTGTAGTTGTAGGCATGCTTGATCAAACCACCAAGGAAATGATAGGCTGTTTCTGACAATTGCATTCCTTTTGGATCATTTGGATCAAAGAAAGCGTTGTTCCCTTCATCATCAAACAAGGACATATTGCAGTGCATTCCTGAACCAGCGATACCAAATTTAGGTTTAGCCATAAAGGTTGCATACAAACCATGTTTACGCGCAATTGTCTTTACAACAAGTTTAAAGATTTGAATCTTGTCACAAGCACGAAGAACTTCATCATACTTAAAGTCAATCTCATGTTGACCTACGGCAACTTCGTGGTGACTAGCCTCTACCTCAAATCCCATTTTAGTCAAGACATTAACGATCTCACGACGGGTATTATCGGCAAGGTCTGTAGGCGCCAAATCAAAGTAACCACCCTTGTCATTCACCTCAAGAGTTGGGTCTCCATTTTCATCAAGCTTGAATAGGAAGAATTCTGGTTCCGGACCAAGGTTGAAAGATTTGAAACCAACTTTCTCCATGTGATGAAGAGCTCGTTTAAGATTGCTTCGAGGATCTCCAGCAAATGGCTCTCCTTCTGTTGTATAGACATCACAGATCAATCCTGCGACACTACCGTTCTCATCTCCCCAAGGGAAGACAGTCCATGTGTCTAGGTCAGGGTACAAGTACATATCTGATTCATTGATACGAACAAACCCTTCAATAGAAGATCCATCAAACATAGCCTTGTTTGACAAGACCTTGTCTAGTTGTTCATCTGTAGCAGGAATTTCGACGTTTTTCATTGTTCCCAAAATATCTGAAAACATGAGACGGATAAAGGTTACATTTTTTTCCTTAACTTCACGACAAATATCTGCAGCTGTGATTGGCATGGTTTTTCTCCTTATATATGACGACTAGCGGTTGCCTAACCGCGACCAAAAGGTGATTGTTGAGAAGCAAAGCGACTTTGTTGAAGAACTTCATTCCGAAGTGCTCGGCGCACCTCAGTTTGACTAACTGGTTTCTTGGCTTTCGCCTCACGTTCGGCATATTTTTTCTTGATAGCAGCAATGTTCAGACCTTCAGAGATATAGTCCTTAATCTCAAGCAACCGATCCATATCATTTAAAGAATACATCCGGCGGTTACCTTCGTTTCGATCAGGTTTTATCAACTCCTGATCTTCATAATAACGAATTTGACGCGCCGAAAGATCGGTCAGCTTCATAACACTACCAATGGGGAAAACTGCCATATTGCGACGAAATTCTTTTTCCTTCATGTGCACTTCCTCTTCTTTCTGTCTATTATAGTCTAAAAAAAATCAATCGTCAATTGTTAATGTTATATCTTATGACATTATTTTATTTTTTCTGTATGAGACTCCGCAAGCGATCAATATCATAATTTACTAGAATTGCTACAAAAACTCCCATAAAAGTCTCAAAAACTCGAGCAAACACGTACAAAACAGTCTCTCCGCTCGGAATTGATAGGGTAATAATCAGCATAGCTGCAACTCCCCCAATAACTCCTGACTTATTGTTCATGGCAACATTTGTCATGATGGTTAACATGGTACATATCGGAACCACAAGGAGAGTTACCCAAAAGGCTCCATGGAAAAAGTTGTTCAAGAGAAAGAAAATCAGGGCATAAAAACCACCGATACTATTTCCTAGAATACGAGAAGTACCAAAATGAACACTCTTGTCAAAGTCTTCTCTTAAACTAAAAACCGCAGTCAAGGCTCCAATCTGAAGTCCTTTCCAGCCAAAAAAACCAAAAATCATGAGAACTAAAAAAACAGCGATCCCTGTCTTGAAAGTTCGCATCCCTAACTTAAACTTGGATTTGTCAAATCTATACTTTTTAAAATAACTCATCATTTCAACTTTCTTTTTTCCATTTTATCATAATTTTACTTTTTTTGAGAAAAGGATTCGTCAAATGAAGAAAATAAGAACTAAAAAGAGAAGGGAATAAACCCTTCTCTTTTTCAATTCGATATTCTATTTTAGAATAAATACATGAAAGCCAAGGTCATGAGACTAGCAAGCAAACCAACTCCCCAGAAGAAGAAATCGACCTTCCACTCACTCCAGGCTTGGCCTTTACCAGAAAACCCACCCAACTCAAAATGGTGATGAACTGGTGTCATCCGGAAGATACGTTTTCCTCCAGTCAACTTAAAGTAGGCAACTTGCATCATGACAGATGTTGTTTCAAAAACATACACTATACCAATCAGGAGTAACGTCCATTCTTGGTGTAGCGCCATAGAAATAGCGGCCAACATTCCTCCAAGAGCAAGACTTCCGACATCTCCCATGAAAACTTTAGCAGGCTTATGGTTAAAGACAAAGAAACCAAGAAGACCACCAATCATGGCAAGAATCACTAGGAGGATATCCAACTGGTTTTGTACATAAGCAATGACTCCATAGGCAGACAGACTAATCACTACTGAGATACTTGCCAAGCCATCGATTCCGTCAGTCAAGTTAACAGCATTTGAAAAACCAACTAACCAGAAGAGAGCAAAGAAAATGTAAAGAACACCTAGGTGCAATGGATACCCAAATACATTTAAGACATCCCCTCCTCTTTCATAAAAGAGATAGAAGATAACTCCTCCTACTAATTGAAGCAAGAGCTTTTGTTTAGGATTGAGTCCTTCATTGATTTTACGAAAAACCTTGAGGAAATCATCTAAGAAGCCAACCAAACCATACAAAACGAGAATAAAGAGGATCATTCCGACATTGTTGGTTAGTTGATTAGTCAAAAGTGCAAGAACTAAACTAACTAAAACGCTGGTTACGAGGAAGACAATTCCTCCCATTGTCGGCGTCCCAGCTTTTGCCTGGTGTTGTTTAACATCCTCATGCATCTGTTGACCAGTAATCTGTGCTTTACGGTAAAAACGGATAAAAGCTGGAATTCCTACCACTGTAAGAACAAAAGTAAGGATTCCAGGAAAGATAGAAACTAGCATTCTAATCTCCTAAAGTTATTTTTATTTTCTGTATATTTTTTAAAGCTGTATTGGTACGAACACTTTGTTTTTTTACAGTTTCTCCTGTACCTTCAAATTCTACTTCGATATCCAGCCATTTTGCAAAAGTTTCGACATTCTTCTTAGACCAACCATACAAATCAGGCATCTCTTCTACCTTGTCAGAAAGGAGTAAGATCTGCTCATTTGCGTCTAGATTGCTTCCTTCTGCCGCTGAACTTTCTTTGATTTTCGTTCCTGAACCGATAACGATTGGTTGAACAAGGTTACGTCGTAGTTCTTCTGCCAAATCTCCAGGGCTATAGTCTTTTGTCGAAGGCATAGCATAGTTAGTCGTAGTTGTAATCTGATCCAGACTTTTAGCAGTTGATTGAAGATTGAGAGATTCTTTCATCGCAGAAGCACGCTCCAAGATAGGGTTTGCGAATTCTCCTAACGGAATCCCAGAATAATGTTCCGGTTGTTGAACTGTCACATAGAGGATAAAATCTGGATTTTCTGCGGGATGCATAGAGACAACTGAGAAGATATAGTTTGTTTCCCCTCGCAGGTAGCCTCCATTTTTCTCATCTGCAATCTGAGCTGTTCCTGATTTCAAGGCAACATTTTGTCCTGGAACATTAATTGTTCCCTTACCAGTACTGTGATTGTACATAGTACCATAGATAGGATCCGTACCAACCAAAATCATATTCTCACGAGTCAAACTAGCCGCTTCTTTAGAAACAGGATTCCCTACAATCTCCCTTTGTGATTTACGAACAGTCTGATCATTTGGATCATAGAGGGCACTAATAAACTTCGGTTCAAGCATAACCCCATCATTTGCAATTGCTGTAAAAGCACGAAGCATCTGGGTCTGAGTAACAGAAATCCCTTGACCAAAGGAACTCATGGCAATATTGACAATATTGTCATCAGGCAATTGTCCACCATACTCATTACTCATCCCAAATCTTGTTGGAATTCCGAATTTGAAACGATTGAGATAATCCAACCAAGTTGCATCTCCCATTTTTTGTTCAAGTAGACTCATTCCAACATTACTGGAGTGAGCGAAACCTTGTAAGAAAGTCATCATCCCACCAGTAGTCAAACCATCATTAACATCCCAATCTCGAATCGTCACATCCGCTATTTTAAATTCACTGCTATTGAAGTATTCTCCACTTGGGAAGGTATTGTTATCAATGGCTGCCGCCAAAGTCATCACCTTCATGGCTGATCCTGGTTCATAGTTACTTTGATAAAGAATGTCACGCCAAACAAAGTCCTCAGTGATTCCTTCTTTGGTATCAGCATCAAAGGTTGGCCTTTGAGTTGTAGCGAGAATCTCTCCCGTCTTGGCACTAACCAAGGTCGCAGTCATATATTTACCCTTGACTTTTTCTTGGAAGGCATCCATTTGACTTTCCATGAAAGATTGTAAAGGACTAGATAGGGTCGTATAGACATCTTTCCCGTTTACAGTCTGTCGGGTAACTTGCTCCGTACCTGGAACAATATTCCCTAAGCGATCTTTTTCATAGGTAATGATACCATCTGTTCCTGCCAATAAGCTATTCAAGGAACTCTCGACACCAGACGTCCCAATGAGACTCTTTGAACCATCCTCATTTTCATGCAACTGCGCTAGTCCGATGAAAGATGAAGCAAATTTCCCGTTAGGATAGCTTCGATTTGGGCTTGTTGTAAAATCAACTCCCTCAACCTTAGCTGTTTCCAAATCCTTTTTTATGGACATCATATTGGCATAGGTAATACCATTTCCCTTTACACCAAAGGAAACTTGCTTAAGATTAGGTTGAGAAAGTTGTTCCTTGACGTAGGATTCATCCATATCTAGATATTTATGGAAGACTTCCGCAACCTTGCTATACTGAGACTCCTCTACATAGAGAATTTTCCCATTTGCAGATTTATATTCCTTATCTATAATCGCATAAATGTTGTAGGATGTTGCATCCTCTGCGATAGGTGTACCATTACGGTCATAGATAGTTCCTCGTTTTGCAGGAACTGTCCGAGTTGTTTGGTGGACCCTGCTTGCTTCCTTAACTAAGTCAACACCAAATTTTGAGCCTGTACCAATAATTACCGCAAAGTTAACCAAAAAAACAGCAAAGAGAAAGACGGCCAGAAGGCTCAAATTCTTTCCCACTAGTCTGCGGTTTTCTGTTGGGGATTTGCGATTTTTAATGGCAAAGCGTATGATTCGTTCTTTCCAGTTTTTCATTTACTACTCCGCCGATCGGATATTTTCATTATTTAATTGCAAGTCTTGTGAGTCTGCAATTCCGGTCAAACGTTCTGATCGGATCAATTCATTAACTTCTTGTTTCGCATCATCCAGCTCTGTCTTTTTTTCCTCAATTTGTGAATTGACTGTTGTCAAATCACTCTGAACCTGCAAAAGTTGAGTCTGCATATAGACTACACTGATTGCTAAGACAAGTGCTGTGATGGCAATTGAAAAGTAAAAGGCCTTTTCAACACGTGAAAATTTTTTTATACGAGCTTGTAGCAATTGGCTCGTTGTTCCTCTGTTTTCTGCCATTATTTCCTCTTACTTGTGAATTTTTCTTGCCACTCGAAGCTTGGCCGAGTGGGAACGATTATTGGCTTCCAATTCTTCCTTGCTTGGTAAAATCGGTTTCCGAGATACCAATTCCATTTTTGGCTTGAGATCGTCTGGGATGAAAGGTAGTCCTTTAGGAACTTCAACTGTAGAAGCTTCCTTAAATAACTGCTTAGTCAAGCGATCTTCCAGCGAATGAAAAGTGATGACTGATATTCTTCCGTTGAGAGCTAGAAGTTCAATTGCCTGCTGGATTGATTCATCTGCAGCACCCAACTCATCATTGACTTCAATACGGATAGCTTGGAAAATTTGTTTGGCTGGGTGACCTTTTTTCTTGAGTTCCTTTGTTGGTTTGGCAGATTTGATAATTTCTGCTAATTCCGTCGTGGTCTCAATCGGCTTCTGTTCACGCGCCTGTTCAATTTTTCGAGCAATCTGTTTGGAAAACTTGTCTTCTCCATATTTGAAAAAGATTCTTACCAAATCATGGTAGTCGTAGTGATTAACGACTTCATAAGCGGTCAAACTAGCTTCCTGATTCATGCGCATATCCAGCGGTGCATCTTTCTTATAGGAAAAACCACGTTCACGCTGATCCAACTGCGGACTTGACACACCTAAATCATAACAAATTCCATCAATTTCAGTCACACCTAAGTCATATAAGCGGTCCTTCAAATGACGGAAATTATCCTTGATGAAGGTGACCATTCCCTTTTCGATATAGGGAGCCAAACGTTTTTGCGCATTATCAATGGCATTCTGGTCTTGGTCAAAGGCATAGAGATGCCCTTTCTCGCTTAACTTACTTAATAAATACTCGCTGTGTCCTGCTCCTCCCAAGGTCGCATCAACGTAAATACCATCAGGTTTTACATCTAGCATATCAATGGTCTCATGGAGCATGACCGTTACATGATGAAATTCTTTTGTCATATCTTATCTATTTTACCACAAATCCGACTAGCTTGCACCCACTAAAGCCAAAACATTCCATTGCTACTTTATTCCTTGTATTCAAGAGGTTTCTCAGCTACTTGAGCTAGTGCTGAGTCTACTTCTGGATTTAAGTGTTGATGAACTGCCTCTGCTACTGCTCTTGGTATACCAACTGCAACAATCTCGTCCACGCTAGCTTCCTTGATTTTTGTCAGAGATTTGAAATATTTCATCAAATTCTGCTTTCGTTTGGGACCTAAGCCTTCAATTCCATCCAATTGAGAGGAGAAGGAATTTTTAGAACGAAGTTGACGGTGAAAGGTAATGGCAAAGCGGTGCACTTCATCTTGAATGCGTTGGAGGAGGAAAAATTCCTGAGAATTGCGAGACAACTCTACCACCTCAAGCGGATCTCCAAAAAGTAATTCATGGGTTTGGTGCTTGTCATTCTTTTGAAGTCCTGCGATGGGAATGTCTAAGCCCAACTCTTCTTGAATAACCTGCTTAGCAATGTTAACCTGTCCCTGACCACCATCGATGACGATTAGATCTGGCGGTGTCAAACCGTCACGCTGGACCCGTCCATAACGTCTACGAATAACCTCTCGCATACTTGCGTAGTCATCTGGTCCGACCACAGTCTTGATTTTATACTTGCGGTAATCTTTTTTGCTTGGTTTTCCGTTGACAAAAACAACCATAGCAGAGACTGGACTAGTCCCTATAATATTAGAGTTATCAAAAGACTCGATACGGACTGGGGTTGGAATTTGTAGAAGTCGCCCAAGATTTTCAATAGCTCCTTGAGTCTTTTCAACTGATTTTTCTAACAGATTAAACTTCTGCTCTAGACTAACACGCGCGTTTTTAATGGCTAGATTAACCAGTTGCTTCTTCTCCCCTCGCTGGGGTTTGAGGACCTTAGTATCCACCAAAGCCTTGATAGCTTCTTCGTCAATATCTTGAGGAATCAGAATTTCATTTGGAACCAGGTGAGATTTCTCCTGGTAAAACTGCCCCACATAGGTCAAGAAATCCTCGTCTGGATCGTTGTAGTAAGGGAAGAGATTGACATCGCGTTCAATCAGTTTACCTTGACGGACAAAGAAAACCTGAACACACATCCAACCCTTATCCACGTAGTAACCAAATACATCACGATTTTGGAGGTCTTTAGCCATGACTCGTTGCTTAGTCCGCAGGGTGCCGATGGCCTGGATTAGATCACGGTATTCCGCTGCACGTTCAAACTCCATATTCTGAGCTGCCACAGCCATCTTCTCCTTGAGGTCATCGATAATTTTATCGTCTTGCCCCTTGAGAAAATCAGAGACTTCTTGCGCCATAGCTTTGAAATAAGCCTCGTCTTTCTTACAAATGGTGTGAGCCATGCACTGGCCGATATGGTAATAAAAACAAACCTTTGATGGTGGATTGGTACACTTGCGAAAAGGGAAAATCCGATCCAATAGCCGTTTGATTTCATTGGCTGCTCCCACATCCGGATAAGGACCAAAGTATAATCCCCCATCCTTCTTGACCTGACGGGTGATAATCAAGCGAGGATAGCGCTCATTTGTGATTTTGATGAAAGGATAGGACTTATCATCCTTGAGCATAATATTGTACTTAGGCTTGTTTTCCTTGATGAGATTAATCTCTAAAAGAAGGGCCTCTATATTAGACTCCGTAACAATAAATTCAAAATCCACAATCTCAGACACCAAGGCTTCTGTCTTGGTATCATGGCTCCCACGGAAGTAGGACCGCACCCGATTGCGCAGATTTTTAGCCTTTCCTACATAAATGATAGTGCCGTTTTTATCTTTGTGAATGTAACAACCAGGGCTAGTCGGCAAGAGCTCCAGTTTTGATTTAATCAAGTTATTCATAATTCCATTATAGCAAAAAGCCCCCTGTATTGCTTAAATCAGAGAGCTCCAGTTCCCTTAGAAAATCACTTATTCCCCAGAATCATACAGTTCTTGAACTTCTTTTACATCTTGAGCTTGGATTCCATAATAGGAGCCTGCTGGTTGCATAACCGAAACTTCATTGGTGTGTTCCAAACCAATCGCATGACCTAGTTCATGCTCTGCTGTATGCATGATACGATCATAGCTATAACCATAGTTTGGATTGGATAGATAATAATGATTCAAGCGAACGGTCACTGAAATGAATTGTTTGGTTAGGAGATTTGTCTGACTCTCCGCCTCACCTGCTACATCTGTCGAACCATCATTCATTTCAGTAGCGAAAATATCGGCCTGGTCCGGTTCGGTTACAAGCTCAAAATTAAAAGCACCAGTCTGGTTCCAGTTGGCAATAGCTTCAAGGTAGGCCTTTTGGAAAGTGGCATCCATTTGAGAATCAATATAGATAGTTGCTTGCGCCTTTGACCATTTTGCTCCTGAATCTTGATGATGATCTGTCTGAGACAAACCTTGCAACGTGCCAGTTTCTTGCCATTGTTGCCAACCTGCTTGGCCGACTTGGACCACTTTGCTAACTTGATTTAAAGTAGTAGGTAAATCACCTGTCACATACCAGAGAATCCCAAAAGTGATGAGAATGAAGAAGATAAGCGTCCATACAAGGCGCCAAAACATACGCAAAATCCCTAGTAAAAACCGACATAACACACGAATAATCCAGCCCATAATTGCCCACCTTTCTAAAAAAATAAGAACCCATCTTTAAGCCATGGATTCCCATTCTAAAGATAGATTCTTAATTCTACTAAAACAAACTGAAAGAAAGCTAAAATTAAGACAAGCGTTCTTCCAACACAAAATCGATTGGCAAGGTAGTTAAAAAACGTTCCAATTGCTTTTCCCAATAATACCACTCATGAGTTCCTGCACTATGGCTATAGGTCACATCGAAACCAAGTTTCTTAAGATTTTTAACTGCTAGATTATTGGCAGAATAGAGATAATCTTGTTCGCCACACCAAACCCAGAGTTTGGTCTCCTTGTCTGACTTTTTGGCAAGGGTCTCAAGCGAGTAAGGGCTATTCACCCAATCATTAACTTTGCCAAAAACACCTCGCCAGTAGGCACGCGTTCCTAAATCTTGACTCTCAGGAGAAAACTCCTCGAAGCTAAGCGCCCCAGAAAAACTAGCGGCATGAGAGAAACGGTCACTTGACAGTGCTAACTTAAAGGAACCGTAGCCACCCATTGATAAACCAGCAATGAAGGTTTTATCTCGCTCGTTGGTCATATTGGGGAAGAAGCGTTTGAGCACCTTAGGCAATTCTTCTGCTAGAGCTGTGTAGTAGTTATAGCCATACTGAGTATCTGTATACCAGCCGTTATTTGTATTGGGCATGACAACAATCAGATTGGTCCCTCGTAGCAAGCGTTCTACATTGGTCCGTTTGAGCCAGCTGTTGTGGTTCCCTGACATTCCATGAAGGAGATAGAGAACTGGAATATTTTTACTGTTTGGCTCTGTCACCCGAGATGCATCCGGATAGAGTACATTTACTCCCCACTCCATACCTAAAACTTCTGAGTAATACTCAATCTTCATTACTGCCATAACTTGCTCCTTATTCGTTTGAGATAAGAAAAAGCCGAAACTCGACTTTCTCTCTTGCTATTTAATCCTTATTTTGCTTCCATGACCACTGGTAAAATGGCTGGACGACGTTTCGTTTGTTCAAAAAGGAATTTAGCCAAATTGTCACGAACCTTACCTTTAAGATCAGCCCAGTCAAAGTCCTCCCCTTGGAGATAGTCTTCGACTGTTTGGTTCACCAACTCTGTACTTTCGCGCAGAATATCTCGACTCTTCTTGAGATAGACAAAGCCACGTGTATGCACTCGTGCTTTGGCAATGATTTTCTTTTCACGACGGTTAACAGTGATAGCTACGATGAAAATACCATCTTCTGACAAGACCTTACGGTCACGAAGAACAACATTACCAACATCCCCAATAGCATTTCCGTCAATCAAGACATCACCTGCAGCAACTGCACCAGACGGGACAAAGTCCCCATGTTCATAAGACATGGTTGTGCCTTTTTTCGGGATAAAAATGCGTTCTGGCAACAACCCAACTGCCATAGCAGCCTTGGCATGAGCGTCCAACTCACGGTATTCACCCTGGATTGGGAAGAGATACTGAGGTTGTAAAAGATTAATCATCAATTGCAGATCACGCGCATTCCCATGTCCTGATACACGTAAACTTTGAGTAATCGGCTTAACGACACCACCTGCTTGGTAGACCATATTTTCTACACGTGCCATAACAGCTTCTTTAGCGATTGATGGCGTTGTAACGATATAAACCAAGTCTCCATCCTTGATTTCAACATAGCGGTGACGACCGATTGACATTTTACGGAGTCCATTAATCGGTTCACCCATACGACCGGTTTCCAAGATGATTAACTCGTGGTCTTCAAAACGAGACATATCTTTAGGTTTAATCAAGAGACTTTCGTTAGCCAATGACAATTTTTTCAAGCGAATGGCTGTACGAACGATATTTTCAATATCAAATCCAGTCAAAACAACACGACGTCCTGTCTCTGCAGCAGCATCAAAGACTTGCTGAATGCGAGAAAGGTTACTTGCAACAGCGGCTACAATGATACGTCCATCCCAGTCAGAAATGGTTTGCGTAATTTCATCACCAACTTCACTTTCGCTGGCTACTTGAATATTACTGTCTGCGTTTGCTGAGTCGCTTAGAAGAGCTAAAACTCCTTCGCGACCAATTTCTGCTAAACGACCAAAGTCAGTTGCATATGATTCGCTAGCCGTTTGGTCAAATTTGAAGTCCCCTGTATAAACGATACTTCCTTCAGATGTTTTCAAAACGACACCCAGACTCTCTGGGATAGAGTGAGTTGTACGGAAGAAGGAAACCTCAGTACCGCCAAAGTCGATTTCTGTATTTTCATCAATAACATGGAAGTCATCGAATTTTTTAGCACTATCATTTCCTTTAACAAAAAGCTTAGCAAGCTCAATTGTCAACTCTGAACCAAAAACAGGAACTTTCACTTCTGACAAAAGATAAGGAAGAGCTCCAATCGCATCCGCATGTCCGTGCGTTAAAAAGACACCTGCAATACGGTCGCTATTTTCAAACAGATATTCCATATTTGGAATAACGACATCGACACCCAACTGCTCATTTTCAGGATATTTTAAACCTGCATCTAAAACAAAGATTGAATCGTTAATTTCTGCGATGTACATGTTTTTCCCGTTTTCACGAACACCGCCTAAAGTTGTTAATTTAATATTGGTCATTTTCCCTCCGAAGTATTACTATAACGTGTTTGTAGAGCCTTCACAACTCTCTTTTTGTAAAAGTCCAATTTACTTTTATCCGAATCTTTTCCTCTCATTATACCATTTTTTTACTAATTTTCAAAATGAAGATAGGATTTTAACTAGAGAACATTCACCACTGATAACCGAATCGCCTTGCTTTGTTTTCTCTTTGCGAAATCGCTGTCCGCCAAGGGACCTAGGGACTTACTTCACAAGCAGCTACTCGGCAAAAAATCGTAATAAGGAACTTGCTCACAAATAAAAAAAGATTTAGAAGCTCTAAATCTTTTTAATCATCTTTAGTTGGGATAAATGTAAGTAACTTTACCTAAAAATTCATGTGGATTAAAGAAACCACGATAGTTAGCAATTTGTTTTTGACGTCTGTAGTTTGCTTCCAATACCTGGATAGAATTCTCATTTTGTACATCTGTCACATAAGCAACGTGTCCATATTCACCACCGTCCCAAACGGCGATTGCGCCTACTACTGGAACATCTCCTACACGATAACCTTGAGCACTAGCATAAATCGCCCAAGTATTAGCATTTCCCCACCAGTTGCTAGCCCAAGGAGCCAATTCTTTCACGCCCCATGTACACTGACCAACAGGATATGAGTTTCCATAGTCTGTCGGAGTATTCACGACAACATCATCATCTGAAGCAGGATTTAAAGTACTAGTTGCCTCAGAAGCAGGAGCACCGTATGAATAAGTAGCCTGAGCTGGACCGCTTACTTCTAACACATCCCCTGGGTGGATCATATCAAAAATGCTTTTCCCGTTATTTGCTGCCAACTCATAAGGATCCATGCCATTTGCAGTAGCAATACCAAAAAATGAATCTCCGTCTTGGACAACGTAAGAAGATGCACTAACAGTTTGAGCTCCAACTGTCGCCAAAATAGCTGTAGATGTTAAACCAAGAGTCAGTTTAGCAACTGTTTTTTTCATAATAAATTTCTCCTAAAATTTTATTGATTATTTTTAATTTTTTTGTTGACAAGAGAATCATACCTGATTTACATGTCAGTTGTTTTAGAATTATGTTGTAGTCATGTTACAAATATGTATACTTTTACTACATAACATTCTAAAGAACAAATAATTTAAAAATTATAAGAGACAACAAAAAACTGAGATAGATTATCTCAGCTTCTTTTCTTCTATTTTTCCATTAAAAAGTCATAGATTTCCTGCACCGTACCTAGTGCCATCATTTCTTGATTTTTAACAGTTTGTTTGAGATTTTGATAAATCTGACTTTCAGCGATGTCCCGTTTATCAGCATCTTTATTTACTTTCATTACACCATTCTCAATTGTGACAAAACCAAGTTCTTCAAAAATCTGAATCATTTTGACTAGCAAAATCTGTTCTATCTTCAAATAAGCTGATAAGTCCTTGAGCTTATAACGAATATCAAATTCTGGGAACTGGTAGATTGTCTTATAAAGCTTAGCGAATTGCTCTCTTGTACCATAACCTGTCAAGTAGTATGCTTTAGCGATATCATTTTTAAAGTAAATAGCAGAGAATTCCTGTTCTTGCAACACTTGTTTGAGAAGACTGAGATCCTCGGGAATATTTTTTACAACGATTGCTGGGCTAGAAAGCATTTCTGGTAAATCACTGGTGAAATCTAGGATAGGCACTCCCGCTGGTAGCTCTACACTCTTACTACGGATGTTAAAAAGTTGAACACCGTCCACACGGGCATCTACCATCATCAACTGGAGGGTTGTTTGCCCATTCCATTGGTTAACAGAAAGGGTAACTGCCAATTCCAGTTGTTTTACCTGAGAAAACTCTGTAGCCTTTGATCCTTGGCCAAAAGCTACTACCTCAAAGCTCGCGGTCCCTTTGGAAATCTTCAATTTTAGATGACTATCTCCCGCTCCCATAGAACGAGCATTTTCAACTTGAAAATCTCGAATATAAAAAACAGGTTTTTGGTTATCCATTCCAAAAGGAGCTAATCGTTCAAAGCTTTTAACCGTCTCTAAACTTAGACTTTCCAAATCTAATTCTTCATCTAGATATAATGTATTCTTTCCCTTGGCATCTATCCCTTTGTCTTTTACATAGGTTTCTAAAATTTCCGACAAGGCTTCTAGCTGTTCCGCTTCAAGTGTCATACCTGCAGCGCCTGCGTGCCCACCAAAGGCGATAAAAAGTTCCCGATGCGGATTCAAGGCTTCAAAGATATCGACTGCTTCAATACTTCGAGCACTCCCCTTGGCACGACCATCTTCAATATTCAGAACAATAACTGTCTGTCCTAATTCTTCCAACAAGCGACCAGCTACAATCCCAAGCACTCCTGGGTTCCAACCTTCTTTGGCTAAAACTTGAACACTTTTGTTAGGGTCTACCAAACTTTTAGCTTCTTCATAAATGGCTTGAACGATTTCCTTGCGTTCTTCATTTTTATCTTGAATCATGAGGGCAATCTCACGCACCTCTTTATCATCAAAGCCAGTTAGTAACTCAATAGCTGGATTGGGATCATCCAAGCGCCCTAGGGCATTCAAGCGAGGCGCCAACTGAAAACCAACCGTCTCTTCTGTAAGGTCACCACTAGAAATCCCTGCAATTTCAAATAGTTCTTGGAGGCCTAGTCTCTGGGTATTGCGCAAAACTTCTAGACCATATTGAACCATGATGCGATTTTCATCTGTCAAGCTGACCATATCGGCAATGGTCCCAATAGCAACCAAATCAAGCAACTCAACCTGCACTTCCTCCAAGAGGGCGCAAGCTAGTTTAAAAGCCACTCCACAACCTGCTAAATGTTTAAAAGGATAGTCTGATTCAGGATGCTCCGGATGAACGATTGCATGAGCATCTGGTAAGACCTCTGGTAGAGAATGGTGATCCGTTACAATAACATCTACTCCCATAGATTGAGCCAAGTCAATAGCTTCATGGCCTGCAACTCCATTATCTACGGTTACAATCAAGGATATCCCTTGTTGCTCAATGAAGTACTTGTAAACACTGGCATTAGGACCATAACCATCTGTAAAACGATTAGGAAGATAGACCAAGCACTCGGCTCCTAATTGTTCTAATGTTTCTTTAAGGATAGAAGCTGATGTCATCCCATCTGCATCGTAGTCTCCATAAATGAGAATAAATTCCCCCTGCTCTATAGCACGACGAATACGATTCACTGCCTTATCCATATCGTGGAGAAGATAGGGATCGTGTAAATCATCTAGACTTGGTGCTAAAAAACGTGTCAGACTATCTTCATCCTTAATACCACGGCTAAATAATAAACGAGCAGCTTCAGGCCCTAGCCCAGCTTTCTTGGCGATTTTTGTAAAATCTGCATCCTCAACTTGAGGTGCAAATTGCCAATTATAAGTCGGAATAATCAAAATTCATCCACTCTTTCTTACGATTCTATCGTTTTATTATAACATGATTTCAAGTTTTTCTCCTCTTTATTTTCTTAACTCTTTCAATCAAAATCCCAAAAAACTCTGGTCCTTATCAAGGTAAAAAAGAAGCTAAACACCAGTCGATAACTCTATCCCTTTCCAACAAGACGTAGCCAACATTTTAAAACATCTTCTCTTTATGCTACACTATTGACATGGAACATCATTTTAATCATCGAGCAGAATCTTTCGATTCTCCCAAAAACCAATTTCTAGCAGACCTTGTAAATGCAGAGATCAAGCAACAAGTCTCTGAGCTATCTACCAAATCAATCCTAGATTTTGGAGGAGGAACTGGACTTATCGCTCTTCCTCTAGCCAAACAAGCCAAGTCAGTGACCTTGGTTGACATCGCAGAAAAAATGCTGGAGCAAGCTCGTATCAAGGTTAAAAAGCAAAAACTTAAAAATCTACACTTGATTCAACAAGACTTAGTGCTTCAGCCATTAGAGCAAACATTCGATCTCATTATCGTTAGTCGTGTTCTTCATCACATGCCTCATCTTGATTCCAGTCTAGCTATGTTTCAGGAACATTTGACTCCCGGAGGACAACTATTTATCGCTGATTATACCGTACCAGATGGAGAAAACCATGGTTTTATTATTTCGGAACTTGAGGAGACTCTTAAAAATCATGGCTTCTCAGACATTCAGACCCAAATACTTTATAGTTCCGACAATCTTTTCCTTGATAAACCTTCTCAACTATTTCTCACATCGGCGATAAGATAATCACTTCTTAGAACAAGCGCCGAAAAAATTCTACTTCATTTTTTCTTCAGTAATCAAGCTTTTCTGTCTACTTCTTTCCAACTATTTCTATTATAAAAACTCTCCTTAAAAAATAAGGAGAGTTTCTTGTTGCCATAAAACAAGCGTCTAGGAAAACGCTTGCATAATTTTTTACCTCGTGTTATACTAATTTTAAAATAAATTTATAGGAGACTATTGATGAAAAACATATTCCCTCAACGCGAGAAAAAAATGGTTTATAGTATCCGTTCTTTGAAAAACGGAACAGGATCAGTCCTTATCGGAGCGAGCTTTATTCTACTAGCTCTTGCAACTCCTCATGTTGCTGCAGATGAGAACTTATCAAGCACTAGAGAAAATGTAAGCGCTGTTACTGTTAACCCTGTAGATACAGATTCTATGCCAACTCCAAGTCCTGTTTCTGGCCAAAACAATGAAAACGATTCCCTTAAAACTGAAGAAAAGGCTAAAGAATCTGAAGTAGCTTTAACTACTGAAAGTGCTAAAGCTGAGGGTACTACAACCAATCCTTCTAGCAATCAAGTAGAAAAGAAAGAAGAGCCAGCCACACCTTCAGAGGATAAAAAAACTGAAGTAGCTGCAAGTCCAGTTTCAGATGAAAAAACAAAAGTAGAAACTAATTCTGAAACTCCAATCGCAGACAACTACTTCCGTATCCATGTAAAAAAACTCCCAGAAGAAACTAAGGATTCTCAAGGTCTTTGGACCTGGGACGATGTCGAAAAACCATCTGAAAATTGGCCAAATGGAGCCCAGTCCTTCAAAGATGCCAAGAAAGACGACTACGGCTATTACCTGGATGTCAAACTCAAAAACGAACAAGCCAAGAAAGTCAGCTTCCTCATCAATAATAGCAAAGGTGATAACCTTACTGGAGACCGTTCGGTAGAGCTTCTTTCTCCAAAGATGAATGAAGCCTGGCTAGATGAAAGCTACAAGGTATACAACTACCGTCCTCAACCAGCTGGAACTGTTCGTGTCAACTATTTCCGCACCGATGGAAATTACGATAAAAAATCCCTCTGGTACTGGGGTGATGTCAAAAACCCAAGCAGTGGAGAATGGCCTGACGGTACTGACTTTACCGCAACAGGAAAATATGGCCGTTACATTGATATCCCACTCAATGAAGCCGCTAGAGAATTTGGATTTTTACTACTAGACGAAAGCAAGAAAGGCGATGATGTGAAAATCAGAAAAGAGGATTATAAATTCACGGATCTAAAAAATCACAGTCAGATTTTCCTCAAGGATGATGACGAAACCATCTACACCAACCCCTACTATGTGCACGATATCCGCATGACTGGTGCCCAACACGTGGCTAAATCTCGTATCGAAAGCAGTTTTTCTACCCTCGTTGGAGCTAAGAAAGATGATATCCTCAAACACTCCAGCATCACTGATTACCAAGGGAATAAAGTAGCTATCACAGACGTGGAAGTGGATGAGGCAGGTAAAAAAGTGACCTACATTGGCAACTTCTCTGACACCCAACACCCGTACACTGTCAGCTACAATTCAGACCGCTTTACCACACGTTCAAGCTGGCGCCTCAAGGATGAATCCTACAGTTACGATGGTCCACTCGGCGCAACTCTAAAAGAAGATGGCAAGCGTGTTGACCTCACCCTCTGGTCTCCAAGTGCTGATAAGGTTTCCGTTGTTGTCTATGACAAGAAAGACCCTGAAAAAGTAGTTGGAACTGTCGCCCTTGAAAAAGGAGAAAAAGGAACCTGGAAACAAACTCTGGATGCAAACTCTGGTCTCGGTATCAGCAACTACACTGGCTACTACTACCACTACCAAATCGAGCGCCAAGGTAAAACTGTCCTCGTTCTTGACCCTTATGCCAAATCATTAGCAGCTTGGAACAGTGACCTAGCAAAAACAGATGCCGCTCATAAGGTCGCTAAAGCTGCCTTTGTAGACCCATCTAAACTAGGTCCGCAAGACTTGACCTATGGAAAGATTCGTAACTTCAAATCACGTGAAGATGCCGTTATCTATGAGGCTCATGTGCGTGACTTCACTTCGGATCCTGCCATCGCAAAAGACTTGACCAAGCCATTTGGTACCTTTGAAGCCTTTATCGAAAAACTGGACTATCTCAAAGACTTGGGTGTGACCCACATCCAGCTCCTTCCAGTCTTGTCTTACTACTTTGTCAATGAATTGAAAAACCATGAACGTTTGTCTGCCTACGCTTCAAGCAACAGCAACTACAACTGGGGTTATGACCCTCAAAACTACTTCTCCTTGACTGGTATGTACTCAAGCGATCCTAAGAATCCAGAAAAACGTATCGCAGAATTCAAAAACCTCATCAACGAAATCCACAAACGTGGCATGGGTGCCATCTTGGATGTGGTCTACAACCATACTGCAAATGTTGACATTTTTGAGGATATTGAGCCAAACTACTATCACTTCATGGATGCTGATGGTTCTCCACGTACTAGCTTTGGTGGTGGTCGTCTAGGAACAACCCACTACATGTCTAAACGTGTCTTGGTAGACTCAATCAAGTATCTGGTTGATACCTACAAAGTGGATGGTTTCCGTTTCGATATGATGGGAGACCACGATGCAGCTTCTATCGAAGAAGCTTATAAGGCTGCACGCGCCCTCAATCCAAACCTCATCATGTTAGGTGAAGGTTGGAGAACCTATGCTGGTGACGAGAACATGCCTACCAAACCTGCTGATCAGGATTGGATGAAACACACAGATACTGTTGCTGTATTTTCAGATGATATCCGTAACAACCTTAAGTCAGGTTATCCAAATGAAGGTCAACCTTCCTTTATCACAGGTGGTAAACGTGATATCAATACCATCTTTAAAAATCTCATTGCTCAACCAACCAACTTTGAAGCGGACAACCCAGGAGATGTTATTCAGTATATCGCAGCCCACGATAACTTGACCCTCTTTGACATCATTGCTCAGTCTATCAAAAAAGACCCAAGCAAGGCTGAAAACTATGCTGAAATCCATCGTCGTTTGCGTCTTGGAAACCTCATGGTCTTGACAGCTCAAGGAACTCCGTTTATCCACTCTGGTCAGGAGTATGGACGTACCAAACAATTCTTGGACCCAGCCTACAAGAATCCTGTTCCTGAAGATAAGGTTCCAAACAAGTCTCACTTGTTGCGCGACAAGGACGGCAAGCCATTTGTCTATCCTTACTTTATCCATGACTCTTACGACTCTAGTGATGCTGTCAACAAGTTTGATTGGACCAAGGCAACAGATGGTAAAGCCTTCCCTGAAAATGTCAAGAGCCGTAACTACATGAAAGGATTGATCGCCCTTCGTCAATCGACAGATGCCTTCCGACTCAAGAGTCTGCAAGACATCAAAGAGCGCGTCCGCCTCATTACTGTCCCAGGACAAAATGGTGTTGAAAAAGAAGATGTGACCATCGGCTACCAAATCACTGCTCCAAACGGCGATGTCTACGCAGTATTTGTCAATGCAGATGATAAGGCTCGTGAATTTACTCTAGGAGCTGCCTTTGCTCACTTGAGAAAGGCTGAAGTCCTCGCAGATGAAAATCAAGCCGGACCAGTAGGAATCGCCAACCCTCAAGGTCTCGAATGGACTGAAAAAGGATTGAGACTGAACGCTCTCACTGCTGTTGTTCTCCGCTTGTCACAAGGCGGTGCCATTGTCGCTCCAACTGTAGAAGAAAAACCAGAATTTGATATTTCTAGCTTGGAAGCTGACCAAAGTCAAGCCCAAAACCTAGCTACAAATCCTGAAACTCAGGAAACTGTTGCAGAGACTCTTTCTCAAAAAGTCCTTCCAAAAACAGGAACTGAAAACAAATCACCACTTGCTCTAGCTGGATTCAGCATCCTTACCCTTCTTGGACTTGGAAGTTTCCTAAAGAAAAAAGAGAAATAATAGGGCTATAGGCTTCAATAATTCAGCACTTTATAAATAATCAACAAAAAAGCAAGAACTAAAAAATTCTTGCTTTTTTAAATTAGAGAGTCAAAATTGAGACTTTTATTACCAGAGGATTCCCTTATAAGAAAAGAGGAACTAAATTCCTCTTAACTTTTTATTTTTGCTTTTGCATCTGCCACTAGTTGAGCAAGACTAGTTTGACCCAACTCCTGCTCCATTGCCATCTGAATCTTATCGAGTTTTTGATCCAAAACCCCATGAATATTTGCTCCAATAGGACAATTTGGATTCGGATTGTCATGAAAGCTAAAGAGTTGACCCGTTTTCCCTAGACATTCAACTGCTTGGTAAATATCCAAGAGACTGATATCTTCAAGATTTTTGATAATTTCTGCCCCTCCAGTCCCACGCGCGACGGAAATCAATTCTGCTTTTTTCAGTTGGGACAAGGTTTTACGTATAATAACTGGATTGACTCCAACACTACTAGCTAGAAAATCGCTGGTTACCTTGCTTTCCTTCCCTTTTAGGGCAATGATTACCAACATATGTGTCGCAATGGTAAATCGGCTTGAAATTTGCATGCAGTCCTCCTTTATTATCAACCAAGCTCATTCTTCTCTTATATTTATTATATCTCCTAGAGTTGTAATGTCAAGAGTTACGACTAAGCCAGTCGTCCAATTCAACATCATGTCCTTGACTCTGAGCGATTTCGTGCAACAAGTCCTGATTATGGGTATGGTGAATTCCATTGACTAAGCTTTCATAGTATACCTCATAGTAGGGCAATTTCAAATCTCTAGCCAATTGTAATTCTGACTCAACATCGTAATCAACACGACGAAAATCTATATCCTTCAAACCTTTGTCATCAAAATCTAAAATCATATATTGCGCCCGCAAATCCTCACGTAGACTTGCTGATAAAAAGAAGGGTTGCCCAATCGAACCAGGATTCAAAATAAGTTGCCCACCACTTCCATAACGTAGAAATTGCTGGTGGATATGCCCATAGATGGCAATATCGCAGTCAGGATTCGTCACCAAACGATCGAAATCTTCTTGCTTTCCAAGATGAATCAGTTCTCTTCCCCAATTTTTATCCGGCAAATGATGGCTTATCCCTACCTTCAGATTTCCAAACTGGCGGTGGATGTGCATTGGAAATGCCTGTAGAGCTTCAATTTCATCTAGACTAATTTCTTCCATAATATACTGGCATTGGCGCAAGAGGTAGCGATGGCTAGGTCTACTTGTATCTAATTTTCGATGAGCAGCTCGCCATAAACTCTCTTCCCAATTTCCCAGAACTCGAATCGTAATCGGCAAGTCCTCTAATCGTCTGAGAATATTTTTTCGTCCTGTCCCAGGCATGAGAATATCTCCCAAAAGCCAATATTCCTCAACTCCTGCCTTTTCCGCATCTGCGAGAACTGCTTCCAATGCTCCTGTGTTGCCATGAATATCTGAAAGTACCGCAATTTTTGTCATATCAATCCCTCATGTTTTCTCACATTTAATTATAACACTCTCAAAACCAAAGTCAAAAAGCATCTTGTTTGCTATCATGTTTTACTTTACTTTTTTAGTGAAAAGGATTACAATGAAGGTGATAAGAAATAAGGAGGTTTTTGCTATGACACAACGTTACGAAAACATCATGGTAGCAGTCGACGGTTCAAAAGAAGCTGATTTGGCTTTTGTCAAAGGAGTTCAATCAGCAGTGCGTAACCAGGCTAAATTAACCATTGCCCATGTCATTGATACTCGTGGTATTCAAAGCATTTCAACTTTCGATGCAGAAGTTTACGAAGAGTTACAAGTGGAGGCCCAAGATTTGATGGCAGAATATGAAAAACGTGCAAGAGACGCTGGTCTTACAGATATTCAAGTTGTCATCGAAATGGGAAATCCTAAAACTCTATTAGCCAAAACAATCCCTGAACAAGAACATGTTGATTTGATTTTGGTTGGAGCAACAGGACTTAACGCCTTCGAACGTTTGCTTGTCGGATCTTCATCAGAATATATTTTACGCCACACAAGCGTTGACCTTCTCGTCGTTCGAGACAAGGATAAAACTTTATAAATAGACTAAAAAAGGAGCCAATGGGCTCCTTTTTATTGTTTCTTTTCTCTTTCTTTATGGCGTTCATAAGCCTTGATTTGGCGTTCAATTTCCTTTTTGATCGCAGGTTCTGGGGCGTATTTTTCTTTCCAGTTATCTGGTTTCAAGATTTTGTGGGTTACTGGATCAAAATGAGCTTTACCATCTGGGAAGATTTTACCCATATTCGCTTGATGGACAATTTCAAAGATTCTCTCTGGGTCTACCCCCATCAGAACAAAACTTCCATAGGTAAAGTAAAGCGTATCAATCAAAGCATCTACTTGACCAACGAGGCTTTTCTCAGCTGGTGTTGATTTGCTTACTTTTTCGGCTGCTTTATCAAGTGCCTGGTGCAAATCTTGTACAGCTTGTTTGAATTCCTCTTCAGAATGGCTTGCAGCACGGACAAATTCAACTAACTCTTCAATCTTAAAGCCAGCGCGATGAGTTGCCCCTTGCAAATCCCAAGCTATTGGTTCTTCTTGAGTTCGCTCGTCCATCATACGATGGAAAGTTTTAACCTTGTTGAAATGATAGTCGCGACTGACAAAGACTTTTTCAGAAGACAAAACTCCAAAATATTCTAAAGCCTTGTGAATCCCATCATTTTGGTTGCTAGCAGTGATATGCTTGGCAACTTCTTTTACACTGCTACTACCATTTCCCATGGCAACAGACATACCAACACCCGCCAACATTTCCAAGTCATTATCCGAGTCTCCAAAGGCCATGACTTGATTGAGTTCAAAACCATACTCTTTTCCGACACGGCGAATTCCCTCTAACTTGGAATTTCCTTGATTGATAATGTCAGCCGCGAAAGGATTACTTCTGGTGAACTTCAGATTGTTTAATTCTTCAGCAGCATGGTTTGTCTCCTCAGGCGTCATCAACATGAGCACTTGATAGATCGGTTGATTGATTAAGTCCAACAAATCATCTTCCTTCTGAGGAAGGGCCTTACTGACCATACGATTAAAGGAATGACTAACAGTACGAGTCAAAAATTTAGGTACAAATCGACTAACTAGTTGTGAAAGAGGACTGAGTCCAAAGGACATAATCCGAGAACCGACAACATCTTGTCTCGTTCCCATGGCAATCTCTTTTCGATTTTTCTTGGCGTAAGAGATGATTTGTCTAAGACTTCCCTTATCAATAGGGCTAGCAAAAAGAACACGATCTTTGTTAAAGATATATTGGCCATTGTAGGTTACTGCAAAATCCAGATCCAAATCATCCATCAAATCCTTAACAAAAAAAGGTCCTCGCCCTGTTGCTACCCCAACAAGTACCCCTTGTTCTTTCACAATCTTGATAGCTTCTTTAGTGGACTTCAAAACACTCTTACGGTCATTTACAAGCGTTCCATCGATATCAAAAAAAACTGCTTTGACTTCCATCCTATCTCATTCCTTTCTTTTATGATACAATGATTATACCACATTTCAGAAAAAGTGAGTGAATCATGACTAAGAAAATCCTTGTTTTACATACTGGTGGCACTATCTCCATGCAGGCAGATGAATCTGGAGCTGTAAGGACTAGTGCTGATAACCCTATGAATCATATCTCTAATCCTCTCGAAGGTGTCGAAGTCCATTCCTTGGATTTTTTAAATTTGCCTAGCCCACACATCAAACCCAAGCATATGCTAGCTCTTTACAAAAAGATAAAAGAAGAGGCAGCTGCATACGATGGCGTTGTGATTACACATGGGACAGATACTCTAGAAGAAACGGCTTATTTCCTCGACACCATGGAAGTACCTCATATACCTATCGTCCTGACAGGCGCTATGAGAAGCTCCAATGAACTGGGAAGCGATGGCGTCTACAATTATCTCAGTGCCTTACGCGTTGCGAGTGATGACAAGGCTTCAGATAAGGGTGTCTTGGTCGTTATGAACGATGAAATTCACGCCGCTAAATATGTCACAAAAACGCATACTACTAACGTTAGTACCTTTCAAACACCAACTCATGGGCCACTCGGGCTCATTATGAAGCAGGAAATCCTCTACTTCAAAACGGCTGAACCTCGTGTTCGTTTTGACCTTGAGAGCATTCAAGGGTTGGTCCCTATTATCCCTGTTTATGCGGGCATGACCGATGAACTTCTCGATTTACTTCCTGTTGACCAACTAGATGGATTGATTATTCAGGCTTTTGGCGCTGGAAATGTACCTAAGGAAACAGCTGAAAAATTAAAATCTCTTTGTCAGTCAGGACTTCCTATTGCACTTGTTTCTCGTTGTTTCAATGGGATAGCAGAACCTGTTTACGCCTACGAAGGCGGTGGTGTCTGCCTACAAAATGACGGTGTTTATTTTGTAAAAGAACTAAACGCTCAGAAAGCACGGCTCAAGCTCCTCATTGCAGTTAATGCAGGGCTTAAAGGCGATGAGCTCCGGGCATATATGGAAGGATAAGAAAAACCCAGGAAATCAGTTAGATTCCTGGGGATTTTTATTACTTTTTGCGAGTTGATTTGCGTTCTGTCAAACCGTGAGGGAGAAGAACTTCACGTTCCTCCAATTCTTCCTTATGCATAATCTTAGTCAACATACGCATACTAATCGCACCAAGGTCATACAAGGGTTGTGCGATAGTTGTCAGATTTGGTCGAGTATAGCGTGCGATTTGAGAATCATCACTTGTAATGATTTCAAAGTCTTCTGGTACTGAAACTCCATGGTCAGCTAAGCCGTTCAAGAGACCAGCTGCCAATTCATCACCCGTCACAATCGCTGCAGTTGCTTTTGAAGAAACTAAGCGTTCTGCCAAGGCATAGCCATCATCATAGCGATATTTAGACTCAAATACAAGACCTTCACTGTAGTTGACTCCAGCCTGTTTCAAAGCTTCTTTGTACCCAACCAAGCGAATTTTTCCGTTAATATCATCTACCAATGGTCCGCTAACAAAAGCAATCTTCTTGTTACGCTTCAACAAATGACGAACAGCATCCGCAGTAGCATTCTTATAGTCAATATTAACACTTGGAAGCTGATGTTCTACGTCCACTGTTCCTGCAAGAACTACAGGGGTGCGTGAGCGTGAAAACTCTGAGCGAATTTTCTCTGTTAAGTGATAGCCCATAAAGATAATACCATCAACTTGTTTTGAAAAGAGTGTATTCACTACTGCCACTTCTTTTTCATCATCCTCATCACTATTCGCAAGGACGATGTTATATTTGTACATCTCTGCAATATCATCAATCCCTTTTGCTAGCGCAGCAAAATACGTGTTAGTGATATCTGGAATGACAACCCCAACAGTTGTTGTTCGTTTGCTTGCCAAGCCACGAGCTACTGCATTTGGACGATAGTCTAGGCGATCAATCACCTCTAGAACTTTCTTACGAGTGTTTTCTTTGACATTCTTGTTGCCATTGACTACACGACTGACAGTTGCCATTGAAACTCCTGCTTCTCGGGCAACGTCATAAATTGTTACTGTATCATCTGTGTTCATACCGTTTCCTTTCTAATGTTGAAAATTTTGTTTTCATGTTTACACCACTACTAGTTTACCACTAATTGTAAGCATTTTCAAGGATTAATTGAACTTTCTTTGAAAAAATTTCACCGATAATCATATTTTTGTAAATTAGTTTACTTTTCTTGATTTTTAGGCCAGTTTGCAGTATGATAATAAAAAATTAAGTAGGAGGCATGGATGGCTTTTACGGATTCTCATAGACGTTGTGCCAGCTTTGGTGTGGTAACAAATCTTCCAGACGATGTGATTGACTCAATTTGGTACATTATTGATCATTTCTTAAAGCATGTTTTTGAATTAGAAGATGAGTTGGAATTTCAGCTCTTAAACAGTAACGGCTCCATCACCTTCCGTTTTTCAAGTGAGCACCTACCGACTACGATTGACTTCGATTTTAATCATCCCTTTGACCCATTGTACCCACCGAAAGTACTTGTTATGGATATGGACGGTAAGGAAACCATCCTCCTACCTGAAGAAAATGACCTATTTTAAAAACTCTAGTCTTCTGACTAGAGTTTTCTTATTTTAATAAATAGAACGACTGACCACGATACCACTCGGTTTTTTAAATTCTAAATCAAGATAGTCCTGATAAGTCCCAGGGACGATAAAACCTTGGGGACTCAGGATATCTGTTCCAGCCTCTCCAACAATAGAGTCGGCCAATAGAACACAGTTTGTACTGAGAACAAAGTAGGTTTTAAATTTAGATGATGTGAACTTATAGAGGGTTGCATCAGCCTCGTGTTTCAGCTGATAAGAGTAGGTATGTTTGACCTCTCCTTCCCTTCTTTTCAGTAGTTGTGAACTTGGTTCCCAAGGTATCAAGAGGCTTTCTATCTCTCTCAATCGTTCTTCGATGGCTTTTTTCTGTTGTTGAGACAGGCTTAAACCATAGGCGAATAGGGTTTTCTGGCTTTCTCTCTTACAAAGTTCAATATATTTTTCACGATTGGCCTTAAATAAAACCCCGTCGCCAATTGTACCAAACAAGCGTTCTGAATGTGGGTCATAAGAACCGTAGGAAATAACCTGACTTTGATAGCAGATATCTACATGACCCATTGCCAAGAAGAAAGATGATTCTGAAGTATGGATGAAAATTTCTAAATCAACAGATTTTTCATTTTTTCTCTCCAAATGCACTTCATTTTCTTCTACCTGATGACTAGATAACCTTTCATTCCATCGTCGTAAGGTGCTGATGGGAATCAATGCTGTCATGAATATAGGTAGGGTCATTCTCATTCTACGTTTGAGCTTAGGATTGCTTCTCCCTTTTTCAAAAAAGAAACCATCTCTTAGGCTGCTTGCCCCCAACATAATCAAGTAAAAACCAAGTAAGAGCAATTCAAAATTTGTCGCATCATGAAAGGGGGAAATACTATAGAAACCAAATCCCATCATCCATACAGCATCAAATAAGTAATTAATCCTTGGATAAATATGATTTTTTCGGTATAGCAACCAGGTAATCAGACTGATTAGGCCTGTAAAAAGCTGATAACTTCCAATGAGAATAACCAAGAGATAGAGAGCGATGCCCTGCAAGATGACTGAATCAAATAGGATGACTGCAAGAAAAAGTTTGGCTAGAGTTACAAATATATTTTCTCTACGGGACTTTTCTTGAAACCATCGCGTCAATAGTTGCCAAACTGCTGACAAGGAAAAGTAGGCCATCAGGAGTTGGTAACCCAGTATCGGAACTACCTGCCCAAAACAAACTAAGAGAAGGCCTAAGACAATAGCTACAAGACCTTCCCCTATACTTTTCCATTTACTATAAGTTTCAGAAAACTTGGCCATTGTCTTTCTCCAATTGAAGATATAAGTGACGAATCGGTTGTCCTAGGACTGGATGGATAAAATGAGGCGCAATTTCCTGCAGCGACTCTAAGACAAAGAGTCGCTCAGCAACATAAGGATGCGGCAAGATGAGATTATCTGTATAAATTACTTGATCCTCTACAAAGAGCAAGTCCAAGTCAATCAAACGAGGTCCCCAATGCACTTCTCTAACCCGACCCATTTCTGCCTCAATGTCCAACAAGGTATCTAACAAGACTGGGGCTGGAAGCCAAGTTTCGACTTCAATGACCTGATTGGCAAAACTATCTTGTTCTACACCACCCCATGGCTCAGTTGTAATCACACTAGATTCTTTGAGAATACGAATGCCTCGAGTACGCATCTTGTCAAGAGCTAGTTCGAGATTAGCCGTCTTATCCCCCATATTGCTACCTAGAGCAATAAAGGCTCTTTGTTTGCGGCGATGGATGGTTACTGAACAGGTGTCTAGTGGTAGATGAATAGGCGCCCATGGTTTTTTGAGTTCCAGTTTAATTTCTTGAACTATTGGATAAGTTTCAAAAGTCCGCTCTACTAGTTTGTAGGCTACTGTTTCAATCAAGTCTTCAGTGGTTTCCTGAAACCAAGTCGTCCATTGCTGACAGAGCTCGCCATAATGGACAGAAGCTTCCAAATCTAAGTCCGTAGCAGCCTTGGTCATATCATAGGATAAGCTTGCATCAATGATAAATTTTTGACCCAGTTCCTTCTCACTCGGGAAAAGACCATGATAGGCAAAAATTTCCAAATCCTTAATGCGCAATTGATCCATAACTAGTCCTTTCTAGAAAAAATCGTTTGAATCGATTTTTATAACCCCATGAGACGGTATGCTTGATCTCGAAGATCTTTGTCTGTCTCAAAAACTCCACGAGCTACTGTTGTCAAGGTTGCAGTTCCTGGTTTTCGAACACCACGCATGCTCATACACATATGCTCTGCTTCAATAACAACGAAAGCACCTTTGGCACCTAGATATTCCATCAAAGCATCTGCTACTTCGATATTCAAGCGCTCTTGAATCTGTGGCTTTTTAGCATAAACTTCCACAGTACGTGCCAGCTTTGACAAACCTGCCACACGTCCGTCTGGAATGTAGGCGATATGAGCTTTCCCATAAAATGGCAAGAAGTGATGTTCACACATGGTATGGAAAAAGATATCCTTTTCCACTACCATATTGTCATCAATAATCTCAAAGGATTTTGACAGGTGCTCTTCAGCAGTTTGCCCAAGACCTGAAAAAATCTCTTGGTACATACGAGCGACACGTGCAGGAGTTTCCTGCAAGCCTTCGCGATTTGCATCCTCACCAACTGCCTCGATAATTATTTTTACAGCTTCTTCAATCTTTTGTGTATCCATTTTCTAGTTTTTCCTCTCCATCAGATAGGCTCTCACCTGGCTCAAGAAAT
Organism: Streptococcus sp. oral taxon 061; assembly: GCF_964211575.1. Classification (GTDB taxonomy): domain Bacteria; phylum Bacillota; class Bacilli; order Lactobacillales; family Streptococcaceae; genus Streptococcus. The sequence goes on along the minus strand of NZ_CAXOQQ010000001.1, from coordinate 81,142 downwards.
ACAAGGAGCCCGTTACTATCCTAACTGTTTTTTTCTCTTCATTTTCTGTCATTTTTTGGTCTAGAAATTCCTGCCAACTTTGATAGTTGAGATTTCTAGAACGAGCTTCTTCTTTTAGCACCTCTTCGTCTGTCGCTCGACCATCATCAAAGTGAGTCAATGTCAGCTCAGTATCTGGCAAAGTTCCTAACAAGTCTAACATATCCTCCAAGGCCTTGGTTTTGATACATGTAAAAAGTATTTCCTTGTGATAATCAGCAAATCGTTCTTGCAATGTTTCTACCAAAGCCTTGATAGCATGGGGATTATGGGCCCCGTCTAAAATCATCAAAGGGCTTCTAGAAACAATTTCAAAGCGTCCTGGCCAACTTGTTTCTTCTAAGGCTTGAGCCAACAAGTCATTTTCTGGTAATTTCTGACCAGTCTCTTTGCAATAGCTATCTAACAAGGCCAGCGCCATCCCTGCATTCTCTATCTGGTGCAAACCCAGCAATCCTGTCTGAAAGCGACCTTGTCTAAGCGGGCTTGTATAGTCAAAGACTTCTCCCGTCCCCACACTCCCTTGATGACTGACTTGATAATCTTCCCCATAAACAAGCCTAGGAGCCTCTTTCACTTTCGCGATTTGGTTGATAACTGCTAAGGCTTCTGGGACAATATTTCCTGTTGCCAGGGGAACTCCTTGTTTGATAATTCCAGCTTTCTGCTCCGCGATAGCTTCCAAGCTAGCCCCTAGTAAAGCTACGTGATCCAGGCCAATGGTCGTAATACCTGTTAAGATAGGCTGACAAACATTGGTACTGTCCAAAAGTCCACCCATACCTACTTCCATAATGGCCACATCGACTTGCTCAGAAGCAAAATAGTCATAGGCTATAGCAGTGATAATCTCAAACTCTGTCGTCCCCTGCAAATCATGAGCATGCTCCCCCTCAAGTAGTGAGCGATAGTCTACCATCAAGGTCTCTAATCTTGCTTCTGGGATAGATTCCTCATTAATGGCAATCTGATCGGTATAATGAATCAGATAGGGTGAGCTAAAGACTCCAACTCTTAGCCCCATCTTTCCCAACATATTCTTCAAAAAGGCTATAGTAGATCCCTTACCATTGGTTCCTCCGATATGGATAACCTTGAGTTTCAGATGGGGATTGCCACGTAAGGCTAATAGCTTCACCATCCTCTCCAAACCAAAATGCGGTTGGTCTGTCCGATAGTTAGCTATCCACTGATTCGTTTCGTTTTTATTCATCTTATTTATACTGTTTCAAGTTTAAATTTTCCGCATCATCTGCCAGACGAATAGCAGACGCGATCTCGACTGCCATCTTGTGGCTGGCTACATCGTGTACACGCACCACTTCTACACCCTGTCTAGCAGCGATACTGGTCACATGAGCTGAAGCAGTATCACGATTTCGGAAGCCTGCTTCAGTTTCTGGGTTTACTTCAAAACCATTTTCTTCCAGAATATTGATGACAAAGCGCTTGCGAGAGACTCCTAAAAAGATAGGATAGCCCATCTCGTGTAATTTATCAAGGTCACGTAGAAGTATGAGATTTTCCTTTTTGGTCAAGCCAAAGCCAATCCCAGAATCTAGCATGATGTTTTCTTTCGAAATTCCTGCTTTTTCCGCTCTTACTAGAGCACGGTCAAAGAAAGCTGTCATCAATTCTTCTACTGGTAGTTTTTCAAACTCATCTAAGTCTTCCTTTGTAAAAGGCTCTCCAAAGCCAAAATGAGGGAAGATAAGTGAACTAGGATGCTGAGGGCGTGCCATTACTGGATTAAACATGATGACTACCTGAGCTCCAGCTTTGGCAACAACTTCCGCCATCTTCTCATCCCCCATAAGACCTGTAATGTCATTGACTATATGGGCCCCAGCCTTTAGAGCTGCTTCTGCAACTTGACTTTTCCATGTGTCTACTGAAATCAAAACATCACTTTCTTGACGGATAGCCTGAATAACTGGAACCACACGTTGGATTTCCTCTTCAATCTCAACATAGCCATAGCTACTTCCAGGTCGAGTAGATTCTCCACCGATATCTAAGATAGTAGCACCTTCAGCTATCAATTTTCGAGCCTGTTTTAAGGCTTCTTCAATAGCAAAAAATTGGCCCCCATCAGAGAAAGAATCTGGGGTGACATTGATAATACCGCAAATAGCTGTTTTTGTATGATTGTCTCTTTTTTCCACGATTATTACTCAAATTTCATTTATATTGGTATTCCTCTATTTTACTGTTTTTTTTGGATTCTGTCCAATTATCCCTCGCTACTCTCAAACTTTAAAAGAGCGAAAAAAAGAGAGTGGGACAGAAACCGGTAATTCGTTAGAATTCGATTTCGTCGTCCCACCTCCGCACAGTTGAGTAGGGCTGTAAAAGCTGATGAAATCAGCGTAGTAGAGACCACTCAACAACTGCGTCCTGCTCGAAAATCCAAAGACAATTGAGAGGCTAGGACTTTTGTCCCAGCCTCCTTTTTTATAATCTTATTTTTCAGTCAAAGCTGCAAGTCCTGGAAGAACTTTACCTTCAAGAAGCTCCATTGAAGCTCCACCACCAGTAGAGATCCATGAGAACTTGTCTGCACGACCAAGGTTGATAGCTGCGGCAGCTGAGTCACCACCACCGATGATTGATTTAACACCTGGTTGTTTCACAATAGCGTCCATCACACCGATTGTACCAGCTTGGAAGTCAGGGTTTTCAAATACACCCATTGGTCCGTTCCATACAACTGTTTTCGCACCAGTCAATGCTTCATCAAATTTAGCGATAGATTTTGGACCGATATCCAAACCAAGGAATCCTGGGTCTACTGCTTCACCTTCAGTGTCTTTCACTTCAGTGTAGTCTGCAAATGCGTTCGCTTCTTTTGAGTCAACTGGCAAGATCAATTTACCGTTTGCTTTTTCAAGAAGAGCTTTAGCAACATCCAATTTGTCTTCTTCTACAAGTGAGTTACCGATTTCGATACCTTGTGCTTTGTAGAATGTGTAAGTCATACCACCACCGATAAGAACTTTATCAGCTTTTTCAAGCAAGTTTTCGATAACACCGATCTTGTCTGAAACTTTTGAACCACCAAGGATAGCCACGAATGGACGTTCTGGAGCTTCAACTGCTTCTTGGATGTAGGCAATTTCGTTTTCAAGAAGGAATCCAGCAACAGCTTTTTCAACGTTTGCTGAGATACCAACGTTAGATGCGTGTGCACGGTGAGCTGTACCGAATGCATCGTTTACGAAGATACCATCTCCAAGTGATGCCCAGTATTTACCAAGTTCAGGATCATTTTTAGATTCTTTCTTACCATCAACATCTTCGAAACGAGTGTTTTCAACCAAAAGAACTTGGCCATCTTCAAGAGCGTTAACAGCTGCTTCCAATTCAGCACCACGTGTAACACCTGGAAGGAATGTAACTTCTTGACCCAATTTAGCAGCCAAGTCAGCAGCTACAGGAGCAAGTGATTTACCTTCTTTGTCTGCTTCTTCTTTAACACGTCCAAGGTGAGAGAAGAGGATTGCACGTCCACCTTGTTCAAGGATGTACTTGATAGTTGGAAGGGCAGCAGTGATACGGTTGTCGTTAGTGATCACGCCATCTTTTACAGGTACGTTGAAGTCAACACGAACGAGAACTTTTTTCCCTTTCAAGTCAACGTCTTTAACAGTCAATTTTGCCATTAGATATGACTCCTTCTTTTTTTTTTACGTGTTAATTATATCACAAAATCAATAAAAGAGATAGCAAAACCTTAAACTTTTACCCTGAAACAACTCTCTCTAGTAAATTAAACTCAATCTTTACTTTCTAAGGAAATCCCTCACTGTTTTTATCTTCATCTATGGTATGCTGCTCATTTATAAAGGAAGAGCTATTGTCTGGAGTTGTGTCTTTATTTTTTCTTAACTAGCTCTTCAGAAACTGCTCAATTTTCAAAATCTATTTTGAAAGTTTTATATTGAAATAGAAAATGCCATCGAAAGGTTAACCTGTTTCTAAAGGTTGAATCACTTTTGTTCAGTTTAATTTCAAATTAAAGACTTATCCGCATCTCTAATTAAACCTGTCCTGATACTTCATGTTAAACAACCACTGAAGATTGATGAGGGGTTTACTCTGTACATCAAGTACCGGTTGAACGGTTTCTCGAATCTCTCCTTTTATCTTTGTTTCATCAATTGTTGCAATATCAATTTTTTTATAATCTTTGTCGAGAGCCCACTCAAGCTCAAAATTCTTATCAAACTTATAGGACACATCGTTTTTATCACTGTAGTGATAACCTTCATCAAACTCACTAAAACTGGTAGGATGATCACTTGAATCAATAGAATTTTCGATAAAATTCGCTCCATCATCATCATAGCGAATACCTTCAATTTTCGGAGTATAAATCTCCCCCATGTTTTCAATCAACATGACTAAGTCGGGTTCTGTTCCTTCCTTATGAGGCATCCGTTGCGCATAATAAACTGAGTTAGATAGCAAATTAATCGTAGTAACAGCATACATACTCGCTCCTATAAATACTACTAAGCCAATGCTCACTACTACAATGTTTACAGCAATGACTACTTTTAATAATTTCATCTTCTTTTTCCTTTCTTTTTCCCAAACCAATTCTTGATGGGATTAAGGATAAATAGCTTTTAAAATTCAATATACATAATCAATCTTCAAAGTAAAACATGCAGATATCTCACTACAACAATCCTTATGAAATTATAAAAATCTTAACATAAACATTCTAAGAATGCAAAAAGGCAGGAGCCAAAAATGGCTCTTGCCTTTTAATACTATTATCTTGTCAGACGGTAATTAGAAGTCCAACTTACTCTTCTTTTTTCTTTTGAGCGAGAAGCCCAAAGCTACCTAGAACTCCAACCAAGCCAAGGGCAAGGAGATTTGCATCTACTCCTTCACCTGTACTTGGAAGTTGTTTTCCTTCAGGTTTTTCAGCTTGTGCTTCTGCGGTTGTTGCTTCCTGCTTAGCTGCTTGTGCTACTGGAGCAGGTGCAAGAGTTTTGTCATCTTGGGATTCCACTTTTGGACCAATCTCAACAATCTCAGTAACAGCTTCTTTGATAAGCTCTGTTCCCTTCAGACTGCGGTTGCCTTCTGCGTCAACTTCTACAAGATTTCTACGAAGCCCTTCAACTCCTGCTTGAACCAAGCGACGTTCTCCTGCTTGAAGGCTAGGATTTACTCGTTCTTCATGGCCGTATGCAAGATTTTCTTCCTCAACCACTAATGCTGGATTGCTAATTGTCAAATCTTTGACTCCGTCTAGTGGTTGAACACGGCTTTCTACCTTGGTACCAACTTCAGTAATCTCAGCCACTGCTTCCTTGACTACTTCTGTCTCAAGAAGCGTGCGGTTGCCTTTGGCATCAACTTCAATCAGACGACGAGTCTGACCTTCTACACCTGCCTGAACGATTCTACGTTCTCCTGCTTGAAGGCTAGGATTTACTCGTTCTTCATGGTCGTATGCAACTTTTTCTTCTTCAACTACTAATGTTGGATTGCTGATAGTCAAATCTTTGACTCCGTCTAGCGGTTGAACACGACTTTCTACCTTGGTACCAACTTCAGTAATCTCAGCCACTGCTTCCTTGACTACTTCTGTCTCAAGAAGAGTGCGGTTGCCTTTAGCATCCACTTCAATCAGACGACGAGTTTGACCTTCTACACCTGCCTGAACGATTCTACGTTCACCCGCCAATAGGTCTCCTGACGGACGTTCTTGGCGTTCGAAGGCTTGAGTTTCTGTTTCAATCACTAGCTCAGGTAGAGTTTCAACTGTTGGAGCAGATTCCCCTTCTTCTAAGCTACCTACATGGTGGCTTTCTTCTGCAGGAGCTAGTTTCTTATTCAGCTTTTCTTTCATGTCCGCAAATGCTGCTGGAGTTGGCGTTTGTGAAGATAATAAAGCCTCAGCTTGCGCAATCAACTCAGATTGAGGATCTTTTTCAAGAACGGATTCAAGCAAGCTTTCCAATTCTTCTCTAGCAGTTTGATAACGTTGATTTCCATCCAAGTCTGCACCTGCTTGTTTTAAATCGTTCAGGGCTTGGTTGACCGCTTCTTGACTAGCATCGTGGTTTTCTAAGATGGCTTTTGCTGCATCAAGCTTCTCAACAAGAGCTGCTTGTTTTGCTGCATCCGCAAATGTATAAGCTAATGTTTCTTTGCGTCCTTGAGCAGATGTGATTTCTTGTTTCAGATATTCGTCGTTAATGGCTGCCTTAGGTGATACTAGAACATCAAACTCGACAGTTTGACCTTGATAGTGCAATTGAAGTTTTTGACGGCCTGTTTTTTGAGCATCATAGCCTGTAATTTCGACTCCTTGGTCTGTAAAGCTATGTTCTGTTTCAGTTTCATCATCATACAAGACCTTGAAGCGTCCCTCTGATAAGTCAAGAGTATCACCTACAAAGTAATCAATCTTCGGTTGCTTGCTAATATACACGGCTGCGACTTCTTTTGGACCAGCTTCTTCACCAGTCACTTGAACCTTGAAGCTTCCTGCAACTGGAAGACCAAGATAGGTTACTGTTAAGTCTTGTTCACCATGATGGTGGGCATCGAAGCCGTTAACAACTACACCTGCATGACTGAGGTTGATGACTTCATCTGCTTCTTCACCCTCATATTTGACGCGAAGAAGACCACCTTTGAGATTCAATTCCTCGCCATCTTGGTAAGTTGTCTTTTTAGGTGCTACTTCTAGACTGACAGCCTTAATCTTTCTCTCATCCTGAGGAATCGTTACAGCAAGAGTATTACTGATTTCTTTACCTGGCAATTGTGTTCGGTAGTAAAGAAGGCTTGGACGTTTTTCAAAACTTAATGGGTCTGTTGCTAAATCGCCTCCAACTACTGTGTTTAAGGTAGCGATTGGAGTTTGTGAATCTGCCTTGTCATAAACTGTAATTGTTGCTCCAGCAGGAACTTCTGAGAATCCAAGTTGAATCTTATTGTCCGTTAGAACACGCGCTGCAACTTTAGCCATTGGAATGTTTTGGCTCTCCGTATCAAGAGTTTCATACATCTTCCAGTTGTAGATGCGGATAGCTTTCCATGGTGTTCCATTGTCAGATGTAATAACGTGCAAACGCCAGTCTTGCGCTGTAATTGGGCTATCAAGGGTAATATCTGAAACATGGGCTCTATTGCCACGAACAGCCTTGGCCAGTTTCCATTCTCCAGCTTCATCCTTATAGTAGAGGTCAAAATCCTTCGTATTCATCAAACCATCGTTGACGGATTCTCCACCAGCACCGGCATGGTCCATGACCCATCTAACGACACGGCGTGGTTGTGTCAAACGGATATCAACGCTACCACTCAACTGAGCAGAAGACCATTTGTCAGATAGACTAGTGATAGTTCCATTCAACATACCTTCGATACCTTCGCCGCCTTCTGTATCTGGGAAGGTACTTCCGATAACAGTCGCTCCTGGAACGATGTTTTCTGCTAGAGGTCTTGGAAGACTTGTGTCTTGGACAGTCATCCCCCACTCAAAGTTTGTAGTTGCCGCTTCAGAACGAAGGCCATTCTTACCAACTGCGACAACCTTCAACTCCTGACTAGTACCAGTTGCACTAGCTGAACGGCTAACTTTTGGTAGGTAGATCGTAGTTGCAGATGAGCCTGTCAATAGGCGCCAAGCATCGCCATCCTTCTCATAAACTTCATAGAAATCAGCATCTTTATTTCCAGTAAATTGGACAATGGCTTCTGCTTCTTGGGCATTTTTAAGGGATTGTTTAGCTACTTTAAGAGCTGTTGGTGCTTGAGGAGCCTCTTGATTATCTGTTACAGTCAACTCACCCAAGTTAAATTGATAGCCCTTAAGGGCAGCAGTATTTTCAAAAGTGAGCTTGATACCGTAAATAGTCTGACCTGCCAAGGCACTCAAATCAAATTCATCTTTTGTCCAATCGTCAGATAGAGTCAGCTCTTTACGAGCATTCTCGCCACCATAGGTGTAGTTTTTCTGAGTCGCAAACTCTACATAGACCTTGCTTCCCTTACCACCTTTATGAGCAACACGAAGTTTTGTTTTATCTGTTACTTCCAGTTTTGTAGAGTAGAGACGAACATCTTGGTTGGTATTTTCAGCTAAATCACCCGCAAACTTAAGTGAGTTACCACCATTGTAGGCATCTTCAAAGTCATAGTCAGCTTGAAGTTTAGCACCTGATGAAGTTTGCCACCAGCGCCATGTAGGCAAGATACCTGATACAGAACGATAGTTCCATTCAGAATCCTTAGAAACTTTGCCGTCTACAAACCATTTTTTACCATGTCCTGTGTTAAAGGATGTTGTAAAAGTACGTCCCACTGCTGGTGTACGGTCAGCTACAAGGTTGGCAATCCCGTACCAGTCCTTGTCATCTGGTTTTTGACCAGTTGGATCTCCTTGGTAACCTGTAAAGAAGATATTTTCATTCTTGTGATAGTCTTCTCCAGTCTTACCAAGACTAGTGATAGTATCAGGCGCAAAGAGACCAAGTGATAAGCGGAGCTTGCCTTTTTCATCAAAAAGAGCATCCCATTTCACTTTTGTCTTGTAAGAACCACCTTGTTGCAATTCCAAACCTGCAAAAACATCATACTGACTGCGTCCTAGCCATTGCGCCATTGTTACAGAGTAATCATTTTTCTCTTTAGTCCAGTTAAAATTTGCAAAGAAGTGATCTGCAGGTACTTTATCGCCTTCTTTTTCCATGAATTGGTAATTGTATTCACCCAAACCATCTGCATGATAACGGCCGTATTCATAAGTCATGGCATCGTACCAAGAATATTTCACTGGATGATTGACTTGAGCCGCATATTCCTTGGTATAGAGCATGAAGTCACGCATTTTCTTACCGAGAGGCGTTACGATATCTCCTGTTGTTTCTTGGTTGATAAAATAGCCGTCAAATCCATAGTATTTAGCCAAATCAACCAACTTGCGAGCGATAGGGAAAGTACCGTCTTCGTCTTGTTGAAGAGCTGCAGCAAATTTTTCTTGGTCTGCAATACTATTAGACCAGTTAAAGAAAAGAGTACCCAATACTGGAACACCATTACGGTGACCAGCATCAATCACGTCCGGAGTTGGAACGAGCCCTTCCCAGAAGACCATTGAATTCAAGTATTGCCAGTAGTCAAAAGCATAGGCTTTAAACTCTTCACCACCTACAGAAGCGTGATCTTTAGCCTTAGAGTTGGTATTGGCAAGAGCTTCAACCTTGGCGTCCTTATTGGCTTTTTCGTTGACTACATGCCCACGGTAACGTTTAGCCAATTCAACCGAAGAACGGTTAATAGCGTCGTCTTCACGGACACCCGGTTCCCATTTCAACAAATCTTCCCAAGTGTCAAACTTAATTTCTTTTGGTCGAAGACTTTTTTCTTCTTTCTTAGGAACATCTGAGACAGTTGCTTTCTCTTCAGCCTTATTTTCTGTAGCCACAGGTGCTTCCTCAGCCTTATTTCCTGTAGCTACAGGTGCCTCTTCAGCCTTAGGCGCTTCAGCAACCGGACTAGCTACTTCCTTATCAGTTGCAGTCAATTGGTCCAAGGTTGGTTTTTCTTCTGATACAGGTTGTTCACTAACCTTATTTTCAGTTCCCTCTAACTGCTTCAAGACTTCAGGTGAAGTAGTTAGAGGTTGTTCTGTAGTTGCAGTCGATGGCTGTTCAGTCGTGTTATTTGACGGTTGCACTGCAGCTACAGCAGTAGTTGTTGGTTCATTTGCTGGAAGGGCTACTTCTTCTGCTAAAGCCTGGTTAGCAAACAAAACAGATCCAATCATCAAAGAGCAGGCCCCCACTGATAATTTTCGAATACTATAGCGGCAACGTTTCTCAAAAAATGGATTCTTCATTTTTTCTCCTTTCACTTCCGAAAAGTAAGCGCTTTATTTTTATTTTAAAAAAGTAACTGCCCTTAAAATAGCAGAACTGTTCATTCTTATTTTACGATATTTATAAGTAGAGTCAACAGTCATCCTAAAATATCTATAAAGGAGTGAATAAATGATATAAATTAGACAATCAGAAGCATTTTTTCTACTTTTACTGGCATTTTTCTTAAAAAAACTTCATTTACTACTTGTTAGATTGCTATTAATCCTTTAAAATAGAATGGGAGAAATTCCGTGATTATTTTTCGGAGGAAAAAGGAAATGTCCATTAATTGGCAGGAAATTATTTTTCACTTTTTAGGTGGTCTAGGACTATTTTTGTATAGTATCAAGACCATGGGGGACGGTTTGCAACAAGCTGCTGGAGATCGTCTTCGATATTACATTGACAAATATACTAGCAATCCTTTCTTGGGAATTTTAGTTGGAATTGGGATGACTGCCCTGATTCAATCGAGTTCAGGTGTTACGGTTATTACAGTTGGTCTGGTTAGCGCTGGACTATTGACTTTACGTCAGGCCATTGGGATTGTCATGGGTGCCAATATTGGAACAACTGTCACATCCTTTATCATTGGTTTTAAGTTGGGAGACTACGCATTACCTATGCTCTTTCTCGGAGCAGTCTGTCTCTTCTTCACAAAAAATAGAACCATCAATAACATCGGACGAATTGTCTTTGGTGTCGGTGGTATCTTCTTTGCCCTCAATCTTATGAGTGGCGCTATGGAACCCCTTAAGGATTTACAAGTCTTTAAAGATTACATGGTAGAACTTAGTAAAAATCCAATCTTGGGTGTTCTTGTCGGAACAGGTTTAACCCTTCTGATTCAAGCCTCCTCAGCGACCATCGGGATTCTACAAAATCTCTACGCTAGCAATCTGATTGACCTTCAGGGTGCCCTACCAGTGCTCTTTGGAGACAACATTGGAACAACCATCACTGCTATTATCGCTTCTTTGGGTGCTAATATTGCAGCCAAACGTGTGGCGGCAGCCCATGTGGCCTTTAACGTTATCGGGACTGTTATCTGTATTATCTTCCTCGTTCCATTTACAGGCTTAATCCAATGGTTTGAGAGCTTCTTAAATCTAGCTCCAGAAATGACCATTGCCTTCGCCCACGGAACCTTCAACATTACCAATACGATCATTCAGTTTCCATTCATCGGAGCTCTTGCCTTCTTGGTAACCAAACTTATCCCTGGAGAAGACGAAGTTGTCAAATACGAGCCACTTTACCTTGATGAGCAACTGATCAAACAAGCTCCATCTATCGCTCTTGGAAATGCTAAAAAAGAACTTCTACACTTGGGTAATTATGCTGCGAAAGCCTTTGACCTCTCTTACGACTATATCATCAACTCTAATGAAAAAGTTGCAGAAAAGGGACATAAGACTGAAGAAGCTATCAATACCATTGATGAAAAATTGACTCGTTACCTCATTAGTTTATCTGGTGAAGCTTTGAGCCAAAAAGAGAGTGAAGTCTTAACCAATATCCTTGACTCTTCACGAGACTTGGAACGTATCGGAGACCACGCAGAAGCCCTGCTCAATCTTAACGATTACTTGCAACGCAAGAATGTTCAGTTCTCTGAGGCTGCCTTAGAAGAACTAGCAGAGATTTATCTTAAAACTAGTGATTTCGTCAAAGATGCTCTTGAGAGTGTGGAAAACAACGACCTTGAGAAAGCTCAAGCTCTTATCGAGCGACACGAAGACATCAATAACATGGAACGTGTCCTTCGTAAGACTCACATCAAACGTCTAAATAACGGAGAATGTTCTACCCAAGCAGGTGTCAACTTTATTGATATTATTTCACATTACACTCGTGTATCAGACCACGCTATGAACCTTGCTGAAAAGGTTTTGGCAGAACAAATTTAAAACGAAAAAAATGCTTTGATTCTTTCGAATCAAAGCATTTTAAATAGCTCTCCAATCATAAAGGAAGATGCGGCTGCACCCCTGTATCTCGCTTCTTCCTTTTTGATAAAGCGAGCCAAATTGACTAACTCTGGCGCTGGGGTCTTGGGATTTTTGAGTAGTTCAAGTGTGACTAGCCCTGAAAGTCGCACTGCTAGCAAGCGCTCATTGGTGCTAGGTAATTTCTTAGCAGTCTCTAGCAGTGCATTCACTAGATCTTCACTCAGGTTTTGACGGGCATTATTGTAAAGATCCCGTATCAAGGTTTCTAGGTTTGGTTCTTCCATCCCTATCACCTCCATCTTTTCTGTTTAATAATTTTTGATTAAATCTACTGTAGAACGATCCAATTTTTTAACCAAGGCTTGTAAGAAAGCTTGAGCTTCAAGGAAATCGTCCATAGCATAAAGTGTTTGATGAGAGTGGATATAACGGGCACAAACACCGATTGTTGTTGATGGGACACCACCATTTTTCAGATGAGCTGCACCTGCGTCGGTTCCACCTTTTCCACAGTAGTATTGGTACTTGATTCCAGTTTCTTCAGCTGTCGTCAAAAGGAAATCCTTCATACCTGGGAGAAGCAAGTGACCTGGATCGTAGAAACGAATTAAGGTTCCATCACCAATCTTACCTTGACCACCATAAACATCACCAGCAGGTGAACAGTCAACTGCTAAAAATACTTCTGGATCAAATTTGGTTGTTGAGGTATGAGCACCACGAAGTCCGACTTCTTCTTGGACGTTAGCACCAAGGTAAAGTTCATTTCCCAGTTTTTGACCTGACAAGTTTTCTGCCAATTCACTAACCATGAGCACTCCATAACGGTTATCCCAAGCTTTGGAGATGATATTTTTTTCATTAGCAGTTAGGATTGCACTACTATCCGGAACGATGGTGTCTCCAGGACGGATACCAAAACTTTCAGCCTCAGCCTTATCTGCAAAACCACCATCAAAGACGATATCTGAAATAGCTGGCATGGTTGGCCCGCCTGTCCCACGAGTCAAATGTGGAGGTACTGAACCTGAGATGACTGGAATTTCACGTCCTTGGCGCGTAAAGAGTTTAAATCGTTGGCTGCTGACAACCATCGGGTTCCAACCGCCAATTTCAACTACTCGGAAGGTTCCATCTGGTTTGATTTCACTTACCATAAAACCAACTTCATCCATGTGAGATGCTACCAAAACACGAGGTGCATCGACTGCTTCTGAGTGTTTGATACCAAAAATACCACCTAGGCCATCTGTTACTACTTCATCCACGTGAGGAGTTATTTTCTCACGAAGATAAGCGCGTACAGGTGCTTCATGACCTGAGATAGCAGAAAGTTCTGTTACTTCTTTGATTTTAGAAAATAATGTTGTCATTTCTATCCCTTCTTTCTTTCAACCATTTTACCACTTTTTATAGGAGAAGGGTAGTGAAAATCATCAATCTATAGATCTATCTACACCAAAAAAGAATCACGACTGTGATTCTTTTTATTTTGAATTTCTCTTTAAAGAAAAGTGATCTGGTACGGGGTCCTTACCTATTTCAGACCAAGGATGACATCGTAAAATCCGTGCCAACCCCATCAGAACCCCCTTAAATCCATGCTTTTCAATAGCCTGAATCATGTAGTTTGAACAAGTAGGCTCAAATCTACAAGAAGGTGGGAATGCAGGGGATATAAAGCGTTGGTAAAAGCGCACAGGCGCAATTAAAATTCGTTTCATTATTTGTTAGTTGTTACAGCCATGGTGTGTAGTTGGCTGATTTCTTTTTTGTTAAGACGACGGGATTCACCTGGACGGAGACCTGTTAAGTCTAGGTGTCCAAAACGTGTCCGAGACAACTTATCCACTTGAAGCCCAACTGCTTCAAACATCTTTTTAACCTGATGGTTACGTCCTTCATGGATGGTCAACTGTACAACAGAACGGTTTTTGACAGGATCTACTTTGAGAATTTCGTAGACGGCCGGCTTAGTCTTCTTGCCATCAATCTCAAGACCACGAGTTAAGGGGCGGAGGTTTTCCTTGTTAGCAATCCCTTTTACACGCGCCACATAAACCTTATCGATTTCATTTCGAGGGTGAATCATCTCGTCTGTAAAGTCACCATCATTGGTCAAAATCAATACACCTGATGTATCCCAGTCCAAACGTCCTACAGGGTAGATACGCTCTTTCACATTAGGCAAAAGATCGACAACCGTCTTACGTCCCTTATCATCTGTTACACTAGAAATCACTCCACGTGGCTTATTGAGCAGATAGTAAACCTTTTCTTCGTTATAGATGGGTTGGCCCTCAACCTCAACCTTATCACCAGACTTAATGGTTGTCGCTAATTCACGTACTACCTGACCGTTAACAGTCACCAAGCCTTGCTTGATCAACTCCTCTGCTTTTCTCCTACTGGCCACTCCTGCGTGGGCAATATACTTATTGATTCTCATCTTCTTCTATCCTTTCACCAAATAATTGGCTTTCTTGTGCTTGAATTTCAAGCTCATCAATCACAGGCAATTCTTCCAAATGGTTAATACCCATGTAATCTAGAAAATAATCCGTAGTTACATAGAGGTTAGGGCGACCAAGAACTTCTTTTTTCCCATCTTCTCGTATCAAGTCAAAGGCCTGTAATTTAGCTAGAGCTCCGCTTGAATTAACCCCACGAATAGCGTCGATTTCTATACGTGTGATAGGTTGCTTATAAGCAATGATGGACAAGGTTTCAAGCGCAGCCCGAGATAGACTCTGGTTGATTGGCGCCTTAGAATATTCTTTTAAAATATCAGCAAATTGAGGCTTGGTTACCAATTTGTAGGCACCTCCTGTCTCAATCAGGGTCAAACTAGAATCCTGGTCTTTTTCATACTTTTTGGCTAATTTTTCTAAGCTTTGCTGAATTCCTGTTGGTGGTAACGATAAGAGTTCTGCTAACTGACGAGCCCTAATCCCATCTTCACCTGACACAAACAGGAGCGCTTCTATTTTTGCTAAAGTACTCATACTTCCTCTCTATCAAGCCTGACTTTGCTCTACTTGATTTTCCTCATTCTTTTTCATGAGATAGATATCTCCAAAACTCTCTTTTTGAATCAAGAGAATTTCTTGGGTTTTAATCAACTCCAAGGTTGCTAAAAAAAGTGTAATGACCTCTTGTAAATCCTTGGTTTCTTTAAACAAATCCTGCAGACATAGTTGTTGCCCTTCTACCAAGGCTTCCCGAACGATGACCATCATATCCTCAATCTTATACTCATCTCGTAAAATGGTTGTATGGTTTTTCGAGAATTCTTCCTTTTTCTTGGTCAATAAAGTTGAAAAGGCTAAGAAAAGATCGATCGTGGTCTTATCATGCACGAGTTCTGCATCTTCGTAAATTAATTCTGTCGGTGCTTTAGAATAATACTGGGCTCGATCTTGGTGCCTAGCTTCCAACTGCTCTCCCAAAAGTTTAAACTTACGGTATTCTTCGATTTGAGAAAGGAGATCTTGCTCTAGGTCATCCTCTAAATCTGTCACTTCCGCAAGCTTTGGCAAGAGTTTACGACTTTTGATCAGCATCAGTTGGCTAGCCATCACCATATATTCACCTGCCACTTCTAAACGCATGGCTTGTAAGGTTGATATGTAGGCTAGATACTGCTCAATAACTTCTGTAATCGGTACATCATAGATATCCATCTGATACTTTGAAACCAAGTGTAAGAGCAAGTCCAAAGGCCCTTCAAAATCTTTTAATTTAATATCCATTATCTATATTTTTCTAAGGTCATAACTGTTTTTAATCCCAATTTTTTGGCGATTTCGTACAAGTCAACCTTCTCTTCAATTTGTCTCAGTATAAACTGTTCCCTTAACCCTTGAGCCGATAAATCTGCAAAGCCTTTTTCCTTTAGAAAGGCTTCTAACTGACGAAAGGCCCACTGACGAGAGTATGGCTTACCAGTTTTTTCAAAGAGGTAGGTCTGTCCCATCAAGGGTTCTAACTCTGCAAGTAATTTTGTGGGAAGACTCAAGATTCTTTGTTGAGAGGCTTTATTGATTCTCAACACTTGAAAATCTAGATTCACATCACTTATTTTTATGGCTAGAATTTCACTAGGCAAGAGGCCCAATTCAACTATCAATAAGGCTATTAAACGCCCTTCTGGATAGGTACTTTCTTGCCAGAAAGAACTCAAGTCTAAAAGCTCTGACTTAACTTGTTTTTTCTCAGCCTGTTTCGGCAATTCTAAACGATAAAAGGTGCCAATCTTTCCTTTCTGATATAAAAAGTAAAGAAATTGATTGCAAGCAGAAACTTTACGCTTTTGGGCACTAATTTTAAAATTTGATAGTTGAGCTTGGTAGATTTTTAAACTTGTCTCAGAAATTCGTCCTCCAATAAGATCTAAAAACTGCTCCAAGTCATATTTATAAGACTGTTTAGAATTACTAGATAGATTTTGCTTTTCTTCTAAAAATGTTAAAATCCATTCTCTCATTTGCTTTGAATCTCATATTCCTTACTAAAGTCATGCAGGAGGGCATTGACAGCCTTGAGGATTGACTTCCGCGTGATAATCCCTTGGAAAATACCATCCTTATCAACGACTGGCAGGAAAGACTCATCCACTAGCTTGTGCAATACATCCGTCAATGTATAGTCTGGATTAACTACCGCGACATCCTTCTTTGTCATGTGAACAATATCCATATCCGCCATGATTTCCTGACTCAAACCCTGCTCCATTTGGTATGCAAAAATATCTCTAAGCCCTATGGTCCCAACAAATTTTTTCTCAGCAGTCACTACTGGAACTCGTGTATAAGTCATCTGGCTAAGGAGGAGAATTGCATGATCTGCATTGTGAGTATCAATGAGCACAGCCAAATTTTCAGCAGAAGTCAAAAATGTTTCCTCTTGCTCCAGCAAAAAGAGTTCAAATTCTTTAGCAATCATCGAGCAAACTCCTTGGAT
This sequence comes from Streptococcus sp. oral taxon 061, assembly GCF_964211575.1. GTDB lineage: Bacteria > Bacillota > Bacilli > Lactobacillales > Streptococcaceae > Streptococcus. Next base: position 64,293 of record NZ_CAXOQQ010000001.1, on the reverse strand, counting down.
AAGCCAGGATAAACCTCATGATTACGTGTCAAAAAGTCCACTTTGAAATAGCTGTCATCAATCTCTACACGAGCGTAGAGACATTCTCTGATGGTTCCACGTGGTTGGCTGATAGAACCTGGATTTAGAAAGAGGGTCTTCCCTTCCATCCAAGCATTTGGCACATGCAAGTGACCATAGAGACAGATATCAGCATCTTCTTCTTGGGCCCAGAAATCTAGTTTTTGGAAATTGAAGTTAATGTCAAATAAGTGTCCGTGGGTCTGGATAATCTTGGTAGGACCCAGTTGAGTCACTAAGCGTTCTGGATAGTCTGAATAAAAATCCATGTTTCCTCTGACTACCCGGATTCCTTCCCAGAGTGGTGAATCTGGGCGAAGTTCCGAGTCACCATCGTGAAAAATAGCATCGACTTTCCCAAGATAGCGGTCACGTATTTCTTCTACAATCAAGCTATCTCCGTGGGAGTCACTCATTACAATGATGGTTTGCTTTGCCATGATGGAAATACCTCCAAAAGTTTCTTAACGGCTAAGGCACGGTGAGATTGACTATTTTTTTCTTCAAGGGTTAATTCAGCTGATGACTTGCCTGTTTCTCCTACTAGGAAAAGAGGATCATAGCCAAAACCATTTTCACCCTTAGGTTCAAAGTTAATGTAGCCTGGCCAATCAGCTTCGACCACCAAGCTTTCCTTACCTGGGCTAGCCACAACCAAAGTGGTGTGGAATTGTGCCGAACGGTCCTTGAGTTCAAAGACCATGGCTAATTCGTGCAAGAGTTTAGCATTGTTTTCCTGGTCAGTGGCTCCCACTCCTGCAAATCGAGCTGACCAAACGCCTGGCAATCCACCGAGGACATCGACTTTAAGACCGGAATCATCTGCTAGAACCATCTTGCCTGTCAATTTGGAGATGGTTTCAGCCTTAAGGCGAGCATTTTCTTCAAAGGTCATACCAGTTTCAGCAACTTCAGGCAGATCTGGGTAATCATTGAGATTCTCCACATCGTATCCAAGTTTGTCAAAGATAGCACGAAATTCCTTGGTCTTCCCTTCATTACGAGTCGCTATCAACAAGGTTTCTCTGACTTTGCTAGTTTCAAAGAAGGCTTCAACATTTACTCCTTCTTTAGGTAATTCCACATGCAAGAGTTGTCCATTTTCAACTAAGAGTAAGGCTCCTTGGCGTTGAATGACTTCCAAGTTTCGACCGGCTTCTGCATTTAAAATCTCAACGATAAAAGATAGCAAGCGGAAGTTGGAAGACCAGCGCATTACCGTAATCGTGATTGGAAAACCATTTTCCTCATCACGGAAAATGCGAGCCAAATCCATAAAATCAAGATCAAGAGGATCTTTTATGAGGCTATAGATTCCACCGTAGACGTCCCAGACACCTACATACCAGTCCTGGTCATCCTTGTATTCATAAATTTTGTTTGTCATAATGTTACATGCTCCACATGAATCTCTTTTTCTAGCCATTCCGCTCCAATCTGAGCAAAACTATGGCTATTTGCAGTCGTATAAAAACGATGTTGTAGAGGCCCTGCATCGCGGCCACGATTAATCTCGAAGTAATTAAGTAATACAGAAATATCACGTACACACTCTGCACCACTATCAATCAGTTTTACCTCTGGTCCCATCACATTTTGGATAATGGGTCTGAGGAGCGGGTAGTGGGTACAGCCCAGAATCAAGCTGTCTACCTTGCCAACTAATGGGCGCAAGGTTTCATAAACTACTTTCTTGGTCACACTGGTTGAAAGGGCACCAGACTCAACCAAGGGAGCAAACTTAGGGCAGGCCAAACTTTCAACTTGCAAATTTGGATCTAGGTCATGAATTTTTTGACGATAGATATCTGATTGTACTGTCATCGGTGTTCCAATCACACCGATTCTCCCCCCCTGACTTGCTTTGATAGCAGCTGAAGCACCCGGTAAAATGACACCCAGGACAGGGATATCCAACCTAGCCTTGACTTCTTCCCAAACAACTGCTGTTGCAGTATTACAAGCGATGACAATCATCTTGACATCCTTGGTCAAAAGAAAGTTGACCAACTGCCAAGTATATTCACGAATTTGCTCAGCAGGACGAGGCCCGTAAGGTGCCCGTGCCGAATCTCCAATATAGACGATTTCTTCATGAGGAAGCTGGCGCATGAGCTCACGTACAACGGTCAAGCCTCCAACGCCCGAATCCAAAAAACCAATTGGTCGATTATCCATACAGTCTTCTTTCTAGTCTTATTTTTCTGATTGATAGTTCATTATCATTACATTTCTCGCTGAAATTTCTGACAGACTGGTAAACTCCAGACTATCTCCCTCTTAATCATAATCAAATATCAATAGAATGCAAGGAAAAAGTCTTATCCTTAAATATCAGTTGAACATAGTGAGAAGTCTGGAATTTTCATCCCAGACTTTTCCTATTTATTTCTTTTTTTTGTTAGCAAGGGCTGCTTTTTGTTGGCGAATGATTTGGTGGTACACTTGTTGCACCTTAGCTTCGCTTGGTTTTTGACCATTTGCACTCAACAGAGTACGAACTGCTTCTGCATTCAAACGTGGGTTATCAGCAAATTCTTTTTCAATTTGCTTGCGCACCAAGTACATTCCTCCAAGAGCTCCACCTAGAAAAGCTAAAACAATCAAGACAATTGCTAAAATAAGGTCCATAATATTTCTCCTGTTTCTTTTTGAATCTTCTATATTATACCATAAAGTCCCACGCCTGACTAGTTTGATTTACGCTTTCAAAAGGGTAGGGCATTACTCAGATTCTTTCTCAGCTCTAATCTTTTTTAATTCAATAAAATTAAAAAAGAACTAAAATTTGGTAAAATAATTCAGTTTTTCCTAAAAAACCTTGCATTGAATCTATTTATTTGCTATATTAAGATTATACAAAACAAAGGAAACATCTTTCTGCAAGGCTTATTTTTTTACAAGAAAATGTATGCGCTTACAGATTTGAGAAAGGAGTTTTTATGGAGAAGAGCTATTGGGAAAAATCCTGTAAGTATAGCATCCGAAAATTGACCGTTGGAACTGCTTCTGTTTTACTGGGAGCTGTTTTTCTAGCAACACAGAATGTAGCTGCCGATGGCATCGAAGTGAAAGAAAATCAAGCAAGTGTCAGTGAGACTACGGTTCAAGTGAATACAAAAGTAGAGGAACCCACTCAAGAGGATAAGGAAAATCAACCAAGCACAAAAAATCAAACTTCTACTGAATTAGCTGACAAAGAGGTAAAACCTGAAAAGGAAACACCCCAAATACATAATCAATCAGAGACTAAGGCTGTAGTTGAACCTTCTGAAAATAAGGAGAGTGAAAAACCAGAACTTCCTATGACTAAGCAAGAAAACTATCAACTTCATTACGACCAACCAACTGCTCCTTCTTATGACGGCTGGGAAAAACAAGCCCTGCCAGTGGGAAATGGAGAAATGGGGGCAAAAGTTTTTGGGCTCATCGGTGAAGAAAGAATCCAATACAATGAAAAAACTCTCTGGTCTGGTGGGCCGCAACCGGATAGCACCGATTATAATGGGGGGAACTATCAAGACCGCTATAAGGTCTTAGCAGAAATTCGTAAGGCATTAGAAGAAGGAAACCGCCAAAAAGCAAAACAATTAGCGGAGCGCAACCTAGTCGGACCAAACAATGCTCAGTATGGTCGTTACTTATCTTTTGGTGATATCTTTATGGTCTTTAACAACCAAAAGAAAGGCTTGGAGAATGTTACCGACTATCATCGTGGTTTAGATATTTCTGAGGCCATCTCGACCACTTCTTATACCCAAGACGGTACAAACTTTAAACGCGAAACCTTCTCTAGCTATCCTGACGATGTTACTGTGACCCACTTGAGTAAAAAAGGGGATAAGACGCTTGATTTTACACTCTGGAATAGCTTGACTGAAGATTTGATTGCGAATGGCGACTACTCCTGGGAATATTCGAATTATAAACAAGGAGCAGTTACGACTGATTCTAATGGTATTTTGCTCAAAGGAACTGTCAAAGACAATGGTCTGAAATTTGCTTCCTATCTCGGAATCAAGACAGACGGACAAGTCACTGCACAAGATGGCTATTTAACTGTCACCGGAGCCAGCTATGCGACCCTTTTACTCAGTGCCAAGACCAACTTTGCTCAAAATCCGAAAACCAATTATCGTAAGGATATTGACCTAGAAAATACTGTTAAGTCTATCGTAGAAGCTGCCAAGGCAAAAGATTATGAAACCCTAAAAAATAACCACATCAAGGATTATCAAAGTCTCTTCAATCGTGTTCAACTAAATCTTGGCGGTAGCAAGTCTAGCCAAACTACAAAAGAAGCTCTGCATACCTACAACCCAGAAAAAGGGCAAAAACTAGAAGAGCTCTTCTTCCAATACGGACGATATCTACTCATTAGTTCTTCCCGTGATCGGACAGATGCCCTTCCTGCCAACTTACAAGGAGTTTGGAACGCTGTAGACAATCCACCTTGGAACTCAGATTACCACCTCAATGTCAACCTACAAATGAACTATTGGCCTGCCTACATGAACAATCTTGCAGAAACGGCTAAGCCAATGGTCAATTATATTGATGACATGCGCTACTATGGTCGTATCGCTGCTAAAGAATATGCAGGTATCGAATCCAAAGAAGGCCAAGAAAACGGTTGGTTGGTTCATACTCAAGCGACACCATTTGGCTGGACAACTCCAGGTTGGAATTATTACTGGGGTTGGTCTCCTGCTGCCAATGCTTGGATGATGCAGAACGTCTATGACTACTACAAATTCACCAAGGATGAAACTTATCTCAAAGAAAAAATTTATCCAATGCTCAAGGAAACAGCCAAGTTCTGGAATTCCTTCTTGCACTACGACAAATCTAGTGACCGTTGGGTTTCTTCTCCATCCTACTCACCAGAGCATGGAACTATCACGATTGGAAATACCTTTGACCAATCTCTAGTTTGGCAGTTATTCCACGACTATATGGAGGCAGCCAATCATCTCAATGTCGACCAAGATTTGGTGACAGAAGTGAAGGCTAAATTTGACAAGCTCAAACCACTTCATATCAACCAAGATGGCCGTATCAAGGAATGGTATGAGGAAGACAGTCCTCAATTTACTAATGAAGGAATTGAAAACCATCACCGTCACGTTTCTCATCTGGTTGGGCTCTTCCCAGGAACCTTATTTGGCAAAGATCAGCCTGAATATCTGGAAGCAGCACGCGCAACCCTAAACCATCGTGGAGATGGTGGTACCGGTTGGTCTAAGGCTAATAAAATCAACCTCTGGGCTCGTCTCCTAGATGGAAATCGTGCCCATCGTTTATTGGCAGAACAACTCAAATCCTCAACTCTAGAAAACCTCTGGGATACGCACGCGCCTTTCCAAATTGATGGGAACTTTGGTGCAACCAGTGGAATGGCAGAAATGCTCCTTCAATCTCACACCGGCTACATTGCCCCATTACCAGCCCTTCCAGATGCATGGAAAGATGGTCAAGTCTCAGGCCTAGTAGCTCGTGGTAACTTTGAAGTCAGTATGAAATGGAAAGAAAAGAATCTTGAAACGCTATCTTTCATTTCTAATGTGGGTGGAGACTTAGTCGTAGACTATCCAAATATCGAAGCTAGCCTTGTCAAGGTAAACGGTAAGGAAGTACAAGCTACCCGCATCAAAGACAACCGTATTCAACTTACGACACAAAAGGGCGATGTCATTACCTTTGAAAACTTCCCTGGTCGTATTACTCGTCTGACTGCCCAACGAAAAGATACAACGACTGCAGAACTTAATTTCAATGCTGTTGAAGGGGCGACTCATTATGTCATCCATCGGGAAAGTAGAGATGAAACTGGTCAAACTTCTACTGTCCGTGAGTTTACAACCAACCAAACTCGCTTTATCGACCGTTCTATTGATTCAAGCCATGCCTATACTTATACCGTTAAGGCTATGCTAGGAGACCGTTCAACACCTGTTTCTGATGTTGCTTCAATCTCCGCCTTTAGTGAACTCATGGATGATCGTGACTCTCGCATTCAGTATGGCGCTGCCTTTGGAGACTGGTCTGACTCCGAACTCTTTGGCGGAACAGAAAAATACGCCGATATCTCAAATGGGAATTATTCCGATAAGGATGCAACAGCAACCATTCCTTTCAATGGACCTGGTATTGAAATCTACGGACTCAAGTCTTCTCAATTAGGACTTGCTGAGGTTACAATTGATGGTAAATCTGTTGGAGAGCTTGATTTCTATACAGATGGAGCTACTGAAAAGGGTGTCCTAATTGGTCGTTATACAAATCTTTCTTCAGGCCCTCACCTCATGACTATCACTGTTAAGCGTGAACATAAGGGACGTGGAAGTGAACGCTCAAAAATTTCCTTAGACTACTTCAAGGTCTTCCCAGGTCAAGGAGAAACAGTTGAGAAGATAGATGATCGTGATTCTCGTATCCAGTACGGCTCAGCATTTAAAGACTGGACTGATGCGGAACTCTATGCTTCTACAGAGAAATATGCAGATATTAATGCAGACGATAGTCTCGCCCCTGAAGCAACTGCAAGAATTCCATTCTCTGGTACAGGTATCCGTATCTATGGACTGAAAACATCTGCCCTTGGTAAGGCACTTGTGACTCTCGATGGAAAAGAAATGCCAAGCCTTGACTTTTACACTGCTGGAGCTACCGAAAAAGGAGCATTGATTGGAGAGTTTACTAATCTAGCAGATGGTGATCATGTCCTAACTTTGAAAGTGGACCCGGATTCTCCAGACGGTCGAAAGAAAATCTCCCTTGATTCATTCGATATTCTAAAAGCTCCATCAGTATCATTAAATACACCAAGCCTCGAACCTATAAAGGTAGAAGATAAGACAGTTACCCTAACTTTACCAACTGGTAACTGGGATGCTGTTGCTGTGACATTCCCTGGTGTTACAGATCCCCTACTCCTAAGAAAAGTCGATGAAAATCATCTTGTCACTTCTGGCGAGCAAACTGTATTAAGCATAAAGGATAACAAGGTTCAAATCGACATTCCTGAAACTACGGAACGTAAAACTGGCAATCCAATAGAAGCTTATGCTATCCTAGGAGAAACACGAAGCAGTACTATTGTAACAGTCTTTCCAAAAGGGGAAACTGCACCTATAGAAGATCCAGTTGTTACAAGCAAAGGGGACGAGCCTGCTCCAGTAGTAACCATTCCTGAATATACTGACCCAATTGGTACTGCGGGAGAACAGGAAGCGCCTATCGTGGACATTCCTGAGTACACTGAGCCTATCGGTACTGCAGGGGAACAAGCAGCGCCTACCGTAGATATTCCTGAGTATACTGAGCCTATCGGTACTGCAGGGGAACAAGCAGCGCCTACCGTAGATATTCCTGAGTATACTGAGCCTATCGGTACTGCGGGCGACCAAGCGGCGCCTATTGTGGATATCCCTGAGTACACTGAGCCTATCGGTACTGCAGGGGAACAAGCAGCGCCTGTCGTGGATATTCCTGAATATACTAAGCCTATCGGTACTGCGATCGACCAGGCAGCGCCTACCGTAGATATTCCTGAATATACTAAGCCTATCGGTACTGCGAGCGACCAAGCAGCTCCTATCGTGGATATTCCTGAATACACTGGCCCTATCGGTACTGCGAGCGACCAAGCAGCGCCTATCATCTCTCTTCCTGAGTTTAAACTCAAAGCCTTAAAAGACCAGGCTACCGGAGTTCAAGTCATCAGTGGAGCAAATGAGCTAGGTGAAGCAAGTTATCTTGAAATCCAGAAAGTAGACAAGCAAGAACTCTTGGGCAAGAAATATGATGCCTACGACATTCAACTCAAGAATGAAAATGGTCAACTAATCCAAGCAAAAGGTGCTGTACTGGTTCGGTTACCAATTTCTGGCACAGTCCAAGAATTCTATCGCTTCAGTCCAGAAAAAGACTTGAAAGCACAAGATTTCACAATTCGTAATGGCATGCTTGAGTTTCTCACCATTGATTTGACTACTTATGCTATCGTCTACAAGACTGAAACAGAAGTCCAACAACCAAGCTCAAGTCAAATCGAAGAAGCTAGTCCATTAGCAAATAAAAACCAGCTCAATGGTGAAAATTCTACAAATGACAAACAACTTCCTGCCACTGGAGAAGAGGCCAGCCCACTCCTCTTCATGGCAAGTCTCAGCTTAGCTTTAGCTGCAGCCTTCTTGCTTAAAGGTAAAAAATAGTGATCCCAATAAATCTATAAAGATTTAGAAAAATAGAAAAAGGATGAGTAAATTACTCATCCTTTTGATTTCTTTCAGAGTCTTTTAAAATAAACTAAAAAGCCAGTTATAAATCCAGTTAAAAATCGAATATAACAAATTCAAAAGGAATTCATAAAAAAATAAACAAATGTGATACCAAATGAATTCTACAATCGTAATCAGTGGCTTGACTAGGATATAAAATAAAATATCCCAAATAAATTTCATTTTTTTTCTTCCTTTCTAGGAAGTCCCGCAATCCAAGGCAGAGCAGATATCATTTTATAAGCCGCAAGAAATTTAGCAACCTCTAGGGCTTTTGGCTCAGATTCCTTCTTCTCAGTCAGTACTTCCATTCCTTTTACCCAGAGGCATGTCCCAATAATTCTAGCCATTCCTGTAAAAAAATTTGGTTGGTTGTCCATGTGATTCTCCCCTAGTTCATGTCATTTCTAACAGATTAGTTCTTATTGTATTCAGTATATCAAATTTATATAGATTATCAAGTTTTTATCTGCAAAATAAAAAAGTTTCATAACCTTTCTAGAATAATACTAGGAAGATTATAAAACTTTTCATTAGTTCATATCTTTTTTATAGCGTTCCAATTCTGCTTGGTTAGCCCAAACATAATGTCCTGGACGAATTTCAACCATAGACGGTTTATCAGTTTCGTAGTCATGTTGGTCTGGATCATAGACTTTCAAAACTTTCTTACGTTCCAAGATTGGATCTGGAATCGGCACAGCTGATAAAAGTGCTTGTGTGTATGGATGAACTGGATTGTTAAACAATTCTTCAGTTTCAGCCACTTCAACAATAACACCCTTATAAATTACCGCGATACGATCAGAGATAAAACGAACTACTGACAAATCGTGGGCGATAAAGAGATAGGTCAAGCCCAATTCCTTCTGGAATTTCTTGAGCAAGTTCAAAACTTGGGCACGCACAGAAACGTCCAAGGCTGAAATTGGCTCATCCGCGATAACGAAATCAGGTTGCATAACCAAAGCGCGGGCAATCCCGATACGTTGACGTTGTCCACCTGAAAACTCATGAGGATAACGTGTCAAATGTTCAGCCAAAAGTCCAACTTCACTGATAATCTTTTTAACTTTTTCTTGTCTTTCTTCCTCATCCTTAAATAGATGGTAGTTATAAAGACCTTCAGAAATAATATAGTCAACTGTTGCACGTTCATTCAAACTAGCAGCAGGGTCTTGGAAAATCATTTGGATTCGGCGGACTAATTCTGACGCTTGAGTACGTGATTTTTTACCATTAATTTTTTGACCATCAAAGATGATATCACCTTTGCTGGTATTATTCAAACCGATAATTGCACGACCAATTGTTGTTTTACCACTACCTGATTCTCCAACAAGTGAGAATGTTTCACCTTTGTTGATAAAGAAGTTAGCATTTTTAACAGCTACAAACTTTTTGCTTCCTTCACCGAAGGAAATCTCTAAGTCTTTAATTTCTACTAATTTTTCAGACATTTCCTTCCTCCTAGTTTTCCAGATGAACAAGACCCATTCTCTCACGAATCTTGTCATGTAAATCTGCAATTACTGCTGGTTTTGCAACTTTTGGTGCTTGATCATGAAGTAACCATGTTTTAGCCCAATGAGTATCTGACACAGCAAATTGAGGTGCTTTTTCTTCAAAATCGATCTTCATTGCGTAATCTGAACGAAGAGCAAATGCATCACCTTTTAATTCTGTATATAGTGACGGAGGAGTACCTGGAATTGAATATAGTTCTCCTTTATCATCAGCTAACTGTGGCAAACTTGATAAGAGGCTCCATGTGTATGGGTGACGTGGATCGTAGAAGATTTCTTCAACTGTACCATACTCAACGATTTCACCAGCATACATAACCGCAACTTTGTCAGCAATACTTGCTACCACACCAAGGTCGTGTGTGATAAAGATTGTTGTAAAGTGATATTCATTTTGTAGAGACTTCAACAAGTCAATAATCTGAGCCTGAATCGTCACATCAAGGGCAGTTGTTGGCTCATCACAGATAAGAACATCCGGACGACATGCAAGAGCGATAGCGATAACGATACGTTGACGCATCCCTCCAGAATATTGGAATGGATACTCCTCAAAACGCTTTTCAGCATCAGGAATACCAACCTTATTCATGTAGTCGATAGCCATTTCTTTTGCTTCTTTAGCTGTTTTACTTTGGTGTTTAATAATAACCTCAGTAATTTGGCTTCCGATTGTTTTGATTGGATCCAAACTAGTCATAGGATCTTGGAAGATAGTTGCAATCTTAGCCCCACGAATTTGTTCCCAATCTTTGTGAGACGAAAGTGCTGTTAGGTCTTGTCCACGGTAATCGATGCTCCCCTGAGCGATACGCCCGTTTTCTTCTAACATTCCTGTAAAAGTTTTTGTCAAAACTGATTTACCCGAACCTGATTCTCCAACCAAGGCAAGAACTTCTCCTTCAATCAACTCAAGAGAAACTCCGCGAATAGCGGTCAAAACTTTGTCACGAACATCAAATTCCACGACAATATCTTGAGCAGATAAAATTACATTTTTATTATTCGTCATTTCTACTCCTATCTATGTGTACGTGGATCACTAGCATCGGCTAAGTTTTGTCCAACAATGAATAGTGATAAAGAAACCAAGACCAAAGTTGTCAATGGAATCCAGAAGAGGTAGGCATTTGTCGTTACGTTCTGAGAATAATCTGAGATCAAACGTCCCAAACTTGGAACTGTAATCGGCAATCCGAGTCCAAAGAATGAAAGGAAAGCTTCATACGAGATAAAGGCTGGCAGCATTTGTGTCAAAGTCGTCACGATAACAGATACCAACTGAGGCATAATATTTTTTACTATAATTTTATAAGTTGGTGTCCCCAGCGTCTGAGAAGCAAGGTTATATTCCAAATCACGATAACGCATGATTTGAATACGGATTGAATAAGCAATACCAATCCATGTAGTTACACTCATGGCAAAAATCAAGTTCCAGAAACCTGCTCCGATAGAGTAAGTCAAAACGATAACGATCAATAGCGATGGAATATTGTTGATAACGTTGTAGACTTCCATCATGATACGGTCTACTGATTTTGAAATACCCCAGATTCCACCTACAATCACACCGATAACAAGGTTGATAAAGGTCGCAATTACAGAAATCAAGATAGAGTTACGAGCTCCAAACCAGACACCATCAAAGAGAGATTTCCCGTTACTATCTGTACCGAACCAATATTCACCATTCGGTTTGATATAGCGAGCACTAAAATCATTTACCTTACTTACATCGTTAAAGTCAAAATCTGAGAACATTGGATAGATGAAACTCATCAAAACGATGGCAATCAAGATACCGAGCATGATGACTGTTGATTTTTTCTTCAAAAACTGTCTAAAGACAGAACCCCAGTATGAATAAGCAGGAGTATCAATTGCTTCAGAGGCAAAATCATCACGTTTTACAAATTGAAATTTATCATTACTAATTGTAGACATTATTTGCCTCCTTTCTCTGTCAGTTTAATACGTGGGTCAATCATAGTCATCCAAATATCCCCTACAAATAATGAGAAGATAGAAATACATGTAAAGATAAAGACAAGACCAACAACCATATTGTTGTTTGATGCTTTTACAGAGTCAATCAGCATTTTACCCATACCAGGGAAAGCGAAGACTGTTTCTGTAAGAGTTGCTCCACTGATAACACCAATAATAGAACCTGGAATACCTGAAACGAGTGGTACCATAGCGTTCTTAAAGATGTGTTTGTTTGAAATTTCTTTCTCAGATAGACCTTTTGCACGTGCAAAACGAACGAAGTCTTGAGATTGTAAGTCAATCATGTAACGACGAATCCAAATTGCCATACCAGGTGCACCCAACAAGCCCAAAATCACTACAGGTAAAACATATGAACGCCAGTCTCCAGCACCCAAGATAGGGAATGAATCTGGGAATCCAATTGAAGAACCAATCAAACGAATGATGTATACAAGGGCAATCGTTGGAAGAGCAAGTAAGAAGGTCAAAGCTCCTGTAGAGAAACTATCAATCCATGTATTTTTGTAACGAGCCATTGCAGAACCAAGTGGAATTGCAATCGCGTATGAAATAGCAAGACCAATCAAACCTGTGATAGCAGAGCTTGTAATCATTGAAGGATATTGATAATTACTTTCAGTAGCTGTATAAGGATCATCCTTACCATAGTTTGCTACTTCACGTGCATCTGCTTGACTTGGAGATTTGTAGGTTCTTGAGTAAATGTTAACTGATGATGTTTTCTTACCAGTTGGGAATTGAACTTCTGAAGTCTTGGTTTGTCCTTGACCTTGTGTGATAACTTGAAGAACAGGAGTATTGGCATAAGTTGGGTAAGAATCTCCTAAGTTCAAGTTGACAAAGTTTTGGTGAACAAATGGGAATTGACTGTTGAAGTACAAGAGGTATTTATGTTTAGTCCCTGAACCTACTAGAGACCATCCAATAGCCGGATCGTTTTCAAATCGCAAATAACGCTCTAAATTAGGATTTTCCGGGTCTTGAATCTTGTTTGTATGGTCAATGTCAAGCAAGTTTGCATAGAATTTGAACACACGCTCGAAAATAGGGATTTCACGAGTAGCATAGAATTGTCCGCTCTCTGTGAATACACCCAAAGTCCAACCGTTACCAAGTTGTTGGATATATTTTTCGTAGATAGCTTTATTTGTATCGTTTGCATCAACGGTTACAGAAGGGTCAATGCTACTAGCTTTTTCCTGCAACTCTTTCGTATCGTAATATTCGATATACCCCATACGCTCAAAAACGGTATTTTCATAGTTATCACGTTTATCAGCTGTTGTTGCAATTTTATTGTAGTTAGTATCTTGTTTGAAGATCAACTTCCGTGGAACCATCGTATAGATGATTGTGTAAATCAAGGTCGTTACTAAAAAGATAGAAACTAACGACCGCAAGATACGCATAAAAACATATTTTTTCATATTATTTCCTTTAAAATCCCAAAAGAACCTTCTCCTTTTGGAGAGAAAGTTCTGATGAGCATTATTTATTTCACGTGGCTCGCTAATTCTTTTTGAGCTTTTTCATTTGATTCAGCTTTTTCTTTGATCCATTTTTCACGAGCTTTTTGGTATTCTTCTTTTGTAATAGGTTTTTCACCAACTTCAGTGTACTTCAAGTAACCTGAGGTTTCTCCTTTAAGACCCGCAACTGAGTATGAAGAAGTAAATGGAATAACTTTAGATACAAATGATACAGCAGTTTCTTTCGGACCTGCCATTACAGGAATTGTCAAACCGTTGTCTGTTAACCAAGCTTGTGCAAGGGCATATTTTTCATAACGTTTTTGAACGTCTTGATTTTCTTTGTTTGCTTCATCAAGTAATTTTTCATAGTCAGACAAACCAAGTTTTTGGATAACTGATGCATCAGTATCTTTATCGATACCCATAATCAAACGAGTATTACCGCCTTTAATCGTGAACTGGTCTAAGAAAGTTGATGGATCTTGGTAATCAGGATTCCATCCAGTCAAGGTATGAATATCCCAGTCTTGTTCTTTAGCTGTTGGAGCACTAAATGAAAGTGGTAATGCTTCTGCTTGAGTCATTTGTTGAAGATCGATGACAACATTGTCAGCTCCAAGTACGTTTTCAATAGACTGTTTAAGTGATTGAACACGGTTTACAACTGCTGTAGACTCTTGGATTGTTAGAGCATCCAAGTGAATTGGGAATTCTACCCCTTCTGCTTTCAAGCTTTCTTTTGCTTTTGCAAAGGCAGCTTTAGCTTTTTCTTCGTTGTAGAGACCATTTTGCGAATCAGCAAGCGATACGTTTGACCATGTGCTTGAGTTTGTCTTCGCAAGACTTTCTTCTACAAGTTTACCAAACTGTTTGTCCCCAACTTGAAGATCATATGGTGAGAAAGTATTACGGATTCCAACCGCAGCTCCCTCTGTACCATTTGTCTGAGCCGAGTATGAATTACGGTCTACCGCAAAGTTAAGAGCTTGACGGAATTCCTTGTTTAGCAAAGCTTTTCTTGTAGATTCTTTTTGGCTATCTGTTGTTTTTGAAGTATGGTTATAAGTTGTACGACCATAGTTCACACTTACAGTAGCGATAGCTGATCCTGGTTCATTAAAGAAGATATTATCTTTGAACTCAGACGCATATTTTTCATATGTTGAACTAGTAGGATAGATACGAGCTTTACTGTATTGTCCTTCTGAGAATCCTTTGGCAACAACATCTTGGTCTTTACCATCCCAGTAAGTAAATTTGATGTTTTGAATTTTAACAGCATCTTTATCCCAATAAGCGTCGTTCTTAGCCATTTCAATTGATGATTTAGCTGTGATTGATTTCAAAACAAATGGTCCATTGTACAAAATAGAAGATGGATCTGTAGGTGCACCAAAGCTTTCCCCTTTTGATTTAAGGAAATCTTCGTTAATTGGCATCATCACGCCGTTTGTTGTTTTGTCATTCCAGAAAGTTTCTGGTTGGTTCAATGTATATTCAAGAGTGTTGTCGTCAACTGCTTTTACACCAACCGTTGAAAAGTCGTTTGTTTCACCATTAATGTAAGCGTTGAGTCCTTTAATTGATGAACTAATAACTGACAAACCTTTTGATTTGCCTTCTACCGCGTGTTTCAAACCTGTCACAAAGTCCTGGGCTTTAACAGGAGCGTATTCTTCTCCTTCAGCAGTAACCCACTTAGCATCCTTACGGATTTTATAAGTGTAAGTCAAACCGTCTTGTGAAACTGTCCATGATTCAGCAATCGATGGTACAAGGTTGCCATATTTATCGTTAGCAAGCAAACCATCTACCGCATTTGTCGTTACAAAAGAAGTAGAATCAACGTTGTTAACAACGTAATCCAATGTTTCAGGATCAACTGAATAAACGTATTTATAGTCTGATGCTAATTTTGTATTGCTTGAGCCTGCATTTGAATTTGTATTTGAACATGCAGCAAGTACTCCTACTGCAAGTAAGGATACTCCTGCTACTGCAAGAATCCGACTTTTTTTCATATTTATAAACTCCTCGTTTTAAATTGTGGATATTGAAGATTATACCACAGTTTTTACAAAAAGTAAACGAATTTTCAGAATATTTTGTCGCATGTTTTTTTAAACATTTGAATCTTATGTTTTCAGAAAAGAAAACTATTGACGAGAAACAATTTTCAAGGTATAATAATAAAAGTTAAGGCGGTATAGCCAAGTGGTAAGGCACGGCTCTGCAAAAGCTTGATCGTCGGTTCAAATCCGTCTACCGCCTCTATATAAACGAAGACTCCTAACGGAGTCTTTTCTTTTTTGCACTTAAAAAGCTTTATCAGTCTTCTCTGATAAAGCTTTTGTTTTATTCAGTTTCTTCTTCTGATTCAAGTTCTTGGATTTGAACCTTAAGCTTGGTTACACGACCATTTTTTACCTTGTCATTTGTCAAGGTGATATGCTTGTTGCCACTATCTAACTCATAACTGAGTTTTTCTGATGTTGGGATAGTTCCCACACCAGTCAAATAGTATCCAGCAATTGTATCTACATTGTCACTTTCAAGCTCGACATCAAAATAATCATTGAAATCGTTCAAATTCATTGTCCCTTGGACAATATGAGTGTCCTCGCCGATAGTATGAACATAAACTTCAGCACGGTCAGTTTCATCATCAATCTCACCGACAATCTCTTCAAGGAGATCCTCTAGTGTAACTAGACCAGCCATACCACCATATTCATCAAGAAGAATAGCCATCTGTCTTTGTGAATTTCTCAGTTCTTTTAACAAATCGTCCACAAAAATGGTTTCAGGCACAAAGAGTGGATCTTGTAAGATTCGCTTCCAGACGATATTATCGAACCCACTGACAAAGGCTTCTTTAAGGAGACTCTTTGTATGAATCAAACCAATGACATTGTCCTTATCGCCGTCATAAACAGGAATTCGAGAAAAGTTTTGTTTTAAGATACTTTCGATAATGGTCTGAGTGTCATCTTGGATATCTACCATGAAGGCATCTGTTCGAGGAACCATAACTTCACGCGCCATAAGCTCATCTAGTGAGAAAATCCCCTGCAACATCTCGATTTCATCAGCATCCAAAGTTTCTTCGCTTTTAGTCAGCATGTACTCAATCTCATCACGAGTCATTTTTTCGTCTGCATCGTCAAATGTCATCGGCGTCAAACGGCTCAAAAGATTGGTTGATGCAGATAGCAACCAAACAAAGGGACTCACAATCTTACCGAGAGCAATAATAAATGGTACAGTTCGGATTGCCAAGGCATCCTTAAGATTTAGAGCAATGCGTTTAGGATAAAGTTCACCAAAAACGATAGAAATATATGTCAAAAAAGCAAGTGATAGGAAACTTGCGATTGCGTGCGCAGTTTCGCTATTTCCCATCCATGAGGCTATCAATTGTCCTAGAGAGTCTGCTAGTTTAGCCCCTGACAAGATTGTAATTAAAGTAATACCAACTTGAATGGTTGATAAAAAGTGATTGGGGTTTTCAAGTACCTTTAGCAAACGGATATAGCGTTTATCTCCCTCTTCAGCCTTTTGTTCAACACGTGAGCGACTAAGAGAAACCATAGCCATCTCTGTAGCAGAGAAAAAAGCATTTAAAAAGGTCAAAACAACTAATAATACAAATTGCAGTAACAAATCCTGACTGCTCGGGTCTTCCATTTTCCTTCTCCTAAAAAGTATAATTGTGACTATTATACCATATTTTTCAACTTCTACACATTAAATTGTGATTTCTATAGTAAATCCCCTACCGAAACAATAAGGGACCGACTATCTATTAGTTCTTTGTAACAGTTACTTTTCCTGTTCGGTAATCTAACTGAATTCCCTTTTGAACGTTAGGAACTACGACGTTAAACTCCAATTCACCATCAGATGATTTGGCTTCAATCTGAGATGCAGAAGGAACCAAATCTTCTTCTGTAGCGTAGAGCAATGTGACACGGTAACGCACGCGCTTATTTTGATCCAAAGCCTTTCGAACTAAACTTTCATAGTAGTTTTGTCCAGTCGAATCTTCTGCGCGTGCTTGGTTGGCCCAGGCTGTTTGTACAGCGATATTTTTGGGATTGCTAGTAGATGCATCAAAACCATCTAAACCACCAATCAAGGCATAGCCTAATAAATGTCCTCTATCTACAGCGTGATTATAAGTCCCTTTTAGGTTTTTGACCTGATGCCATCCTGCCGGGGTCCAAGAAGTTGAACCATTCCCGGTTTCTTCACGGTCTTTGTACTGTCTTGTTGCTTTTGACATGAGGGCGTTAGCCACAGTTGGAACTGTCTCCCCACCTACAGTTTTTGTCTTGTTATCAGCATAGGGTTTACTTGAAACCTTTGCATCTAAGTTCGTTTTGTTCCCATTTATGATAAAGGCACCTGCTCCATTCCACTCAAGAGTACCCTTAATTTGTTTTTTGACCGAATCAGTCAGTACACTCTCTGCCAATTCTTGACTTGGAGTATCAAGCGACTGGGATTTCTGGTTAACCTGTGTTTTCGGTGTAGCATTGGAAGCCTGCATTTCTTTTATGTAGTAACTTCCTGCCGACAAAAGTAGGAAAAGCAGAAGACCTATGAGTGCCTGCCTTGTTTTCTTATTCATCTTTTCTCCTTAGTTTTTGTTCCTAGAAAAAGACTGGTCCCCCAGCCTATTTCCCTGTAAATTTCGCAATTAACTCATGCCACTTTTCTGGAGCTAAAATCGCCCATGGATCTTGGCCCTTGCCTAAGATACCGTAGCCAATCATCAAGCCAATTCCAAGTGCTAAGACACCTAAAAGTAAAACAATGATGACTAAAAGAAATCGACGCAGCACATAAGATACTTCTTTATTCATCTTCATCTTCATCAGCTTCCACACTTACCCGTTCAATATTAGCTCCTAACTGAGCTAACTTTTCATGAAAACGATAATAACCTCTATCCAAATGGACAAGTTTTCCAACAACAGTCTCACCTTCAGCTATTAAACCTGTCAGGATCAAGGCTGCACTGGCACGAAGGTCCGTAGACAGCACTTCTGCCCCTTGGAGAGGTTGCCCGCCAACGATACGAGCTGTATCACGGATAATCTCAGAATGCAAGCCCATGCGACGCATTTCCTCTAGATGTTGGAAACGATTCTCAAAGACTGTCTCAACCATAGTTGATTCTCCTTGAGCAACCGTCATAAGAGCAGTAAACTGCGCCTGCATGTCCGTAGGAAACCCTGGATGTGGTAAGGTCTTGACATGAACTGCTTTCAGTTTATCCCGTTGAGAACGGATGCGGATACCTTCATCCTCATCGATGACTTCAACACCCATTTCTTGTAATTTCGCCAACAAGGGACGGTTGTGTTCCCAGATAGCATCTTGAATCAGGACATCTCCACCTGTCATTGCAGCAGCAACCATAAATGTCCCTGCTTCGATGCGGTCTTGAACAACGTTATGGGTTGCTCCATGCAAGTTTTCAACACCAGTGATGGTAATGCTCTCTGTTCCCGCACCTTTGACTTTAGCTCCCATTTTATTCAAGAGGACAGCCAAGTCTACAATTTCAGGTTCACGCGCAGCATTTTCGATAACAGTTACGCCATCAGCTAGCGTTGCAGCCATCATCAAGTTTTGGGTTGCCCCAACACTAGGAAAGTCCATATAGATATGGGCTCCATGCAAGCGTTCTGCCTTAGCTTCGATATAGCCAGCTGTTTGGGTGATCTTAGCCCCCATTGCTTCCAAACCTTTAAGGTGAAGGTCAATCGGACGACTACCGATCGTACAACCACCTGGCATCGAAACTTTAGCGTGACCAACCCTAGCCAGGATTGGACCCAAGACTACAATAGAAGCACGCATCTTGCTGACATACTTATAGGGAGCTTCTTCTGTGATATCATCTGTCGCATCCACTTCAACAATGTGTGCATCTTGATCAAAATTAACTTTCGCATTTAATCCACGAACTACTTGGTTCATGGTAAAGACATCCGATAGGATAGGAACATTTTTTAAAACTGTTTTTCCTTCGCTTGCTAAAATTGTCGCCGCAAGCAGTGGCAAAACTGCATTTTTCGCGCCCTCAATTGTAACACTTCCGACAAGGCGATTATCGCCACCTCGAACTACAATTTTTTCCATAAATATTTTCCTTTACTTTCGAGTTTAGAATAATGTCCGTACGGCTTCTTGCCATAGTTGGTAGAGATTTAGGAAAAAAGAACTGATTAGATACCCTAAACCGATACTACACAACACTACCAAAAGTCGTACCTTCCTCGCATTGTCCTTGGTCACCTTCAAAATTTGATCCCATTTGACTAAATCTTTCAAAAGTTGAAAAACTAGGTAGACAAAAAACATATGACTACTGAGGGTAAAAAACAATTGAATCATCTGCCTATTATACCATCTTCTTTTTTTCTACGCTAGTCTATGGACTTGCACTATATTCTATGGGTTGTTTTTCAAGTAATCAATTGCATCCTGAAGTGTTTTTACAGGAACAATCTTCATGTCTGTTTTAATCATTTCTGCAGCTTCTACAGCCGTGTCATAATTACTTTTAGCATTAGGATTGGCCTTTTTAGCTTCTTCAGTTACTGGATTGTTAGGAGCAAAGAATACAGTAGCTCCTTTTTTTGCAGCAGCAACAACTTTTTTGTCAATTCCACCAATATCACCAACATTTCCATCTCTGTCGATACTTCCTGTACCAGCAATGATACGTCCATTTCGAAGAGTTGGATCTGCAATTTGCGTATAGATGGATAAACTAAACATCATTCCAGCACTCGGACCACCAATGCCAGCAGTTGAAAACTTGATTGGCACATCACTTGACACTTCTGTGCGGTCAATCAAACCGATTCCAATACCGTTTTTCCCATTTTCCAGAGTAATGATTTTTCCTTCAGCGGTTTTGACTTTCCCATCTTCTTGATAAGTAACCTTAACCTTGTCACCTAGCGTTTGAGAATTAACGTAGTCGACCATTTCCTTGGAACTCTCAAAAGTCTTATCATTGACAGCTGTCACTGTATCAGCGATATTGAGAATACCCTTGAAGGTTGAGTTATCTGTTACGGTCAAAACATAGACTCCCAGATATTTGAGTTCTATCTCCTTGCCCGCCGCCTTCAGACCTTGATATTTGGCCATATTTTGCGAAGTTTCCATGTAAAACTGGTTGATTCGCATAAATTCTGCATCTGAAGAACCACCTGTCATCTCTTTAGCACTTCGAATATCCGTAAAAGGTGTTAGCCAAGCATAAACCAAGTCCACCATTCTGGCGTGTTTAACTCCTACCGTCACAAATTGGTAAGAACCTTCTTCTTGGTCAGATTGGTTATTGACTTGTAAAACCTTTCGAATATCTTCTGAAGTCCCTGGCACCTCAATGTAATAAGGAAGTGGTACCGTAAAAGCTATAAAAGTGATAATGAGCCCGATGATTAAATATATGGGCCATCTAGTTTTTTTCTTCATGTTTTAACTCCTTTAAGACAGCATTTGGTACATACTTGCTAATATCTTGACCAAACTTCAATAGTTCTCTCACAGCTGAAGAGCTGATGTAGACATGCTCTGGGTGGCTATGGAGATAGACTGTCTCAATCTCTCTTGCTAATTGATGATTGTAAAAATCAAAACTGGCTTCATACTGAAGATCCGCAGCGTTACGCAAACCACGCACCAAGACCTCTGCACCCAGTTTTCTAGCAACATCAACGACTAATTCATCATGAGAGGATATGACCTGGACATTTTTTAGGTGTCCCACCGCTTTTTCAACCGTCTCTAGCCGACTTTCTATCGGTAAAAATCCATTTTTGTGTGGATTATAAAAAATTCCCACATACAATTTATCAAAGAGCTTACTTGCACGCTCAATGAGATCCATATGCCCATTTGTCATTGGATCAAAAGAACCTGTGAATAGCCCAATTTTATCTGACATAAACCGTCACCTTACTAATCCCATATATTTTTTCCTTCCAGATGCCCAAACAGGCGATTTCTTCTGGAAGTTCTACTGATTTATCGGTCTCACAGACCACCATGACATCTTCTGAGAAAAGATTTCTCTCCGCCATTTTTTCAATGTCGGATACGATCTGTTCTTTTGCATAGGGAGGATCCAAAAAGATGAGATCAAAGACACCATCCACTTGCTCCAATGCGCGACTGGATTCCATTTTCAATAATTGAAATTTAGAGGTTTCCTTGGTCATCTGAATGTTTTCTGCCACAATATTCTGTGCTCGGCGATCCTTCTCAACTAGGACAGCGCTCGACATCCCTCTTGAAACCGCTTCAATGGATAAGCCCCCACTACCAGCATAGAGATCTAGCACACGTCCTCCTTCAAAGTAAGGGCCAATCATATTGAAAATAGCTCCGCGGACCTTGTCCGATGTAGGCCTCGTTGTTTTCCCGTCCAAGGTCTTTAAAGGACGTCCTCCGTAGATTCCTGATACGATTTTCATAAGGTATATTATACCAAATTCTGATGAAATAAGAAAATCGAACCTCTCGGTTCGATTGATTAAAGAATATTCTCGTAAGTATCTCTGACTTCTTGTGGCCAAACACTGGTTTGAACTTCACCGATGTGGTTCTTACGAAGTAAGAACATGGCCATACGAGACTGTCCAATTCCTCCACCGATTGTCAAAGGGAAAAGTCCGTTCAAGAGAGCCTTATGCCATTCTAGACTCAAGCGGTCTTCATCTCCTGTAATAGCTACCTGACGACGAAGAGTGTCTTCATCGACACGAATCCCCATTGAAGACAATTCAAAGGCTGCACCCAAATTATCATTCCAAACAAGGATATCTCCATTTAGGCCCTTGTAGCCATTTTCAGATTCTGTTGTCCAGTCATCATAGTCCGGCGCACGTCCGTCATGAGGTTTTCCATCTGACAATACACCACCGATACCAATCAAGAAGACCGCACCGAACTCCTTACAAATAGCATTTTCACGTTCTTTTGGAGTTAAGTCTGGGTAGCGTTCAACCAACTCTTCTGTATGGATAAAGGTAATTTGCTTCGGCAAGATAGACTCAATATCATAGCGTGCTTCTACTGCTAACTCTGTTAAACGAATAGCCTTATAAATCTTTTCGACCGTTTCTTTAAGGTAGGCAAGATTGCGCTGTCCATTTGGAATAACTTTTTCCCAGTCCCACTGATCTACATAGACTGAGTGAGTAGCATCTAGCGAATCTTCGTCTGGACGAAGGGCCTTCATGTGAACGAAGAGGCCTTCACCCTCGCCAAAACCAAAACGTGCCAAGGTATGGCGTTTCCACTTAGCAAGTGAATGCACCACTTCATAGGTTTCATTAGGAATCTGCAAAACCTTAACTGAAACTGGATGTTCAATCCCTGAAAGGTTATCCTGCATCCCATCCCCAACCTTACTCAAGATTGGACCCTGCACTTCTACTACTTCTAACTTATCTTTTAAATATTGGGTAAAGGTATTTTTTACAAAGGAAATCTCTTCTTGCTGATGGATAAAACTTTTCTTCATACGTTCCTCCTTTTGAATAATAAAAAGATTATACCCTTTTGCTAGTAAAAATGAAAGTAAAAATTAAAAAAGAGCTCATTTGAGCTCTAAAATTATTAATCGTCACGTCCAAAGATACGCAAGAAGCTAAGGAAGAGGTTGATAAAGTCGAGGTAGAGGCTAAGTGCTAAAGAAATTGCCCATCCTGTAGCGACCTGACCATCTGACTCTTCGTAAACATAACGAATTTTTTGATTATCCCAAGCAATGAGACCTGCAAAAACAAGCACCATAACAATACTAATAATGTAATCCATTAGGTCACTATTTAGGAAAATATTGACAACCATGGCGAGTATCAGACCAAATAGGGCTGCAATCAAAGCACGACCGATTCCACTCAAATCCTTTTTAATGACTACTCCTATGATAGCCATCACGAAGAAGAGGGCTGCACTGGAGATAAAGGCTGTCAAAACTGTCCCAGGAAGATAGAGCGACACAATGAAGCTTAGTGAAAAACCATTGACCGCTGAATAGAGTAGGAATATTGGAAAGGTTGCTGGACTATTCTTTACCGCTAAACCACTCGCAAAAATCACTAGAGCTACTTCTACAATTCCTGTGACAATTAACCATATGCGGGCGTTAAGCATTAACTGAACAAGAAGATCTTGGAAGGTTGTTAACATCAAGGCTGAAACGATTGCAGATAAGGCAATCCCAATCCCGATAAAAGCATATACTTTTGCATAAAATTGATTCAGACCAGAACGTTCTTGAATAATTGTTTGATTCATATCTTTTTCTCCTTATGAAATCTTTTTACTTATTATAACAAAAATAAAACAATTTAACTCAAATAAAACATGAGTATGCCTGCAGCAATGGCAACGTTGAGACTTTCCGCTTGCCCTTTCATGGTAATATGAACCAGTTGATCTGCCTGATTTGTCATGAATGGACTAATGCCTTGACCTTCATTTCCCATAACCAAGACGAAATCTGCTAGCTGAGCAAGCTCACGATAATCTTTAGAGTTTTGGGACAAAGTAGTTGCCAGAATTGGTAAATTGCCCTTTTTAGCCTCTTCAACAAAAGTTTCAATAGGCATCCGATAAATCGGTAAATGAAAATGACTGCCCTGCATGGATCGAAGAGTCTTCAAGCTATAAATATCTGCTGACTTGCTTGAAACAACGACTCCCGAAAAACCTGCCGCATCTGCCGTTCGGATCATTGTGCCAACATTTCCAGGATCCTGCACGTCTTCCAAGAAAAGATATTTCCCTTGGCTCAAATCCGGCAACTGCTCTTCTTCCTTTTGAACAATGGCTACAATGCCCTGAGGAGTTTGTGAATCTGCTAAATCAAGCAAGATTTCTTCGGCCACAAAGACAGTCTGAGGGTAATCTACGAGTTTATCTCCATACTCTACTAGAGCAAATATTTTCTCTATCTTTGCACCAGCCTGAATAGCTTCTTCGAACAAATGCCATCCTTCAATTAAATAAGAAGATTTTCGATATTTTTTTTGATGCAATTTCTTGGCATTTTTTACCACAGAATTAGCTTTAGAGGTTATAATAGTCATAGAAATATTATAACACAATCAAGGAGGTTTGGTATGCAAAAGGTCAAAATGATCGCACAGGGTCGCGTCCAAGGTGTTGGCTTTCGCTGGGGCGTCTATACCCTTGCCCTCGAAATAGGTGGAATCACTGGACGTGTCTGGAACAACGATGACGGAACCGTTGAAATTCTTGCCCAAGCAGAGTCTTCAGCTATCATGGCTAAGTTCATCCAAGAAATCCGAAAAGGACCTACTCCCTTCTCAAAAGTAACCTATCTAGATGTTCAATTGAGCAACTTCCCATCCTATTCAGATTTCAAAGTAGCAAATTAGGTCTCTAGAACTATTGTATATTTTCAAAAAAAACAGTAGAATAGAAAGGTATCATTTTTAAGAAGGAATTAAAACAGTGAAATCAATTAAACGAATCGCCCTCTCTATCATGGGAGTGGCCATGCTATTAGTCTTAACAGGCTGTGTCCAGGTTGATAAAGCAACAGGACAACCAACAGGATTTATTTGGAATACAATCGGAGCACCTATGGCTGAAGCTATCAAGTACTTTGCTACTGATAAAGGGCTAGGCTTCGGGGTCGCTATTATTATCGTAACCATTATCGTCCGCTTGATTATTTTGCCACTTGGGATCTACCAATCATGGAAGGCAACGCTTCATTCTGAAAAGATGAACGCCCTCAAGCATGTTCTTGAGCCACATCAGACTCGTCTCAAAGAAGCAACTACTCAAGAAGAAAAACTGGAAGCCCAACAAGCTCTCTTTGCTGCTCAAAAAGAGCACGGTATCAGCATGTTTGGCGGAGTAGGATGTTTCCCTCTCCTCATCCAAATGCCCTTCTTCTCAGCTATCTACTTTGCTGCTCAACATACAGAAGGTGTTGCTGAAGCTAGCTTCTTAGGAATCGCACTTGGTTCTCCAAGTTGGATTCTTATCGCCTGTGCAGGTGTTCTCTACTACGTCCAATCGCTCCTTTCACTACACGGAGTTGAAGACGAGACTCAAAGAGAACAACTCAAGAAGATGATTTACATGAGTCCGATGATGATTGTCATGTTCTCAATTTTCTCACCAGCCAGCGTTACGCTTTACTGGGTTGTCGGTGGTTTCATGATGATCCTTCAACAATTCATCGTCAACTACATCATTCGTCCAAAACTTCGTAAAAAAGTACGTGAAGAATATGCCAAGAACCCACCAAAAGCAAGCAAAACTTCAGCTGCTCGTAAAGATGTAACTCCTGAATCAGCAGCAGTTATCTCAACTTCTGCTAAGAAGAAAAATAAAAAACGCAATTCTGGAAAACAACATTCTAGATAAAAAATAAAAGGCTTAGCATTCGAGCTAAGCTTTTTTTGTATCAGAAAAGCCCGATGTTCCCATCAGGCTTCTTTTTATCCATGTACACGTTTCATGTAATCTTGATAACTTTCTGTATCCATCAATTCCTTAGCGTTCTTCACACGATCTGCTGTTGGAGGTTTAACCCCTTCGAGTGAATACGGAATCCCAAGTTCACGCCATTTGAATTCTCCCATAGTATGGTAGGGTAGGATTTCAAACTTATCAACGTTTTTAAGAGTTTTTACGAACTTCCCAAGTTCAATCAAATCTTCATCACGGTCTGTCAATCCAGGCACAAGAACGTGACGAATCCAAACAGGTTTCCCAATATCTGACAAGTACTGAGCACATGCCAAGATATTTTTATTGGTTTGACTGGTTACAATCTTGTGTTGTGCTTCGTTGATTTCCTTGATATCAAGAAGAACCAAGTCTGTCACAGCCATGAGTTTGTTGAATTTCTCTAAATAACGTGGCTTATTACGGAATGGAAGGGCACAAGTATCCAAGGTACAGTGGATACCTTTTTCTTTTGCTTTTGTAAAGAGAGCAATTAGGAAATCAATCTGCAAGAGAGCTTCTCCTCCACTGACTGTGATGCCTCCCTTGTCTCCCCAGAAACCACGATAACGAAGCGCTTCTTCTAGAACATCATCTACTGTTCGTACACGAGATTTATTGGTTTCCATCGCCCACGTGTCAGGGTTATGGCAATATTGGCAACGCATCTGACAGCCCTGCAAAAAGACAATAAAACGAATCCCAGGGCCATCTACCGCCCCAAAACTCTCTGTCGAATGCACCATTCCTGTCACTTGTCCATAGTCAATTGTTTCTTCAGACATCACGTCACCTTCCTTGAAACCGTTTTATAGCTTTATTATATCATGCCTGAAAAGAAAAACCACAGATTTTGTCTATTTTTTAGAAAACAAACTGTTTTTCACTTTCAACTTTCATGATTTTCAAAAATTCTTCTAATCCTTGTCAAAGTCGAATCCATAGAGAGTTGCAAAATAGTCCTCAGGTCGCTCTGCTCTACGGATTAGTCGTGCACTACCGTCCTCTGTATAGAGGACCTCTGCTGAACGAAGTTTGGCATTGTACTGGTAGCCCATAGAGAAGCCATGCGCACCTGTATCATGAATGACTAACAAATCACCAATTTCTGTTTGAGGTAGTTCACGATTAACTGCAAACTTGTCGTTGTTTTCACAAAGAGAGCCAACAACATCAACGACTTCCGTCTGACCGTCAGGATTCATCATATTGGTGATGTGGTGATAAGCTCCATACATAGCCGGTCTCATAAGATTGACAGCTGATGCATCTACTCCGAGATAAGTTCGGTAGGTTTTCTTTTTATGGGTTACTTTAGTCACTAGAGTTCCATGAGGCGCTAACATAAAGCGTCCTAGTTCTGTAAAAATCTTAACTTGACCAAGACCTGCTGGCGTAAGAACTTCTTCATAAACCTGACGAACACCCTCACCAATTAAAGCAATATCATTTGGCTCCTGGTCCGGACGATAGTTGACCCCGATTCCTCCAGAAAGATTGATAAAATCAAGGGAAATTCCTAATTTTTCCTTGATTTCAACGGCTAACTGGAAAAGCTGGCGCGCCAATTCTGGATAATAGAGATGAGTCACAGTATTAGAAGCTAGGAAGGAATGAATCCCAAAAGTTCTTGCTCCCTTTTCTTTCAAGATAGCAAAAGCTTCAAAGAGCTGTTCCTTAGTCATCCCGAACTTAGCTTCACCAGGATTATCCATAATATCCGTTCCTAGTTCAAATAAGCCACCAGGATTGTAACGGCATGAGATAATCTCAGGGATGCCTGCTGCACGTTCTAAATGCTCAATATCTTCAAAGGCATCCAAGTTGATCGTCGCCCCTAATTTGCGGGCATAAGTATACTCTCTATCCGGAGTATTGTTCGATGAGAACATCATTTCGGAACCGGCAAATCCTAGTTTGTGACTCATTAAGAGTTCTACATAACTAGAACAATCCACTCCACATCCTTCTTCTTGTAGGATTTTTAAGATAGCAGGGGTTGGGGTTGCCTTAACTGCGAAGTATTCTTTAAAGCCTTTATTCCAAGAGAAAGCTTCATTAACTGCGCGTGCTTTCTCGCGAATACCTTTTTCATCGTAGAGATGGAATGGAGTTGGAAACTCTTCAACAATCTTTTCTAAGTCTTCACGTTTAATAAATGGCGTCTTCATAGGGCTCCTTCATGTTCATTATCAAAGAAAGGCTGGGACGAAAGTTCCAACCTTTAAGCATCTTATTCTCTCTTATTTTTCTGTTTCGAAGATGTTCCCAACTTCAACTTCAATTTGTTGGTTCTTCACATCAATATTGGTAACTTTTAAGAGTGATTTGTAGTCAAACTGCTGTTCACGGTCTTCCTGCGCATTATCAGCAAAGACAGCTACACCAGCTAACTCAGAATCAAACTCTGTTAAAAGGCTAATCATACCGTTAATCGTTCCTCCGCCTTTCAAGAAGTCATCAACAATCAAGACACGGCTTCCTGCTTTAAGGCTACGTTTTGAAAGGAACATTTTTTCAATACGGTCGCTAGAACCTGAAACATAGTTGACACTCACAGTTGAACCTTCTGTGATTTTCAAGTCACGACGGACAATGACAAAAGGTACGTTGAGAACATTTGCTACTGCATTTGCAAGCGGAACCCCTTTGGTCGCTACCGTCATAACAGCATCAATCTTTTGGTCCATAAAGCTCTTGGCAATAATGCGTCCAATATTTTTTAAAATAGCCGGAGTACTAAGGAGATCAGACAAATAAATGTAGCCTCCTGGCAGAATGCGGTCGCTCTCTGAAAGTTTATCGCGAAGCTCTTGGATGATTGTTTTGGACTCAAGGGTAGAGATAGATGGTGTGAAAATAACTCCACCACCAGCACCTGTCACCGTTTGAATATGGCCGATTTCAATTTCTTCAAAGGCGCGCTTAATAATGACAATATCTTCTGAAATAGAAGATTTGGCAGATTCATACTTTTCCGCGAAGGTATTGAGACTGGTTAATTTGTATGGATTGTTAATCAAATAATTGGAAATAACAACCATCCGATCACTTCTTCTTAATTTCATTAGTTATTCACCATTCTTTTTAATTAGTCTTTTTCTCATTATAACACACTAAAGCAAAAAAAACGAACTTTATCGTCTAAATAAAGCTCATTTTTTTAGTTTCTAGTCTAATTTTGGCTTGTAGAAGGAACGATTGTCCATTGCAAAGACCTTATTGGTCATTTCCCCCTCATCAACAAGAGCCAGAGCTGTTGACATCATCATCATACTCGCATCCAAATTATCAATCATATGAATAATTTCAGCTTCCATCACACGAGGACGAACTGGACTACCATACTCGAGTAATCCATGGTGACTGAGAATCACATGGCGCAGAAGCACCACTTCTTCTC
This sequence comes from Streptococcus sp. oral taxon 061, assembly GCF_964211575.1. Classification (GTDB taxonomy): domain Bacteria; phylum Bacillota; class Bacilli; order Lactobacillales; family Streptococcaceae; genus Streptococcus. The sequence continues at coordinate 35,006 of NZ_CAXOQQ010000001.1, read as the reverse complement.
GAGTGTCATCGATACCAAGTTCCATAACTGCTTTGGTAATCTCGCTATCAATCAAGGCGATATGCCCGATAAGATTTCCTCTCACTGTATACTCTGTCTGGTCCGGACCTGTTAACTCAATAACCTTAGCCAGGTCATGCAACATAATTCCAGCGTAGAGCAAGCTCTTATTGAGCTGTGGGTAGACATCTGCAATTGCCTCTGCTAAACGAACCATAGTCGCTGTATGATAAGCAAGCCCTGTTTCAAAGGCATGGTGGTTGGTCTTAGCAGCTGGATAAGAATAAAATTCTTTATCATATTTGGTATAGAGGGCCCGAACGATTCGTTGCCAGATGGGATTTTCAATCTTGAAAATCATCTGTGCCATATACTCACGGATTTCCCTAACATCCACTGGCGATTTGACCTTGAAGTCTGCTGGATCATTAGGTTCGCCAGGCTGAGGTAAGCGAAGGGTGATTTGATTTACCTGTGGAGTGTTGTTGTAAACTTCACGACGCCCTTGCATGTGGACAACTTTTCCTGCGGTAAAGGCCTCAACGTTATGAGGTTGGGCATCCCAAAGTTTCCCTTCAATTTCCCCACTATCATCTTGGAAGGTAAAAGCTAGGTAATTTTTCCCAGCACGCGTCTGTCTCAGATCGGCTGATTTGATCAGGTAAAAGCCCTCGAACAGTTCATCTTTTTTCATGTGACTAATCTTCATATTCTTCCTCATCTTCTTGGAACTGGAGCAAATCAAGCATAGGCTCACCTTCTGACAATTCAATATGTCGGAGAGTTCGCTCGATAGCTGAAGTACGTCGGTTTAACAATTCATCAATATTACCAGTGGCATGTTGGAGGTGTTTTTGCGCTTTAACCAGAATACCACCAAACTTGCCAAATTCGGTTTTGACGTTGGCTAGAGTTTGGCTAATATGGTCGGCACTCTTTTGGATATTTAGAGTTTTGAAGCCAACAGATAGGGAATTGAGAAGGGCTGACAAGGTACTTGGTCCCGCAACGATAATCTGCTCTTCCCGTCTCAAACCATCAAAGAAAATCGGATTTCTAACGATTTCTGAGTAAAGACCTTCTGTCGGAACAAACAAAACTCCAAAATTGGTCGTCCTTGGTGGTGCAATGTACTTGTTCTTGATATCTTTGGCAAAACGCTTAACGCTTGTTTGGAGTGATTTGCGACAATTTTCGATTTCTTCCTTATCACCTGCTTCATAGGCTTCTTCAAGGCGGTAATAAGCTGCCAGTGGAAACTTAGAATCAATCGGTAGATAAACATATTCCTGGTCACCTTGCCCAGGCAACTTGATGGCGTACTCGACTCGCTCACTCGAATTTTCAACTGTTGCAAATTCTCGTTCATACTGGGCAGGTGTCATGATATCTTCAATAATCTGTCCCAGTTGTAATTCTCCTAGAATTCCTCGAGTTTTTGTACCAGATAAGACCTTATTAAGAGCGCCGACATCACGGGCAACCGTCTGCATTTCTCCAAGGCCGCGATTGACAGATTCCAATTGCTTGGAAACTGTCTCGAAAGACGCTTGCAAGCGTGTCTGCAAGGTCTTTTCTAACTTTTCCTCGACCGTTTGGCGCATCTGCTCTAAACGTTGCTCATTTGACTCCTGCAAGGCCTGTAGTCTTTGGTCAGTCTTATCTCTGGTTTGGAGAAGGTTTTCATTCATCTCCTGTCGAACCTGAGTCAGACCTTGGTGCAATTCGATTCGCACCTCCTGCAAACGGTCGCTAACAACCACTTCTAGATTTTTTTGGTCAAGCTGACTAGACTGTCTGGCTTGCTCAAATCTATAATCTAACTGATCTGAAAGGTTATCTGCCTGGTCTTCTAAACTTTTGGTCAGGTATTTCTCCTGCCTATCCTGCCTCTGCCAAATAAGAAAGAGGCCGGCTAGGTTAGCAATTAGTAACAGTAGTAATATAATCTCCATCCTATCTCCTGTCCTTGCTATGCAGTACAACCACATATCCATCTGGGCAAGTCACCGAAACTTCCCTATCTATATATTCGTTAGAAGCGTAAACTTTCTTAAAGAAAAAATTTTCCTCTGTCAACTCATACTTGGCTCCGATAATAGTCAACTGACTATCCCTAACAGGCATAAAAGCAAGATAATTATAGTCCGAACGTGGTTCTAGCTGACTGGTCCCTTCTGGGCAATAGCTAATCAAGTTTTGCCCATCCTCAATCTCTATTTGGCGCATATAGGGTGCCAATTTGGGATTGCTGGGAAGAAAGACATTGGCCAGCATATGGTCAATACGACCACCTAGGGCACCAAAAATGGTCACCTGAGCCTGAGGATTTTTTTCAAAAATCGTTAACAGTGCTAGTTCCAGATCGGTATCATCCTTCTCTGGCTGAGCTTGGACAAAGAGCTGGGCACGTTCTTGAATCAACTGACGCTCTTCTACAGTCACAGAATCAAAATCCCCAACTGCTAAAGCAAGAGGAAGTTCTTCTTCCAATACCCAGAGTGAGCCTCGATCCACACCGACATAGCAATCAAAATCTGTCCGGTAGTGACCGCAATCTCCCCCTGCAAAAACTGCAGCTTTAGTCCAGTTGATTTCTGAGAGCTTGCACTCGTTCATTGACATCTCCCTTAAAGACATAAGATCCCGCTACAAAAACTGTAGCGCCAGCTTCTTTGGCTTGAGCAATCGTTTTATCATCAATCCCGCCATCCACTTCAATCTCAAAGTTCAGTCCTTTTTCTTCACGAAGGGCAACTAACTCACGAATCTTATCCATGGTTTCAGGCAGAAAAGCTTGCCCACCAAATCCAGGATTAACCGTCATGACCAAAACTTGATCAACTAAGTGAAGGACATGTTTAATCGCCTCAACAGGAGTACCAGGGTTAATGACTACAGAAGGTTTCACTCCCAAAGAACGAATCTTTTGAAGAGCTCCATGGATGTGAGGTGTCGCTTCAACATGGATGCTGATGATGTCAGCTCCTGCACGCGCAAAATCCTCTAAATGATGTTCTGGGTTAGAGACCATCAAGTGACAGTCAAAGACCATCTTACTATGAGGTCGAAGACTTTCGACTACACCTGCACCAAAGCTGATCTGAGGTACAAAGTGACCATCCATGATATCGATATGGGCGTATTCTGCCCCAGTTGCTTCTAGGCGTTTAATTTCACGTTCAAAGTTGGCATAATCTGCTGCCAGAATTGACGGAGCAATCTTGTATTGAGACATAGGTTTCTCCTTATTTTGGAATTTTTTTGCTGACTTTTTTATAGGTTTCTCTACGATTTTCAATCTCACTGAGGAATTGCAGATAGTTGTCGAAACGGAAGTTTGCAATGATGCCCTCTTCTACTGCTGGTTTCACTGCACAAGATGGCTCATGAGTATGCGTACAAGTACGGAACTTACAGTCGCGACTGACACTAGCAATTTCTGGAAAGGCCTGGTTCAGCTCTTCAGCACTTGATACTTCATAATCTAGCGACGAAAAACCTGGTGTATCTGCGATTTTACCACCATTGAGATTGTAAAAACTAACAGCTCGAGTAGTATGACGACCACGACCCAGACTGTCTGAGATTTCTCCTGTTTCGAGATTGAGGTCAGGTGCAATTTTATTAAGGAGGGTTGACTTCCCGACACCTGTCTGCCCCATAAAGACTGTCACTTTGTCTGTCAACAAGAGCAAGAGTTCCTCTTTACTAGTCACAAAATCGTAACCAATAGCACGATAGGTCTGCTCGTAAAAGTCCAGTTCTCCCCCATCTTCCAGTAAGTCCATCTTGGAAATATAGACGATAGGATGAATGCCCTTATGTTCTAAGAGTACTAAGAAGCGATCCAATAAATTGCTATTAAAGTCAGGTTCTTTAACCGACATAATAACAACGGCTTGGTCAATATTGACAATAGGTGGGCGAACCAGACTATTTTTTCGTTCATGAATTTCCAAAATATAGCCTTCTGAGTTCTCCTCTGCAGAAAAATCTACCCAATCCCCAACATAGGGCGTATGGCCTTTTTTTCGAAAATTTCCACGTGCGCGTGTTTGATAAACCTGGCCCTCACTCTCCACATAGTAGAAGCCAGCCAAGGCTTTAATGATTTGTCCCTGCATCTTAGAGCCCTTGTCCTTTAAGCGCATCTGCTAGACTGGCAAATTCTTCTAAGCCCAGAGCTTCACCACGTACGCTCGGTGACAAGCCCGCTTGATCTAAAGCCTTTGTCAGTTTGTCCTTGATCTCCTCAGTTTTCCCAAAGTAACCTGTCAAGTTGTTCCACAAGGTCTTGCGACGATGGGTGAAACTAGCCTTGGAAACCTTAAAGAAGAAGTTCTCGTCTTCAACTGCTACAGCTGGTTCTGGACGGCGCACCATTTTCAGGATAGCTGAGTCCACGTTGGGCGCTGGCACAAATACTGTACGAGGCACGATAAAGGCAACCTTGGCCGTCATATAATACTGAACTGCAATTGACAAGCTACCGTAAGCCTTGGTATTTGGCTTAGCAGAGATACGATCTGCCACTTCTTTTTGCATCATGACCACAAACTCACTAAAAGGAATGCCACTCTCGATTAAGTGCATGAGAATAGGGGTTGTGATATAGTAAGGCAAGTTTGCCACTACCTTAATTGGTAAGTCAGGATTTTTAAAATTTTGGATATGCTGCGCCAAGTCAACCTTTAGAATATCCTCGTTGACTACGGTAACATTGTCAAAATCACGCAGGGTATCTGCTAGAATTGGTACCAAACGGTGGTCAATCTCAAAGGCCATAACTTCTGCCGCACGCTCAGCCAAAAATTCCGTCAAGGCACCAATCCCTGGACCAATTTCAATGACATTGACCTGGTCATCAACTTCAGCCGTATCCACAATCTTTTGAAGAATATTGGTATCGGTCAAGAAATTTTGCCCGAAGGATTTTTTAAAGGTAAAACCGTGACGCTCCAGTACTGCCTTGGTCACGCTATAATCTGCAATTCTCATTTATTCTCTTTTCTAATATTGAAAGGTTTTCTAATCTTGAGCTCTTCCTTCTTGTTCCTCACTAAGCTTTTGCATGTCTCTAAAAGCTGTTAGGCTAACATAGGCACCCGCTTCATGGTATTCCGTTGGGTTAATGGCATAGTCAAAAACTTCAATCATGCCTCCTGCTTCTTCTATCATGCCATTCCACTTTTCGTCAAAGACCATTCTCAGACGTTTCCAATCAGTAAATACTGGAACAGAATTTCTACCATTTTTTCCTTCTTTGACTGGAATGTTAAAACTGGAATCTTTTTCCAAGACAAAGGAGTTCCCTTCCTGACTCTCTCCCTTAAATTCCGATGCTGCATCTAATGGAAGCAAGAATTTTGCTTTAGGCATAGCCATAGAGAAGAACTTGTAGTAAAGTCCATAAACTAGTTCTTGCTCTTCTGTAGTCGGTTGGTCCATCTGCCCCATCAAGAGCATCCACCTTACCAGATCGGGATTCATGACAGGCACTTGTATTTCTGGTAAATCAGAAAAATCTGGTTTTTGGACTAAGGCTGAAGCACTGATACTTACTTCCTTACTATTAAAGAAAGCACCTAAAGCACCGTTTAAATAAAAGGCTGTCCCAAGAAAATTCTCAATCCCTTTTTTATCTTCTGTATTTTCAATTAGTTTTACGACTGAATTTGGTCGGCTGTCAATGGTTTCCTTGAATTGGCGATACCAAGATGGTGTCAAAAGCATGATCATGGGATCAGTGCAGAGATACCCTTCTTCTCCTCTGTCATAGGTCGTTGAGAAAAGATAGGGTTCTCCTGTTTTTTCCGAATAAACAGCATAAATTGAATCTGCTGCTAATAACTTGTCCTTGACGATTTCCGCTAGACGTTCCAACTTGCGAGTGTTGGATTGATAGCTTTCTTCACTTTCAGTTTCCTGATTTTGACGGCATTTCCATAAAAAGAGACGTAAAATCTCTACGCTGTCATCAAGGGTAGCTGCCAAATAGTCTTCATTTGTTAACTGGCCCTCTTGGATGGCTACAAAAGCACGATAAAGAGAATCTGAATAGCTAGATAATTTTTGCTCTTCCTCAATACCTGAACTAAAGAGCACACTTCCTTTTTTCAGTTTATCCAAAGAAGGAATCCTATCAACCACTAGATGGGCAAGAACTTCATCAGTTAGACTATCTGCATCTTTGTTTTGACTGCTGAGTTTTTTAACCTCTACAGTACCAAGACTTTCCATTCCTTGGTCGGGATTGCAAAACTGCAACTGATCTCCAACCTTGATACTACCTTCTAGACTCCCAACAATCAATAATTGGTTCGTTTCCTTCATCGGGAACAAATCTAGAACACCCACGCAAGCATTGCCTTTCGCCTCTTCTGCTTCCTTATTGGATTCAGTTGGTTTTGTTGCTTCTGTCTTTTTTAAAAAATCAAAGATTCCCATAACTTTTCCTCATCATCTCCACTTAGCTCAATTCCTATGGAGTCACTTTTCTAATGCTTGCTACCAAGCCTGATTAAACCGTATATGATTACTTCTATTGTATCATATTCCCTCCACATTTTGGGGGAGTTTCTCAATTCTCATATGATTTCATGGCTTCTTCAACTTCAGCTAGACTTATCCCAAATAACTCTAAACGTTTAAGGAGTTGTTTCCCATTGGAATAACCGATACGAAGACTTTCTCCAAGATATTCTCTGCGTTTTCGGCTATCTGCTCCGGCTAGAAAACCAAGACGAATCAAGTCGCTACGACTAATATCAAAGTCACTTTCTACTTTAAACTGTTCAGTTACTTGTTCTAGTGCTATCTTCAAGTCTTCGTAGCTAGCATGCTCAATTCCTAGAGAACGTCCCTTGGTCTTAGATTTTGGCACTGCCTCATCACGTTTGAGAAAGGCGTGCTGAACTGTCGGAATGGCCGTCATAATCATCCGACGAATGCGTTCCCCGTTAAAATCAGGATCCGTAAAGACAATCACCCCATAACGTTGGTGTAGACGTTGGATTCGTTCAAGATCTTGTTCATTGATCGCAGATCCACGAGTCTCATAGGTCTCCACATCAAAGTAGCGTTTTAAATTAGCCGTATCGTCACGTCCTTCTACCACGATGACTTGGGAAATTTTCTCTTTCATGATTTACGTTCCAATCCAAAGATGCCTTCAGCATTGGCACTTGTCACTTCTGCCAATTCTTCTGTCGTCATACCACGCAAGTCTGCAATAAAGTCTACTACATAGCGCGTGTAAGCTGTCTTGTTTTCACGACCGCGCTTGGGTACTGGGGCTAAATAAGGTGCATCCGTTTCTACCAAAATCTTATCCAAAGGCAACTCTTTGGCTGCTTCCTGAATATCTGTCGCCTTCTTGAAAGTCACTACTCCAGAAAAGGAAATAGTCATCCCAAGCTCCACGAACTTCTCTGCCCAATCCAAAGAACCTGAGAAGGAGTGCATAATCCCGCCACGTGGACCAACTCCCTCACTCTTAATAATTTCATAGGTGTCTTCTAGCGCATCACGGGTGTGAACTACAAAAGGTAAATCCAGTTCCTTAGATAGCCGAATCTGACGACGAAAAACCTTTTCTTGAACTTCCTTAGATGCCGTCATCCAGTGGTAGTCCAAACCAATCTCGCCCAAGGCTACAACTTTTGGATGTTTTAGTTTTTCTAGCAAGTAATTCTCAACATCCTCTGTATAGGTACCTGCCTCTGTCGGATGCCAACCAATCGTCGCATAGAGTTGGTCATATTCTTCCACCAACTCCAAAGCACGCTCAATGGTCGGCTTGTCAAAGCCAACAATATTCATCCGAGTTACACCCATTTCAGCCGCTAAGGCAAGTTCTTCTTCTTCGCGTCCCAAAAATTCTTCCACATTCAAGTGGGTATGAGTATCAAAAATCATTTATATTTCCTCGTTTTTTCTACCTTCTATTATACCAAAAAAACTAGTCTCATCCTTATAGGAAAAAATATTTTGAAATCATTCATTTTTTCTTGACGACTTTTTTTCATAGCAGTATAATAACTCTTGTTGAAATTTTCAGAAAAGGAAAGAAAATGTTTACAAAACTAAAATATACCTTTATTGGTCGTCCCCTTAAATCCTTAACAGAAGGTGAAGGAGGACTTCTTGGAAAAACGCAGGCACTCGCAATGCTCTCAAGCGATGCCCTATCTTCTATCGCTTATGGACCCGAGCAGGTCGTTCTCGTCTTGGCCAGCCTTTCTCCACTTGCTATCTGGTGGAGTCTTCCTATCGGCATTTTTGTCCTCTTACTATTAGCTAGCCTGACCATTTCTTATAGACAAATCATCCATGCCTACCCTCAAGGTGGAGGTGCCTATATGGTTACTCGAGAAAACCTCTCCCCTGAGTTAGGTTTGATTGCTGGGGGAAGTCTACTTGTTGACTACATGTTAACAGTAGCCGTATCAGTGGCAGCAGGTGCTGATGCTATCACTGCTGCACTTCCTGCCCTCCATCCTTACAACCTCCACATCTCCATTTTTCTAGTATGTTTGCTCATGCTTTTAAATCTACGAGGTTTGAGGGAATCCGCAAGCTCTCTGATGATCCCAGTCTATCTCTTTATCTTTAGTACGGTCTTCCTCTTATTGTTTGGTATCTTCCAACTGTTGACAGGTTCTCTCAGCTATCATGCAACTTCTGCAATTGGTCAAACTGTCCCAAGTCTGTCAATTGTCCTAATTTTAAGAGCCTTTACCAGCGGTTCGGCCTCACTAACTGGAGTTGAAGCTATCTCAAATGCCGTTCCATTTTTCAAAACTCCCAAAGAGAAGAACGCTGCCCAGACACTGACCATCATGTCTCTGATTCTTGGATTTCTATTTGCAGGGATTACCTTCTTAAACTACTGGATGGGAATTACCCCTCAACACGGAGAAACAATCCTTTCACAAATGGCTAAAGGGATTTTAGGGGGTTCAGCTCTCGGTCAGATCGTTTATTATCTCTTCCAATTCTCAACTGCCCTAATCCTAGCCGTTGCTGCAAATACTGGTTTTTCTGCCTTTCCGATGTTAGCTTACAATATGGCCAAAAACAAGTACATGCCCCATCTCTTTATGGAAAAGGGAGACCGCCTGGGTTATTCAAACGGTATTTTAACCTTAGCTTTTGGTGCTATAATCCTTCTGCTTATTTTCAACGGAAATACAGAACGCTTGATTCCTCTCTACACTATCGGAGTTTTTGTTCCTTTTGCCCTTTCTCAAACAGGGATGATTCGCCACTGGAAAAAAGAAAAAGGCTCTCATTTCTTAAAATCTGCCTTTGCAAATATCCTCGGTGCCATCATTTGTTACGCCATCGTCCTTATTCTACTCCTCTTCAGGCTTGGAGATATCTGGCCATTCTTCCCAATTATCCTGGTCCTAACCTTCCTCTTTTTGTCCATCCACAGTCATTACCAAAAAGTGGCCAAACAACTTCGACTTTATGAAGGAATTCAAAAGAAAACCTACGACGGCAATGTCGTCCTTGTCTTAGTGGGAAATGTTACCCGAGTCAGCGTTGGTGCTATTAACTACGCTCAAAGCATTGGAGATGAAGTTTTGGCCATGCACATTTCCACTAAGGAAACTGAGGAAAAAGACCAAGAAATCCTCCAAGAATTTGCCGATTACTTCCCAAATATTACTCTTAAAAACATTAATACCAGCTATCGCGATATTATCACACCTACAGTTCGATATGTACGAAAGATTTCTCAAGAAGCCAAGAAAAAGAACTACACGGTTACAGTTCTAGTACCCCAATTTATCCCTAACAAACCTTGGCAAAATATCCTCCACAATCAAATGAGCCTTAAATTAAAATATGCTCTCAGATGGCACGAAGAGGTCGTCGTGGCTAGCTACTCTTATCATTTGAAAGAATAAAGAAAAGCTCAAAATCAGAGAAATCACCTCCTGATTTTGAGCTTTTTCTATGATTATCTTTCCAATGCATCTTCTACAGTTTTCAGATTACATCACTTGCCATAGAAGTTTCTCTCTTTTAGATAAACAGAAAAATCAGTAGGCTCGAGTTCCTACTGACTTCTTTGTTTCATTTGTTTGGATTATGCAGCCAAAACTTTGCGTCCTTTACGACGACGAGCTGCCAATACGCGACGACCGTTTTTAGTTGACATACGGTTACGGAATCCGTGTTTGCGCGCACGACGAAGTTTACTTGGTTGATAAGTACGTTTCACGATGAATACCTCCTCATAGATTTTGTATTCGTTTAGCCGGCTATAAAGTGATCAGTTACTAAACATACTTTACTATTCTATCTGATTCTTACGTATTTGTCAATAGCTCTGACAAATGTTTCCAGCTTTTTTGCTATGAAAGCCTTATCTACGATACTGCTTCAAGAAGCGAGTCATCTTTTCTTGGATTTGGGCTAACTCATCGACACGCGGTAGATAAACGATACGGAAGTGATCTGGTTCTTTCCAGTTGAAGCCACGTCCATGTACCAAAAGCACTTTTTCTTGTTTCAAAAAATTAAGGACAAATTGTTCATCGTCATCGATACGGTACATATTGCGGTCGATTTTAGGGAAGATATAAAGACCTGCTTTTGGCTTAACAGCTGATAAGCCAGGGATATCTTGAATAGCATTATAAATAAAGTTTCTTTGTTCATAGATACGACCACCAGGAAGAAGCAACTCATCCACTGACTGGTGACCACCTAGTGAAGTTTGAACAACCTGTTGAGCAAGCACATTCGAACAAAGTCGCATGTTTGAAAGCATGTTGAGACCTTCAATGTAGCCTTTTACGTGATGTTTAGGTCCAGACAAGACCATCCAACCTACACGGAAACCAGCGATACGGTGAGATTTAGACAGACCATTCATGCTGACACAGAAAAGGTCTGGAGCCAAACTTGCTACGGGTGTATGGACATTGCCATCCATAACCATACGGTCGTATATTTCATCCGCAAAGATAATCAAGTCATTTTGACGAGCAATCTCGATGATATCTAGTAAGAGTTCTTTAGGATAGAGAGCCCCCGTTGGGTTATTCGGATTGATCAAAACAATAGCCTTAGTATTTGAACTAATCTTAGACTTAATGTCATCTAGGTCTGGATACCATTCAGCTTCTTCATCACAGACGTAGTGAACGGCATTTCCCCCAGCCAAGCTAACTGCAGCAGTCCAAAGAGGATAGTCAGGCATAGGAACCAAGACTTCATCGCCATTGTCCAAGAGACCTTGCATAGACATAACGATTAGCTCACTAACCCCATTTCCAAGGTAGATATCATCAATATCCACATTGGGAAATTTCTTTAGTTGGCAATACTGCATGATGGCCTTACGAGCTGAAAAGATACCTTTTGAATCTGAATAGCCTTCACTATCACGGGCATTCATAATCAAGTCGTGGATAACCTCATCTGGAGCTGTAAAGCCAAACTCAGCTGGGTTCCCTGTATTCAAACGAAGAATTTTTTCTCCATTTGCGCGCATGCGCATAGCCTCTTCCAAAACTGGACCACGGATATCATAAGCCACATGCTCTAATTTTATTGATTTGTTAAATTCTTTCATTCGAGTTCCTCTATTCATCAGGATAGTTAATATTATACCACTCCAAAACGAAATCGTAAATTTCCCAGTACTATTCCACAAAAAAACCTTGCTTAACGCAAGGTAACAGAGCAAAGTCGATTTCTTTCTATTTTTGGAGAAGAAAGAGTAGATATACTTCTCTAAAAAGCTGGACAAATTGGACCAAAATCTTTGTAGAGAAACTCTGGCGATCGAAAACAAAGTCATTGTAAGGGATGGTAACTGCATGAACAAAAGAATTTCTACTTCTATTCAGCAAAACGCAAAGAAAAAATAAGTAGACTGACCAACATTAGGAATAATGTTAGACTAAGCCGAGTCTAGTTGTAAAAATACCATCTCACTAACTTATTTCCTTACCCTGTCAATTCATATTATACACTAAAATCTTTGCATTTTCAAATAAGTATGCATATAAAAAGAGCTCAATATTTAAGCTCTTTTTGTATGCTATTTTGCAATTTCTGCCAACATTTTTTCGATGTGTTGGATTGATTTTTCACGTCCAAGCAAGTAGATGGTATCTGGCAATTCAGGACCATGCATTTCACCTGAAACGGCGATACGGATTGGCATGAAGAGATTTTTCCCTTTGATACCAGTTTCCTTTTGAACCGCCTTGATTTGTGGGAAGATATTTTCTACCACAAACTCATCGTCTGACATGGCTTCGAGTTTGGCTTTAAAGGCTTCAAGTACAGTCGGAACCGTTTCACCAGCCATGACTTCTCGCTCAGCTTCTGTCAATTCTGGGAAGTCTGAGAAGAAAAGGTCCGTCAATGGTACGATTTCATCCACTGACTTCATTTGTGGTTTGTAGAGCTCCACCAATTTCTCAGCCTTGTCTGTCAAACGTCCTGCTTCTTCAAGGAATGGTTTTGCCATTTCAAAGATAGTCTCAAGATCCGCATTCTTAATGTACTCATTGCTCATCCAGTCCATTTTCTTCTGGTCGAAGGCTGCTGGAGACTTGCTGAGACGGTTTTCATCAAAGAGGTTAATGAGTTCTTGACGAGAGAAGATTTCATCTTCCCCACCAGGATTCCATCCAAGAAGAGCGATGAAGTTAAAGACTGCTTCTGGAAGGTAACCTTTCTTACGGTAATCTTCGATAAATTGAAGGGTGTTAGTATCCCGTTTAGATAACTTCTTACCAGTTTCAGAATTGATGATAAGTGTCATGTGACCAAACTCAGGTGCTTCCCAACCAAGTGCTTCATAGACCATGAGCTGTTTTGGTGTATTGGCAATGTGGTCATCTCCACGAATGACATGAGAGATTTGCATATCGTGGTCATCGATTACAACGGCAAAGTTGTATGTTGGGTAGCCATCTTTCTTTTGGATAACCCAGTCACCACCGATATTGCCACCTTCAAATTCGATATCACCTTTAACCATATCATGCCACTTGTAGATACCTGACTCATTGACTGCTAAACGCACAGTTGGGATAACACCTGCGGCTTCACGTTCTGCAACGTAAACTGCTTTTTCTTCTTGGCTCATACCAAGGTATTCGTTGATGTAACGAGGTGTTTCACCTGCGGCTTCTTGGCGTTCACGTTCTGCTGCTAATTCTTCTTCTGTCACATAAGATTTGTAGGCTTTTCCTTCAGCTAAGAGTTGGTCGATATATTTTTGATAGAGTTCCAAACGCTCAGACTGGCGGTAGTTTTCATGCGTCTCAGGACTTTCATCCCAGTCCATGCCCAACCAACGAAGGTTTTCAAGCTGTGAACGTTCTCCGTCTTCGACATGACGTTTGCGGTCCGTATCTTCGATACGGATGATAAAAGTTCCACCATGGTGGCGTGCATACAAGTAGTTAAACAATGCTGTACGGGCATTACCGATGTGTAATAGTCCTGTTGGACTTGGTGCATAACGCACACGAATATCTTTTGACATATCTTCTCCTATAAAGTCTCTAGGCATCTGCCTTTTCGCTCTCTATATTATATCACAAGTCTCGCCAGAGTCCAATTTCTCTTTTCGAGAAAAAACAAAAAGAGTGGTAAAACCACTCTTTTTAGTCAATTATAGACGAGCGTTTAGTTCTTTGCTCAATTCTTCAAATCCTGGTTTACCAAGAAGGGCAAACATGTTACGTTTGTAGGCTTCAACACCTGGTTGGTCAAATGGGTTGATGGCATTCAAGTAACCTGAAAGGGCGATAGCCAATTCGAAGAAGTAGATTGTGTAACCAAGAGTGAAGGCATCTTGCTCAGGAAGAGTCACGTACATGTTTGGTACGTCACCGTCAGTGTGGGCAAGAAGAACACCGTCAGTTGCTTTTTTGTTTACAAAGTCAACATCTTTTCCTTGAAGGTAGCCAAGTCCGTCAAGGTCTTCTTCCAAAGTAGGGATGATCACGTTCTTACGAGGTTTGTCAACACGGACAACTGTTTCAAACATGATACGAGTTCCTTCTTGGATAAATTGACCCAATGAGTGCAAGTCTGTTGAGAAGTTAGCTGAAGTTGGGTAAATACCTTTTTGGTCTTTCCCTTCTGACTCACCAGCCAATTGTTTCCACCATTCTGAGAAGTATTGAAGTGATGGCTCGTAGTTTACCAAGATTTCAGTTGCATATCCTTTACGGTAAAGGATGTTACGAACTGCTGCGTATTGGTAAGCTTCGTTTTCAGAGATTTTATCTGAAGTATAGTCTTTACGAGCTGCGTTAGCACCTTCCATAAGGGCTTTGATGTCTGCACCTGACGCAGCGATTGGAAGCAATCCCACTGCTGTCAATACTGAGAAGCGTCCACCGATATCATCTGGAACAACAAATGTTTCCCAACCGTTAGCATCTGCTTCAACCTTAACAGCACCTTTTTGGCGGTCAGTTGTTGCGTAGATACGTTTGTTAGCTTCTTCTTGTCCGTATTTCTTAACCAAAAGTTCTTTGAAGACACGGAAAGCAATCGCTGGTTCAGTTGTTGTACCTGATTTAGAAATCACGTTTACTGAGAAATCTTTATCTGAAACGTACTCTACCAAGTCAGCAAGGTAAGTAGATGAGATTGAGTTCCCAGCGTATAGGATTTGTGGTGCTTTACGTTCTTCTTTTGTTTGCAAGTTTGCAAAGTGGTGGTTCAAGAAGTCAATGGCAGCTTTTGCTCCAAGGTATGATCCACCGATACCGATAACCACCAAAACATCGCTGTCTGATTTGATTTGTTCAGCAGCTTTCAAGATGCGGTCAAATTCTTCGCGGTCATAGTTTTCAGGAAGGTCCAACCAACCCAAGAAGTCGCTACCAGCACCAGTTCCTTTACGGATCAATTCGTCTGCTGCTGTAACTTGTGCTTGCATGTATTCCACTTCATGTGATGCAACAAATTTGTCTAATACTTTTGAATAATCAAATTTAATATGTGACATAGTATTCCTCCAAAATTTCTTCTTTTCTATCATAACGCTTACTAACAATTTTTTCAAGTTTTTATACTAAAAATTTCCAATTTTTATCACAATTCAAACGTTTGCATAGAATCTTACAAAATTTAAAAACTTGAGGCATCAAACCCTACGAATAATAAAACGACTAGGATTCTAGTCGTTATAGTTCATTCAATAAATACTCAAATAATTCTAAGTTGCCATCTTCTTCATTGACCAAGAATTCTGGATGCCACTGGAGACCAATAATACGGTGTTCATCGATAGATTCGATTGCTTCAACAGTTTGATCACGTGGATCCACAGCCGTCACACGGAAATTGGGTGCCAGATCTTTAATGCTCTGACGATGCACTGAATTAACCTGACTTTCTTTACCAAATAATTTAGACACTACACTGCCATCCACTGTCTCAATAGAATGTGAAGTCCCAAAAGGTAGACCTTGCCAATGACCTTCAATATCCTGATTGAGTGTCCCTCCAAAGGCAACGTTGACAAGCTGAACACCACGGCAAATGGCTAAGATTGGCTTGTTCTGACGCAAGGCTTCTTGTAGAAGAGCTAGCTCAAACTCGTCGCGAGTTAGGTTATAGTCGTCGCTATCAATTGTTTTTTCCTCACCATAAAACTGAGGATGAACATTTTGTCCCCCAGTCAAGATGAGTTTATCAATCATTTCTACATAGTCATGGACCACCGACTCATCACCAACCGGAATGACCAAAGGAAGTCCGCCAACCTGACGAATACTCTCAGCAAATTTACAAGAGACTGATGAATGAATATTTTTTCCTTCTGCGTCCACAGGACATAGGTTTGCCGCTACTCCAACAACTGTTCTTGCCATCACTGATTTCCTTTCCTTTTCCATTGATAATCTTATCTTATCATCCTTGCCCACTCCTGTCTAATATGTATTTTTTAAGTCCGTGATAAAATTTTTTTATCAGAAAAAGTTGCCCAAAATTAGGACAACTTTTTTGCTTATACTCAATGAAAATCAAAGAGCAAACTAGGAAGCTAGCCGCAGGTTGCTCAAAACACAGTTTTGAGGTTGTGGATAGAACTGACGAAGTCAGTAACACATATACGGCAAGGGGACGCTGACGTGGTTTGAAGAGATGTTCAAAGAGTATTATTCAAAGACAAATTGATTATGGTACAGTTCGGAGTAAAAGCCTCCAAGCTTGAGCAATTCATGGTGATTTCCTTGTTCGATAACCTCACCATCCTTAAGGACAATGATCTGATCGGCATTGAGAATGGTTTTCAAGCGATGGGCAATCACAAAACTAGTTCTTCCTGCCACAATAGCTTCCATGGCATTTTGAATCTTGCTTTCTGTTACAGTATCCACGTTTGATGTTGCCTCATCCAAGATTAAGACCTGTGGATCTGTCATCAAGGTACGAGCAATAGAAATCAACTGCTTCTGACCTGTTGAGAAGACGCTCTGGTCATCATTAATCAAAGTATCGTACTTATCTGGTAGACTTTCGATATATTCATGGATATGCGTAGCCTTAGCTGCCGCTTCTACCATTTCTTGACTAGCATCAGGGACACCAAAGCGAATATTGTCTCGGATGGTTCCGCTAAATAAAACTGAATCCTGTAAGACAATTCCCACCTTGCTTCGCAAGCTATCCAAATCAAACTCGCGAATATCTGTTCCATCAAAGCTGATACCACCTGCATCCACATCATAAAAACGATTGATTAAGTTCATGATGGTCGTTTTCCCCGAACCTGTCGGACCAACAACCGCAATCATTTTCCCTTTTGGAGCTGAAATGCTAACATCTTTTAGAATCGGTTTCCCTGGCAGGTAGGAGAAGTCCACGTTACGAATCTCCACACCTTCTTTTAATTCGTTAAAAACTGGAGCATTTTGAGGACGAATTTCTTCTTCTGCATCAAACATTTCTTGGATACGTTCTGCACCTGTAAAGGCCAGTTGCAAACTTCCCCAGCTCGCCGCTAATTGGATAATAGGTTGGTAATATTGCTGAGAAAACTGGGTAAACATGACAATCAAACCCAGAGCTGTCGCTGTCTCGATATTCTGATCATTCAGTAAGACAGCTGAACCGACAAAAATAACAATAGCTGTATTGACCAAGCTCATTCCGTTCATGACAGGAAAGAGAATTCCTGAAAATAGTCTTCCCTTAAAGGTTGCTTTACGGACACGCTCGTTTTGCTCAACGAAACCTGCGATCACATCTTCTTGAATGCCTTGAACAATAACGGCTTTTTGACCTGAAATACTCTCATCCATGTAGGCGTTAAGCTTTCCAACCTCTTTTTGCTGAAGATTGGTATATTTTCTTGCCAATTTCAAAATGACAATCAACATGATGACAGCTATCGGAGTGCTAGCAACCGTAATCAAAGCCAAGGTCACATTTTTTGCGAACATAACAATCAACAAACCAATATAAAGGGCAATATTGGTCATAACAGACACCAGACTTTCGTTAAAAGCTTGGAGGATGTTATCCAAATCACTGGTAAAACGTGACAGGATATCACCATCTTGATGGCGGTCAAAGAAGGAAACGGTCAAGCGCGAAAGCTTGCCAAAAAGTCCCTTACGCATCTCATTTGTCGATTCGGCAATAATACGGCTCATCAAAACCATATAGATAAGACTCGACACCACTAGCACAATCAAAATATAAGCAAGATTGATTAGGAGTCCTAATAGACTTTGCCAAACCATATCAGGATTTCCATTTTGATAAGCTATAACCAAATTAGCCAGTTCTGTGACTGTTTGACCTGCAAATACTGGAAAGAGGGCTTGTGCAATCGTTGCAATGATAATCATAGCAATGACAACGATAAAGGATATCTTATAAACTTTAAAATAGTTCCAAAAGAATTCAAATGTCTTCATCCTACTCCTCCTTTCCTTTTTGCGTCTCGTAAATTTCACGATAAACTGGGTTTGATGCAACCAAGTCAGCATGTTTGCCTTGACCGATCAAGCGACCTTGGTCAAGCACTAAAATTTTATCAGCATGCACAACAGAGCTAATTTTTTGTGCGATGATAATCGTAGTCGTCCCCTTCAAATCCTTGTTGAGGGCTTCTTGAACCAAACGTTCCGATTTGGCATCAAGGGCAGAGGTTGAATCATCGAAAATCAAGATACGAGGATTGCTGACAATCCCACGCGCAATAGACATTCTTTGTTTTTGTCCACCAGAAAAGTTAGTCCCACGTTCCTCAACCGGACTTTCAAAGGCCAAGTCCATACGACTAATAAATTCACTGGCCTGGGCGATGCGAGCTGCGCGTTCCATTTCTGAAACTGTCGCATCTCCCTTACCTTGTCTGAGATTATCTGCGATGGTTCCACTAAAGAGGATGGCTCTTTGTAGGACGATAGAAACTGTCTTACGAAGCGTCCCTTCACTAACTGTTCGAATGTCCTTTCCACCAATCTTGATCGAACCTTGCTGAGGGTCAAATAATCGTGGAATCAACTGAGCCAAGGTTGATTTCCCTGCACCAGTTGCTCCGACAACCCCAACCATTTCACCAGCTGCGATATCGAAGGATACATCTTTTAGGATAGGTTCTTCATCATTTGGATAGGTAAAGGTCACATTTTCAAAACTGAGACTTCCCTCCAATTCTTCATCTTCCACATCATCGAAAGTCATAGCTGGTTCTGTATCAAGGATTTCACGAATACGACGAAGGGAAATCATGGCACGAGTGACTGAATTCCCCAAAAATCCAACCATGATGATGGTAAAGATAATCTGACTCAGGTAGTTTACAAAGGAAGCAATGGAACCAACTACTGACGGATCTGACTCTGCCATACCTGCTACAAGCCAGATTGAAAGAAAGACAGCCCCGTATGAAATCATCATCATTACAGGTTGAACGATAGAAAAGGCGTAGCCGATATAAAGGTTTTCACTCAGTAATTCATCGGATACCTGCGTAAACTTAGCAAACTGATCTTTTTCTCGGACAAAAGACTTAACCACGCGCACACCACGCAAATTTTCTTTAGCAATGGCATTGATACGCTCTAGTAAGGTCTGGAATTTTGCAAAGCGCGGTCCCACAACTCCCATCATAAAACCCATTATGGCAACAATCAGAACGACCATGAGAACTAGCACCCACCACAGAGAAGGTAGGGTGACAACTGCTAGAATAAAGGAACCGATAAATAAAATCGGTAGTCGAAAGAGGATTTGGAAGGTCATCATAACGACGTTTTGAATCTGGTTGATATCGTTGGTCATACGCACAACGAGGTTCCCTGCATTAAACTTCTCAATATTGGCGTATGAAAAAGTTTGAATCTTACGAAAGGCATCTTCCCGTAAGTCAGACGAAACTCCTTGAGCAATGTAAGCTGCTAACACAACATTAATGCCACCTGCAATCAAACCAATCAAGGCAACAAGGATTAACCAAAAACCAATATGATAAATAGCTTCATTATCACCCGTTAGCAGTGCCTCTAAAACTTCCTGTAGATAACGTGGTTGCAAGAGTGAACTCGTTACCATTAGACCTGTCATAATCAAGGAAGCCAGGACCTGCCATTTATAGGCTTTTATTTTCTGAAACAGCATATTTCCCCCTTATAAGATAGACAAAAGGGGACGACAGTTCTGTCAGTCCCTTCTTATGCTTTCATGTTGATACTATTCTAACAAAAAAGAATGCTATTGTCAAAGCACTCAGCTCTCAGAAGCTTGTGCAAGCACGACATTAGCATTCTATCAATCCTTTAAAAATTCTTCTAAATTTAGTGCTGAATTTTATTGTTCTGAACTATCTTGCTCGTCTAGCTTAACTCGTCCAATTTCACGGTAGCTACAGTCCCCAACAATCTTTACTGAAAACTGACCATCTTCGTACTCTAGAATCGTCACACTTCCGTTATCAAGACCATGTGGATGCATGCCGTTAATGAGGTAAACAATAGTTCCAATTGTCATTCCATGGCTGACTACCAGGGCATTTCCTCCACCATTGGCTTCCATTTCCTTGGCAATGGCTTCAAAGCCTTCCCAGATACGACCACTTAGCTTTTCCCATCCTTCAGCCCAACCTGCTGTGTCTACTTCTACCAGACCTTCAGCCAGCTCAGCATAGGACAAACGATGCACATGATCGACATTAAAGATACGAGGAATAATCCCCATAAATAAGTCCCCATCATAAGCACCATCAAAGCTACCAAAGCACCATTCACGGATTCGCTTATCCATACGATAAGGAATTTGCCCTGTTAAACCTAGTTCCTCAAGGATAATTCCCATAGTCTGGATGGTACGTCCTGAGTCACTCGAGTAAGCACGCTCAAACTTTAAGCCTGACTCACGCAAACCAATTCCCAGTTCGTGAATGCCTCGCTCACCTTCAGCTGTTAAAGGAGTATCACTCCAGCCTTGAGCACGCCCAATCGTATTAAACATTGTTTTCCCATGACGCACTAGATACAATTTTACACTTGCCATTTTTGGTCCTCCATATGTATCTATTATAGCATGATTTCATGTAAAAACCTCGTCCAAACTACTCTGTGTCCTTCTTTGAAGGTGCTAATTTTGAAGACCTAGCAGTCTCTTTTTTGCTCACTTCTTCTGTTTTCTCCTCATTTCCTTCTTTGGACTTGTTTTCTGTTTTCTCAGACTTTTGACCGGTCTTTTTTAAAGGAGAAAAGTGAAATTCAAACTTATTTTTTCCTGTGTCAATAGTCGTTGTGAAGAATTTTTCGTCATTTCGATAAGTTGACTTCCCTACATTAAATGACTGCTCTCCATTTTCAGAAGAAGCTTTTTCATAGGTTCTCTTAGCCATAGCAAATGCAAGAAGTTTTTCTTTATTTAAGGCATAATCCTGATGATGTGCTAGTTGACGATTTAGATAAAACTGCAACAAAAGGCTAAAAATTCCAGCAATAGTGATAGCGTATAGGAGAACTCCTGCTCTAACTTTTTTCTTTTTCAACACGATAGATAAATTCCCTCTCTAGTCCCTTTTCAAACTGAAAGTGAAAGTGCAGTTCCTGCCCTTTTTCTTGAATTCGAGCTGATTTTAGGCCGTAGACCATGGGTTGATAACCACGTCCACTAGCATCTGTTTTCCGGAAATCATTTGACTTTGATTTACCCATGGAAATGGGTTTACCTTCCTGTTTGAGGTAAAGCCTATCATTCTCCACTTTTTCAAATTGGGTTCGATTCAGCTCTGCTTCCAGCTGATCCACAAATAAAAGCCATTCTTTTTGCTCACTTTTCTGCTGATAGCGAACTTCTGAAACCAAGAGCTGACTCATAGATTGAAAGAGGAGCAAGCTACCACTAATCACAATAAGGGCAACCAAGGATTCTAAAAGTGTAAAGGCTCTGACCCTACTTGTCTTGAATCGCCAGTAATTTCTCCGTTCCATGGTATACCTCCAAACCTTGCTCATTCGAGACAACATGAACCGTAAGGCCATTGACAGTCAAATGTTTTTGTCCAGTCTGCAACGCCATACGAGCCACTCGCAAAACTTCTTCCTGTTTTAGAAGTTCTACTTCTCTTTTTCTACTTTCTTGAATTTGTCCCAGCAAGAGGGTTGCAATACTAGCAAAAATTGCGAGTGAAATCACTGCCTCCAGTAGAATAACCGCCTTAATTTTTTTCTTCTTGAATACGTTTAATCTTTCCATTTCCTAGATATAGTTGGTAGCGAACCACTTCTTTCCTTGTTTGAAATCTCACGCTAGCTAGAGACGAATTCCCTCCAGCCTTATCAAAGGTAATTGACTGATTAGACTGCAATTGAATGCCTTTAGGGATGGCTAATTTCTGATAGCCATTCCCAATACTTCTCTCTTCTAACATTAAGTTGATCTTTTGCTGACTAGCCAGACTTCGCTTCTGTGTTTCCCGATAAAGTTCCTCAAACTCCATAAAGAAAATTTGCTCTTCCACAGCTGCAAAAGTTGATTGAACTGAACTTGACAAACCCAAGGCTAACAGGCTGACTATTCCTAAGACCAATAAACTTTCTAGCATGGTAAAGGCCCTAATCTGCAACTGACTGACTCTTATTTTGCTTGGCATGATACTCTTTATAGGCTTTTGCTTGCTCAGCAGTAATGCGTCCATCTGCCTGTAATTTACCTAGACTAGCATCTTCATTTTTATCCAGACTATAGAGTTCAGCCTGACTTTCTACCACCTTGACAACAGCTGCTTTCCCCTTATCATTGACTGCATCCTTTTGCTTAGTTAAGTTTGGCACAAACAGTAAGAGTAGGACGCTAATGATAAGCAACACCACTAACATTTCTACAAGAGTGAAACCTTTTACCGTAGCTTTTTTTAATTTCATCAACATCTTTTTCATCTAAAAATTTACCTCCATATTTTGATACATCGGCAGCAACATAGCTGCATACAATAAAACGATTAGCAGGGCTACAAAAATAAAGACCAGTGGTTGAACAAGGTTCATGGCCCGATTGACTCGGGTAAAGAAGGATTCCCAGGTTTTTTCCGCATATATTTCCAATTCGCTTCCCAACTTGGATTTAACCTCTCCATATTCAATAATTAATACCAACTCTTTTCTAAAGAAGGGATAGATCTGAACAACCTTAGAAAATTCATGCCCATTTTGCAAAGATTGATCTAAATCGTATCCAATTTCCTTAAAAAGAGGATTCCCTTGCTCCTGCATCATCTGGAAAATCTGTGCCAACTCTAAACCTTGTCCAATCATATTTCCCCATTCCCGAGCATAATAAGCAGTTAGATAGTACTGAACAAACACACCTAAAAAGGGGATTCTAGCCAGATAAGAAAAGACTTGTATCTTCTTAGATTTTCTGTAGAATATCAGTCCTGTTAAAGATGCAAGACTTAGTGCCAGAATAAGTCCGAGAAAAATCTGTGGCAGGTTACTAATCACTAAGGTAGCTATGTTACTACTATCCAGTTGGGGCAAGAGATAATTCCGCAATCCTAGCATAATTAACAGTAAAAAAGCTAGCAAAATAAGTGGGTAGGTCGCAACTTCAATTAACTTCTTCTTGACCTTAGCAAGATTATCCAAATATTCTTCAATTTTCCCCAAACTCAAATGGAGATTTCCATGAACTTCAGCCAATGAAAGCTGAGTGACAATCGCACTCGAAAAACCTAAATTCCCCATCATTTCCGAGAAAGATTTTCCTTTCGATAGTCCTAGGCGCATCTGCGAAACATATTCCTTCTCCAACAAAAGACTTCTATCAAGAAAGGAAATGATTTCTACCAAGTGAAAACCACTAGAAAACAAATTGTTAAAGAGAGTGATGATTTTCTTCTGCTTACTGGTAGCTAATTTTCTCCGTTTCAGCTTGAAGGGCAGTGATATGTCCGTCTTTAAGAAGCTGATCAATTTGCTCATTCCACTTTTCTGCCTGGTGTTCTGAATAATTTTGGTTTGCAAAATCAATAATTCCTCCTCCCCCGATTAGTCTCTGGTAGCAAACACCTTGTAAAACAACTGCGAGTTCATCTTCACTAACACCAAGTTCTAAAAGACGCTCATAGACCCCACGAATACTCTTTGCATGGATGGTCGAAAACACTGTAGCTCCCGTTAAGCTCGCTCTTACAACAGCACGGGCTGTTTCGCTATCCCGGATTTCTCCAATGATTAAAAGATCTGGTCGGTGTCGCAAAGAAAGTTTTATCAAGTTTTCATAACTCAATCCAATAGCTTCATTGAGTTGTAATTGCAGCATCTCTTCTTGCTTAATCTCGACTGGATCCTCAATGGACATGACTTGTTGTCCCTTAAACAATGACTTAGCTAATTCATGCATTAAGGTAGTTTTGCCACTTCCTACAGGTCCTGCAAATAGATAAAGGCCGCGTTGCCTAAAGCCCTTTTCTAGTTCCTTAAGGTCTTGAAACCAGAAGCGCAACTCTTGTTCTTCATCGTGCAAAAGGCGAATAACTAAACTCTCATGACCACGATAATCTCCTACCGTCGATAAGCGGAGTGAAGAAACCTTGCCATCATGCTGATAATCACAGGACCCAAGCTGACTACGACGCTTTTCTCCAACATTCATCCCCGCAATAAATTTAAAATGACTAATCACTGCGCCCAACTTTTCAAAGTCATAGCTATTAATCAAACGCCTTTCATCACCTATTCGCATATGCAACTCATAACCCTTGTCCTTGGGAATAAAATAGATATCCTGAGCTCCATCCTTTTTTGCGAGACTAATCAATTCTTGTGCAAGTGCTTGTACCATATTCCCTCCTCAGTTAATTATTCGAAGAAAATACAAAAAAAAGAACAACTTTATTAAAAAGTTGTTCCATCTTTTTTGATGCGACACGTCCGGTGGATTTCTAAACCAGTTTGTTTTTCATAACCCGGTCTGAATTTTTCATCTGGTATAACTTGACCATCTTCCAGTAAAGCCAAGGAATGATATTGCTGCAGAAATTCATCACATTCCTCACACCAACGCTTATCCTCCGGATTCCAAAATATGGTCATTAAGTCTCCTCGACTTTTATATAGTGGAATTTTCTTTTCCAGTTCAAACCAGCAAGATTTATAATACTTCAAGGCATCATAGTAATTTTCAAATTTCTTACTACTAATGACGTCTTCTTCCCATCCTTCTATGAACCACCAAGGTTCAAAATCCCCGTACATTTCTATAACTCGATACATAGTTTCATTTCCTTTGTATCGTATATTATAGCGAAATTTTAAGAACAATGAAAGAAATTTGCTTGCTTTCACGAATTATCTAATATTTTCAAAAAATCCAGCTATTCTAAAAAGAATAACTGGATTCAAAATTCGATTAACCTTCTGAAATATCGTTTTCAATGATAACCTTAATCGCATGATGATCTGCAGCCTTACCAAATACTTCATAGGCCTTTTCAATTTCACTTAGTTTGAAGTAATGAGTTACCAATTTTTCTGGTTCAATTTTATGACTTTCTAAAGCTTTCAAAAGCTGAGGAGTTGTGTTGGTAGAAACCAAACCGGTAGTTACGTTAATGTTACGAATCCATAGAGTATCCAAATCAAACTGAACTGGCTTACCATGCACACCACAGTTGGCTACTGTTCCATCTACACCGATAATCTTTTGGCAGAGATCAAACGTTTCAGGAATACCAACAGCTTCTATAGCAACATCCACACCTCTACCATCTGTTAAATCATAAATTTCTTGAATTGCTTTTTCAGGGTCTGAAGAATTAATCTTATGAGTAGCACCGAAAGAAACTGCAGTATCCAAACGGTTATCGTCTAGGTCTACCATGATCAATTTAGCAGGTGAATAGAATTGAGCAGTCAATAGAGCTGCTAAGCCAACTGGACCTGAACCAACGATAGCCACACTACAACCAGGCTCTACTTTCCCTTTTAAGACACCAATTTCATAACCAGTTGGTAGGATATCAGATAACATAACCAAGGCTTCATCAGACAAATCAGCTGGAGTGTGGTAGAGAGTATTATCAGCATGAGGAACACGAAGATATTCTGCTTGCATACCGTCGATCAAATGTCCAAAAATCCAACCGCCTTCGTCTTCACAGTGGGCATAGATTCCCTTTTTACAGTAGTAGCATTTACCACAGGCACAAACACAAGAAATCAAAACTTTATCGCCTTTTTTGAAGTTTGAAACGCCTGCTCCAACTTCCTCTACAATACCAATTCCCTCATGTCCAAGGATAGTTCCACTCTTACAAGCAGGAACATCCCCTTTAATGATATGTAGGTCAGTACCACAAATAGTAGTCTTAACGATACGCACAATAGCATCTGTTGGCTTGCGAATAACTGGTTTGTCAACATCAACAAATGAAGCAAGTCCTGGTTTAACATAAGTATAGGCTTTCATAAAGCTTACCTCCGTTTTTTTATTTGTATTGTTTATATCATAATTGTAAGCCTTTTCATAAATAAAATCAAGTAATATGTGAAGGAAATAACAAACTAAATTAAAAAAAGTAGAAACTAAACTAGTTTCTACTTTAGAGATTATGCTTGATAACGTTTTTCACCATCAAGGTAAGTTGCTACCAATTCCAAATCCTTATCAAGAACGATAAAGTCAGCATCGTAGCCTTCACGGATTTGTCCACAAACGTCATCAATATGAACTGATTTTGCTGGGTTGAGACTGGCCATCATAACTGCTTCATGTGGATTTGCAATACCCCATTCAACAACATTTTTCAAACCGTCTTTAAGTTTGAGAATAGAACCTGCCAAGTTCCCAGTAGATTTAAGACGTGCAGTACCATTTGCAACCACAACTGGGAATTCTCCTAGCATGTAGTCACCATCTTGCAAACCACCCGCTGTCATACAGTCAGTGATAAGAGCAATATTTTCAGTACCTTTTTGTTTAAGTAGAATGTCACAGGCCTTAGGATCAACGTGATGCCCATCGCAAATCAATTCAGCATAAGTATGTGGCAATTCATACATAGCACCAACCATACCAAGCTCACGGTGAGTTAAGCCACGCATACCATTATAAGCATGAACCCAAACACTTGCACCAGCGTCAACAGCCTTCTTAGCCTGATCAAAAGTTGCATTTGAGTGACCTAAAGCAACAGTAACACCTTCACCAGTAACCGTACGTACAAAGTCCTCAACACCTTCACGTTCAGGTGCAAGGGCAATTTTATTTAGAAGACCATTAGCAGCCTTCTGCCAAGCACGAAATTCATCCATGCGAGGATCTTTCATGTAAGCAGGGTTTTGAGCTCCTTTAAATTCCTCAGTAAAGTATGGACCTTCAAAATAAATCCCACGAATTTTAGCACCAGAAGCCTCTTGATAACGCGCACCAATATTTTCAGTAACAGCTAATAATTGTTCGTATGATGATGTTAGAGTAGTTGGTAGGAAACTAGTAACACCTGTGCTAAGAAGACCTTCACTCATTGTATGAAGAATACCTTCGATGTTATTATCCATAACATCAACCCCACCAAATCCGTGAATATGTGTATCAACAAGACCAGGAGCAATACTATAACCAGTATAGTCAATAATTTCTGCGTCATCAGATACTTGATCCATATGCTTACCAAATTTACCATCAACTAGTTCTAGAAAACCGCCACGGCGCACACCATGAGGATAGAAAAATTGATCCGCTTTAATATATTTAGGCATAATGATAACCTCCGTAATTCATTTTTCTAATATTTATTATGTCAATTACATTATAAACCTTTCTGATTAATTTGTAAATGGTATAGACCTATTATAGTTAAATTTATAAAGAAATATTTTAAGATTTAGTAAATATATAGTAAAGTTATATTGAACATTAAGCTTTACAATAAAATTAAGAAAAAATAAGTAATTTTAAGTAATTGCGAGAGAAAAAAATGGAAGAGAAATTAAAAAGACAAGATCCGAAAACCTTGTCTTTATTACTATACCGGCGGCCGGGGTCGAACCGGCACGTCCTTGCGGACACTGGATTTTGAGTTCTATGAATACATTTTTTAACTCTTATAACCTTGATTTAATAGGGTTTTAGGACCTTTGAATCTTGCAAAATAGACTCATTTTTCAAATTTTTGTAACTTTTTGGTAACTCTGTTGTATCAAAAACATTTTACATATGCTACTATCTTCGTTATAGCTAACTTTAATTCTCATTTATTAAGTATACCTAAGTTTTATGTTTGAATTTTGTATAGAATAGCTGTACCTCTTAATAGAGTTATGATTACGCTTTCAATTAAACCTCTTTTATGATACTATTATAGTAATAGAAAAGATTCTTAGTTCGCTAAAGACCTTTATTCGAGATCCAGATAAAAAAGAAATTTTATCCATTAAAAATTCGTTTCATAAGTTACATACTTGATATTAATAGAATTCCAATTTATATAATAAAATCAAAGATGACACTGGAATCAGGAGGATTTATTATGGTTAATAATGTAGCTGTTAAAGTCTCAAACCTTTCAAAAGAATTTTTGTTAGGGCAAGACAAAACTGTCTCTATTTTGAAAGATGTTTCTTTATCTGTCAATTATGGGGAATTTGTATCAATACTTGGTGTCAGTGGTTCTGGAAAGTCTACTTTGCTAAGTTGCTTATCAAGTTTATCTGAACCAACAAGTGGCGAAGTTGTTATCAATGGTATAAATCCATATACCTTAAAAGAAGGGAAGCTTGCTAAATTTAGAAGGCAAGATATTGCAATTATTTTTCAAAACTATAATCTGGTACCCGCTCTACCTGTACTAGAAAATGTTACACTTCCTCTGAGACTCTCAGGAAAGAGTGTTGATAGTAATAAAGTAAAAAAAATGTTGGATAGTTTGAATTTTAAAGCAGAACTATCATCATTAGTTGCTACCTTATCAGGTGGAGAACAGCAAAAAGTGGCTATTACTCGTGCAATAATAGCTGATAGTAAAATTATTTTTGCTGATGAGCCAACAGGAGCTCTGGACAGCGTCTCAAGAAAGCTTATTTTTGAAACACTTCGTAATTTAGCGAGTCAAGGAAAATGTGTTCTTATGGTCACTCATGATATTGAGTTGGCTTCAAAAACTGACAGAGCACTCATTTTAAAAGACGGAAAAATATCTCGACAAATTATTAAACCTTCAGCTGATGAGCTCTACCAAGCACTTGAAAGTAGTAAAGATTAATTTGAGGAGGATATATTATGCTAAAATTAATCATTTACCAATTTCAGTACTCAAAAAGACAATGGTTAGGAACAATACCATTACTATTTGTATCTAGCCTGATTGTTGGAACATCTTTATTTGGTATTGCTAGTTCAATAAAGACTGCTAATATTAACGCTTCACAACTTTTTCAAATGCTAATAGTTTTTGGCGGGACTACTCTATTTTTCCTTATTTCAAATAATATAAGACTGCTAATAGATATCTTTAAAAAGGATTACCAATTATGGGCTACCCTAGGCGCAAGCAGAACTCAGCTATCTTTATTAGTATCTGGACAGTTTTATTTAATGGCAGTGATTGTTAGTAGTATTGGTACAATACTTTCATTTATCCTGGCAGATAGTTACTACAAATTTTTACAAAATTTATTAGGAAGAGATGAGTTACCTGATTTAGTTATTACAGCCAACATTCAATCAATTTTATTGAGTGTTTTTATAGTCCCAACAATTGTAGGGATAGGGGCTTACTTTTATTCAAGTCGAATACTTAAAATATCATCAATATTAAAACCAAAAAAGAAAAAAAGAAAAGTTACAATAACTGGTGTTATTAACATCTCTGTTCGTTTAATCCTATGGTTACTATGTATAGGTTTTATTGTTTCAGCAGGTTTTAGCAGTAATAAAGAAATAATTTCAACACAGTCAAGCATAATATTATTTTTATTAATTATTCACATCCTTATTATTCAATCACTATCTCCATCAATTCAAATGTTTCTAATAAAATTTTTAATGAGGATATTCCCAACTGAAAATTATGTAATCAATACAGGCTTTTGGAATCTACTATCCAATCCTAGCTATTTGAAAAGTATACAAACTTCAATGAGCATGGGAGTAACTCTCATTTCTGGGTTTATTCTTTACACCCAAAATATGTATTCATTCATGAATACAGCAAACGGTGTACTCGAAGCAAGAGCTTCATTTATTGCTTATCTGTCTGCTCCAATTATTCTGATTATTACTAGTTCTATTTCTCTTACAATTTTATCTTCTAATAAAGATATTGAAGACATTAAACAGTTAAAGACACTGGGAGTGTCAAGTTCACAACTTTTTAAAATACGTATAGGCGAGGCAATAATACACTCGGTGTTAATTTTATTAGTATCAGTAATTTTCAATTTAATTATTTTAATTTTAGTTAGCTTTATTGGCCAACTTCTAGGCCAAAGTGTAGTAGATATATCAGGTTTCTGGCAACCGAGTCTTATAGTTATTTCTTTGTTAGTTATTTTTTATAGTATTACAAAGGGATTTTATATATTTCGAGATAGATAAATTGGAATAGTTACTGATTCAAAAAGAACACACTTATTGACATTGAAACAAAAGCAATACTAAAATGAAAAAGACAAGGATAAAACACCTTGTCTTTTTAAAATACTAGCAACTTAGACTATCATAGTTCCATAAGTGAAACTAAAAATATAACAAACCATCAATCTGCATTAAAATAATCAGAAACCTCTTTAAAAAGAGTCTGCAATATTTCTTGCTCTTCTTCATCTAAATTATTTTCAGAGACTAGCTCATCCAAATACTTAGGTAGAGTAGAATGGTTTTTAATTCCATTCATGACAATTGCAAATTTCAGATCATCTAGTTCAGTTTTATTAAACTCTTTTAGCTTCTTCAAATCAATTCTAGTGATTGGATGTGGGACAACATCTAGAGTACTGTAAATCGTTTTTCCTAATAAATAATCTGTCGTGGTATCAAATAATTTTGCTAATTTGACAACCGCTTCTAAATTAGGCTCTAAAGTTCCGTTTTCCCAACGAGAATAAGTACCTTGTTGTACATCAATCATCTCAGAAACTTGTACCTGTGTTAACTTCTTACTCTTTCTCAGTTCCCTAAGACGATCTCCAAAAGAATTATTATTATTAAACATTGTATCCTCTTTAATATTCGATTCTGTATATTTTAGCTTGACAAAATATTCTAAACGGTATAAAATAGAATTATTCCATAAGGAATATTTATTTTGAGATTAAATATTCCATTGAGAATATTATAGCATAAAAGGAGGTAAAAGCGTATGTAATTAGTAGTTGATTTAAAAAATTTTAATAAAGGAGGTAAGATTCGACAAAATAAAAAAAATCTTGAAACAAATGTGCCGTTCGTTCCAAGATCAAAACATATTATGTAACAATTATACCACAGAAAACTCCTCAGTTGCACAAGAAAATTTCGGAGGTTTCACAAAAAGATGACCAATAAAGAGTTAGTCAATCAAATTTCTGGCCTAAACTCTACCTCTACTCTTAAAAATTGGATTCAACTGATTAAAGAGATAAGTGGCAAGGAATTTAAGAAAATTAAAATTCCTATCAGTAGAAATCCCAGAACTCATCAATTAAGTTATACAGTTGCCTATGACTTTACAGACGAAGACCTTAGACAATTTCAAAAGTTAGCTAACCTAAAACTTGAAATAGGTTTAAAAGAGGCTATACAAAAAGTATTTGGGAGTCTAGCAGACAATGAGCAAGAACTCCTAAACAAAGTAGTAGATGAACTCTATGATGAACTGAGCGCCTTAAAACAGGAATTTAAGCGAGAAATACGACTGATAAAAAATGAGAATGCCAATCAAAAAAAGAAAATCCAAGATATTGAAGAGTCGATGCAAACCGGCTTATTAGGGTTTGTTCAGAAGAGGTCAAAAAATAGGTTCGGCTAATAGCGAGTTTTCGGCTGAGCCATGAGGCAGAAAGCCGAAAATGAGCGTAGATGCGGACGGACCATTTTTGACCGTTAGGGTGTGTAGTAACACCACCCTCTGCAAGTTAGGTGTACCATCGAAAGAATTCAGTATTCCCAAGGGTTTCGGAGATTTTAAGGGTGGCAAAATTAGGCAAAAAGTTGAATCAAAATCTATGGCAAAAAATGAACATTTACGTTCTGTATTTGACTGGATTCAAATTCAGTTTGATAAGACTGAATTTTCGCCAAGAGAAATAATCGAAGATATTCTATTTCTTGACTATAACCTATTTATTGAGAATAAAGGGAGCCTTAAATACTATAACTATGATAGCCAGTTTCATTATGGGAATATCCGTATCTACTATGGAGTGAAAGAGTCGTCCTACATGCTTGTCATGTCAGGACAGGCACTCGAGTTCTTTAGAGATATGGTATTAGATCCAAATAGTCTGTCCGAAAGACAGTTTCTGAACAACCTCTACTACAATTACAATCAATTTTCAGTAAGAAGAATTGATATTGCAATAGATGATTTTAATGAAACACCCTATTTCACTCCTAATCAGCTTCTAAAGATTTGTCAGAAGAAACGCTTTATATATGGAAAAAGCACCTACTACAATACCTACGGAGATGAAACAATCGGCCAAACCTTATATTTGAGAAAACCCAATGATGATGAAAGACTTAGAATTTATGATAAACGCTTAGAACGAGCTGAGAAGCTCGGCATCAGCAAGCGTTTTATAGAAAATTGGATAAGAACTGAGTTAGAACTTAGGAAAGAAAAAGCTCACTACTTCATTCAAGAATGGTTGCATTCAGAAATAGATCTTCTCAACTTTACCAAGGGATATCTCAAAGAAAAAGTGAGATTTTATAGTGATAGCCATTTCTCAAAACCTTTGAGATCTTGGGAAAAGTTTTTAGGTCACTCAAAACCTATCTCTATCATTATTTCAAAACCAAAAACAGAACTTGAACAAAAATTAGAATGGTTTACCTATAAAGGTTCAGGGGCTATTCTAAAAGCGTATAAATTTCTATACGACAATAATTTACTGCATGAGTATGAGAAATCTAACTATCTCGCACTCAACAATATGGAATATCCACCAGATTTAGCAAGTGGATTAATAGAAAGGGCAATTCTCTTTAAAAGAGAGGATTTAATCCCTACAATCAAAGAAAATATCAAAAGGAGAAATTAACTATGGCAAAAATGCTTTCACAAAATGACTGGAATTTTAATAACATTGGAACAAAATTTGAATTGGATGAAGTTATTCCAAAATTTGAAACAGAAGTCCGAGCAGATGCAAACGGAGAAATTATCAAAAACCGAGATGGTAGCGAAAGACGTTTTAATACCGATAAAATCATTGGTTGGAAATACAATGTAACTATCAAGGATGGACAATTCAAAAAGAAATCAACCCAAGTCTCAGTAGACAATCCAGAAGCTTTAGTCGATAATGACTATATCCAAGCGATGGATCAAGTACCAGTTACATTTGACAATTTACAAGCCACTATGATTAGTTCAACGATGTACTACAAGGCGGATGCTATCCATTTAGTAGATGTAAAACAAAAATAAGTATCAAACAAGGGGAGTTAATCCTCCCCTTACTTAATCTGAATAGAAAAGGAGATCACATGATTAAAACTGTAACAAAAGATGACCTTATCGAACTTGGATTTGCTCCAGGAACTGCAAGAAAGATTATCCATACTGGCAAATTACTATTAGTGAATCGTGGTTTTAACATCTACGATAACAAACGGATTGGTACAATTCCAGTCAGTGTTGCGGAAGAACTACTAGGAATTGAACTCCAGAAAGAAGCATAATGAATGACTATTCGTAAAACTAAGAGTGGTAAATGGACCGTTGATGTTTCTAACGGTTTCCACCCAGTCACACAAAAAAGAATACGTATTATTCGTAAA
The DNA here is from genome assembly GCF_964211575.1 of Streptococcus sp. oral taxon 061. Taxonomy (GTDB): domain Bacteria; phylum Bacillota; class Bacilli; order Lactobacillales; family Streptococcaceae; genus Streptococcus. The sequence continues at coordinate 1,544 of NZ_CAXOQQ010000001.1, read as the reverse complement.
GGATTAAATTCTAAAAAGGAAGCCCTAGAACTTGAACAACATATTAGAGTTGTAGAATTAAAAGAAAAACAATTTGACTTTGTTGTAACAACAGATATGTTATTCGACTTACTTGAAGAAGATGATCTGAAAAATGGCAGAAAAATAAGCTACACAAGTACACAAAGAAACAATTATGAACGTCATATTAAGCCATATTTTAAAAATACAAATTTAAATAAATTAACGTATGACCATATATTCGAATTTCGTGAATACCTAAAAACAAAACCTAAAAAACAAAATGAAAATGAAGTTTTAAGCTATAATACAATTAATAAAGTTCTAATTCTACTTAAAAAAATTTTTGATACTGGTATAAGAAAATCTCTCATTGATAAAAATCCTGTTGAGAATTTGAGAAAATTACCAATTAGGAAGCCTAATATTCAATTTTGGAGTATAGAAGAATTCACAAAATTTAGAGAACTTATTCAAGATGATGAAATAAGCTATGACCTGTTTTTCGTAATTGCTTTCTTTACTGGGATGAGAATGGGAGAAATACTAGCATTGAACTGGAATGATATAAATCTTTTAACAAATACAATTTTCGTTACCAAAACGGTATACTTTGTAAATAATACAAGCTACATTAATACAACAAAAACACGATCAGGAACTAGAAATATTACAATCAATCAGAAATTAGCAGAAATGCTAAAAGATTGGAAAGTAAAACAAAAAGAAAAACTTGAGGAATTTACGAAAAATACTGACGAACTACAAATAATACAGAGTACACCAATAACTATTACAAAAAATATGATTGATAAGAAGTTTAAGCAAATACTAGAAAGGGATAAAGATTTAAAGAGAATAAGAATTCACGATTTGAGACACTCTCATGCATCATTACTTATAAATCAAGGAGAAGATTATCTTGTTGTTAAAGAAAGATTAGGACACGCTTCAATTACAACAACAATTGATACTTATTCTCATTTGTACCCAAGCAAACAGAAAACATTGGCTAATAAACTTGATGATTTATTTTAAAATGGAAAAAATTGGTAACTCAACATACAACAAAGAAAAAAAGACAAGGCCCGAAAACCTTGTCTTTATTACTATACCGGCGGCCGGGGTCGAACCGGCACGTCCTTACGGACACTGGATTTTGAGTCCAGCGCGTCTGCCAATTCCGCCACGCCGGCAAATAGTAACTGGGGTAGCTGGATTCGAACCAACGCATGAGGGAGTCAAAGTCCCTTGCCTTACCGCTTGGCTATACCCCAATAATATAAAATAGGCGAGTGAGGGGAATCGAACCCCCGAATGTCAGAGCCACAATCTGATGTGTTAACCACTTCACCACACCCGCCATAACGTTTAACACGGGCAGTAGGAATTGAACCCACACTGAAGGTTTTGGAGACCTTAGTTCTACCTTTAAACTATGCCCGTATAAGATGGAAGGGGAGGGATTCGAACCCCCGAACCCGAAGGAGCGGATTTACAGTCCGCCGCGTTTAGCCTCTTCGCTACCCTTCCGTGTAATATAA